>JAPLKU010000025.1 GCA_026387935.1 Gemmatimonadota bacterium | reverse complement strand
CGCTCCGATCAGAGAGGTCTTGCTGATGAGAGACGGCGGCCCAATCAGGCAGGGCGCCCGGCTACCGCTTGGCGGGGGGCCACCGCTCGACGATCCGCGCGCTGTCGATGCCGTCAAGCTTTGGAAACGCCTTCTTGAGGTAGGCGTTGCCTTCGAGCGCCACCCGCGCTGCCTTGGGCCCGTTCCCTCTCGGAAAGATTTCACCATTACTCTCCGTTCAACGCCGCGAGGGCGTCCATCCCCTCGGTCACCTCAGCGAACGGCGTAAACCCGAGTGGGTCGAGGTTGGTGTTGTCGGCCAGGTTGAAGAAGAGCTGCGTGGTGCGGCTGTTGGCGCCCGCGTGCGCAAAGGTCACGGACCCTTTCTTATTCGACTGACCGCCCTTGTCGTCCTTGATCGCTAACTCGTCCCAGGCGGTCGTGACCGCTGGGTCGCGATGGTAACCCACCTGGGCGATGTAGTTGGGGAGCACCCGGTAGAACATCGACTTGTCGTAGAACCGCAGCCGGACCAGATGAAAGAATCGGTCGCTCCCGCGCGGCGCCCACGCTCGCCGAGCGATGACCGTGACGGCCCCCTGCGTCGTGGAGATCCGGACCGTGAAACTGTCGGGACCCTGTGCCGCCAGCACAGCCGCTGATGGCTGCCTGAGCGACGTGGCGGGCTGAGCAATTACCGCTGGAGCCACGCAGGCCCCAAGCGCTGCGGCACAGGCAAGGTGACGAGCGGCGCGCATCGAAAGAGATCTACGCACGAGTTCAGAATGTCGGCGCTACGGCGTAATCGTAAACGCTGGTGTGGTGGTGGCTGACGTCAATCCAGCAGTCGCCGCTGTGAGCACATAGTTGGCTCCAGTGCCAGGGGTAATCTTGAGCCCCGCGAATGTTGCGACTCCGGCAACTGCGCTCACCGTTGCCGTACCGACCAGAGCCGCGTTGCCGGTGGTGAGCGTGAGTGCGATCGCCGCTGTGGAGCCGGTCACGGTATTTCCAAACGCGTCCTGCACCGTCACGACCGGTTGCCGTGCGAACACCACGTTGACGGTGGTACTCGCCGAGGGTTCCGTCGTAAAGGCGAGCTTTGTGGCAGCGCCGGCGGTCAACGCGACGGTCACCGGATTACTGGCTTGCGTCAGCGCAGCCGCGTCCAAACTCGCCGTAAATGTTGCGGTCCCGGACGCCGTCCCGGACACCGTGGCCGTATAGGTTCCGTCCGCATTGTCGGTCACGGCGGTGAGCGTCAGCGTTGGCCCGGTGGTCTTGACGATTGTCACCGTGCCGCCAGTGGCCGTGAGGTTGTTGCCATTGGCGTCCTTCAACTGCACCGTCAGCGTGCTCGTGGCCGTTCCGTTCGCCACAATACTCGCCGCGCTTGCACTAATGGTCGAGATGGCCAGCGATGCCGCGCCCGGCTTTGCGCGGATTGCGAACGGAGACCCGAGCGTGTGCAGGGCCGCCAGCTTCACACTGACCGTATCCGTCCCGACCGTTATCGGTGCCGTGTAGGTCGCGGTGCACGTGCTGCTCGTACAGGTCCAGGCTCCGATGGTCCCCGTCAGGACGGTTGTCGCGATATCCGCCGGCACGATCGTCGTAGTCACATTGCCATACGCATCCTTCGCGGCCAACGAGAGCGTCGTGGTCGCTGCGGCATTGATGAGAGTATCCGTCGGGGTGACCCTGCTCGTGGTTGGGTGCGCCGCCGCGGCAATCACCTGCACGGTCCGGCGCGCGAGGATCAGGCCAGCCGAATCCGCCGCCGTCACTGGCAGCGCCCCCTCCCGTTTCAACACCGTCAGCCGGTAGGTGCCTACCGTGGTTGGCGCGGTCCAGGTCACAGTGCCCGACCCATCCGCGCCCGTTTGAATGGAGTCTGCCGTCGTGACGCCACCGCTCGCGGCATAACGTACCCAGACGTTGGGCACGGCGACCGCCGCATAGGTACGGACGCTGACCGCCACCACCTTCGCCACCGAATCGCTACCTGCGACGACCGTCATCGCGGGCACGCTCTGGATGGCTGCCGTATCGCGAGCGACGGTCACGGCCGGGGCTCCCGCATTATTCGCCGCCGCGGCGACACCGGCAACATCGGCCCAGACGCGTTGCGTGGCCGCTACGCTGGGCGCGGAACCGATCGCCCAGAATCCGGAGAGGGTGCCGGATACGGGGGTCAGCGCGACCATCGCATCGGCAATGACCGTTCCGCGGGCGTCAATCGCCCTTGCCCGGAGCGGAACCGAGTCGCCATGCGTGACGGAACTCTGCAGCGGGAACACCGTGGTGCGCACAGCGATCTGACGCACCTTCACCGAGATGGACGCGGTATCGATCAGCGCATCGGCCACGCTATATGCCCGTACCGTTACTCGCGCGATGCCGTTGGCTTTTGCAATGAGCCTCGACACGGCCATGTTGCCATTGGCCGGCTGACTGAGCCCGGTGAGTGCCGTCACGGTGACCAGGGCGGAATCGGCAGCCGTTTGAGGGAAGAACTTGAGGTAGGTCCCAATCTGGCCATTTCCGCGCGCATCCTTGACGGTGGCAGCAGTCGACACCGTATCGCCGAAACTCCAGGCCGAGAGCGTTGGAGCCGCCAGCGTCAGGCGCATCGCCTGCGACACCCGCACGAGCGCCGTGTCGGCACACCGAGCGCCGGCCAAGCAGTAGGGGTGGCCCACGATGATGGTATCCACCCCATTGGACAGAGCAATCACTCGCGCCGAATCCCCGCCCGCGAACATCACCGTCGCCCCTGTGCCACGCAATGTCCACGACAGGGCAGAGAGCGGACTCGCCACAGTTGTGGCGCCACTTTTGACAAAGCCTGTCGCCCGCACCACGATCGTATCGCCAATCGAGCGCATGGACGTATCGCGCGCCGTGGTCAGTTGGAGTCGCGCCAACACAGCGGTCACGCGCTTG
>JAPLKU010000022.1 GCA_026387935.1 Gemmatimonadota bacterium | reverse complement strand
TTCGCCCGCGTCGCTGCGTTCTGCGGCGGGCATTCATGACAACGGTCTCGTGGCATTTGAATCCGAAGCGCTGATTCGCGAATCGGGCATCGACGCCGAGCGCGTGCTCCGGTATGCGCTCGTGGATATCGATGACGAAGATCGCCTGCGGGCAATCCGCGAAAAGCCAGCGCCCGACGATCCGCTGGCGATGCGCCCCGAGCGCTGGGTGTCGATGAACCTCTGGTCATTCACTCCCCAGATGTTTGAGGCGTGCGAGCGTGTGCGGCCATCGCCGAGGGGCGAGCTGGAGCTGCAGGACGCAGTCTCAATCGGCATGCGTGATCTGGGGCTCACGTTCAAGGTCGTGCGCGAGCGTGCGGGCGTGCTCGACTTGTCGCGTCGCGCGGACATTGAGAGCGTCAAGCGGCGATTGGCCCATCTCGTGCCGATGCCATGACGGGCGCGCACAGGCAGGCTGGCGCGCCGGCGAGTGTTCGATGACCCGCCGCTACACGGTTCCCGGACGCGTGGAACTCGTGGGCAAGCACGTGGACTATGGTGGCGGTCGTTCGCTCACCTGCGCGGTGGACCTGGCCATGCGCGCGGTTGCGATTCCGCTCAAGGAGCGGGTGCTGCGTGTGCGCCAGCGCGGCTCGCGCGACGTCGTCGAAGTCCCGATTTCCGCGACGGCCACGCCGACGCGTGCGAGGTGGAGTACCTATGTGGCCGCCGTCGCACGACGGATCGGCCGGGATTTCCCGCACGCCACCGGCGGCGTAGATGTGCGCCTCTCTAGCGCGCTGCCGCCTGCGGCCGGGCTCTCGAGCTCGACTGCGTTGACGATAGCACTCGCGCGCGCCGTCGTTGATGCCACGGGCGTCACCGCGAATGCGGTGTTCGCTGAGCACGCGGGGAGTCCCATCGCGTTTGCCGAGTATGTCGCGGCGATCGAGACGGGAGCGCCGCACGGTCCCTTTGCCGGCGACGATGGAGTCGGCGTGCGCGGCGGGGCGCAGGATCACGTCGCGATCATGTGTGCGCGGCAGGGGATGGTCGGGCAGTTCAGTTACATCCCGGCGCGCGAAGAGGGATGGGCGCCCTGGCCGGCAGACCATGTATTGGTCATTGGCGTGAGCGGCGTAAAAGCATCAAAGACCGGCAACGCACAGGCCTCGTACAACCGCGCTGCCGATGCGGTGCGCTGGATGGTGCGCCGCTGGAACGGGCTCACCTATCGCAATGACGCGACGCTTGCGGCCGCGCTCGCGGGCGGGCCTGACGCCGTCGAGCGCCTCGAGGCCATGGCGCGCGATGCCGACGGCAACGGCGCTCCGGTGAGCGCCGAGTATCTGGTGAAGCGGCTCGCACAGTTTCGAGAGGAGTGCGATACGATCGTTCCTTCTGTTGCGGACGCATTCCGTGCCCGTGATTTTGCTCGGCTTGGTGTGCTGGTCGATCGTTCGCAGGCGCTCGCCGAGAGCGCCATCGAGAATCAGGTGCCTGAGACGATCGCGCTGGCACGGCTCGCGCGGGAGCATCGCGCCGTTGCGGCGTCGGCGTTTGGCGCGGGATTTGGTGGTGCGGTGTGGTCCATGGTCGCGCGCGATGGCGCTGAGGATTTTGTCGACCGCTGGAAGTCCGCCTATGCAACGCAGTTTCCGGCGCGCGCCGCCCGCAGCCGGTTCCTGATCACGGCACCGAGCGCGCCTGCGGGGTCCGGCTCGGCGCATGGGTGAGCGCGCGCATGACTGAGCCCGCTCCAGCGAAACTCTCGCGCCATGTGAAAGCGCTCGGCGTCGTCAGCCTCCTCGGCGACGTCGCCAGCGAGATGATCTATCCGCTGCTGCCGCTGTTCCTCACAACGGTGCTCGGCGCGAGTGCGACGATGATCGGGACGATTGAAGGGCTCGCGGATTCAACGAGTTCGTTGCTGAAGCTGGCGAGCGGTTGGTGGGCCGATCGGGTGCCGCGAAAGAAACCGCTTGTGATTGGCGGATACTTGCTCTCCGCCATCGCACGCCCGGTGTTGGCGATCGCGGCGGTGCCGTGGCATGCGCTGGCTGTGCGAATGACCGACCGCACGGGGAAGGGGATCCGCACGTCGCCGCGCGATGCGCTGCTGGCGGATTCGAGCGACGCGTCATCGCGCGGCCGCGCATTCGGGTTCCATCGTGCGCTGGACAACGTAGGCGCAGTGGTCGGGCCGTTGCTCGCCTGGCTGCTCTACGAGATAGCGCACATGCCGATGCGGTCTGTGTTCCTGTGGACTGCGGTTCCGGGCGCGTTGTCGATTGTGGTGCTGGTGCTGTTTGTGCGCGAGACGCCGAAAGCCGCGGCGCTACGGGAGGCCGTGCGTGGCACCGCGATGAAGTCGGCCGCCGCGACGGTCAGTCTCCCCGGCGGTGTTCCGCTCGGCTCCACCTTCTGGCGTTACCTCGCCGTGCTGTTCGTGTTCACCCTTGGTGCATCGAGCGACGCGTTTCTGCTCGTGCGCGCGCAGCAGGTGGGCGTGCCGATGGCCGTGATTCCCATTCTGTATGCGGCACTGAATCTGGTGAAGGCACTGTCAAGCACACCCGGCGGGGCACTTTCGGACCGCTACGGACGCCGTCCGTTGATGATCATTGGCTGGGCGCTGTACGCGCTCGTGTATCTCGGGTTCGGGATGGCCGCCGCGCCCTGGCAGATCTGGGGCCTGTTCCTGGTTTATGGCCTCTACTTCGGACTCACCGAAGGGGCGGAGAAGGCGCTGGTGGCCGATCTCGTGCCGGCGGAGCGGCGAGGCACGGCGTTTGGCTGGTTCAACTTCTCGATTGGGATTGCGGCGCTGCCGGCGTCGCTACTCTTCGGCCTCGTATGGGATCGCGTGGGGCCGTCTGCGGCGTTCTCAATGGGCGCGGCGCTGGCGAGTGCCGCGACCGTTGGACTGATCATACTCGTGCCGCGGTCAGCCCGAGCGGCGAACTGACCACTCGGGCTGACGTCGGCGCGAATCGATGCTCTACTTCGGCCTTTCCATGTTGTGCATGTCGTGCATGTCGTGTTGTGGTACGATGCGCGCGCGCAACCGAACGAAGAGCGTTGCTCCAGTGGGTGTGGAAGATCCATACGTGCGTTCGAGCGCCGACGGCACGAAGTTCACGCTGCCCACAGCACCGAGGCCGATGGTCGCGGCTCCGAACGTACCGATTTCCCGAATGTAGCCCAGCGAGAGCCTGGAGACGCCAAACCGGCCATGATCTGCGGCGGTCAATGCCGTGCCGGTAATCCCCAGATCTTCGGCTGGCTTTTGTACGTACTCGGCGCGACCGAATACGGTGTTGCGCTCGTCGAGGATCGCTTCTGATTCGGCCAGAATGCTCTGTGACAGTCCTTCCTCGTCGGCATGCGCGTTCGCGCCCCAAATGAGCGTGGTCGCCCACTGTCCGGCCATTCTAAGGCGGCGGCTGTGTTGCAGTGCGATGCTGGTTCGATGCATTGAGTGCCCAGCGTCGGACGCCTCGGGTTCCTTGATGAATCCGTAGCCTGCACTCATGCTCCACGACGAGTCGGGATTGAACGTGACGCGGCCGGAGTACGATTGCAGCGGGTGGAAATCGAAGTTCCACCGATTCTCGTCGGGCTCCTGCCCGTTGAACACCGAGCCCTCGAGCTTCCAGCGCCGGGAAAAGATTCCGGCGGTGACCACGCCGAAGCTGACATGTGTGGCATCCTGCCAGTGGTGGCCGATGCCGGCCTCGGGATTGTCCATCGCAGAAGGGCGGTGCATGAACGCCACCGGGCCGAGTGCGGGTTCGCCCGAAGGTGCGACGTAAACCGAGAAGCCCACGTTGCGCGTCAACTCGCGCTCATACTGCAGTCCGAGTTCCATCCAGAAGTCATGCGGATGTTGGCGGTCAATAAGCGGCTTGCCTTTCCACGTCTCGCCGGTCTGCAACAGGAGCGGATAGCCGCCGTCTCTAAGCGTTGCGGCATCGAGGCTCAACATCGCTCGCGCCTGAAATCGTCCCCCGGCGACGGCCCGCGTCGCCATCAGCATGGCCCTTCCCGCTTGGTTGCCTCCGCGCGGACCGCTCTGCATGTCGTACTGGCCGAACGCGAAGCCATGCAGCGCCAGATGCCAGTCAGCCGCGCTGAATTGGACTGAGGGAATCGCCAAGGCGTCGGGAATCCACGTAGTCCCCGATCCCATACGGTCCATGGAAACACCAAGCGGATTCATGGCTGGGTCGGAAGGCATTGCCATGCCGGGCATTCCCTTCATGTTCTGTGCGGCTGCCAAGAAGGGAGCAAATACAATGGCTCCGACAACAACGGCTAGCGTCGCCACGGAGTGGTACACCCATTTCAGTCTGAACATCGAGTATCCCGACAAAGGTCCCGGGTGCGAGCAGTCGAATGTGTCGCACCACCCGCGGATGCCCGATTGGCACACACGGCCGGATGCACTCCGGATTGTGAAGGGGACCTACGCCTTTGGAGGCGGCGGGTCGGGTGCGGTGACGGCGGAAGCCGCGAGCGATGTGGTCGGATCAGCGATGCGGCCGTGTCGCAGCGCAGGAGTGGCGGCCTCAGCCGCCCGTGCACTCGCAAACGTGATCGTGCAGGGCGCGATCACAATGCAGCAATCGGTGCTCGCCGGTTCGTCGCAGGGGGCGTCACTCGACGCCGGCGACGTGTTGTGCGCCATCTCGGACGGCATCCCTGCGCTCCCGCGCTGCGCGGAATGGCGGAATGGGCGGCTCCATGCTGATGTGCCTCGCCGCCGGGTGCGCTGCTAGCCGATCCATGCATGGCCGCTGCGCAGGCGACTGCCACGCTGGCCAAGGTGGCATGGAGCAGCAAAGCGGCACAAAGCGTTCCGGCTATTCTGTGAAACATTTTTAAACCTAATACCTGGTCCTGAACTGACCAGCGTCGGCGCGCCGCTCGAGTGAGTCGCGGCCCTCTTGCCTGGTCAGATTCCCGGTATTCGCGCGGTGCAGCGAGGGCCGTACGAGATTCTCGTGAGCACGCGGAATGGCAAACTCTGCGAACCTCAAATCATCGTAAATGGCATCGTGAATCAACGCTTCGATCGCAATAGTGTCAGCGCGAGCGAGATCATTGGCGTCGAGTACTACACCGTCGCGACGACGCCTTTGAGATTCAATGTTACGGGGACAGGCACCAAGGGCGCGCAGTGCGGAACCGCGATCTTCTGGCTGAAGTAACCAGATACGGCGCCTAGCAGCAGCGCTGCCCCGGCCGCGAGTACTTCGCCGTCATCTGCTCTTCCGCGAATTCATTTTCCGTGAGCAGCGGCTGATCGGGGTGGCAGACCGCCATGTGCTTGCGGTATCCCTCGTAGTCGGGGACACCGACAATGCGCCGCACAATGGCCAGCGCGCGCGTAAGGGTGTTTGTTCTGCGACCGCCCGCCGCCTTATCGGCGGCAGGGGTGGTCGGGTTCGCATCGCGCGTCGCTGAACTCATCGTGCTCACTGCTTCGCCTTGCTCCCCTTCGGGCCGATCGTCGTCTCGTACAGCTCGAAGATCCGGCGATACTCATCCGCCCAGCTGCTCGGTCTCGTAAAGCCATGGTCTTCCACCGGATACGGTGCGAGCGACCAGTTGGTCTTGCCCAGTTCAATCAGGCGCTGCGTGAGCCGCACGATGTCCTGGAAGTGCACGTTCGTGTCCACCATACCGTGCAGCATCACGAGCGGATCCTCGAGGCCCTCGGCCAGGAAGATCGGCGACGAGCGATGATACGCCAGCGTGTCGTCCTGCGGCTGGTTGAGAATCTGACTCGTGTACTGGTGGTTGTAGTGCGCCCAGTCGGTCACGCTGCGGAGCGCAGCGCCGGCGCCGAAATACTTCGGCTGCGTGAACAGTGCCATCAGCGTCATGAATCCGCCGTAGCTGCCACCGTACATCCCGATGCGCTCGGGGTCGATGCCGAAGTTCTTCGTGAGGTACTTCGAGCCGTCCACCTGGTCGCCGAGGTCGCGGCCACCCATGTAGCGATAGATGGCGGTGCGCCAATCGCGCCCGTAGCCAGCGCTCGCACGGTAGTCGATGTCGAGCACCGTGTAGCCCTTCTGCGCGAGGAAGGTGTTGAACATGTACTCGCGCGCGTAGCCGCCCTTCCAATAGTGGTGCACTTCGTGCGCGTAGCCGGCGCCATGCACCCAGATGACGGCGGCGCCGTTCGGCTTCGCGCCGAAGTCCTGCGGCTTGTACACGTGCGCCGGCACCGGCACGCCGTCGCTTGCGGGGATATACACCACATCCATTTCCTTCCACGGGCCCGCGATGAACTCCGGGCTTGGGCTTAGCGTCAGCTGCGCGGGCGCAGCAGAGGCACCCTTCGTGGAGAGGTAAATCTCGGGCGGATGCACGTTCGTCGACCAGACATCGGCCATCTGCTTTTCGTCGGGCGAGAGCACCACCTGATGGCCGCCCTTTGCGTTCGTGAGCTTGGTACGCGCGCCGCCGGCAACCGGAACGGTCCAGAGGTCGCGGTCGTACGGCGAGACTTCACTCGAATGGTAGAGGAACGACTGTCTGTCGGCGGTGAGGGCGACGTCGTACACCTCCCACTTGCCGAGCGCGGTGACTTCCTTGCGATCGGAGCCGTCGGCCGCGGCGGAGTGAATCTGCGCCCAGCCATTCGTCTCGCTGGTCCAGTAAATCCGACGGTCGTTGTCGTACCAGCCGGCGCAGCCCTGGCATGGTCCGCCGACCCAGGCGGTGTCGTTGAGTACTTCGAAGGCCTTGATCGCGCCGGTCTTGCCGTCAACGACTGACATCTGGCGGCGCTTCCAGCTGCGTGTCGTGGCGGTGATGATCGCTGCGGAGCCCGATTCATTCCATGCGACGATGTTCTGGTTCGCGGGCGGATTGGTCTCGCCGTCGATCGGTGCAATCCAGACGACGTTGCCCCGCGGCAGCGCTTGGAATCCGATGCGGCCGGCCGGCAGCAGGTCGCCGACGAAGGTGCGGCTCGGAATGTCTTCCGTGAATCCGCTCGAAGTGACGTAGTTCGGAACGATCGTCGCGCGCTGGTCAGCTGCGGCGGTCGTCGTCGTGAAAATCACCGAGCCGCTGTTGGGGCTGACGGTGATTTGCTGCACCCGCTCGCCTGCATTGAGATTCACGGTGCGCGGGAGCGACGGATCTTCGCGCACGTCGCCGCGACGGATGGAATCGGCGCGGGCCTGGTCGCGAATGACCTCGAATAGCTTGAGTTGCTCCGCTTCGAGCGTGGTGCGCTGGGCGTTGCCACCGCGACCGCCTCGGCCTGCGCCCTGCGCCACCGGCGGCGGAGCAGCACCACGCCCGCCGCCACGACCACCACCGCCAGCGCCTGCCACCGGAGCAGCCGCTGCGGCATCACCTGGCGTGCGGATGTCTGTGAGCTGTTTCACCGCGCCGGTCGAGAGTTCGACGGAGAACGCATTGCCGTCGCGCGTGAAAATCACGCGCTGGCCATCGCTGGAGAATCGGCCGCCGCCTTCGTTGGCGACCGTCTCCGTGAGCCGGCGCACCGTCGACGTGCGCATATCCACGAGCCAGAGCTCGCCGCGCGCTTCGGTGAGCTTCTTGGAGCGATCTGGCGACATGACGCCATTCGCCACGAGCGGCGTCATGCGATCCATCTCTTCAGCGCTCACAAGCTCTGGCTTGGCGCCGGCCTGGGCGCGCACGCGATACGGCTTTGGCGTGTCGCGCCAATCCGTCGATGGTGGCAGCCACTGGAAGTAGATCCACTGCCCGTCTGGCGACCAGCGCACCTGCTGCGGCTCACGCCCATAGTGCTCCGGGCCACGCATGATGTTCGGGATGGTCATCTCGAACTTCGCGGCAGCGGGCTTTGCGCCCTGAGCGATTGCCGTATCCGGCGCTGCGGCGAGCAGGCCGCCCGCGACGGTGAGCACGACGATTCGGGTGCGATGCATTTGCGTGAGAAGTAGAGAAAAGTTTGTCGTCCTACGAGTTCGGCGCCAGCCCAGCGCGCGGCGTGAACGGCACTTCACTGCTCACGGCCGCCTTCTTGCCATTGATCACAGCAAGCCACTCACGAATGGACGCCGTAAGAATCACAATCACCGCGACCATGAAAAATCCTGCCACTCCCGCATCGAGCCGGTCGTTGAACAGCATGCGCCCGGTGTCGCCAACGCTCTTCACGCCAGGCGGAAGGTTGCCGGCCGCCACAAAGCTCTCAATCCAGCGCGCATGAGCCAGGAATCCAAGCTTCGGATCAGCCGCAAAAATCTTCTGGTAGCCGGCCGTCATCGTCACGATCGTCAGCCAGGTGAGCGGAATCAACGTGATGAACGCGTACTGTTTCTTGCCCATCTTGATGATCACCGTCGTGCCGACGCAGAGCGCGATGGCGGCGAGTAGCTGGTTCGAGATGCCAAAGAGCGGCCACAACGTGTTGACGCCACCAAGTGGATCGGTCACGCCCTGATAGAGGAAGTAGCCCCACGACAGCACGACAATGGCGCTCGCGCTGATCGAAGCCGGTTGCCATGAAACGCGGCCGAACGGCTTCCAGACGTGGCTGCCCATGTCCTGCAGCATGAAACGCCCGACGCGCGTGCCGGCGTCGAGCGTGGTGAGGATGAACAGGGCCTCGAACATGATCGCGAAGTGATACCAGATGGCCATCGCTGCGCCGCCGCCGAATACGCTGGCAAAAATGTTGGCCATTCCAACGGCGAGCGACGGTGCGCCACCCGTGCGCGACAGTAGCGAACTCTCCTGCACACTCGCGGCGAGCGCCGTCAACTTGTCCGGCGTGATGACGAATCCCCAGTTGGCCACCGCCGCCGAGGCGCTTTCGACGGTCGTGCCAATCAGGCCAGCCGGTGCGTTGATGGCGAAGTAGGCGCCCGGGTCCAGAATGCAGGCCGCGATCAAGGCCATAACTGCGACGAGCGATTCAGTGAGCATGCCGCCGTAGCCGATGAATCGCGCGTCGGCCTCATTCGCCAACAGCTTCGGCGTCGTGCCCGAGCTGACCAGCGCGTGGAATCCTGAAATCGCGCCGCAGGCAATCGTAATGAACACAAACGGGAACACCTTGCCGGCAAACACCGGCCCGTTGCCTGACGAGAAGAAACTCGTCGTGGCCGGCATCTTGAGCGACGGCAGCATGATGAAAATGCCAACGCCGAGCGCCGCCACAACGCCAATCTTCACGAACGCCGAGAGGTAGTCGCGTGGGGCGAGGAGCAGCCACACCGGCAACACCGACGCCGCGAATCCATAGATCATGATCCACACGGCTAACTGCGTGCCGCTCAGCGTAAAAATCGGCGCGAGCGTCGGATTCTCGGCAACCCATTTGCCGGCAAAGAGCGCGAAAACGAGCATCACGAGCCCAAGCGCTGTGGCTTCGAGCACGCGGTGCGGCCGCACGTAGCGCATGAACAATCCCATGATCATCGCGATGGGAATCGTCAGGGCGAGCGTCACGGTGCCCCAGGGGCTTGACCGAAGGGCGTTGGTCACGATCAGCGCCAGTACGGCGATCAGGATGATCATGATGCCGAAGGTCGCCACCAGTGCGGTGTATCCCGCCACCGTGCCGATCTCATCCTTCGCCATCTGGCCGAGCGATTTGCCGTCGCGGCGCACCGAAGCGCAAAGGATGAGGCAGTCCTGTACGGCGCCGCCAAGTGCGACGCCAACAATTATCCAGAGGAAGCCCGGCAGGTAGCCAAACTGGGCCGCGAGCGTTGGTCCGATGAGCGGACCAGGGCCGGCAATCGCTGCGAAATGGTGTCCGAAGACGATCCACCGATTTGTCGGCACGAAATCACGACCGTCCGAGAGTCGCTCGGCAGGCGTTGCTCGCGCCGGATCAAGCGCGAAAATCTTCGCCGCAATGATCTTGCTGTAGAATCGGTAGGCGACGAGATACATGCAGATGGCGGCGGTGAGCAGCCAACCCGCGTTGATCGTCTCGCCGTGCTGGACTGCGATGTAGCCAAGGGCCGAAGCGCCGACGACGGCGATGAGGACCCAGATGAGCTTCTTGAGAATGGGCATCCGAAGAAAATGCCCGCCAAGCCGGGGTCGTCGCAACCAGCAGGGCGTATTGGCCGTCTTGGCCGATTAGCTTTCGGGTGTGCCTAGCCTATCATTTCGTCGCCTGGTCTGCGCAGCGGCGCTTGTTTTGCCCGCCCTACCACTGGCGGCCGTTTCGGGCCAGGCCCGACCCGGCCAGATTGCTGTGCCACTGCCTGGTGAGCCGCCGCTCGGTGGGTTTGCCTCGCAGAAGCTGGCGGTCATGCCGGTCCAGTTTCTCCGGGGAGACAGCCTTTCGCTGGTGAAGTCGGCTGACTGGGCGGCGCTCCGAATTGCACTCGACGACTCGATCGGCGGAGCAATTGCGGCGCGCGGTATCGGGAAGAAGTGGGCGTACGCGGCCGATATCGCCCGCCTGGCTAAGCGCAACTCGGATTATGCCAGCGACCCGTACTCGCTCGGCGCGGCAGGATTTCGCAATCCGCAGAAAAAACCCGGCGATCCGGCGCCAAGCGGTGTTGTCAACAACCTGCGCTCGGTGATCGCGCTGGGAGATGCGCGGTACGCACTCATTCCCGTGGACCTCTGGTTCGGACGGAAGGCCGGCGCAACGCATCCGATACTGAGCGTAGTCCTCGTTGACGGTCGCGCCGGGTCGATTGTCTGGTTCAGTGACGTGATTGGTGACGCTGGCACCACGTTCTCCGCGGCCGAAATCGGCGCACTCGCGGCGCGGGTCGCCGACCTCATCTCGCCCCGCTAGGCCCCTGCCAGTGGTTTTCAAGTTCAACCCTTATTCGATTCATGACGATTCACGCAACGCTGATTCCCGGTGATGGAATCGGCCCCGAAGTCACCGACGCCACTGTTCGCCTCATCGCCGCGAGCGGCGCCGATATCACCTGGGACCGTCAGCTGGCCGGTATGGCCGCCGTCGCGGCACACAACGACCCGATGCCGGATCAGACCATCGCGTCCATCAAGCGAACGAAGCTGGCGCTGAAGGGCCCGCTCGAGACCCCGTCGGGGAAGGGGTTCCGCTCGATCAACGTGGCGCTGCGGAAAGAGTTTGATCTCTACGCGAATGTGCGCCCTGCCAAGACGGTGCTGCCGAATCTTCGGTTCAAGGATGTGGACATCATTCTTGTTCGCGAGAATACGGAAGGGCTGTACATCGGCATCGAGAACTACATCAAGATTGGTACCGATGAGCGTGCGGCCGCCCAGTCGATTGCCGTGGTCACGCGGTACGGCGCCGAGCGCATTCATCGGTACGCGTTTGATCTGGCGGTGCGACTGGGGCGCAAAAAGGTGACGCTCGTGCACAAGGCCAATATTCTCAAGTATTCACAGGGACTCTTTCTCGATGTCGGCCGCGAAATCGCGAAGGAATACACGGGCAAAGTGGCCGTCGAGGAACGGATCGTGGACGCCTGCGCGATGGAGCTCGTGTCAAAGCCCGAGCGCTACGATGTGATCGTGACAACGAATCTGTTCGGCGACATTCTGTCGGACCTCACGTCGGGGCTCGTTGGCGGACTCGGGCTCACGCCGGGCGCGAATATCGGCAAGGACGCCGCGATTTTTGAAGCCGTCCATGGAACGGCGCCTGATATCGCAGGGAAGGGGATCGCGAATCCGACGGCAGTGATGCTGGCGGCCTGTCAGATGCTCGATCACGCTGGACAGGGTGCACTGGCGACGCGAATTCAGAATGCGATCGAGACCGTACTGCGCGAGCAGAAGGCGATCACTGGCGATGTGGGCGGCACAGCGAGCACCGCCCAGTTCACCGACGCGGTCATCGCCCACCTGTGATGGTGTTCTCGCGATGACGCGCATTCTCCACGCGTCGGACCTGCACTTCGGGCGCCACAGCGTCCCGGAGCAGGTGGCGGCGCTGGAAGCGTACATCGCGAGCGTACCGTTCGACGCAATTGTCATCTCGGGCGATCTGTCGCAACGCACTCGGCGCAAGGAGTTCGAGCGTGCCGGCGCCTTCGTCCGCCGCTGCGAAGAACGCGCGCCAACCGTGGTGGTTCCTGGAAATCATGATTGCGCCTGGTGGACGTCGTTCCTCGGCGCCGGGCACAGGTACGCGATGTTTTCGCGCTACCGCGAGTACGTCCGCTCCGACCTCGAGCCACGCGTGAGCGTGCCCGGCGCGACGATTGTCGGCCTCAACTCGGCGCACGGCATCCAGCCCTATACGCTGACGACGCGGCCGCGCGACCTCTCCGTTGTCGGCGCCGTTCGTGGCCGGCAATGGGAACGGGCCCGCATGGCCTTTTCGCTCGCGCCGCCGACTGACCTGAAGGTGTTGGTGCTCCACCACAACGTGCTGCGCGGAAATCTCTCCAAGCGGTGGGGGCTCGCGAGTCGAGCGTTCGGGATCGTGGACGCATCGCACACCGGCGCCGATATCGTCTGCTGTGGGCACGACCACGAAGAGCGCGTCGAGGAAGTGCAGTCGGCGCGGCGCCGGTTTGTGGTCTCCACCGCTGGTACACTGACGGACCGCACGCGCGGCGGGCGCCCGGGGTCGTGGAACTTGATCGAGTATGACGGTGCGATTCTGTCCGTCACGTTGCACGAGTGGAGCGCGTCGGCACGCGAGTTCACCCGCGCACGCGTGTCCAAGTGGGCACGGACGGCCGAGACGAAACACCAGGTGTAGGGGGCGATCGCAACGGGATGAGCGCCACTGCACTACATGACGATTCCGCCGTACTGCTTGCGCGATATCGCGCGCTCGGGCTGAGCCGGGTTGACGAGCTGAAGCTCACCCGGAACCGGCGGACGATGGTCAGTATTCGGGGCCGGACACTTCGTGTGCACCGGGGCTATCGCGATGCGCCCATCGAGGTGCAGCAGGCCGTCGTGGACTTCGTGATGCGGAGTGGAGGCTCTCGAACGGCCGCGCGCAGCGCGATTACCACGTGGGCGGCGCAGATTCAGCACGATGACCGGCCGGCTCGTGTTGAGCGCACGCACCCTGAAGACACACCGATCGTGGCGCGACTCGTCGAATGCCACGCGCGGTTCAACGCCGAGCGATTCGGCGGAGTGCTTGGCACGCCGGTAATACGCGTCTCACGCCGAATGAAGGCGAGGCTTGGGCACTATGCGCCCGGACGCCGCGGGATTGGCGCGGAGATCGCGATTTCTGTACGGCACCTGCGTCGCGACGGTGTGCGAGAGGCGCTGCACACACTGCTACACGAGATGGTACACCAGTGGCAGGACGAGGCCGGGCTTCCGCTGGACCACGGCGCAGCGTTCAAAAAAAAGGCGCGCGAGGTGGGGGTCGTGCCTCGCGCGACGCGGCCGGTGGATTGAGGGGCGTCGCCGGGCCCCGCCACGGTGTTCCATTGCCGCCGCTCAACTAGTGTTAAGCGCATGGCTACCCCCCCACACGACACCCATCTCGCCTCCCCGGAACTCAAGCCCCGCGAGGGCGACCTGTTCAATATTGACGCCGCCCTGACCGAAGAAGAGCGCGCGGTTCGCGACACCGTTCGTCGCTTCGTGGACGAGCGCGTGCTTCCGATCATCGGGGATTGTTATGTGGAGGGGAAGTTCCCGAAGCAGCTGATTCCCGAAATGGGCGAACTCGGATTCTTCGGCGCGAACCTCCCCGAGGAATACGGCTGCGCCGGGCTCAACAACGTGAGCTACGGGCTCATCATGCAGGAACTCGAGCGCGGCGATTCCGGCGTGCGCTCCTTCGCCAGCGTGCAGGGCGCGCTCGTGATGTATCCCATCTACGCCTTCGGCTCCGAAGAGCAGAAGAAGCACTGGCTGCCAAAAATGGCCAAGGGCGAGGCGATTGGTTGCTTCGGCCTCACCGAGCCTGACTATGGTTCGAATCCCGCTGGGATGATTACCCGCGCGCGGAAGCAGAAGGACGGCTCCTGGATTCTGAACGGAGCAAAGATGTGGATCACCAACGGGTCAGCGGCTGTGGTGGCCGTTGTCTGGGCCAAGACCGAGGACAACGACACGGAGGGCACGAGCGTTCGCGGCTTTCTCGTTCCGACGAACTCGACGGGTTTCTCGGCCAAGGACCAGAAAGGCAAGCTCTCGCTCCGAGCGAGCGACACGAGCGAGCTCGTATTCGCCGATGTGCACCTGCCGGCCGACGCGATCCTGCCGAAGTCCGGCGGCTTGAAGAGTCCGCTCATGTGCCTCACGCAAGCGCGCTACGGCATCTCGTGGGGCGCCCTCGGCGCGGCGATGGCCTGCTACGAAGAGGCGCTGGAGTACTCGAAGACGCGCATTATGTTCGACAAACCCATCGGCGGATTTCAGATTCAGCAGGTGCGGCTCGCCGAGATGATTACCGAAATCGTGAAGGGCCAGCTTGTGTCACTTCACCTGGGTCGCATGAAGGACGCCGGCACCTTCACGCCGCAGCAAGTCTCACTGGCCAAGCGGAACAATGTGAACATCGCCACAGATATCGCGCGCGAAGCGCGTCGGCTACTCGGTGCCAACGGCATTCTTGCCGAGTACGCGAGCATGCGGCACATGGCGAACCTCGAAAGCGTCTACACGTATGAGGGAACGCACGACGTGCATTCGCTCATCCTCGGGATGGCCGTGACCGGGATGAACGCGTTCAAGTAGGGCGACGTGATCGGCTACCCGCTACGTCCTGAGTTTTCCGTACCTCGCGCGCATCGGGCGCATGGCCCACTCGGGCATGTGCCGCAGCAGCAGCACAATCAGTTTGAAGCGAAGGCTGGGCACACACACGGGGTGCCCGCCCGCGGCGATCTGCGCCAAGGATTCGTCCACCACCCGGTCTGACGTCAGCCAGAGCAGGCCGGCGATCGTGGTCTTGTCCATTCCGGCGCGGTCGTGGAACTCGGTGTGGGTGAATCCCGGGCAGAGCGCCTGCACCTGAACACCGGTTCCCGCGAGCTCGAGCGCCAGTGATTCGCTGAAGACGCGCAGGTACGCCTTGGTGGCGCAGTAGTTCACGTTGCCCATCGAGTAGGTGTACGACGCCACCGACGCCACGTTGATGATCCAGCCGCGGCGGCGCTCGATCATGCCCGGAAGCGCGGCGCGCGTGTGAATCATCGGTGCCATCACGTGTAGTTCCAGCATTGTCGCCTGCTCGGCTACCGGACGATTGACCAAGCGGCCCTTCGTACCAAAGCCGGCATTGTTGACCAGCACGGCGAGCCGCGGTTCCTGTGCGATGCGATCGGCCACGCGGCGCATGCCGTCGTCGCGCGCAAGGTCCGCCGCGAGAGGCTCGGCGGTAATGCCGTACTGGAGCGAAAGCTCATCGGCCAGCGCGCTCAAGCGCGTGGCATCGCGCGCGACAAGAATCAGGTCATGCCCACTGGCGGCCAAGCGCTGGGCGAACACGCGCCCAATACCGGCGGTCGCGCCGGTGATCAGCGCCACGAGGCGCACGGAACCGGAATCTCCTGTTGCAGCCATCGAGCGACCCTCCGGCGGTGGTTGCTGTACGATAAGCGTTTGCGGCCCGAAACGAGAACGGGCCCCGGGAAGTCCCGGGGCCCGCTTCGACTAATCAGCCGGTCACGCTACTTGAGCAGGAACCAGCCTTCTGTCTTCAAACCGTCGTTCCAGTTCGCGATGACCCAGCAGTAGTGCCCTGCGATGAACGCTGCCGGTGATGTGTCGAGGCCGTAGGCAGCATTCCCTCGCGCTCAAACCGGTCGGCGCCGAGCGTGGCTGACGGTTCCGGCAGCAGCACCTTGATCGCGACCTCTCGCCCGTGCTTGACGGCGTTGGCGAGGTACACGGGCGTCGGGCGCCGGTGGTGCGGGCGACCGACAACCGATAACCGACAACCGTGACCTGTCTACTCGCCGTTGCTGTTGTTCGATGTGTGCGGGCGCTAAATTTTCTTCTGTGAACATCAGACTCAACGGGCAATGAAAATCGCCGTTTGCATCAAGCGCGTCCCCGACCAGGACGTGCGCTTCAAGATCGCCGCCGGCGGAAAGGCGGTTGACGAAGCCGGTCTCAAATTCGATATGAGCGACTTCGACGGGTACGCTGCCGAAGTGGCCATTCAGCTAACTGAAAAGGCGGGCGCGGGTGAGGTGACGGTCGTCTCCGTTGGCCCCGACGCCGTGCAGGAGACCCTGCGCAAGGCGCTCTCGATGGGCGCCCACCGCGCCGTTCAGCTCAAGCATGACACTCCTGTTCACGACGGCTATGCAATTGCATCTGCATTGGCGGCCGAGCTCAAGGAAGGCGCGTACGACCTGATTCTCACCGGCCGCATGGCGGTGGATACGCAAAACCGGTCGGTCGGGGCGCAACTCGCCGAACTGCTCGACAGGCCGTACATCGGCGCGATCACGAAGCTCGATGTCGAAGGCGGCATGGTGAAAGCGCGCCGCGAACTTGAGGGGGCGTTCGAGCTCGTCGAGTGCACGCTGCCGGCAGTGCTCTCGATTGATGAAGGCATCGCGCGCGCGCGATACCCCTCGCTCAAGGGGATCATGGCGGCAAAGAAGAAACCGATGGACGTGCGCCCGGCGCAACTTGGCGCGCAGCGGTACACCCTTGAATCGCTGGAGCTTCCTCCGGAACGCACAGGTGGCCGCATCATTGGCGAGGGCCCCGATGCCGTGCCCGAGCTTGTCCGCCTCCTCAAGGAAGAGGCCAAGATCCTGTGAGCAACTCCAACAATACTTTCGCCTTCGCCGAGAGTTGCCTCGGCAATATTCGCCGCGCCTCGCTTGAGGCCGTCACGGCCGCGCGCCAAGTGGCCGACCAGACGGGTGGGCAGGTGCACGCGATGATTGCCGGCGCGCCCGGAATTGGCCAGCACGCGGCCAAGCTCGCCGCGCATGGCGCCGACGTCGTGATCGTGCTCGAGCACGCCGGATTCACGCATTACAATCCCGAGGCACTCGCCGCCACGATCGCGGCGCGAATCACGAGCGGGTACGGCGCGGCGTTCTTCGCTGCCAGCGCGCAGGGGCATGACCTCGTGGCGCGTTCGGCGGCAAAGCTCGGTGTGCCGTATGCGTCCGACGTCACGGAGTTCAGCATTGCTGGCGACACCGCCACTGTGAAGCACCCCGGCTACACGAACAAGGTCATTCAGACCTTCTCGCTCAAGGCGACGCCGGCCATCATTTCGTTGCGTGCCGGTGCGGTACTGCCGAAGGAAAGCGCGAAGGCCGGTACCATCGAGACGATCACCAGCGTGATCGATCCGTCGTCGGTGCGCGTGAAGGTGACCGCCACCGAGGTATCAGGCGGTGCGAAGCTCGACCTCGGCGAAGCGCCGGTGATCATCAGCGGCGGCCGCGGCCTCAAAGAGGCGGCAAACTTCAAGCTCGTCGAAGATCTCGCGGCGGCGTTCGGAAATGCAGCGGTCGGCGCAACCCGCGCGGTGACCGACGATGGCTGGCGTCCGCACTCGGACCAGATCGGCCAGACGGGACGGCTCGTCAGTCCGGATTTGTATGTCGCCTGCGGCATCTCTGGTGCGATTCAGCACCTTGCAGGCATGCGCACGGCGAAGACGATCGTCGCCATCAACAAGGACCGTGAGGCGCCGATCTTCAAGGTGGCGGACTATGGCATCGTCGGCGATGTTCTGCAGGTGCTCCCCGTGCTGACGGACGCGGTGAAGAAGGCGAAGAGCGGCTAGCGCCGTGCACATCGTCTTTGCGCTCGTCGTAGTCGCCGCGTTCGGCTTGTTTGCCTGGAACGCGTGGCGACTCATCCTTGAACTGCGCATGGGCCGACTCGACGACTCCCGTTGGAGCGATGTCGGCGCACGGTTGGGCAACCTGCTCTCGATCGGAATCTTCCAGAAGAAGATCTTCCGCGATTCGGTTGCGGGCCCGATGCACGCGGCGATTTTCTGGGGCTTCTGCGTGCTGACCGCCGGCACGATCGAGTTTCTTGTCGCCGGTGTGTTCCCGTCGTTCAGTTTCGCGAAGGTCCTGCCGGGCGTGCTGTACCGCTTCTACACGATCAATCAGGACGTCTGGGGCGCGCTGGTGCTGCTCGCGGTGTCGTTTGCGCTTTTCCGCCGCATCACCAAGCGGGTGAAGCGGTTGATGGGCGCCGAGACGCATCCGAATGACCCGTTGTTGATTCTGTCGTGGATCGGCGCGCTGATGATCACGATGTTCGGCGATCAGGCGATGGCGATGGTCGCCAATCCGGAACCCGGTATTGGCTTGCTCCGGCCGATCTCGGCGGTGATTGCCGCGTTGTCATCGGTGGTCGTCTCGCCAAGTGCTGCACTCACACTTGAGCGCCTGTTCTGGGTGTCGCACGGATTGCTGGTGCTCAGTTTCCTGAACTATCTGCCGTATTCGAAGCACCTGCACGTCGTGGTGTCGCTGCCGAACGTGTACCTCTCGAACACGAGTGGGCCTGGGCAGGTTGGCGTCATGTCGGCGATGGACCTCGAAGGCGACCTCGAAGTCTTCGGCGCAAAGGACGTTGAGCAGCTGAGTTGGAAATCCTTGCTCGATGGATTCGCCTGCACGGAATGCGGCCGCTGCACGAGCGTGTGTCCGGCGAACATCACGGGCAAACCGCTGAGCCCGCGCAAGATCATGGTGAACGTCCGCGAGCGGTTGGAAGAGAAATCGGCGGCCGCTGGGATCGGACTGATTGGGCGGAGTGCCGGCGGCACCGCCGTCACAACCGCCGGAGCAACCACCGCGCGCGCGCTGCTCGATACCTACATCACCGAAGACGAACTCTGGGCCTGCACTTCGTGCCGCGCCTGCGTGACCGAATGCCCAGTCTCCATTGATCAGCTCTCCGTGATCAACGAACTGCGCCGCAACCTCGTCCTCGGGGAATCGCGCTTCCCGGAAGAGATCCTGCCGGCGTTCGAGTCCATGGAGCAGAAGGGTTCGCCCTGGGCGTTCGACCCGGCCGACCGCGCGAAGTGGGCCGACGGCATGGACATCCCGACGATGGCTGAACTGCATGGCCGCGGCGAGAAGCCCGACGTGCTCTATTGGGTTGGCTGCATGGGCTCGTTTGACGATCGCGCGAAGAAGACTACCGTCGCGTTTGCGAAGATCATGAAGGCTGCCGGCGTGCGGTTCGCGATTCTGGCGCAGGAAGAAAAGTGCCACGGCGATCCCGCGCGACGCATGGGCAACGAGTACCTCTACCAGATGCTCGCGAAGGACGCCGTTGGTGTCCTCAATACCTACGCGGTGACGAAGGTGGTGACCGCCTGCCCGCACTGCTTCCACCAGATGGGCAACGAGTTCCCTCAGTGGGGTGGGCACTTCGACGTCATCCACCATTCGACGTTCATCGAAGAGTTGCTCGCGGCAGGGAAGGTGCCGCTCCGCGCTGATCTCCACGAACCGGTGAGCAAGTTCACCTACCACGACTCCTGCTACCTCGGTCGCTACAACGAGGTGTACGACGCGCCGCGCGAAGCCCTCAAGCGCGCATTGCCCGTCATGGAACTCGTGGAAATGCCGCGCTCGCGCGATCGCGGCATGTGCTGTGGTGCTGGCGGCGGCCGGATGTTCATGGAAGAACATGTGGCTGAAGGCGGCAAGCGAATCAACGCGGAGCGTGCCGAGGAGGCGCTCGCGACCGGTGCGACGACGATCGCTGTGGCGTGCCCCTTCTGCATGACGATGCTGGCCGACAGCGTGAAGGCGCGCGATGCCGATGTTACCGTGCTGGACATTGCCGAGGTAGTCGCCGGGCGGTTAGCGGTGTAGCAAGGCGGTTCCGTATCTTCCGAGGTCTGTTTGACCATGACCCTGAGGATCACACACGCATGTCGCTCCGCCCCCGCCTAATCGCATCCGTCGCTCTGCTCGCTTCTGTCGGCGCAGCCTCGGGCGTGCCTCTCTCCGCCCAACAGCCCACCGCGGCGCCCACCGCGCCCGTTCGCGCCGACTCGCTCTGGTTCCAGTTCATTGGGCCGACCGACGGCGGCCGAGTCTCCGCCATCGCCGGCGTGCCTGGTGACAACAATACCTGGTATTTCGGCAGCGCCTCGGGCGGCATCTTCAAGTCGACCAACAACGGTACGACCAACGTGCCGATTTTTGACGAGACCGGTGTGCAGGCGATCGGTGCGCTCGCCGTCTCGCAATCGAACCACGACATCGTCTGGGCCGGGACCGGCGAGGCGTGGGTGATTCGCGACGCGGACATCGCCGGCGACGGCGTCTACAAGTCGGCCGATGCCGGAACAACCTGGAAGAACATGGGCCTCAGGGAAGTCGGCCGGATCGGGAAGGTCATCATCCATCCGACCAACCCCGACATCGTGTATGTCTGCGCAATCGGTCGTGTAACGGGGCCGCAGCAGGAGCGCGGAGTGTTCCGTACCGGCGACGGCGGCAACAGCTGGCGCCGCGTGCTCTTTGTCGACGACAAAACAGGTTGCTCGGGCCTCTCGATGGACAAGCAGGATCCGCGCGTCCTCTATGCCGGCACGTGGGAAGTGAAGATGGCCACGTGGGCGATGTACAGCGGCGGCCCGGGCAGCGGCGTCTGGAAGACGAACGACGCGGGCGAAACCTGGACCCGCCTCGCGAATGGCCTGCCCAAGGCGGGTGTCGGCAAGGTGGACGTGGCCGTTGCGCCGAGCAATGGCAAGCGGGTGTACGCGCTGATGCAGACCGCCGATCAGGGATCCGTCTGGCGCTCAGACGACGCTGGAGTCACGTGGAAGGTGTGGAACTGGCAGCGACCGCTGATCGGGCGCGCGGGCTACTACACGCGCCTCGAGGTCTCTCCGTCGAACCCCGATGAGATTCTTCTGGCGAGCTCGACGTTCTTCCAGTCCACCGACGGAGCCAAGACCTTCGTCGAGCGGCCGTGGGGCGGCGACAATCACGACATCTGGTGGGATCCAGTTAACGCCGACCACTTCGGTCTCACGAACGATGCCGGCGCGCGGGTCACATCTACGCACGGTGCACAGTCGGGCACGGTCACGCTGCCCAACGGCCAGATGTATCACGTCTCGACCGACAAGCAGGTTCCGTACTGGGTGCTGACGAATCGCCAGGACAATGGCACGATTCGCGGACCGAGCAACGTGGTCGAGGCGCCTCCGGGCGGCGGTGGACGCGGGCGTGGCGGCTTCGGCCCGCCCGTTCCGGATTCTGCGGCAGCGGGCGGTCTTGGTGGCCGCGGTGGCCGCAGTGGGAGCGGCGCGAGCGGCGTCGCCGACTCGACGGCCGCGCGTGCGCCCGTCGACTCGACGACAATCGACTTCGGGCCGATTCCGCCTCAGGGAGGCGTGGGTGGGCGCGGCGGTCGCGGTGGTGGTGCAGGCGGTTCGGGCAACGCCGCGTACGCGAGCGTCGGCACCTGGCAGCATGGAATCGGCGGCTGCGAGTCGGGCTTCACGCTCGCGGACCCGACCGACGCCGACATCATCTGGGCCAGCTGCTACGGCAACAAGGTGACGCGGTTCGACAACAAGGCGGGGCTGGCACGCTCGGTGGCCCCCTTTGGCATCACGCTTGACTCGCCGCCCGACGATATCAAGTACCGGTGCCACTGGACGCCGCCGCTTGCGATTGATCCCTTCGACCACAACACGGTTTACTACGGCTGTCAGGTGATCTTCAAGACGTCCAATGGCGGGCAGACGTGGAAGGTGACCAGTCCCGACCTCTCGACACGCGACAAGTCGATGATCGTCAACTCGGGCGGCGTGGTTGGCGACAATCTTGGCCAGTTCTACGGCGCGCTGGTGTTCTCTATTGCGCCGAGCCAGATCCGGAAGGGGCTGATCTGGGCCGGCACGAACGACGGCAAGGTGTGGAACACACGCGATGGCGGCACGACGTGGAACGACGTCACCAAGAACGTCGGAATGAAGCCGCTGGGCACGATCCGGCAGATCACGCCGTCGTGGCACGACGCGGGCACGGCGTATTTCACGGCCGACTACCACATGGTCGACGATCGATCGCCGCACATTTACAAGACAACAGACTTCGGCAAGACGTGGAAGGAGGTCACGGGTGATCTGCCGAACGGACATCCGCTCGACTACGTGATGTCGGTGGGTGAAAACCCGAACCGGAAGGGAATGCTCTTCGCCGGCACGGCGCACGCGTTCTACTACTCGATGAACGACGGCGCGAACTGGACGCACTTCAAGACGGGGCTTCCGCCTGCCCCCGTGAGCTGGATCGAGACGCCGAAGGAGTGGCATGATGTGGTCGTGTCGACGTACGGACGCGGCGTCTTCATCCTGCGCGACATTGCACCGCTCGAAGAAAAGGACAAGGCCGCGGCGGCGGCTGACTTCCACCTCTTCGCGCCGCGCACCGGTTACCGTGAGGCCCGAAGCGGTCGAGCGGACTTCCAGTTCGACCTGAAGGCTGTGACCGACGGATTGATCAAGCTGGAGGTACTCGACTCGGCGGGCGTAGTGATCCGCACGATGAACGGCCGCGGGCGTCCGGGGCTGAACAAGGTCGCGTGGAACCTGCGCTACGAGCCGCCGATGCAGGTGGAAATGCGGCACACGCCACCGGAGCAGCCGCACATCTGGGAGGATCCCCGGTTTGCGGGCAAGGACACTCGGCCCATCATCCACTGGGGCATCGATGGTCCGCAACGGAACGGTCCACTCGCGGCTCCCGGCAAGTACAGCGTGCGCGTGACCGTTGCCGGCAAGTCGCAGACTCGCCCGTTCGCCGTGCTCCTTGATAAGGATGTCAAGCAGCCAGTGGCTGACATCGTCGCCTCGACCAAGGCGCAGACGAAAGTGCGTGACGACATGAACGCAACGGTCCAGATGATCAACCGCATCGAGGTAATGCGGCGCCAGGTGCAGGACATCGCGAAGGCGGATACGACCAAGCCCGATGCGAAGGCCGCGCTGCTGACGCTTGATGGCAAGATCAAGGACGTGGAACTGCTCATGTTGACGAACTCCGACCTCATGAGCGACGATAAGTACTACGTCGAGACGATGAAGATCTTCATGAAGCTCATTTGGTTGAACGGCGACGTCGGCACCGGCGCAGGTGACGTGGCCGGCGGCGCCGACCACCGGCCGACCGACGCGGCTGTGCAGGTGCTCGGCGACATAGAGCAGGATCTCAAGACCGCGAAAGCGAAGTTCGCCGAGCTGATGACCAAGACGATTGCCGACTTCAACAAGCAGTGGGCAGGGAAGCTGAAGCCGATCACCGACGCGAAGATCGCGATGTAGGAGCAGGGGTCTCGGCGCTAGCGCGGGAATCGGACAACGGCCGGACTTGTCCGGATTGTTCAGGGCCGGCGGCCTCAACTGATTGGGGGAACTGCGACCACGCCCGATGTGGTTGCAGTTCCCCCTATTGTTGCAGTTGTCGTTGCCGTATCCGCCTAATCGTCGTTCACATCCGTTTGATCCGCGTCCAAAGTCGGTGATGCTTGTCGATCACTACGGCTTGATCTCCGCACCCGCTCGGTAGTAATCGCCCAGCAGATGCTCTGCGAAGTACTCCATGAGTTGCCGGTTGAAGTAGTTCTGCATGGGCCCGTAGCCGTGCGGCTGGCCGGGTAACAGGATGAAGTCGAAGCGCTTGTTCGCTTTGATCAGCGCGTTCGCCATCCGGATCGTGTTGCCGGGGTGGACGTTGTTGTCCATGTCGCCCGTCGCGAGCAGGAGCCGGCCCTTCAGGTTCGGCGCCAGCTCGATGTTGGTCGGCACGCGAATCTGGTAGCGCAGCGAATCGTCCGCGTAGCCGGTGTCTGCCGGCGATGACGGGCCCGCGATGCGGCCGGGCGACCCGCTCACTGCGCCAGGCCCACCAGTGCCGCCGTTTGCCCCGCCGTTTGCCCCACCGTTCGCGCCACCCGCCCGCCCACCACGGCCGGCCGCACCGCCCGCCGCCGCAGCTGTGGTGGCAGTTGCCACGACGGTCTTCAGGCCGTGGTACTGCTCGCTCCAGTTCTGGTTATAGATGTTGTTGTCGTGATTCCCCGAGCTCGACACGCCGACCTTGAAGAAGTCGTTGTACGGCGGCGTCATCATCGCCGCGGCGGTCAGGAATCCACCGCCCGAGTGGCCGAAGATGCCCACGCGGTCGATGTCGATCCACTTGTGCAGTGATGCGAGCTGCTCGATACCGGCCTTCTTATCGGCCAGCGCATAGTCGCGCATGTTGTAATAGCTGAAGCTCTGGTACGCGTTGGACCGGAGCGGATTGCCGCCGCGATTGCCGAGCTGTATGACGATGAACCCGAGCTGCGCGAGCTGCTGCGGCACGCCACCGGCGGCGAACGGAATGTTGACGCCTTCCGTCTGCGGGCCCGGGTACACGTGCGCGATAATCGGGTACTTCTTTGTGGAATCGAAATCGAAGGGCTTCCACAGGTTACCGTAGATGTCCGTCACGCCGTCGGCGGCCTTCACGATGAACTGCTCGGGCGGCTTCCACCCGGCGGCCTTGATGCCGGAGAGATCGGCTTCCTCGAGATCCATCACGGCCTTGCCCGTCACGTCGCGCAGTACCGCCTTCGGGGCGAATTCAATGCGCGACGAGTTGTCGACGACAAACTTCTTGCTCGGACTCAGCGTCGTCGTGTGATTCGAGTTGCCCGGATCGAGTAGTGCGAACCCGGTCCCGTCGCCGTTCACGCGATAGGTGTGCCGGTAGTAGACATTCTCGCCCGCTTCACGTCCCACGCCTGAAACGAACACGACGCCCGCGATCGTATCGATGTCCGTGATCTGGTCGGCGCGCCACGGACCTTCGGTGAGCGGTTTCTTGTATGCGCCGTTGAAGTCGTACAGATAATAGTGACCCCAGCCGGTCTTTTCCGACCACCAGATGATGTCGCCACCCGTCCTCACATAGCGCACCTGTGGCGTCTCGAGATTCGCGTTCTCGACCGCGTCGGTGATCAACGTCTTGACGGCGCCGGTCGAGAGCGTCAACTCGATCAGTTCGAGATGCCGCTGCGGCCGGTCACGCCGCACGAGCCGGATCTTGTCCGACCCGACGGTCCAATGGATGTTCATGATCCGCTCATCACGCCACTTCTTGATGTTGACCGGCGCCACTGTCGGGGTCCCCTTCTTCCAGACGTAGAGCTCGGACAGCCCGACATTGTCCTCACCAGGCATCGCGTACGAGTACGCACTCAGCGTGGGGCGCGGATCGGCCAGTGAATTGACGAGGTAGAGTTCCTTGACCTTTCGCTGATCCTGGCGCGGAATCACGAAGGCTTTCGAATCCGGCGACCACGTAACATTGGCGCGCACACGCGGGTCTCGATTGGCAGCACCGCCGCGCCCGCCGCCGCCCTGATTGTCCTGCTGGGTGCTGTCCTGCACTTCGGTCGTGTCGCGGAATCCGAAAGAGTGATTCTTCTCGCCGTCGGTCGAAATCTTCGTCGTGTCGGTCTTTCCCTTTTCGACGAAATAGAGATTGTGTGCGCGCGCAAAGACGAACATGGTGCTGTCAGGGGACCAGTTCCGGAAATCCGGGCCGCCGCCTCCACGACCACCGCCGCCGCCCTGTCCGCCGCGGCCGCCGCTACCTTCCTCGCGCTCTTCATCGGGAACGATTGAATCAGCGCGAATAGGTCGGCCGAGTGTGGTCAGCGTTTCGGTCGCCATGTTCCACTCGTAGCGTGACGCCATGGTGCCGGTGTCGGTGTTGAAGCGGAATCGCTTGTGGTCCTTCACCCACGTGATCGTGGTGAAGGGAAGCGAGTTTGCGTCATATGGTTTCTTGTGCAGCGTGGCGAGCTGCGCCGCGAGCTTCGCGTGATCGAAGAGCGGCTTCTTGGTCTTGAGCGCCGGAACGATGAGGAGAAATCCGTTTCCGTTGTGGTCCTTCCAGTTGTACCACATCGAATCGGTCTTGCCGATCCAGCGGGCCTGAAGGGCGGTGGAGTAATTGATCCGTTGCAGCGCCTGCGTACCGAACTTGTTGGCGAGCTCCCAGTTGGCGCGAACGACTGCTTCGCGCGGCTGCTGGGCGGCGGCGGATACGGCGGATGCGGCGATGCCGATCGAGGCCAGCGCGGCCAGCGCGGCCAGACGGCGAAGGGTGGGGATCATGCGAATCTCCTGATGAGGACGGCGTGTAGGGCGTGTACGGTCAACGCCAGAAGATGCCACCAGCTACCGCGCTGCGCGAGCGAGCGGTTCGCCGCGGCGCGCCATCTTCCTACCGCCAGCTACCTGCTGTCAACTAGAGTAGTACGCCGCGTTCTCGTCGATGTAGCCTTGCGTGAGGTCACACCCAAACGCGGTCGCGTCGCCGGTCCCGACGCCAAGCGCAACTTCGATCGTCACGACCTCATTGCCGAGGGCCTTTCGCACGACGTCATCGTCGAACGCGCCTCGCACGCCACCGGCAACCACTTGGTGGCCGTTAATCCACGCGTCGGTCTTCGAGCGGTCGATCGTGACATCGAAACACTTCCCGATCGCCATGAGCAAGCGGCCCACATTCGGATCGGCGCCGGCGACCATGGTTTTCACCAGTGGCGAGTTCACGACCGACTTCGCGATGGTCCGCGCTTCGCCAACAGACTTGGCGCCGCGCGCGCGCACCTTGATCAGGTGCTTCGCCCCTTCGCCGTCTCTTGCAATGATCTCGGCCATGCGAATGCAGCCTGCCACGAGCGCTGCCTCGAATGACGCGGGGTCCGTTGGGCCGGCCATGCCATTCGCCAGCAACGCGCAGGTGTCCGATGTGCTCGTGTCCGTGTCGATTGAGAGCATGTTGAACGAGACGTCGGCGGCGCGGCGAAGCATGCCATCGAGCGTCGGCGCATCGAACGTGGCATCGGTGAAGATGTAGGCCAGCATCGTCGCCATGTTCGGTTCGATCATGCCCGCGCCCTTGGCAATCCAGGTGATCGTTGCCTGGCCCACGCGCACGGATAACACTTTCGGATGCGTATCCGTCGTCATGATGCCGTGCGCACCGGGCATCGGGTCAGCCTGCAAGTCGGCGGCCATGCCGCGCATACCGGCTTCGATCTTCTCGATCGGGAGCGCCACGCCAATGACGCCGGTAGAACTCACCAGCACCTTCCTGGCATCGGTGCCCACTTCAGCCGCAGCGCCAGCAGCCATGCGGCGGGCGAACTGCAGCCCGGCCTCGCCCGTCGCGACGTTGCTCACCTTGCTGTTCACGATTACGGCGCGGAGTACGCCGCCCTTGATCGTTTCACGCCCAAGCAACACCGGCGCGCCCGGAAACTGATTTCTGGTGAAGAGCACGGCGGCCGCGCAATCCACATCACTCACGAAGAGCGCCAGATCCTTGGCGACCGGCTTGAGGCCGACATTGCGGCTCGCGCAGCGAAAGCCGTGCGGCAGGACAGGAGTTGAGTCGAAGTTCATGGGCGGGAGCGAATAATACTCGCGCGAACGTCGGCTTCGCTGCACCTTTTGGGACGAAACTCCCCACCCGAGACCGTGGCCATGTCTATCCGAACCCGATCCGCAGTCGTCGTCGCAATGCTCGTCTCTGCGCTGCCCCTCTTCGCGCAGCGGGGCGGCGCCACCGATGCCCAAGGTGGCGGAGGTGGGCGCGCCGCCTGGGACGTCACGCTCGCACGCGGCAAGACACGCGACATCGACTTCACGACGTCCGAAGGAACCTGGACATCGGTCGACATCTCCCCTGACGGCAGCTGGGTCGCATTTGATCTGCTCGGGCACATCTATCGGGTGCCCGCGACGGGCGGCGCTGCCACGGTGCTCACGCAAAACAGCGGCGTAGCGCTGAACTTCCAGCCGCGTATCTCGCCCGACGGCAAGCTGATCACGTTCATCACGGACCGCCGTGGTCAGTACAACCTCTGGGTCATGAACGCCGACGGCTCGAATCCGCACGCGGTGTTCAGCGACCTCAACGCCACGGCAGTCGAACCGGCGTGGACGCCTGACGGCAACTACATCATCGTGCGCAAAGGCGGTCGCGGCGGCGGTGACGGCGGCGCTGGAGCCGGCGGCGGGCTGTGGATGTATCACAAGGACGGTGGCCAGGGAGTGTCCCTCGTCGGTGCTGGCGGTGGTCGCGGCGCGGGCGGCAACGGCGCGCCGTCGTGGCCGAGCGTGTCGAGTGACGGGAAGTACCTGTACTACCAGGTCACGATGACCACGGACACGAAGGAGATGCTCAGCGGCTCCATTCAGCTCCGGCGGTTTGAAATGAAGAACGGCGAAACGGTCGACATTACCAATGGCGAAAGCGTTGGCGCGGCTGCGGGACGCTTCTCCTCTGGTGGTGGCGCGGTACCGGAGATTTCGCCGGACGGGCGATGGCTCGCTTTTGGCCGCCAGATTCCGGACGGACTGCTCGAGTACAAGGGCCACAAGTACGGGCCGCGCAGTGCACTCTGGTTGCGCGACATGAAGACCGGCGCGGAACGCATGGTCATGGATCCGATCGATCCGATGGTCACCTCGGGTTCCAAGACGCTCGGCGTGTTGGCGCGCTACAAATGGTCGAAGGACGGGAAGAGTCTCGTCATCGCGCAGGGTGGGAAGATCCGTCGTCTCGATATCGCAACGAAGGCCGTCACCACCGTTCCGTACACCGCGACGGTGCACCGCACCATTTCAGAAATGGCGCGCAAGGAATTCCGGATCGCCGATGGACCCGTGGCCGCGAAGTTCTTCCGCTGGCCGAGCGCGTCGCCAGATGGAAAGACGATCGCGTTCCAGTCCGTCGGTCGCATTTACACGCAACCGGGCGCCACGGGCACGCCAAAGCGCCTCACAGACGCTGCCTTCCAACCACTGGAGTACGCGCCCACATGGAGCCCCGATGGCCGCTCCATCGCCTTCGTGACCTGGGAGGACACGGCGCGCGGTCACGTCTGGACAGTGGCGGCCACTGGCGGCACTCCGCAGCGCGTGACGAGTGAATCCGGTGACTATGTGGATCCGGTCTGGAGTCCCGATGGCCGGCTCATCGTCGTCGCGCGCGGCGAAGGTGCTACGGCACGCCAGCGCACGCTGACGCACAACTCCTGGTACGACCTGGTATCGCTCAATGCGAATGCCGGCACCGCCGGTGACACCGGCATCGCCTTCTCGAAGGTGCTGCGCCCGTCCGGCGCCTCGGTGGGCAACGAAGCGCGCCGCCAGCTGGTGCGTCCCTCGTTCGGTCCCGATGGTCGGGTGTTCTGGATTGATGAAAAGGCGGGCGCTGGTGGGCGTGGTGGCGGTACGGCCCTCATGTCGTCGAAGCTGGACGGGAGCGACAAGCAGGAAGACCTCTCCTTCCCGGCGGCTGACGAAATTGTCCCCTCGCCCACCGGCGAATTCGTCGCCTTCCAGGAAGGCGACAACGTGTACGTCGCGCCCATGGCATACGGCGGACTCGGCGGCGAAGTACAAAGAATCGAGAAGCGACGCGGCCAGTTTCCGGTCACCCAGCTGACGCGTGACGGCGGACTGTTTCCGCGCTGGCGCGACAAGAACACACTTGAGTACGGCAGCGGCGAGCGGTTCTTCGTGCATCACATGGAAAACGGCAAGACGGATACGGTGAAGCTCGCCGTGTCGGTACCACGCGGCTCCGTCGCCAGCGGCTCCATCGCCCTGACGAACGCGCGCATCGTGACGCTCAATAAGCGCCAGGTCATCGAGCGCGGGACGGTCGTGGTCAAGGACGGGCGCATCACCTGCGTCGGCAACTGCCCGACGGCTGGCGTCGGCAGGGTAGTGAATGCAAGCGGCAAGACAATCATCCCGGGCTTCGTGGACATGCACGCGCACCATTACCGCGAGTGGCGAGGCATGCGCCCCACGCACGACTACGAGCAGGCCATCTACCTGGCCTACGGCGTGACCACGACGACCGACGTGTCGATGTACTCACAGAACATGTTCCCGACTGCCGAGCTCATCGAGGCTGGCGAGATGATCGGGCCGCGCGGATTCAGCACGGGCGACAATATCACCGCCGGCGACGCCGCACGCGCGAACGAGATGAACAATCCGGCCGACGCACTCGCCGCCGTCCGCAAGATGGCCGATTGGGGAGCCGTGTCCATCAAGCAATACGCCCAGCCCCGCCGCGATCAGCGGCAGTGGATGGCCGAAGCATCGCGCACCGTCGGAATCAACGAGACCTCCGAGGGCGGGCACTTCATGGAGGACCTCGGATTCATCATGGACGGACAGACCGGGTGGGAACACTCGTTCAGCGAAGTCCCGATGTACTCCGACGGCGCCAAGTTCCTCGGAAAGGCCGGAGCCACATACTCGCCCACGCTCGTCGTCGCGGGGCCGAGTGCGTGGAGCATCGAGTACTGGTTTGGCGAAAGCGACGTGTGGAAGGATCCGAAGCAGCGCCTCTGGTTTCCGTGGCGCATGCTCGTGCCGCAAACGCGCGTGCGCTGGCAACGTCCTGCCACGGACTACAGTTATCCGCTTGTTGCGCAGGCGATGGCCGACATCATCGCCGAAGGCGGCTGGGGCGCCATCGGGTCACATGGTGAACACCATGGCATCGCGCCGCACTGGGAAGTGTGGATGGGCGCAAGCGCGCTGGGCAACATGGGCGCTCTCGAAGTGGCCAGCCTGCACGGCGCGCGCTTCCTCGGCGCCGACAAGGATCTCGGGTCGATCGAAGTCGGCAAGCTTGCCGATCTGATGGTGCTCAACAAGAATCCACTCGACAACATCCGTAATACGATCGACATGCAGTACGTGATGAAGGGCGGAATGCTCTATGACGGCATGTCGCTCGACCAGATCTGGCCGAGGGCTGTTCCGTTTGGCCCGAAGTACTGGGTGAACGAGGACGCGCTGCAGGTGAACACGAAGAAGATCGACGCGCACGATCCGAAGCCGGTGGTGCCGCCGAAAAAGCCGTAAAGACGGGTCTCGGCGCTATCGCGGGTGGCGGACAAGTACCGGACGAATCGGAGCTCTTCGGCACGGACGCTCTTTGGGGGGAACTGCGACTACCTCGCGAGCGCGAGCGGTGGTGGTAGTTCCCCGGTCAGTCGTCGTTGTGGTTGTCGTTGTGGTTGTCGTTGTCGTTGTTGTATCCGGGCCTTGTCCGATCCCTCCGGCGGTTGTCCGTTTCCAACGATAGTACCGAGACCCCTGCCTATCCGATTGGTCGTCTCGCAACCCTTGGCGGCGCACTGTTCATGATGATCCGGCCCTGATCTTCGGCTCCGCGGGCGCATTCGCCGCCGCGCGCACCGCCTGCTCGAGGATCACATCGCTTCCCGTCGGATCTCGTGAATCGTGATCACCTGATTGATTGCTCCATCCTGATATGGAACCTTCAGTTTCTCGCCGATCACCAAGTTTCGCTCCGCGCACTCGGCGCGAAAGTCATCCATGCCGATGCGGCCCGGATCCGCCACGAACACGACACCCCCTGGCGCGAGTGAGGACTCAATAATCCCCGCCACCAACGGCGCGTACGACCGCTCATAGAGAATGTCGGAAGCCACGATGAGGTCAAATCGGCCAAGATCGGTCGGCCAGTGTCGCCAGTCGGCCATACGCGTCTCCGGCGTTTTGCCGGTGACGCGAATCGCGTTTCGCTGCGTGAAGAGCAGGGCGTCGTCGTAGTAGTCCGTCGCGGTCACCTCATGGCCGGCGCGGAGTCCCGCGATGGTCACGAGGCCGAGGCCGCAGCCCAGTTCGAGCATGCGCCCGGCTTGCGGCGTGATGTCGGGAAAGATTCGCGCGAACGACAGCGCCGACGGCCAGAGGTCGGCCCAGTAGGGCAGCCGTTCGTCCATCACGTAATCCGCTTCCGTAATCAGATCGTCCGCGTTGCGCGGATGTTCGAGATGCACCGGCCCACTCGGCAGCACCACGTCGGTGAACGCCATCACATGTCGGTGATCGAGCGCCGCGAGTTCAAAGGGCAAGTCGGCGAGCGAAGCCACGGGTTCCGTCACGCGCTGAAGCGCTCGTCGAATGCGCCCTCCACGCCAAGCGGAATCGCCATCAACGTCGCGCCTGCCGCCACCTGCAACGTGCCGCGCGGCACGATCACGAGCGCATTCGCGAGCGCCATGGACGAGAGAATACCCGAGCTTTGTGAACCGGTCAGCCGCGCGGTGCGGTGGCCGTCGTCGTGCCGCGTTACCACGGCGCGAAGGAAATGCGTCAGCTCCACACTCACCGAAATCGGTTCCTCGACAGTGACCGGAATTGGCGACCGAAAGAGTGCTGCGTGGCCGCGCATCTTTCGAATCGCCGGTCGCGCAAAGAGCTCGAAGGTGACCATCGTCGACACGGGATTCCCCGGAAGCCCAAGCCAGGGCGTTGTGCCGAGCATGCCGAATCCAATTGGCGCTCCAGGACGCATCCGCACACGCCAGAAGTCGAGCGACGCGCCGAGTTCGGCGAGCACAGGACGCATGAAATCGAATTCGCCCACGGAAATCCCGCCAGACGTGATGATCAGGTCTGCACCCGGCGGCGCCACGGCGCGCGCGAGATGCTCACGCAGCGAGGCCGGCGTGTCGGCGGCAATGCCGAGGTCTACCGGTTCGGCGCCGGCGTCGCGCACGAGCTCGTGCAGCGTGACACTGTTGGACGACACGATCTTCTTGCCGGCCAGCACTTCGTCAAACCGATCGGTGGTGACCAACTCGTCGCCCGAGGTGAGGATCGCGACCCGTGGCACTCGGTAAACGTCCACGTCGATTGTGCCGACCGCCGCCAGCCCGCCCCTCTGCGCGGGCCCAAGCGTCGTGCCGGCGGCGAGGGCCTCGCGGCCCGCAATGATATCCTCGCCGCGCGGACGCACGTTCTTTCGCGCATCGCGGTTGAGACGAACGACGACGCGCTCGCGTCCGCCGTCGGTGTCATCGACGCGAACGACCGTATCGGCGCCGGCTGGAGTCGGCGCGCCGGTCATGATGCGAATCGCCGTGCCCTTCGCCACCGGCTGCGTTGGAAATTGTCCTGCCGCGACGGTTTCCAGCACACGGAGCGTGGTCGGAATCGCGGCGATGTCTTCCGCGCGAACAGCGTAGCCATCCATCGCCGAGTTGTCCCAGGGAGGCAGCGACACGCGCGATACGACTGGTGATGCCAGCACGCGGCCTCGTGCGCTCGACAACGGCACGCGCTCGACGGAAAGACAGGAGATCGCTGCTACCACGCGCGCGACAGCGTCGGCGACTTCAAGCGAAACCTTCAGTGATTCGTCAGCCACGAGTGCCTACTTCGTTGGGCGCGGGCGCCCAGCGAGCGATACGAGGATCGCATCCTGCACCTGTTCCACGGCTCGATTAGGCGTCGTGAAGTTGTTGCAGAGGAAGCTGAACTCGAGCAGGCGGCCGTCAGTCGTGGTGACATAACCGGAAAGCGAGCGCGCCTTGTCCACCGTTCCCGTCTTCGCATGCACATTGCCCTGTGCGGGCGTGCCACGCATGCGGCTGGCAATCGTGCCATCGACGCCGGCAATGGGCAGCGCGTCGTACCAGAGCGTGAAGTGCTCGCTGCGGCGCATCACATCGAGGACACGAATGATCGTGTTTGGCGCGATGAAGTCGTGCCGCGACATGCCACTGCCGTCACGCACGGCGAACCCCAGCGTGTCGATTCCCCAGGCGCGCAACTGGCGTTCCACCACGCGGCGCGCACTGTCGGCCGTGCCGGCGCCACCCTTTTCGCGGCCGAGCGTCTTGTACAGCAGTTCGGCGACCTGGTTCTGCGACGGTTTCATCATCCGCTTCACAATCGCGGACAGCGGCGGCGATCGCATGGCGAAGATCGGCGGTAGCCGTGTGCCAGAGGCCACGCGCAAGGTGTCCACGTAGCCGGCCATCGTTACGCCGCGCTCCACAAACGCCGAGCGCAGCGCGCCGAAGAACGCGCCGCGCGGATCGCGGATCGCCACGACCGTCATGACCGTGTCGCCCGGAAAGCGCGCGCGCGCGACGCGCGTGTACCCCTCGTTGACGAACAGATCCTGCACGCAGGCGCCGTAGGCTTCGTCGAGATCGTCGAGCTCCCAACCATACCCGCACGCATTGTCCGGAAACGGCGTGCTGCCGCGCAGCAACGAGCCCGTAATGTGTTGCACCCCATGCGCGAGCAGCGAATCGGCCATGGCGCGGAATGCATTCCGGTGATCGCCATTCCACATCGTATCAGAAAACGTGGGGTCGCCAGAGCCGGTGACGATGAGGTCGCCGTTCAGCGCTCCGTTCGTGATGCGCCCGGCGGCAGAGAACTGTGTGCGAAAGCGATAATCCGGGCCGAGGAGTGTGAGCGCCGTTGCGCCGGTCAGGAGTTTCTGGTTCGACGCGGGCATGAAGAGCTTGCCCGCGTTCCGTGAATAGAGCGTGTCGCCCGCAGTCGGATCGACGATCAACACGCCCCAGTGCGCGTTCGCGAACGCAGGTGCGAGGACCATCGAATCAACCAGTCGCGTAAAAGCCGTGACGCTGAGCGGTGTGGGTCCGATCGGAGCTGGTGCCCCGCTGACGGCGGCGGCGGCGCAGCCTGCGGCCAGCAACAATGCCCCGGCCAGCGCCGCACAATTCCCAACGGGACGCAGCGCCATCAGCTGAGGCGCGCGGCGATTTCCGCCGCCCGCACGAAATCGTCTGGCGTATTCACGTTGAAAAAGATGTCATCTGGATCACCCCACGACGCGGCGTCCACGGTGACCAATTGCAGCCGTTCGGCCAGCGCGCCAACGCGCCCATCGTTGGCGCCGAGCAGCGTGCCGGTGGCATGCAAGGCATCATGTGCGAACCAGGCGCAGAGTGGCTCGAACCCCCACGGGGATTTGCTCAATGGTGCGGCCATCCCGGCGCCATGCCGCTCGCCTGCGGCACGGAGTTCGCGCAACAGACCGGCCGGAACGAACGGCGCGTCCCAGGCGACAACAAGGACATCGGTATCACTGGCGGACAGCGCGGCGTGAATACCGCTGAGCGCGCCAAGTCCACGTTGCACGTCGGCGACGCGCCGGATGCCGGGGAGCCATGCGTCGGCAGACGGTTCGTTGGCGACCAGCATCAGTTCGTCCGTGACGGGGCGCAGCGCGGCGGCGACGCGGTCAATCAACCGGGATCCGCCGATTTCCATCAGCCCTTTCGGTGCGCCACCCATTCGCGAACCTTGGCCGCCCGCGAGGATGGCGCCTGCACAGCGGCGCGCCGACAGTCGAGGCGTCAACGCTCGGTCCAGCTCGCACTCAGCGAATCGTCTTCGGCCACGCGTACGCTGAGCACGAGCGCCCCCGTCCGGGCGGCGACGAGGGCGTTTCCGACACGCGTGGCAATGAGCCGGGCGAGTTCTTCACAGGTGGGAATGCGCGCGCCAGCGGCGAACTCCGCGACCGCATCGTTGAGCGAGCGGCCGTGCAGCGGCGCGACAATCTCTTCGTTGAGTACGCGGTCAAGGACGGCGAGGTCAATCACCATGCCGGTCTTCGCGGGTATCTCGCCACCGACCGTGACGTCGCAGGCGTAATCGTGCCCATGGGGCTCAGGGGCGGCGCAGGCGCCGAAGGTGGCGCGATTGCGCGCGTCGTCCCACTCGGGACGCCAGTAGCGGTGGGTGGCGGTGAACCTCACCCGGCGCGTTAGCGATGCGCCGCGCATCTAGCGCGGCACCCGGTGCGCGCCGAGGGCCATCACCTGAAGATGCCCCAGGTCCAGGATGCCGTAATTGCCCGGTTGTTCGTGAGCGGCGTCAGCGTTCCCGAACCGGGCACGGCGGCGGCGTCAGCGCTGGTGGACATGTGATACGCCTGCGGATAGCGCACCTGATAGACCATCCAGTTCGCGTCCACACGGAAGTCGCCGTTCTTGCCCATCGGCCAGCGCGCGCCAAGTCCGTAGAGGTAGACCACGCTCGTGCCGGGCTTGTAGCCACCGAGATCAAAGCTGTTCCCGATCACGCCGGAAATGAATCCGATCCCAACCCGCGTGAGCGGCTGCAGTCCGTACCAGGTGCGTTCGCCCGTGAGCGAGATTTCGACACTCGCATCGGCGCCAATCTGGTTGGACGACGCCGTTGCGCCACTGAACCGCGTCGCCAACGGGGCGTTCGGGTTGATGACGGCATGCGTCGACTTTACACCGTAAAGTCGCATCGAGAGGTAGGCCGGCGAGCCCATCAGCAGATCGTACCGCGCACCCACGATCGGGGCTGAATTGCCGCGAATGCCGACCGGATCGCGCCCGGTTGTCAGCCAGCCAGCGAAAAGTCCCCAGCGTTGGCCGTCATTCAGGTCCTGTAGCGTGCTCTGCGGAGGAAGTTTGCCGACGACTTCCTGCGCGGCCATCGGCGTCGCGCTGATCACCGCCGCGACGACGCCGAGCACAACACGAGTCATTCTCATGCGGCCACCTTCGCGCGCAGGTCACGCCCCGTCATCTCGGCCGGCAGTTCCACGCCAAGCATGCCGAGGATCGTCGGGCCCACGTCGCTCAGTGTGCCACCGCTCCGGAGCGACACCATGCCGTTCGTGGCGGTTGGGTCAACCAGCAGGAAGGGCACCGGGTTGGTGGTGTGGGCGGTATGCGGCCCGCCGGTCGCCGGATCAATCATCATTTCGCAGTTCCCATGGTCAGCCGTAATCAGTAGCCGCGCGCCGGTGCGTTCGGCGCTCGCGACAATGCGCGCAAGGCATTCGTCCACCACTTCGCAGGCCCGCACCGTGGCCGCGAAGTTTCCCGTATGTCCTACCATGTCACCGTTCGCATAGTTGCATAGCGTGAATTCGTGGCTCCCGGCCTCGATCGACTTGCAGAGCACATCCGTGATACCAAACGCGCTCATTTCCGGCGCCAGGTCATACGTCGCCACCTGTTGGCTCGGCACGAGGATCCGTTCCTCGCCCCGGTAGGGAATCTCCACCCCGCCGTTGAAGAAGTATGTCACATGGGCATACTTCTCGGTTTCTGCCGTCCGCAGGGTCGACATGCCCGAGTCGCAGAGCACCTCGGCCACGATCTTCGCCATAGAGTTTGGCGCGAATGCCGACGGCACGCGAAAGGTCGCGTCATACTGCGTCATCGTGGCGACCTGCACCTTGGGGCGCGGCGCCGTGGCAAAGCCGTCGAACCCCTCCACGGTCAGGGCGCGAACGATCTGCCGCATACGATCCGAGCGGTAGTTCCAGAAGATCACGGCGTCGCCATCGCGCATCGGCGCGACCGGAACGCCATTCGCGGCGATGGTCATCGGCGTGACAAACTCGTCGGTTTCGCCGCGCGCGTAGGCGTCGCGCACCACCTGCAGCGCATCCGTCGCCTGAGGCGCGGTGCCGTCCACCGAGGCGCGGTACCACTTCTCGATCCGCGGCCAGCGGTTGTCACGATCCATGCCGAGATAACGCCCGCCCACACTCGCGATTACAGCGCGGCCCTTGATGGCGGCAGCGAGATCGGTGAGGTAGCCGAGTCCGGAGGTGGGCATCGTGTCGCGGCCGTCGAGCAGGCAGTGCAGGGCGATCCGCGGAACGCCTTCGCGATGGGCGAGTTCAACAAGTGCGACGGCATGCGACTGGTGCGCGTGCACTCCGCCCTCACCCACGAGTCCCATCAGATGCAGCGTGCCGCCCGATGCCTTGGCGTTCGCGCAGGCGGAACGCAGCACGTCATTGCGATAGAAATCGCCGCTCCGGATCGCCTCTGAAATGCGCGGCAGATCCTGCGTGACCACACGGCCGGCGCCCAGGTTCAGGTGCCCAACCTCGCTGTTGCCGATCTGGCCTGCTGGCAGCCCGACGGCCAGGCCCGAGGCGTCGAGCAATGTGCGCGGGGCTCGGTTCCAGAGGCGATTCCACACGGGCACCTGCGCGTGCGCAATCGCGTTCCCCTCAGGCTGAGGGCGATAGCCCCAACCGTCGAGGACGAGGAGCACCACTGGGCGCTGTGCGGCGCGAGACATCGTAGACCGGGAGCCGGTGAGTGGGTATGTTGAGGCGTCTGCGAGTGGGCGCCACTCACAGTTTGTAACGGCGCCTGACGCGGCGCCGGCAGCGCTCGATGCGCGATGCAATGTAGTTTCTGTGACGCAGCCCTTCCAGCGATGCGCCTCGCGATTTCAGCCCTCGTTCTCTCTCTGGTGGCCTCCGCCGCGCCAATGCGCGCCCAGGTCACGCTTGCGCTGGCCACCGATGTGCGCGGCCGGCCCGGTGGGTCGGTTGTCGCGTTACTCTCGCCGGGCATCAAGCTGACCACCGGCGCCGCGACGGGCACGGAAACCTTGGTGACATTCGACGGATGGGTGGATGCCTCGAGGCTGGGGGCCAAGCGCGACAGCTTTCCGGCCTCTGTGTCCGGCCGGCTCACACTCCGCCTTCGCGCTCAGCCGTCGTCCAAGGGCGCCGTCATGGCCGTGCTGCAGCCCGGCACCGGCTTGCACACCGTCAGTCGCGATGGCGCCTGGACGCGTGTGCGACGCTCAGCGTGGATTGCCACGGCCGCGGTGCAGAAGTCTGTCGCGGCCAGCAGTGCGCGGGGCGCGACCAAGGCTGCCGCGCCAAGCTCGGCGGGCGCAACTGCCCCGGCCGCGAGCAGTGCAGTCCCACCGGATGCACCGGATGCTCCGGATGCACCGGCAAAAGCCGGCGCGAGCGGAAAACCGAGCGGCACGATTTCGTCCACCGGCACGCGCTTTCGAGATCTGCCCGTTGGCCGTGTGCTCGGCGGAATCGCTGGCGGCAGTTCGGTCGCAGTCATTGCGCGTCAGTTCGGTTGGGTCCGCGTGCGTGTCGACGGCTGGATTCCGGAAAAGGATCTCGTCACCGGCGAGTCGGCAGCACCGCCGTCGGTGACCGCCGCGGACCTGCGAGCCGATCCGCAGGCAATGAAGGGACGTGTCGTGCAGTGGGAGGTCGAGGTGATGTCGCTGCAAATTGCCGACCCGCTCCGCGTTGAACTCCTGCGCGATGAGCCCTATTTGCTGGCGCGCGGCCCGGGACAGGAAAACGCGATTCTCTATCTGGCCGTGCCCGGCGCGCTCCTCGCGGAAGCGCGCGCCATGCCACCGCTCGCCAAAGTGAGCATCACGGCGCGTGTGCGCAGCGGGCGCAGCGAGCCCTCGGGTTCGCCTATTCTGGATTTGCTCTCGATCGCCAAGCGTTGATCGTGGCCGCGCCGCGACTCGGCCTGCGTGCGACTGGCGGGTTCCACACCGCATGACCAGCCACCTGATTCCGCCCGACCGCGCCGACGAGCGTTGGTCGTACAAGCGCGCGATCGTGGTCGGCGTGATTGCCATCGTCGTGGTGGCCGTGCTCGTCACGTTTCCGCCCAGCAAACTTCTCGGCACGGTCTTTGGCGGCGAACCGGCGCGACCGCCGGTCTCGCTCGCGCCGTCTGCGCGTGGCAGGAGTGGCGAGGTGCGGCTCCAACTCAAGCTGCCCGGCGAGCCGTTCGAGTTTCCCATGCAACTGCAGCTGAACACCTCCGCGCCTCGCTACCAGTGGGTGCGCGCCTCGGACTCGGCGGCGGTGGAGCCCGATACCGAGCTCGTCGGCGCCGGTGTGCGGTCACCCAAGCGGTCGGGCCTCTTTCATCTGGCGGTCATCGCCGACGGCAAACGGACGATTGTCAGCGAAATCCTCGTCGCCGTGCTCGTTCCGTTCTCCGAAAAGCTCGGGTCAAGCCTCAATGGCTACCGCATCGGCACGTATCGCTGGGAGCGCGCCCGTGGCGACGCCACACCGCCGCCGCTCGGCTTCGTAGAGGTGTGGGCCGATGACGCCCCGCTCTGGGTGAGCAACCACCTGCAACTCGCTGACTTCATCACGCACGACGCCCAGCAGGAACAGTGGCCCAAGTATCTGGCGCTCGACCGTCGGATTCTCGACAAAGTCGAACTGGTGCTCGATCGGCTCGGTGCGCGCGAGCGGATTTTGACCGTCAACGTCCATTCAGGGTTCCGAACGCCGCTCCACAACCGCCGGGTTCCGCGGGCGGCCGGCGATAGCCGCCACCAGTACGGCGATGCGATTGATCTGGCGATGGATGCCGATCAAGATGGCCGCGTGTCGTATTTCGACATCCTCGCCATGGCCCGTGCGGTGGAGCTGGTCGAGCGAGACTACCCAGAACTGGTTGGCGGAATGGGGGTGTACGGTAACCGCGGCGTGGCTCCGTACGTACACATTGATGTACGGGGTGAGCGAAAACGCTGGCGCGGGTGAGCGCACTACCGTCTACCGTCCTACCATCTAACGTCTGCCCCCAATGAACCAGTTCCTGACCGACCGCGTCATACGCAAACTCGAGACGCTGTCCGACGAGCGCGCGTACCAGGTGCTCGATTACATCGAGTTCCTCGAGTCGAAATACGCCGAATCCAAGCCGGCGCCGCCAAATGTTTTCCAGCGATTCGCCGAGGGCGTCGAGGATACGATGCGCGCGGGAAAGGTGTCCGCGTCGACCGTTGCGGAGACGATGTCGCTGATGAGCAAAGCGATGGGAGTGCTGGGAGGGGTTGCCGCCGCCGGGAAGTCGGTGGCGTCGGATCTTGTCGGTGGCGTAGCCAAAAGCGGTGACGGGAAGGGAACGGGTGCCGGTGCGGCGGGAGATGCCGGGGCAGACGGGGGAGGAAAAACGGGCGCTGGTTGACCCATCCCCTCACCCTTCGCTGCGCACCTCCCTGGGTACCGTCCCCATTCCCGTCGTTAGGGTCGGTCTATAGATTTCGGGATGGCGACCCAATCTCCCTCGAAGCCACAGTCCTCAAGGCCCGCACCGGCAGCTCCCGGCAGCGGGCCTTCGCGCTTGAACGAACCCTTCGCCGCTGCCGAATCGCGCATTCGCGACCAACCGGCACTGACGTTTGATGATGTCCTGCTCGAGCCGGCGCATTCGCTCGTGCATCCCAAAGATGTCAGCACCGTCACCCGGTTCACGCGCGGCATCACGCTGAACATTCCGCTCGTGGCCGCCGCGATGGATACGGTCGCCGAAAGCGAGATGGCCATTGCGATGGCCCGCGCCGGGGGCATTGCCGTGCTGCACAAAAACATGTCCATCGATCGGCAGGCTGCCGAAGTGGACCGCGTAAAGCGCTCGGAAAGCGGCATAATCCGCGATCCGATCAAGCTGCCTCCGGAGTCGAGCGTCCGCGACGCCGTCGCCTTGATGGCGAAGTTCCATATCTCGGGACTCCCCGTGGTCGCGGCCGACGGCACCTTGGTTGGCATCATCACCAATCGCGATCTGCAGTTCGAACGAAACCTCGATCGTCCGCTCAGTCAGGCGATGACGCACGAAGGCCTGATCACCGCGCCCGCCGGCACGACGCTCGACGAGGCCGAACGCGTGATGGCCCAACACCGCATCGAAAAACTTCCCGTGATTGATGACAAGGGCCGACTGATCGGGCTCATCACGGTCAAGGACATTCTCAAGCGGCGCCAGTATCCGCTTGCCGCCAAGGACCAGCACGGCCGACTGATGGTTGCGGCGGCCATCGGCGCCGGCGGCAACTTCCTCGACCGCGCGCGTGCCCTCGTGGACGCCGGTGTTGATGTGCTGGTCGTGGACACCGCCCATGGGCATAGCCAGGGTGTCATAGACGCCACCGCACTGGTGCGTGAAGCACTCCCCGATGTGCAACTCGTTGCCGGCAACGTCGCGACGCGCGCGGCCGCACGCGCCCTAGTCGACATCGGCGTTGATGCCGTGAAGGTTGGTGTGGGTCCGGGTTCCATCTGCACGACGCGCGTCGTCACTGGCGTCGGCGTCCCGCAGCTTACGGCCGTGATGGAAGGCGTCGCCGGCGCCGGCGACGTGCCCGTCATCGCCGACGGCGGCATCAAGTACTCCGGTGACATCGTGAAGGCCATCGCGGCCGGCGCGTCCACTGTCATGATGGGCTCCATGCTCGCGGGCACAGAAGAAAGTCCGGGCGAGTCGCTCCTGCTCGAAGGCCGTCGCTTCAAGATGATCCGCGGCATGGGCTCACTCTCCGCCATGCAGGATGGCAGCGCGGACCGCTACTTCCAGGAAGGCGAGATGAGTTCGCGGAAGTTCGTCCCGGAGGGCATCGAAGGACGCGTGCCCTACAAGGGACCCGTCGCCGACGTCATCTACCAGATGGTCGGCGGGCTTCGCAGCGGCATGGGCTACACCGGCTGCGCGAGCATCGACATTCTCCGCACGGAAGCGCGGTTCGTGCGCATCACGACGGCCGGTCTGCGCGAGTCGCATCCGCACGACGTGACCATCACCCGGGAATCGCCGAACTACAGCGGCTAGTCGCTCTTCCGGTCGCTCTTCTTGACGCGGTTGTTCCCCACCTGACAAGTTCAGGCGCTGTTTCACATGGCAACCCAAAGGGGGTAAGGCGTGGCTAACGCACTGTTCCGAACCAAGTCGATTGATCGCCTCATGGCGGACAGCGGCGCTTCCGGCGACAGCGGGCTCAAACGCACGCTCGGCGCCTGGTCGCTCATCGGCCTCGGCATTGGCGCCATCATCGGCGCCGGCCTCTTCGTCCGGACGGCGGCAGCGATCGCCGAACGCGCCGGCCCGTCGGTCACGCTCGCCTTCATCGTCGCGGGCATTGGTTGCGCCTTCGCCGGACTCTGCTACGCTGAGTTCGCCTCGATGATCCCTATCGCCGGCAGCGCGTATACCTATTCCTACACGACGATGGGCGAGTTCGTCGCCTGGATCATCGGGTGGGACTTGGTGCTCGAGTACGCCGTTGGCGCCGCGACAGTGGCCATCGCGTGGAGCCAGTACCTCAACAACCTGCTGCGAATCCTCGGGATTTCCGAGGTGCCATACGCCTGGAGCCATTCGGCGATGGAAGTGTCAACCACGGGGATTCATGGCATCGCCAATCTCCCGGCGGTCCTGATTCTTGGTCTGCTCTCCATGGTGCTCATGCGCGGCACGCAGGAGTCTGCGCTGCTCAACGGCATCATCGTCATCACGAAGGTTGCGATCGTCATGATCGTGATTGCGGTGGGCTGGGGCTTCATGAATTCGGCGAATCACACGCCGTACATTCCCGCGGCCACGACGTACACGACAGCGCAGGGCGTCACGCATGCGTACGGCGGCATCATGGGCATCCTGGGTGCGGCAGGTGTCGTCTTCTTCGCCTACATCGGATTTGACGCCGTATCTACGGCGGCGCAGGAAGCGAAGAATCCCGGTCGCGACATGCCCATCGGCATTCTTGGCTCGCTCGTCATCTGCACGATTCTCTACATCCTCTTCGCCCACGTCCTCTCCGGCGTCGCGACGGTGGAAGATTTCCGCACGGCAGGCAAGGAAGCCTCAGTCGCCTTCGCTATTCAGAAGTACATGACCGGCTATGGCTGGCTGGCCAACTTCGTCACCGTGGCCATCCTGGCCGGCTTCAGCTCGGTCATCCTGGTGATGCTCCTCGGTCAGTCGCGCGTGTTCTACTCCATGAGCCGCGACGGCCTCGTGCCGAAGGTGTTCTCGGATACGCATCCGAAATTCCGGACGCCGTGGAAGTCGAACATGCTCTTCTTCGTGTTCACGTCACTCTTCGCGGCCTTCCTCCCCGACAGCGTCGTTGGTGAAATGACGAGCATCGGGACGCTCTTCGCGTTCATGCTGGTGTGCGCCGGCGTCTGGATCCTTCGGGTTCGGCGTCCTGACCTTGTGCGCACGTTCAAGGTTCCGATGGTGCCCGTCGTGGCCGTGCTCGGTATCGTGGTCTGCGGTGCAATGATCTACGGCCTCGGCTGGACCAACTGGCTGCGACTTGGCGTCTGGCTGCTCATCGGCATGTTCATCTACTTCGGCTACAGCAAGAGCCACTCCAAGCTGAACACCGAAGCGTCATAAGCCAGCAGCACCATGTAACACCGCGTAGCACGCGGTATCTTTCGGCGGCGCCCGGTCAGGAATCACTGGCCGGGCGCCGTCCTCTTTTCCGCCACCGCCGCATGGTCGTCGACACGCTTCAGATTCCCGCTGCCCGCCGCGCCGCCATCGAGGCGCTCGCGCCGGAATTGCTTGCGGCCAAGCGCATCGCGCTCTCCACGCACATCAATGCGGACGGAGACGGCTGCGGATCGGAGTCGGCGCTTGCGCAACTCCTGATGCAGAAGGGCGTTGATGTGCGCATCGTGAATCCCACGCCCTGGCCGGAAATGTTCCGGTATCTGCTCGACGGCGGAGTGAAGGACCATTCGCCAAAGGGAGCCGCCGCGCTGCGTGACGTGGAGCGTCTCGTGGTGCTCGACATCAGCGACGTGGGTCGGCTTGGCAATCTGGCCGATGCCGTTCGCGCACTTCCGAACAAGCCGCTTGTGATTGACCATCATTTGCCCGGCAGGGAACCACCCGGCCCGCTGATGGTCACGGACACCACCGCCTGTGCGACCGGCGAACTCATCTATGACGTGGCCGTGGTGCTCGGCCTCGAGATCACACCGGGCATCGCGACGGCGATCTACACGGCGCTGCTCACGGACACGGGCGGCTTTCGGTTCAGTAACACATCATCGCGATGTCTGGCCGTCGCCTCACAGATGATTGCCGCAGGCGTGGACCCGGAAATGATGTACCGGCGCATTTATGCGTCGGTGCCGGTTGGTCGCCTGAAGCTTGTGAGTGATGCGCTGCGCACGATTGAAGTCGACGCCGCCGTTGGCCTCGCTACCATTGACGTCGAAGCCGGTGCCTTGGAACGCTACGACGTCTCGGCAGAAGATCTCGACGGAGTTGCCGAGTATCCTCGCTCCATTGTAGGAACCCGGCTCGCGCTGCTCTTTCGCGACCTGGGTCACGGAAAAGTGAAAGTGTCGTTTCGCAGCATCGGTGACGTGGACGCAAACGCCATCGCGAAACAGTTTGGCGGCGGCGGCCATGCCAAGGCGTCCGGCGCACTCATCGAAGGCGCGCTCGCGGATGTGAAGGCGAAGGTAACCGCTGCCGCGCGCGCGGTACTCGCAAACGCATAACGCCACATCTGAGCGGATATCATCATGGCCGAAACACTGACCGCGCGGGTTGAGAACGCGCTCATCAAGGTGATCAACCGCCGTACCGGCATCGATGTGGTGCACGGCGAACAGATCGTCGACGTGGCCACCAGTACGGAAGGTCGCGTGCGTATCACCCTTGAACTCAGCGCCGGCGACGATCCGACGCTCGCCCGTGATGTTCGGCAGGGCGTCGAGGGCGTCGAAGGTGTGACGGATGTGCGCGTGGAGGTGAAGAGGGCCTCAGGCGTGGCCGACGCGCGCAGTGCTGGCGTACCCATTGGTGCCCCGGCTGCCGCCATTGCTGCTGCGCCGCGCCGAGTGCCGCTGCCGATGATGCCGGAGCCCGCGGCCGCGCCGAAGCCGACCCCAGCACCAACGCCCGTCGCTTTTCCCGCGCTAGGAAAGATCATCGCGATATCGTCGGGCAAGGGTGGCGTCGGCAAGAGCACCGTCACCGTGAACATCGCCACGGCGCTCGCGAAGGCGGGCAAGCACGTCGGACTGCTCGATGCCGACATTTATGGGCCCGACATCCCTCGCATGATGGGTGTGATGGTGGCGCCGCCGGTGGAAAACGAAAAGATCGTACCGCCAGAAGCGCATGGGGTGAAGCTCATGTCGCTCGGGTTCATGATCGAGCGCGACCAGCCCGCCATCTGGCGTGGCCCCATCGTCATGAAGATCATCAACCAGTTTCTGCGGGACGTGAAGTGGGGGCGCCTCGACTATCTCTTCGTTGACATGCCGCCCGGCACCGGTGATGCGCAGCTCTCCCTTGTGCAGGCCGCGCACCTCGCGGGCGCGGTGATTGTCACCACGCCGCAGGAAGTCGCCGTCGGCGACGCGCTCCGTGGCGCGAAGATGTTCGAGCGCGTTGGCGTGCCCATCCTCGGCGTTGTCGAGAACATGAGCTGGTACGAGATGCCGGATGGATCCAAGCTGCCCATCTTCGGATCTGGCGGAGGCGCGCGGCTGGCGCTCGAACTCGGGGTGCCGCTCCTTGGCGAGATTCCGCTCTACCAGCCCGTACGTGAGGGCGGGGACTCCGGAACACCGATTGTGATTGGAGCGCCGGACTCACCTGCGGCGCGCGCGATGGCGGCCGTGGCGGAGACGCTCGACCGCTAGAGCGGGTTTAAGGCGTGTTCTTGCGGCGCATGAGGTTGAACTGGCCGAACGCCGCGCTCATCTGGATCGTCACGCGCTGCTTGGCCACGTCGTAGCCCGGCGAATACCAAGTATTCCCGCGCTTCTCCAGGCCGGCCTTGTCAAAGTCCACCAGAAAACTGTTTCCCGTCACGCGCACGCCCGCGTCCGGCGGCACGCGCAGCGTGAACTTGCCGAGTGCAAGGTTGATGGAGAGTTCGGTGTCGCCGGTCCAGGCGCCGTCAAGGTCGTAGTCGAGCGATCCCACGCCAACATTCAGTGACGCGCGGCTCGCGCGCGCATTGCCTGCGCGTGTGACGGTGATTTCGGCGGCGCCAACGTACAAGTCAAAATTCTGCAGCGACTCAGGATTCGGCTCAGCAAAATCAAACGTGAGCTTCGTCGCGCCGGTCTTGAGCGAAAGGTCCTGCAGTCGCAGTCCGCCCAGCTAGATGGTTCCACGCGCGGCGCCCAGTTCCATTGAAACCCGGAGCGGCACGTTCCTGGAAAGTTCAGCGCGAAAGGTGCTCCCGTCGCTCTTGCCATGGTCCCAGTGCGACGAGGCGCTGCGCGTCCCGATCGTCACGGTGCCAGCGGCTTCGTCGAACGCGGCGATCGGCTGCGATCGCTCTGCGTCATAGGTCAGTGTCATCCGATAAAGCAAAACATCGGACATCGGCAGCAGGTCAATCGTGCCGGCTGCATACTCGACGCGCACCGTGGCCGCGTCCGTCGAGCGAATCTGCCGCGACGATTCCAGCGTGCGCCATTGCTGTGCGCTCGCGGGCGTCGCAGCGGCGACGGTCGCGAGAATCACACCAACGGCGCGAGCCGCGTTCACCGCGGACCTGCGGTCGGCGTGGCGGCCGGGCGCCGTGCGGCGACTACGCCGGACACTGGTGTCGGCGTCTGCCAGCTTGGGCTGGCCATGGCGCGCACCGCCTGACGGCTTTGCGCGCGCGTGATGCCCGCGCGAGAAATTAATGTGGCGCCGATTCCGGCAGTCGCCGCAACCCAGGTGATGGCAAATGCCACGCCACGTGCCAACGTCTCCGCCACTGGCCACGCCGCAAGCAATGCGGCGAGCGCCCACGGCAACAACAGCACCACAATTCCAACGACCATCGCCTGCAACGTTGCGGCGCGACGCGCGCGATCACTTCCCGGTGCAGCGGAGCGCCAGCCGCGTCCGATGACGACCGCGGTGGCGAGGAATCCGACTGAAATGAGGCCGGCGGCGAGTATGACGTAGGCCACGGCGGCAAAAGGTACGAGCAGGATGCCGAGCACCGAGAGTACGAGCGCCACGATCAGTGCAACGAGGAGCGGCGCAAAGGCGACTTGGCCCGCGAGTCCGGCAACAATCGTGCTGCCATAGTGCCGCTCGAGCGCATCGGCGACGGCGGAGAGATTGTCGGACGCCAATACCAGCACGCCTACGCTGAGCCCGATCAGCACGCAGAGCCAGCCGCCCACGAGCGCGAGCTGCTGCATGACGCGCTTCGATGCATCTACCGGCGCCGGCGCACCGAACTCACTGGAGAGCGTCAGCGTCTGGCCGCCAACATGGCCGCCGCGCACATGCACCACGCCGCCGATCGCGATGGCATTTCCCGTGATCTCACCGCGTTCATGCACGTTGATGTCGCCGCCGAACGTGACCAGATCGCCGTTCACTGTGCCGTAGACCTCGGCGCTGCCGCCCGAAATCGCGACAGGGCCATCAACGCGCGACCCCGCGGCAATCGTCATCGCGCCTGGCTTGAACGCGCGCTCGGCTGGGAGTGGCGGCAGGTCACCGCCGGCAAGGCCGGCAAGCACGGCACTGAGTTGAGGCGCCTTCGTCTGCGTGGAGTCCTGCACCTGCTGCGTGTCACGCCAGGTGAACGCCGAAACGAGCGCACCGACGACGAGCACGGCAATAACGGACACAAGCGCACGCGCGTGGCGTGCGACCATTCCCTCAGGGCGCATGGGTTATTCCCGCGCCCGACGTGAAGCCGACGCGACCGCGCGCAATCCCAGCGCGGCCGATCCAGCGGCCACGAACACCACGTTGGCCCCCACCGCAATCGCGGCCGTACCTTGGGAGCTGATGGTGTTCACGGCACCGGTGCCAAGCACCGATTGCACGAACGAGCCGAGCGCTGCCGTCACCATAGTCCGCGCGCGCTGATCGGCGAGTCCGGCGAGGTAGATCGCGACGTCGGCGCGGAACGCCAGCCAGACCGCAGCGGACGAGACGCCAATCGCGACGACCGACGCCGATGCGGCCATGACGACGCGCAGGGGTTTTGTTCTTGGCAGTAGCCGCTGGGCCGCCGCGAACATCGCGAGATGCCAGGGCTCGACCACCTGCACATTCGCCATGACGCGATTGGCGAACGCTGGTGCCGGAGCGAATCGGGGGAGGTCGTCAAGCGCGTCAATCACGACGCGCGCCTCCTCGAGCCGCGCACGACACTCAGCGCAGTCATCGACGTGCGCCTTGAGGGGCGCAACACCAAAGCCGACCTCTCCATCCAGGAGCAGGTCGAACTCATTCGGAAGCAGGTGACGGTGGTTCATTCGATCCTCACAAAAAGATGTACGGGGCGGGGGAATACGGGGTTTCACGGTAACCGCAGGCAGCTGGCCGTTGGCAAGCAGAAGTATTTCGGGATGCGTTCGGTATCATTCCCGGAGATGTTCGAACTGCTCTCGGAGCTGAATTCGAGCGCGGTGGATGTAGGTCTTGACCGTACCGAGGGGCAGGTCGAGCGTGGCCGCGATTTCTTCGTAGGAGCGACCTTCGACATGCCGGAGCATGATGCACGACCGGTACTCCGGCCTCAGCGTGCCGATCGCCTTTTCGATGGTGGAGCCGAGTTCGCGCGCCTCCATCTGGTCGAGCGCGCTCTCTTCGCCGCTCGCGATCTCGAACGAGGTGGCTGCGATCTCTGCCTCGCTGCCTGCGTGCGGCGACCCACTCATGGAGATCGTGTCGAGCTGGCGGCGGCGCAGGTGATCGATCGCGACATTGTGCGCGATCTTGAAGAGCCAGCTGGAGAGTTTGAACTCTGGCCGGTATTTGTCGATGTGGTTCAGAACCTTGATGAACGTGTCCTGGGCCAGGTCTTCGGCCGACGCACTGTCGCGCACCATGCGGAAGATGAGCGAGAACACCGGGCGCTCGTACCGGCGCACGAGTTCACGAAAGCCGTCCTCGCGCCCGTGCTGGGCGAGGGCGACGACATCTGCGTCCGGGACGTTCGAGAGATCGGGCGTGGGCGCCATGCTGGTCTGGTCGAAACTTGCCCGGCCCCCCACGCACGGGCAACTTGCAGGTTCTCATGGCAAGTGCAGAAATCGACGTTGTAAACGCCCGGGGGGCGGAAACTGCCGCTACAGCCGCCGCTACAGCGGCCGCCACGGCAGCCGCCAAAGGCGGGCCGGAGAAACGCGCGTATGTGCAGCGCATCTTCTCCGATATTGCCCCGCGCTACGACCTGCTCAACAGGGTCCTCAGCCTCGGAATCGACCGGCTCTGGCGCCGCTCGGCCATCGCGGCGCTTGGCTGGTCGCGGCGACCGGCCGGTGCCTACCTCGATCTCTGTGCCGGCACGCTCGACGTCTCTGCTGCGCTGGCGTCCACTGCAGGGTTTTCCGGTCGCGTGCTCGCGGCCGACTTCGCCGAACCGATGCTGCGGTCCGGGCGGGGGAAGGGGCCACCGAATCGGATCGATCCCGTCGTTGCCGATGCGCTGTCGCTGCCTATGGCCGACGCCAAGTGTGACGGCGCCATCGTGGCATTCGGCATTCGCAACGTGGCCGGCCTGGACGAGGCGCTCCGCGAAGTAGCACGAGTGCTTTCGCCGGGAGCGCGCTTCGTGATCCTGGAATTCTCGACGCCGTCGTTCGCTCCGGTTCGCGCGGCCTATCTCTTCTATTTCCGGCAGATACTGCCGCTCATCGGCGGGCTCGTCAGCGGCCACGCCACGGCATACCGCTACTTGCCCGCATCGGTCGCCAACTTTCCAGATCGCGACCTACTCGCCGATCGCATGCGAACGGCCGGATTCATCAATGTCTCATGGCGCGCGCTGACGTTTGGGATCGCCGCGCTTCACGTTGGGGAAAAAGCATGACGCTCGATACCCTCTCTGAATTCATTTCGGCGATCGACGCCGCCGGCGAACTGGTGCGCATCACGCAGCCCGTGCGTGCAAAGCTCGAGCTCGCCGAGATTACTGATCGCGTAATGAAGCAGCCCGGCGGCGGGAAGGCGCTGTTGTTCGAGCACGTGATTCTCGACGACGGCTCGAAGTCCGCGTATCCGGTGGCGATCAATCTCTTCGGCTCGATGTCGCGCATGGCGCTCTCGCTGGGGGTGAAGGATCTCGATGAGCATGGCGCCCGCATCACGCAGCTGCTCGACCTCAAGGTCCCGGAAGGCATTCGCGGAAAGCTGTCGCTGCTCCCACGGCTTCTCGAAGTCGCGAAGTTCCCGCCGCGCATGAAGAGTGGTACGCCCTCCTGCCAGGAAATTGTCTGGCGCGATGGCGACATCGACCTGCGGAAGCTTCCGATCATTACCTGCTGGCCGCACGATGGTGGGCCGTACATCACGCTGCCGATGGTGATCTCCAAGGACCCCAAGCGCGGCATTCGAAACGTCGGGATGTACCGGGTGCAGGTGCTGTCCAAGAACACGCTCGCGATGCACTGGCAACGCCACAAGGTTGGCGCGGCGCACTGGCGCGAGATGGCCGAGCGTGGCGAGAAGATGGAAGTCGTGATCGCGATCGGTGCCGATCCCGCATCGGTCTATTCGGCAAGCGCACCGCTCCCGCCGACCGTGGACGAGTTCATCTTCGCCGGATTCCTGCGCAAGGCACCGGTCCACCTCGCGAAAGCCGTCACCTGTGATCTCGAAGTCCCCGCCGATGCGGAGTTTGTCATCGAGGGATACATCGATCCGAGCGAGGCGTTGGTTACCGAAGGCCCGTTCGGCGATCACACGGGATTCTACTCAGAGGCCGATCTCTATCCGCAGGTGCATGTCACTGCGGTGACGATGCGGAAGAAGGCCGTGTACGCCACGACCATCGTTGGCCGGCCGCCGATGGAAGATTTCTACCTCGGGCACGCGACGGAGCGGATCTTCCTCCCGCTGCTGAAGCTGACTACGCCGGAAATCGTGGATTACCACATGCCGGCCGAAGGGATATTCCACAACCTCGTATTCGTCTCAATCAAGAAGGAGTTCCCGGGGCACGCGTTCAAGGTGATGAATGCGCTTTGGGGCGCCGGACTGATGTCGCTCGCCAAGGTGCTCGTGATCGTGGACGCCTGGGTCAACGTGCGCAACCCGCAGGAGGCGTGGTGGGTGGCGCTGAACAACATCGACCCCGAGCGTGACGCCAGGTTTACGATGGGTCCGGTGGACGTCCTCGATCACTCGAGCCGCACATTTACGTACGGCTCAAAGCTCGGGCTCGACGGTACCAAGAAGATGCCCGAGGAAGGATTTACGAGAAACTGGCCAGACGTCATCGAGATGGATGCCGCGACGAAGGCGCGTGTCGACGCCATCTGGCCATCGCTCGGGCTCGGCGGTCGCTGACGCGATGGGTGCCGCGAATGAACCCCTGACGCCTCGTGAAGGCCAGACGATGGCGGGCGCCTCGCGCCTCGCCGTGTACGCGAACTTCGTGCGGCTTCCGCACACGGTGTTCGCGCTGCCGTTCGCGCTCGTCGGCGTGGTGCTCGCGTCCTACGTCGCGACGGTCCGCTGGGAGACCGTCGCGTGGGTCGTTCTGGCATTCACCGCGGCACGATTCGCCGCGATGGGATTCAATCGCATCGTGGATCGCGCGATCGATGCCAGGAATCCGCGCACGGCGATGCGTGAACTCCCGAGCGGGAAGCTGAGCGTCACCGAGGCGTCAGTGGCCGTTGGTGTCGCCGCGGCCGTTTTCATGGTCGCCGCGTGGCGGCTTAATCCGCTCTGCCTGGCGCTCGCGCCGTTCGCACTCGGCTGGGTCTTCATTTACAGCTACACGAAACGCTTCACCCGCTGGTCGCATCTCGTGCTTGGCGTCGGCATGGGCATCGCGCCGGCCGGCGGCTATCTCGCCGTGACCGGACGTTGGAGCGACCCCTGGTGGGTGATTCCAGCACTCGTTGCGGCCGTGATGACTTGGGGCGCTGGCTTCGACATCCTGTACGCCTTGCAGGACATCGCCTTTGACCGAAAACACCGTCTGTACTCGCTTCCAGCGACGGTCGGGCTGCGGAGCGCCCTTCGGGTTTCGCGCGCGATGCACGCGGTCACCGTCGGCCTGCTGGCCATCGTGGTGAGTGCCGCGGCTGGCATCACGCATCCGGGAAAACTCTCCTGGCTCGGTGTCGGGGTGGTAGCCCTGTTGCTGGCCTATGAGCATTCGCTCGTCACTGAGGAAGACCAATCCCGCCTCGATGCGGCGTTTTTCACGATGAATGGGGTGATCAGTATCGTCTTCTTTGTATTCATGCTCATCGACCGAGTGTACTGATGCCGCGCACTCCGAAGACTCCCGCTGTCGGCCTGCCGATCGTATTCGCGCTGACCGGCGCGAGCGGCGCGCCCTACGCCATCCGCCTTCTTGACGCACTCGTCGAGGCGAAGCGCGACGTCTGGCTGATCGTTTCCGCGCACGGCTACCGCCTGCTGCAGACAGAGTCCGACGTGGCCGACCTCGACGGCCTGCGACTCGCGATCGGCAAGAAGCGCTTCGACGCGCATGTCCGCGTCTTCGACGACGGCGATCGAGGCGCGGCGCCGGCGAGTGGATCGGTACTCACGGCCGGCATGGTCATCTGCCCCTGCTCGATGGGCACCGTCGCGTCGATCGCCGCCGGCACGTCGCGTTCGCTCGTGGAACGCTCCGCCGATGTCACGCTCAAGGAGCGACGCAAGCTGGTGCTGGTGCCGCGCGAAACGCCGCTCTCGGCGATTCACCTCGAGAACATGCTTCGCCTCACGCGGGCTGGAGCCGTGGTGTTGCCGGCTGCACCCGCGTTCTATCACCGTCCGAAATCGATGGAGGACCTCATCGATTTTGTCGTCGCCCGAGTACTCGATCAGCTGGACGTCGAGCACGCGGTAGGTAAGCGCTGGAGGTGAGTCCCTATGTCGCGTGACATCGGCCTGATCTCTGATACGCACGGGCTGCTCCGCCCAGACGTGCACGCCGCGCTCGCGGGTGTCGAACTGATTCTGCACGCGGGCGATGTTGGCGGCGAAGAGATTCTGGATGAGCTGTCGGTGATTGCACCGGTCCAGGCCGTGTACGGCAACACCGACCCATCGGACCATCCTGGTCTTGTCAGCGCCCTCGACCTGACGATCGGCGGTGTGCGCATTCACGTCAGTCATGGCCACGAGGTGCGCCGGCCGACGCCGGTGTTGCTCGCGGCCACCTACGCCGCAGAGGTGATTGTCTATGGCCACACGCACCGACAACTCGTGGCGCAGGTGGGGAACACGCTTGTGATAAATCCGGGGGCTGCTGGAGCGCGGCGATTTGATCTGGAGCCTTCCGTTGCACGCTTGCGTATAGTGAATGGCCGCGCCGAGGTGACCATCATTCCGCTCGCCTACGACCCGTGAGTTGCCTCTAGAAGCGGTTTCAAAACCGGCTCGACGCGTCATGCATCGAGTCACTGCGCGATCGACCGGTGTCTCGGCGCTAGCGCGGGTGCGGAACACCGCCGGACTCGAGCGGATGCTTCGTGGGTGCGACCACGGCAAATACCTGGGGGAACTGCCTGGAATGGCACCGTCGGTGTAGTGCCCCCAGTCAGTTGCCGTATCCGGCTGGTCTCTGCTGCATCCGGCGCTTGTCCGATGACGCGTTAGCGCCGAGACCCCACGATGGATGTTGAAACCACTTCCGGCCGCGAAGAACTGCCGTAGCCTCGGGTACGGCTACGCGCTGCGGGTGAGCGCAGGCGCCGTCGGCGTTGCCCGTTCGAGCTCGGCCGGATGTTGGCGGAACCAGCTCGCCACCAGCAACAACTCATCAATCTCATGCGCGGGCACCGCACCGGAATCGCGAGCGACCGGCGCGAACACTTCCGCCACGCGCGCGTCGAACAACGCCTGTTCGGCCGGCGTGCGCGGCGCCGGACCCTCGTGTCGCACCCGGCCTCGCCGGATCACGTACGCCCGGTCGTCGCCGCCATCGCCGGAAACCGTGTACGTGAACGAAAGGGTTTCGACAGCAAAGCGCAGCCGAGTGAACTGGGCTTGCAGCGATTCAAGGCGCGTGACCTTGTCACGCAACGCGGCAGCGCGCTCGAACTCGAGTCGCTCGCTCGACGCTTCCATCGCTTCGCGGAGTGCGACGATTGGGGCATCGTGCCGCCCGGCGAGAAACTCGCGCGCGAGGCGGACGCGCTCGTCGTACTGCGCGGCCGTCGTTGCGGCCACGCACGGCCCAAGGCAGCGCCCGATTTCATAGCGAATACACCCCGGCGTCCGCGCGACGGCAACCGGCAGCTCCACTTGGTCAGCGAAATGCATCCGCGTGTCGAGCGCGCAGTCACGGAGCCCCAGCGCGTCGTTGAGTTCGCGAAGTGCTTCAGCGAGTTGGACGGCGCCATGAAACGGACCGAAGTAGGTCGCATCGTCGTGACCATGCGAACCTCGCACCACATGCAGCTTGGGCGCCGGCCCGGCGGTGAGTCGGATAAACGCGTAGTGCCGCGCGTCACGCTTCATGGCCACGTTGTACCGTGGGCGCCACCGCTTGATGAGCCGGAGCTCCGATATGCACGCCGCGAACTCGCTGGGTTCGTAGTCCCACGCAACGCTATGGGCCTCCGCGATCATCCGCGCGCTTTTGTCGCGTGGATACTCGGCGCGGAAATGGGTCAGCAAACGCGTGCGCACACCTTTCGATTTGCCGACGTACAGCACCTCGCCGTCTTCCGCGAGGAGACGGTAAGTGCCCGGCTTGTCGCGCGCGTCACTCTTGACCGCGGCGAGCATCGTGTCACGCCGTGCCTCGACGAGGGGCGGGAGTTCCTTCCGTCGGCGACGGCGGAGGGCCATCAGCTGGCGCCCTGCAGGAACGTCGCTACTTCTGGCATCCCGTGCACCATACCGTGATCCGGTTCTCGATCGCGTGCGACGACTTCAGCGTCGTACCGCACCGCACGCAGGGCTGGCCCTGCCGGCTGTACACCTTGGCGAGCCCCAAAAACCCACCGCGCTCGCCGTTGGGATCGCGGTAGTCGCGAAAACTCGTCCCTCCCTGATCCACGGCCGAACGCAGGACGGCAACGGACTCTTTGTGGAGGCGGCCCGATTCAGCAAGCGTCAGCGTTGACGCGCGCCGTGATGGCCGAATCTTCGCGTGCCAAAGCGCCTCGTTCGCATAGATATTCCCGATGCCGGCCACGCGGCGCTGGTCCATGAGTACCGTCTTGATGGCGCGCGATGAACTCCGAACGTTCTTGGCAAATACGGCTGGCGTGAATGTCGCCTCGAGCGGCTCTGGGCCCATGGCGCCTTCCCATTCCGTGAATCGATTGGGGGACATCAACGCGACGGTGCCAAGGCGGCGGACGTCACGGTAGCGGAGGGCATTCCCATCCTTCAGCGCAAAGACGATCACCGTGTAGTCGCCGCGGGCGTTGTGCCAGCCACCGCGTTCGATGTCGAGCGATCCGGTGAATCGCGGTGACACGACGATTCGGTCACCCGTCGAGAGTTCGCCGACGACATACTTGGCGCGACGCCAGAATCGGTCGAATGTGGCTCCCTCCGCGCGATGCTTCAGCGACTTCGCGGTGCAGTCGCGCAGGACGTTGCTGCGGTACACCTGCACGTCATCGATAGTCGCACCACGCACCACGGAGGCGTGGAGCACGCGCGCCATCGTTTCAACTTCCGGAAGTTCAGGCACCGGCTCGTGCGAGGTCGCGCCATCCGATGTCGCGGCGAAACTGGCGGCCCGTGAACGTCACGGCCGCCGCGTAGCCGGCGCTCGCGTGCTGTGCGGCACGAAGCGTCGGGCCTGTGGCCGTCACCGCGAGCACGCGTCCGCCCGCCGTGACGAGCGCTCCATCGGCGTCGCGCTTGGTGCCGGCGTGAAACACCGTCACGCCGTCGGTGATCGGCGGGAGGGAAATCCGATCACCATTCTTCACCGAGCCGGGATACCCAGCGGCCGCGATAACGGTGGTCACCGACGCGCCACTCCGCCATCGGAGCGGCGAGAGGTCCTTCAGCGACCCGCTGTGCGCAATCGTGAGCATTCGGTCGAGCAACGACGACTCCATCATCGGCAGGATCGCCTCGGTCTCGGGATCTCCGAACCGACAATTGAATTCCACCACCTTGGGACCGTCAGGCGTGAGCATCAGACCCGCGTACAGCAGTCCGGTGAACGGAACCCCCTCGGCACGCATCGCCGCGAGCGTCGGCATGAACACGCGGTCCATCGCGTCGTCCATCACCGCGTCACTCGCGATCGAAACCGGGGTGTAGGCGCCCATCCCACCGGTATTCGGGCCCGTGTCGCCTTCGCCGATCCGCTTGTGGTCCTGCGCAGCCAGCATCACCTGCGCATGCGTGCCGTCGGTGAGCGCGAAAATCGAAAGCTCCTCACCTGTCATGAACTGCTCGACGAGGACTTCGCCACCGGCGTCGCCAAAGGCACGCTTCTCCAGCATCATGGCGATGGCATCGTCGGCGTCGCGCAGCGTCTGCGCCACCACCACGCCTTTTCCCGCCGCCAGCCCAGTGGCCTTGATTACCACCGGCGCGCCAAGCCGCCGCACCTCGGCACGCGCGCCCGCGGGGTCGCTGAATGTCTCCGCCGCCGCGGTGGGAACGCCGGCGCGCAGCATCAGCGCCTTCGCCCACGTCTTGGACGTTTCAATCCGCGCGGCGCCGCTGGTTGGGCCGAACACGGCGAGCCCCTGTTCGCGAAAACGGTCGGCGATGCCCGCTTCGAGCGGCCCTTCAGGGCCAATAACGGTGAGATCGGCTTTCTCCCGGCGCGCGAGCGCCGAGAGCGCATCGATATCGGTTGCGGCAATCGCTTCGCAGCGACCGAGTTCCGCGATTCCCGGGTTTCCGGGTGCCGCAATCAGCTCCAGCGAGGGATCATCGCGGTGGAGTTTCCATGCGAGCGCATGTTCGCGCCCGCCTCCACCGACGATGATCACTTTCACCGCGAAGCGCCGCTGAACGCGTCGTTGAAGGCATCCTTCGCGCGGCCAACTACTTCCGTCAGCTTCCCATACGCCGCACGCGCCTGGTCGCCGTAGTAGTCGCCTGCTTCCGCGAAGTCCTTCTTGAAATCGGCCGGCGCGTCCTTGACATCGGTGCGCTTGGCATACGTGCCGGCCACGATCTTGTCGTACGCACCGGCGTCAATCCAGCGTTGCAGTTCACCGGCACGAACCGTGGCGAACGGATGATCGCGCATGACGGTGTTCAGGATCTGCAGCACGCGATCCCACGCATCGCCCTTGGTCTCGTACTCAGACGCCTGCGCCATAAAGGCCTCGAGGTCAATCGGGTGATCGTACGCCGGGCCACCGGCAAGCTTAAGCTGCAGCATCATGGCGGTGTGGCGATCCTGCACCCCAAGCAACGCCGCGCGGTCTGCGGAAAACTCGGCTTTGCGATACCACTCCAGCAGCGCGAGTTGGAACGGAAACATCACGGCCGCGGCGAGGAAGGGCAGCGCCAGCAGGCCGAAGTACAGAATGATGATCGCGATGGTCCGATACACGACGTGGCCGCTCATGATGTGGCCAACTTCGTGCGCGATGATGGCGCGCTGCTCGTCCTCCGTCAGGTGCTCGAGCACCGACGAATTGAGGACAATGAACGGTTTGTCGAATCCCACCGCCGCGGCGTTCATGACCGGAGACTGTGTGACGTAGAGCTCGGGGCGATCGGGCCAGTCCATCGTCGCGAGCACTTCGGTGAGCATCTCATTGAGGCGCGGACGCTGCGTGGGTCCCACACGCACGGCGCTGCCGAGGAAGAGTTGCCGCAACGCGCGGTCGCCGATAAACCCGGCGATGCGCCGGATGGCTTCGTCAAAACCAGGAATCGCCCGCAAGGTGCTGAGCGCGGCACGATCGGCGGGATGCTCCCACGCCGTGGACGAGATATCGGTAAGGACTACACGCGTTGCCATGCGAATCTCCTGGTTCCGTCGGGTACCAGCCCTACGTCAAAGGGCGCCGAAAAGTGACAGCGAGTCGGCCGTAAAACAGCCCTAATAGCCCTTCAGCGCCTGCTCCAGATCGGCGAGCAAATCTTCGGCATCTTCGACGCCCACGGAGAGGCGAATCAGCCCCTCCGTCACGCCCAACGCTGTCCGGCGATCGAGTTCCACCGACGCATGCGTCATGGAGGCAGGATGACTGATCAGCGACTCCACACCGCCGAGTGATTCCGCAAGCGAAAAAACGCGGACCCGCTTGAGCACGGTGTTCGCATCGTCTTTTGTTTTCATTTCAACCGAGATCATGCCGCCAAAACCACTCATTTGCTTCGTCGCCAGGGCATGCTGCGGGTGTGACGGGAGTCCGGCGTAGAACACCCGCTCCGCGCCAAGCCGCTGTTCGAGCCACGCGGCCACCTGACGGCCGTTGGCGTCGTGCTGCCTCATGCGGAGTGCGAGCGTCTTGGTGCCGCGCATGGCGAGCCAGGAATCAAATGGCCCTGGAATTGCGCCGGCGGCATTCACGATGAACTGCAGGCGCGCGGCAAGATCATCGTCGTTGAGCAGCGCGATGCCGCCAATCATGTCGCTGTGGCCATTCAGGTACTTCGTGGTCGAGTGATAAACCACGTCCGCCCCAAGCGCGAGCGGCTGCTGGAAAACCGGCGACGCAAAAGTGTTGTCGACGATCAGCAACGCCTTCTTCCGTTTGGCGATCGCGGATGCCGCAGCGATGTCGGTGATGCGCATCAACGGGTTCGTCGGCGTTTCGACCAGCACGGCGACGGTCTTCGCGGTCATCGCGTCTTCGATCCGTTGCGGGTCGCGCGTGTCCACGAAACTGAACGTCAGGCCGAAGTTCTTGAGAATTTTGTCGAAAAGCCGGTAGGTGCCGCCATACACGTTCTCGCCGCAGACGATGTGGTCGCCCGATTTGAAGAGCAGCGACAGCGAGGTGAGGCAGCCCATTCCGCTGGAGAAGGCAAAGCCGTGGCGGCCACCTTCGAGCGACGCGACGTTGCGCTCAAATGCCTGCCGCGTCGGGTTGGTCCCGCGGGCGTATTCGTAGCCTTTGTTGACGCCGAGCGCTTCCTGGACGAAGGTGCTCGTCTGGACGATCGGCGGCATGATCGCGCCGGTGGTGGGGTCGGGACGCTGGCCCGCGTGAATGCCGCGGGTGGAGAGACCGTACTTGGAATCTTCGTCGTAGGCGCGGGTCATGGTCAAAAGATAGCCGCCCGCCCTGCGCTTGTCTTATTTTTCCACGATGCCCGATCCTCGTCTGATGATCTCTGTTTCCGGCATCCGGGGGCGAGTCGGATTCGGTCTCGATCCGGTAGTCGTGTCCAGCTATGCCGGCGCCTTCGGGGCGTGGGCCATTGGCAAGGGCGCCGCAAAATCCATTGTGCTCGGTCGCGATAGCCGCGTGAGCGGTCCGCTCTTCCACAGTGTGGCGCGTGCGGCACTCGAGTCGGTTGGCGCCAATGTGATCGACCTCGGGCTCACGACGACGCCCACGCTGCAGATGGCGGTCGAGCACCACCACGCGGCAGGCGGACTCTGCATTACGGCCAGCCACAATCCCATCGAGTGGAACGCGCTCAAGTTCATCGGGCCAGACGGGCTCTTCCTGAGCGCAGCCGCCGGCGCAGAAATGCGCACACTCCTCGAGAGCGGAATTCCCTACGTCACCTACGACGCACTCGGCACAACATCGGTTGATGCCGGCGCGGTCTCCCGCCACATCGACGCGGTGCTTGCATTGCCGTTTGTTGATGGCGACGCGATTCGCGCAAAAACGTTTCGCGTGGCCTACGACGCCTGCAGTGGCGCGGGCGGCATCATCATCCCGGCGCTGCTCGCCCGACTTGGATGTGACGTGCGCTCGATCAATACGGCTCCTGATGGCCGCTTTCCACGCCCGCCCGAGCCCATCCCCGAGAACCTCGGCGACCTCGAGCGCCTCGTTCGTGAGACGGGCGCCGCTGTCGGGTTCGCGACCGACCCGGACGTGGACCGTCTCGCGCTGGTCTCCGATCGGGGCTCGGCAATCGGCGAGGACTACACGCTGGCCTTCGCCTGCCGTGTCGTGTTGCGACATCGAAAGGGACACGTTGTCGCCAATCTGTCCACGAGCCAGGTGGTTGATGACGCGGTGCGCGATGCCGGACAGACGCTCGTTCACGCGCCCGTTGGCGAGGTGAACGTCGCGCTCCGCATGCGTACAGAGGGGGCGGTAATCGGTGGAGAGGGGAATGGCGGCGTGATTCTGCCTGAGCTCCACCTCGGCCGTGATGCGCCGCTGGCGGTGGCATTGACCTTGCAATTGATGGTCGATGACCCGTTGCCAATTTCGAAGATCGTTGCCGCTTCACCCCGATACGTGATCATCAAGGACAAGCTTCCTCGCACCGATGGACCCCTCCACGGCGCCTACACGGCGCTGCGCGCGGCGTTCCCCGATGCGGCAGCCAACACTGAAGACGGGCTTCGGCTCGCCTGGAAGGACCGGTGGATTCACCTCCGCCCATCCGGCACCGAGCCGATCATCCGCGTGATTGCCGAGGCTCCAACGCGCGACGCAGCGGCAGAGCTGATCGCGCGCGGACGGGCATCGCTCGCGTCGGCGGTGTAGCGCCGTGCACGTCGTTCGTCGGGTCGTTACGCCCGTCTCCCGTCTCCCTTCTGCCCTCTAGCTCCCATGTGCGGCATTATCGGCTACCTCGGACCCAAGGACGTGGTTCCGCTCCTCATCGAGGGGCTGAAGCGCATGGAGTATCGCGGCTATGACTCTGCCGGCGTCGCAGTCTACGACGGCAAGACGCTCAACACACGGCGTACGCCGGGCAAGATTGCGAAGCTCGAAGCCGCACTGGCGGCAGCACCGCTCGCTGGACATGTCGGCATCGGCCACACGCGCTGGGCTACGCACGGTCCGCCAACGGAGAAAAACGCCCATCCGCATCGCTCCGCCGATGGCACGGTCGCAGTGGTGCACAACGGCATCATCGAGAATGCGAATGCGCTTCGATCGGCGTTGCAGGAACTTGGCTATGTGTTCACGTCTGACACGGACACCGAAGTCATCGCCCATCTCATTCAGGAGCTCTTCGATGGGTCGCTTGAAGAGGCCCTCCTCGCGGCGCTGAGCAAAATCGAGGGGACGTACGGGCTTGCGGTCATGTGCGACAAGGATCCCAACAAGATCGTGGCGGCGCGAAAGGGAAGCCCGCTCCTCATCGGCGTCGGCGTCGGCGAAAACTTTCTCGCCTCTGACCCCTCGGCGATCCTCGCGCACACGCGCCAGGTGGTGTACCTGGATGATGGCGATATCGCCGTCATCGAGCGCGATTCATACCGGGTCATCGACGCCCACGCCACGCCGATGTCGCGGAAAGTGGATCGCATCCTCTGGGATCTGGCTGAAATCGAGCGCGGTGGCTTCGACCACTTCATGCTCAAGGAAATCTTCGAGCAGCCCACGAGCGTCGAGAACACCATGCGCGGCCGCCTTATTCTCGACGACGGCACCGCAAAGCTCGGCGGTCTGAACCTCTCACACGACGAACTGCTCCACATCGACAACGTCATTATCACCGCCTGCGGCACCTCCTGGCACTCGGCGCTCATCGGCGAGATGATGATTGAGGAACTGTGTCGTATTCCGGTCGAGGTGGAGTACGCATCGGAGTTCCGGTACAAGAACCCGATCGTCACCGATCGCACGCTTTGTATTGTGATGTCGCAATCGGGGGAGACGGCCGACACCCTGGCCGCGATGCGCGAGGCCAAACGGCGCGGGGCGCGCACGTTGGGGTTCGTCAATGTCGTCGGATCCACCATCGCTCGAGAAGACGACGGCGGCGTGTACTTGCACGCCGGGCCAGAAATAGGCGTCGCCAGCACCAAGGCATTCACCAGCCAAGTGGTGGCGCTCGCGCTGTTCACGCTCAAGCTGGCACGGAAGCACGATCTCTCCGTTGTGCGCGGCCGCGAAATCGCGCAGGCGATGCACCACCTGCCCGACCAGATCCGAACGGTGCTCGAATCGGCGAAGGCCATCGAAACCATCGCCGAAGAGTTCAAGGATGCGACAAATTTTCTCTACCTCGGCCGCGGCTACAGTTTCCCAACGGCGCTCGAAGGTGCCCTCAAGCTGAAGGAGATTTCCTACATCCACGCCGAGGGCTATCCGGCGGCGGAAATGAAGCATGGCCCCATTGCGCTGATCGACGAGGAGATGCCGGTGGTGTTCGTTGCGCCGCACGATGCGGTGTTCGAAAAAGTGGTCTCGAACATTCAGGAAGTGCGCGCGCGCCATGGCCGCACCATTGTCATCACGAGCCGCGATGAGCCGAATCTCAAAGGCCTCATTGACTACGAGATCCGGATCCCGGAGACGCTCGACATGCTGATGCCGATTCTGGCCGCGGTGCCGCTCCAGCTGCTCGCCTACTACATCGCGGTCAAACGCGGGGCGAATGTGGACCAGCCGCGCAACCTCGCCAAGAGCGTCACGGTCGAGTAGCCGCCCGCGCGGCCACCGGTATCGCCGCGCTACGCTCCAGTGTCCGGCTCGGCCTTGATGCGCGCGATGGCCTCGCGTGCGTGAGTGGAAGCCCAAATCCAACCATCGAGCTGCCGAAGATGAACATCCCCACGGCGCCCCACATCCCGTGGTAATGGCCGGCGTGTATCCAGTCCAGTGTGCGGCGATCTTTGTCCATGTCCCGCTATCTTACCTCCAATGCGAGTCCTCCTCCAGCGCGTATCGCGCGCAGCCGTCACCGTCGCAGGGCGCGAAACCGGCCGCATCGCGCTCGGATTCGTCATCCTGGTCGGGTTTACGCAGGGCGACACGGAAGAAAAGGTGCAGTGGATGGCCGACAAGATTGTCGGGCTCCGGCTGTTCAGCGACGTGGAAGGGAAGATGAACCTCGCCCTCGCCGACGTGGGCGGTGCGTTGCTCGTCGTGTCGCAGTTCACGCTCTACGGCGACGCGCAAAAGGGGCGCAGGCCCAGTTTTATTCAGGCCGCCCATCCCGATCTGGCAACGCCACTCTACGAGCAGTTCGTCGTCGCACTGCGCGAACGTGCCGTGCAGGTCTCCACCGGTGAATTTGGCGCCGACATGCAAGTCGATCTCGTCAACGACGGACCCGTGACGCTCTGGCTCGAGCGATGAGCGCGCCACGCGTCATTCTTGCCTCGGCATCACCGCGCCGCCGCGAGTTGCTCTCCCTGATCGGCGTCACGCACGAGGTTCGCCCCGCCGATATCGACGAAACGCTGCTCGTTGGTGAAGCGCCGCTGGTGTACGCAGAACGCCTCGCACGCGGAAAGGCGCACAAGATTGCCGCGCAGGATGCCGGTGCCGTCGTGATCGCCGCCGACACGATCGTCGTCGTGGATGACGACGTGCTCGGGAAGCCTGTCGATGCCGCTGACGCGGCGCGGATGCTGCGGCGGCTGAGTGGGCGCCGGCATCGAGTCTTCACCGCGGTCGCGGTCGCGTTCAATGGCCACACGGCGTCGGGCGTCGAGCGCGTGGAAGTGGTGTTTCGCGCACTCAGCGACGATGAGATTCGTGACTACGTCGGCACCGGCGAGCCGATGGACAAAGCTGGTGCGTATGGGATTCAGGGATTCGGCGCGACGCTGATTGATCGCGTCGAGGGCGACTACTTCAGCGTGATGGGCCTCGGCCTCCGGCGGCTGGTTGCATTGGTCTCGGAAGTCGGCCTGCAGTATGACTTTACGCGCGGAATAGTCACCGCTAGTGAGCGCAGTAAGTTCGAAGACCTCTAGAGCCGCGCAAAAGAAATTCTGAAGCTGCTCGACTGCTGATCTGCTGGTGACCGTCAGCCGTCAACCGTCAGCCGCCAACCGTGAACCGTCAACCCGTCTTGTAGCTGCTGCGCCACCGTTCCACGCGATCCAGTACGTCGCGCACGGAGATCCGCGGCATTCGGTCCAGCCGGTTCTCCATCGACACCGGGTAGTCCTCGCCCGGCTCGCCATACGCGTCAATCATGAGGTCGCGGCACCACCGGTAGGGGCCGACGCGCTTTGGGTTCGAATATCCAATCAGCGACACCACCGGTCGCTGAAGCGCCACCGTCATGTGCAGCGGTCCCGTGTCCGGCGAGAGCACCAGCGCGGCCGAGTCGATGATCGCGGCGAGCCTGCGCAGTCCGCTGCCGAGCGCCGACACCGGTTTCTGGTTCGCTCTTGCAAAAATCACCTGTTCGGCCGCCAGCTCGCGCGGCGACTTACCGCCCACAAGCACAGGCTGAAGCCCGAAATCGTGCCAGAGGGCGTCGCACACCTCGGCCCATCGCTCCGGCATCCAGTCCTTCTGCGCTTTGCTCGTCGCAATGACGATCGGTGCGATTGGCCGTTCGAATGGCGCGATGAACTCACGCTGCCAGGCCCGCTCTTCGTCATTCCAGGGGCCGAGGCCCCAGGTCACCGGCTCCGACGGCATGCCAAGCCAATCGGAGAACTCGAAATACTGGTCTTGCACGTGCTGCATCGCATGCGGTGGAATACGGTGCGTGGTGAAGAGCCAGTTCATGTCCCGTGCGCGCGCGTGGTCGAATCCGAGCTTCACCGGCGCCTGCGTGAACGTCGTGATGATCCCGGCCTTGAAGTACACCTGGAGGTTCAAGACGACGCTCGCCGGGCGTGTGGCGAGCTCGCGACGCACATCGAGAAACCCGCGGAGGCCCGCCGAGCGGTCGAACAACACGATGTCGTCGACGAGTGGATGCCCACGCACGAGGGTGGCCGGCCCGGGCTGCAGTACCCACGTCACCTTCGTCGCAGGCGAAACCCGCTTGATGGCGTGCAGCACCGGCAAGACGTGCACCGCGTCGCCCACCGCGCTCATCATCACCACCAGTACATGGTCGAGTGGCACATCGGCGCCGGGTGCGCCGGCATTGCGGAGCGCCGGCTTCATCGGAGCACCGGTACCGGCTTACCGGGCGAGACCACCACCCCAGCCTGAGCGGCGAGACGCTGCCAGTCCTCCTCCCTGATATCGAGCCCGTGCGCGGTGCCAAGCTTGAGTAGCGAACTGCCCAACCGCATCATGTTCTTTTTCGCGATCGCCGGATCGTTGGCGCGCCCGAATGTCACGCGGTCCACGTCCAGCACCCAGGCGCGCGGAGCGCCGGCCTGGGTGCCGATGAGCATATTCTTCGCGTTCAGGTCCGGATGATGGGCGCCGACGGCCGCCAGCGACTTCAGGAGCGCCGCCACCGCGTCAATCATCGGCTGGCGAGCTGAGGGAGTTGGGCTGGTCGTCCATGCGCGCGGCAAATCAACGCCATCTACGAGGGCGGTGGCCACGTCAGCGCGCCGAAAGGGTCCGATGGCGGCGTACACGACATACGCGATCATCTCCGGCGTGGCCACTCCCGCTTCGCGCAACCGCAACACCGTCCGCAACTCTTGCGGGGCACGCGTCGGTGCGAGGAAGAGATCGCCGGTGAGCGCCGCGAGTGCGCCGCCATGGCGTGAATGCCGCACGACGACTTTGGTCCCGTTGCCCAGCGCAGTCGCCCACGCAATGTCTCGCCCTTGAAATGGCCGCGCATTGGGCTGCGTGGCCGCCCACTGGTGGAGCGTGCCTCGCGCCAGCGTCTCGCGAATCGCGTCGTGCTGGTGCTCGCGGGCGACCATTGTCGCCGTACCGAGCGCGCTCTCGCGATACCCTGCGGGCGTGCCGGACTCGCTCACCGCACGACTTTGAATACTGTGACGGGCTGGCTCTTGTTCTTCAACTCCATCGGCGGCATCGGTGTCATGCGCGGTGGCGTCATGAGCGAGTCCTTGAACTTCTCGCTCACGAGAATCTCGCCCGCCCCAGCTTTGCCGCACAGGCGGCTCGCCGTGTTTACCGTATCGCCAGGCGCAACGAAATAACTGTCAATCTTTACGCCGTTCACGAACGTCCCGTTGCTGGAGCCCAGGTCCTTCACCTGAATCCCTTCTTCCGTGACGGCCATTTCCGCGTGACGCCGCGAGACGGTGGCCTCAACCACGGCGCAGTCCGAGTTCACGGCCCGGCCGAGGACCATCGTCGTCTTGGGGCGCAGTTCGAACGCGTACTCGTTGTCGATGCCGGAAAGCTGCAGCGTCATTGCACAGAATATGGCGTATTGGCCGCTCGTACACGACCGATCGCGGTCAGCATTGCACGCGCCTTCACCTCTGTTTCCGCCCACTCTTTTTCCGGAACCGAGTCCGCCACGATTCCGGCGCCGGCATTCACGTTCGCCTCGCCTCCGGCAATCACGCAGGTGCGAATCGTGATCGCCAGATCCATCCGGCGGTCGCCGTAGGCTACATACCCAATGGCGCCCGAATAGGGCCCGCGTCGTTCCGGCTCCAACGAATCGATAATCTCCATCGCGCGCACCTTTGGCGCGCCGGTCATCGTGCCCGCCGGGAACGTGGCACGGAACACCCCGAGGCACGAGCGGTCGGCGGCAATCGTGCCCTCCACTTCGCTCACAATGTGCTGCACGTGTGAAAAGCGCTCGACCACCATCAGTTGCGTGACCTTCACCGAGCCGTACTCGGCGATACGGCCGATGTCGTTGCGGCCGAGGTCCACGAGCATCACATGCTCCGCGCGTTCCTTTTCGTCGCGCAGGAGGGCATCGGCGAGCCGCGCATCTTCCTCGGGTGTGGCGCCGCGGGGACAGGTGCCGGCAATTGGCCGCACTATCGCCTTGCCGTCGGTGACGCGCACCTGCAACTCGGGTGAGCTGCCGACGATTTCCACGCCGTCGAGGAGGAGGTGATACATGTACGGCGACGGATTCAGCGCACGAATCGCGCGGTAGAGCGCCGTCCCGTCGAAGTCGTGTGGCACCACGATGCGCCGGGCGAGCAGTGCTTGAAAGCAGTCGCCCGCCACGATGTACTCCTTGATGCGCTCCACACCGGCCATGAACGCTTCTCGCGAATAGGTCGAGCGCCCCTCTGCCGGCGCGGCCGTCGCGTCGAGATCAATCGGCTTCAGTGATGGGCCGGTCCGCAGCCTGGTGATCACGGCGTCGATGTCGCGCTGCGCCGCATCCCACGCCGCGCGCAACGCCGGTTCGGAGAGATCCGCGTCGAGCGGTACCGCACAGGTGACCCGTGCCTGCGCCTTGAGGTTGTCGATGATCACCATCGTCCGCGTGAACACGAACACGGAATCCGGCGCCGCCACACCGCGCGGCGGCGGGGACGGCAGATCTTCGATGTGCCGGACGACGTCATACGCGAAGTAGCCCACCGCGCCGCCCCAGAACGGTCCCGCTTCTGGCGCGTCGATCGGCATGCGCGCCGACAATTGCTCGCGCAGGTCCTCAATGGGGTCGGCCGGCCGACGCGCGCCATGCCAGCCACGCGCGGTATCCCAGTCTTCGACCGTACCATCCACCAACCGCCACGCGGCCGTCGGATCGGCGCCGAGAAAGGTGTAGCGCGCCCAGGTGTCGCTGCCGGCCGGCGCGCTCTCAAGCAGAAAGGCGAATCGCGACGCGCCCGGGGTGCCGGCCGCGCGCAGCCGCGCGTAGGCTGACACGGGCGTGTCGAGGTCCAGCAGGCAGTCGCGCCAGACTGGCACGAGCGAGTGCACCCGGGCCCGGCTCATGAACTCGGCGAATCCGCCTTTCATCGAGCCAGCTCCGGCGTTTCGGCGCCGCCTGCCTCCGTTGCCCACACACGGGCACCCCGCGATACTGCCACCATGCCTCCTCGTGTCGCCGCCAACGGCCTGGCGGTCCGTGTGCTCGCTGTCGTTTGCGTACTGACTGCATCGACCGCCCCCCTGCCTGCGCTCCAGGCGCAGGGTGGGCGCGAATCCGCCGCCGCGGTCTGGAACGATCCTCGCACAATCTCTCTCGTGGACCGGGCCATCGCGCGGCGGTCAGCGCAGCTCGCGGACTCTGGACTCGCTGACTATCGCGCGGTCGCGCACGGATACCTGACCTTTCTTGCGCAGCTCGGGGAAGGGTACCCCGATCCGCCGCAGGTCGTGCGCGCCGACGAACTCGCGGTGGAAGTCTATTGGCGCGCACCAAATCAGAGCAAGCAGCGCGTCGTCGGGCGGCGGGACACCCTGATGCTCCCCACGGACATCAACTACCACCGCGACCACCTCGCAATCGTCCAGAACAACTTCCCAGCCATCATTCGGCTGGGCGACGGAGACGAGGTGCGCGACGTGCCGCACCCGCTTTCCGGCCGAGGAAGGGACGCCTACGAGTTCGCGATCACCGATTCGCTCTCCATCCGCGTGGGCGCCCGCACGTGGGACGTGATGCAGGTGGACGTGCGCCCCCGCGACGATCGTCAACCGCGAGCGGTCGGCGCGCTCTACCTCGACCGCGAGTCAGCCGCTGTGGTGCGTATGAGCATCAGTTTTACGCGAGCAGCGCTCATCGATCCCGCGCTCGACGACGTCTCTGTTGTCCTCGACAACGGGCTCATCGAGGGGCGCTTCTGGTTGCCACGGCGGCAGGTTATCGAAATCCGCCGGAGCGGAACCTGGCTTGAGTTTCCCGCGCGCGGAATTATTCGCGGCGAGTGGGATCTGTGCTGCATGGAGCCAAACCGCGGCGTGCCGGCGGAGCTCTTTGCCGGTCCGGAGATCACCTTTGCGCCGCCGCCGGCGCTGAAGGCCTATGCGTTTCCCGGCCAACTTTCCGATTCGATCGCCGTGCGCGTGCAGCTCGCCATGGCCGATGGTGGCGCGCAGCAGTTACAGGAACAGGCCGCGAGGCTCGTTCGCGAGGCCGCGCTCGCCAAAGCCGCCGGCGCGACACTGGCGGTTCGGCGAGTGAGTGATTTTGTTCGCGTCAATCGTGTCGAAGGGCTCGC
>JAPLKU010000024.1 GCA_026387935.1 Gemmatimonadota bacterium | reverse complement strand
GAGAAATCCGTGTCCAAGTGCCGTGTGCACATGAAAGAATGCACCGAGGATTTCATGGCTCAGCTCGCCATGCATGAGCCTGAGGTGGTGCGCCGTCGTTCCCATTGTTGTGCAGTTCTCCGCGAAACTCGGTTTGTTCTCTGCGAATCTCCGCGGTTCCGCCTTAGAGCCCGGCATCAAAACCACTCCAGCCGTACCATTTCGACGCTAACTTCCACGCGACTCGAACGAGGCCAGAACTGACCGATGCAATTCACCACGCTCGACTGGACCATCATCGGCGCGACTATCGTCATCTCGTTCCTCCCGGCGATTTTCTTCGCGAAACGCGCCGGCTCGAGTACCACGGAGTTCTTCACGAGTGGGCGCGCCGCGCCCTGGTGGCTCGTCGGCATCTCGATGGTTGCCACGACGTTCAGCACCGACACGCCGAACCTCGTCACGAACCTCGTGCGCGAGCGCGGTGTCTCGGAGAACTGGGTCTGGTGGAGCTTTTTGCTCACCGGCATGATGACCGTGTTCTTCTACGCGCGGCTCTGGCGCCGGTCCGGCGTGCTCACGGACCTCGAGTTCTACGAAATCCGCTACTCCGGCAAGGCCGCCCGCGCACTGCGCGGATTCCGCGCGGTGTACCTCGGACTCTTTTTCAACTGCGTCATCATGGCCACGGTGAATCTCGCCGCCGCCAAGATCGGTAACGTCGTACTCGGCTGGCCCATGGAGCGCACACTGCTCGTGTGCGGCATCATGACCATCTTCTTCGCGTCCGTCTCCGGTCTGTGGGGCGTGCTGGTCACGGACTCGCTGCAGTTCGTGATCACGATGAGCGGCACCTTCTTCGTCGCCTACTTCGCGCTGAAGCAGCCTGAAGTCGGTGGGTTGAGCGGGTTGTTCGCGAAGGTTGATCCGAAAACGTTGAACCTGCTGCCCGACTTCGGCGACTGGTCGGTCGCGCTCGCCGCGTTCATCATCCCGATCACCGTGCAATGGTGGAGCGTTTGGTACCCCGGCGCCGAACCCGGCGGCGGCAGCTACATCGCGCAGCGCATGCTCGCCTCGCGCTCGGAGCGCGACGCGGTCACCGGCACGCTGCTCTTCAACATCATGCACTACGCGCTGCGGCCCTGGCCCTGGATCATCGTCGCGCTCTGCAGCACGCTCGTCTATCCGAAGCTGTCGGACATCAGTGCGGCAATGCCGTACGTCGATAAGGCCCTCATCGGCCACGACATGGCCTACCCGGCAATGATGCGCTTTCTCCCGGCAGGCGCGCTGGGATTCGTCGTGGCCGGCGTGCTCGCGGCATACCGCTCGACTATCGAGACGCACCTCAACTGGGGCACCTCGTATCTGGTGCACGACTTGTATCGGCGATTCATGAACACCGGGAAGTCCGAGAAGCACTACGTCTTCGTCGGCCGACTCACGACCGCAGGCCTGATGATCTGCGCCGCCATAGTGACCTACGCGCTCGGTACCGCGAAAGAAGCGTTCGACCTCATTCTCTCGATTGGCGCCGGCACGGGCCTGCTCTACCTGTTGCGCTGGTTCTGGTGGCGCGTGAGCGCCTGGAGTGAGATCGCTGCGATGATCGGTTCGTTCATCGTTGCCGTCGGGTTCTTCATCGCACGGAAGAACGGCGTGCAGATTGCCGACCACGTTTCGCTCATAGCGACCGTCGCCACCACCACGGTCATCTGGATGACGGTGACCTTCCTCGGCCCTCAGACGGACCGCGCGACGCTCGTGAGCTTCTTCAAGCTGGTGAAGCCAGCCGGGCCAGGATGGAAGTCAGTTCAGGCCGAAGCCGGCGTCGGCCCTTCGCCTGATTCGCCCGCACAAGCCATGATCGGCTGGGTGCTCGGCTGCACCTTCGTGTACTCGGCGCTCTTTGGTACCGGCAGTCTGCTCTATGGCCGGATGCCGCAGTTCTACATGTGGCTCGGCCTGTTCATTGTGAGCGGGATTGGCATGGCGCGCGTGCTGAAGGGCTTCTGGACTGGGGCCGGGGCTGCGGCCCAGGGAGCTGGCTGACCGCCCGTGACGTCGCGATGAACGCGACCACGCAGGCGGTCATCCTCGCGCGCGGGCTCGGCACGCGGATGCGGAGGAGCGACGGCACATCGCTCGACGAGGTACAGCGCGGTGTGGCGGAGTCTGGCGTGAAAGGCATGATCCCTGTCGGGCGTCCCTTTCTCGAGTACGTGGTGTCGGCGCTCGCCGATGCGGGCATCACCGAAGTCGTGCTCGTCGTTGGACCTGAGCACGGGGTGCTGCGCGATCATTTTGCAAAAGGATCGCCGCCGGTGCGTACGACAGTCCGGTTCGCGGTGCAGGAGGAACCACGTGGCACTGCCGACGCGCTCTTCGCCGCGCGCGATGCGGTACGAGACGCGCCGTTCCTGATGCTCAATGCCGACAACTACTATTCGCCCGCGTCGCTGCGTTCTGCGGCGGGCATTCATGACAACGGTCTCGTGGCATTTGAATCCGAAGCGCTGATTCGCGAATCGGGCATCGACGCCGAGCGCGTGCTCCGGTATGCGCTCGTGGATATCGATGACGAAGA
>JAPLKU010000012.1 GCA_026387935.1 Gemmatimonadota bacterium | reverse complement strand
TACGCCCAGCTGCGTCTCGCGATTCAACTTGTCGCGGAGCGTCTCACCCTTGATGTAGGGCATGACGTAGAACAGAAACCCGTCTGCGGCACCTGAGTCAAAGAGCGGCAGGATATGCGGGTGCTGCAGCGCCGCCGTGGTTTTAATCTCCTGCACGAATCGCTCAGCGCCGAGCACGGCGGCGAGTTCGGGCTTCAGCAGCTTGAGCGCGACGTGCCGCTTGTGCTTGATGTCCTCGCACAGATAGACCGTGGCCATGCCGCCTTCGCCGAGCTCGCGCTCGATGCGGTAGCGACCGGCGAGCGCGGTGTTGAGGCGATCTATTTGGGAAGGCATAGCGCCTAGAATGCCCCTATCCTCCGTCTGGCGCTAGGAGCGTGTCCGCGGGCTGCCACGGAGCGCGTGAGCCGGATGCGCCGGAGGGGCAACGGGCGGTCCAATTATGGACACACGCCACGTACGTCGCTTGTCGCGACCCTGCGGGTCGCCTCGCGGACGTACCCCACGATCTCCGGCTTGATCTGCATGAGCCGCGGCGTGGCACAGCCGACAGCTTCAGAGTTGCCTCCTGTGACCCGGAGATGCTCGCCATCGAGCGTAAGGGCGACGTGCACATCGAACATCACGGCGAGCGACGTGAGTTGGTCTCGCACTGTCATAGCAGCACGCCGAAGCTGACGTCGTCCCACCCGCCGCCATGCTGCTGCTGGATCACACTCTGTCCGTTCCGTGAGATCTGCCGGCTTTGGATCGGTTCCGGCTTCTGCGCGGTGGGGTTTCCATAAGGGGAACTGGCCCCCGTCAGGGTTGGGCCTGCCGGTTCCCGACGTGGTTCTGCCACGGTTCCATCCTCTGGGAACCCATCGGAACCCGGGAGCTGCGGCTTGCTCGCGATCGGTTCCGGTGACGCTGGCAGAAGCGAAACCGCTTGCACACGGGAACCGAGCTCCGTGAGGGCAACGCGCCCGATTTTCAGTAGTGATCCGTGCTCGGTGACCGCGCCTTCGCTGATCAGACCCAGCAGCGTACGGAGGCCGAGCTGCTTCTGGACGCCCGCCAACTTGCACAGAGCCGATCTCGTCGTGACGGTACCGTGGTCGCGGAGCGTTTCGAGGATCCTTAGGCGCGGCGATGCAGATTCTTCGTACAACTGATACACGCCACAGACCCAGTCGAGACGGACTTCACCACGCAGGTTCCTCCCTTCCCGTTCGAGGTTGCGGCGTCCGTCGCCGTCTGCCGCCTCGGTGTCGAAGTCGTCGTCCTCAGGCTTTCCACGTTTGCGCAAGGTGAGTATGTCATCCACCGTGGCTCCGATCGACGTCGATCCTCGGTACTCCCGGCCTGATTTTCCGGTGTGGTATATCAACGTGGCGGCCACGTTGTGCTTGTGTAAGCAATCGACCAGACGGGTCATAAACGGCTCGACTTCCCGCGACGCATTCGGATCAACGCCAGTCATCGCGATCAGCTTGGACATCGTGTCGATCACGACGTGTCGAACACCCGTAACCGCGGCAAGGTCGAGCTCGAGCGCCGTTAGTAAGTCGTCAAGCGAACGCGGCGCGTCATGGATAATGATCTGATCGGAGTCAGCCCTTAGGCCGTGAAAACGCCGCACGACATCGCCGAGGGGCTCATCAATCGCGTACCATAGCGTTCTGAGACCGTCGCTGGACGCCTGCGGACGAGGATACCGTGATTGTTCATAGTGACAAACGAAACGAGGGCACCCTTTCGGATGCCCTCGGATCGTATCGTTCACCTCAGGGAGTGGAGGCGGGGAGAATCGAACTCCCGTCTTGCATAAGATCTTCCGCGGCGTCTACGTGCGTAGCTCGTCGATTGATGTTTCCATCCGCTGGCCGACAAGCCTCCCACGGATGGATGAGCCGTCTAGAGATTCACGGTACAGCCGACGACGGACTGCAACGCTAACCCGGATTTGCGATACTCCTAAAGCCGCCCCAGGTGGGCTTCCTTAGGAGCACTGCTGGTGTAACGGGCGTTAGCCGAGTTACGCAGCCAGGGCGAAGTTGTTGTTCGCGGTTGAAAGTTTCCCGAGTGTTTTACCAGGAACCCGAGGACCTGGGCACGCATCCACGGGGCCACCCACACAATCGAAACCAGGTCGCCCCCTGTCAATCCAATATAACCCTACAAGGCGTCGAAATCGGCCTCAATTCGCTTGCGCATGGCCGAGTCGGGTAACCGCCCAAGCGCCGCGCCCAGGTTGTCGGTGAGATGCTCCACCGTTTCCGTGCCCGGAATCACGCAGGTTACGGCCACGTTGGAGACGATGTACTTGAGGAACACCTGCGCCCACGTCGTGCAGTCAATGTCCTTGGCCCAACCCGGTAGCGGCTTCCCCTGCGCCTTCTGGAACGGCCGGCCTCGCCCGAACGGCAGATTGATCAGCACGCCCATGCCCATCGCACTCGCCAGCGGAAGGATTCGCTCCTGAGCGTTGCGATTGTCGATCGCCATATCGATCTGGATGAAGTCGAACTTGTGCGACTTCATGAGCGCCTCGAGGGCGGGATACTGGCTGTCATTCGAGGTCGTCACGCCCGTATAGCGAATCTTCTTCGCCGCCTTCCACTCGTCGAGCACCGGCAGAAGCGTCTCGGGAGACGAGAGGTTCCACACCTGCATCAGATCGATGTGGTCGGTGTGAAATCGCTTCAAGGATTCGTTCATCTGCGCTTCCGCGGCTTCTCGTCCTGCCCCGCCACGCACCGATACCTTGGTCGCAATGAAGTAGGCGTTGCGATTCCCCAGCTCGGCCATGATGTCACCGGCGACAACCTCGGCGCGGCCATAGGCAGGCGCTGTATCGAGCACACGTCCGCCCAGTCCCGGGAATTGCCGCATTACGTCACGCAGCGGCGGAATCTGATCAGGGGTGGGATTTTCATAGTTCCGCGCGGTTCCAATTCCAACCACCGGCAGACGTTCACCGGTCGAGGGAATCGCGCGGAGGATGAGCCCAGTGCGACCGCCCTGTGGCGAAAAGATCGGCGGAATCGCTGCCCATGCCGGGCTCCGGTCGAGTGCGAGAGCAAACCCCGCGCCGACACCCACCTTGATCGCGTCGCGGCGGCTGAGCTTGTTGAAATCATCGAGCATTGATCACTCCTCCAACGAGATGAATGACATGCCGGTGTGCAGGAACCCCACCCTACTCACCGATCGCGCGCGCCGCAGCCATCGCCGCGCCAAAGCCGTTGTCGATATTGCAGACGACTACCCCGGCCGCACAGCTGTTGAGCATCGTGAGCAGCGCGGCCAGCCCACCGAAGCTTGCACCATAGCCGACGCTGGTGGGAACGGCGATCACGGGCACGCGCACCAGCCCGCCAACAACGGACGGCAGCGCACCGTCCATCCCGGCGATCACGATGACGGCGCTCGCCGCCTGCAGCTGCTCCGTTTTCGCCATGATTCGATGGATACCCGCGACACCAACATCAGTGAATCGTTGCACGCTGATTCCGAGCGCGGCCAATGTCTCGGCCGCCTCTTCGGCAACCGGGAGATCGCTTGTGCCAGCAGTGACGATGGCGACGGTGAGTGCCGACGCCGTGCCGGTGACGCCCGCCGCAGATGAGGCCGTAGGCCCAAGCGCGCGCTCCGCAGACCAGCGGACAGTGCGGGCGACTTCGTTGGCCACCGCAGCCGGAAACTTCTGCCCTACCGCGGCGCGTTGTTCAGCGGTCGAGCGCGTAACGAGAAACCGTTCCGACCGCTTCGCTATGCTTTCGCAAATATCGAGGACCTGCTCGATTGATTTTCCTGCACCATAGACGACCTCCGGATAGCCCGATCGCAGTGCACGGTGATGATCGATGGTCGAATGGCTGAGCGTCTCGATCGGTTCGGCATCGAGCCGGGCGATCGCATCGTCGATGCTCGTGGCTCCGGCGGCGACGTCAGCCAGCAGGGCGCGAACGCGCGCCCGGATCATTCGTGTGCAGAGCCGAGCAACTCGGCGTCTTCCGTGGTTGCCGCAACGGGCAAGCCATCTTCCGCGAAGTCACCGCGTTCGGCCGCTCTCAGGTAGTCGGAAAAGATGCCTTCCACTTCGCCGAACGAGTTCACCTGGTGCAGGAGCCGGCGAAGGTCGGCGGAGTGTGGAAGGCCGCGCACGTACCACCCGAGGTGCTTTCGAAACTCGAGTGCGGCGCCGATGGGGTCGGCTTCGTACGACTGCACCATGCGGGCATGCTCAAGCGCCACGGCAAAGCGCTGGGCAACCGGCGGCGTTGGCGGCACAGAGGTTCCTTCGATCAACGCTCGCGCTTGCGCGAATACCCAGGGCTGTCCAAACGAACCGCGCGCGATCATCACGCCCGCGCAGTTGGTTTCCTTCCACATGCGATGCGCGTCTTGCGGCGTCTTGATGTCGCCGTTGCCAATCACTGGAATCTCCAGCGCGTCAGCGAGCAGCGCGATCTCGTTCCACCGCGCCGCGCCGCTGTACATCTGCGTACGCGTACGCGGATGGAGTGCAATGGCTTTGACACCGGCATCCTGGCAATGCAGGCCGATCTTGACCGGATCGCGCATCTCCTCGCTCCAGCCACTTCGAATCTTGCAAGTGACCGGCAGGTGGGTGCCGCGAATCACGGCGCGAATGACGTCCTGCACGAGGCTCAGGTCCTTGAGGCACCCCGAGCCGCCGTTCCGCTTGACGACTTTCTTGACCGGGCAGCCAAAGTTGATGTCGATGAACTCGGGCTGAAAGATGTCGGTGACCAGTGCCGAGGCTTCCTGCATCGCGTCCGGATCGGCCCCAAAAATCTGGACGCCAATTGGTCGTTCGTCCTCATCAAAGCGCAGCTTGCTCAGGACCGCTTCGTTTTCGCGCCGGATGCCTTCTGCGGACAGAAACTCCGTTACGACGACATCGGCGCCGTGCGCCCGGCAGAGGCGCCTGAATGGCGACTCCGAGACCCCGGCCATCGGGGCCAGGAAGAGGGGCACGGCGTGCTCAGTCGGGTACGGGAATCCAGCCATCATGGCAAGCTAGCCGCACTGGCAACTGCTTGCAACATCAGGATTTGACTCGCTTTCTGCCGCGGGTTAACTTAGGCAGGCACAGCGACAATCATGGTGCCAGAGGATGACCTTCGCCGAGGATGGGAATGGAGCTGCGCGAGTTCTTTTCGGAAGAAGCCATCAAGCTCAATATCGAGGGGACGACGAAGGACGACGTCCTCAAGGAACTCATCGGCCTCCTCGTGCTGGACGATAAGAACGAGGCGATGCTGTTCAAGATGTTGAAGCGTCGCGAAAACCTTGGGTCGACGGGCATCGGGCGCGGCATCGCGATTCCCCACTGCCGCTCCCTCGTGGTCAGCAAGCTCCGCGTCGCATTCGGGCGGAAGCGCGCTGGGCTCGATTTCAAGGCGATTGACGACAAGCCGGTCAACTTCTTCTTCCTCATCGTCGCACCGCCACTGGAAGTTTCAAATCAGTACTTACCGGTGCTGGGCAAGATCGCGCAGTTCTCGAAGGAACTCGATGTGCCGGAGCGTTTGCTCTCGATCTCAGAGCCGTCGGAGTTCATGGATCTGCTGAAGGAAAAAGGCGCGTAGGAGGCTGTAGGTAGTACGCAGCTGGCAGCTATGAACAGGCCGCTGCCCTGCATCGCTCCCGCGGTCCCGCGCTACCGCTCGCTCGGGACCGGATGCTCCGCCGTGTGTTCGACCTGCAGGCGCGCAATGTGGCCGGCCAGGCGCCACCGCACGCGCCAGAGTTGCAGACCAGCGACCGCAATCAGCGCAGCGACATAACCCCACCACACGCCGCGCGGGCCCAGGCTCGTCCGCAACGCCAACCAGAGCCCCACCGGGGCGCCGATGCCCCAAAAGCCACCCAGGTGGATGAGCATCGGCACACGCGTATCGGCGGTGCCGCGAAGCACGCCGGTGGCAACGCCCTGAATTCCGTCGAACATCTGGAATAGCGCCGCGATTGAGATCAACGACGCGGACAGCGCGAGCGTCTCTGGATCAGCGATGAACAACCCTGCGAGTTGCCCCGGAAACAAGCCAAAGAAGAGCGCCGCCGCCGTCATGAATCCGAGGCCGACCGCGATTGCCGCCACGGCATCGCGCCGTGCCGCCGGCATGTCACCACGCCCAATCGCGCGACCCACCATCGACGCAGACGCCGCCGAAAGGCCGAGCGGCACCATGAATGTCAGCGCCGCAAGACTGATCGCGATTTCATGCGAGGCCAGCGCCGTGGGGCCGAACCAGCCCAGCACCATCGCACCGCCGCTGAACACCCCAATCTCCAGCCATTGCTGAAAGGCAACCGGTGCGCCTACCGCCACCATCCGCATGAGGGGTCGCATGTGGAACGACGCCGGCAACCACGGCTTCAACGCGGGAATCAACAGCGTACGGCCGGAGTACAACATCACCGCGAGCATCACCCAGCGGCCAACCACCGTTGAGACCGACGATCCGACAGCGCCAAGTGCCGGAAAGCCTCCGTGGCCGTAGATCAACAGCCAATTGAGAACGACGTTCACGACGTTGCCGGTGATGATCGCGATCAGGGCCGGTCGTGCGTTGCCCATGCCATTCAGCGAACGGCTCAACGCCATGAACAGGAAGAACGGTAACGCTCCCAACGACGACCAACGCGCCCACCTGGCTGCAACAGGTATCACCGACGCCGGCTGGTGCACGGCCGTGAACACCCACTGGCTCGGCATCAGCGCGAGCATCACGGGAATCGTGAGGAGGATCGCAAGTACCACGCCCCGCTGAACGCCCTTCCTTACGCCCGGCACATCACCGGCACCGAATGCCTGGGAGACAACCGGATCGAGTGCCATCAAGATGCCGACGCCGAGAATCGTGAGGTTCACCCAGTAGATGTGACCGAGCGCAACGGCGGCGACGGCATCTGCACCAACACGGCCCACCATGGCCGTGTCGACAACACCCATGAGCATCACTCCCACCTGTGCCAGCACGACCGGCGACGCGAGGCGGATCATCTCGGCCAGCTCAGCGCGCGTCGGACGGAGCTCGCTCAGTGGGATCACGGTGCCGCCGCTAGTACGTCAGCAGCGCGTACGCTGCGGTGCTGAGCAGCGCGGCCGTCAACCAGATGCCGTACGTGATCCCGACAAGCATGCTGCGCACGAACAGCTGCGCGCCTGTCCCGCCAAGCACGCGCTTGAATGCCGCGGCGCAATACCAGGTACTGTACACGAGCACGCCAACGCCAGCCAGCACTGCAATGGTCTGGCTACCGACCAGAGACAACACCTCCGCCATGGCCATCGACGCGAACAATGACGCGTGGACGTGCATGGCAAATACCAGATGGTCAGCGTAGGAGCCCAGTACCCCACGCCACGCCAGCCACGTGAGTGCGGCAAACATCGGCATGAGGATCAACATCACGAGGGGCACCGCATCGCCGATGTCCTTGCCGAGGCGCAAACTCAGCGCTCTGGCGTCGCTGACCATCCGAGTGAACCGCTCGTCACCGAGGCGTTCGCGCGCGCCCATTTGCTGGAGTGCCTCCTGTGCCTCCGGAGGAAAGGGCAGTTGCTCTGAGACGACTACCGGTTCGCTCGCGATCCGCGACACCGCAGCTCCCACGCCGAAATACGCCGTGGCGCAAATCATGCAGATGCCGAATGGAGTGAGCCACTGCGCCCGGCGCCCGGCGAGGAACTCTTCCGTGAGGAATCCAGGCTCTCGAAGCACTGCATTTACCGTCGCCCAAAGCCGCGCGCGCCAGCGTGACGCTTCCGGCATGCCCTCGCCGGACTCGATCACTCCCACTCGATAGTGGCGGGAGGCTTGCTACTGATGTCGTACACCACGCGATTGATGCCCTTCACTTCGTTGATGATTCGGCTCGACATGCGGCCGAGCACCTCCGGCGGAAAGGCAAACCAGTCAGCGGTCATGCCGTCGCGGCTCGTGACGGCTCGAAGCGCGATCACGTGCTCGTAGGTGCGCCCATCTCCCATCACGCCAACGGAGCGTACTGGCAGAAAGACGGCGAATGCCTGCCAAATATCGTTATAGAGCCCGGCCGCACGAATCTCTTCGAGATAGATCGCGTCGGCCTTGCGCAGCGTCTCGAGATCTGGCTCCGATACGGCGCCGAGCACGCGAATCGCGAGCCCTGGCCCCGGGAACGGATGCCGTCCGACCATCTCTTCCGGCAATCCGAGCGAGCGGCCCACGTTACGGACTTCATCCTTGAAGAGCTCACGCAGCGGTTCAATGAGCTTGAACTTCATGTCGGGCTTGAGGCCACCGACATTGTGATGGGTCTTGATCGTGGCGCTCGGCCCGCCCTTTGGGCTGAACGACTCAATCACGTCGGGGTAGAGCGTTCCCTGCACCAGAAACTCGGCGTCCTTCCCTTCACGAGCCGAGGCTTCTTCGAACACATCAATAAAGGTATGCCCGATGATCTTTCGTTTCTCCTCAGGATTGTCCTTACCGGCGAGCGCCGACAGAAACCGTTCCTCGGCTCGCACCGTCACAAGCTTGATGCCGAGGTACTGACCCATCGTCTTCTCCACCTGCTCGCGCTCGTTCAGGCGCAGAAGCCCGGTGTCCACGAAGATGCAGGTCAGCTGGTCACCGATGGCGCGATGCACCAGTGCCGCGGCGACGGACGAGTCCACTCCGCCGGACAAGCCGCAGATCACGTGCGACGATCCGACCAATGCACGGATCTTCGCGATCTCCACGTCAATGAACGAGTCCGGCGTCCAATCGGGCGTGGCGTGGCACACTTCGAACAGGAAGTTACCGATGAGGTCTGCACCACGGATCGTATGCGCCACCTCCGCGTGAAACTGGATCGCGTGAATCGGTTTGGTCTTGTGGCGGAATCCAACGAGCGGGTTTGACGCGCTCGATGCCGTACGCACGTAACCCGGCGGCACGTCTTCAACGTGATCGCCATGGCTCATCCAGACCTGCGTATGTTCGCCGGGAGTAAATCCCTTCCACACACCGGTCGGATCTTCCACAACGGCATCGGCCTTCCCGTACTCGCGTCGCCCGCCGCCAAGCACGCGCGCGCCCTCGATGTGCGCAATCCACTGCATTCCATAGCAAACGCCAAGGATCGGCGCGACGTCGAGGATATCACGCTCAAAGGTTGGCGCGCCTTCATCGGCGACGGAACTCGGCCCACCGCTCAGAATGATGCCGGTCGGTTTCCAGTCGCGAATCCATTGGAGCGACTTCCCGGCGGGGTGAATCTCGCAGTAGACGTGTGCTTCGCGAACCCGGCGTGCGATGAGCTGCGTGAACTGGCTGCCGCAATCGAGAATCAGGATTCGTGACGTCATACGAGTGTGTGACGCATCAGAACTTCCACTGATCACCTGTGAGCTTGATGAACTCGGTGTGCTTTGTGTCCAGGTCGAGGACGGCGGCCGTCGGCGCGCCATGGATCCAACCACAGGCCTCGCCGGGAGTGATAATCAACGTGTCGCCGCGCGTCTTCATGGATTGCTGGTGCTCCATGCCGTGGAGCACAAAATGGTGCGCCTTGATCGATCGCAGCGCGACGTCGCCGATGTCGTGGACAATCAGGATCTTGTGATCGCCGATCGTGATGCTGTGCGGTGACTCAAAGAGTTCGTGGCCCATGCCCATCGCCGCGAAAGCCTTGAGGCCTTCCGGATCGCCGTCGTTGTGGCCGAATACGCCGGCCAGTGCGACTCCAGCGTCCTGAAAAGGCTGCAACGCAAAGGGCGAGCAGTAGTCGCCGGCATGGAGCACCATGCCAACGCCACGCTGGGTCATTTCCTTCAGGAGCTCACGAACGGCCGGCAACCGGTCATGCGTGTCACCCATCAAACCGACGAGCATCAGGCGTCCCTCCAGTTCGGGTCCTCGTGCTCGAGCCGCATCATATCGTCGTACGATTCGCGCGCGGTCACCACCGCGAAGCGGTGGCCCTCGACCATCACCTCAGCCGCCCTGGGCCGGGCGTTGTAGTTGGAGGACATAACGTAGCCGTATGCCCCCGCCCCGTGCAGCACCACCAGGTCGCCTGGCTGAACATCGTCCACTTCACGGTCGAGCGCGAGGAAGTCGCCTGTTTCGCACACCGGGCCCACAACATCGGCAGTCACGCGCTTGCCGGAAGGCTTCACCGCGTCGATCTGATGGTACGAGTCATAGTGTGACGGACGCAGCAGGTCGTTCATTCCGGCGTCAACGATCACATATTGCTTGCCACCACTCTCCTTTCGGTACAGCACGCGCGTCACAAGGACGCCGCTCGCGCCCACGAAGAAGCGGCCCGGCTCGACAATCAACTCCACGCCAAGCTCGCGGATAACCTTTCCAACGAGGTCCGCATATCCAGCCAGGTCCGGCTCGGCGTCACCCGCCTGATACACGACCGGCAGTCCACCACCGATGTCGATGTATTTGATAGTCGCACCGGCCGAGCGGACCTGCAGCGTGAGCTCCTTGAGGCGATTGAGCCCATCGCGGTAGGGCTCCATGGTGGAGAGCTGGGAGCCCACATGCATATCGAGCGCACAGAGATTCACATGCTGCATCGCGATGGCGTCGCGCGCCACCGCCAGCGCCGAAACATGCGGAATCCCGAACTTGTGACCCTTTGCACCCGTCGCGATGTACGCGTGCGGATTCGTGACCGTGACCTCAGGGTTTACACGCAGGCCGACAGACGCGACTGCTCCCATTTCACCGGCAATCGCATTAAGCAGCACCAACTCTTCGAGCGATTCGACGTTGATCAACTTCACGCCAACCTGCACAGCCTCGCGCAGTTCCGTCGCCGTCTTGCCCACGCCACCCTGCACGATGTCATGCGCGCCAAACCCGGCCCGTAGCGCCTTGGCGAGTTCACCGCCGCTCACGACATCGATGCCGGAGCCGAGTTCGCGCAGCAACGTAATGACCGCGCGATTGCCGTTGGCCTTCATGCTGTAGTGCACGCGCACCGGGCAATCCTTCAACGCAGATGTCAGCCGGTGGTAGCGTTCCCGGATGGCCGACGCACTGTACACGAACGTCGGCGTCCCCGCGGCGAGCGCAATCGACTCGGCGGGTACCTCTTCACAAAAGAACCCGGCGTCGCGCGCGGCAAACGGCACGCGTTGCCCGAAGGGCACGGCTAGTACGCCTTCGCCCACACAACCTCGTACTTCGCGGGTTCACCGGTCACGAGGCATTTCGCAGGCGCCGTTGCCTAACGGAACTCGGCGTCGGGGATTACGCGGATCGTTGCTTTCGTCTCTTCCTTCACCCGCGCTTCAACGGCCGGGTCACCATTCCATCCGGCGTATACAAACCCGCCGTCGCCCGCCATGATTTCCTTGAACTGGCCGTATTCGGTTACCCCACGAATTGTGGCGGCCTCGCGACGCGCCAATGCCGCAGCGAACAGGTCTGACTGAATCGTCTTGAGCAGGTCGGCAACGGCTGCCGGCGCACCGGCGCGCGGAATCGGGGCCTTGACCCGCGTGTCGCGCCGGGCCGAGAACACCGACTGCTTCTCGAGATCCTTCGCACCAAGCTCAAGACGCAGCGGTACGCCGCGCATTTCCCACTCGTAGTACTTGGCACCAGAGCGAATCCCGTCCCGTGCATCGACATGCACGCGCAGTCGATCGCTCTCGCCGCGCCCGGTCCAGTCCGTGAGTTCGGCCTTGAGCTTCATTGCCGCCTCGACCATCCCGGCCCGATCGTCATTCGTCTTCCAGATGGGTACGATCACGACTTCGATCGGCGCGAGCCTCGGCGGCGTAACGATTCCGCTGTCGTCGCCGTGGGTCATGACCAACCCGCCCACCATGCGGGTGGAGACGCCCCAGCTCGTATTCCATGCAAACTCTTCCGTGCCGGTTTCCGTCTGAAACTTCAGGTCGAACGCCTTGGAGAAGTTCTGACCGAGGTTATGCGACGTACCGGCCTGCAGCGCCTTGCGGTCCTGCATCATCGCTTCGATGCAGTAGGTGCGCAGTGCGCCAGCGAACCGCTCGTTATCGCTCTTGAGGCCGGTGAGCACCGGCATCGCCATCCACTCCTCGGCGAACTTCCGGTAAATGCCGAGGATGGTGATGGCCTCGGCCTCGGCTTCATCGTGCGTGGCATGCGCCGTGTGCCCTTCCTGCCAGAGGAACTCCAGCGTGCGCAGGAAGAGGCGCGTGCGCATCTCCCAGCGCACGACATTGGCCCACTGGTTGATGAGGATGGGGAGGTCGCGGTAGCTCTGCACCCACTTGGCGTACATGTGGTAGATGATCGTCTCGCTTGTGGGGCGGACGACCAGCGGTTCTTCGAGTTCCTTGCCCCCGCCGTGCGTAACGATGGCGAGCTCGGGAGCGAAGCCTTCCACATGCTTCGCTTCCTTGGCGATGAAGCTCTGGGGAATGAAGAGCGGGAAATAGGCATTCACATGCCCGCTCGCCTTGAACATGTCGTCCAGGGCGCGCTGCATACGTTCCCAGATGCCATAGCCATTCGGCCGAATGACCATCGAGCCCTTCACTGGCGAGTAGTCGGCCAGCTCCGAGCGGAGGACCACTTCGTTGTACCAAGCGCTGAAATCGTCGGCGCGGGTGGTGAGCTTCTTATCGTCAGACATTGCTACTCAGAGAAGAGATGAAAGTCGTGAGTTGTGCGGTGATGTCGGCGGCCCCGGAGAGCAATCCCGGCGCCGGCAGCTGCAGCGTCGGGGCGTCGGCGAACTTCCCGCCGACGCCCTTCACAGTGATCGCTCCGGTGCCATCGTAGTAGATCGCCGCCAGCGCTCCTGCCTTTTGCGCGGTTTCGAACTGGCCGCGCGGTGGCGCCTGATACTTCTTGTCGCTGAGCCCGTAGTCCACCGAGAACCCTGCCGCGCGCAACGCCCCGATGAGCTTGAGTGCGCCGGCCATCCCTTCGGTCGGCGCCCCGGGACCCCCAATCACGAAAAGATCGGGACGAGCGGGCACGGCACGCGACATCAGTCCGCGCTCCTTGAGGAGCTCTCCGAGCACGACATCGCCCATGCCGAAGCCGAGTGCGGGCAGGTCTACTCCGCCAAGCTCCTTCAGCAGGTTGTCGTAACGACCGCCGCCGCAGATCGCGCGAAGTTCGCCCTTGGCGTCGAACAACTCAAAGACGATTCCCGTGTAGTACGCGAGCCCACGAACAATCGACAGGTCGAGCCGTACCCAGTCGCCAACACCGAGCGCGGAGAGGTGCGCGAAATAGCTGTCCAGGAGCGCGAGATGCTGCAGCACTCCGGGCTGGTTCGCGAATTCGCGCCGCACGTGTTCAATCGAGTAGTCGCTTCGCGTCCACGAGAACACCGCCGCCGCCTGCGCGGCGGTCAGACCGGCGGTCGTAAGCCGCGTGACGCCGGTGGGTTCCTGCTCCTTTCCCGCCTTGTCGAGTGTCAGCAATACGGCGGCAATCGCCGCGTCAGAGGTAACCGCGATGGCGTCCAGCATCGCCGTGAGCAGCCGTCGGTCACTCACTCGCGCCTGCACATCGGCGCTGGTCAGTCCAAGCTCCCGCATGCAATCGATAGCAACCGTGAGCAGCTCGGCGTCTGCCACTTCACTGGGCTCGCCGACGATGTCCACATTCAGCTGGAAATGCTCGCGCAGGCGCCCGCGCTGCGCCCGCTCGTAGCGGAACAGCTGCGGTATTGAGAACCAGCGTACCGGCTTCCGGAGCCCATTTGCCCGCGCCGCCACCATGCGGGCGAACGTGGGCGTCATCTCAGGCCGAAGCGCTACCTGACGGTCGCCCTTGTCCGTGAAGTTGTAGAGCTGGCCGACGATCTCGTCGCCGCTCTTTCTCGTGTACAAATCGAGAGGCTCAAGTGGCGGACCGTCGTATTCCACAAACGCGTACCGCCGGGCGACCTCGCGCCATGCGCGCATGATGTGGGCGCGGTGCGCGAACTCGTCAGGATAGAAGTCTCGAAACCCGGGAAGCGCTCCGCCAGCCATCCCGAAAGTTACCCGGCGGTCGGTGATACCTCCAGCCGATCCATCGCGTCTCCCACAGTGTGAAATGACCCGGTAATCAGCACCGTGGCGCCCTCCTCGGCCCCCCGCACAAGTGCCCGGTCAAAGTCACGGTGGACGACCGCTTTCCAGCCCTTTTCTCGAGCATAGCTGAGGGGGTCCGGAAGACTCCAGGTCCGGCTCGCCGGAGAGGTCGGCGCAACCGTCAGAATGAACGAATCCACGACGGGCGAAAGCACATCCATGATGCCTCGCCAATCCTTGTCGCTGAGCACGGAGAGCACGGCGACGAGCGGTGCCTTGGGACGAACCGTACGCAGCACCTCCGCCAGGACCAGCGCGCCGGCCGGATTGTGCGCGACGTCAAAGAGGTACTTCCCTGATTGTTGGAACCTTCCAGGCAACACCGTTTGCCGGATTCCCTGCGCAGCGATGGCATCCGTCGGCCGCATCGCTGTCGGCAACGCCTCGATCATCGCGAGCGCGACGGCCGCGTTCGCCGCCTGATGCGCGCCGACCAGCGGCGTGTGCCATGGCCGGCCGCCGAGCCTGAAGCTCGTGCCGGAGGCGTCTACGTGCACATCCGAAGGCTCCGCCGCAGCGAACGTATGGGTAATGGGCAAGGCGCCCGCCGCCTGCGCCATCTCGGCCAGCAAGGCGGCAACCCGACGGTCCGGCTCGCCAATCACCGCCGGCACACCGCGCTTGAAAATGCCGGCCTTCTCTGCCGCGATCAGTTCGAGCGTGGCGCCGAGATAGTCAACGTGGTCGATTCCGATATTCGTCACCCCTGCAACCAATGGCGTGATCACATTCGTCGCGTCGAGCCGCCCACCGAGCCCGGTTTCGATCACGGCGATGTCAACCTTCGCCGTTTTGAAGAACTCGAAGGCCATTGCGGTCGTCGCTTCAAAAAAGGTCGCGCCGAGCCGTTCAACCTCCGGCGTCCAACGGCCCACGAACTCCACAATCTGCTCTGCGGGAACCGGTTCGCCGTTCACGAGAAACCGTTCCCGGAAATCCACGAGGTGGGGCGACGTGTATTTGCCGACACGAAGCCCCTGCGCACGGAGCACCGCCTCAAGCCCGGCGCACACGCTGCCCTTTCCATTCGTGCCGGCCACATGGAGTGACGGCACTTCGCGGTGTGGATTGCCGAGCAGATCGAGAAAGGCATCAACCCGCTCGAGACCCAGCTTCCACGCGCCGGTAGTCCGGGCGAAGAGAAAGTCGAGCGCATCGTGATACGATTTCACAGCGCGCTCAGACCGATGCCCACCCCGTCGCGGCGGGCTTGCCGCTCATATGGCGAAGGAGTTGGCCGATGGTCCGCTTCAGCTCGCGCCGATGGACGACCGAGTCCACCATGCCGTGCTCGAGGAGAAACTCTGCCGTCTGAAATCCTTCGGGCAGGTCCTGTCCCAGCGTCTGCTTGATCACGCGTGGGCCAGCGAACCCGATCACGGCGCCAGGCTCTGCAAGAATTGCATCGCCCAGCATGGCAAAACTGGCACTCACGCCACCTGTCGTGGGATTCGTAAGAATCGAGACGTATGGAATCCGGCGCTCCGCGAGCTGCGAGAGTACCGCCGATGTCTTGGCCATCTGCATGAGGGAGAGCACGCCCTCCTGCATGCGTGCACCGCCAGAGGCGGAAACAATGATCAGCGGGAACTTCTTCTCGAGGCTGTGCTGTCCGAGCCGAGCGATTTTTTCGCCCACCACCGAGCCCATCGAACCGCCCATGAACGCGAAGTCCATGACGCCGAGATTTACCGGCATGCCGTCCATGGTCCCGCTGGTGGTCAGGATGGCGTCCCCATCGCCGGCCTTTTCTCGGGCGCGCTTGAGGCGGGCCTCGTAGTCGGGAAAGCCGAGCGGATCCTTGGACTTGAGGGACGGCTCGATTTCCTCGATGGTGCCGTCGTCGAGGAGTATCGTGGTGAACTCAATCGCCCGTAGCCTGCGATGAAAGTCGCAGCTCGGGCAGACGTTCAGCTGCTTCTGGAACGCGTCACGAGAATCCGTATGCCCGCACGACTCACACTTCTCAAAAACGTCTGCGGGAATCTCGAGGCGCGCGCGGAGCGGCTGACGCGGCTTCCTTTCCTTTCTGAACCAAACCATTTGGAGAAATCTACGGCCCCGGACGCCCCGCTGGCGACTGTTCAGCAGGCGTAATGCCGTCAGATCACGAAGGTGTCGGCGCGTCCCCGGCCTTCCACTGAGAGGCGGATCATAAGCCCCATGGCCAGCCAACAGGCAAGCATGAACGAGCCGCCGAAGCTGAAGAATGGAAGCGGGATTCCCGTGATCGGCATGACGCCGATTGTCATGCCCACGTTGATCAGGACGTGCACGAAAATCATGGATACGAGCCCAAACGCCACCAGGCTCGCGAAGGGGTTCTTGGATCGGCCGGCGACGCGGATGCACCGCATCATGAGCCAGGCGAAGAGGCCGAGCACGAGTACCACGCCAAGAAAGCCGAGTTCTTCGCCAACGACGGGGAAGATAAAATCAGTCTGTTGCTCAGGGAGATAGCCGAGTCGTTTCTGCGACCCCGCGGTAAAACCCTTTCCCAACCAGCCGCCGGAGCCGATGGCGACCTGGGACTGCATGACGTGCCAGCCGCCCATGAGTGGATCGCTGGAAGGATCCAGGAAGACGAGCAGTCGCCGCTGCTGATACGCGCTCAATCGTGACCAAACAATCGGGGCGACGACGCCCATGACGAGGTTGGCCGCAACGACGGCAATAGACTCGAGAATGAACGGCTTCACCCACAGCACCAGCGCGAGCATGAGGAGGAACCAGGCGCCCCAGAGCCCTGTGCTGAAGGCCAGGACCAGGCTCACCACCGGACTGGCCGCCAGCACGAGCAGGCGCCAGTCAGTCCCCGCCCAGAAGAGCATCGCAAAGAACACGCCGATGAACACCAAGCCCGTGCCCAGGTCCGGCTGCAGCATGATCAGCAGCCAGGGGGCACCTACCACCAGCGCCGGGCGCCAAAATTCCTTCAGCGTGGACGGGGTTTCGCCACGCACAGAAAGCACCTTGGCCAGCATGAGAACCACGGCGATCTTCGCGAGTTCCGACGGCTGCCCGATTGAAACGTCACCGATGTAGATCCAGCTCTTCGTGTGCTGACCGGTGCCCGCGCCGCGCCCGACGAAGAGGAGCAGCGTCAGCACGGCAATCGTGGTACCGTAAATCGCCGGCGTGAGATAGTCGAGCATGCGCACTGTCACACGGCTCACGATCCACGCGGCGCCAAGCCCGAGTGCGAGATACAGCGCCTGTGTGCGCCAGAGGTTCACCAATCCGGTCGACACATCCGTCTGGCCAGCCGAATAGACCGTCGCCACGCCCGCCAACGAGAGCCCAAGCGCGAGCAGCGCCAGCGGATAGTCGACCGCGATGTTCCGCCTCACCACTCCCCTTCCGTCTTGATGAAGGTGACCGGCGCGGCACGCAAATAGTGCTCGATGATTTTCGATGCGATGTGCGCCGCGCGCGGACCATGACCGCCAAACTCGAGCATGACGGCCACCACGATGCGCGGCGCATCCGCCGGCGCGAAGCCGGCGAACCACGCATGATTCAGCTCCTTGCCGGCGACGACTTTTCCGCTCTGCGCCGTGCCCGTTTTCCCGGCCATCACTACGCCCTGAATCCGGGCCGATGCAGCCGTGCCGCGCGAGACGACGCCCGTGAGCGCATCGCGCAGGCCCGCGAGCGTCGCGCTGTCGAGGTCAAAGATCCGTGATTTGATCGGATCCCCACGCACGATGCGCGGCGCGACGGCCTCACCACCCATGGCGAGCGCCGTGTAGAACTTCGCGAGGCCAATGACGGTTTGCGTGTTCTCGCCCTGACCAATAGAAAGACTGAGCGACGGCCCCTGCCCGGACCAACCGGCCGGACCGTATTTGCGATTGAAGTACTCGGCAACTGGCTCTGTTGGATAGAACGGCCGGTTGTCATTGGGCAAGTCAACGCCTGAGCGACTTCCAGCGCCCAGCTTGATTCCGCCGGCGATCAGACGGTCGAGCCCGATCTTGAGACCCAGCTGATAGAAGTACACGTCACACGACTGCTCGATGGCCTGGGCGAGTGTCAATGACCCGTGGCCCTTCGCGAGATGGCACTTGAAGGGACGGTTGCCGTACTGATACGCGCCGGTGCACGGCACCTGCATGTGCTCGTCCATCCTCACCAGGCCGAGTTCCAGCGCGGTAACGGCCGTCGCGAGTTTCCAGGTCGAGCCCGGCGGGTACCGCCCCTGCGTTGCCTTGTTGAGCAGTGGCCGGCGAGGATCATTGCGCAGCTGTTCGTAGTACGCGGACGACACACCACCAATGAACCTGTTCGGATCGAATGACGGGCCGCTATGCAGAGCGAGCACATCACCGGTCACGGGGTCGAGCGCCACCGCAGCGCCGGTGAGTGAATCGCCAAAGATTCCGGCAACGAAGCGCTGGAGGTCCAGGTCAATGTTGGTGTTGAGAGGCGTTGCGGGTTCCGGCAACACGACATCACGGGTGTCGGCGTCGCGAACCACCCGGCCGCGAGCGTCCACTTCCACGAACCGGACACCCTCGTGACCGCGCAAACGCTGCTCGTATTGGCGCTCGAGCCCGACTCGCCCAACCTGCTGACCCGGCTTGTACCCGAGGTACGCCGCCGTCGCCAACTCGGCTTCCGTCACCTCGCCGGTATATCCCACGAGGGATGCCACTGCCGGACCATCAGGATAGAACCGCTTCGGCGTTTGCTGAATGATCAGTCCCGGAAAGAGCAATCGGTGCTCCTCAAGCCTGCTCACGATGTCGAACGAGGCGCTGTTCAGGATCACCGTTGGGCGATTCGCACTTCGTCGAAATCGCCGCAGGGCAAGATCTGTCTGTTCCGGTGATATCGGGATCACCGTCGCCACGCGGGCGAGCACCGCGCGCAATGAATCTTGCCGCGGCGAGAGCACCGAGACGGTGTACCCGGGAACGTTTTCGGCGATCACGGCGCCGCGTCGATCGCGGATCATGCCTCGCTGCGCGGGGAGCGGCACCTCGCGCAACCGATTCTCCTCGGACTTCAACAGGTAACTGGCGTGCTGAACGACCTGAGCACGAAAAAACGATCCTACGAGAAACACCATCGCGAGAAAGAGCGTACCTGCCGCCGCCCGCGAACGGGCCTGGACCTCGTTTGGATGGAACTTCATCTCCGCTTCGTGGCCGGAGGCCGCGACACCACCAACACTCCCAACCCCACAACGGCAGTGAGTACCGCCGACAGCGGCGACCAGAGGAGCAACTGCGCTACGAGATCAACGCCACCAAGCCGGTGCTCCGCCAGAATGTAGATGACGTCAAACGCCCACTTGCCGAGAAAAACGAACCCGGCGTTGAGCATCAGGTTTTCGGTAAAGAACGCGGACTTGAGCCAACTCGAGGCGAAACCCACGAGCGTCATCGCCAGCGCACCGGCACCGAACGCCGCGGGAGTGAGCGAATCGGTCACCATACCGAGCGCGAACCCGAAGAAGGCCGCTATGGCGGGGCGAGCGGTGACCGCGACCAAGAGGAGCGCGATGATCAGGAAGTCCACCTGCACGCGCCAGTCCAGCATGGGCCGCAGTGTGAAGTGCAGCACCATGAGCGAGGCGAGCCACGCCGCCGTCCAGAACGACCGGGAGATGTTCATGCCAGCACCGCGTCGGCGCTCATGGGATGCGCTTCTTCAGGCTGTCGCGCGAGAGCCGCATGCGCACGCTGTCTGCGATGGCCCGGCGCTGCCGCACGGTATTGGAGTCGCCGGTGAGACGCGCGATGGAATCAATCGCCGACACAATACGCTTCGCTGCAGAATCGGAGCTCGCGGCATTCGTCCAGACGCCTTCAACGCCGGCGCGCGCTCGGTCAGGGCGCAACACGAGCACCGAACCGATGTTCGACAGGGACGCCGCGGGACGAATCAGGTAGCTCCGGGCCCACTGGTCCGGTGCCTTCAATTCCTGCACCACGGTGCCGATGGGAATGCCGCGCGGAAATACGCCGCCAAGTCCGTCCGTGATCACCAGCGCGCCCGGCCTGAGCTGACTCCGCAGCAATACGCCGCGCAGCTCGAGGAAGTAGCGATCGGCGCCGGTCCCACCATGGGCCTGCACGAGTCCGTAGGCCTCGCCGTCAGTGGACATGCCACTGACCCGAAACTCGGGATGCTGCCAGGTGATTGCCGTCGCCATGTTCGCGTCTGCGCGCTCAACCAGCCCGACGATGCCGTCCTCAGAAACCACCGGAGACAGCGGCTCTACGCCCGCCCGCCGGCCCACCGAGAGCGACATGGATTGTTCATCGCCCAACCCGCGTCCGCGAAGCATCTCGGCCGGCACAAAGCCCCATTTGAGCGCCGCGCCGAGTCCAAGGAGCGCACGGAGCCGCTCATTCTCCTGCTCGATGCCCTGCAGCCTGAGTGACCGGAGTGCCACGGAATCGGCAACGCGCACCGACGCATCGTGCGCCGCGAATGTGCGTCGCCCGAGTTCCGCCCGCTGTTGCATGCTCACCAAGGGCGCCATGACGGTCGTGCGCAACACGGCCGCAAATGCGTCGCGCGTGGAGGTTGGCAGCGCCATGCAGACGAGCGCAGCCACGACGCATGCGGCGCCTACGGCAATGTCGACTCGGGCATCGGTCCGCGCGGCTCTGGCCACGAGTTCGCTCGCGAGCGGTTGCTGGTGCGGCTGGTCAGGTCGTCAGAACCGACCAGTACTTCTCTTCGTCGTCCAGAATCCGGCCGCAGCCGCGCACGACGCAGGTCAGCGGATCCTCGTCCATATGAATCGGGAGTCCCGTCTCCTGCGTGAGGACGATGTCGAGTCCACGAATCAGCGCGCCGCCGCCGGTCATCACAATGCCGCGGTCCACGATGTCGCTGGCCAACTCCGGCGGCGTGATTTCCAGCGCGCGACGCACGGCGTCCACGATCTGCTGCACCGGCTCTTGAATCGCCTCGCGAATTTCCGCGGAGTGCACACGCACCGTCTTCGGAATGCCAGAGACGAGATCGCGACCCTTCACTTCCATTTCCTTCTCTTCGCCCAACGGCGCGGCCGATCCAATCTGAATCTTGATCAGTTCTGCCGTCGGCTCACCGATAAGGAGATTGTAGCTCTTGCGCATGAACTGTACGATCGCCACGTCCACTTCGTCACCGCCCACGCGAATGGAGGTGTCGCTGACAATTCCGCTCAGCGCGATCACGGCGATTTCCGTGGTTCCGCCGCCGATGTCAATGACCATGTTGCCTGTCGGCGTCTCCACCGGCAGGCCCACGCCAATCGCCGCGGCCATCGGCTCGGCCACCATGTACACTTCCTTGGCACCGGCGCCAAGCGCCGAGTCGCGCACGGCACGGCGTTCCACTTCAGTGATGCCAGAGGGAACGCAGACGATCACGCGCGGCTTTACACGAAAGATGTGCTTCTCGATAATCAGCTCGAGAAAGTGCCGCAGCATTTTTTCGGTGACGTCAAAATCGGCGATCACGCCGTCCTTCATCGGACGCACGGCGATCACACCTTCTGGCGTACGACCGAGCATGCGCTTCGCCTCGAGGCCAACGCCCTTGATCTTTCTCGATTCGCGGTCGAGCGCCACGACGGACGGTTCGTTCAGTACAATGCCTTCGCCCTTGACGTAGATGAGCGTATTGGCGGTACCCAAATCCACTGCGATCGCGCTGGCCGGAAAGAACGATCCAGATTTGAAAAAAGGCCAACGCATTATCTAATGACTCGTTCGGCCCTTTGGGAGAGCGGCCGGAGGCAGGGATCGGCAGGTGCGGGAACGTCCAAGTGGCTGAAACCTAGCCAGCGCCTTATGGTGCGGCAAGCTATTGGCATTTCGACACCTACGGGGCTTTGGGGCCGCACCCGGGCGCTGGGTATGGCGTAAAACAAAGGGGCGGCGAGGATCACCTCGCCGCCCCTTCAAACGATTGGCCTGCCCAAAGGTTACGGGAGGCGGTTGGTGCAGCCCGTGCTTTTCGGGTTGTTGCGTTCGTCCGTGGGCACCTGGAAGACCACGTCCGTGCCGTACGGCAGACCACGGTAGTGTTGGCCCGTCGGGTACGTCGAGGCCTGAGAGCGGCCGTACTGGCGCATCAGGCGACGAACATCGCTCAGGCGCTGGCCGCGGCTGAAGGTCCAGAAGGCCTTCTCACGGAAGAACTGATCAATCGCAGCGGCCGTCGTGGCCGCCGCTGTCAGGGGCGGCAGCTGTGCTGCCGTCGCCTGCACATCCCCGAGCTTCGGCGGTGCTGCCCGGAGCGCGTTGAGGATGGCCAGCGAACCGGCCGCATCACCGGCCTTGGCCTTGGCTTCCGCCTCGACCATTCGGGCATCGATGCCGTTTACGATTGGGACGCTCGTCGTGCGGCCCCAGAGCGTGGTGGTACGCGAGAATGTCAGGCCGTCCTGCGAACGGAGCGTGTCCTTGCCGCCCGTTCCAGATGTCGTGTACACCACCGGGAGGCGGGGATCCTTGGCCGAGAAGAACGGAATGGCACCCGTCAACACGAGGTTGCGGGCGTTGCCCTCGAGCGAGTCGCCTACCGTGTACCGACGGGAACTGGCCGGCTGCGACCAGAGGATGTTGTCGCCGCTCGACGTCGCGAAGGTGACGTCGTAGGTAAACGTGGTGGGAATAGCAGCCACAAGCGCAACAGCGGCCGCGTGATTGTTCAGGCCGATGTACGCCCTCGCCTTGCCAACCATCGCGGAATTCTTGATCAGAACCGTGGCGGCATCCGTCGCCGTCGCGATCGCAATCGCTGAATCGTACGACGCCAGCGACATGTTGAACACCTGATCGTTTGTCAGCGGACCGCCGGCCACGTTGTTGGCACCGTCCGACACGCTGAGGCCACTACAGAAGTCCTGCGCCAGCTGCATCTCGACGAACGCTCGCGCGAAATACATCTCGGCGATGTTCGACGCCGGCGTCGGCGCATAAATCCTCAGCGCCGCAATCGCCTGATTGGCTGCGGTGCGGACCTGATTCAGGTTCCGGTAGAACGAAGTGACCGTGCCGTTATTCTCCAACATACTCCGCTCGTCGGCTTCGTCGTTCTGTACGAACGTCGAACTGGTTGACCATTCGTCGGCCAGCAGGCCGCCGAAGAGCCAGTCGCCATCGCTCGCAGCCGTAGCGGTTCGGAGGCGCGAGAGCGTGCCGAGGCGGAGTGCGTTCGCTCCGTCAGGCGAGAGTACGTCCTGCGGGTTGATAAGGTCAGGGTCAACCGCCGTGAGGAGGTTTTCCTTTGCGTCCACGCACGCGAGCGAGAACAGGGTAAAGGTTCCCACCGCGAGCAGTCCCGTCGCCCGACCGAGGCGCCGGCGGAATGCAGCATGCTGGCTCATACTGAGTCGATCCTCGGTTGCGGTTAGTAGGAGAGATTGATGCGGAACGTGAAGTAACTCGGCGCACCAATCGTCTGGAAGTCGCCGCCCGGGTTGTCGCCACCACCAGTGGTGAGGTAGTCGTTTTCCGGGTCCACTCCACGGTACAGCGTGTGCTTCCACACGTTGCGGCCCGACACAATCGCGCGGGCGCTCCGTGCCTTGATCAGCGTCGCCCACGACGACGGCAGCTCATAGCTGGCCGAGATTTCGCGGAGCTTCACGAAGTCACCCGACTGGAAGAATCCAGCAAGCGTCTTGGTCGGGTCGCTCAGCGTGGCGATCACCATCGCCTGCTCTTCGAGCGACGCCTTCGGATTGGCCCAGCCCATGCAGTTCTGGCGGCTCACGCAGCGAATGCGCTCCGTGTTGTTGTAGAACGAGTTGCCACCGCGATAGTCGAATAGCATCTGCACGCGCAGCTTCTTCTTCATGAAATCGAAGCCCGGCGTAATGCCGAGGAACTGGCGCGGTGCCGAGTAGCCGATGAACGACGCGCGGTCATTCGGCTGGTGGTTTACCGTATCGACGAACACTTCGTTCAACGCCGGATTGGCGTTGTATGTCAGGTAGCCGTCCTTGTTCTTGTCGTTCCAACCCGTGATCTTCGGCGCCCAGAAGCCGAAGAGCGGGTAGTTCTCTACCGCGCGTGTCGCCGTGCCGATCTGCGGCGGCGTGCCGCCGAGCGAGACGAGCTTGTTCGAGTTCTTGGACGCGTTGATCGTGATGTCCATGCCGAAGTTCGCGCGGTCAATGAGCTGACCGTTGATCAGGAACTCCCATCCCTGGTTGCTCGTCGAACCAATGTTGCGGCGCGTCGTTCCGGCCGTGCCGAACGACGGCGGAATGATCGCGCTGATCAGTGCGTCCTTCGTCTTCTTCGAGTAGTACGTGACGTCGAGGCTATACCGGTTGTCGAAGAACTTCGCTTCGAATCCGCCCTCGTACTCGGTGGACGACTCGGGCTTGAGGTCCGGATTGCCCTGAGCCTGAAAGACTTCGCCAGAGACGTCCGTGCCGCGCACGTTGACGCTCGTGGTGGCGAAGAACTTCAGGGCGTCGTTCGGGCCCGGTTGCACGCCGGAGGCGCCGTACGCCGCGCGGAGGCGAAGCGAGTTCAGGCCGCGGAAGGCCTTGAACCATGGCTCATCCGAGATCACCCACGAAGCAGAGAGCTTCGGATAGGCGACCGCCTGGAAGTTGGTGCCGAACGCCGAGTTCTGGTCGGTGCGAACGGCACCGGTCAGGAAGAGGCGATCGTTGATGGCCACGGCCTGTTCGACAAACATGCCGAGCGTCTTCGTGAACGTCGTCGCTTCGGTTGCCCCGAGCGTTACGCCACCGTTGGTGGTCTGTGCGCCCGGCGGAAGCTCCGTGCCGCTCGCCGTGGCCACGTCGTTCTGGTAGTTCGTGTACTGTAGGCCAACCGTGGTCTTGGAAAGCAGCCACGGACGGATGCGCCACGAGGCGGTGCTGCCCACGTCGGCCGTCGTCGTGCGCGTGTCGCGACGGGAATCCGACTTGAAGCCGTTGCGGTACGTCGTCGTGATCGGCGGACCTTCGCCGCGGTACAGGAAGTCGCCGTCCATGCGGTCTGTCAGGTCAGAACCGATGTTGAGCCGGTTCTGCAGCCACGAGGTGGGGCGCCAGTTGACGTTCATCGAAACCAGGAAGCGATTGACGCGCTGGTCATTCCGCTCCTGCCAGGTGTAACCCGGAGTCCATGCGCGGTAGCCGTTCAGCGGCGTGAGCACCGTGGCAATCGTGCCATTGTTCTTGTAGCCCTGTCCGCCGAACACCTGGGAGCCGAGACCGGCCGTGGCGTTCGACTCCAGCGTGTAGCGCTGATAGACGTTGATGTAATTGGTCTGCAGCTGCACATCGATGTTCTGCGAAAGCTGCGTCTGAACGTTCACGCGGAACGAATACTTGGCGAGCATGTTCGGACGCTCAACCCAGGGATGAAATCCTCCCCCTTCGGCGTTGAGGCGGCGGCGCTCGAACGGTGGCAGGCGAAGCGTGCCGGTTTCTTTTTCCTGGTCGGCCGAGATGAAGTAGCGCACCGCGTCGGTGCCGCCAAGCGCCGTCACGGCGTACTGCGACTTGTCGCCCTGATTGATTGGCGTCGCGTCGGCATCGTGGAACGGCGTGTAGATGCGGAGGCTGTCCAGCACGCAGTTGCCAAGCGAGATCTGCTGCATGCCGGCGCAGTTGGCATACACGCTCGGCGTGGCCGGCAAGTGACCGGCAAGCGAGTAGTTGTTCGGATAGGCGTTGCGGTCCGTGAGGATGCCGCCTTCCACGCCAGCGGTCCAACGCATCGCACCGGCACGACCCTTCTTGGTCGTCACGACGATCACTCCGTTGGCGGCGTCGGTGCCGTACAGCGTGGCGGCCGACGGACCCTTCACGATTTCGATGCTCTCGATTTCTTCGGGGTTGATGTCGCCAACGCGGCTGGCGGTGTTACCGCCTGTGCCCGGACCGGCGCCGTTGTCGCTCGTCATGCGCACGCCGTCAATGATCCAGATTGGGTCGTTGGACAGCGAAAGCGAGTTGGTGCCGCGGATACGAATACGAGCGCCTGTGCCCGTCTGCGTTCCGAGCTGCACCGAGACGCCGGGGGTGCGGGCGTTGATCACGTCCTGCACGCTGGAGATCGGGGCCTTTTCCTTGATATCAGAAACCGAGAAGCTCGAGACGGCATTGCCGATCTCGACGCGGCGCGTTTCGCCAGTGGCCGTGGTCACAACCGGCGTAAGGCTCACGGCCACCGCCGACATCGTGAACTCGACCGCCACCGTCTGGCTCGCAGCGACTTCAACCGTCTTCTTGAGCTCGGCAAATCCGACGCGGAGCACGCGCACCGTCTGCGTGCCCACGGGAACGCCACGGAGGCTCGTGCGGCCGTCGACGCCCGTCAGGCCGCCCACGTTGGTTCCGACGATGGCCACCTGCGCCTGCGAAATCGGGCTACCGCCCGCTTCGATGACGTGCACCGCGACGATGCCTGACTGTGACTGCGCAGCCGTAGCCACGCCGGTCACAAGGATCGCTACGAGGCTCTGAGCCCAGCGCGTCCAAGACCGCGTTGTCAACATTCGAAAGACCCCCCTGCAAGGGTTGAAAGCCGGAAAACACAACTATAAGTCTAAAACAGCGGCCAGTAAAGACCGCTCCCTACCCTATCTCCTTCTACCTACGGCACCTACGCCGCCGTCACAGGGGACGAGAAGACCGCGACGACAGACGAGAAGACCGCGACGACAGACGACCGAGGCGCGACACTCGACAGCAGAGGCGCGACCGCGGCCCGACACTCGACGGCAGAGGCGCGACACTCGACGACCGAGGCGCGACGCTCGACGGCAGAGGCCCGACACTCGACGGCAGAGGCGCGACGCTCGACGCTCGACGGCAGAGACCCGACACTCGACGGCAGAGGCGCGACACTCGACGGCAGAGGCGCGACACTCGACGGCAGAGGCGCGACACTCGACCACCGCGGCGCGACACTCGACGACCGCGGCGCACGCGAACGGATAAGCGAGCGGGCCTCCGGGGTTACCGGAGGCCCGCCACCGATCACCGTGAACTACAGGAACTTCGCTGGATCGTGGAACTTCATGCCGAACGCTTCAGCCACGCCTTCGTATGTGACCTTCCCGGCGACCACGTTCAGGCCCTTGAGCAGCCCGGCGTCAGCGGCAAGAGCGGCCTTCCAGCCCTTGTTCGCCAGCCGCATCGCATAGGGGAATGTCGCGTTGGTGAGCGCCAACGTTGATGTCCGCGGTACCCCACCCGGCATGTTGGCCACACCGTAGTGAATTACGCCGTCCACGGTGTAGACGGGATTCTCGTGCGTCGTCGCGTGAATCGTCTCGACGCAGCCGCCCTGGTCGATCGCGACGTCCACGATCACCGAGCCCTGCTTCATGAGCTTCAGGTCTTCGCGGCGAATGAGCTTCGGTGCCTTCGCGCCGGGAATGAGCACGCCGCCGATGACGAGATCAGCGGTCGAAATCTGTTCGAGAATATTGTGCCGATTGCTGTAGATGCAGGTCACGTTCGCCGGCATCACATCGCTGAGGTAGCGAAGCCGCGGCAGCGACAAATCGAGAATCGTGACCTTGGCGCCCATGCCGGCGGCCATCTTCGCCGCATTGATGCCAACGATGCCGCCGCCGAGCACCACCACCTTGGCTGGAGGCACACCCGGCACACCGCCGAGCAGCACGCCGTAACCGCCGTAAAGCTTCTCGAGGTACTTGGCGCCTTCCTGCACGGCCATGCGCCCTGCGACTTCGGACATCGGAATCAGGAGCGGGAGTTCGGCGTTCGCCGTCTCGACCGTCTCGTACGCAATGCATGTGGCGCCTGAGGCCATGTGCGCCTTCGTGAGCTTTTCGTCAGCGGCAAAGTGGAAGTACGTGAAGATGGTCTGCCCCTTCTGCATGTGCTTCCATTCTTTCGCGATCGGCTCCTTCACCTTCATGATCATGTCGGCGCCGGCCCAGACCTTGGCGGCATTCGCGCCGATGGTCGCACCAACCGACGTGTAGTTCTCGTCGGTGAACCCGCTGCCAATGCCGCCGCCCTTTTCCACCATCACGTCATGACCGGCCGCAACCAGCGCTTCCGCGCCGGCAGGCACGAGGGCAATGCGGTTCTCGTTCGTCTTGATTTCCTTCGGGATTCCGATGCGCATGGGAGAGGACAAGTGGGTAGTAAGTGGTAGGCAGCAGGCAGAAACGGGGCGGGCTCAGCCGGGCCCGAGATGAACTCCCGTCAACTGGTCGGGCTGAAAAAACGTCGTACAGACATCACGAGCAACATCGAGAGTGACGGCGTCAACCTGCGCGAGCAGGTCGTCGAGTGGCAACCAGGGTTCGTCGAAGAGGTCAACCGCCGCCGCGCGGTACATGCGACTGTGCACGCTTTCCATCGAGAGCGTGATCTGCCCTTTCAGCTGCTGCTTCGCGAGCGCCAACTCTTCGGCAGTGATCGCGTCAGTCGCAATCCGAGAAAGTTCGGTGCGAATGGCCTCGAGGGTCTGCTCGGCTGACTCCGGCGCGGTGCCGGCGTACACGCCGTGAGAACCGGCGTCATGATTGAACGACTGAAACGCGTAGATCGAGTACGCGAGGCCAAGCTCTTCGCGCACGCGCTGGAAGAGGCGTGAACTCATGCCGCCGCCAAGCAACGTGTCGACGACAATGAGCGCGTGGCGGCGCGGATCCGCATGCGGCACCGTGGCCGAGCCGACCACAATATGCGCCTGCGCAGAATCGCGGCTTACATGCCGCATCCCAGGCGCCGCCTGCACCGGTGGAGGCGGAGAAACCGCCGGCGAAACGCTCCGGGGCAGGTCGCCCCACCCGGCCGTGAGGAGCGCGTCAATCAACCGGTCGTGCGGAATGTGTCCCGCCGCGCCAACAACGACATTCGACGGAGTAAATGCCCGCTTGTGCAGCGCGCGCACCGATTCGGCGCTGAGCGATGATACCGTGGCACGCGTGCCCAGGATCGAATACCCGTACGGGTGATCGCCCCAGAGCGCACTGTTATGCAACTCGAAAACAATGTCGTCCGGTGTGTCATCCACCATCGAGATCTCTTCGAGGACGACTTTCCGTTCCAGCTGAAGATCTTCGTCGCGGAGCAACGGACGAAACATCACATCGGCGAGCACGTCCACCGCCTGCGGGAGATGCTCGTCGAGTACACGCGCCTGAAAGGCGATGTGCTCACGCGAGGTGTATGCGTCGAGCGACCCCCCAAGCGACTCGAGCGCCGACGCGATTTCTTTCGCGGTGCGGCGCTCGGTTCCCTTGAAGCACAGATGCTCGAGCATGTGCGAGACGCCCATCTCGGCAGGCGTCTCATGAATCGACGCCGATCGGACCCATGCCCCAATCGCGACGGAGCGAACCCCGGGGACGCGCTCCGAAACGACCGTCAGGCCATTCGGGAGCACCGTCCGCTCAACACCGGCGTCGTGGTCCGAGCGGAGTCCCATGGCGCCCATGGAGCCCATGGGCGCCCCGGTGACCGCGCTCACCTGCTTGGGCAACCCCGTGTTCACCCGCGGCGCCCGCCCCCACGTCCACCACGCGAACCGCCACGCCCACCGCTCTCACCGTCACCGTCCGGTGCAGTCGCGGCCGGCGGCGGCAGCTCTGCGCCACCCTCGGCGTACGTCGCGTCCGCCGGAGCCACCGCGGCAGGAGCGCCGCCTTCTGGCTTCGGAATCAGCGCCTTCATCGAGAGACGAAGCTTTCCGCGTTCGTCGCGCTCGATGAGCTTGACCCGCACGCGGTCGCCCTTCTTCACGACGTCTTCTGTCTTCTCCGTGCGGCCATGGCGAAGCTCGGAGATGTGCACGAGGCCGTCAGTACCAGGCATGATTTCGACGAAGGCGCCGAACGCCGTGGTGCTCTTCACCGGACCTTCATAGATCTCGCCGACGACCGGCTCGGCCGTGATCGCCTGTACCATCTGGCGTGCGCGCTGCATGGCGTCGCCGCCAACAGCGGCAATCGTCACGAGGCCCGTATCGTCCACGCTGAGCTCCGCGCCCGTCTCGTCCTGGATGCCGCGGATCGTCTTGCCCTTCGGACCGATCAGGTCGCCGATCTTCTCGGGGTTGATCATGACCGTCACAATGCGCGGCGCGTACGGCGAGAGATCGGCGCGCGGACCATCAAGCGCCTTCTTCATTTCGCCGAGGATATGCATGCGGCCGACCTTGGCCTGCGCGAGCGCCTCGGTCATGAGCGAGAGCTCAAGGCCCTGAATCTTGATGTCCATCTGGATGGACGTGATGCCGTCTGCCGTCCCGGCGACCTTGAAGTCCATGTCGCCCAGGTGGTCTTCGGTGCCAAGAATGTCGGTGAGGATGGCGTACTTGGCGCCTTCCTTGATCAGACCCATCGCTACTCCAGCGACTGCACCCTTGATGGGCACGCCGGCGTCATAGAGCGAAAGCGATGCGCCGCAGACCGAGGCCATGGAGCTCGAACCATTCGACTCGAGAATCTCGGAGACGATGCGCAGCGTGTACGGGAACTCTTCGAACGGCGGAAGGACGGCCTGTACCGCGCGCTCGGCGAGATTGCCGTGGCCGATTTCACGACGGCTCGTGCCACGCATCGGACGCACTTCGCCCGTCGAGAACGGCGGGAAGTTGTAGTGGAGCATGAAGCTCTTCGTGCTTTCCTTGGCCTCGTCAATCGAGTCCAGGCGCTGCACGTCGTTCGCGGTACCGAGCGTCGTGGCGACCAGCGCCTGCGTCTGGCCGCGCGTGAAGAGCGCCGAGCCATGCGCGCGCGGGAGCAGCGACGTGTCAATGGAGATCGGGCGCACCTGCGTCGGCTTGCGGCCGTCCACGCGGAGCCCCGTCTCGAGTACCTGGCCACGGAGCGCGGCGTATTCCAGATCGCCCAGCGCCGCGCCGATGAAGCCATGGTCTTCGGCCGGCAGCTCGAGCTTGAGCTTTTCCTTTACCTGTTCCTTCACGCGCTCAACGGCCTGCACTCGCGTGGCCTTGTCGGCCTGGTTGATCGCCTTTGCGATCAGCCCTTCGGCTTCGGCGCGCACGCGATCGGAAACCGAGGCCGGCGTGGCCTTCGCCTTCCATTCCATCTTGGCCGGAACCTCGGCCTTGCCCAACAACTGCTGCTGGAGATCGATCAGTTCGCCAATGCCGCGCTGCGCAATGCCCAGCGCTTCGACGACGTCGGCTTCGGACACTTCGAGTGCGCCGCCTTCGACCATCATGATCGAGGCCTTGGAGCCCGCGACCACCAGATCCATGTCGGAGAACTCGAGCTGCTGGAACGTCGGGTTGAGCACCCACTTTCCTTGAATGCGACCGACGCGAACGGCGGCGATCGGCTCAAGGAACGGAATGCGCGAAGCGTTCAACGCGAAACTCGTTGCAACAAGACCGAGCACGTCGGCATCGTTTTCCTGGTCGGCGCTCACGACATAAACGAAAACCTGCACTTCGTTCTGGAAGCCTTCCGGGAAGAGCGGACGGATGGAGCGGTCGATAATGCGGCACGAGAGGATTTCCTCGTCGCGCGGGCGCCCTTCGCGCTTGATGAAGCCGCCGGGGATCTTGCCGGCCGCGTAGGTCTTTTCCTTGTATTCGACCGTGAGCGGGAAGAACGGCAGCGTACTCTGCTTGTCGCTGACCGTGACGGCGGCGATGACCATCGTGTCGCCGAAGCGGATGGTGCAGGAGCCGGCGGCCTGCTTGGCCATGCGGCCCGTCTCGATGACGAGGGGGCGGCCTGCGAAGGTGGTTTCGATGCGTTGCATTGACATGTTAGAAATAAGAGATAAGAAACAAGAATTATGAAAACGGATTAGTGGGCAGCGGGGTGCGCGAAGCCCTGCAGCGAGGGTCTCTCGACCCCGCGGCGACTATCCACACACCATGACCTGCCGTCCAACGCGAAAGCGCGCGGTTCGCTGGGGAAACACCCCGCGTCCGCGCGCTTTCGTTGATCGGTCAGTTAGTAACGCAGCCCCAGCTCATCATTGAGCTTGCGATATGAGGCGAGGTTGATGCGCTTCAGATAGGTGAGGAGACGGCCGCGCTTGCGGACCATCATCAGGAGGCCACGGCGACCGTGGTGGTCCTTGGCGTGCGTCTGGAAGTGTTCGGTGAGGAACTTGATCCGCTCCGTCAACACCGTGACCTGCACTTCCGGCGAGCCTGTGTCTGTTGCGTGCCGCTGGTTCTTTGCCAACGCGGCGGTCTTCGAAAAAGCCATTGTCCTTGTACCCGAGTTCGATCGTCAACTGTGTTGTAGCACAATAAGATAAGGGGCCAAACGCACCCCTTCAAGTGGGCAGTCCGCAGTCGGCAGCAGGCCCTAACTGACCAAGCTCAGGACCAACGACTTGATGTCATTGAACATGACAATCGCAAACAGCACCAGAATCAGGGCCACGCCGACCTTCATGAAGTTCTCGCGCGTGCGAATGGACAGCGGCTTGCCGCGCACCGCCTCGGCCACGGTCATCAGGATCTGTCCACCATCGAGGACCGGCACCGGGAGCAAGTTAAGGACCGCCAGATTCACGCTCAGGAAGGCGATGAGCGCCAGCAGCGGCTCCAGCCCCTCCCTGGCCTGCGCGACCGACACGCGGGCGATGGCAATAGGCCCGCCGAGCTGCGAAACGCCGACCGTGCCCTTGAAGAGGCCACCTAACACGCCGACCACCTCACCGGTCTTGGCCCAGGTGTAGCGCCAGCCGAACGCCGCCGCGTCGGTGAATCCAACTGACTGGCGGGTGGTGCGAATTACAGGCCCCATGCCGATCCGACCCACAGGCCGCTTCACGCCGGTCGTCGGATCCGGTTCTTCTACCGCTTCCGGAGTGACCTGCAGCGTCGTGGTGGCGCCGGCGCGTCCGACCACAATGCGCAGTGGCTCGCCCGGCTTGCTCGTGACCGCCGTCAGGAAATCGGCCCACTGCCTGATGGCCGCATCGTTCACCGAAATGATCGAATCGCCCTTCAAGAAGCCGGCCTTCGCGGCCGGACGGTTTGCGATCACGGTGTCCACCACGGCGGGCTGCACGTCCTGTGCGACAAGACGGCCGTACGCCGCGATGCTGCCGGTGGCGACAACGATTGTCAGCAACGCGTTCATCGTGACGCCAGCGAGCAGAATGAACACTCGTGCATAGACCGGCTTCGATTCAAACCATCGGTCGGCGGGCACGGGGTGTGGGCCGTGCGGAACCATCGCATTCGGATCCCAGTGTGGCCCCTGCTGATCTTCCTGAGTGGGAGCGGTTTCCGTGCCGCCCTCAATCGCGGCCATCGTCTCGTCGTCTCGCGACGCCATGCGGACGTAGCCGCCAATCGGCAGCATCGAAATCACATATTCGGTTTCGCCGCCCTTCGGCCGCCAGCGCCAGAGTGGCTTTCCCCATCCGAGTGAGAATCGGGGCGCATAGACACCAACGATCTTTGCGGCGAGAACATGCCCGAGCTCGTGGACAAAGACCACGAGGCCGAGCACGACGAGTGGTGCAAGCCATGCAAGCATCAGACGGAATCCTTCACGATGGCGCGTGCGCGCCGGTCAGCGTCCATCAGGTCATCGCGAGTTGGCGACGCCATTGGTGGTACCAGGGCAAGCGCGCGCGCGATTCCGTGCGCAATGCCGGCAAACGAAATCTTCCCATCGAGAAACAGCGCCACCGCGGCCTCGTTGGCTGCATTGAATGTGGCGGGCGCGAGCCCACCGGCGCGCCCCGCTTCAATACCGAGCTGCAGCGCAGGAAACGCATCGAGCCGGACGGGCTCAAACGTCAGCGGCGATGCCGCAACGGGATCAAAGCGCGGGACGCCAGAATCGGCGAGCCGTTCCGGATGAGTAAGCGCGTACAGAATCGGCAATTCCATTGACGGCACGCCGACCTGCGCCAGTACGCTGCCGTCCACGAACTCAACCATCGAATGCACGATGCTCTGCGGATGCACCACGACCTCGATAGCGTCATACGGCAATCCAAAGAGGAAATGCGCTTCGATCACTTCGAGTGCCTTATTCGCCAGCGTCGCGCTGTCTACGGTGATCTTGCGGCCCATGCTCCAGGTGGGATGATTCAACGCCTCTTCACGCGTCGCGGCGCCGATGCGATCGGCGCCCCACTGGCGGAACGGACCACCCGACGCGGTGATGATGAGGCGACGCACATCCTTGGCGCCGCGCGCGCCGATGCACTGCAGGATGGCTGAGTGTTCGCTATCCACCGGGACGATCTCGCCGCCGCTGGTGGCACAGGCAGCGGCGACGAGTTCGCCGGCCACCACAAGCGTTTCCTTGTTGGCGAGTGCCACGCGCTTCCCGGCCGATAACGCGGCAAGGGTGGCGTCCATGCCCGCGACACCGACCACGGCATTGAGCACGATGTCCACATCCGTTCGCGTGGCCGCGTCAACGAGGGCGCCAACGCCATTCTTCCACTCGGGCCGTGAGCCCGATCCATTTGGCGAAACGAGGCCAACGTACGACGGCAGCCAGGAGTCCGCCTGCTCGCCAAGCAGTTTCGCATTGACGTTCGCGGTCAGGGCCGTGACGGAAAATCGTTCCCGCTGGCGGGAGAGCACGCGAAGCGCAGTGGTACCGATAGATCCCGTTGACCCCAGAATTGCTACGCGACGCGTCACGAGTTGGTCTGACGGGTCACGGCGCGGCCTTCAACAACACATCGTACAGCACGAAGGCCACGGGAAGGGTGAAGAGCAACGAATCCACGCGATCAAGCGCCCCGCCATGCCCTGGAATGAGCTTCGAGCTGTCTTTCACACCGGCCTGCCGCTTGAGCATCGACTCCACGAGATCGCCGAGCTGGCCGGCAACGCTCACACCGAGGCCAAACACCACGGCAGACACCATCGGCATGGTCAGTTTCGCGTACGGTTGCAGCGCGAACCGCACATAGACGACCGAGAGAATCACAGCGAGGGCCGCGCCAGCCGCCGCGCCGACCACGGTCTTCTTCGGGCTCACGCTCGGCATCAGTTTGCGCACGCCGAAGGCCGTGCCAAAGAGCATGGCTCCGGAGTCGGTGCCCCAGGTGAGCAACAGCGGGAGCACGAGGAGCAGCGTGCCCGCCAAGGGCGCAACGGCGTACTGGTGGTAGCGAATGACGTAGCCGAAGCCAAGCATGCCACCGGTGTAGAACGCGCCGAGCAACGTAATGCCAACCGCTTCGAGCGGCTTCCCTTCAGAGCCGCGCCTCCAGAGCGCCACGCAAAGAAGTTCGAGCACGAGCAGCATGACGATGCTCACCGGCGGCGCCCACCAGCCGATGAAGCGCGCGTGCACAAAAAGCGGAATGAGCGCACTGAACACCACGCCGTGACCCCAGAGCGGCTCGCTCCCCGTGTCGATCGCGAGTTTGTAGAACTCCCAGGCAGCGAGTGCGGCAGCAACCGCGAGCAACAGCGCGAATGCCAGGCCACCAGTCCACACGAGCCAGATGACGACGGGGATGGCGACGAGCGAGAACGCCAATCGCTTCACCAACTCGGAAACCGGGGTGCTCGCGACCGACTTCACCGTTTGGCCCATGCCTACTGCGCCTGTACGCGACCGAACCGTCGGTCACGCTGCTGGTAGTCGAGAATCGCCTCGTAGAGTTCCTTGCGACCAAAATCTGGCCAGAGGACGGGCGAGATCGCGAGCTCGGTATACGCGAGTTGCCAGAGCATAAAGTTTGAAATGCGCTGCTCGCCCGACGTGCGGATCAAGAGATCTGGATCAGGGCAACCCACGGTGAACAGTTTGTCACTGAACAGCGCGTCGTCCACCTGATCCGGTGTGATTCGGCCGGCTGCAGCATCTGCCGCGACGCTCTTCACCGCCCGAATGATCTCGGCGCGGGACCCGTACGACACCAAGAGATTCAGACGAAGCTTGGAACCGGCGGCGGTCTGCGCGACCACCTTGTCCACCGCGGCAGCGGCCGCTGGCGCCAGCCGGTCGAGTTCGCCAAGGAAGTGCACCTGCACGCCCTGCTGCTCGAGTTCGTCGGCCTCGCGCTGGATGAATTCTTCGAGGAGGGACATCAGTGCCGACACTTCAACCGCTGGGCGCTGCCAATTCTCCTGCGAAAAGGCAAAGAGCGAGAGCACCTCGACGCCGGCTTCGAGCGCGGCCTCGACCACCGTGCGCACCGACTTCATCCCATTGCGGTGACCCACCGGCCGCGGCAGCAGCCGCTCGCGTGCCCAGCGACCGTTGCCATCCATGATGATGGCCACGTGCCGTGGAATCGCGCCGTTGATTCGAATCTGGGAGAGGAGCGCGGCCGCGTCTGCCATCGGCGGCTCCCCTACACCGCCATAATTTCTTGCTCTTTCGCTTTCATCGCGGCATCCACCTTCGCGATGTAATCATCATGAGCCTTCTGTAATTCCTTCTCGGCATGTTTCACATCGTCTTCAGAAACGCTGTCGAGCTTCTTGAGCGCTTCGCGCGCGTTCGTGCGAAGGTGACGGATGGCGATATGGCCGTCTTCACCGTACTTGTGCAGCACCTTCGCGAGTTCCTTGCGCCGTTCCTCGTTCATTGACGGCATCGGCACACGAATCACGCCGCCCTGATGGGCCGGATCAAGCCCGAGGTTGGCATCGCGAATCGCCTTTTCGATGGCCTTCGCCTGCGTCTTGTCGAATGGCGTCACGACCAGCATGCGCGGCTCAGGCGCCGAAACGCTGGCCACCTGATTGAGCGCCATCGCGGAGCCGTACATCTCGACTTTTACGGAATCGAGCATGCTGGCGGAGGCTTTGCCTGAGCGAATCGAGCTGAACTGATGCTTGACGGACTCAATGCTCTTGTCCATGCCGGTGCGGCAGTCCTTCAGGATTTGAGAAATCGTGCTCATGAGACGAGTGTCCCCACCTTGTCGCCCTTCACGGCCTTGAGAACCGCCCGGGACGCGTTGATATCGAGAACTATTAAGGGAAGCTTGTTTTCCTTGCAGAGCGTAATCGCAGTTTGGTCCATGACACCGAGCTCCTTCTTCATCACATCGCGGTAGCTGATCGTGGTGTAGCGCTTGGCATTCGGCGTCGTTTTCGGATCCGCGCTGTACACGCCGTCCACGCTCGTCGCCTTGATGATGACGTCTGCCTTCATCTGAATGCCACGCAGCACCGCGGCCGTGTCGGTGCTGAAGTACGGGTTGCCTGTGCCGGCGGCGAAAATAACGACGCGGTTCTTTTCCATATGGCGCATGGCGCGCCGCCGGATGAACGGCTCTGCGAGCTCTTCCATTCGGATGGCCGTCATGACGCGGGTGTCCACGCCTTCGCGCTCCAGAATGTCCTGGAACGCCAGCGCGTTGATCACGGTGCCGAGCATGCCCATGTAGTCGGCACTGACGCGGTCCATCCCCATCTTGGAGAGCTGCGAGCCGCGAACGATGTTGCCGCCGCCGATCACGAGCCCCACCTGCACACCGGCATTGACGACTTCTTTCAGGGCCTTCGCGTATCCTGTGATGGTCGCGAAGTCGAAGGCATGGCCGCCACTGCCGGCAAGCGCTTCGCCCGACAGCTTCAGCAGAATGCGCTGGTACTTGAGCGGGGTGCTGCGCGGCATGGCGATCGTATCTCCGGGACTCAGGCCTCGCCCATCTGGAACCGGACAAACCGCTTGACCGACGCGCCAGGCACGGCCTTCACGAGCTGGCTGATGGTCTTTTCCGGATCACGCACCCAGGGCTGTTCGAGGAGCGTGACTTCTTTGTAATACTTCTCGATTCGACCTGCAACCATCTTCTCGGCGATCGCCTCGGGCTTGCCGCTCTCCTTGGCCTGCTCGAAATAGATCTTGCGCTCGCGCTCGAGGACGTCCGCGGGAACGTCTTCCTTGTTCACGCCAACGGGCACGACTGGCACACCAGCGGCCGCATGCTCCGCGATTGTGGCCGCGAGGGCCTTGCCCGCATCGCCCGTCACACCACGCACGTCGACCAACACGGCGATCTTGCCGTTGAAGTGGCGATAAAAACCAATCGCTCCGTCGCTTGTATAACGAGCGACGCGACGAAGCGTGACGTTCTCGCCCGTCTTCGCGGCCGCCGCCTTCACGACTTCGCCCAGGGTCTGCGCCTTGTCGTGATGCCAGTGCTTCGCGAGCAACGCATGATCCGCGGTGATGTCCGCAATGCCGTCGAGGGAGGTGTCTTCGGCGATATGACGCACAACGAGCGTGGCCAGCGCCACGAACTCTTCGTTGCGCGCGACAAAATCGGTTTCGGAGTTGAGCTCGATGAGGGCCGCGAGCGACGCGTCGTCGGAGACCCAGGTAATAATCTGGCCTTCTGCGGCAGCACGACCAGCGCGCTTGTCCGCCTTGGCGATGCCCTTCTTGCGAAGCACGTCAACGGCCTGCTCCATGTCGCCGCCGGCCTCCTCGAGCGCCTTCTTGCAGTCGCCGATTCCCGCGCCCGTGCGGGCCCGGAGTGCGGCAACGTCCTTCGCACTGATGGTCATCATATATGTATCCAGCTCGTGAAATCGTGAGTTAGGTACGGCGGTCGTTCAACTGCTGTCGAACTCCTCTGCAACTACTCTGCAACTACTCTGCTGCGGGCGCCGCAGGAGCGTCCGGCGTTTCAGCGGGCTTGATACGCGCCGCGATGGCTTCCGGCTTCGCGCGACGACGACGGGCACCGCCCGGTCGACCTGCGCCACCACCACCACCACCACCACCACCACCGCCCGCCGGGCGATCACCACTGCCGCCACTGCCGCCACTGCCGCCACTGCCGCCACTGCCGCCACTGCCGCGCTTCCGGCGACCATCGCGGTCGCCTTCCGGCTCTGCGCCACGGTCTGACGAGTAGGTGTAGCTCTCGCCTTCCTCGGACGCTTCGCGCACCGGAGCTTCTCGGCGCGCTTCGATCACCGCATCCGCGAAGGCATGCGTGATCAGCTCAACCGATCGGATCGCGTCGTCATTACCGGCAACCGGCACGGTGATCAAGTCCGGGTCCGAGTTCGTATCGCAAATCGCGACGATCGGAATACCAAGCTTGTTTGCTTCTTCCACGGCGATGCGTTCCTTGCGGGCGTCAACGATGAACAACAGGCCCGGGAGGCGGCCCATATTCTTGATGCCCGAAAGATTCTTCAGGAGCTTGTCGCGCTGACGCGTGAGCATCAGCTGTTCCTTCTTGGTGTAGTTCACGAAATCGCCGCCGACTTCCGCACCGGCCTCAAGTTCTTTGAGTCGGCGAATCTGCTTCTTCATGGTGGCGAAGTTCGTCAGCATGCCACCGAGCCAACGCTCGGTGACGTACAGCGCGCCGGAACGGTCCGACTCCGCCATGACGATCTGCGAGAGCTGGCGCTTGGTGCAGACGAAGAGGACGTTTTCGCCGCGCAGCACCACTTCGCGCGCGAGCTTCTGGGCCAGCTCGAGCTGGCGCAGCGTCTTCTGAAGGTCAATGATGTGAATGCCGTTTCGCTCCGCGAAGATGAACCGGCGCATCTTCGGGTTCCAACGGCGGGTCTGGTGGCCGAAGTGCACTCCGGCCTTGAGGAGATCGTCGAGCGTCATCTGCGACATGTGTACCTGCGAGGGTTAGCGGCGTCGGTGCGAGTCATCGTTCCGGCCGACCGCCCCGCTCAAAGAGCGGGGCGGCACCCGGCCAGAACTCGTCGCACCTGAGAGATGAACTGCGAACTACAAGAACTTTACAAATACCTGTGCCACAACAACTGCGAATGGTTTAGCGCTTGCTGAACTGGAACTTCTTGCGTGCCTTCGGACGGCCTGGCTTCTTACGCTCGACGGCGCGGGCATCGCGCGTGAGGAGCCCAAGGGTTCGGAGCTTTGGGCGGTGCGCCTCGTCGATCTTCACGAGTGCGCGAGCCACCGCGAGACGGAGCGCGCCGGCCTGACCGCTCGAACCGCCACCGTTCAGGTTGGCCTGCACATCAAAGCGCCCGAGCGTGTCAGTCGCCGTGAACGGCTGCTGAATCGCAGTGACGAGGCCAGACCGCGGGAAATAATCCCCGAGCGTCTTGCCGTTGATGTCCCACTTGCCCGAACCCGAGCGGATGAAAATGCGGCAGACCGCTTCCTTGCGGCGACCGATCGTATGGATGATTGCGTCGGTCATTTACTTGGCCTCGCGCTTGGGGAGCGTAAGCGTCTGGGGCTGTTGAGCCTTATGGGGATGCTGGGCGCCCGGATAGACACGCAGCTTGAGACGGAGCACCTGCTTCGCCAACGAGTTCTTCGGCAGCATGCCATACACGGCATGCTCGATGACGCGTTCCGGATGCTTCGCGAGCACGGTGGCGATGGGGACCTTCTTGTCGTGACCCATGTAGCCCGTGTACTGGAAGTACGTCTTCTGCTCCGCCTTCCGACCGGTCAACACGATCTTGGCCGCGTTGATGACAATGACGTTGTCGCCAGTGTCGACGTGCGGCGTGAAGATGGGTTTGTTCTTGCCCCGGAGGATCTTGGCGACTTCAGAAGCGAGTCGGCCGAGCACGATCCCTTCCGCATCAAGCACGAACCACTTGTGGTCCATGTCGGCGGGTTTTGCTGAATACGTGGACATCGTAAAAACTGCTCCCAACTGTGCGAACGCGCGAAACTTCAAAGACGCGTGCTCGCGGTAGCTACTTCGCCTCACCGGTGCGGGATGCAACCCGGGTTTCGGCCGCCACTAGGGCGTTTTAGGACAGACATCCAAGCTACACAAGCACTTAGCCTATGTCAACGCGGCAGATAGCGCCCCTTCCATCTAAAGGAGGGCGGGCCTGATTTTTAGCTGAATTCGATGAGAACGGTCCCTTTCTCTACGGGAGACCCGGGCGTCGCGTGAACGGCACGCACCGTGCCCGCGGCGGGAGCCCGAAGTTCATTCTCCATTTTCATGGCCTCAATAGCCACGAGGGGCTGCCCCGCCTGCACTACGTCGCCAACCGCCGCCGTCACCCGCACGACCAGTCCGGGCATCGGCGCGATGAGCGGTACCGGCCCCGACGACGGGCGCGCGGCGTCGGCAAGGTCACGGATCGCTCGGGTGCGTTCATCCAACGCGTCCACACCGAATCGGCGCCCGTCCATGCGCAGGATGTATCGGCCGCGTGGACCATCGCGGCGGGCGGTCATCCGGTGGAGCGTGCCGGCAATCGAAACGAGGCGTACGGGGGTGCCGTCCACGTCGTCGAGTGTCACGGCAATCGGTGCACCTCCGTCCACCCGGGCGACGCCCGCATCCAACTCGACGACGAAGGTGCGGCCGCTCAGTTCGACGACGTATTTCACGCTGGCACCGTTCGCGTGAGTTCAACGAGCGTCTCGACGTGCGCCGTCTGCGGGAACATGTCGAATGCCATCACGTTCCTGATTTCCCAAGACGGCATCCGCGCAAGGTCGCGCGCGAGGGTCGCCGGATCGCAACTGATGTAGAAAATCGCTTTCGGCACCGGTGCGGCCGATTCCAAGGCGGCGGTCACGCGCGCATCGACCCCCGAACGAGGCGGATTCAGCACGACGACATCGGCCGGAAGGTGACGCGCGATCACATCTTCGACCCGCGCAGCGAGCGCCCGTGATGGCGAGCTCAGTCGGGCCGATGCATACGCCGTCGCGTCTTCATCGAGTTCGATAGCCGTGGCCCGCACACCGCGCGCGTGAAGCGACGTAGAGAGATCGCCGGCACCGGCATACGCATCCAGGACATGCTTCGGCTCGTAGGACAGGACTCGCTCAAGCACGAGCGCGATCATCTCGCGCGCGACGGCGGGATTCACCTGCGTGAAACCACCATGGGCGCTGTTTGCGGCGGCGGTACCACCGATTCGTCGACGACGTCCGCCTTCCGGCACCCACCACAGGTGGTCGAAGGCAGCGAGTCGGCCGGCAAAGGTCTCCGCAGCATCCCAGCTCGCGCCGCCTTCGAGAGTGAACACGCCGCGGTCGCCAACGGAGCGCACCGTTCCGCGCAGTTGCTGAGCGCCCGGAAGTCCGTCGGCCGCCTCCATGACCTGACGCCAGAGCACGACCACGCGTTCGTCGGTGATGTGGCAGTCCTTCAACTCAAATACCGTGTTGACATCATCGCGGGAATGCAGGCCCGCGTACCATGAACCGTCGGCGCGACGCCGCAGCGCGAGCGAGAGGCGCTCACGATACCGCCACGGCGAGCCGGCCGCACGAATCGATGGCAACCCAATCGTGCGCCGCCCGATACGACGCAGTGTATCCTGGACGATGTGGCGTTTCGCTTCGCGCTGCGCATCGAGCGTGAGGTGCTGCAGCTGGCAGCCGCCGCACCGCTCCCCTTCGTAATGCGGACATGCGGGTACCGCGCGATCGGGCGATGCGACTTCAATGCGTTGCACCTGTCCGCGCGCCATGCGACGCTCGCGCGTCACCTGTGCGGTCACGCGATCTCCCGGCGCCGTGCGCGGAACAAACACCACCATGCCATCACGGCGCGCGACGCCATCGCCACCGGCCGCAATGGACTCGATCACCAGCTCAAGCGCTTCGGGAACGGCGGTCACGATGTCGTTTATCACACGCGAAGCCCGTCGGTGCGCCCGCGTCGCGCCCACGCAGATGCAGACTCCGGTGCTGCTGCTGCAGCTGCTGCTGCGCTCGTCCGGCCGCCGCCACGCCTGTCCCGATCGGCGACCAGGGTCGCCGCGATTGCCGCCGCCTGCAATGCGTCTTCGTCCGGCGCGCTACCGAGCAGCGACTCGAGCCGGCGTTCAAGCCACTGAATGTCGATCGCGCCGGACTTGAAATCGGCGTCTTCCATCACGCGCAGGTGGAACTCGCGCGACGTCTCCACTCCATCAACCACGAGTTCAAGCAGCGCGCGGTGCATGCGACTCACCGCCTCCTCTCGCGTCGCACCCCAGACGATCAGTTTCGCCAGCATCGGATCGTAATGCAGCCCGACGACGGAGCCCGTTTCGATTCCGCCATCCCAGCGCACACCCGGGCCGGACGGCACATGCAGGTAGTCCACTCGGCCGGTGGACGGGAGGAACCCATTCGACGGGTCTTCACTCGTGAGGCGGCACTCAATGGCCCACCCGCGCGGTTCGATCTCGGAGGGAAATGGAATCTTCTCGCCCGATGCGATGCGAATCTGCCACTGGACCAGATCGATTCCCGTGACGAGTTCGGTCACGGGATGCTCGACCTGAATACGGGTGTTCATCTCGAGAAAATAGAACTCGCCAGTGCTGTCGAGAAGAAACTCACACGTTCCGGCATTCACATAGCCCGCGGCCTTCGCCGCGCGCACGGCCGCGGCACCCATGCGGCGGCGCAAATCGACGTCTACGGCGGGACTCGGCGCCTCTTCGATCATCTTCTGGTGCCGCCGCTGCACCGAGCATTCGCGCTCGCCGAGTGAGATGACCGTGCCGTGCGAGTCAGCCAGTATCTGAATTTCGACGTGCCGCGGGCCTTCGATATACTTCTCGATGTACACCGCGTCATCGCCGAATGCTTTCTTCGATTCGTTGCGGGCGGCATCCCACGCCGACGCCATCTCGCCGGCGCTGCGCACGACGCGCATGCCCTTCCCCCCGCCGCCGGCCGCTGCCTTGAGCAACACGGGGAAACCGAACTTGGTGGCAACGGTGACGGCTTCGTCGGCGCACGAAAGCGCCTCGGTCGTACCGGGTACGACCGGCACACCGTGCTTCACAGCCAGCGTACGGGCCGCGGTCTTGGATCCCAGTGCGGCAATCGCCTCGGCCGGCGGCCCAATCCACACCAGGCCTGCATCGCGCACGGCGCGCGCAAACCACTCGCGCTCGGAGAGAAACCCGTAGCCGGGGTGAATCGCATCGGCGCCCACGCGCTTCGCCGCCGCAATGATCACGTCACCCTTCAAGTAGCTCTCGGCGGACGGTGCCGGACCGATGTTCACCGCTTCGTCGGCCTCGCGCACGTGCGGAGCGTGCGCGTCAGCATCGGAATACACCGCCACGGACCGCACGCCCAGTTCCTGACAGGCACGCACAATGCGCAACGCGATTTCGCCGCGGTTGGCGATCAGAACCTTGCGGAGCAGCTTGGCGACCGGAGCGGCCGGAACGGCGGTTGCTGCCTTCTGCTTTTTGCCAGCGCTCATCTATAGCGGGATATTGCCGTGCTTCTTCGGCGGATTCTTGTCGCGCTTGCCCTGCAGCGACTCGAGCGCGTCGATCAACCGCGGACGCGTGTCGGCCGGATCGATGATGTCGTCGACATAGCCACGCGCGGCGGCGACATAAGGGTTCGCAAACTTGTCCGTGTACTCCTTCACACGCAGATCCATAGCGGCCACGGGGTCCTTCGACTCTGCGATTTCCTTCTTAAACAAGATCTCAACAGCCCCTTTCGGGCCCATGACGGCAATCTCGGCCGTTGGCCAGGCGACGTTGTAGTCGCCGCGAATATGCCGCGAACTCATGACGTCGTACGCGCCGCCATAGGCCTTGCGCGTAATGACCGTCAACTTGGGCACCGTCGCTTCGCAGTAGGCGAAGAGCAGTTTCGCGCCGTGCCGAATGATGCCGCCATGTTCCTGCGCGAGTCCTGGCAGAAATCCCGGCACGTCCTCGAACGTCACCACCGGCACATTGAAGGCGTCGCAGAACCGGATGAAGCGTGCGGCCTTGGTGCTGGCCTGGATGTCCAGGACGCCGGCCAGAATTGCTGGCTGATTGGCGACGATGCCAACGCTGTACGTGCCGATGTGGGCGAACCCGCAGATGATGTTCTGCGCGAAGTCGGCGTGCACCTCGAGGAATTCGCCGTCGTCAACCACCCGGCGGAGCACCTCGTGCATGTCGTATGGCTTGTTCGGACTGTCCGGCACCACGTCGCGGAGTGATTCGTCGCGACGAGCACGGGGATCCTGACTCACTCCCCGCGGCGGCGCGTCCACGTTGTTCGAAGGAATGAACCGCAGCAACTTGCGAATTCCCTCGAAGACCTCGAGCTCGCTCGCGCAGGTGAAGTGCGAGACGCCGCTGACCCCGCCATGCGTGTCGGCGCCGCCGAGCTGCTCCATCGTCACATCTTCATGGGTGACGGTTTTCACGACATTCGGACCGGTCACGAACATGTAGCTCGTTCCACGGGCCATGAATACAAAATCGGTAATCGCCGGAGAGTAGACGGCGCAGCCGGCGCACGGACCAAGGATCGCGGAAATTTGCGGTACGACTCCGGAGGCGAGCGTGTTGCGGAGAAAGATCTCGGCGTAGCCGCCGAGCGACACCACGCCTTCCTGGATGCGCGCGCCGCCGGAATCGTTGAGGCCGATCATGGGGGCGCCGTTGCGCACGGCCATGTCCATGACCTTGCAAATCTTCTTGGCATGTGCTTCGGAGAGCGATCCGCCGAACACCGTGAAGTCCTGTGAAAAGACGTAGACGAGCCGGTCGTCAATTTTGCCGAATCCGGTGACGACGCCGTCGCCGTACGGGCGCTGGGCGTCGAGCCCGAAGTCGGACGACTGGTGCGTGACGAAGCGATCGAGTTCAACGAACGATCCATCGTCGAGCAGCGCGTCGAGGCGTTCGCGCGCCGAGAGCTTTCCCTTGGCGTGCTGGGCCTTGAGCCGTTCAGGGCCACCGCCCTGTTCCGACTCGTTTCGGCGCTTGTCGAGCAGGTCGAGTTTTTCTTGCATGGACATACAGCGAAATCAACGACCTGCGAAAAGGTCCGTCCAGTGGCCGGACCTATCTAATGGTCGAACGGTCGCGCCGGGACGCCTCAGGCCTGGGCAGGTGGGCCTGCCCTGAACCAGCGATTCGAGTCGGTCAACAGGCGGCGAACGGCTGCGCCGTCACCTCGGTCAAGCGCCTGTGCGAACTTCGCAAGCAATCGTGCGTTAGCCCGCGCCAGTGGCGCGATGCGGTCTGCATTGTCGAGTAGAATCGCACTCCAGACGCGGGGATCTGACCCTGCGAGCCGCGTCACATCTCGCCCTCCGCGCCCGAGCGTTGCGCGCGACACGCCGGCGCGGAGCAGCGAAGCACCCAGTGTCGATGACACGAGCTGCGGAAGGTGACTGGCGCCAGCCATCAGCGCATCGTGCTCGGTGGCCGACACGACCTTCGGCTTGCCGCCAACTGCGCGCCAGAGCTTCCTGGACTTCGCCAACATCGCTGGTCGCGTGGCCCGAGTCGGTGTCAGGAACACGGATACCCCAGCAAAGAGTCCGCGTCGCGAGGCCTTCCACCCGGACCGGTGATCGCCGGCGAACGGGTGCGCGCCAACGAACCGGTCCGCTGCGCCGAGCCTGACAGCTGCCTGGACGATCGACACTTTGGTACTCCCGACGTCGGTGATCAGAGCGGATGCGGGCAGCTGCTTGATGGCGCGCGCGAGCAACCTCGGCGCATCAAGCACGGGCACCGCGAGCACGCAAGCATCGCACGACTCGAGTCCGGCAAAGTCCGCGCCGATCGCTTCGACGACAGCACCTGCCCGCCGGGCAGAACGCAGCGACGCCTTGGACCGGTCATGCCCAACAACCGTGTGGCCGGCCGCGGTGAGGTCGCGAGCGATCGACCCGCCGATCAACCCGAGCCCGATGACCGCGACCTTCACTTCACGCTCCGCGCTGACCGAGCGGTGCGCGCATGGATCTGCTCGCTGCGACAGAGCGCAATGATGTTCCAGAAGAGCGAGCGCACCTCCTCAGCCGGCATGCCGAGTTCGCGCGCCCTGGCCGCGACTCGACGGACGACGCGCGCCTCGCGCGCCGGGTCGAGAATCGGCAGTCCGGCTTCCTGCTTGGCCTTTCCGATGGCTCGCGCCAGTCGCATCCGGCGCTGGAGGAGCGCCAGCAACGCATCGTCGGCCTTCTCGATTCGCACGCGCAGCGAATCGATTGCCGCCATGCCTTTCGCATCACGTTCGCGCGTCATCGGGTTGCTCCTGCGCCAGCCATCAGCGGTGTTGCGGCTGCCATCGTTCTGCCTGCGGCCGCCGCGAACGGCCGCAGCCGAGCCATGACGTCGTTGAAGTCAGTGGGCGTGAGCGACTGCTCCGCGTCTGACTTGGCCTCCGAGGGTTTCGGATGCACTTCGATGATCAGCCCGTCCGCGCCTGCGGCGACCGCGGCAAACGAGAGCGGCGCCACGAGCCACGCCTTTCCGCCCGCGTGACTCGGGTCCACGATGACGGGCAAGTGGGTCTCGCGCTTCAGCACCGGAACGGCTGACACATCGAGCGTGTTTCGCGTCGCGGTCTCGAACGTGCGAATGCCGCGCTCGCAGAGAATAACATGATCGTAGCCGCGCGCGAGGATGTACTCCGCGGCGAGCAACAGTTCTTCGACAGTTGCCGAGAGCCCGCGCTTGAGCAGTACCGGGCGACGGACTTCGCCAACAGCGGAAAGCAGCGCAAAGTTTTGCATATTGCGCGCGCCAATCTGCAGCATGTCCGCATGCGCGGCGACGAGTTCCACCTGCCGCGTGTCCATCACTTCGGTCACGATGGGCAGCCCGGTCTCTTCGCGTACTTCGGTGAGGAGCATGAGCGCTTCCTCACCGAGGCCCCGGAAGGCGTAGGGCGAGCTGCGCGGCTTGTATGCGCCGCCACGCAGCAGCGTCGCACCGGCCGCCTTCACCACATGTGCCGACTCGAACAACATGTCGCGGCCCTCAACCGAGCAGGGCCCAGCAATCACCGCGAGCGCGTTGCCCCCAATCGAAGCGCCCACGCCCTCGCCTACGGTGACGATGGTTGCCTCGGCGCGGAAATCGCGCGCCACCTGACGGTAGGGTTTGAGAATCGGAATGACGCTTTCAACACCCGGCAGCGTCGCAAGCGGCACCTCGCTGAGCATCCGCTCGTCCCCAATGCATCCCAGGATGGTGCGGTGCTCTCCGCGCGAGAGATGCGTCTGAAAGCCGGCGCGTTCGACAGCTTCTCGAATGGCGTCGAGCTGGATTTCGGTGATGCCTGGGCGCGTAACGATGATCATGTTCGAGACTCAGGATGGGGTAAACGAAACAGGCCCGTGGAAGTTCCACGGGCCCGTGAAGTGTTCGCAGGACTGTTTCGCTGTTACGTGCGCAGCGCTCCAGCCGTGCGGCCCGTGTGGCGGCCGGCGGCGGAGTAATAATAGGAGTAGCTACGCGTATTCATAATCGGAAGGTGAGTCTGGGCACCCGCGCAGCGCCTGTCAAGCCGCTGCGCGGGTGGCCAATGCTCGATCTATTCGTCGTCGATGACGGCGTTCATGTCGATCGGCGGGATTTCCGCGACTTCGTCTTCCGTGTGAATCTTGGACGGCTCTGCCGGACGTTCCTGGCCTTCCGGGATGCTCACCACGCCCAGCACGATGCGGCGGTGGATGGGATCCACTTCGAGCACACGGATCTGCATCGCCATCTGCTCCCACGCCACTTCGGCCGGGCTGTCGATGTTCTTCCCCGTCGTGCTGAGGTGCGAGAGCGGAACGAAGCCTTCGATATCGTTGCCGATATCCACGACCACGCCCTTATCCATCAGGCGAACCACCGTGCCCGGGAGTTCCGTTCCCACCGGGTAGTTCTCGCCGATCTTGAGCCACGGATCGTCCTCGGCCTGCTTGAGGCCGAGCGAGATGCGCTTGTTTTCGGCGTCAATGTTGAGGATGACGACGTTCACGTCATCGCCCTTCTTCACGACGTCCGACGGATGCTGCACGCGCTTCGTCCAGCTCATGTCGGAGATATGGATCAGGCCGTCAATGCCCGGCTCGATTTCAACGAATGCACCGAACGAGGTCAGGTTCCGAACCTTGCCGGAGAGACGCGTGCCAACCGGGTATTTCTGCGGCAGCACCATCCACGGATCCTGCTCGGTCTGCTTCATACCGAGCGAGATCTTCTCTTCAGTCGGATCGACCTTGAGCACCACCGCCTCGATGGCCTCACCGATCGACACGAGCTTCGACGGGTGACGCACATTGCGCGTCCAGCTCATTTCGCTGATGTGCACGAGGCCTTCGATGCCCGGCTCGAGCTCGATGAACGCGCCATAGTTCGTGATCGAGACGACCTTACCCGAGACGCGCGTGCCGACCGGGTACTTCGCCGCGACGTCCTTCCACGGGTAGCTCTGGAGCTGCTTGAGGCCGAGCGAGATGCGCTCGCGTTCCCAATCGATGTCGAGCACCTTGATTTCCAGCTCGAGACCGATCTGTACCATCTCGGTCGGATGCTGGATGCGGCCCCACGACATGTCGGTGATGTGGAGCAGGCCGTCGACGCCGCCGAGGTCGATGAACGCCCCGAAATCGGTGATGTTCTTGACGGTACCCTTCCGCACCTGGTCCTTCTGGAGCTCCTTCATGAGCTTCTCGCGCTTGCCGGCGCGCTCGGTTTCCAGAATCACGCGGCGCGACACGACGATGTTGCGACGGCGCTTGTTGAGCTTGATGATCTTGAACTCGTACTTCTGGCCAAGGAGATCGTCGATGTTCGGGACGCGACGGAGCGCGATCTGCGAACCGGGGAGGAATGCGTCGACGCCCATGAGGTCGACGACCACGCCACCCTTGATCTTCTTGACAAGCACGCCTTCCACCGGCTGATCCGACTCGTACGCGACGCGGATTTTTTCCCACACGCGCATGAAGTCGGCTTTCTTCTTTGAAAGAACAACCGAGCCTTCCTGGTCTTCGAGGTGCTCGAGGAGCACTTCGACTTCATCGCCAGCCTTGAGGTCCGGCATGTCCTTGAACTCTTCCAGCGGGATCGAGCCTTCCGACTTGAACCCGATATCGAGGACGACGAGGTTGTCGCGAATGTCCAGCACCTTGGCCTTGACGATCTCGCCTTCTTCGATCGCGGCCAGGGTACCGTTGTACATCTCCATCATCGCTTCGTAGTCGGCCGACGAATACTCGTCTTCCTCGTACAGTTCGGGCCGGCGATTGGAGAGGGGGCGAAGCTGCGCCTTTTGCAGGTCGCGTTTCTCGCGCGTAGTCAGCGAATTGACTTCGGCTGGCCCGTCTGCTGGCCCGTCTGCTGGCGCGCCTGCTGGCGCGATGAGCGTATCAGTCATGAGTCGGTTGTTCGCGAAGGGTTCGGCTCGTCGCGTCGAGGCATTGGTTGGACTGCAAATAACGACAAACACTCGACCGGCAGAATTGCCGGGGGAGCCTCTAAGCATACTCTTCACAAGCACTTGGGTCAACCGAGGGGCCAACTGCGCTGGCCAATGCAGCCGGAAATCGTATATTCGCGCCATACGCCCCAACTGAGGCCCCTACGCATGAACAGCACTGTTCGCCGCCCTGCCCCGAACGTCCTGCGCCGGATCGCTGCTATGGTCGCGATGGCCGCGGCCCTCGCGTCAGCAAGCGCCGCCCTTCAGGCACAGGGCGCCAAGCGCCCGATGACCATTGATGACATCATGGCGTTGAAGAGTGTCGGAAGCACGAACATTTCGCCCAACGGCGCCCTGGTGACCTTTACCGTCGGCGGCTGGGAGCATCCCAGCGCAAACGCGGCCAAAGGCGACAGTGCCAAGGGCGATACGCACGAGAACCGGTCGCATGTCTGGATCGTGCCAACCGACGCGTCTGCACCAGCCCGGCAGCTGACGTTCAGCGAGCGCGGCGAGTCTGCACCAGCGTTCTCGCCGGACGGCCAGTCGATTGCGTTCATCTCCGCACGTGGAGCGGCCGGTGCAACGCCCCCCCGCCCGCAGATCTGGTTGCTTCGGCTCACCGGCGGCGAAGCCGAAAGAATCACGGACATAAAGGAGGGTGCGAGCACGTTTTCGTGGGCGCCCGACGGACGATCGATCGCGTTCATCAGCAGCGATTCATTGGCGCGAGACGATGAAGCCAAGCGCGCGCGGCGCGATGATCCGCAGCAGTACGAAGGTGATCAGCGCTTTTCACACGTCTGGATCGTTGATATGGCGACGAAGAAGTCGCGTGAACTGACGCATTCAACAGAATGGACGGTCTCCGGTGGCGCAGCGTGGTCACCCGACGGATCGCGGATCGCGATCTCGACGCATCTCTCCACGCTGCTGCGCGACGAGCGGCGCAGCGCGTTTATGGTCACTGTCGCAACTGGGGCGCTGACGCCGATTAAGGCCGCCGGCGAAATCCAGGGCACACCAGCGTGGTCGCCGGATGGCAAAACGCTCGCCTTCACGACGCTCGCGCAGACCCACGCTGCACACAGCGACGGGATGATGGAGCGCGAACAGCGTTCGACGCACCTGACGTTGTACAACGTGGCGGCGGGAACGGCGAAAGACGTCTATGACGCGAAGCAGTTCGACGAAGATGCCAACGGCATCAAGTGGTCACCGCAAGGCGATCAGATCTGGTTCACCGCCACCGATCGTTCCTGGCAGAGCGTGTGGAGCTATCTCGTTCCGCCAGGGCGCTACATGAAAGGGCTTCCGCGCCAGATGGTTGGCGGCCTGTCGTACAGCAAGGACGGGCTGAGCGTTGCGATGACGAAGCAAACGGCCACGGAGCCGAATGACATCTATTTCATGCGCATGGACGCGATGGGTGAGCAGCGTCGCCTCACCACCATGAATCCGCAGCTCGACCAGATTGCGCTCGGCGAAACGGAAGTCATCACCTGGAAGAGCAGCGACGGCCAGGAAGTGGAAGGCATCCTGCTCAAGCCGGTTGGCTATCAACCTGGCCAGAAAGTCCCGATGCTCGTTGAACCGCATGGTGGTCCGACGGGCGCGCACAACGCCGGGTTCAAGGCGAGCAACGGTTCGCCGGGACAGTTCTGGGCCGGTAAGGGTTGGGCGACGTTTTATCCGAATCCGCGCGGCTCCACCGGGTACGGCGAAAAGTTCATGCGTGGCAACATCATGGATTGGGGCGGCGGCGACTACAAGGACATCATGACCGGGGTGGATGCGGTTATCGCCAAGGGCATTGCCGATCCCGAGAAACTCGCGGTGGCCGGCTGGAGCTACGGCGGCTACATGACGTCGTGGGTCGTCTCGCAGACGACTCGCTTCAAGGCCGCACGCATGGGCGCCGGCCTCTCGAATCTCGAGAGCATGTACGGCACGACGGACATCCCTGGCTACATCGGGGCGTTCTTCGACGGCGTGCCGAGCAAGGCGACGTTGGCGAAGTACCGCGAACGTTCAGCCATGACGTACATCGACCAGGTAAAGACTCCGACGCTGATTCTGCATGGCGCGCAGGATGGCCGCGTCCCGATTGGCCAGCCGATGGAGTTCTTCCGCGGCATGAAGGATCGCGGCACCCCGACCGAACTCTGGTTCTACCCGCGCGAAGGCCACGGCTTCACGGAATACTACCACCAGATGGACAAGATGAAGCGCGAGTTCGATTGGATCGCGCGCTACACCTTGGGGACGAAGGTCTTGCAGTAAACAGCCGGCAGTGGGCAGTGGGCAGCCGGCAGTGGGCAGTGGGCAGTAACTAACGGCCGACTCCTACGCCCGCATCCTCTCTCTGGCGAGCGCGACGATCTGGGCCACCTGCTCGTCGCGCGTGAGCGTGGTGGTATCTATGTGAACTGCGTCGGCAGCGGGCTTGGTTTGTGTGGCGTCCTTGGTATCGCGCGCAACGAGCTCCGCTGCTTCGCGCGCGAGTTCCTCCGCCGAGGGATCGCGGCCGAGCAACTCGACACTCCGGCGTCGCGCGCGCTCACCCGTTAGGGCAATGAGCCAGACCTTCAGCACCGCGTCCGGAAATACAGCCGTGCCCATATCGCGACCATCCACGACGATCGGGCCGGCCTTCGCGCAGTCGCGCATGCGGGTATTGACCCAGGTGCGCACCTGGGGGATGGATGCAACCAGACTCACGTGAGCGGTCACCGCGGCACTACGCAACTCGGCTTCAGCATCCTCGCCGTCAACGCGCACGGCGAACACGCCGACGACCGGTTCAATGGTCACCGACCGCGCGGCATCGAGCAGCGACGCCGCGCTCCATTTCGCGTTGTCGCCAGCGAGCCGAATCTGCGACGCCGCAACCGCGCGATAGAGCGAACCGGAATCGGCCTGACGAAAGCCGAGCGCTTTCGCGACCATGCGCGCCGTCGTCGACTTGCCCGATGCGGCGGGTCCGTCGATGGCAATTACCGGAAGCGTACTAGACTGTGGCTTGACCAAGATCGTTCCAGAAATCAGGGTACGAGACGCCCACACAGTCGCGGTCGTCAATGTCGATCATACCACCGGTCGCGGCACTGAGCACGCCGAAGGCCATCGCAATCCGGTGATCTCCCTCCGTTTCGATGCGCCCGCTGAGCGGGTGGTCTGAACCACGGACGACAAATCCATCGGGGAGTTCTTCCGCATCAACACCGACGGCGCGAAGGTTCTTGACGACGAGCGCGATGCGGTCGCTCTCCTTCACCCGCAGTTCACCGGCTCCGGTGACCCGCGTTTCGCCGGACGCACGGGCGGCGACACAGGCCAGCATCGGCAGCTCGTCGATCAGCGACGGCACTTCGTCCGGCGCAATCGTGACACCCTTCAGCGTGCGCGGTGCGGCGATGAGCGTCGCGACGGGCTCGCCGCCTTCGTCACTCATATCTTCCCAGCCAATTCGCGCGCCCATGCGGTCGAGCACGCGGAAGACGCCGGTGCGCCCGGGATTAGCGCACACACCGGGCAGTTCGATTTCGCCTCCGGTGGCAAGCGCTGCCAGCGCGGCAAAGAAGGCGGCGGACGACGGATCACCAGGCACCTGCACGTCGAGCGCGCGCATCGTCGCGCCGGGCACGAGCGTGGCCACCGCACCTTCGCTCCGCACATCCACCCCGCGGCCGCGCATCATCCGCTCAGTGTGATCGCGCGAGAGGGCGGGCTCATGCACTTCGACCGGCACACCGGCGGTGAACCCCGCGAGCAACAATGCGCTCTTCACCTGCGCGCTCGCCGACTCACTTCTCCACGTAATTCCGCGAAGCGCGCTACCGATGATCGTCATCGGCAGTCCATCACCGTTCACGAACTCAAACTTCGCGCCCATTTCGGAGAGCGGCTTTGACACGCGACCCATCGGACGCTTGCTGAGGCTCGCGTCGCCTATCAGGCGCGAGCGGTACGGCCGTGCCGCGAGGATTCCCGACATGAGTCGCGCAGTGGTTCCACTGTTCCCAGCGTCGAGGTCGCCAGTAGGAAGACGCAGTCCGGCAGCGCCCACGCCGTTCACCACGACCGGATCGTTGCCAATCATCGGGATCTCGACACCGAGGGCGCGTAAGACCGTCGCGGTGCTTTGAATATCTGCCGAAGTGAGCAGGCCGGTCAGCTGTGACGGGCCTGTGGCCAGCGCGCTGAGCATCAGGGCCCGATGCGAAATGCTCTTGTCCCCGGGCACACGCCGGCGGCCATGAACCTTCATCTCAACGCAACCAGGCTTCGAGCGCGGTGGCGAGGTCGGTCCGTTCGTCACGGTACTTCACAATCACCGGCGTCTGCAACGAGAGCCCCTGCTCCGCCGCCCAAGGAGCGCGTACGGCGCGCGCGCCAGGCACCACCACAGCGCCAGCGGGAATCTCGAGTGGCGCGTCCGGTGTGGCCCGGTAGACAGTCTCATTTACGAGATCGTATACCGGCGTTCCGCGCGTGAGCACGACGCCCGCGCCGATCACGGCGCGGGTGCGGACCACCGTTCCTTCATACACGCCACAGTTGCCACCGACGATCACGTCATCCTCGATCACGACCGGACTCGCGCCGACGGGCTCGAGCACACCACCGATCTGTGCTGCGGCGCTGAGGTGCACCCGCTCACCAATCTGCGCGCACGAACCGACGAGCGCGTGCGAGTCGACCATCGTACCCGTGCCAATCCAGGCGCCGACGTTCACAAACATTGGCGGCATGCAGACTACGCCTTTCGCGATGTAGGTGCCCCGACGAATCGTCGAGCCGCCAGGCACTATGCGCACGCCGTCGCTCACATCGAAGCGTCGCGGCGGCATCGTGTGCTTGTCCACAAATGAAAACGCACCGGAGTCCGCCGAGAGATCAGCCATGGCACCGAAACGAAATGCAATCAGGATCCCCTGCTTCACCCACGGCACGGCGCGCCAGACACCATCGGCGCCGCGCTCAGCAGCGCGAATCGTACCGTTCTCGAGCGCCGTGAGCAGTTCCTCAATGACGATCAGTGGATCTTCCGGCGACGGCGCGCCTGCAGGAAGCGCGACGAGCGCCGCAATCCGCGCGCTGAGTGACGCGTGGCTCACGCAGGCATCGCCCCGGCGGCCACGAGCGCTGCCTTCAAATGGGCGTTGTGTTTCTCGTCCATTGGCACGAGCGGAAGGCGGAGCACGTTCGTAATTCGCCCCATCATGGCGAGCGCCGCCTTGATCGGCATCGGATTCGATTCTACGAACGCCGCCGCAAAGAGTGGTGTCAGCGCCAAGTGGAGTTCCTGCGCCTTCGTGTAGTCACCCGCCAGCGCTCGCCGCGTGAGTTCCGCTGTTGCCTTCGGCGCCGCGTTCGATACCACGGAGATGATGCCCTGCCCGCCGGCAGCGATCAGTCCAAGCGTCAGCGGGTCGTCGCCACAGATGACGGCGAAGTGCTTTGGCCGGTGTCGAATAATCTCGGACATCTGCGCGAGGTTTCCGGAAGCCTCCTTTACCGCGACAATGTTCGGGTGCTCTGCCAACGCCAGCGTCGTCTCGGCCTCGAGGTTGCTCGCCGTGCGGCCAGGCACGTTGTACACGATGATCGGAAGTGGCGCGGCATCGGCGATAGCGCGGAAGTGCGCGATGATACCGCGCTGTGGCGGCTTGCTGTACGCTGGCGACACATGGAGCAGGTGCGTCGCACCGGTGGCGGCCATCGCCTTCGACGTCGCGATCGCAACCGCGGTGTCGTTGCCGCCGGCACCAGCCATCACGGGTACGCGGCCAGCCGTTGCGTCCACACAGAGCCGCGCGACGCGCACACGCTCTTCGAGCGACATCGTGGCGGCCTCACCAGTGGAACCGCACGGCACGAGGCCGTCGATCCCTTCGGTGATCTGCCAGTCGACGAGCGCCTTGTAGGCCGCCTCGTCGATCGAGCCATCGGCATTAAAAGGCGTGACAAGCGCCGTGAGTGCACCGGTCAGCAGTTTCGCAGTCGCCATCAGTTGGTCCCCAGCAAGTCGTCCATGGTGAACACACCCCTTTTCCCTGACAGCCAGCGGGCAGCAGTAAGGGCGCCCGCGGCAAACACACGACGGTCACGCGCCACATGGGTGAGCGTAATCTGTTCAAAGGCCGCGTCGAGCACGATCTCGTGCGTGCCCGGAACACTTCCCGTTCGGATGCTGCTGATTGGAGTGGTTCCGCCGAGCACAGCGTCCATTCGCTCACCCAGCATTCGCCCCGTACCAGACGGCGCATCTTTCTTGGCGGAGTGATGGGTCTCGACGATGTGCGCGCCGAACACACCGGGGACTGCCTTCAGCTCCGCAGCCGCGCGCGCCGCAATCCGAGCGAACAGCTGCACGCCGATGGAAAAATTTGGAGACCAGAGCAACGCGCCACTGCTTGCACGTACCGCGGCTTCGGTGCTCGCGCGAGCACTCTCCCAGCCAGTCGTACCACACACCACTGGAACGCCCGCCTTGGCGCAGGCGGCGATGTTCGCCGCGGCAGCAGCCGGCATCGTGAATTCAATGGCGACGGCAGCGCCGTTCAACTGGGCCACGGTCGGTCCGCCAGCGCCAACATCGCCCTCACCAAGAAACGCGACCACGTCGAAACCCGCCTCGGCCGCAAGCTCGCGTACGGCGCGTCCCATCTTGCCGTCGCCAATGATCGCGAGGCGCGTCATGCAGCGGGGTCCGAAAAGAAGGCATCGTGCAAGCGCTGCATGACCGGCTTCACGGCGTCGGCGTCCATGACCATCGTGAGGTTGATGCCCGTCGAGTCGAGCGAGAGCATGTACAGCCGTGTGTCACCAACAGCGGCAATCGCCTTGGCCATCGCCTCGGTGTGCTCAGCAAGTCCGGATCCTACCACCGCAATAATGCCTCGGCCCCGTTCGACGCTGACGTCACCAAAGGCCCGCAGATCCGCAATCACGGCGTCGAGGAACTGGTCGTCGTCCACGGTCAGCGACACGGAGACTTCCGATGTCGTCACCACATCGACCGATGTCCGGTGACGGGCGAACACCTCGAAGATCTGCTTCAATGCGCCGGGCGTGCCAAGCATCCGCGCCGACCGGACCTTCACGATGACGGTGTTCCCCTTTCCTGCGATGGCACGCACCGAGTGGCGTGGCGCATCGGCCGTGATGCGCGTTCCCTTCGCGTCGGGGCGAAGGGAATTGAAGATGAACACTGGAATACCGCGTGTGACTGCCGGCGCGATGGTGTTCGGATGCAACACCTTCGCGCCGAAACTCGCGAGTTCTGCCGCCTCGTCAAAGCGAATGTGTTCAATGAGCTTCGCTCCCGTGACGACCCGCGGATCCGCAGTGAGCATTCCGTCCACGTCGGTCCAGATCTCAATCGCCTCGGCTTCGAGCGCCGCACCGAAGAGCGACGCGCTGTAGTCCGACCCACCGCGTCCGAGCGTCGTGGTCACACCCTGAGGTGTGGCACCCATGTAGCCGCCGAGCACCGGAACTTTTCCGGCACCCACCAGCGGGAGGAGGTGCTCTCTGCACGCGGCAGCAATCTGCTCCGGCTGCGGCTCCGCGCGCCCGAACTCGTCGTTCGTCACGAGCACACGCCGGGCATCAACCAGCACCGCGTCAATGCCAGCGCGACGAAGGGCCGCCACAACGATCGGCGCGGCGAGTTGCTCGCCAAGCGACGCGACGGCGTCCATCGCACGCGGCGTGCGGTGCCCAAGGACAGAAAGCGCCTCGACCAGATGTGCGAGTTCGTCGAGGAGGACGGACTCAGTGGCAGCCAGGTCTTCGGCGTCAGGTCCGACTCCAATGAGCTCGGCCACAGCGGTGAGGTGACGTTCGCGCAGTTGCTCGACCGTGGCGATTGCGGCCACGAGGTTGCCGGCAGCACCCTGCTCTGCCGCTGCCAGCAATGCGTTCGTCGTACCGGCGAGTGCGGACACCACGACGACAGGTCCGCGTGGCAGACGTCCGCGAACGATTTCGGCCGTGCGCCGAATCGCCGCCGCATCGCCCACCGAGGTCCCGCCGAACTTCATGACAATCATGCGTTCGAACCACCGGGTCGCGGCACAATCCCCCGCGACACGAGCACTTCTGCATTGAGGATAGAGCCGCCCGCCGCGCCGCGGATGGTGTTATGCGACATGGCCACGAGCTTGATGTGCAGAATCGAGTCCTCACGGATCCGTCCCACCGACGTCGTCATTCCCTTCCCGATCATGGCATCGCGCCGCGGCTGCGGGCGATTCGGTTCGTCGAAATACTGCAACGGAACCGCGGGCGCCGACGGGAGTCCGCGCACCTCTTCCGCGCCGCGCCATGCGCGCACCGCAGCGATCGCCTGCTCAACCGTCGGCTTCTGCTCAAACCCAATCGACATCACGACGGTGTGGCCGTTTTCAACCGCTACCCGGTTTGCGTGCGAACTCACGACAAACGGCGCGGGCACGATCGCATTGCCGGAGAAAATGCCGAGCATTTTCTGCATCTCCGATTCGATCTTCGACTCTTCTCCTCCGATGTACGGAATGACGTTGCCGAGAATATCGAGCGAGGGCACACCAGGATATCCCGCACCGGAAACCGCCTGCATCGTTGCGGCGAATACCTGGCGCACACCAAAGGCCTCGTGCAATGGCGCCAAGGCGACGGCGGCACACGTTGCCGCACAGTTCGCGTTGGTGACCACGGCGCCGCTCCAGCCACGGTTCTTGCGCTGCGTTTCGATCAGTCCGAGGTGCGACGCATTCACTTCAGGAATCACGAGGGGAACGTCAGGCTCCATCCGGAAGTTCTTGGCATTGCTGAGCACGAAGCGCCCCGCCTTCGCAAAGGCAGGTTCCACATCCTGCGCCGCAGCCGCGTCAAGTGCGGAAAACACGAGCAGCGACTTCACGCTGCCCGTGTCGCAGGGGAGCACCGTGAGCCCCGCCACCTCGTTCGGAATTATTCCTTCAAGCCACGTCGTCGCTGCGTCTCGGTACGACTTCCCCGCTGAACGCTCTGACGCGGCCACTTCCGCTACGCGAAACCAGGGGTGCCCATTCAGCAGGCGGATAAACGTCTGTCCGACGGCGCCAGTGGCGCCAAGGACTGCGACGGGAATTCGGGAATCGGCCATGATCACGAGGCGAGCAGTGTGCGCACGAGGCGCATGTACGTGTCCACCGACGCGCGAAGCTCGACGGTGTCAATGAACTCATCGGGGGTGTGCGCCACCGTGATCGAACCAGGCCCGAAGAGCATCGGCCTGCCCCAATTCGAAAGCAGCGGCGCATCAGTCGTGTACGCAAACGCCTTCATGGCGAAACCCGGGACTTCGGAAAATCGCTGGGCTGGCGTGAACGCCGGGTAGGTCACCTCTGCGCGCCCGGCAACCCACGCTTCGAACGCGATCTTCACGGGTTCCGGCTCACCAACGACCCGCACCATCAATTCGGCCTCGCATTCACCCGGCACGATATTGGCTTCGCTGCCACCGCGAATTGTTCCAACGTTGACGGTGGTGGCGCCAAGCACCGGATCGATGGGCAGCACCAGCGTGTCCATGTCGAGCAGCAGGCGCGCCATCGGCGTGATGGCCGAATCCCCGAGCTCGGCGTACGCCGAATGCGCTTCGCGGCCGCGCGTGCGAAGGGTGATGCGGAGCGCGCCTTTGCATCCCGAAGCGAGCGTGCTTTCGGTAGGCTCGCCATTGATGAGGAAGCGACTCGTGGCGGGCAGCTGATTTGCGAGTCGCGCGCCATCGGACCCGCGCTCTTCGCCGACCACGAAGAGCAAGTCCACGCGCTCCTCACCTTCCGCGACAAGCCGATCAGCGGCGGTCATCATGGCCGCGGCGATCCCCTTGGCATCGCAACTACCGCGTCCGTAGAGGCGATCGCCTTCGGCGCGCGGCGCGACGAATGGTGGCACGGTGTCGAGATGGGTGCTCAGCGTGACGCCGCCGCCCTTCCGGGTCGCCCACACGTTTCCTCGCCCCGGCGTGACTTCTTGCACCGTCACGTTCCAGCCACGAGTCACGAGCCAGCGCGCGACAAAATCCACGACCTTCCCTTCGTCTTTAGTGACGGAGGGAATGGCAACGAGTTCTGCGGCGAGTGCTAAGGCGTCGGTCATCGGACGAAAGGTGCGAACTACAAGATGCCGGGGCTGCGAGTCGAACTCGGATGGGCTTTCACCCAAGGGATTTTGAGTCCGATGCCCTCTCAGGGAACGGCAGCCGCCCAGAGTGGCTGAAGGATAACCCAACATCCCACACGGGCGCTGATCGGTACGGACGGGCAGACAATCAGCCTGACAGCCGCGGGCACCCCAGACGAGTGCTGCGCCGGTCGGCCACCGCGAACCTTGGGACCAACGGACCAACGGATCAACGGACCAACGGGACTATTTGGCGGCTCGGAACCCCGCAAGCCTCCACAGAGCCGCGGGTTCGTACATCTTCCCGTTCGTGACGACGAAACGTGTGCGTCGGATCGCTGAAATGTCGGTGAGCGGATTCGCATCGAGCACGACAAGGTCCGCGCGTTTGCCAGGCGTGATCGTCCCCATCTCGGCTTCCTGGGAAAGCGCGCGCGCGGAGATCCGCGTCGCCGCCTGAATCGCCTGCAGTGGCGTGAATCCCGCCTGCACGTAGAGCTCGACCTCGCGCAACAAGCTGTACCCCGGCAACGCGCCATCGGTGCCGGCCACGATCGGCACGCCGTGGTCGTAAAGCACCTTCAAGATGGACAGACGGTTTGGGCCAGGGTCGCCTGCTGGCGTCGCCGGAGCCGCCGGCGCCGCCGGCGCCGGACGTGGATTGTTGAGAACACTGCGGTAGTTGGCAGCAAGCGGATACGGGGCCCGCGCGACACCCGGCTCGATCGCTTCAGCCTGCACATCGCGCGGACGATTCAGCAATTCACCCCACGCCTGAGTCGGATCAATCACCACGTGGCGTTCTGCCAGCAGCGCAATGACACGGTCAGTATCCGGCGTGCCAGGCTGACCGCGCACCGACAGATGCGCGATCTGATCCATTCCCGCCAGCACCGCGTTCTCAAGCCCAAGCGCAGTGGGTACGTGCCCGGTGACCGGCATTTTCAATTCATGCACGCGCGCGGTAATCGCCGTCACCACGTCGGGCTGCACCAGGCTGTATAACTTCATCTGACTGAAGCCCTGGGCGTGGTAGCGATCGACGATGGCCCGGCCTTCGGCGGGGGTGGAAGCGACGACCGTCCCGAATCCATCGGCGCCGGGGCCGTCCACGAGGCCCGCCAGTTCCACGCGAGGCCCCAGCCCGCGCCCCGAAGCAATCTCGTCACGGAAGGCGGTGAGGAATCGAGCTTCCCCGCCCATATCGCGGATTGTCGTCACACCGGCCGCCAGATACGCTGACGCCCATTCGATCTGCGATGCGTGCGCGTGCATGTCGATCAAACCGGGAATGATCGTCGCGCCGGCCACATCGATCACGCGAATGCCTTGCGGCAGCGTCACGCTCGCGCGCGGCCCGACGCCCACGATGCGCCCGTTCCGCACCCACACCACACCATCTTCGATCGGAGGCGCATCGTCTCCCGTGATGATGCGTGCACCCGTAAGGGCATAGACCCCCGAGGCGGTGGGCGGCGTCGAGCTTCCGAAGCCCGCAAGGTCCGCCATGCGATCGCGCACCGCACTCGCCTGCAACGCCGGTAGTGCGGTCGCGAGATTCTCCCGGACAGCCTCGAACGGCAGGATGTGAATGCGCGACACCAGCGCGGCGAATTCGCCCTGCGCGTCAACCCACACGGTCTCGCGGCCCCAGACGACACCGTCAACACTGTAGCGACGCAAGCGCACCGTTCGACCACCGGCCTGCACATCCTCGTCGCCGCGGAAGGTGACCACGATGCGGCTGTCGGCGTCACCGGGCAGCAACGCCATGCTGGACGGCCGTTTGTGCTTTTCCCAATAGTCGATGAGCGATGCGCGCGCCGCCGCCGGCGCCCACGTTCGAGCCGGGAACCATGCCGCCGGTACGGCAACCTCCGTGGTCTCGCCCATGGTCATGACGCGTGCGGTGTTGCCGGTCACGGTGACCTCGGCATCCACATTGACGAATCGGTAGCTCTTCCCCGACGCCCGGAAGTGGCGAGCCGTTCCGTCGGGCGCGACACTGAGCGACGCGGACAACTGCAGCCGCGTACCCCGATCGACCAGTTCCATCTCCGACGTGACCGTCCGACCGTCCGCCGTTGACACCGTCGTCGCCGTTTCGAAACCCACGGGCCGCTCGATGAGAAACAACTGAATACGTGTGGCCGGTGCCGCAGCCTGCGCGCCCAGGCTGGCTACGAACAGAGCAACGAGCGCGAGCGTCCGTTTCATGTGGGCGCCCTCACCGGGCGAATTCTGGATAGGACATTCAATTCGGGTCGGTTAAGTGTACGGCATGATCGCTGACCGCCCGAGCACCGACAGGCGGGCGGCGGCGTGCCCTCCGCCTCGCTCGCTCGAGCACGCAGACGCAACTTGGAAGTGCTACTGCGCCACGGCCACACCGATGCCCGGCGTCGGCTATTTCAGGGCCGTCACGGGAATGCGATAGATCCCGCCCGTGTTCGTGGCCGCCACTAGAAATCCGTTGCTGATCACGAGGTCAAAGACGGTTTTATCTGCCAGGCCGGTGTTCAGTTCGGCCCAGCTGTCACCGTTGTCTTTCGAGTAGAACACCCCGCCGCCAAACGCGCCGGCCACGATGAACAGCGCGTTGCTCGCGAAGCCGCGGTACGAGGACGGGGGCAAACCGCCGGCGAGCGGGGTCCAGCTCGTGCCGCCATTGGTGGAGCGGAAGACGCTGGTGCCGATCTCGCCGCCGAGGAAGAGCGTGGTGCCCTTCGCTTCGATTGCGCGAAAGGTCGTGGCACTCAGTCCGACGTTGCTCGCGACCCACGTGGCCCCTCCATCGGGGCTCTTCATCACGCCGCTCCCGAGCGTGCCCACATACACCACGTCGCCCAGCGCGGCGATGCAGCGCACATCCACGCCAACGAGTCCCGCCGGCGCCCAACTGTCCCCCTGATTATCGGAGCGGAACACGCCACTTGGGCCAACCACGTACAATCGCGTACCCGCCTTCACCATGCCGCTGGTGCGCAGCTCCGTCATCCCGCTACTGCGGGCGGTCCAGGTGGCACCTGCATCGCTGCTGCGGAAGACGCCCTGGCTGGTTGCGGTATAGAGATACGTCGCGTCGTCGGCGAACCCGCGCGTCGGACCCACCGGGTCGTTACCGGTATTGGACGGGCGAAACGACGCGCCCGCGTCGTCGGAGCGATACACCCCGGTGGCGCCTCCGGCGTACGTGACGGTGCCGCGACTCCACGCCGATTGCATGTTGAGCGATGCCGTCCCGCCACCGAGCGTCCACGCATCGGTCGTGGGCGATGGTGTTGGTGGCGTGTTCCCCGTCGTGGTGGTGCCGGTCGGCGCCGGGTTGCTGCAGGCGGCGACCCAGAGACCAGCGGTCATGGCGTAGCACGCCAGCAGCCGGCGCGTGGCCCGTCGGCTCGTACTCCAGGGCGCGGGAATCGATGATCCGGACATGGGGAGGGCTCCCAGGAAAGGCGGAAGGAGACGGTGGCCAGGAAATTCGAGTGGGGTCGGTCGAGTGTACGGCATAATTGCAGACAGCCCGAGCACCGACGGAAGGGCGGCGGCGTGCCCACCGCCTCGCTCGCGCTTGAAGAGCGAAGCGGTGACTGCATGATGACTGTTGCAAGCCAAGCCCATGTTACTAAAAGGGTGCGCCCTGTAGGAATCGAACCTACAACCTAGTGATTAAGAGTCACTTGCTCTGCCAATTGAGCTAAGGGCGCAAACCCGTGTGTTCGTCGCGCATCAACGTCCGCTACTCGTCGTCCGCTACTCGTCGTGCCATTCGGCTCAGCCAGGCGCGCCAGGAGGGAATCGAACCCCCGACCTGGAGCTTAGAAGGCTCCCGCTCTATCCACCTGAGCTACTGGCGCCTTACCACCGCATCACCAACACTCGGTACCCGCGCTGCTTCAGTACGTACTGTCTCAAATCGGGGCGGCCGGATTCGAACCGGCGACCTCCTGCTCCCAAAGCAGGCGCGATACCGGGCTACGCTACGCCCCGCGAATCGAAGGCGAATGTTAGTCCACACACGTGGTGCGGTCAACGGTTCAACTCCCGTTTTTCTCGTGAGCAACCAACATTGCGATCGCGGCGCGCACGGCACGCCCCCGATGACTCACGCGTTCCTTCGCGGCAATCGACGCGACACCGAAGCTCTCGCCGAGTTCGTCAGAGGAGAAATGGGGGTCGTAGCCGAAGCCCTCACGGCCAACGGGCGACGCGAGAATGGTTCCAGCACACTCACCGCGCGCGAGCAGTTCACCGCCGAACCAGGCGATCGCCGCCACGCAGACATAGCGCGCGCGGCGATCGCGCACGCCCGTGAGCTCACGCACGAGCTTCGCATTGTTCGCGGCGTCGAGTGCATGACCATCGAGCCCCGTCTCTGCTGCCCATCGCTTGCTCCACACACCCGGAGCGCCGCCGAGTGCGTCCACGGCCAAGCCAGAGTCGTCCGCGAGCACGAGCATTCCGCTGGCCCGCGCGCTGAACCATTGCGCCTTCGCGAGCGAATTGGATTCGAAGGTGTCGTAGCACTCGATGCCCTCTTCTTCTGACGCGTACGCAAGCCCGGCAGCGGCCAACGTCACGCCACGGAGCCCTGCCGCCGCCAGCATTGGCAGCAATTCGCGGATTTTCCCCTCGCTGCGCGTGGCGAGCAACACCTCCCGCGCCGTTTTCACCCCGTTTTCACGCCGTAGGCACGGCCGCGGCAAGCGCCGCATGCTGGGCCGCGTCGAGCGTGCGAATCGCCGCTTCGGCCATCGAGAGCAGCGCGTCGAGCTCACCACGTCCGAAGGTGCCATGCTCACCGGTCCCCTGCACCTCCACGAACCGGCCCTCGCTGCTCATCACGACGTTCATGTCAACACCGGCACGCACATCTTCGGCATAGTCGAGGTCGACACGCGGCTCACCATCGATGATGCCGACGCTAATCGCGGCCACGCGACGCTTCACCGGCGATTGCTTGATCCTGCCGGTGCGCACCATCCAATCGAATGCGTCCACGACCGCCACGCTCGCGCCAGTGATCGCCGCCGTGCGCGTTCCGCCGTCCGCTTGCATCACGTCGCAATCGACTTTCAGCGTGTACTCGCCGAAATCAAACCCGTCGATCATCGCGCGCACGCTTCGTCCGATCAGCCGTTGGATTTCCTGCGTGCGTCCCTGTGGCTTGTCACGCTCGCGCGCAGACCGCGTGTGCGTGGCGCGCGGCAACATCGCGTACTCCGCGGTAAGCCATCCTTCGCCGCGCCCTTTCTTCCAGCCGGGGACGCCATCTTCGACCGACACCGTGCAGAGTACCCGGGTCTCACCGAACGAGCAGAGGCACGATCCTTCCGCGTACCGCGAGGCGTTGCGGACGAGGGAAATCGGGCGTGTCGCGCTTACCACGCGACCGCCGGTGCGAGGTTCAGCCATTGGAGTTGCCTTGCGCCTTTGCGAGAGTCGCCGTGGTCGAGTGACCAGGCGTAATGGGTATGATGACCACGCGGCCGCCGAGTGCTTGCACAGTATCGCCGCCAACCACCGTCTCTGGGGTGTAGTCGCCGCCTTTCACGATAACGTCGGGCCTGAGCACGTTCACCAGTTCGAGCGGAGTGTCTTCGTCGAACACGACCACCGCGTCGACGCACTCGAGGGCCCCGAGGACGGCCGCGCGCGCGAGCTGGTCACGCACCGGCCGCGAAGGACCCTTGAGCCGTTTGACCGAGGCATCGCTGTTCACACCGACGATGAGCGCGTCGCCCTCTGCGCGAGCAGCCGTGAGCACGTCCAGATGCCCGGGATGCAGCAGATCGAAGACGCCGTTGGTGAACGCCACGGTTCCCGGCTGCGCCGCGCGCCAGGCGCGCGCCGCGTCTACGGTGAGAACCTTCCGCCTGGGATCAAGTCGCTTGCTCAGAATGGGCCCGACGCCTGCGGATTGAAATGGATTTCCCGTACGATACCCGGCAGCTCGATGTTGTCGTAGTACTCGGCCCAGATACTGATCATCTTCTGGCCGCGTTTTACATGGACGTGGCGCGCCGCCTCGGGCAGGCCGATCGAGTCGGCAAAGGCAAGGATGCGCCGTTTGATGACCGCAGCCGCGAATGCCATCGACACCAGGCATCCGAGCGACGATCGTCCGTACCGGCGTCTCACCATTGCGATTGTGCCCCTTCGATTACGTCGTTGATGATCCGGTCGAGCGCCTGTTTCCGCCCGGCCGACTCATTGTTTTCGGCGTAGTCGCCATCCGCTGACATTCCCTTTTTTGTCCAGAGCACGCGACCTCGCGCCTGGTCGAAGATCTCCACGTCCACCCGGAGCTGGAGCCGGCGCCTGGCTGACGTCGCCGCCGCGGGATTCGCACTGAACGCAATCGGTACGTCTGTATCGTATTGGACGATTGTGCCGCGTACGACGGCACTCGCCTTGTCCTCGGTGGCCTCGCGTAGGCCGAGCCGGGATGAAAAGGCCTTCCGCAGGCCTTCGGTCAGTTCGCGTTGCAGGTCGGACGATGTGGTCTGGTTCTCGAACGGCAGGATCGCGACGTTCTTGATGTAGTCTGGCAGCCCGCCGCTATTCATCGAATAGCGCCAGACGCACCCTGGGAGGGCCAGCGTTGCCAACGCCGCGACGGCGGATCGACGGTTCATCCCTTCACTACCTCAAGCCGCGCACGAAGGTCCTCGGGCATCGCCGTCAATTTGCCGTCTTTCCCGAGGGAAACGAGGGTGGTTTGCGCGGACGCGAGCCGCTCGCCATCCGGCTGCCGGGTCATCAGATAGTCGAAGACGAGCGCCCGGGAACGCACCTCGACCAGCGTGGTGGTAATTCGCACGACTTCGTCGTACCGGGCAGCGGCGTGATAGCGGATGCTCGCATCGGAGACGGCCAAGGCCACGCCTTCACGCTCGAGCTCGGCGTAGCTGCGCACATGCTGCCGGATAAAGTCGGTGCGCCCCATTTCGCACCAGACGAGATAGTTCGCGTGATACGCGACGCCCATCTGGTCCGTCTCGGCGTAGCGCACCCGTGTTTCGGTGGACGTGGACGGCACGAGCGAGAGTTAGGCAGGGCGAGCGCCTTTGTAAAGCGGTTCACTCGAGGCTAGGTTGAGCCACGCATGCTGCCAGCCCCCTGCCTGATCCTCTCCGACGTACACCTGGGCGCGGCACCGCCCGAGGCGGAGCGTTCCCTGCTCCAGCTGCTCGAGCTGGCAAAGACTGAAGCGAAGTCGGTCGTGCTGAACGGCGACGTCTTCGACTTCTGGTTCGAATGGAAGCATGCGATGCCGCGCGTCGGGTTTCGCACGATCGCCGCGCTGGCCGCGCTGCGCGAGCACGGTGTCGCCGTGACCTGGATTGCCGGCAACCACGATTGCTGGGGTGGCGACATCCTCACAAATGACGCCGGCGTGACCTTCCATACCGGCCCGTGGCGTGGCGACATCGGTGGGTGGAACACGCTGATCGAACATGGCGACGGGCTCCGCGACATTGAGGATGCGCCGTACCGGCGGCTGCGAACGGTACTGCGCAATCCGTTTGCGATCTGGGCGTTTCGCCATTTGATGCATCCGGACTGGGCCGCCGCGATCGCCGCGCGCTCGTCGCGTACGAGTCGCCACATGCGGCCTGGGGACGGCGGCGAGGGATTGAAGCGGGTGGCGCAGGCGGCGCTCGCCGCCGAGACCTCGCTGGATTTGTACGTCTACGGACATACGCATGCCGACACACTGTCTCGCGGCGTTGCCGGTGGCGTGTACGCAAATCCGGGCGCGTGGATGGATGCCCCACGCTGCCTCCGCGTGACGACTGGCCAGATTGAACTGCTGGAATGGGGGCCGAACGGCTTGAGTGAGGTGCAGCAGCTGCGCCAGGAAAAGCGGTCCGCTCAGCGTTAGGCCGTACTGGCTAGCGGTTTCCGATTTGTGCGGTGAGGGCCATTCCGCCGCGTACCGGAGTCGCACGGAGTTTCACATGCTGCGGAAGATCCCATAACTGCGCAGCGACGAACGCCTCCGCGCCGGCAATCAGGTGATTGAACACAATCACCGCACTCCAGTCCTCAACTTGCAATCGGCGCGCGCGAACGAGCGCGTCCGAGTAGTACGACGGTTCCCATGCGGCGACGACGGCGTTCCCCTTTCCGTCAAGCTGCACCTGCCCCGTGGATGCATTCATGGCGTACCGCAGTGGAATCGAATCGCGACCGTACGATCGCGCGAGACGGAGGTCATCGGCCGTGCGGTGCGCGATGGCGATCGCGAATGCTTCGACGAGGAAGAAGCCGGCGCCGACGAGTGGGCGATCGAGCTTTGCCTGCCCGAGTCCGGGAATTGCGAGCGAGTACAGAAACGCGCGCGTCGGCGTGATCGGCGGCCGGGTCGTGTCGGACACTCCCGCCCGACTGTCGGCCGCTCGCTGTGCATGCAGCGTACTCGGATCGGTTCCGATCATCGCGAGCGCCAGTAGCACGCTCACGACCGCGCCGTGATAGCATGGCGGGAGCGCATGGGAATCGAACCCACCCAACCCGACAGAGTCAGGTCGCATCAGTTTTGAAGACTGAGGAAGCCACCAGGCTCCATGCACTCCCATTCGCACGGTACAGACGTCGATCACGCAACGACGATGGCCCGCTCGCCGCTCGCGAGGGCTTCCGCGATGGCCACGGAACCGGGCACGAGTGCGATGAACTCGGCGACTCGTTCCGGCCGCATCGCGACGAGAAGGCCACCGGAGGTCTGAGGATCGACGAGGACGGCCCGCATCACCTCAGTGGTATTCCCCCAACGCACGAGCGGTTCCATGTACGACAGATTTCGCGCAGCGCCGCCGGTGAGCGCCCCCTGTTCGATCATGGCGAGCGTTCCTGGGAGCAGCGGCACCGCGGCGTGATTGATTCGGATCGTGATGTCACTCGCGCGCGCGATGTGCGACGCGTGGCCGAGCAGGCCAAAGCCGGTGATGTCGGTGGCGCAGGTTGCTCCCACGGCGAGCGCAGCGCGACTCGCGACGAGATTCAGCGTCGTCATCGACGCGGTCAGCGACTTTCGCTCGGCGTCGGGGAGCAGGCCGCGCTTGGACGCGGTCGAGAGAATACCGGTCCCGATCGCCTTGGTCAGCACGAACACGTCACCGACCTGTGCCGATGCGTTCGAGAGGATGCGCGCCGGGTGCACCGTTCCCGTCACGGAGAGTCCGTATTTGAGTTCGTCGTCGGTGATGCTGTGTCCGCCAACCACATGGGCGTTGGCAGCGTGGACCATGTCCTGACCACCGCGGAGCACTTCAGAGAGGACTTCAATCGGGAGCTTGCCGACTGGAAAACCAACGATGTTCATCGCCGTCAGCGCTTCGCCTCCCATCGCGAAAACGTCCGAGAGCGCGTTCGTGGCTGCCACCCGGCCGAAGTCGTACGGATCGTCGACGATTGGCGCGAAAAAGTCGAGTGTCTGGACGAGTGCGAGGTCAGGAGCAATCAGAAAGATCCCTGCGTCGTCGAACGTTTCATGCCCGACGAGCAGCCGCGGATCGGTCTTGCGCGCGAGGGGCGCCAGGGCCGCCTTGAGGTCGCCAGGACCCATTTTGGCCGCGCAACCGGCGCAGTTGGCCCAGTCAGTGAGCCGGACGACGTCCTCGCGCATTGCCGTGTTCATGAACAGAACGTTGCGGGTTACGGGAGCTTGGCGACGCACTCGATTTCGACCCGCACGCCGCGTGGCAGTCCCGCCACGGCGACGGTGGAGCGAGCGGGCTTGGTGTCGCCGAGGTAGCGAGCGTACACCTCGTTCACCTGTGCGAAATCGGTCATGTCCACGAGAAAAATCGTGGTCTTGACGACATCCTTCCACTCGCAGCCCGCCTGCTTAAGCACGGCTCCGAGATTGGTCATCACGCGCTCGCACTGCGCGGCGACATCGCCCGCAACCACTTGCGTCGTGGCCGGATCAAGGGCGATCTGGCCGGCGGTGAAGAGAAATCCACCGGCCTTCGTGGCCTGTGAATAGGGCCCGATGGCTTCTGGGGCGTCCTTCGTGTGGAGGTACTCAACGGCCATGGTGTGAATCTCCGTAACGTCAGGCCGGCTCAGCACTCGCGTGGCGAGCTGCTGCCGGCAGGTTGAACAAGCGAACTGCGTTCTCCACTACCAACTGACCCATCGCCTCAACGGGTGTTCCCCGCACTGCGGCGAGGCGTTCGACGGTCAGCGCAACCCACGCCGGCTCATTGCGCTTACTGCGGTTTGGCACCGGCGCGAGATAGGGCGCGTCGGACTCCGCAATGATTCGGTCAGCTGGCACCATGCGGACGAGATCGCCGCCTTCCCACTTCTTGAAGGTCACGATCCCGCTGAAAGAAATGTACCATCCGGCTTCGAGCGCGATTTCGGCAAGCGAGAGCGGCCCCGTGAAACAGTGGAGGACTCCGCGCACGCCGGCCGCGCCGGCCTCGCGCACCATCGCCGCCGTATCATCCACGGCGTCGCGCGTGTGGACCACGACCGGCTTGGCGTGCTGACGCGCCAACTCCAGCTGGGCAGCGAAGGCGCGGCGCTGGAGGAGCTTCGGGGAATGGTCGTAGTGTGAGTCGAGACCGCATTCTCCGACCGCCACGGCCCCAGCGGAGAGCAGTTCGTCGATCGCGGCCACATCGCGCGCGGGCTCGAACCCCGCCGCATCGTGCGGATGCACACCGGCCGTGAACGAAACGAAGCCCGGGTGTGCTGCGGCAACGGATTGCGCGGCACGAGCGCGTTCGACGGACTCTCCAATGCAAACGAGCGCTACGGCACCTGCGCCGCGCGCTCGTTCGATAACTTCGGCGCGGTCGGCATCGAAAGCCGGATCCGCGAGGTGCGTGTGAGAATCAATGAACCGCACGGCAGCTCGCGCCGCGTGTGGCTCGAGCGCCTACTTCGTGTTGCCTGCGCCCGGCGGGCGCGGGCCCTTGCCCTTGCCCTCAAGGTCGCGCGGATACTTGTGCTCGATGTACATCAGGATCGGCGACGCCACGTAGATGGAGCTGAACGTGCCGGTAAAGACGCCGAACGCCATCACCCACGCGAACGGGCGGATGACTTCGCCGGCGAAGATGAGCAACGCAAGCGTGGACACGAGCACGGTGGCATGCGTGAGCACCGATCGCGGCAGCGTCTCGTTGACGGAACGATTCAGCGTTTCGTACAGCGGTTCGCGGCGGTTCTTGCGAAGGTTTTCGCGCACGCGGTCGAAAATGATAATGGTATCGTTGAGCGAATAACCGATCACGGTGAGCAGGCCGGCGACGACCGTCAGCGAGATCTCCAGACGGAGGATCGCGATGAACGCGACGGTCGCCAGGATATCGTGACCCGTGGCGATGATCGCAGCGAGACCAAAACGCCACTCAAAACGCCACGCCAGGTAGAGCAGCGTGACGAAGAACGACACCAGAATCGCGAGGAGCGCGCCGCGGCGCAGCTCGGCTCCGACGCGTGGTCCGACGATCTCGGTGCGGTCAATCTTGAAGCCGGTCTCACCCACCACAGACGAGACGGCCTTCTTGACCTCCTGCGAGGCCTTTTCCGCACCGGTGGCACTCGTGTCACCCTGCACACGAATCAGGTACGACTTCGCGTCACCAAACTCGGCGAGCTCAGCGCCCTTCGCGCCGCCAACATCGAGTGCCGAGCGCAGCTTGCCGACATCGGGCGCCGCGGTGAACGAGAGCTGCATCACCGTGCCGCCGGTGAAGTCAACGCTGTAGTTGAATCCGCGCTCGAAGCCGAGGGCAACCAAGCCAATGACGATGAAGGCAATCGTCAGGCCAGCCGCCACCCGCCACCAGCGGATGAAATCGTACTTGGTGTCGTGCAGTATGCGAAGCATCAGATGCTCAGGGCCTGCGCCGTCTTGTTGCGGCTCAGCCAGATGAGGTAGAAGGTGCGGACAACGAATACGCCAGTGAACAGCGATGCCGTGATACCCGCGAGGAGCGTGACGGCAAAGCCTTTCACCGGCCCCGTGCCGTACTGGTAAAGCACCGCGGCGGTAAGCGCCGTGGACACGCTGGTATCAACAATGGCGGGCATGGCGTGACGGAAGCCTTCTTCGATGGCCGTCCGCACGGTCTTTCCATGCACGATTTCTTCTCGAATTCGCTCGAAGATCAGCACGTTGGCGTCCACCGCGATGCCGATCGATAGAATAAAACCAGCGATACCGGGAAGCGTCAGGACCGCGCCGAATCCGGCGAGCGCCGCGAGCGTGTAAAGCACGTAGAGGAGCAGGCCGCAGACGGCGAGGAATCCCGAGAATCGGTAGTAGACCAACAGAATAGCGATGATCAGCGCGACGGCGAGGACACCGGCCAGCATGCCCTGGCGAATGGAATCTTCACCAAGGCTGGCGCCGATGTTACGCACTTCCGCAATCCGCAGTGGCACTGGCAGCGCGCCAGCGCGCAGCACGAGGGCAAGGTCGCTGGCGGCCTGGAGACTTCCGCCACCCATCGTGATCTGTCCGCGCGTGCTGATGGCGCTCTGGATGATCGGCGCGCTCATGACGCGATCGTCAAGCACGATGGCCATGTAGTCCTTCACATGTTTGCCGGTCTCGTTCTTGAAGCGGCGACCACCTTCGTTGTTGAGCTGAAACTCCACGACGGTGCCTTCAATCGGCACCTGATTCGGTTTGGCGTCCGTGAGGTATTCGCCCGTGATGATCGGCCGCGAGTCGAGCACGTAGAGGGCGCGAACGGCCTTTCCGGCGTTTGGAATCGAGTCAGCGCCCCAACGCACATCCTTGCCGGGGGGCAGCGCCGCGATGATATCCGCGCTCTGCAGGTAACTGTCGATCTCGGCCTGTGCGGTCGTCGGGACGTAGAACATTCCGGGGACGCCGCTCGCCTGCAGGTGTCGCGTGAACGGCCCATCGGTGGACGTCGCAGCCGTATCGGCCTTCTTGGACGTGTCCTTGCCCGCGAACAGCGAGGTGAGGCCCGGCTTTTTCGCGCTATCGCCACGCACATCTGGCGCGGCCACGCCGAGCTTCTTTTCCTTCACGATCGAGTTGAGGCGCGGAATCACGCGTTCAAACGATTGCGTCTTGTCTGTGATCTGGAACTTGAGGAAGGCCGACTTCTGCACGACCTGCGCGGCGCGCTCCGGATCGTCGATGCCGGGGAGTTCGACCACGATGCGGTCATTGCCGACCCTCTGCACAACCGGCTCGGCAACGCCGAACTCGTCGATGCGCGTGCGCACGACTTTGAGGGCGCGGTCAATTGCGCCCGCTTTGTCGGTGATGACGGCCTTGGACTCGTCAGGCTCGAGCGTCAAGTGCATGCCACCCTGAAGGTCGAGGCCGCGCTTGAGCGGCACGCGCTTCACGGTGTCGAAGCCGATGGAACCGTCAGATCGCTTAACGCGCTCGATGACGGTGCGCGGGACGAGTGCGCCAATCGAGAGCGCCACGAGCCCGATGATCAGCGCAATGCGGTACTTCAGGTTTGACATGCTGTCAGACGCGAAAAAGGGTCAGTTGAGGGCAAACAATAAGTCTAGCCGTTTGCGCAGGCTCGGGTCAAGCGATCTTGTGGCCTGACAACGCTTTGCCTGCGGTCAGAGACCGGCCCGGTTTCGGGCCAGGATGATCCGTGCTGACTCTTCGTCGCGGCGAAGCTGGCGGGTCAGCTCCTCGGGGCCTGAAAATCGCTGGATATCCCGTATCCGGGCGATGACATCAAGCCGAACTCGGCTGCCGTACCAGTTCCCATGCGCATCAAAGAGGTGCGCTTCGATGGTCCGGCGCTCGTCGCCGAAGGTTGGACGACCACCAAGGTTCATCATGCCACCAAACCGGCCCGTGGGGGTCTGCGCGGCGACCGCGTAGACGCCGTCCGGCGGAAGCAGCTTTTCGGCGGCGGGTTCGCCAAGGTTCACCGTTCGAAAACCAAGGTCCGCCCCGCGTGAATCGCCGTGAATGACCCGTCCTGAGATCGAATACGGTCGGCCCAGGCCATCCGCGGCGCGAGCGAGGTCGCCATCGGAGATCGCGCGGCGGATGGCTGTGGAGGAAACGGGGTTTCCATCCCGTCCATCAACGGGCGGAACAACGTGAACACCAAAACCGCGGATCGATCCGAGCTGTGCGAGCATCGCAGCACTTCCCGAGCGCCCGCGGCCAAACCCATGGTCATGCCCTATGAACAGCTCCCGCATGCCAAATCGTTTGATCAAGACCAGGTCGACGAACTGCTCGGCTTTGTACGAAGCCAGCGCCGTGGTGAACGGGACGACCGCCACTTCGTCGAGGCCCGTTGCCGCGAGCGATTCCGTTTTTTCATCACCGGCGCTGAGCAGCCGCGGCGCCGACGGCGGATTGACCACCGTCAACGGATGCGGCTCAAAGGTCACGAGGATCGCGCGAAGATCCCGCTTCCGTGCGGCCTCGGCGAGTCGATCGAGGACCAGCCGATGGCCGCGGTGCACACCGTCGAACGTTCCGACGGTCACGATGCTCGGGCGGGCCGTTGCGGTGTCAGGCTTCATGCATGACGACGCGCGGCTGCCACCGTTCACCCAGTTCCGACGTGCGGCGCTCCGCAAACGCCACGAGCGCCTCGGATCCGAGGTCGCCGCCAAGGAGGGCCGCGTAGGCCCCCGGCACGGATGCGGCAACATCAATGCCGCGGACGATGCGGGCCACCTCGTCGGAGGTCAGGTGTTGGCGGGAATACCCTGGGAGCGCATCAACCGGTGGACGCAGCGCTTTTGCCCCGGCCTTGAGCGCTTCCACACTCACGGCGTTTGCCACGGAGAATGGGCCTGACTCAGTTCGGCGAAGCGACTCCAGGTGAGCGGCGCTCCCGGCCGCGCGCGCCAGATCGCGTGCAAGCGAGCGCACGTAAGTGCCACCACCACAGGCCACCCGCATGCGGCAGCGCACCACGGCGCCAGCCGCATCGCAATCAAAATCGCTGAGGTCAATCGAGTTGATGTGCACCCGACTTGGGGCCAGCACTGGTGCGATTCCCTGTCGCGCGAGTTTGTACGCGCGCGAGCCATCCACACGCTTGGCGGAGTAGGCGGGCGGCACCTGCTCGATATCACCGACGAGCGGACCGCGCGCCAGTTCCAGCGACTCGACGGTCGGCAGCGGAGCCTCGCGACTCACGGCACCGCCGAGGTCTTCCGTTTCGGTTTCAAAGCCGAAGCGTACGATGGCGTCGTAGCGTTTGGGTTCGTGCGGCAGATGCTGGAGCAATCGCGTCGCTCGGCCCACGAGTAAGACGAGCAGGCCGGTGGCAAAAGGATCAAGCGTGCCCGCATGTCCAATCCGTTTTTCGCCGAGCGCACGCCGGGCGACGGAGACCACATCGTGTGACGAGATACCCGCCGGTTTATCGACGAGTAGCAGGCCGTCAATCGGCGGCGGCGCCAGGAGTCTTTCCGCTATTGGGCGCCGGTGCATCGACCGGCCGGACACTGCTGAGCAGCGCCTCAATACGGGCGGCGCGCGCCACGCTTTCGTCGATTTTGAAGGTGAGACGCGGTGCGAGACGCAAGCGCAGCGCCCGGCCGATCCGCGAACGCATCATGGTGCCGACGGACTGGAGGCCCTCGAGCGTGGTGCTGCGCGCCGGTTCCTCGGCGTAGATACTGACAAAGACCACCGCTTCGGCCAGGTCGCGCGTCATCTCGACGGCGGTCACGGTGATAAACCCGGTGACACGCGGATCCTTCACCCCTTCCGTCAGGATGGTCGCGATTTCCTCGCGTACCGCTTCAGCTACGCGGTCGGGGCGCCTCGTGTCACGCGGCGGCATGGGAACCCTTGCACGCTCCGATCAGCTGGCTGTGGCCGACTGAAGGGTGCGCGCCACACTTTCCTTCTTGTAGCACTCGAGCATGTCACCGACTTTCAGGTCGTTGAAGTTCTCAACACCGATACCGCATTCGAAGCCGTCCTTCACGTCCTTGACGTCGTCCTTGAAGCGGCGAAGCGACGCGATCGCGCCCTCGTAGACTTCCTTGCCGTCGCGAATGACGCGAATGCGGCCCTGCCGGTTGATGTTGCCGCTGCGCACGTGGCAGCCGGCAATGGTGCCAATCTTCGACACCTTGAACACTTCACGAACTTCTGCTTCGCCGAGGATGATTTCCTTCTCTTCCGGGCGCAGCATGCCTTCGAGCGCCGCGCGCACATCGGCGACCGCCTCGTAGATGATCTTATAGAGGCGAACGTCGACGCCCTCACGATCCGCCGCCGAGCGCGCCTTGTTATCCGGGCGCACGTGGAAGCCAATAATGATCGCGCCGGATGCCTTGGCGAGCAGGATGTCGCCTTCGGTGATGGCGCCAACGGCGCGCTGCAGCACTTCGACTGCGACTTCGCTGGTGGAGAGTGCCGCCAGCGCGTCGGCCAGCGCTTCCGCCGGACCGCCCTGGTCTGCCTTGATGACGAGCTTGAGCGTGCGACGTTCGCCGCTTGCCGCGTGCGCCATGAAGTCTTCGAGCGACACCGCACCTTTCGCGGTGCGCCGGCTCTTGGCCTCGCGGTCCAGACGCTCGCGCGTCTGCGCGATTTCGCGCGCCTTCATCGAGTCTTCAACGACGAGGAACTGATCGCCGGCCATTGGCACTCCGCTCATGCCGAGGACCTGCACCGGCACCGCCGGCCCCGCGTCTTTCACGGCCTTTCCGCGTTCGTCGAGGAGCGCGCGCACGCGACCCGCGAAGAGACCGCAGATAAAATCGTCACCGACATGCAGCGTACCATTCTCGACGAGCACGGTCGCGACGGGCCCCTTGCCGGCGTCGAGCTGCGCTTCGACGACAGCGCCCGTAGCCTTGCGGTCCGGATTGGCCTTGAGGTCGAGGATTTCGGCCTGCAGTAGAATCTGGTCGAGCAGCGTGCTGACGTTCGTTCCCTTCTTCGCGCTGATTTCCGAATGCAGCGTCTGGCCGCCGAACTCTTCGAGCACGACGCCGTGCTGGAGCAGCTCCTGCTTCACCTTCATCGCGTTCGCCGCGGGAAGGTCAATCTTGTTGATGGCGAGGATGATCGGCACGCCCGCATTCTTGGCGTGCGAGATCGCCTCGATCGTTTGCGGCATGACGGAGTCATCGGCCGCGACAACAAGGACGACAATATCTGTGACCTGTGCTCCGCGGGCGCGCATGGCCGTGAAGGCTTCGTGGCCCGGCGTGTCGAGAAAGGTGACTTGCTTACCACTTTCCGTCGTGACGTGATACGCGCCGATGTGCTGCGTGATACCGCCGGCTTCGCCCGCGACCACATTCGCCTTGCGGATGTAGTCGAGGAGTGACGTCTTGCCGTGGTCGACGTGGCCCATGATCGTGACCACCGGCGGACGCGACTTCAGCGTCTCCGGAAGATCGACAGGCGCTTCTTCAACCGACGCCGCGTATTCCTGCTCGCGTACGGCGTTGTAGCCGAACTCCGACGCGATCAGTTCGATCTGGTCAAAGTCGAGGCGCTGATTGATCGTGACCATCAGACCGAGATGCTTGAACGCGAAGCTGACGATCTGCGTCGCGGGAATCTTCAAGATGCCCGCGAGTTCGCTGACGGTGATGAACTCATTCACGCGGACGAGTTTCTTCTCCACTTCTGCCGCGGCGGCGCGAATCGCATCGAGCTCGTCACGATCGACTTCATCAAGGCGGCGGCGCTTGGCCGGTCCACCCGTCATCTGCTTCATCGTCCGGAAGATGTTTGCCGATACGGCTTCCTGATCCACCGCACCGCGCTTGCCCTTGCGGCGACGGGCTCCGCTGGAGGGCATCGGTCCGCTGATGGGGCCGGGCGGGCCACTACGACCCGAGCCACTTCGATCGTCGCGACGGGCGCCACCACCCGGCACGCCGGGCGACGCCGACGCAATTGGGCGTGGCGGGAACGGCAGGTTGCCACCGCTCTGAGGACGCTGACGTGGCGCACCCGGCACGACTGGGCGCGGACGCGGACGCGACAATGCGGAAGGTGCCGACGAGAATGTCTGCTGCATCGGCGGCGGTGCCTGGCGAGCTGGCGGATCGACCGGTGGAGCACTCGGTGGAGCAACGGCGACCGGCGATACCGAGATCGGCGCGGCGACTGGCGCCGGTACTTCGGGTGCAGCGGCGCGCGGCACTGAAACAGGCGCGGCGACCGGCGATACCGAGACAGGCGCCGCGACCGGCGATACCGATACAGGCGCGGCGACAGGCGCGGCAATCGGTTCAGGGGCCACTTCAATCGGCACCGGCGCGGCCTTTCGGCGGCGCGTTGTCGCTGCGGCCTTCGCATCGGCTTCCAGGGCCAGCGGCACTTCGACGACGGCCTTGGCCTTGGCGCTCTTTGTCTTCGCAGCGGGCTTGGCTGGATCCGCGGCCTTCGCCGTTGCCGTGACCACCTTCAGTGACGGATCGGCAGCGACTGCCGGTTCAGCAGCGGCTGACAGTTCTGTAGCGGCTGTCGGTTCTGCAGCGGCGGCCGGTTCTGCGCCAGTCGTACGGCGTCGGCGCGCTGGAGCAGCTGCCGGCGTGGCCGAAGCGGCGGCGCGGGTGCGCTTCTCGCGCTCCCAGCGTGTCCGGGCGCGCGCCACCTGTTCATCCGTTAGCGGGGTGATGTGGCTGCGCACGACCACCTCAAGTGATCGCAGCATAGCCACGACGTCCTCGCTCGAGATGCCGAATTCAGATGCCAGATCCGTTACGCGAAGCTTTGTTGACACCCCATCCTCCGTTGTGCTGTCACGAGGCCGACGAGGCGAGTGCCCCGCGAATGCCGCGTGCCAGCGCTTCGTCCACCACTGCGACGACCGCCGTGGTTTCCCGTCCGACCGCGGCGCCCAGTTGCTGCGCCGTCACGCCATTCACCATCGCGATCCTTTTTGCCCTGAGCATCGGCACCACTTTGTCGAGGCTGTTCACGGACGCATCGTCCGCTACGACCGCGAGTGCCACCGTGCCCTTCTGCGCTGCGCCCCGTACGAGCTCAACGCCCACCACTGCAGTGCGGGCACGGACTCCAAGCCCCAACAACGCCGACACCTTCTTCCACTGCGCCGCGGTCAATGCACCGGCGGCGACGTCCTGCGAATCAGGCACCCTGCTCCGTGCCTTCAGCTGCGCCTTCGACTTGAGCGGCGGCCTGAGCGGCGGCGTCCGCGCCGTCGTCGGTCAGTTCGTTGATCATCTTCATAATGCGATCCGCCTCTTCCGGCGCGATACCCGGAAGCCGGATGAAGTCTTCCTTTTCGAGATCGATGATGTCGTTGAGCGTGCGATATCCGCCTGCCTCAAGCACCGCCACCGTTGCCGGCGGCAGTCCCTCGAGATCGCCGAGCTTGACGTCACCGCCACCCTGATCAGCTTCGACGCTTTCCTCTTCCGGCAGCGGCTGAAAGAGCGGGACTTCACCGCCGCGCTCAAGCCATTCCCGACTCGAGTACAGGTCGATCTTCCATTCGGTCAGTTCTGACGCGAGCCGTACGTTTTGTCCGTTGCGGCCGATGGCCAGCGAGAGTTGGTCTTCGTCCACGATCGCCTGAATCGTCTTGGTCGCGGCGTCACTGAAGACTCGGGCCACTTTGGCCGGCGCGAGCGCCAGCCGTGCGAAACGTTCCGGATCCGACGACCAGGGCACGATATCGATGCGCTCTCCGCCAAGTTCCTGCACGACCGTCTGCACGCGCGAACCCTTTACGCCAACACACGCGCCGACCGGATCAATCGCTTCGTCGCGCGAGAACACCGCGATCTTCGTGCGGCTGCCCACTTCGCGGGCGGCCGCACGGATTTCAACGATGCCCTGCTGTAGTTCCGGCACTTCAAGGCGGAAGAGGGCCTTCACGAACAACGCGTCGCCGCGCGAGAGCACGAGACGTGGTCCCTTGGGCGTTTCTTCGATCTTCTTGAGCACGGCGCGAATCGGTTCACCCTGCTTGTACGACTCGCGGTGATTCTGTTCGCGATACGGGATGACCGCTTCGGCTTCGCGGAACTTGTTGAGCATGACGACAATCTTGCCGCGCTCGATCTGCTGGATTTCGCCCGAGAGGAGGTCACCCACGCGGCCCGCGAACTCGTCACGGATTTTCGTGCGCTCGCCTTCACGGACACGCTGAATGATGCGCTGTTTGGCCGCCTGTACCGCGGACCGCCCGAACTCGGCGAAGTCGACCGGGATTTCCATCACGTCGCCGACTTCGTACTCCGGGTCCTCGTAGCGCGCTTCCTCGAGCGTAATCTGCGCGGCCGGGTCTTCGACGACGGTGTCAACCACCGTCTTGAGCAGGACGATGCGGATTTCACCGCGATCCTCCTCGACCGTGACTTCGGCCTGCACTGTGGGACCATGCTTTTTTGCGAGCGCCGCATGAATACCGTCGCGGAGAAGCTCAGTGAGCTCCCCGCGTTCGATCTGTTTCAAGTTCGCGAGCTCGCGAATCGCTGTCAGGATTTCCGCTGAACCGGCCATCGAGGAACGCCTCAGGTTTGCCAATGAACGGCGAGGCGGGCCTGCTCGATTTCCGCCAACGCCAACTCGTGTTCTGTGCCTTGTTGGTCCCGCACCATCACTTTCGGATCGTCATCGCGTTCGTTCGTCGAGACGATTTCCACTTCAACGTGTCCGCCGACCGCCGCGAATCGCGCACTCTTCAACGTGGCGCGACGCCCAACGAACCGCGTCCAATCCTTCAAGGTCCTCAGTGGACGTTCGAGCCCCGGCGACGACACTTCCAACACGTACCGCCCGTCGATGAGACCAGGGTTCGTGTCGAGATTCGCCTCAATCGCGCGCGAGGCTCGCGCACAATCACCGACCTGTACCTTTTCGCCATCCCTCCGGTCAATCCGGACGTCCAGCACCGGCCGAGACTTGCTCCCGCCGATCCTGAGGTCCACCAGATCGAATCCGATGGCGTCAAGTTCTTTCTCTACAACGACTTGCAAACTGCTATTCACGTTGATTCTGCGTTTTTTCGGAGACAAAAAAATGTGGGGCAACTTCCCCCACATCCCGCCAGCGTTCTTGGTACCGCCGGACCTTTCAATAATACGGGCCGGGCTGAGCCCCGTCAAGCCAAATAAACTCTGACCGGTCAGGTCGGTACGCCAGACGCAATAACCGAAATCTGGCGCCCTGCATCCCCGGCTCGGTGCGAGTAGAACCGGTCATTGTCGCACCGCGTGCAATACACGCTGACGGAAACACGACGGACTCCTGCGGCCTTCGCTTGTTCGGCCAAGAGCGCGCGAAGGTCGACGTGTCGGTTACGCGTGGTCTGCCAACCGGTCAACTGCTCGTACACGTCGGGCCCGACTTCGTAGCAGCGTCCACAGATCGCCGGTCCGAGGTGCACGTGCAGTTCTCCGCCGGGCAGGCCCAGCTCAGCGAATCGCGCCACCACCTGCTCGAGGATTCGCGCAGCCGTTCCACGCCATCCGGCATGGACCATCGCCACGCTCCCTGATGGATGCGCGACGAACGCCGGGACACAGTCCGCAACCGTGACCGCCGCCGCAGACGCCGGCGCCCGCACCACATGGGCATCGACGCCTTCGATTCGAGTCCAGCCGGCCAACGGCTGCAAATGCTCGGCGATCCTCACGCCGTGCACCTGCAGCGCGCTGATCAGACCGGCTGCGGTGGGAGCCAAGGACCGTTGGAGCTCAGTCCAGCGCCGCGAGTTGGCCTCCGTGGTGTCGGGGACGGCAAGCGAAAAATCCCCATGGGCGCGCGTCGTCGTGAACGCCGTGACGCCGATCGACTCCAATTCGGCCACAGGTTCCAGGGTGGGACTCGCTCCCAGCCCAGCCGGCTGGTTCACCCTTGTCCGTCCTCGACACGACGAATGTTCGCGCCGAGTGCGCCGAGCCGCTCGTGAATGCGCTCGTAGCCGCGCTCGATCTGCCCAACGTTGTTGATTGTACTCGTGCCCTTCGCGCAGAGCGCGGCGATCAGCATCGCCATGCCGGCGCGGATATCGGGCGACTCGACGGTGGCACCGCGCAGTTGCGATGGCCCGGAGACGAGCGCGCGATGCGGATCGCAGAGCACGATGCGCGCGCCCATTGATACGAGCTTGTCAACAAAGAACATGCGCGACTCGAACATCTTCTCGTGCATGAGGATGAGCCCGTTACACTGCGTGGCCGTTACGATGGCGATTGACATGACGTCGGCCGGGAATGCCGGCCAGGGCTGGTCCTCGAGCTTGGGGACGTGCCCACCGAGGTCACTCTGGATTTCGAGCGACTGCTTCGCGGGAACGACAAGCGCCGTCCCATCGACGATGGTGGTGACGCCGAGTCGCTCAAATCCCATGCGAACCGAGCGCAGGTGTTCGACACCGGCATCCTCAATGCGGATTTCCGACTTCGTGACGGCCGCGAGACCGATGAACGACCCGACTTCGATGTGATCTGGGCCGATGGCGTGCGTGGCGCTGCCGAGCGCAGCGCCGCCTTGAATCGTGAGTTCGTTGGTACCGATCCCGGAGATCTTTGCGCCGAGGGCGACGAGGAAACGGCAGAGATCCTGGACATGGGGTTCACACGCGACGTTGCGGAGGACCGAGGTCCCCTTCGCCGCGACGGCGGCCATGACGGCGTTCTCGGTGCCGGTCACGCTTGGCTCATCGAGGAACACGTCGGCGCCCTTGAGGCCCTTGGTCGTAAACCGAATTCGATCGGTGAAGTCGTGCGAAGCGCCGAGTTGCTCGAGGGCAAGAAAGTGCGTGTCGAGCCGGCGGCGGCCGATGACATCACCGCCCGGCGGGGTCAGCTCGACTTCGCCGCAGCGCGCAAGCAACGGCGCGGCAAGCAGAATGGACGCCCGAATCCGCGCGCACATCGCTGGGTCAAGCGCGCCCTTCTTGAGCGTCTTGGCATGGATGTGGAGGGTGTTCCGGCCACTCCAGTCGGCAGACGCGCCGGTGGTGCGGACGAGCTCGACAAGCGTCTCGAGATCGCGAATACGTGGAACGTTCTCCAGCGTAACCGGCTGATCGGTGAGCAGCGCTGCGGCGACAATCGGCAACGCGGCGTTCTTGTTTCCGCTCGGACGAATCGATCCCGAGAGGGGACGGCTTCCTTCGACGATGAACTGAAGACTGGGCACGGCGCAGGGCGCTTGGGTTGGGGATTCTGCAGAGATTCCGAAGGATGATGGCGCATGCGTGCTTGGGGCAAGTTGCTTGACCCCGGTTGAACCGAAGATCAGCATTGACGGGTGATCCTTCGTTGCGCGATCGCCGCTGCCCTTTTGCTCGCCCTGCTTCCGACGGACGCGTTCGCCTGGACGCCTGGCACGCACATCCTGCTGGGTGAGGCGGTGCTCCGGAGCACCGCTCTCCTGCCGGCGGCGATCGCGGCGCTGCTGCAGGAGCACCCCTGGGATTTTCTCTACGGCTCCATTGCGGCCGACACGAGCATCGCCAAGAAGTACGCGCGGTTCGGGCGGCACTGCCACTCATGGGCGGTCGGGTTTGAGATCCTGGGCGGTGCGCGGGATGAGCGGCTTCAAGCCTTCTCGTGGGGGTACCTCTCGCACCTCGCGGCCGATGTTGTCGCGCACAACTACTTCGTACCGCACCAACTTGCGGTGACCTCGTCCACGACGGCGATTGGGCACAGCTATTGGGAGAGCCGCTTCGAGACACACCTCTCAGCGCGATTTCCGCGGCGCGCCGTTGAAGTCATTCAGCGCGACCATTCGGCGAGTGACGCGCACCTCGACCGCGTGTTGAGCCCGACGATTTTCTCGACGGCAACGAACCGCCGGATTTTCCGCGGGATGGTGCACGCGACCGACAACACGGGGTGGCAGCGCGTGTTCGCGCTCGTGGCCGCCAACAGCCGTTGGGACCTGGCTGAGGCGGTGGTGGGGGCACACCTCGCGCGGTCGTACGACTATGTGATGGACCTGCTGGTTCGCGACTCCGGCTCGGTCGCGTACACGTACGATCCGTCCGGAGAAAAGGCGTTGCGGGCAGCGAAGCAGATCCGCACGGCCGCCGTCAAAGCCGGCGGGCCCATCGCAGCGATCGAAGTCGGCGCGCGAGAGTTTGGCCTCCGTGCGACGCAGCTCTCTTATGCGTCGTCGCTACCCGAACCGCTCTATTTGCCGGCGCGTTCCCCGATCAGCTGACTGACTTTCTTGGGGTCGGCGCTGCCTTTCGACTTCTTCATGACAAGTCCGACGAGCACCCCCTGCAGCTTGCGTTCGCCGCCGGAGAAGCGCGTCGCCTCGTCCGGGTTCTCCCGGAACACCTCGTCCACCCAGGCACGAAGCGCACCGTCGTCGCCAATCTGAAGCAGGCCGTCGCGCTCGGCGATCGTACGGGCCGATCCGCCTTCCTTGGCTAACATCGCGAACACCGTTTTCGCCGCGCTGTTACTGAGCGTGCCGGCGCTGACGAGGCCGATGAGTTCCGCCAATGCCTGCGGTGCGACCGGAATCGCAGAGGCCACCATGGCGCCGTCGTTGCAGGCGGCGAGCACCTCGCCCATGACCCAGTGGGCAGCCACCTTTCCATCGTTCGACGCGGTCGCGACCGTTTCGTAGTACGAGCAGATATCGCGATCGGCCGTGAGAACTTCTGCTTCGGTCGCGGTAATGCCAAAGGCGCGCATAAAACGAACTCGGCGCGCTGCGGGAAATTCCGGCAGCGCGTTCCGGATGTCGTCGATGTACTGGGCCGTGAGCACGAGCGGAGGGAGATCCGGATCCGGGAAATATCGGTAGTCGTGACTCTCCTCCTTGGACCGGGCCGAACGGACCTCATTTCTATTGGCGTCGAACAGCATCGTTTCCTGGCGCACGTTGCCGCCCGCATCGTGCACGGCGCAGTGGCGCGCGAATTCAATCTCCAGCGCGCGTTCAACGTTCGAGAACGAGTTGAGGTTCTTGATTTCGGTGCGCGTGCGCAGCGCCGTTTCGCCGTGGAGGCGCGCGCTGACATTCGCGTCGACACGAAGGCTTCCTTCCTCCATTGAGCAATCCGAGACATCCGCGTAGACCAGAATCTCCCGAACCGCCTTCAGGTAAGCGCCGGCTTCCCTGCTCGAGCGAATTTCCGGCTCACTCACAATCTCGACAAGCGGCGTTCCCGCACGGTTGAGATCGATTGCCGTGACCCCCGCGAACCGATCGTGCACCGACTTGCCGGCGTCCTCTTCCATATGCATCCGAGTGATGCCAATCGTACGACCATCACCGAGCGCAACCGATCCGTGCTCGGCGAGCGGCTTGTCGAACTGCGAGATCTGGTAGCCCTTCGGCAAATCGGGGTAGAAATAGTTCTTGCGCGCAAACACCGAGCGCTCGCGAATCGCGCACCCGAGCGAAAGCCCGGCACGCGTGGCGTATTCCACGGCGCGGCTATTCAGCACCGGCAGTGCGCCGGGCAGGGCGAGACACACCGGACACGTGTTCTGGTTGGGCGCGTCACCGAACGATGTGGCACAGCGGCAGAACGCCTTGGTTCGCGTGCGGAGCTGCACATGCACCTCGAGCCCGACCACCATTTCATAGCGATCGTGGCTCATCGGTGTGCCGCCGCGCCGAGTTCGGCCTCGAGTGCGTAGGAAACGCGGAACATCGTGGCCTCGGAAAATTTGGGCGCGATGACCTGTCCGCCGACTGGCAGATTGTTCACGCGGCCAATGGGCACCGACATTGCGGGCACTTCAGCCAGATTTGCCGTGACCGTGAAAATGTCGCTCATGTACATCGCATACGGATCGGACAACTCGCCGAATTTGAAGGCAGGCGTCGGTGTCGTCAGCGTGAACAACGCATGCACGCCCGTCGCAAACACCCGGTCAAAGTCCTGGCGAATCAACTGCCGTACCTGCATCGCCTTTCGGTAATAGGCATCGTAGTACCCGGCGGAGAGCACGTACGTGCCCAGCAGCACCCGACGCGTCACTTCAGCACCAAACCCGCTGGACCGCGTCGCCTCGTACATGGCACGCAATCCATCGCCTTCAATGCGGAGACCGTATCGCGCCCCATCGAAGCGGGCGAGGTTCGCAGAACATTCAGCAGGCGCGATGATGTAGTACGCCGGCACGGCGAGCGTGGTGTGCGGTAGCGAGACGTCGCGGATTTCTGCGCCGCGAGCGCGCAGCGCTTCGAGTCCGCGCTCCGCGCGCTCTCGCATACTGGCATCGAGCGTCGGAGGGAAATACTCACGCGGCTTGCCGATGACCACTCCTTGCAAGTCTGCCTGCTGCGACCGAAGCGCTGGAGCCACCTGCGACGACGGCGCCGACGTCGCATCGTTCCGCGTGTCGTCGCCGGAGATGACTTCCATTGCGAGCGCCGCGTCATCCACGGTCCGTCCGAAGACCCCGATGTTGTCGAGCGACGAGGCGAACGCGACCAGACCAAACCGACTGACGCGGCCGTACGTGGGCTTCACGCCGACGATTCCACAGAAGGCAGCGGGCTGGCGAACCGATCCGCCGGTCTCCGATCCAAGCGCAATCGGGCAGATCCCGGCGGCGACCGCAACGGCCGAGCCGCCGGAACTGCCGCCGGGCACCCGCGCGCGATCGAGCGGATTCCGCGCCGGACCGAAGGCACTGTGCTCGGTGCTCGATCCCATCGCGAACTCGTCCATCGTCGTCTTTCCGATGAGCACCGCACCGGCTTCGCGCAGCTTGCGCGCGGCCGTGGCTTCGAACGGACTGACGTAACCTTCCAACACGCGCGAGCCACAACTGGTCGTGAGAAATGGCGTCGCGATATTGTCTTTCAGCGCGACAGGCACGCCGGCGAGCGGGCCGGTCCGCGGCGCGTGCTCCGCTGCACGTCCGCTCGCCGTTTCGTCGCTCGACACGAATACGTTCAGTCCCGACGCTCCAGCATCCGCCACTCGCATTCGCGCGAACGCCGCCGCGACCATGGACTCCGGTGAGGCCGTGCCGGACTGCACCGCGGCAACGATTCCCGCTGACGTGCCTGCGAGCAGCGTGGCCGTCATGCGGAGCCTTCGCCGTCTTCGTGCGTTGAGAGCCGCGGCACGAGGAAGAATCCGTCGCGTGTCTGCGGCGCGAATTCCTCGCGCGACCTGTTGAGGTGCACTGCAGGGGGCTCGTCAGGCGCGAGCGGCATGCCGAAGGACTCGGCGTCCTGCAGCGCGGAGGTGTCCACCTTCGCCAGGACATCCATGTGACCCAGGATGCCACTCAGTTCGGCGACGAGCGCCTCGACGCGGTCCTCAGGCAGGCCAATACGCGCAAGGGCCGCGATACGACGCACGTCGTCCTTCGAAACCGCCATCAGTCAAACCCTCGTTCCAGGCCGGCGAATGCGACCACCAGTTTCTTGGTTCCGATTGCCTCATCGTCGAATCGCACAGTCACCTTGGCATCGCGGCCAGTTCCGCTCAGCGCCTCGATGACTCCACCGCCGAACCGCTTGTGACTTACGCGCTCGCCCTTCGCGAATGATGGAATGTCCTGCGATGCGTCTTCAACCTCAACGGCATGTTCGCGCCGCGGACTCGGCCGCCACTGGGGGAGATTCGAGCCAAACGAGTCGTCATCCCAATCGTCGCGCTTCCCAAGCCCGCGCTGGCTCCCAAGCGACTGCGCCGTGGATCGTAGGCGAGCGGTTTGACGCACGGCGAGGAGTTTCTCAGCGGCGGGCGTGACAAAACTCGACAGACGCGACGAGATCAGTTCACCATTCCGTCGGCGGCTGCGCGCCCACGTCAGAATCAGCGTGCGTTCCGCTCGGGTGATTCCGACGTAGAAGAGGCGGCGCTCTTCTTCGAGTTGCTCGGGATCGTCGAACGACCGGCTCAGGGGGAAGAGTCCATCTTCAAGTCCGGCAATCACGACCATTGGAAACTCCAGCCCCTTCGCCGTGTGCAGCGTCATCATCGTGATGACATCGGCATCGGGGCCCATTTGATCGATGCCGGCCACCAGGGTCGCCTGCTGCAGGAAGCGATCGAGCGGACGGAGCCCCACTTCCCCGCCTTCATCAATGACGGCTTCCGTTGCGCCGCGAATCATTTCACCGATGTTCTGGATCCGGTCGTCGGCGTCGGGCTCGGCTTTCAGCGATTCGACATAGCCGATCGTGGTGATCAGCGCGGTGAGCAACCGATCGACCGTGGAGTCCGCCGCGAGTTCCTGCATGCGGTGCACGATGTCCACGAACGCCGCCAGTGCCGTGCGCGTGGCCGGGCGCGCCGGGGCCACAATCGCGGCGTTTACGCAGGCCTCAAGGATCGGAACGCCTGCCTCGCGCGCAGCCGCGACCAGCAGCTCGACCGTCGCGTCACCGACCCCACGGCGCGGCGACGCGATCGCTCGGGTGAACGCTTCCACGTCCGCCGGATTCGCAATCAACCGCAACCAGGCGAGCAGGTCTTTGACTTCGCGTCGATCGTAGAATCGTACGGCACCGATGAGCCGATACGACATGCCGCGGCGACGCAGGGCCTCTTCGAACGTCCGGCTCTGCGCGTTGGTCCGATAGAGGATCGCCACATCTCCGAGCGCGATGTCGCCACGCCCACGGCGTTGCTCGACTTCTTCGAGAATCGCTTCGGCCTCGTCGCGGTCATCTGCAGCGCCAATCAGTACGACCTGCTCGCCATCCGGCCGTGTGGCCCGCAGCGTTTTCCCGCGACGGCCGCGGTTCTCCTGAATCACGACGTTCGCCAGTTCGAGCACTTGCGGGATCGAGCGATAGTTCTCCTCGAGTCGAACCACCTTCGCGGCGGGAAAGTCACGCTCAAAGTCGAGAATATTGCGCACATCAGCGCCACGCCATCCGTAGATCGCCTGATCGTCGTCGCCGACGGCGCAGACGTTCTGGGCGCCGGACGAGAGCAGCTTGATCAACTCGTACTGCGCGCGATTGGTGTCCTGGTACTCATCCACCAGCAGGTGCGCGAATTGGCGCTGGTAGCGGCCGCGAACGTCGGCATTTGCCTGCAGGATCGCGACGGGCAACCAGAGCAGGTCGTCGAACGACACGGCGTTGGCCGCCACGAACGCCGCGTCCCAGTCTTTATAGAGCGGCGCGACAGCTTTGGCGAGCGGCGTCAACGCGAGCGCCTCGTACTCCGCGGGCGACACCAACGCGTTCCGCGCCTCTGACACGGCCGACGACACCAGTCGCGGCGTCCACGTTTTCGTGGAAATGCGGTGCTGATCCATCAGCCGCTTGATGACGCCGAGGGTGTCATCCTGATCATAAATTGTGTACGTCGGCGTGCGGCCCACGCGCGCGGCGTTCGCGCGGACGATCCTCGCGCCAATCGCGTGGAACGTGCCAAGCCACATCCCGCGCGGTTCGTACCCGAGTTGGCGCGCGACGCGCTCGCGCATCTCCTTCGCGGCCTTGTTTGTAAAGGTGACCGCAAGCACTTGGTCGGCGCGCGCCATGCCGAGTTCGACCAGCCGCGCGATACGCGAGGTGAGCACGCGCGTCTTTCCGGAGCCCGCGCCCGCTAGAACGAGGAGAGGACCCTCGCCATGTTCGACTGCTTCGCGCTGCGCCGGATTGAGCGTACTAGAAGTGCCTTCGATCGTCATCCGGGCAAAATAACGTCGAACACCGCACCCCGATCCGACGGCGCCAACTCCAACCGACCGTCGTGTCCGTCTTCAACGATCCGGCGAGCGAGCGCGAGACCGATCCCCCATCCGCGCTCCTTCGTCGAGAAACCCGCCGAAAAGATCTTGGCGCGTAATTCGCGCGGAATGCCGGGTCCGGTGTCAGCAACTCGAATGCGCGCACCACTCCCCGCAGCGGCTTCGACGGTCAGATGAATAGCGCCGCCTTGCCCCGAGAGCGCGTCAACCGCGTTCTTCACGAGGGACTCGAGTACCCACTCAAGCAATACGCGGTCGCCGGGAATAGTGAGCGGACCGTCGGCACGGTTCACGTCGAGTGCAATGGCATTGGCGAGCGTGGGCAGGCGCTCGCGATAGTAGCGGGCGACCTGCGTGACCACATCGGCGATATCCACCGGGTCTCGCCGTGGCGGTCGTCCGATTCGTTCGAAGCGATGCGCGACACGCTCGAGCCGCTCTACATCGCTGGCGATATGCGGCAATGCCGAGGCAAGCGACGGATCGTTGGCGGCCCGGTCCTTCAACAGTTCAACCCAACCAATCAGGCTGGAAAGCGGTGTGCCGAGTTGGTGAGCCGCTTCACGCGCCATGCCGGCCCACACCCGCTCACGGTCGGCGCGACTTCGTGTGCGTAGCACAAGCGCCCCAATGACGATGAGCATCGCGACGAGGGCGGCCTGCAGGACGGGAATAACCTCGAGCCCGGCGACCAGAGGCGTCTTCCCGAAATGGACAAGGTTCACCGACGGGTTGCCGACCGGCAGGTTCTCGCGGTCAAGCGTCGCGACATAGCTGAGGACCGTCGCATCAGTGGCGATCCCGATCGTGTCGTACGCAAAGGGCAGGTCGCCCGCGGCCGTCGGACGCCCCGCCGAATCGGTAATGATGATCGGCACTCGGAATTCGCGTAGCGTCGTCAGCGCTTCAAGCAGCGCCTGATCGTCTCCCACGGTCGTCGGCGTGGAGACGGCCCCGTACACCCGCGAGAAGAGTTTCGCGGTCTGCTGCGCTTCGCGCTGAAGCTCGCGCACGACCCGCTGTGTGTACCACACGTATGAGCCGAGGAGTGCCAGCAGCCCGAGTGCAACGAGGACAACCGGGGCGCTTCGACGCATCGGTTATCCGATGCTCGCGGCGCCGAAGTACGGCTGCAAAGCCGCCGGCACGGCGACGGTCCCATCCGGCCGCTGGTGATGTTCGAGGATGGCCGCAACAACGCGCGGGAGCGCGAGCGCGGACCCGTTCAGCGTGTGCACGAAACGAGGCTTTTCAGCTGGCGCGCCACGGAAACGGATATTGGCACGGCGGGCCTGAAAGTCGGTGAAGTTCGAGCACGATGACACTTCGAGCCATCTACCGATGCCCGGCGCGAACACTTCCAGGTCGTAGGTCTTGGCACTGGCAAATCCTGTGTCGCCGGCCGCGAGCAGCAGCACGCGATACGGCAGCTCGAGGGCCTGCAGGATTGCTTCAGCGTGCCCTGTCAGCAGTTCATGTTGCGCCGCTGATTCCTCAGGAGCGACCCATCGGACCAACTCGACTTTGTCAAACTGATGCACCCGAAGCAGGCCACGCGTGTCCTTGCCAGCGGCACCCGCTTCGCGCCGGAAGCACGACGAGTAGGCCGTCATCGCCAGCGGAAACCGCGCACCATCGAGGAGTTCGTCGCGAAACAGATTCGTCACCGGCACTTCTGCGGTCGGTATCGCAAAGAGCGCGTCGTCGCGAAGGGCGTACATGTCTTCCTCGAACTTCGGCAGCTGGCCCGTGCCCGTCATCGATTCGCGATTGACGAACAACGGAACCCATGCCTCTTCGTAGCCATGCTTCGACGTGTGCAGGTCGAGCATGAAGTTGATCAGCGCGCGCTGGAGCCGAGCACCGGCGCCACGATAGACGACGAAGCCGGAGCCGGAGATCTTTGCGCCGCGCGCCAGATCGATGAGCCCGAGCTTCTCGCCGACGTCCCAATGCGGGGCCACGCTTTCGGCGGCGCGCGGCGTTCCCCAGCTGCGCACAACGGCATTGGCCGTTTCATCGCCTTCCGGCACGTCCGGAAGGGTGACGTTCGGCAGACCCATCAGGATTTCATCAAGCTCGGTCTGCGCGGCGGCTTGCCGCTGCTCGAGGGCGCCGATCTCGTCGCCAAGCGCCCGCGCATTGGCGAGCAAATCATCGGCGGATTCACCGGCTTTCTTGCGTTTGGCGACTTCCTGGCTCGCGATGTTTCGCGCGGCCTTTTTCTCTTCAGTGGCTTGAATCGCGGCGCGGCGCTCCGCCTCAAGCGCAACGGCACGCTCTACGAGCGGACCGTAGGCCTCGGCCTTTCCGCGGCGGCGCATTCCATCGCGGAGCGCGTCCGCCGCGTCGCGAACCATCCGAATGTCGTGCATGAGAGCAGCCTAGAACGTCGGAGTGCCCGGCACCAGCGAGCGAAAACCGCAGTTCAGGTTAATGAGCGTGCGGCCAAAGAGCGTGCGCGTGGGCATCTGCACGGAGTCAATAACGACTTTCGCAAAGATGTAGGGGGTGATCGAATAGCTGCAGATGCTCACCTGCGCCTGAATTGCGAGGACCTGTCCGGCAGAGACGACAACGGTCGAATCGAATACGTAGCCGGATTTCGGGGCTTCGGTCACCGAATCGAACACGCCCGACATGCGCTTCAAGCCAACCAAGTGCGCGCCGCCGATCGGGGTGCCCACAAGCCCGATGGGCAGGATGACCGGCTTGCCAAGCGCATTCAGGTCGAACGCAATGTCAAAGTCAAAGCCGCCATCGAGCCGCGTGATGGCCTTGTTCGTCAGACTGAGTGCGACCGGCGAGTTCGTCGGCGTGCCCGTGGTCATGGGCTGGAGGAGTAGTGTACCCTTTGGGAGAGCCAACTTCAAGCGAATCACAAGCTTGACTTCATTCGTATGACGCGTACACTTCGATCAACTTCTCGGTCGATTCACCCCGAACACCACCCTCACTGCAGGGAGCGCGCATGCCCACGATTCGCGACCTTGTTGGCGCCATCCGGCAGCGCGAGGGAGTCGAGGCGGCGGTGGTCCTTGGCCGTGATGGGCTCCTGATCGACAGCCAGACGGTGGACGAAGTGGACGCTGAACACATTGCGGCGCATGTCCCATCGATTGTGCAGTTCGCCGATGAGTTTGGCGCGGCCGCGCAGCTCGGCGCCCTGCAGACGGCGATCCTCGAGCATGAGCGCGGCATGGCCGTGGTATGCTGCCTGTCGGCAGACGCCGTACTGCTCGTGCTGGTGCAGCCGTCGGCGAACCTCGGGCAGCTGTTGTATGAACTCCGCCGCAACCGCGCCAACATCGCGGCACTGGTCTAGCACCGACGCTGTCGACAGGCACCAGTGACCATCCATGTACTGGTTGCCGATGACGAGCCCCACATCGGTCGGATCATTCAGACAAAGCTCGAGCAAGGTCCATTCCGGGTAACGCTGGTGAGTGACGGGCCGGCCGCGTTGAGCGCTCTGGAGGAATACCCCGATATCGCCCTGGTGCTCCTCGATGTGATGATGCCAGGCCTCACCGGGCTTGAAGTGCTGGCGCGGATTCGCGCCGACGCGCGTTGGTCCGCCCTGCCCTGCATGATCCTGACCGCGGGCGGGCATGAACAGCATCGTGAGGAAGCCTTCAAGCTGAATGTGGACGATTTCCTGACGAAGCCGTTCAGTCCGAAGCGTCTCTTTGCGCGCGTCGCGGAACTGACCGCGACCGCCCCGGGCGTTTCCTGACGTGAGTTCGGCACGCTGGGCCGTCGTCCTCGCGGGCGGAGTGGGTTCACGCTTCTGGCCGCTGAGCACACCGGAGCGCCCCAAACAGTTGTTGCCGCTCGTGTCATCGCAGCCGATGCTACGGGATACGCTGGACCGAATGGCTCCCGTGGCCGATGCGGCACATACGCTGGTGCTGACGAACGCATCGTTGGTTCCGGCGATCCGCGCCGTCGCGCCCGAACTGCCGGCCGACAATGTCATCGCGGAACCGCGACCGGCGGGCACCGCTGCGGCGCTCGCGTGGGCCGCGAACCTGATTGCGCAACGTGCCGGCGTCGATGCGCCGATTCTGTCGGTGCACGCCGACTGGGCCGTGCACGATGTGGCCGCATATCGCGCAACACTGATCGCGGCGGCCGACGCGGCCGTGGCCGAACATGCGCTCGTGACCGTCGGGATTGTGCCTGAGCGTGCGGACACCGGACTCGGCTATATCGAACCTGGCGACGTCGTGCGCGGATCACTGCGACGCGTCAAGCGATTCATTGAAAAACCTGATGCAGCGCGCGCCGAAGCGCTTGTCGCGGCCGGTTGCTTCTGGAACTCCGGCATTTTTGCCTGGACGGCCGGAGACCTTCTCGATGAGGTCAAGGTGCACTGCCCGGAGGTGGCGCCGGCGCTGGCCGCACATCCGACGGACGCGGACGCATTCTTTGCGGCGGTGAAATCGATTGCGATTGATGTTGGCGTACTCGAACGCAGCTCGCGCATGCTGGTCATGCCTGGCACGTTTGGCTGGAGCGACGTTGGCACGTGGGCGGCGCTGGCGGCAGTCCGCGAGCGTGACGACAACGGCAACACGCCGTCGGGACGCGTACTCTTTCGCGACTCGCGCGACAATGTCGTGCATGCGGAAGGCACCACGGTCGTATGCTATGGCGTCGAAGGGCTCGTGGTCGTTGCCCTGAACGGCATGACCCTGGTGACGACGGCTGAGCGCGCCGCCGATCTCAAGGCGCTGCTCGACACGCTCCCTGAATCGGTAAAAGCACGGTGAGCGGCAGCGGTTACGTGTTGTACGACGACGCTCAGGCGCGCGCAGCCGAGCCTTTTGCGCTCACGCGGCCATTTGGGGAGACGCGCGCAGGAGCGGCGCTCATCCGGCACCGCTGGGACCGCGTGATGGGGCACGGCGCCTCCGGGTTCATCGGTGCGCCGCATCTCGCGACATTTCAGGAATTCGATTCGCCGCCAGCGGTGTCGCACTCCGTCGCGGGGGGCACGCTCCTCGTGAACTCACGGTTTGCACCGGCTCTGGATGCGTTCATTCCAGTGCTGAAGCCCGGCGAGGCGGTCGTGAACAATGGCGCGATTGCCGCGGTGCGGGTGGCGCAGGGTGCTGATCTCTCCGCGGACACCGACGGTACCGTCGGGCTGGCCGCGTTCGTGATGAAAACCGTCGGTGACATTGCTGGTTGGTGGCTGACCGAGAGCTGGGATGCGATTCGCGTGCTTCCTGACATGCTGGCGGCGGATGCCTCAGTGCTCGCCGACTTGAGTGACGACGCGCCACCGGCACACGTGAGTGTGATAGGCGAGCATCGGCTCGCGGCGGCCCGCGGCTCATACTTCGAACCGCATGTCGTTGTGGATACCGCGAATGGCGACGTTGTGGTCGAGGCGGGGGCGCGAATCCACGCGTTTACCCGCCTCGCTGGACCATGCGTGATCGGCGCAGGTGCGCAAGTTGCCGGCGGACGGATTTCGTGCTGCTCCATCGGGGAGCACTCGCGCGTCTGCGGCGAGATCAGTGTCAGTATCGTGACCGGACACTCGAACAAGGCGCACGAGGGCTTCATTGGCCACTCGATCCTCGGCCGGTGGGTCAACCTCGGCGCCGGCACGACGACGAGCAATCTCAAAAACAGCTACGGCGCGATTCAGATGCAGACCTCGCGCGGCGTTCAGGCGACCGGCATGCAGTATCTCGGTTCGCTGATCGGTGATCACGCCAAAACGGCGATCGGTACACGACTCATGACTGGCACTACCGTCGGCGCCGGCGCAAACGTCTTCGGCGACCATTCACCGGACAAACGGGTGCCGCCTTTTTCGTGGGGTGACCGCGCGCCATTCGAAACCTACGCACTCGACAAGTTCCTCTCCGTCGCGAAGCACGTGATGCAACGGCGAGAGGTGACGATGACGGACCGCATGCGCGACACGCTGGTTGCCGCTTGGGCCGCCGCGAAGGATTCTCGCTGATGCGAATCGTCGCACTTGGGAGCGGCAGCAGCGGGAACGCCATACTGGTGGACGATGGCACCACGCGCATTCTCGTGGACTGCGGGCTGGGGCCGCGCACAATCAAGACGCGGCTCGCAGTTGCCGGCGTGCGACCAGACCAGGTGAGTGCGATTGTCGTGACGCACGAACACATCGATCACACCCGCGGCATTGGGCAGGCCGTGAAGAACTGGCAGTGGCAGGTGATCGCGAGCGCGGGAACGGTTCGCGGGCTTCCTGCCGAAATGCGTCGGCATGCCACGGCCGCGCAGGGGCGCATTCAGGTTGGAGAGCTCGATGTCGAGATGATCCCGGTCTCGCACGACGCAGCCGAACCTATCGCGTACGCGATCACCTCCCGCTCCTCCGGAATGCGCGCGGGCGTCGCACACGACCTCGGCGAACCGTCGGACCAGCTCGTTGCGGCATTCCAGGGCGTTGACCTGCTCTGCATCGAAGCAAACCACTGCGCCGAGATGCTGAAGCACGGCCCCTACCCTCCGTTCCTCAAGGACCGCGTCGCAAGCAAGACCGGCCACTTGAGCAACGACCAGACGCTCGCGTTCATTGCCGCCGTCGGAACGGCGTCGCTGCGCGCGGTGCTGCTGCTCCACTTGAGCGAAGTGAACAACACTCCGGAGGTTGCGTGCAACGCAACCAAGCGCGCCGTCACACACCGAGCGCGGAAAGTGTCACTCGCTGCCGCGCTGCGCCGAGCCCCGAGCGCGCCGATCGGTGAATACAGCGGACTACAGCTCGCGTTGGCAATCTAGAGAAACGGTTGGCCGTCGGCAGCACAAGCAAAGCGGGGGCGCCGAAGTTCGGCGCCCCCGCTCTACGATCTCCTGTCTACCCTCTGATGTTTAGTACATCCCGCCCATGCCACCGCCGCCGCCAGCCGGCGGATGCGCCGAAGCCGGCTCCTTCTTCTCCACGATCAGTGCTTCAGTCGTGAGGAGGAGCGACGCGATGGACGCGGCGTTCTGCAGGGCCGTACGCGTCACCTTCGTCGGGTCGATGACACCGGCCACGACGAGATCTTCGTACACATCCGTCAGTGCGTTGTAGCCGAAGTTGCGGTCCTTCGAGGCCCGCACCTTCTCGACCACGATCGAGCCTTCGCCACCGGCGTTGAAAACGATCATCCGGATCGGCTCTTCAATCGCGCGACGGACGATGTCGACGCCAATCTGCTCGTCTTCGGCCAGCTTGAGCGACTTGAGCGAACCCTGCGCGCGGATGAATGCCACGCCGCCGCCGGGGACGATGCCCTCTTCCACGGCTGCGCGCGTCGCGTGCAGTGCGTCTTCGACGCGGGCCTTCTTCTCCTTCATTTCGCTCTCGGTCGCTGCGCCGACGTTGATCACGGCCACACCGCCCGCGAGCTTCGCCTTGCGCTCCTGCAGCTTCTCCTTGTCGTAGTCGCTCGTCGACTTCTCGATGGCGACTTCGATTTCCTTGATACGACCCTTGATCTTGTCGGCTTCGCCGGCGCCATCGATGATCGTCGTGTTGTCCTTGTCCACCACGATCCGCTTCGCGCGGCCGAGGTCGGTGAGGACGGCGTTCTCAAGCTTGAAGCCCACTTCCTCGCTGACCACGTTGCCCTTCGTGAGCGTCGCGATGTCTTCGAGCATCGCCTTGCGACGATCGCCGAAGCCAGGCGCCTTCACCGAGCAAATCTTGAGCGTGCCACGGAGCTTGTTCACCACGAGCGTCGCGAGCGCCTCGCCTTCGACGTCCTCGGCGATGATGAGCAGCGGCTTGCCGGTCTGTGCGACCTTCTCGAGCACCGGGAGGAGATCCTTCATCGACGACACCTTCTTGTCGTGAATGAGGATGTAGCAGTCCTCGAGGACGGCTTCCATCTTCTCGGCGTCCGTGATGAAGTAGGGCGAGAGGTAGCCACGGTCAAACTGCATGCCGTCCACCGTCTCCAGGGTCGTCTCGAGGCCACGGGCCTCTTCAACGGTGATGACGCCGTCCTTGCCCACCTTGTCCATTGCGTCCGAGATCAGGTCGCCGATTTCCTTGTCGTTGTTGGCGGAGATGCTGCCAACCTGGGCGATTTCCTTCTTGCCCGACGTCGGAACCGAGATCTTCTTGAGCTCTTCCACGATGCACGCGACGGCCTTGTCGATGCCGCGCTTGATGGCCATCGGGTTCGCGCCGGCCGTCACGTTCTTGAGTCCTTCACGGAAGATCGCCTGGGCGAGTACCGTGGCCGTCGTAGTGCCGTCGCCGGCATTGTCCGACGTCTTGGTCGCGACTTCCTTCACCATCTGCGCGCCCATGTTCTCGATCGGATCGGCGAGCTCGACTTCCTTGGCGACGGTGACGCCGTCCTTGGTGATCGTCGGCGCGCCGAACTTCTTGTCGATCACAACATTCCGACCCTTCGGGCCGAGCGTGACCTTGACGGCTTCTGCGAGCTTATCGACGCCACGCTTGAGCGCGGCGCGAGCCTCGACGTTGAAATAGAGTTCTTTTGCAGCCATTTGCTTGAGTCCTTAGTGTAAAAAGAAGGTGGAAATTCGAAGGAAGAACGGCGTCGCGAGCTTAGCCAACGACTGCGAGAATGTCGGTCTCGCGGAGGATCAGCATCTGCACGTTTTCGATCGTCACTTCGGTGCCGGAGTACTTCCCGTAGAGGATCTTGTCTCCGACCTTCACTTCCATCACTACGCGCTTGCCATCTTCGGTGCGGCCCGGGCCAACGGCCATGACTTCACCCTGCTGCGGCTTTTCTTTCGCGGTGTCGGGGATGTACAGTCCGCCACGCATCTGCTCGGTCTCTTCGAGCGGCTTGACGACAACCCGGTCTGCGAGCGGCGCGACTTTCGGCGCTGATGCGCTCTTTGCTGCCATGATCGGAGCTCCTCGTGTTTGGTTATTGCCTTGTACAACTACCAGACACGGAATCTAGCACTCGCCATTGACGAGTGCTAGCAATTGTTTATTGCTTGATTTGTGTTGTCCGCGCTGCATTCGAGCACGGGCAGTTTGCCGTACGGTAAGCTTCTTCAGCCGTTATAAGCGGCTACGCTGCAACTACTTAGCAGTCTTCTTCTTGGAACTACTTGAAGGAGCAAGAAGCTCGTAGGCTATCGCGCAGCCAACCAGTGTCAGGTCTGGATCGACGACATCAAAAGAGCTGCAAATCTTTGAAAAGCGCGCCGCGAGACCGCCGGTGCAAATCACGAGTGGCGTGGATTTGTTCGGCCATTCCATCTTGATTCGGCGAACCAAGCCATCGATAGACTCAGCGGCGCCCAGTACAACCCCTGCCCTGATGCACTCATCGGTGCGCGTGCCGATGACCTTTTTCGGAGGGATGAGTTCCGTGGCAGGAAGCTTCGACGTCCGCCGAAAGAGTGACTCGCCGGCGATCTGCACGCCCGGGGCGATGACGCCGCCAAGGAACGTCCCATCTGCGGTGATGCAGTCGAAGGTCGTGGCCGTCCCCATGTCGACCACGATGCAATCGCGTTTGTGAATCCGACTGGCGGCCAGCGTATTGATGATCCGGTCCGCGCCCACGGTCAGCGGCTCGTCCACCGCGAGTTTGATGGGCAGCGGCGACCGACCGTCAATCACAATGGTCGGTGTGCCAGTGATTTTTTCGCACGCACCCGCGAGAGAGGCCGTGGCGCTTGGCACAACCGACCCAATCGCGGCGCCGGTCAGATTGGGACGTGTCGGCAAAGACGCCACCAATGCATGGAGCACGAGGAATACCTCGTCGGGCGTGCGCGAGGCATCCGTCGTGAGCCGCCAGCGCTCTCGCACCGCGAGTCCGTCGCAGAGGCCGACGGTAGTTTCCGAATTCCCCGCATCGATGACCAGAATCATCCTGCCTCCGAAGCAAAAACCAGCGACCCACGCCTGAAGAGTTCTCGTCCAGCCGGTGTTTCGACAATCAGCGCGCCGTTGGACGTTACGCCAGCGGCCCGCCCGCGGCCCGGCTCCGACAGCAGCTCGCCCGCCGCGGCATCTCTGGATGAAAATGCCATCAATTCATTGTCGGCGAACTCCCCAGGCACCATGCAGGCCTCGGCCACCTGGCCGATGATCGCGCGAACGAGATCGATCCGTCGCGTGCCGGTGCGCAGTCCGATGGCACCGGGCTGATCGGCCGGCGCGATGAGGTTGACGCCGATTCCAATCGCGGCCCACTCAATCGCCGCCTCGCGCCAACGTGCTTCAACCAGAATGCCCGCGAGCTTTTGCCGGCGAACGAGCAGGTCGTTCGGCCACTTCACGGTGACCCGTTCGTCGCTGAACGGGTCCAGCACCGCAGCGAGCCGAAGCCCGATGCGGAGGCTCAGCACATCGAGCCCCGTGACCTCAACGTCGCGACGCAGAACCGTCATCCAGAGGCCGAGCCCTGGCTCGGAGGTCCAGCGTCGGCCAAACCGGCCGCGGCCCGCGAGCTGGCGATTGGCAATCACCACCGTTCCGTTCGGCGCCCCCGACTCGGCAAGGCAATGCGCTTCATCCATGGTCGAACTCACTTCGTCGAGCAACACCACGCGCGGCACGACGCAGAACGACGCCACCGCCGCCTCATCCATTCCATCCAGGCGGAAGCTCATCCGCTCCGCGACCAGGCGAGGGCGAGCACCACGAGGCCGAGCACGAGTCGATAAAGCGCGAAGATGCCGAGTCCGCGGCGCTGTACGTAGCGCAGCAGTACCCTAATCGCGAACCAGCCGCTCACCCCGGCGGTCACCATGCCGACAAACACCGGTGTCAGATCGGGCGCTCGCAGTGCCTCGGGCGCCTTGAGCGCCGCCGCCGCCGCCGTGATGGGCATGGACATCAGGAAGCTGAACGTCGCCGCTCCGGCGCGATCGAATCCGAGTGCGCGGCCCGCTGTGATTGTGGCGCCTGACCGCGAAACGCCGGGCACAATCGCGCACGCCTGCGCCAGCCCGATGAGCACGGCGTCCTTCCAACTCATTGTTGTGAGCGGACGCGTCGTGTCGGCGCGCCGATCGACGAGCCATAACACGGCGCCCATGACAATCAAGGCGGCGCCGGTGAGCACCGGAGCGCGGAACATTGACTCGGCCTGTTTCTGCAACAGGTAGCCGATCACCGCGCCGGGAACCGTGCCGACGACGAGCAGTGCGAGACGGCGTGAATCTTCCGTCGCCAATGAGCGCGTACGGAGCGCATCGAATCCGGCGCGCGTCAACGCGATCCAGTCTTTACGAAAATACCAGAGCACGGCGACGAGCGTGCCCGCATGAAGGGCGACGTCGAAGGCGAGTCCTGGCTCTTCCCACCCGAACGCCCACGGCGCGAGCGCCAAGTGCGCTGAGCTGCTGATGGGCAGGAACTCGGCGAGCCCCTGCAGCACACCGAGGACAACCGCTTGAAAGAGGCTCATTTCACGGTCTGGTAGAGCGCCTCATACTGAGAGACGACATCATCAATTCCGAAATGCGCCTTGGCACGGGCGATCGCTGCGTCACTCTGGCCCTGCCAGTGCGCCTGGTCTCGAATGAGTTTCAGCGCGGCCGCGCCCATCGCTTTCACGTCACCGACCGGATGGAGCGAGCCCGTGACGCCGTCTTCGACGACCTCGACGATACCGCCGACGCCTGCCGCCACGACGGGCACACCGCACGCCATTGCTTCGAGTGCGCTGAGTCCGAAGCTCTCTCGATCGGTGGTGAGCAGATACACGTCGGCGACCGCGAGGAGTGGCGCGACCCCATCAATGCGGCCGAGAAACCGAACATCCTCGAATACGCCCAGGCGACGCGCTTCGTCTTCCGCCGCACTCCGATCAGGTCCATCACCGACCATCACGAGTACCGCGGCCGCTTCGCGTCGCACTTCCGCGAATGCGCCGACGACGTCCAGTACACGCTTCACCGGTCGGAAGTTCGAGATGTGCATGAGGATCGGACGGCCACCCGCCAACTCCTGCTTGAGCGCCGAGTCGTGCGCCGCTCGCGTGTATACGGCCGGGTCTACAAAGTTCGGTATGACATCCACGCGGCAATTGGCGCAGCCAAAGGCGCGAATGGTCTCGTCCTTCAACCAACTCGACACCGCCGTGATGCGATCGGACTTTTCGATCGAGAACTTTGTAATGGCGTGATACGAGTGATCCTGACCGACGATGGTGATATCCGTGCCGTGCAGCGTGGTGACCACCGGCATGGTGCGGCCAATTTCGGCGAGCATCTGCTTGGCGAGCCAGGCGCTCGTGGCGTGCGGGATGGCGTAGTGCACATGCAGCAAGTCGAGATCATGCTGCATCGCGACTTCGTGCATTTTTACCGCGAGCGCGAGATCGTACGGCGGATATTGAAAGAGGGGGTAATGGCCGATCGACACCTCGTGGAACGCCACGCGCGGCACGAACACTGGCAGGCGGAAGGGCTGCTGGTACGTAATGAAGTGGACTTCGTGCCCACGATGCGCGAGGGCGAGGCCAAGTTCGGTGGCCACGGCGCCGGATCCGCCATATGTCGGATAGCAGGTAATGCCGACTTTCACGCCGATTCCTCCTGGTCCCACCACGTGTGGACTGCGGCATCGGCGCCCGGCGAGCGTGGATCCATGCGCATGACATCGGCGCCTTCGAGCTGGTGCCGGAACCACGTGCGCTGCCGCTTGGCGTACTGCCGCGTCTCGACAAGTATAGTCTCGCGCACTTTGTGCAGTTCCCGTTGCCCGAGTGCGAGCGCGCGAACGGCGGTGTACCCGCAGGCTTGCCATGCGGGCGCGTCAGGATCAACGGATTTCGCGAGTTCGGCGGCCTCAGCAATCCAGCCGGATGCCAGCATGGCATCGAGCCGTGCGGCGATCTGGTTGTGCAGCTCGGGGCCGGGATCCACCACGAGCCAGCGGACGCGAAAACGCGGCGTTCGCTCGGACGCCCGATGCAGATCGCTCAGCCGCTGGCCAGTGAGCAGCGCGATCTCGAGGGCGCGAAGCAACTGCGTGCGCCCGAGCATCGCACGCGGTGGATCGAGCCGTTGCACCCAGCGGCGAAGTTCCGCGACCGACCAGCCGTCGAGCTCTTTGGCGAGCGCGGCGCGGCCAGCAGGATCGAGGGGCGGCTCATCGAAGAGCGGAGATTCGAGGGCGCGCAGGTAGAGCCCTGTGCCGCCGACCACAATCGCGCCCCTAGCACCAATTTCCGAGATCCACGTCGTCGCGTTGTCGGACCAGCGCACGGCCGACCAGCGCTCGGGTGGCTCGGCGACATCAATGCCGAAATGCGGGACTACGGCGCGATCGGCCCGTGACGGCTTCGCCGTGCCGATATCGAAGCCGCGATACACCTGACGCGAATCGGCGCTGACGATCGTCAAACCATGGCGCGAGGCGAGCGACATGGCGAGCGCGGACTTCCCTGCGCCCGTCGGCCCGCAAATCACATGCAACGTGGGCAGTGACGTTCTCTCTGGAGCCTGCCACGCGGAGTTGGCCACGGGTGCGCGCGCTACTTCCGACCGAAGCGGCGCTCAAGTTCATCCCAGCTCATCTGCACGATCGTGCTGCGCCCGTGCACATCGTACGCCGGCAATGTCGTCCGTGCGAGTGAGAGGTAAAGTCCGCGCATTTCATCCGGCGCAAGCAGCTCGCCGGCCTTCACGGCGCCCTTGCATGCGACCGTCGCCGCGAGCCGTTCGTGCCGGGCGAGCGACGATCCCGTGCGATCGCCAGCGAGCGCCGACAGGGTATCGCGCAAACAGCGCTCGGCGTCAAAACGCGGATGCGGAGCCGGGACGGCGTGGACAGCGAGCGCGTGGCCACCGAAGGGCTCGGCCTGAAAACCAAGTTTGGTCAGCTGATCACGATTCTCCTCGAACGCTTCCCATTCGGCGGGCGCGAGATGAAGGGTGAGCGGAAAGAGCAGCGCCTGGGACGTGCCGTCGCCATTGGCCAGTCCGAGCATAAATCGCTCGTAGAGGACACGCTCGTGCGCCGAATGCTGATCGATGAGCACGACCCCATCGGCAGATTCAAACATCATCCACGTTCGCCTGAGCTGGATGAGCGACGGCACCACGATGTTGGGGGCGGCCTGCTCGCCGGCGGTCGGGTGAACGGTTCCCGGCACCGCGTGATCGGTCGTTGACGGTCGCGATGCCGGCGCGCCCACCGGTTGTGCGAAGAGCGGAGTCGGCTCCACGGCCGGCGATCTAAGCGCCTCGATGTCCACGGCATCAGCAACGAAGCCACTCCCCTGCCCCTTCGGCGCAAATACAAACGGCGCGTTTTCTCCCGTGCCGAGCGCGTGACGCACCGCGCGCTCAACGGCGCGCTCCACGTGCCAGCGATCCTTGAAACGGACCTCGGCCTTGGCCGGGTGCACGTTGACGTCCACGTCACCGACGGGAACGGTGATCTCGAGCAACACCGTTGGACGCACACCAGAGGGAATCGTTGATCGGTATGCCGCTTCCGCCGCGCGTACGATGCCGTTGTCACGCACCGCACGGCCGTTGACGGAGAGGAAGACGCGCCGGCTCGCCAGCCCGACGTCGGCCGGGCGCTCCACGAGGCCCGCCGTCCGATACGGGCCGCTGACGTCATCCACCCCGACGAGGGACTCGGCTGCCTGAGCGCCCCAGAGCGCGACCACGCGATCGCGAAGCGTCGGCGACGGTGGCAGCGCCATGACTTCCTTGCCATCGTGCGTGACACGCAGGCGAACGTCGCGCCGCGCGAGCGCGACCGACGTCAGCGTCTCCTGAATCGCACGCCATTCACTGCGCACGCCCTTCATGAACTTGTGTCGCGCCGGCGTGTTGAAGAACAGGGTTTCGACCGTGACCGTCGTGCCTCGGCGGCGTGTTGCCGTGTCCACGGCTTCGCGCCGACCACCAACCACGCGCACGCGAGTGCCTGCACCGTCAGCGGTCGCGGTCTCGATTTCGAGCCGAGCGACTGACCCGATTGCCGGCAACGCTTCGCCGCGGAATCCGAAACTCGCAACGCCGACCAGATCTGCGGCCGCCTTGATCTTCGATGTCGCGTGGCGTTCCACCGCCAGCGATGCGTCAGCGCGTTCCATGCCGTGTCCGTCGTCGGCGACGCGCACGAGCGTGCGCCCGCCTTCGGCGACAGTGACCTCGATGCTCTGGGCGCCGGCATCGAGTGCATTCTCGACGAGCTCCTTCACGACAGAGGCCGGACGCTCGACTACCTCGCCGGCGGCGATTTGGTCAGCGACGGCCGACGGCAGAACGGCAATGCTTGGGGTTGCCATATCGATTGCAATTTCCCGGTTGGTGACCGAGGGGTCAATCGCGACCGAGTGGCGAGATTCGCTCGACGGGAATCCAGCCGTCCCGACCACCATCAAGGCGGAGCAACGCCCACGCGCCGCGGCGCTCGAGCACCTGGGTGATCTCCCCCACCATCGGCGTCGCACGCGTGTCGGCTCCAAGTGCAGGCACTGCCCGCAACGGTGCTGGGCTGGTGACCACCGCCAGTCCAATCCCTTCAAGGCGGCGCTCGAGCGTGCGCGCGCCGGAAACTGCCGCACCACCGACGAGCAGCGTCGCCGTCACGAGCCGCCAGGCGGGTCGGCGGCCCCAGGCCTGACGCGCCGCAGCCGTCCACCCGGCGACCCAGAGCACCAGCGCGAGGACGGACGGCAAGCGCGCCGGCACCGGGGGCACGCGAGCCAGCCCAGACTCCTGCGGTGCGCGAATGCGCTGCAGCCGGGCCCGCGTCTCGCCGTCGAGCGGGTCCAGTCGCAACGCACGCTGCCACCCAAGCACAGCGTTGGCCGTATCGTGTGCGAGGTATGCCGCCGTCCCGAGGTTCGCCCATGCGTTGGCGGCGCGCGGTGCGGTGCGTGCCGCGTCCGAGAAATGGCGCGCGGCGCGCACGAAGTCATTTCCGGCATACGCCGTGGTACCGAGGGCAAATGATTCGCGGGCATCGGCAGGCTCGCGCGCCACAAGTGTGCTCACCGTCAGCAGCACGGCCGCGACGGGAGCGACGGTGCGCACGAGGGCAGTCGCGGTTCGGCGCGTCGTGCGCGTTGGCCCGCAGGCTTCCGCGTCGACGAGGCGAAGCGCTTCCCTCGCCTGCGCTGCCCAGCCAGCTCCCGCGGGCTGCTCTGGCGCACTGCCGGCAAAACAGGCCGCGTCAAGCGCCAACATCAACCCCTCGACCGCGGCGGAAGATTCAGGCGTCACACCGGCTTTTCGCAGCGCCATCGTCCATGCGCCGGCCGCCGTCAGGCGCGCCGCGTCGAGGGAGGTCCGCGCTTGCAGGCCGCTCACCAAAACGCGTCGTACCTCGCGCACGGCTTCTTCATCGCCCCGGTCGCCGAGCGAGGCGAGTTGCTGCTTGGCCGTTGGCGCAGCGCGGACGCGACGCGGGCGCCTCACCATCCAACTCGCAAGCACCGCGATCGGTGCCAGTGCGAGCAGAATCAGTACGACGGGATTCGATGACAGCGGCAACGCCGTGTCATCTCCGAGTACAGGCCGAATCGCGAGCTCCGCGTCTGACGCCGCCGCTTCCGGCTGACCTTCGATTGGCGCGGCAACCGAACCAACCGCAACGCGCACCTCAACGGGATTGCTCTCTGCCGATTCGTAGCGTTTTGTGCGCGGGTTGAAATACGAGTACCGAAGCGGCGGAACCCGTTGCGCCCCAGGCGTCGCCGGTGTGACGAGCCAGTCGAACTCCTTTGCACCACCCAACAGACTCGGCGTTGAGTCGAGCTTCACGCGCTCATCCGCGTTCACGACGGTGGCCCAGGGAATCGCAATCTTTGGGCGCGGCAGGAGCGTGACGTTTCCCTGCCCTTCAATGCGCAGGGTCAGCACAAACGGCTCGCCGGTGCGGCCGCGGAGCGTGTCTACCCGTGCGCGCGCCGTCCACGAACCAACGGCGCCCGCCCAATCGGCTGGCCGACCGCTGGTCGGCGGCTCAATGGCTACAAAGGACACGGCTTCCGAGCGCAGCGAAAAACTCTCTTCGCGACTGAAAAAGCTGGAGTTCTGCGGGAGCGCGTACGTGAGTCGCGCCTGCGGAATCGAATAGCGTCCCGGCGTCAGCGGAAAGACGGCCCGACGGAACACGTGGATCTCATAGGGACGGCCATCAACGTTCTGACTCAGCGATCCGCTGCGCTCGCGCAGGTCGTACGACATCAGCGATCGCGTTTCGGGCGGCTGAAATTCGGGATTCCTCCGAATGCGCTGCCGAGTGTCCTGGTCCAGAAAGACGCCGAGTTGGTAGGTCGCCTGTTGACCGACATACACAGTCTCGGGCACGACGAGCGCATGGAAATCCACGCCACGCGAATGGTCAACGCGCGAGCGCGTAACAACTTCAGGGCTCGCGCCCTGTGCGGCGCCCTGTGCGGCGCCCTGTAGCAGCAACACGAGTCCGAGCACCGGCGCTACCACTCTTTGCCTCCGGGCGGGCGCTGAACACGTGTGCCGGCCTGCTTCCTGGCCTGCGTCTCGCGCTCGTCGCGCGAAGCGGCTGCGAGCAGCTGTTCCGCCTGCTGCCTGGACATCTGGCGGTTTTCTTCCTGCTGCTGGGCCTGCTGCGGCTGCTGTTGCGGTGCATTCTGCGGCGTCTCGCGTTGGCCGCCGCTGTTCGTCTTCTTGAGCCTGAGCGCGAGCTCGTAGTTCCACTTCGCGTCGCCGTCGGCCGGCTGCTCGAGCAGCAGCGCGCGATAGGCTGAGAGTGCACCCTCAATGGCGCGCTGCCGATCGGGGTCATCGGGCAGCATGGCGCGTTTGAGGCGTGCCAACCCGAGGTTGTACAGTGCGAGTCGTCGTACCCGCGCATCCGGCGCCGCCGTCGCGCGGTCCAGCGCCTCCTCCGCGTTCGTCAGAGAGTCGGCTGCGAGCAACGCCGTGCCAAGATCATAGAGCGTACCGGGACGCGCATCGCCATTGTTGATCGCCTGCCGCCACTTGCGCGCCGCCTCGGCGAAACGGCCGGCCTTGTAGAGCTTCGCGGGATCCTGCGCCTGGGCCACTATGGGAATCAGGAACGCGATAATGAGCGGGGCGGCAAACCTGAGCAAGCGCCGCGCGCGTTCCCAATTGCCGCCATCGTTGTGCCAGGCGTCGAGGAGCAGCAGCAAGAGCGCCGGAACGAGGAACCAGCTCAACCGCAGCGGTCGCGACAGCCCTTCCTCCACTTCGCGCTGTTCGGCGTCAAGGCGCGAGAGCGCCTGCGAAATGCGACCTCCCCGATCGCCGTCAGTCGCGGCGATGAACTCGCCGCCACCCGCCGCGGCGACTGCCTTGAGCAGCGTCGGGTCGTACTTGGTGATGACGATCTGACCGTCCGAGTCACGCTTCTGCGCCATCACAGCGCCCTCCCGCACGGGGATTGTCGTGCCGTCCTCAGTGCCAAATCCTACCGTGATTACGCTGATGCCGGCTTTCTTCGCCGCGCCAGCTGCTCTCACGGCCGCGTCATGGTCGTCGAACGCTTCGCCGTCGCTCATGATGACGAGCGCGCGGCTCGCCGAACCATTCGCGGCCTGCAGCAACTGCGTGCCCTGGATAATTGTCGGCGCGAGCGCGGTGCCAGCCAACCCGACGATATTTGGGTCGAAGTTGTCGAGGAACAGTTCGATGGCGCTGTGGTCTGATGTCAGCGGCGTGAGTATGTAACTCTTCCCCGCAAACGCAATCAGCGCATTGCGGTCGCCGGGCGATGCCGCGCGATACCGGCGCACTTCCTGCCGCATCCGTTCGAGGCGACTGGGGCGCTCGTCCTCGGCCATCATGGAGAGCGAAGCGTCAAGCGCCAGCACGACGTCGAGTCCACGCTGGTGCATCGACGCCGTTCCCATGCCCCACCGCGGCCCTGCAAGGCCGACGAGTGCGAAGACGAGCGCGCCGCCGATGCGCACGGCGCGGGCAACCGGTGGTTTCCTCGCGCTACGTGGGGCGAGCCGCGCGATGGCCGCCTCGCCACCCAGTGCCGCGATGCGACGAGACCGTCGCCGATGCTGCCACCAGAACACGGCGGCCACGACAAATGGTGCCGCAAGCGCCGCGAACGCCAGCCACGGAATGTCCACGAATCGCGTCATGGCAGCGGCCCTCGCCACGCGACGAGGAGCAATTCGAGGAGGAGCGCGGCGATGGCAACGGCCAGCGGCCAGCGATAGAGCTCCTGGAATCGCACGTACCGTTTCGCGCGAATCGGCGATCGCTCGAGCTGGTCAATCTGTTGATAGATGCGCGCGAGCGCGTTGCCGTCGCGCGCCCGGAAGTAGCGTCCCCCGCTGACCTGAGCGATGTACTCGAGGAGCGGCTCGTCGATCTCGACGGGGCGATTCTCGTACCGAAGGCCAAAGACGCCGCGCCCAACCGGAACCGGGGCCATGCCCTCGCTGCCGACGCCAATGGTGTACATGCGGATTCCAAACGCAGCCGCCGCAGCGGCAGCCGTCCGTGGGTCGATCGTTCCGCGGTTGTTCACCCCATCGGTCAGGAGCACGAGCACTTTTGAGCGTCCGGGGGCATCGCGCAACCGATTTGCGGACGTCGCGATCGCCGTGCCGATCGCCGTGCCGTCCTCCAGCTGGCCGGGCTGCAGATTGTCCACCGCCGCAAGGAGCACGGGATAATCCACGGTAAGCGGCACTTGCGTGAGTGCCTCGCCTGAAAAGGCGACGATGCCAACCTGATCGACCGTCCGGCCCAGGATGAACTGCTTCACCTTGTCCTTCGCGACTTCGAGTCGGTTTAGCGGCTGAAAATCCTCAGCGAGCATCGAACTCGACAGATCGATGGCGAGCACGATACTGATGCCGTCGGAGTCCACCTGTTCGGCACGCGCGCCCGCCCGGGGGCGTGCCACCGCAACACAGACGCCCGTGATCGCGACAAGTCGCAGCGTGAGCAACACGCGCGCGAGCCACCGGCCCGCGAAGGCCGACCGCGTGAGCACGTCCACGCGGGAGAAGAGAATGGCCGCAGGATGACGGTTCCGGCGCCACCAGATCCATGCGACCGCGATCACGAGGAGCAGGAGCCACCAGGGCTCGCCAAAGTCGATGCGCCCGAACATGGCTACCGCCGCTTTGGCCGCGGGGGTCGCTCAACGGCACGCATGCGGGCTTCGTGTGCCAGTTGCAACTGCCCCACCACGTCGCGCGCTTCGGCCACGAGCGCGGCCGCGTCATCCGGTGTGATGTCCGCCTGCGCGAAGCGCAGCGCGGCGTCACGATCAATGAGCGCGCCGATGCGCAGCGCGGGAATCGGAAAGTCGAGTGTGGTGAGCACCGCCATGAATGTCGCCCCGTCAAGCGAGGCCTTCAGGTCAGGAAATCGCCGACTGACGTAGTCGCGCACCACATCCACATGTGCAATGACATGGCGGCCCGGTTCGCCGGCGTCAGCGAGCGCCAGCGTGTCGAGCGCCTTGAACGTTTCGCGCGCAAGCACCCACGCCTCTGGGGCTTCGTCCACGGGTCCGAGCCGTTTGCGGGCACGTCGGCGCCACCAGAGCCACGCGAGCAGGAACAGCAGCGCACCACCGACCACCAGATACTGCCAGAGCTTGCCGGGGAGCGGAAGCGGCGCGCGAAGGTCTTTCGGCGTGCGTTCTGTGGTATCCGCCGGCAGCAGAGACCGCACGATCACCGACGCTGCACCTACGTTGAACGAACGCTCCTGACCGGCGACGGACACGACGACCGGGCCGAGCGTTGGGCCGCGCGCGCCGACATCCCACGCCACGAACGAATAGACGGCGGTACGATCGAGCAGATCGCTGGGCGGCCCTTCCTCGACTGTGCGTGGATCGATGGGATCAACGGTACCATTCCGCGCCGGGACATCAGGGAACGTGACCGTCGCGACTTTCGGTGCGCGGACTCGCACGCGCACGGTGAACAGTTCGCCGATGGTCACCGTGTCCGGCGCGACCGTCACGGTGATAAGCGCTGCGCGGGCGTCAGGCGCCTGCGCGCCCGCGGAGAACCCGACGACGTTCGCGATGACGATCGCAAACGCCATCTGCGGGGCCCATCGTGAAATGCGGAGCGCCATCACCATCACCTGCGGCGGAGGCGCCGTCCGCGGATCTCACGCGTGTTGAAGAACCGGAGCAGCGGCTCGGCCCACCCGTCTTCGGTGCGCACGACGACTTCGTCAATCGCGAGGCGACGCAGCAGCTGCTTTCGCGTCGCGCGTTCGCCGTCAATGGCGCTGACGTACCGCTCGCGCACGCCGGCATCGCTCGTGTCGATCTCCACGAGGCGGCCAGATTCCGCATCTACGAGGCGGCTCACCCCAAGATTAGGGAGCGTCCGTTCGCCGGGATCGTCGAGCACGACTGCGACCAGGTCGTGGCGCTGCGACAGCATCCGCAACTGACGATCGATGGACGGCGTGACAAAATCAGAAATAACGAAGACGATGGAGTGGTGTGGGAGCACCCGAGCCGCATAGTCCAGTGACGTCGCAAGATTCGTCGGCTTGGCGGACGTCGGCCAAGCCAGCACATCGCGAACGAGGCGTAGCGCGTGACGCCGTCCCTTTCGTGGCGGAACAATGTGTTCCGGTTGATCGGAGCAGAGGATCAATCCGACGCGATCGTTATTGCGCGTCGCCGTGAGCGCGAGGACGGCCGCGAGCTCGGCGGCCATCGACTGCTTGTCGCGCTCGCCGGTGCCGAAGCGGCTCGAGCCTGAACAATCCACAATGAGCAACACGGTCAGTTCGCGTTCTTCGACGTACCGCTTGACGAACAGGCGGCGCATGCGCGCGCTGACATTCCAGTCGATTGTTCGTACTTCGTCTCCAGGCTGGTATTCTCGCACCTCGGAGAACTCCATTCCCTGACCCTTGAACACTGAGTGGTATTCCCCGACGAACTGGGAATTGACCAGGCCCCGCGTGCGCAGTTCGATCCGCTTCACCTGCCGGAGAATGTCCGGCGAGATGGCGGTCATGGGGTTTTCACGGCTGGATCACGGCGCGGGTACCGTCGCGAGCACCCGGGCGACGACCTCGTCGCTGACGACGTTCTCCGCCTCCGCTTCGTACGTCAACAGCACACGGTGACGGAGTACATCGGGCGCCATCGCGCGGACGTCATCGGGCGAGACAAAATCGCGACCGCGCAAAAACGCGTGCGCACGCGACGCCTGCGCCAGCGAAATGGTGGCACGCGGACTCGCGCCGAATTCGATGAGCGGCTTGAGTTCGGCGAGCCCGACGTCCTCTGGCGCTCGCGTCGCGTGCACGAGATCGACGATGTAGTTCACAATTCGCTCGTCGAGGAAGAGCGATGCAATCTGGGCGCGCGCCGACATGATCGCCGCGGGCGTGGCCACGGGTTCGATGGTGATCGCTTCGCCGCCAGCCATCCGGCGCATGATTTCCTTCTCTTCATCGCGCGTCGGATAGCCGACGCGCAGCTTCAGCATGAATCGGTCAATCTGGGCTTCGGGCAGTGGATAGGTCCCTTCCTGCTCAATCGGGTTCTGCGTCGCGAGCACGAGGAACGGCTCTTCGAGCGGAAAACTTGTTCCTCCGATCGTCACCTGCTTTTCCTGCATGGCTTCGAGCAATGCCGCCTGCACCTTTGCCGGTGCACGATTGATTTCGTCTGCGAGGACGATGTTTGCAAAAATCGGCCCGCGCTTGATCGAAAACTGGCTCGTCGCCTGATCGTAGATCTGCGTGCCGATCACGTCGGCCGGCAGCAAGTCCGGGGTGAACTGGATACGACTGAAGTTGGTCCGCACGGTCTCGGCGAGCGTCCGGACGGCCAGCGTCTTGGCCAGTCCCGGCACGCCTTCAATCAATACATGGCCGCCGGTGAGCAGCGAAATCATGAGCCGCTCGATCATCGCATCCTGGCCAACAACGCGCTTGGCGACCTGTCGCAGGATGTTCTGGACGAGCGATGGATCGAGTGGCTGGTCGGCTTTCTTCGTCGTCACGTCGCGCGGATGATGGAAATGGGCACACGGGAGGAACCAATCATTATAAAGCGGAGAGCAGCTGAAGTTCGCGCTTGGTGAGCGGACGGCACTCGCCGCGCGGCAGGTTGCCCAGCTCAATCGGCCCAAACCGGTCGCGGACGAGGTGATGCACATCGAGGCTGAACGCCTCGCAAATCCGGCGCACCTCGCGGTTGCGCCCTTCCGTAAGGGTCAGCTGCAGGCGCCAGTGACCATGGCCTTCGGGCGTCGCCGAGACGTCGGTGGCGGTTACGGTACCATCCTCGAGGTCGAAGCCCTTTCGCAGCGCACGCATTGCCGACTGTACGTCTCCACTCACAGACGCCGAATAGGTGCGCTCCACCTCGTAACTTGGATGGGTCAGCTTGTGGGCCATCTCGCCGTCCGTTGTCATCAACAGCGCGCCTTCCGTCAGGTAGTCGAGGCGCCCGACGTACGTGAGCCCCGGATCCTTCGGTACGAGTCCGAACACCGTGGGACGGCCGCGCGGATCACTCTTCGACGTGAGCGTCCCGGACGGCTTGTGCAACAAATACCAGGTGACCGGCGCTGGCGCGCTGACGGGCTCGCCGTCCACAGTGATCTTGTCCTTCCCGGGTGTCACACTCTGCCCTATCGTCGCGACCGTGCCATTCACCTTTACGCGACCGGCCACGATCATGACCTCGGCGGCCCGTCGCGACGCGACGCCCGCGCGCGCCAGCGCGCGCTGCAGGCGCATGGATTCCGTCACGCGCTTCCCGCTGGGACTGGCTCGGTCGATGCGCCCGCCTCATCCTCGGCTGGCTTACTCGTTCGCAGTGCAATCGCGAGTTCGTCAATGCGCGGCAGCTCTTCGAGGTGGCGCAGCGCGAACTGCTCGAGGAAAAGGGGCGTGGTGCCGTAGAGCAGTGGTCGTCCGAGGCCCTCGCCGCGCGCAACGACTTCGACGAGTCCGCGCTCGAGCAGCGACTTGAGGATCGCCCCGACGTCCACACCGCGAATCTCCCCGATTTCGGCTTTCCCGATCGGCTGGCGGTAGGCGACGATTGCCAGTGTCTCCAGCGCCGCACCCGACAGCCGGTGCGGGCGAATCGCCATCTGCGCCCGCTCAATCGCCTCGGTGTATTCAGGGCGGGTCAGGATCTGCCAGCCACCGCCCTGCTCCACGAGTTCAACGCCATGGCCATCGACGTTGTAGTGCTCACGCAGCTCGTCGAGCGCGGATTGCACCGCGGCCTTCGACGCTTCGTCGTCGAGCACGGCCAGTTCCTCAGTAGGAATCGGGCGCGGGCTCGCGAAGAGCGCGGCTTCAAGCAGCTTCGCCAGCGAGTTCACGGCAGATCTCCACGTCAGAAAATGGTCGGGATTGTGCGAGCTTCAGCTCGCTGCGGCGCGCCAACTCCAGGAGGGCGAGCAGCGCGGACAACACTTCCCAGGGTTCGGCATCAAGGCGGACCACGTCGCGCCAGCGCGCGTTCGCCCGGAGCGCGAGCACGGCCCGCACAATTGCGATCGCGCCATCCACGTCGAGGGCCCGGGGCACAACGTCATGCATGACCGGCTTCCTCGCCTGTCGCAATACGCGATCGACGGCGAGCAACAACTCCGCAAGCGAGAGCGCGAGGGGCGCCTGCGGCGGCGCCGACAGCGTCTGGGTCCACGAACGGGCAAAACGATTGCGACGATCTTCGCCGAGTCGCTCGAGCACGTCGACGACTTCCCGCATCTGTTGATACTCGAGCAGGCGGCGAACGAGCTCGGCGCGCGGATCTTCCCACTGATCCAATCCCTCGTGCCGCGGCAGGAGCATCAGCGTTTTGATGCGCAGCAGGCGCGCAGCCATTTCGAGATAATCCGCGGCGTCGTTCAGCGCGAGCTCGTGCATCCGCTCGAGAAACTGCTTGCAGATGTTCGCGATCGGAATGTCGTAGATGTCGACCTTTTCGTCGCGAATGAGCGAGAGCAGCAGGTCGAGTGGCCCGTTGAAGGCGCTCAGCTCGACGACAAAGCTGGTTTCACCCGTGGCGCCCTGGTGTGGCGATGTCATGACGGAAGCATCTCGGACCAGCGCCCAAGTGATAGGTAGGGGAGGACGATAGTGTTGGCATGCCCGATCAGCCAGCGTGCCGGCATCATCCATGCGCTCAACACCGGCTGGGCAAACGACACCAGCGCGAGCACGATGAGCAGTCCGAAACGCGCGAGTCGCTGATACGCGATCGCGATGCGGCCTGGGAGCAGATGCTTGATGACGTGCGAACCATCAAGCGGTGGAATGGGCATCAGGTTGAACCAGGCGAGAATGACATTGATCCAGATCCCGTACAACGTCATCACCTGCAACAAGGCCACGGTGTCGGTCAGTGCTGGGGCCACGCGCGCCAACAATCCAAGCCCGACGATGACGAGCATGAAGAGCGCGGCAAGCAGAATATTCGCTGCGATGCCGGCCAGCGAAACGATGATGTCCCCGCGCACATAGTTGGCGTAGCGCGTCGGGTCGACCGGCACCGGCTTTGCACCACCGAAGGCCATACTTCCACCGGATCCGAAGAATGTGACCAGTGGCATCACGATCGTGAGCCACGGGTCGATATGTTTCAGCGGATTCCAGGTCAGTCGTCCGAGCGACTCGGCGGTATCGTCGCCCTGCTTGAGCGCCGCAAATCCATGGGCGTACTCGTGCGCCACCATGGAGAGCAGGAGGACGGGAGCCACGAGGAGGAACTTCTTGAAATCATCCACTGCGCGAAAGGTAGACGTCTCCCGAAGGTGAGTCAAAAGCGTTGGGCGGCTTGACTTTGGGCCTCCGGCGGCTGACCTTTATTGTACTCGCCCGCGGCGGTATCGCGGGCGATTTCGCATCCGGCCGAGCCCACCGGCCTGCCGGCGCCAGAGTCAACCGAAACACTGAGAGTCGTCGTGCCCCGTATCGCATCAGCCAAGAAGAATATGCGGAAGTCCCGCGCCGCCGCCGAACGCAATCGCGGACAGCGCGCTGCCCTCCGTACTGCCGTCAAAAAGGCCCGTTCGGAAGGCGCGACGCCTGCCGACAAGCTTCAGGCCTCAAGCTTGCTTGACCGTGCCGCGCGAAAGGGCCTCATTCACGCGAACGCAGCCGGTCGTGTGAAGAGCCGGATGGCGACGAAAAAGTAAGCAGATGGTGGTCGGCACCTGGTAGAAACAACAAGGGCCGCGAGCAGTTCGCGGCCCTTTCGTTTTGCCGGCACCCCGCAGCCATCAGAACGCGGCGAGCTCTCCGCCGCACTTTTCACAGTACCACTCCGTGGGGAAGTTCAGCGTACCGCATTCCTGACACTTCAGGGAGCGAATCGCCTCCGACGTTCGCGGCGTTGGCGCGCCAAGTGCACTCATCTCGACCGACGTCCTCGACGACGCTCGTCCGCGCGGTGGATCTGGCTCCTCTTCGACTTCCGGCTCCGCGGCAAACGACGGCGCTGGCGCCATGTCGTAGACGTCTTCAGGAGCCCGTGCGGCGGCAGCTGAGACGGCCACCTCTTCCGCGAGTCTGCCTTCGGCCTCAACAACGGGTTCGAGCGCGGTTTCTGGTGCTGTTTCGGGTGCTGTTTCGGGTGCTGGAGCCGCTGCCGCAACCGGCGGCGCCTCAACAGCCGTCTCACCCACAGGCGCCATCGGCGGGGCTGTCGTTGGCGTGCCGGCAACGGACTTGAGAAACGCCAGCTCATCGAACGGGGTGCGAGCGCGTGGCATGGATGGAGCCGCGGTGACTGACGCAGAAACGCGCGGCGTTGGCTCACGCGGCGACGCGGCGGCGGATTCTGGCACCGGCGCCGCAGGCGCCATAACACTGCGCACAATCTCGCGCATCTCGACGAGATCGCGCTCCGTGGCTTCGAACTTTCCGCGCAGCTCGACGATCGCGCCGTCGAGCTTGGCGCGCGTTGCGGTCCATTCCTTCTCCGAGAACTCGCCAACGGTGGCGCGCAGTTCGAGTTCGGCGCGCTCGTCGGACTTTTCGGTTACGAGCCGCTGCTCGGTTGCCAAACGCTCATCGAGGTCGGAGACGAGCGACTGGATTCCGTCGGCTTCGGCGCCGAGACGTTGACGCACGTCCTCCAGTCGCTTGGAATAATCGGCATGCACGCGCGCAAACACATGCTCGGCGGTGGATTCACGCCGAATCTCGAGCTGGGCGAGCCAGGCTTCGTATTTCTTGCGTTCGACAAGCAGCGACTCGATTCCCTGGCGCTGTTTGCTGTGTGTATCGGGCATTCGTCAGCTCCTCCGGCTTCGCGCGGGTGCGGCCCTGCGCCGCTTCAGGCGCCCGCCAGCCAGGCGCGCTGGAGCGCGCGCAGGTCAGCGGTTTTCAAGTTCCGTTCTCCTCCTAAAATACGCGCAGCCACCACGATACGGGCCGCCTGTTCTAGACTCTCCATTCGTTGCAGCGCAACGTCAATAGTTGGTCCGACGGCGACCGCACCGTGATTGGCCAATAACGCGACATTCGCCCCCTTCAGGGCTTTGGCAACGACGAGCCCCAAGCCCGCGCTCCCAGGGGCTCGGAATGGGACAAGCGGAACCGGTCCGAGCACTCCGGCAGCTTCCGCGAGCGCAGCCTGCGGGAGGGGGTTTTGCGCAACGGCAAACCCCGTTGCCGCCACAGGATGGGCGTGGACCACGGCGCCGACGTCCGGCCGGGCGCGGTAAACCGCCAGGTGCATCGGGAGCTCACTGGACGGCGAGGTCAAGCCTGACACGGGCCGCCCGTCGAGGGTCGTCTCGACCAGTTCGCGGACGGACAAGTCCGCCTTGCACCGACCCGCAGGCGTCACCGCGATTCGGTTCGCCGCCAGCCGAGCGGAGACGTTCCCTTCTGCGCCCGCCAGGAGCCCCTTCGCATCCAGCCGCTTGCAGGCGCGGATGATCTCGCGCCGAACGGTAGCGCTGGGAGCGCGCTTCATCTGCGTGTTTCTAGTTCGCGCGGAATACCACACGCCCCGCAACAACCGTCGCCACCGCGCGACCCGTGAGCGTCTGTCCGGTGTATGGCGTGTTCCGGCCCTTCGTGAGAAACGCGGCCGGGTCGACCCTCCACTCGCGTGTCGGATCGAAAACCGTGACGTCGCCAATCGCACCGCGGGCGAAGGTCCCGCCGGGCAAACCAAAGAGCTTCGCCGGCGCGCACGACATTTTGTCGATGAGTACGGCGAGCGAGAGAATCCCCGGCTTCACGAGCCAGGTGATGTTAACGGCGAGGCAGGTTTCCAGCCCCACGATTCCGTTCGGCGCATCGGCAAACGCGCGCGCTTTTTCATCGTAGTGGTGCGGGGCGTGATCCGTCGCGAGCACATCGATGGTTCCGTCGCGCACGGCTTCGCGCAGCGCCTCGACGTCCGCCATGGTGCGGAGCGGCGGATTCATCTTGGCGTGCGTGTCGTAGCCTTCGACGGCGTCTTCGGTGAGCGAGAGATGGTGCGGACAAGCTTCGGCCGTCACACGAATCCCGCGGTCCTTGCCCCAGCGAATGAGCTCGACCGAACCCTTCGTGCTCATGTGGCAGAGGTGAACATGCCCACCCGTGCGGCGCGCGAGCAAAATGTCGCGGATCGCCATGATCTCTTCCGCTTCGTTCGGAATACCGCGCAAGCCGAGCCGCGCCGACACGATGCCCTCGTTCATCTGTCCACCGTCAGCGAGCGTCGGATCTTCGCAGTGGTCGGCGACCGGAATGTTGAAGGCGCGCGCGTACTCGAGCGCGGTACGCATGAGTTGCGAACTGACGACCGGCTTGCCGTCATCGCTGACCGCGACGGCGCCCGCGCCGACCATCTCGCCAAACTCCGCGAGCCGCTCGCCCTTTTGTCCAATGGAAATCGCACCGATCGGATAGACGCGCGCGGCATCGGCCGCACGTCCCTGTTTCAGCACGAAACCAACGGCCGCCTGATTATCCGTCACCGGATCGGTGTTCGGCATCGCGCAGACCGCCGTGAGGCCGCCCGCCGCAGCGGCTCTGGCGCCAGTCGCGATGGTCTCAACGTCCTCTCGGCCCGGTTCGCGGAGGTGGCAGTGCACGTCGATGAATCCAGGCGACACGACCAGGCCGCTGCAATCGATCACTTCGGCGCTATCGGGCGCAGAGATTTTTTCGCCCGCGCTCTCGATCTTGCCATTGCGCAGCAAGACGTCGCCAACCTTGTCGATGCCTGTGGAAGGATCAATGACGCGCCCACCCTTGAGCAGCAGATCGCGCGCGCTCATGTGCCCCCCGCGGCCGCTTCGGCCAGCCGCGGCGAGTTGCCGGAGAGCAAGTAGAGCACCGCCATCCGCACGGCGACGCCGTTGGTCACCTGATCGAGTATCACGCTATGCGGGCCGTCCGCTACATCGGAATCGATTTCAACGCCGCGGTTCATGGGGCCGGGATGCAAGATGAGGATGTCTTCGCGCGCTCGCTTGAGCCGTTCGCTCGTCACGCCAAAGACGCGGTTGTATTCACGAAGCGAGGGGATGTACCCCGCCTGCATGCGTTCGAGCTGGAGCCGGAGGACGTTCAACGCGTCGGCCCACTCGATAGCCGGTTCGATGCGATCGAAGACCGTCACGCCCATGTCCGAGATGGCATTCGGCAAGAGCGAGCGCGGACCGCAGACCGCAACCTGCGCGCCCATCTTCTGCAGGCCCCAGATATTTGACCGCGCGACACGCGAGTGCAGCACGTCGCCGCAGATGCAGACCTTCTTGCCTTTGAGCGTACCCCACCGCTGGCGCAGCGTCAGGAGATCGAGGAGCCCCTGCGTCGGATGCTCGTGCGTGCCGTCGCCGGCGTTGATCACGTTCGACTCGATGCGATCGGCGAGAAACTGCGCAGCCCCGGACGAACCGTGGCGGATGACGACCATGTCGATCTTCATCGCTTCGAGATTTCGCGCCGTGTCCACCAGCGTTTCGCCCTTGGTGACGCTCGATCCTGCAGTGGCGACATTGACCGTGTCGGCGGACATCCGCTTTTCCGCGAACTCGAACGAAATGCGCGTCCGCGTCGACGCTTCAAAGAAGAGATTGACGATGGTTGCGCCGCGCAACGTCGGCACCTTCTTGATCGCGCGCTCGGAGATTTCCTTGAGCGGCTCGGCGGTGTCGAGAATGAGCGTAATCTGCTCAGCGGTGAGCCGCTCGAGTCCGAGCAGGTCCTTGCCGAGTGGGCTCGTCACGCGCGCTTCCCCGTATCGAGGATGACTTCGTCGCGCCCATCGATTTCCTGCACGAAGACATCCACGCGGTCGCCGCGTTCAGCTTCGACGTGCTTACCGACGACGTCGGGCTGGATGGGGAGTTCGCGACCACCGCGGTCGATCACGACGGCCAGGCGCACGCGCGACGGGCGGCCAAAGTCGGCGAGTTCGTTGAGGGCCGCGCGTACCGTGCGACCGGTAAACAACACGTCATCCACGATGACCACGTTCATGCCGTCGATGGTCAACGGGATTTCCGTGCGGCCGACGACCGGCCGAGGACCCACGGTCTGGAGGTCGTCGCGATAGAGCGTGATGTCGAGCGCGCCGCGCGGCACTTCGACGCCTTCGCGTGTCGCGATCACAGCGGCAAGCCGCTGAGCGACTTGCACGCCGCGGCGCTGGATGCCAACGAGGATGAGGCCGTCAGTGCCGTCATTCTGCTCGACAATTTCGTCCGCCATGCGCGAGAGCGTTCGCTCGAGTGCCCGGGCAGTGAGGACGACCGACTGTGAAGGTGACATGTCGGGAGTAAAATATGCTGGCGAACACGCACGAATGGCAGCGCCATGTGGCCACATTCTGCGGAATAGTTGCCCCCGCAGGCGGCTCCCGCGAGCTTCCACTCCGATGGAAACCTCCAGAACACCCCATTTGTCAGTCATTGTTCCAGCGTACAATGGCGAGGACCGGCTTCCCGGTGCGCTCGCGGAGCTGGGGCGCTGGCTCGACTCCGTTCCCTACTCCACCGAGCTGATTCTGGTGGATGATCACAGCCGCGCGCCTGCCCAAAAAGTGCTCGCCGACTTTGCGGCGAGTCGCCCAAACACGCGCGTGATCCGGAACGAGACCAATCTCGGCAAGGGTACCGGCGTGGCGAAGGGCTTTCTGGCGGCAACGGGGGACTTTCGCGTGTTCACCGACGCTGACCTCGCCTATCCGCCGGCAGAGATTAGCAAGATTCTCGGCGATCTCGAAGCTGGCGCCGATGTGGCGATTGCGTGCCGCGTGCTGCCAGAGTCCCGCTACCTGATGAGCCCGTCGTTCTTTCACTATCTGTACACGCGCCATGTGATGAGCCGGGTGTTCAACCTGATGGTGCGTGCGGTGCTGCTGCGCGACATCCTCGACACGCAGGCCGGGTTGAAGGGATTCACCGCCAAGGCTGCGGCGGTGGTATTCCCTCGGCTCACCATTCCGCGATTCGGGTTCGACGTCGAATCGTTGTTCATCGCCCAGCTTCACGGCTTTCGGGTCAAGCAGACTGCCGTGCACTTCCGCTACGACGAAGAGCCGACGACGATCACGTTCACGCAGAGCGTGTTTCGGATGATGGCGGACCTTCTGCACGTGCGGGTGAACCACCTGCGCGGCCGGTACCGCTGACGTGACCGTTCCGGCGAGCGGGAGGCCGATCACGCCGTCTGGTGCACGTACGCGGCTCGTGATCAACGCCGACGACTTCGGCATCTCACCCGCGGTGAGCGCAGGCATTCTCGAGGCGCACGAGGCCGGTACCGTCACATCGACGTCGATGATGGTGCACTGCCCCGGCTGGGACGACGCAACGCGCGCGGTCAAAACGGCACCGACGCTCGGTGTTGGACTGCATTTGAACCTCTTGGTCGGCGCGCCGATCGTCGCGGGAGTGACCATGGTAGACCGGCGCACCGGCAAGTTCCTCTCGCTCGCGGCGCTCGTGCGGCGCGCGCTGACGGGCCGGCTCGACGGCGCGGAGGTTGAAGCCGAAGCCGAGGCGCAGATCGCGGCGATCGAAGGCAGCGGTGTGCGGCTGACGCACATCGATTCGCATCGGCACACCCATGCGCTACCCATAGTGCGCGGTGCGGTGGCACGGGTGGCTGCGGCGCGGAAACTTCCGCTGCGGCGGCCCGTCGAATCACACCGCCGATTCCCAAACGACATCGCGTCGCAGGTGCACCGTGGCGTCATCGCCTGGTCGTGGCGGGTGACGTCGGTAGGCGCGGCGGCCACGATCGCGCCGAACCATTTCATCGGCGTATCGATGCAAGGCGGCGAGCGATTCGAGGCGCAACTCACGCAGGTGCTCGCTGCGCTGCCGTCTGGCACAGTGGAGTTGATGGTCCACCCGGGCCGCGTGGACGATGCGCTCCGCTCTGTGGATGGCTACACCTGGCAACGCGAACGCGAACTGGCCGCGCTGACGTCAGCCGCCGTGCGAGATCGGGTCCGCGAAGGCGACATCGTCCTCGCCCGCTTCGATCAGCTCTGACGAGCCGCGATTCTGCACGATGCCATGCAGCTCGAACTGCATGAGAATCCAGAGTGGGATCAGCGGAATGGTCTTCAGCAGGTACGGGACGTAGTACTCGCGATACCAGGCGCGCGGCATCAGGTCGGTGGACATCAGGTTCACGATGGCGATGCACGCGACGATGAGCGCCGTACGCCAGCGCGCCGGCTGGGACGCGGCAAACCAGATGGCTGCGCCGATGATCGCGATCACGTAGGACGGCGACTCGGCCTGGTGATTGAAGAGCACACAGAACACGAGCAGGCTCGCGAGCAGCTGAATGCGAAAGAGGCGCTCGCCGAATCGATTGCGCTGGGTGAGCAACGGCAGCAGCAGGATCACGAGTCCGGCGAGTTGCACCGGCCAGTGCGGCCAGTCCACGCCGAACCAGACACGAAACTGCCCCATGAGCCCGGCGTAGAGATCCGCGCCACCTGTGCCATATCGCGGCATTGGTGCGGCGTCGCGCGTCTCGAGGGCGTACCACGAGCGGTACTGCGCGGCAATCGAATCCGGGCCGGCAGCCACCAGCGGCAGCGCGGCGCCAATTGCGAGAACCGCAACGAGACTCAGGCAAAAGCGCAGCCACCGACGGTGGAGCAGAGCGCCCATTCCCGCCGCGAGGGGAAAGAGCTTGACGAATCCGCCCGCCGCAACGGCCATCGCCGCTGGCAGCTGCTTGCCCCGCTCGTAGCCCACCCAGGCGATGATCATAAGGCCCGCGACGAGCGCATTGCTCTGCGCGCGCTGGAGGTCACCCACGACTGCGATCCACGCGATGGCCAAGGTCATCACGGCCGCGCGTCCGGGAAGTAGCCGCGCGACACCGTACCAGACCGCGACGGCAGAGACCGTCGCCCAGAGCGCATAGCCGATGGTCGGCGGCAACACCGCGAACGGCCCAAAAAGCAGCGCGAAGGTGGGGCTGTACTTGAAGAAGTCCGCGTGCACGTCTGGATAGGCCGCGTACAAGTCCGAACCCGCGCGCAAATGCGCAAAGGCCGCGCGAAAGATCCAGAAGTTGTTTTCGCGCGAGAGCATCGTACGCTGCACAGCCACCGCGATGGCCGTCGCGACGTACACGCCGAGGATGATCTGCAGTGCGCGCCGGGATTCAGGCGCTCGCAAAGCCGATGGCGTGGGAGGATGCGTCATCGCCTGCAAAGCTACGGGCCGAACGCGGCCAGTGGAACGAGCTCCGTCGAGTTGCGCTGCCGGCGCCTACCTGCCGGCACCGCGTCAAGCTGAACTACGCGGCCGCCGGAGCCTTGGCGTCGTTCGGGCGGGCGAGGTACACCGTGTCGCGGCCAGGGCCTAGCGGCTGGCGTTCAACGGGATGATCGATGGTGCCCACGAGTCGTCCGCCGTTATCAAAGAGGCAGTAGGTGCCACCAGAGGTGACCATGACCCGCGTATCGTTTTCCGGGCGTTCCATGCAGTGAAATCCATCTCTGAGGTTCACTGAATGAGAACCGTCGACAGTCAAAAAGGTTTACCTGTCGAGTAACGACTGTGCGACGATGTAACGGCAACGGACAGGGTGGGATTCGAACCCACGGTACGCTATAAACGTACACAAGCTTTCCAGGCCTGCGCCTTAAACCACTCGGCCACCTGTCCCAATAGTGAGAAGAAAAGTAAGACCTAAGGCAAAGGAGCGATCCCGGACTCTCATGCCCTACTCCGTCGTTCCTTGCTTCTTACTTCGTATCTCTCGTCGTGACGGACAGGGTGAGATTCGAACTCACGATACCCTTACGGGTACGCCGGTTTTCGAGACCGGTGCCTTCAACCACTCAGCCACCTGTCCTGCTGCGCAAAAACTGCACAGGAACCCTTCAAATTACCCTTCCGGCACAGTGGGGTCAACGAATGCCCTGCTGCCCAACCGCGTCGTTGGCCATCACTCCTCGCGACGCGTGACTTTTGGCCCGGCGGCATGGTTTGAGCAGAGGCTTCCGAGACGTTCCGTGCTTGCGGTAGTGACCGGTGGCGCAGGTTTCGCCTATTGGATCGGGAGTACGTGGCCGTGGACGCCACGAATGGCCCGCGACGCGGACAGGTGTACGTGAACGGGAATAATCGGGTTCCCCGGTCAATCTACAACTTTGAAGAATTTCGGTCAGCTGACGGAGCGCGGACGTTCACCGGGCGCTGGCGATGTGCGGCGCCTCGCGAAAAAATCGGTCAGCAAGGCGCCGCATTCGCCGTCCAGCACCCCGCCCCTCACCTCGGGGCGGTGATTTAGCCGAGGATGCCGCAGGAGGTCATCCACAGAGCCGGCCATCCCGGCTTTCGGATCCCAGGCGCCGAAGACCACACGGTCCAACCGGGTTAGGACGATCGCGCCGGCACACATCGCACAGGGCTCTAGCGTCACGTACAGCGTGCAGCCATCGAGCCGCTCTGATTTGAGCACCGTCAGGGCAATATTGATCGCCCGCAGCTCGGCGTGCGCCGTCGCTCCAGACGCCTTCATCTCGTTTCTGGCCGTGGCGATGATGGCCCCTTCGCGCACGACCAGCGCGCCGACCGGCACGTCGTCTGCCGCGGCCGCGGCCGCCGCTTCCATAAGCGCCGCGCGCATGAATCCAGCGTCGGTTGCCTCGCGGCCCTGGAGATCCTGCCCGGTTGAATGCGGAAACATTTTTGAGTTATAAGAGATATGATGCGAGATAAGAAGTGCCGGCACGCCATAGTTGACGAATTCGCGGTACTTCACCGAACTTTCCGCCCTCCCTTCAATCGCCCCATGAAACGTCTCGCCGCGCTGCTCTTCGTAGTGGTCTCTGCCTGCAGTGGCGGCGGTGCCGACAAAGTCATCGGGCCGGCCGCGGTGGCGATCGTCTCACTTTCCGCGTCGGCGACGGTGGTCGCCGTTGGCGGCACGGCGACCATCACCGCGAATCTCCTTGATGCCAGCGGGAAGGCCCTGACCGGACGCACCGTGACGTGGGCGTCGTCGAGCGCAGCCGTCGCCAGCGTATCGAGCGCTGGAGTCGTCACCGGAGTCTCGCTGGGCACGGCCGTCATCACGGCAACCGTGGAGACAAAGTCCGCGACCACATCGATTGTCGTGTCGCAGAGCGGCCCGAATTGCACCGGCGTGACGCCGATCTCGCTGACGCTTGGCCAAGCGCGCGTCCTCAGTGGCGCGGAACGCACTACGCTCTGCCTCGCAAGCGGTGCGGCGGCAGCGGAGTACGTGCTGATCCCGGCGAACCTCTCCACCACCCAGGTCGGCGCCAGCGTCAGTTTCATTTCATCCAATACGCAGGCCGCAAGCGGGCCACCGTTCATCGCGCAGGCGAGCAGCCAGTCAGCGGCGCCGGCGGGCCTCGCTGCGTCACGCGTGCCTTTCGCGACGGTCAGTGCGAATGCCGTCTCGAGTCCGCAGTCGGTTACCGGCCGCCTGCCTCGCAACCTGTCGTTTGAGCGTGCGCTTCGTGCGCGCGAGCGGGACATGCAGGGCGGGATGCGCGCGGCGCGCCTGGCCGCACGCGCTTCGATTTCAGCACAGCGACGGGCGGGCGGGCGGTTCGTGCCGGCCGCCGTAGGAACGCTGCCAGGCACTCCAACCCTCGGGACGCTGGTGACGCTCAATGCGCAAGCCAACTTCGCCTGCGACTCCACCAAGGCGATCAAACGCGTAGCAAAAGTCATGGCCGTTTCGAACTCGGCCATCGTCGTGGAGGACACGCTGGCCCCAGCTGGCGGCTTTACGGCGGCCGAGTACCTCAGCATCGCGACCACTTTTGACACGCTGATCTACGCGCTCGACACAACGGCGTTCGGCGCGCCGTCCGACATCGACCACAATGGCCGCGTTGTGATGTTCTTCACGACTGCCGTCAACCAGCTCACCTCGCCCAGCGGATCGAACGGCGTGATCGGCGGGTTTTTCTTTTCACGCGATCTGGTGCCCCCACTCGTCGCCAATGCCGAAGCCGGTGGACCGTGCGCGGGAAGCAATTTTGGCGAAATGTTCTACCTGCCCGTCGTGGACGCTGCCAAGAAATTCAATCCCTTCTTCACCGACAAGGCGTCGATGCTCATCGACGTCAACGGAACCACGGTTCACGAGTTTCAGCACCTGATCAATGCCTCGCGCCGGTACTACGTCACGACAGCACTCGTCAATGACGAGGAGACATGGTTGAACGAAGGCATGAGCCACCTCGCCGAAGAACTACTCTATTACAAGGCCGCCGGCCTGACGTCGAAGACCGATCTCACGTTCGCGACGTCGCGAACGCTGAACAATCGCCAGTCCATCATGGATGGGTATCAGGTCGACAACATGGGCCGGTATAACAGCTATCTACTCGCCCCCGAATCGAACTCCGCCTACGCCGACAACGATGACCTCACCACGCGCGGCGCGACGTGGGCGTTATTGCGCTATTCGCTGGATCAGTCGGCGAATCCGCCCGCTACCTATCTGCGGGCGTTGGTCAATGCGGTCACGGAGGGCATCCCGAACTTCACCACCGTGTTCGCCGGCATCGGAGGGTTCGTGCCTGCGATGCGCAACTATCTGGTGGCCAACTTCACGGACAATACAGATTTCGGAATCGCCGCGCAGTATACGCATCCGAGCTGGAATTTCCGCGACTGGCTGCCCCACTTCACCAGCAACGCGTCGAAGTTTCCGCTCTTGACGCGTTCGCTGGTCAGCGGTGTCCAGCTCCAGCTGACGCTCCCGGCGGGCGGCGCCTCCTACGTGCGCTTTCGGGTGAACTCCGGCACCACCGCCGGCGTGGGAACCGTCATAGCTGGCGCGGCGCTGTCCAGCGCGGTGGATTTCATTCTGGTGCGGACGCAGTAGCCGCGATCAGGCCTTGGTGAACTTGAGCGCCTCGCCGTCCACCACGGCGCGAATCGTATCGCCCTCAACAAAACCGCCCTCGAGCACGGCCATCGCCAGCGGGTTCTGTACCAAACGCTGAATGGCGCGCTTGAGTGGGCGCGCACCGAAGGCTGGATCGTATCCCTCACGGGCCAGCAGCGCCCGTGCCTCCGCCGTGAGTTCGAGCGTGAGCTTCCGATCAGCAAGCAGTTTGTCCATCCGGGTCAGCTGCAGCCCGACAATCACGGCGATGTCCGCCTCGCTGAGCGGGTGGAAGACGATCGTGTCGTCCACGCGGTTGAGGAACTCCGGACGAAAATGCGAGCGGAGCGCCTGTAACACCTGGGTTTCGACCAACGCCCAGTCGGAGCCGGTGGATTCGAGAATCGCATGACTGCCCACGTTGGACGTCATGATGATGACGGTGTTCCTGAAATCGACGGTGCGTCCCTGTGAATCGGTCAAACGCCCGTCGTCCAGGATTTGCAGGAGGATGTTGAACACATCCGCGTGAGCTTTTTCGATTTCATCGAAGAGCACGACAGAATACGGACGACGGCGAACGGCTTCGGTGAGCTGCCCACCTTCCTCGTAGCCGACGTATCCGGGCGGAGCACCGATGAGGCGCGCGACGGCGTGCTTCTCCATGTACTCCGACATGTCGATACGCACCATCGCCTGCTCGTTATCAAAGAGAAACTCGGCGAGCGCGCGTGCCGTTTCCGTCTTCCCGACTCCGGTGGGCCCGAGGAAGATGAACGACCCGATGGGCCGGTTTGGATCCTGAAGGCCTGCGCGCGAACGTCGCACGGCATCGGCGACGGCCATCACGGCTTCGGGCTGGCCAATCACGCGACGGCCCAGTTCGAGATGCAACTTGGTGAGCCGCTCCTTCTCGCTCTCCATCATGCGCGTGACCGGAATGCCGGTCCACTTCGCGACGATATCCGCGATGTCTTCGTCCGCCACTTCCTCCTTGAGGAAGCGCGCGCCACCGGCCTGCTGGCTCGCGAGCCGCGCCTCCGTGTCTTTCAACTGCCGCTCCAACTTTGGCACCGTGCCGTACTGAATTTCGGCGGCCTTGCCGAGATCACCAACCCGTGTCGCCTTGTCGGCTTCGGTGCGCGCTTCCTCGATCTGCTGCTTGAGCTTGCCGACTTCGCCGAGCACGTTCTTCTCCATCTGCCACTGCGCGCGCATGGCCCCGCTCTTCTCCTTCAGCTCGGCGATCTGCTTTTCGAGTGTAGCGCGCCGGTCTTTGGACGCGGCGTCCTTTTCTTTTTGCAGCGCGGTGCGCTCGATTTCAAACTGCACCATGCGCCGTTCGACTTCGTCGATCTCCTGTGGGAGCGAATCGATTTCAATCCGCAGTCGTGACGCCGCCTCATCGACAAGATCGATCGCCTTGTCTGGAAGGAACCGGTCGCCGATGTAGCGATTGCTCAGCGTGGCCGCCGCGACAATCGCGCCGTCCGTGATGCGCACGCCGTGGTGCGACTCGTACCGCTCTTTCAGTCCGCGAAGAATCGCAATGGTATTCTCGACTGATGGCTCGCCCACGAGCACGGGCTGGAACCGTCGCTCCAGTGCGGCATCCTTCTCGACGTGCAAGCGATATTCATCGAGAGTCGTGGCGCCAACGACACGCAACTCGCCGCGCGCCAGCAGCGGCTTGAGCATGTTGCCGGCGTCCATCGAGCCTTCGGCCTTCCCCGCGCCGACGAGCGTGTGCATTTCGTCGATAAAGACGACGAAGAGCCCGTCGCTTGAAGTGATTTCCTTGAGTACGGCTTTCAACCGCTCCTCGAATTCGCCGCGGAACTTCGCGCCGGCGATCAACGCGCCCATGTCGAGCGAGACGAGTCGCTTGTTCTTGAGCGACTCCGGGACGTCGCCATTCACGATGCGTTGCGCGAGCCCTTCGGCGATGGCGGTCTTGCCCACGCCGGGCTCGCCAATGAGCACCGGGTTGTTTTTCGTGCGTCGCGACAACACCTGGATGACGCGGCGAATCTCTTCGTCGCGGCCAATCACCGGGTCGAGCTTTCCCTTGCGCGCCGCTTCCGTGAGATCGCGCGTGAACTTCTGCAGCGCCTGGAACTGATTCTCCGGCGTCTGGTCGGTGACCTTGTGCGCGCCGCGCACCGCCTTGACCGCATCGGTCAGCGCCTTGGACGTGACACCCAGCTGCTTGAGAATATTGGCGCTCTCCGCGCCTTTGGTTGTGCCAAGCCCGATCAGCAGATGCTCGGTGGAGACGAACTCGTCCTCCATCGCCTTTGCCTGCTTCTCGGCGGCGTCAATAACTGAGTTGAGTTCTCTTGAGAGCGACGGGTTCGCGTCGGTCTGCTTGGGATATCGCGCGACCTCGGCGTCGATCGCTTCGCGAAGTGATGCGATTTTGACACCCATCTTTTGCAGGATGGGGGTGACAATACCTTCGTCCTGGTCGAGCAGGGCGCGCAGCAAATGCACGTCATGGGCAACGGGGTTGCCGTTGCGACGCGCGAGTGCGACCGCCTCGTTCAGGGCTTCGGCGGACTTTACGGTGAGGCGGTCGGGAGAGATCACGTTGGGTAGCGAGGGTTGAGCGAACCAAGAGCAACTTTGGGACCCCCAATCCTACGCCAGAACGGCACGCGATGTGTCGGAGTGCCTGCGGGGAGCCTGTCGGGGTGGCTGGAACGGCTGCGACGCCGGTTACTTCGGCTTCGCTTCGCGCCGACCCAGCGGGTTCATTGTGCAAACTCCTCGGCGAGCGCGGCGGCGGCGATCGCGCCTGTGTAGAGCGCGGTGCCGATGACAACAGCTGAAACGCCACACTCGGCCAGCGCATACATGTCGGAGAGCGAACTGACTCCGCCGGCCGCGATGACCGGAAATGGCGACGTCCGCACAACGGCCTGCATGAGGGGAAGGTCGGCGCCGCGCATCCGGCCCTGTAGCTGCACCGCCGTCACGAGTACGGCAGCGAGTGGTAGTCCTTCCCACTCCGCGACCAGCTCGGTGACTTCGCGAACGGTCGTCGCGCTCCACCCACGCGTCACAACCTGCCGCCCGCGGACATCCGCAGCGACAATGACGCGGTCAGGATTCGCAAATGCTACGCGCGCGAGCCACGCCGAATCATCGATGGCCCGACTGCCGAGCACGACGCGGTCCGCGCCAGCCGCAAAAAGCGTGGCAACGTCGGCGTCCGTACGCACGCCACCGCCCGCCTGGACTGGAATGGCGAGATCACCGAGCAGCGTGTTGACCACTTCGCGATTGGACCCCGCGCCGGTGTCGGCGTCGAGGTCAACGACGTGGAGGCGTGTGAAACCCTGCGCGGTCCAATCGCGCGCGACGCGCTGCGGATCGTCGAGTCGAACTTGAGCCGCGTCGAGCAGGCCGCCGACCAACTGGACCACATGGCCCTCGCGAAGAACGATCGCCGGAATCGCAAGCATGTGATGGAATAGTACTTCGAGGTGATACTAACAGGCGCCTGGCGCCGCACCGCACCGCACCGCACGATTCACGCTTGGTTCGCCGATGCGTTACCGTTGATGCGTACCCCAAGGAGCTGAACCAATGCGTTTCGCCGATCAGAAGATCCGGGTGGCCCTCGCGCTCATCGTCGCCTTCGTGCTCACTCCGCACCGTACGGCGGCACAGAACGCACCCGTTCTCGTATCCGCCGATTGGCTGGCCAAGAACTTGAAGGACCCGAAGGTCGTCGTTATTCACTCGGCGCAGCAGCGCTCGGACTACGATGCGGGCCATGTGCCCGGCTCGCGGTGGCTCCCGTGGACGACCTACACCGTCTCGATCCCCCAGGGGTTGTCGACGCAACTGCCATCTCCTGAGCAGCTCGACTCCGCGCTCAAGACGCTTGGCATCAACGACGAAACCCACATCGTGATTTCGGGCGGGCCGATTCAAACATCAGGCCGGCTATTCTACACCCTCGAATACATGGGCCTGGCCGGACGCGTCTCACTGCTCGACGGTGGCATTGACGCATGGCGCGAGGCTGGGCGGCCCACCGAGCGGACGGAATCGAAGGCCGTCACGCGCGGAAATGTCACCGTGCACCCGGTCGCATCGAAACTCGCCGACGCGGCATTTGTGAATGCGAACGCTTCGACGGCCGGCGTCTCGATTCTCGACGCCCGTTTACCAGAGTTCTACCTGGGCGAATCGTCGGGCGGTCAACCTCGCGCTGGGCACATTCCGGGTGCGAACAACGTGCCGTTCGCGTGGCTGACGGGTGAAGTCTCGATCTTCCGCGACAAGGCCAAACTCCAGCGGCTCTTCGATCAGGCGGGCGTGAAAAAAGGCAACAAGGTCGTCACCTACTGCCACATCGGGATGCAGGCATCGGCGCTCTACGTCGCGTCGCGAATCCTCGGTTACGAAACAGCGGTATACGATGGCTCGTTCGAGGAGTGGAGCCGGAAGAGCGAACTGCCTGTCGTCGGAAAGCCGTAGCCCGCCGCGCTACGGCGCGGTGGTGCACACTTTGCCGCCGGTGCACCGCTCGGGAACGTAGGTCTCGATCTCGACGAACCACGTGCCGCCGATGAGTCGCCATTTGGCGAAGTAGCTCCCGCCTATAGAGATTTTTCCGTCGGTGTCGGTCCACGATCCGTCCCAGTGACCGCGCTCACTCGCCATCGCCCAGGGTGCGAACACGGTGACCACCTCAGGCGTGCGGCGGTAGACGACGCCAGGTCGCGTGCGAAACTGTCCGACGAACGCCGTCACATTGGCGTCGCGACCTGACGTCTTGTCGGACCGTGACGAAACCACGACAACGTCCGGAGCAAGAATTTTACCGATTCCTGCGGTGTCGTGTTTCGCGATCGCCTGATTCGACGACTCCCGTCGCGCGCGAATCGCCTGCTCCGCGCTTCCCGTTGGTGCCTGCGAAAGGGCCGGCGCCGCCGAGAGTATGCTCAGCAGCGCCGGCCCAATCAGCAAGCATCGTGTCACCGGCTACTTCCGAAGCGCCACGCCGGCTTCGACCGTCTTGAATCCATTTTCGCCCCAACCGATCACGAAGACGCTGAAGCCCTGCTTGTATCGCATTTCCATCACGTCAGGCGTGTTGGCCGGAAAGCCGCACGGCACCTTGAACTCCTTGCACGCAGCGAGCACCTGCTGGATCGCGGCCTCCCATGCGACGTCGTCGCGAATGCGGCGCGGCGGCGTCACTGTCGAGTCGATGCGCGAGAACACGCCGCCGAGCGTGCCGGCGCCAGGGAAAAGCACGCCAATGCCCTTCACGGCGGCGATCTCACGAATTTTTGCGAGGCCGGGCTTGCTCTCAACGATCGTCCAGTTGAGCACTTCGCCTTTCGGGTTCAGCGGCCAGACATCGGCCTTGGCCTTGTAGTCCTTTTCAGAGAGGCCCCAGAATGCCGGCGCACCGCCGACGTCTTCAGCACGCGTGCCACCGTTCGACTTGAAGCGCATTGCCGTCAGGCCAGCCTTCACTTCTTCCGGGCTCTCCACGCCGACGAAGACCACGGTCGAGACGCCGAGGTTCAGTTGACGACCGATATTGACGAGGGCCTTCTCCTGATTCGGCGCGATCTCGTGCATCTTCACGACCAGCGGATGCTTCCAACGCTCAGCAGGAGTGCCGGCCGCGGCGTAGCCGTTCGCGAACGCACCAAACGTCTCGTAGGCACGATCAAAGGTCTCGAATCCTTCCATCGAGCCGTCGAAGATGTAGTCGTTCGGCGACTGCATCATGGCGTCCTTCGCGAGTTCGGCGGGCGTCTTCACCGGGCCCGGCGGCGGAGCCGGCGCGGCAGCCGGAGCCCCAGGCGCACCCGGCGGGCCACCGCGACCGCCACGACCGCGCGGATTCGCCGGAGCGTAGAGGCCGAACACCGGCTTCTTGGCGGCAAGAAGGTCCACGAGCGGGTTGAGATGCTGGGCCTGAGCCGGCTCAGCCGCAACGACAAAGGTCAGCGCGGAAACGACCGCGAGCATACGTGTTCGCACGAGAAAATCCCCTGGTTCAGTCGAAAGTGGGAGAAAATGCCGGCCATGATTCGGCCGAAAACAACACAACTACAACACAACCCGAGAGCCCTGAAATCGTAAATGACTAACGCGAGTATCGCGTACTCATACGGGGCCGGCAAGGGTTCGTTGATGGGCAGCCCCTTGCCGAAGCCTTTTCTGACTGACAACTATAGGGGCAGCCTGCCATCTCGTGGGCTGACCGCCGTGCGATTTCACTCGGAGTATTGGGCATGAAGCTTTTCGTCGCGCTGTTGGCTTCTGGCGGCATCCTCACCCTCGCCGGGTCGGCAGCGGGCGACGGCGGCATTCCCGCGCCTCGGCCACGCTCACCGGGCATCCGGCATGAAGGCAAGAAGCCGGCGCTCACGGTCAGTGCGCCCGAGCTCACGGTGCTTGTTCGCAAGTCGTGCGGCACCTGTCACAGCGACAAACGGCGGATGGGCGAACTCTCGCTCGAGACGTACGACGTCGCCAAGGCCGCGCAGAATGCCGACGTTTCCGAAAAAATCATTCGCAAGCTCCAGGCCGGCATGATGCCGCCCCCGGGCCAGAAACGCCCGGCTGAAGACACGCTTATGGCCTTGGCCACTGCGCTCGAGCGAACCCTCGACGCTGCGGCGGCCGTCCGCCCCGATCCCGGCAGCCGGACTTTTCAGCGCCTGAACCGCGTCGAATACCAGCGATCCATCAAAGAGATCCTCGACCTCGACGTGGATCCCGGCAAGTGGCTCCCGCTCGATACGAAGAGCGCAAATTTCGACAACGTCGCCGATGTGCAGCTCCCGTCGGCCACCACGCTGGACGCGTACCTCGATGCCGCGAGTGAAATCAGCCGACTTGCCGTCGGTGATGCGCATGCGAGCAAGGTGTCCATCACGTACAACGTCCCGCGCCTCGCGTCGCAGTGGGAGCGTATGGACGGCGCGCCGCTCGGCACGCGCGGCGGCGTATCCGTGGTGCACAACTTCCCTGCCGACGGCGAATACGTGTTCACCGTGGCGTTGCACGCGATTCCGACGGGCCAGCTCTTTGCCTCTACGGCGCCGTTCGACGAGAAGATTGAAGTCTCCGTGAATGGCGAGCGTGTTGCCGTGATTGATGTGGACCGCGGCATGTCGCAGGCCGATGCCAACGGCATGGACTTGAAGACGGTCGCCATTCCGGTGCGCGCGGGCCCGCAGCGTATCACTGCCGCATTCCTGCAGACGATTGATGGCCCGTTCAACGACCTCGTCGCTCCGCTGGGGCACAGTCTCGCCGACACGCAGATCGGATCGCAGAATGGTGTGACCGTGTTCGCACACCTGCGCGACCTCACCGTCACTGGCCCATTCAACCCAACGGGCGTGTCGGATACGCCGAGTCGAAAGCGGATTTTCATTTGCCGCCCCATGTCAAAGGCGGAACAGCGGCCCTGCGCCGAGAAGATCATCAATGCGCTCGGCAAGGTGGCGTATCGCCGGCCCCTCACGGGCCGCGACCTTCAGCCGATGCTGGGCTTCTACGACCAGGGCGCCAAGGACGGCGGATTCGAGATTGGCGTGCGCACCGCGCTCGAAGCGCTGCTTGCGAGCCCGCACTTCATGTTCCGGACGGAAGAAGTTCCGGTCGGCGCGAAGGCTGGGCAGAAGGTCGCGATCGCCGACATTGACATCGCCTCGCGCCTCTCGTTCTTTCTCTGGGGTACGCCTCCCGACGCGCAGTTGATGGCGGTGGCGCGCACCGGTAGCCTCTCGAACCCGGCCACCATCAAGGCCCAGGCGCAGCGGATGCTCGCCGATCCGCGTTCCGAGGCACTGGCCACGCGGTTCGCCGCGCAGTGGTTGCGCCTGCAGGACATCGACAAAGTCCATCCCGACGCCAACCAGTTCCCGGACTTCCACGAGCAGCTGGCCGATGCCATGCGCCGCGAAACGGAACTGTTTTTTTACAGCATCGTTCACGAGAACCGCAGCGCGCTCGACCTGTACCGCGCGAACTACACGTTCGTGAACGAAGAACTCGCGAAGCACTATGGGTTTACTGGCGTCACCGGGTCGCACTTCCGGCGCGTCGCCTACCCCGACAACCGCCGGTCGGGACTTCTCGGCCATGCAAGCGTCCTGACGCTGACGTCGCATGCGAATCGGACGTCGCCGGTGCTTCGCGGCAAATGGGTGATGGAGGTCCTCATTGGATCGCCGCCACCGCCGCCGCCACCGAACGTTCCTGATCTCGAGGATACCAAGGGCAACAAGGACGGTCGCCTGCTCACGACTCGCGAACGGATGGAAATCCACCGCGCCAATCCCGCGTGCCGGTCGTGCCACATGTTCATGGATCCTATCGGCCTCGCCCTCGACAACTTCGACGTAACGGGCCAGTGGCGTATTCGTGAGAACAATGTGGATCTCGATACGCACGGCACATACTACGACGGCTCGCCGGTCTCGAGCCCGGCGGAGTTGCAAAAGGCGCTGCTCAATCGCCCCACGCCTCTGCTCCGCACCCTGACAGAAAACCTGATGGCGTACGCACTCGGCCGCCGCGTGGAGTCCTACGACGGGCCGGCGATTCGCCGCATCGTGCGCGACGCGGCCCCAAGCGGCTACAAGTTCACGGACTTTGTGTACGGCATCGTGAAGAGCGATGCGTTCTTGTCAAAGCGCGTTCCGATGGACGGCAGCACCAGCGGTTCCCAGTACTAGCGCAGCACCCGGCTTTTTAACCACCCCGTCGCCTTTGGGCGCGAGGAGAGCAACACGATGCAATATCTGACCGGCAAGTCGATCCCCCGTCGCACCTTCGTCCAGGGTATGGGCGTTACGGTGGCGATGCCCTTCCTCGATGCCATGGTGCCCAGCGGACTCCGCGGACTCGCCGCGATGAAGGCGAACGATCGCACACGCCTAGTCGCGATTGAAATGGTGCACGGCGCCGCCGGGTGCAACGAACTCGGCGCCAAGATGAACCTCTGGTCGCCGGCGGCGGCAGGATCGAAGTTCGATCTCGCGCCCACCGCCATGACGTCGCTCGACAAATACCGAGACTACCTCACGATCGTCAGCAACACTGACGTGCGGAACGCGGAACCATCAGCGCCCAAGGAAATCGGCGGCGACCATTTCCGTTCGAGCGCGGTGTACCTGACGCAATCGCATCCGCGGCAGACCGAAGGCTCGGACATCCGGGCCGGCACTTCGCTGGACCAGATCTACGCGCAGCGCTTTGGACAAGACAATCCGATCCCCTCCATGCAGCTGTGCATCGAGCCGGTGGATCAGGCTGGCGGTTGCGCGTACGGCTACGCCTGCGTGTACACGGACTCCATCAGCTGGGCATCGCCGACAGAACCGCTGCCGATCATCCGCGACCCGCGTGTCGCGTTCGAAAAGCTGTTTGGTGTTGGTGGGACGTCCGCGGAGCGTGCACAGCGCCGCCAGACGCGCCGGAGCATCCTCGACTGGGTTGCTGGCGAAATGACGACGATGAAGGGCACGCTCGGCGCAGAGGACAAGGCCCGCCTTGATCGCTACCTCACCGATATTCGCGAGGTGGAGCGCCGCATCGAGCGGACGGAAGCGCGCAACAAGACCGGTGACCCGCGTGAGTTGCCGGGCGCACCGGCTGGTGTGCCGGACTCGTTCGCCGAGCATGTGCAGATGATGTTCGACATCCAGGCGCTGGCATTCGCGGCGGATACGACGCGCGTCTTCTCGTTCAAGATGGGCCGTGATGGCTCGAGCCGGACGTATCCGGAGAGCGGCACGGACAAGCCGTTCCATCCGGCGTCGCACCATGGCGGTCGCGAAGCGAACGTCAAGGATTTCCAGAAGATCAACAAGTATCACGTGAGCATGCTGCCCTACTTCCTGGACAAGCTGAAGAGCATTCAGGAAGGAGACTCGAACATGCTCGACAAGACGATGATCATCTACGGGTCGCCGATGGCCGATTCCAACCTGCACAACCATCGCCGGTGCCCGCTGATCGTGCTCGGGCATGCGAATGGGCAGCTGGGCGGCAATCAGCACATCATCACACCTGACGGCACGCCGATGGCGAATGCCATGCTCACGATGATGCATAAGCTCGGCATGAACGACATCAAGCAGCTGGGTGATAGCACCGAGCCGTTGACGATTGGCGCCCATGTTTCTAACTGATCGTTCCGGACCGGCCAGAAATCGAATGCGATTCCGCGAATTTTTCCGAACGGCGGCCGTCTTGGGTGCCGCAGGCATCATCGTTGCAGCTGCGGCTCCGGCCTTCGGCGACTCCCCGGTCGCCGACGCGGCCATGCGCGGCGACACGGCGCGCGTCCGTCAGCTGATCAAGCAGGGCGCCGATGTGAATGGCGCGCAAGGTGACGGCATGACGGCGCTGCACTGGGCCGCGATGCTCGGAAACGCGACCGAAACGCAGATGCTCGTGGCCGCCGGCGCGCAGCTCGAGGCGGTGACACGAAACGGGAAATACACACCGCTCCACCTGGCCGCCAAGGAAGGCCGAGCGGCGGCCGTGAAGGTCCTGGCCGAAGCCGGCGCCAAGGTGAACGCACCGACGACGTCGGGCGGCGCGGCTCCGATCCATTTCGCCACACAGAACGGCAACGTGGACGCCGTCGCGGCGTTGCTCGACCATGGCGCGCCGGTAAATGGACTCGATTCGGCGCTCGGCCAGACGCCGGCAATGTGGGCCGCCGCCTATGATCGCGTCGCTGTACTGAAGCTGTTGATCACCCGCGGTGCGGATCTCAAAGCCATGTCTAAGGTGGAAGACATTCCGGCACGTGACCGCGCCGACCGGACTGCGCTGGGATTGCGCAATCGTCGAGTCGCTGCCATCAAGGCCGCTGAAGCTCCGCCGGCCGGACGCGGTGGACCGGCGATTGAGGCCTTCCCGGCAGCGACCATTGCGTCACTCGGCTTCTCTGGACTCATCGTGGACACCGCAGCAGCGGCTCGCGCAGCGGCTCGCGCAGCGGCGCCCGCAGCGGCTCCTCCGGGCGCACTGGTTGCCAACCCGGCCACCGGCGCAGCCGCAGGCCGTGGAGGGCGCGCAGGCGCACCTGGCGACACGGCCGGTGGTGGGCGCGGCGGTCGCGGTGGCATGACGTATGGTGACCTGGTGGGCAACAAGGGCGGCCTGACGCCCCTGCTCTTCGCTGTGCGTCAGGGCAACGCCGAGGCGGCGATGGCACTGCTTGCCGCCGGCGCGGATGTAAACCAGGTGAGTGGCGGCGATCACACGAGCCCACTCCTGATGGCGACGATCAATGGCCAGTTCGATCTCGCCGCCCAGCTGCTCACGAAGGGTGCGAATCCCAAGCTCGCGAGCGATGCGAACGCGACGCCACTCTATGCGACGATCAACATCCAGTGGGCTGCGAAGTCGCTCTATCCGCAGCCGACGGCGCAAACGAAGCAGCAGACGACGTACCTCCAACTGGCGGAAGCACTCCTGAAGGCCGGGGCCGATCCCAACGCTCGCTTGTCAAAGCACCTCTGGTACATGTCGTACAACTTCGATCTGCTTGGCGTGAATACCACCGGCGCGACGCCCTTCTGGCGCGCGGCGTATGGCACTGACGTCGTCGGAATGAAGCTGCTGAAGATGTACGGCGCCGATCACACAATTGCCACGCTGAAGCCCGTTGGCATTCAGTTCAACCCTGACGCTCCAGCGGATGATGGCTCGGCGGCTGGCGCTGATCCGTCCGGACTCGCGCCGATTCCGACCGGCGGGCCTGGGGTATGGCCGCTGCAGGCGGCGACGGGCGTCGGCTATGGCGAGGGCTTCGCGGCCAACTCGCACATGCATGCGCCAGACAGTTGGATTGCCTCCGCCAAGTATCTCATTGAAGAGCTTGGCGTGGACCCAAACTCACGCGACCACAATGGCTACAACGCGCTCCATCACGCGGCCGCCCGCGGTGACAACGAGTTGATCATGTACCTGGTGAGCAAAGGCGTTGACATCAAGGCCGTGAGTCGCAAGGGTGAAACGGTTGCCGACATGGCCAACGGACCGGCCCAGCGCATCGTGCCATTCCCGGAGACCGTCGCGCTGCTCGAAAAGCTCGGGTCGAAGAACAGTCACAAGTGCAAGTCGTGCTGACCTGATTGCGATGGAAAACAACAATGCGGCGGATTGGCATCGAGCCAATCCGCCGCATTCGTATTGTGCTCCGTTCAGTCGTGATTCTTTTCGTACTCGCGTTGCGTGTATTCCCGCTCGGCGCCCTGTTTCTTGTCGCGATTTTTCGCGGACTTCATTGCGAGCGCATGCGTGCTTTCTGATTTGATGGCCGACAGCGAGAGGAGGCGCTCGAGTTTGTCGGCACCACACTTCTCGCACTTGGGCACGTCGCTCGAGCGCACCAGCGCTTCGAACTCATGCTTGCAGGATTCACAGCGGTATTCGTAGATCGGCATCGTTAAGTCCTCTGACTAACGAACGACGCCCGAGCATCTGCCCGGGCGTCGTTTCGTCTCGTTTCTACTTTGCGACGGTGGCGCGCTTCGTGACTCGCTGTCCATCAACATCAATCGACCAGAGGTAAACCCCTGACGCCGCTTCGCGAGCCGAATCCAGATACTTACCATCCCAATAGGCGGTGTACTCGCCGCATGGAAGCATCACGCCTTCTAACCGCTGACCCCCTGCCACGCCTGCCGATCCACCCGTCAACTGCGGCACCTTGACGATCTGCAAAAGAATATTGAGAATCTTCACGGTAACGCGATACTGCTTTCCGTCTCCACTGCAGGCTGGATAATCACCAACCGCGAACATCATCCTTGATTCAGGATTGGACGGGTTTGGATAGACCGAACTGATCGACACAACCGCCTTCTTCTTCTCTGGTTGTGTGCTCTGCGACTTCCCGACTCGTGGCATGAGAACGAGGGCCAGCACCGCCATGAGCAGTGCGATCCTGCGCTTCATGTTGAACTCCTTTCGAACTAGGTAGGGGCTTTACAAGCTCCAAGGTGAAAGTGGATGTAAGTGCTCTACCACCAATCTATTGCGAAGTTCCGCAAGCGTCAAGAACCGGCTGTCAGGTGCCGAGGTGTGGACCGGAGACCCGTAGGTCGCCCCGGCGTGTTGTAACCCCAATTCGATCACAATACTCGAGAAATGGGATTAGATACTTTCTTGTAAGTCCTGTTACATCACGGAGTTGAGATGCAGTCAGGCCATCTCCAGCCGCGAGTGCCGCTCGTATGGTTTTAACGAGCGTGGCCACCGCCGCTGGAGCATAAAACCGGTCCGGAGCCACCTGGACCAGGTCTCCACGGCGAGCCAGATGCTTAAGTACGGCAAGGACATCCTTGCCATGGACCGCTGCGAGTTCTTCAACGGAGCTGGGCGTATTGCCGGCCCCACGAATCGCTGAAAGCACCGCCTCTGCCCGTTTTGAATCCGCGCCATCGCCGCCGGCTTTCCAATCCGCGCGTGCCACAACGCCACTGGTCACGACAATTGCGTGGCGCGACACGAGCCGTGCGATCACGGCATCGACCAGCTCAGGCGCGACGCGCAGCGCTGACCGGAGTGACTGCGCCGGAAGTCCTGGCTCCAGAGGCTGCGCACGATGCCCGGCGTCAACGCGACTGAGGATCTCACGCTCGACGACCTTTGCGATGGCTTCATCAAACAGCCGCTCTCCAACACGAGCGGCGCCCTTCGCCGATTTCAGGAGTTTCGCGACGGCGGATTCACGCACGCCGATACGAATCGGCAGCGAAGAGACCGCCATGCCCTTCCCACCCGACTCTGCCAACATCCAGGCCAGTCGCTGCGCATCAGTTGCGGACGGAGACGGCCATGGCTTGGCGCGCCGCTTTGGCGGATCGGCATCGGTAATCACACCTCCACCGATGGTTGCCGCCGGAGAGCTCGTGCGAATTACGAACCGATCGCCGGCGCGTGCGACGACAGGCGAGTCCGTCGCGATGCGGACGGCCATCCGATTGCCGGGAGCGACAGCGCCGCCCGTCGCGACGAGTCGCGCGGCCACGTCAGCGGTTCCCAGATGGAATCGCACGCGCGTTCGCGGGCCAATGCGCGGCGCGTCCGCGTGCAGCACGAGGTCAGCCCGGAAAACACTCGACGCCACCCACGGACCGGCCGCTCGCACGACCACCGTTCCGCGCCCATCGATCTCGTTGAGATCGACACCACCGAGTGCAATCGCAGCGCGGGCGCCGGCAATGACCTCGGCAACTGGCTGGCCATGGCGTTCGACGCCGCGAACCCGGGCGTCGAGGCCCCGCGGCAGAAGGACCACCGCTTCATCCACGGCGAGCGCGCCGGACCAGATGGTGCCGGTCACCACGGTGCCAGTTCCCTTCACCGAGAAGGCGCGGTCGATCGGCATTCGAAAGAGATCGTCGGCGGCGTGCGCGGGAACTCCTTTCGCCGCGGCGGCAATCGCCGCTTTGAGTTCATCGATCCCCACACCGGTATGCGCCGAGCAGTGGATGATTGGCACGTTCGCGAGTGCGGTGCCGGCAAGGGTCTTGCGCACGTCGGCGTCGACGAGTTCCGCCCACTCGACGTCAACAAGCTCGGACTTGGTGAGCGCGACGACGCCGGCCTTCACACCCAGAAGCTCGAGAATCGCGAGATGTTCTCGCGTTTGCGGCATGATGCCTTCGTCTGCCGCAATCACGACCAGCGCCAGATCGATACCCGTGGCGCCGGCGAGCATCGTGCGCACGAACGCTTCGTGTCCCGGAACGTCCACCACGCCAATGGGCGCGAGCCCGTCAATCACGAGTGGCGCGAACCCGAGCTCGATGGTGATCCCACGGCGCTTTTCCTCTGGAAGCCGATCGGTGTCAACACCCGTCAACGCGCAAACGAGGGCCGTCTTACCGTGGTCGATGTGGCCCGCCGTGCCGAGAATCATGTGTCCGGCGCGCTGACGGCAACTCGCGATTGCTGCCGCTCTTCCCACGCGATGAGGGCGCGGAGCGGCCGGCCATCACCGAGGTGTTCCTCCAGAAACTCGCGCAGCAACCTCAGGTGCGACCGAATCGCGCGCGCATCCGCCGGCATGTTGGCGCCGGCCATCCAACCAATGAGGGTCGCACGGGCCGCGGCCGGCAGTCGTCGTCCGCCGCGAGCCTGCGTGGTACATGTGGCGCAGAGCGCACCGCCGGCACGGTGGTGAAAGATGACCTCCGCATCCGGCGGCAGTACGGCGTGGCATGAGGCACACAGCTCAAGCGCGGGAGCGAAACCGAGTTCGGCGATCAAACGCCAGACCCACGCAACCGACACGGCCGGCACATCGTCCTTGCCGGCAGCACCGATGGCGTCGAGCGCCGCAATCGCCGTTTCGTACAGGTGCCCCGTCTCCGATTCCTGCCCAAACCGCATGCAGAACTCAGCGACGGCGCTCGCCGCGCCGAACTTGTCGAGCGACTGTGCCAGCTCGGGACGTGAGCGATTCGCATCGAAACCGGTGAGGGCATGAAGATCGCGCGACCCATGCATGCTCACCTGCGCAATACCGGACGCAAAGAGATCGAGCGCCGCACCAAACTTGTTCTTGGGGCGCCTCGCGCCACGGGCGACGACGGAGAGTACGCCGTGCTCGCGTGTGACCAGGCGCACGATTCGCGAGGTTTCGCGGTAATCGAACGTATGGAGGACGAGTGCCGGGGTTGCGAGCTGGCTCACCCGGAGAAAACTACCGTACGGCCCTACTGGGGCCCACGCCGCCGCATGGGAATCAGCATCGGCGCGCCGACGGCGGGATCGCGCGTCACCAGTACCGGCCAGCCGTAGACGCGCTCCAGCTGATCGCCGGTCATGACGTCGGCCGGCGCGCCGTCGGCGACGACTTTCCCATGCGAGAGGAGAATCAGCCGCGAGGCGAAGCGCGCCAGGAGGTTGAGTTGATGCGAAATCAGCAAGACAGCGGCGCCGTCGCGCGCGACGCTGTCGAGCAACTCGAAGAGCACCATCTCGTGCGCGATATCGAGAAAGGAGTTCGGTTCATCAAGGACCAACGCACCGGCCCCCTGCGCAAGCGCGCGCGCCAAGCGCACGCGTTGCCATTCGCCGCCGGAGAGCTCGTCGGTGCGCCGGTCGAGGAAGACGCCAACATCCGTACGGCGCACGGCCGCATCTACCGCAGCATGGTCGTCAGCTGACATTCCGCCCCACACGCTGCCATGTGCGAATCGGCCGAGCGAGATGAAGTCGCGCACCACGCGCGGAAAGATTGGTTCTTCTCGCTGGGGCACCACCGCAAGGCGTCGCGCCACGGCGCGGCGATCGAGCCCAGCGATGGGATCGCCACCGACGGCGATGCTCCCCCGTTCGAGCGGCACGCGGCCGAGCAGCGCCCGAACGATCGTGCTCTTCCCGCTACCGTTTGGTCCGGCGATCGCCGTAATCGTGCCGGGCGCGGCGTTGAACGTCACGCCGTCAACAGCCGGTGCGGCCTGACGCGGATATCGAATGATCACGCCATCGAGGCGGATCATGCGCTCCTCCGCATACGCGCGAGGAAGAACGGCACGCCGACGAGTGCCGTGACCGCGCCGAGCGGAAGTTCAGCGGGTGATCGAACCGTTCGCGCGACGACATCGGCGACGACGACGAGCGCGGCGCCACCTATCGCTGCTGCTACCAACGTACTTCGCGAGGTGCGTGCACCGAGCGCACGGATAATCGCCGGCACGAGCAGTCCGACGAAGCCAATAAGACCAGCCGCGGAGACGGTGGCGGCGGCGAGCACCGCCGAAATGAGGAAGACCGTCCGTGTCGCTCGGTCCACATCCACACCGAGCGCGGCCGCGGCGTCGCCGCCGAGCGACAGGACGTCGATCTCGCGCGCCCGAATCCAGAGTGCCGCCGAGCCGATGGCCACGAAGAGCGCGAGCCATGCCGCTGCCTGCCAGGTGGCCCCGCTCAGCGACCCCATCATCCACCAGAGGGCATCACGCACGGCCCCGGCCGGCGCGCCGGCAAGCACCACGAGGATTGCGGCATTCGCGAATGCGCCGACCACCACACCGGCCATGACTAACACTGGAGAACTACTGCCTCCACCGGCGGCGTGCGCCACGGCGAGCACGAGCAGCACGGCCACCGCGGCTCCACCGAATGCCGCGAGCGCGATCGCGCCGGGCGGCATCCATCCGAGCGACGTCCCAAGCACCGCGCCGACGGCGGCTCCCCCGGACACCCCGAGGAGATAGGGCTCGGCGAGAGGATTCCGCAGCGTCGCTTGCAGCGCCACACCGCTCACGGAGAGTCCAGCCCCGACCGCAAGACCGAGCAACACGCGCGGCAATCGAATGGTCTGGATAATGGCGATAGTCTGTGCCTCACCCGTCCCGCCAAGCGCCGCCCAGATGTCTGTCAGCGAAATGGCCACGGGACCGACGGCAAGCGAGACAAGCGCGGCCGCGATCAGGGCGAGTACGAGTGCAAACCAGGTGCCGGCGCGCATCTACGGAACCGTATCACCGATGAGGACGCGCCTGACCTGACGCGCCGCCTCGCCCAGGCGCATTCCCGGACGGCCGACGAGCGCAGAATCCACGAGCGCGATGCGACCAGCTCGCACGGCGGGCACCGCTTGCCACGCGACGGTCGAGCCAATCCGCTTCGCCGTCACCGGGCCGACAATCACAACGTCCGGGTTTCGCTTGACGACTTCTTCGAGCGACACCTGCGCGGAGGGTGGTTCGAGATCGGCGAAAACATTTTCCGCGCCGGCGACGAGAAGGAGTTCGTGCATGAAACTGCCGCGGCCAAGCGTATAGAGTTGCGGATCGCCGTCAAACAGCACCCAAAAGGCGCGCGGCGCCTTGGCCGGACGTGGCATCTTCCTCACCCGGTCAATCGACTGCATGACGGTGTCCACCACAGCGATTCCGCCCGAGTCGCCGGTGACCGCAGCGAAGAGCGTGGCGAGGCGGCGTAAGTCGGCGATCTGGTCGGTGCGGATACTCAGCGTGCGCACACCTGCCTGCTGGAGGCCGGTTGCCGCTCGACGATTGGACGGGCTCTCGTAGAGGATCACCAGGTCGGGTCGCACGCCGACGACCGCCTCGACATTCGGTCCGATGCCATTGCCGAGGTCTGCCACCGCTTCGGCGGCAGGCGGATAGTGATCCCAGTGCGTCCGGCCAACAACGCGAGCGCCCGCTCCCGCGGCAAAGAGAAACTCCGTCACCACGGGATTGAGCGATACGATGCGTTGCGCTGGTCCGATACGAACCGTGTCGCCAAAATCGTCGACGATGAACGCTGAGGGCGCCGCGGCCTGGGTGCCGCCGCAGCCTGCCGTGAACAGTGTGAGCGCGACGGCGACCAGCAGCGGCGCGCCGGCGCGCAGGGACGCGACGAGAATCCCGCCGAGCGCGACGGCGAGAATGATCGCGACGATGGCCGGTGTGCCGAGGCGTGTGCCCGAGCCGGTCGGCGCGTTGATCGTGAGGCTGCCAGCGTCGGCAATATGCTGTCCCGAGAACCGGCGGAAGGTGCGCCCCGAGATCGTTGCAGGCGCATCTTCGCGAACCGACCCCCCCTGCACGGTAGCCTCCGCGTCCTCGACAAGAATCTCGAATACTTCAGTGGAATCGGCGGCGCCAAGATGAATCGGTGCGCCGGCCGGCAGTGTGTACGTAAACGACAGTCGCTTGGTGCCGGGCGCGATCGGGGCCGTGACCCGGACGACACCACCGGCAAAGGTCATTGCCTCGGCGCTCACTTCCCCGTCGCCAATGGCCGCGTCTGCCGCTCCGTCAGGAAGTTTGACCGTGAACGTCGGGTGCGCGGCGGACGCCACAAGCGTTCGGTCGCCGCCATTTGCGAGGATGAAGACCTCAATCACGTCGCGACGTCGCTTCTCGTCAGCGGCGCCAACAATCACATGGCGGCTGGCGTTGGTGACTGGCACGCCGGTGCTCGAGGTGTCATACACGATGAGATCGGCATCGGGGCCGGTGACCACCGGAGCGCGCAGCGGCGGTGAGAAGTACGCGATTCCGGCGTAGCGACCCGCGACGAGGTAGACCGCCGTGGAATCGCCGGAAGGCCGATACTGGAATCGATACGCTCCATCCGCCCCGACCTTCACGGAATCGAGCGGAGCCGCCGAGTCGGGGCCGATCCGGTGGAGCGTGACCCAGGTGTTTGCGGCGGGGCGCTTCGCGGCGCCATGAACAACGATCACCTGCCCCGCGACCGAGCGCCGTTCGGCCGCCAGTGCACCGGCTTGAACAGCCAGGGCGCGCGCGTCGATCAGCGAGCCGGCGGCCGCAAGCGACACTGCCGCACTGAGCCACTCAGAGCGAAAACTTGCCAAAGTCCTCTGGATCCAACTGCTCGAGGTGGCGGCGGAGATTCTCGGCGTAGCTGCCCGACTCTGCGGCGGCGACATCGCCGGCGCTGGGCACCTCCTCACCGGCATCGGCCTCGTCAGCCGCCATCTGCTCGTAGTCATTCAACAGCGACTCCGCCGCAAAGATCGGTGCCGCGCAGCGCAATACGATGGCGATGGCATCCGAAGGCCGCGCGTCAACGACATACGCCTCGCCGGCGCGCACCAGGTGCATCTCGGCATAGTAGGTGTGCTCTTCCACGCGCGTGACCACGACCTTCGTCAGCGTGCCATCGAGCGCGGCGACGAGCGCCTTGGCCAGATCGTGCGTCATCGGACGCTCACGCGGCACGCCGTGCATGTGCGCCGCGATGGACTCTGCTTCGGGCCGGCCGATCCAGATGGGCAGCACGCGAGTGCCATCCTTTTCCTGAAGGACGACGACGAAGGTCTTTTGCTGGCCGTCGTGCCCCAGCTTGGAAATGATGACTTCCACCATGGCCCCTCCCCGGGCGCGAACCGTCGCGCCGTTGGCGGCGTCCTAGCCGCGCACAGCCTGCTTCAGTGCGGCCACCCGATCCGTGCGTTCCCAGGTGAAGAGCGTCACCGACTTGCCGTTCCGCCTGGCCCGTTCGCTCTTCCGCCCAAAGTGGCCGTAGGCTGCCGTGTCGCTGTAAATCGGATTGCGCAGCCCGAGCGCCGCGATGATTCCCGTTGGCGTCAGGTCGAACACCTGCTCAACGGCCTGGATGATCTTTCGTTCGTCAACGCGGGCGGTGCCGAACGTGTCTACCATCACGGAGACGGGTTTGGCGACGCCGATCGCGTAGGCGACCTGCACTTCGCACTTCGTGGCCAGTTTGGCCGCGACAATGTTCTTCGCCACCCAGCGCGCGGCGTAGCACGCCGAGCGGTCCACCTTGGACGGATCTTTTCCACTGAACGCACCGCCCCCATGGCGGCCCATGCCGCCGTAGGTGTCCACAATGATCTTACGGCCGGTCAGGCCGGCATCGCCGTGCGGGCCACCAATCTCGAATCGGCCCGTGGGGTTGATATGCACCTTCATGCGGCGGGGGCGCAGCTCCTTGGGGATCGTCGCCTCGATGATGTCCTTGATGACGGCCTGTTTGATGCGCGTATTGCTGACATCGGGACTGTGCTGCGTCGAGATCACGACGGTATCAACGAGGACCGGCCTGTCGTTTTCGTACAGCACCGTGACCTGCGACTTGCCGTCGGGGCGCAGCCATTTGAGGGTGTGATCTTTTCGGCGCGCCGCCAACGCCATCGCCAGCTTGTGCGCGAGCATGATCGGCAGCGGCATCAACTCTTCGGTTTCGTCACAAGCGTAGCCGAACATCATCACCTGGTCGCCGGCGCCGACCGTATCCACGCCCATCGAGATGTGCGCGGACTGCTTGTCGATCGTGGAGATGACCGCGCACGACTCGGCGTCGAAGCCGTAGCCGGACTCGGTGTAACCGATTTTCGCAATTGTATCGCGGACCAGCTTGGGGAGATGCACGTACGACGACGTTGTGATCTCGCCGAAAATTGTCGCGAGGCCAGTCGTCACCATTGTCTCGCATGCCACGCGCGATTTTGGATCGTCAGCGAGCAGTGCGTCGAGCACGGCGTCCGAAATCTGGTCGGCCACCTTGTCCGGATGGCCTTCGGTAACGGACTCTGAAGTAAAGAGATGAGGGTGTTTCACAAAACCAGATGGTAGATGGTAGTTGTCAGCGAGCAGACTACCGCAATTCAACTCACCGAAGTTAAGCCAACACAGGGCGCCCGTATACTCCTCAGCCGCTCAGGCGTGGAGCAATTCGCTGTCCACTTCAGCGACCAGGCTGCTCCGGAGGATCTGCTCGGCCTCGGCTGCCGTTGCCGATTTCATGGCTGCCTGCACGGCTTCAGCGGCGACGCTGGTGCGCATTCCACGGACGATCAGCTTCACCCGGGCGAGTGCAATCGCGCTCACGCTGAGCTGGCGTACGCCGAGTCCGATGAGCGCGAACGCCATGATCGGCTCCGACGCCATTTCGCCGCATACACTCACCGCGACTCCGCGGGCATCGGCCACTTCACAGGTCATGCGAATGAGTCGCAGTACCGCCGGGTGCAGCGGAGTGAAACGCGACGCAAGACTCGCGTTGCCGCGGTCCACCGCGAGTGTGTACTGGACAAGGTCGTTCGTGCCAATCGAGAAGAACGACACTTCTCCGGCCAACGAATCCGCGAGCACCGCAGCCGCCGGCGTCTCGATCATCACACCAATCGGCACGTCCGTGCGGTGCGCGACGCCACGCGCGGTGAGCTCCGCCGACGCCTCCGCGATGAGCGCTTTCGCCTGCCGCACTTCGTCGACCGTCACGATCAGCGGGAGGTTGATGCGGACGTCGCCCAACGTTGCAGCGCGCAAGAGCGCCCTGAGCTGCGTCTTGAAGATCTCCGGCTGGTCCAGGCACATGCGAATGGCCCGCCAGCCGAGGAAGGGATTCGCTTCGTGCGGCCATCCGCCAATCGGCAACTTATCGCCGCCTACGTCGAACGTTCGAATGATCACCGGCCGCGTGCCGAACGCCTTGATGACGCCGGCATACGCTTCGTACTGCTCGTCTTCGTTAGGCATGGTGGCACGCCCGACGACGAGAAACTCCGTGCGCATCAACCCGACGCCTTCGGCGCCGCTCGCGACGGCGACGGCCGCTTCATCGGGAAGATCGACGTTGGCAAAGAGCGTGATATGGGTGCCGTCGCGACTGATCGCTTCCTTCCCGGCCAGCCGTGCGAGCTGTTCGCCCTCGCTTTTTTCCAGGAGCTGTCGCGCCTTGGCGTCAGCGAGTTCGGCGGCCGTCGGACGCGTCGTCACCGTTCCGGTCGTGCCGTCGAGGATAACGATCTCGCCGGTTCGCAGCCGTTCGGTGCCGTCGAGCAGCCCGACCACAGCCGGGATGCCAAGCGAGCGTGCAAGGATCGCGACGTGTGACGCGCGCGTGCCGGAATCGGTCGCGATGGCGCCAATCGTTTCGCGATCGAGCTGCAGCGTCAGGCTCGGCGTGAGATCCTGCGTAACCAGAATCGCGTTCGATCCCTTTGGCAGGTCCACCGGATCGTGGTCCGGGAGATCAAGCAGGATCGTGAGTACGCGAATGTGAACATCGGTAAGGTCACTCACGCGCTCGCGCAGCATGGCGTGCTGCGAGCGCGCGAAATGCTCGCGCCACTCCAGCATGACGACGTCAAAGGCGCGTTCGGCACTGAACTGCTGGCCAATCGCGGCCTCCACTCGGCCGCGCAGCTCGGCGTCCTCGATAATCGAGATCTGCACTTCAAAAATCGCGGCTTCGGCCTCACCCGCCGTCCGCAGCGCGCGCTCGCGAATGGACCGTAAGCGTTCGATCGACCGGGCAAAGGCGATGCGCAGACGCTCGACTTCATGTTCGACTTCGTGCGGCTCGATGCTCGTTGCGGGCACCTCCGGCACCTGCCACTTCAGCAAGTGCACGGGGCCTACCACGATGCCGGGCGACGCCGGGATTCCTTTCAACACGTTCGGCATGGGCTACGCCTCCCCAAACTTGCTGGCGAACAACTCGACGAGCGCGGCGACCACGGCCTCGGCGTCGTCTCCATCAGCCTTCACAGCCACTTCGGAGCCGCAAGGCGCGGCCAGCATCATCACACCCATGATACTCTTGGCGTTCACGTCGAGTTCGTCGAAGGACAGCGTGACCGACGCCCTGAACTTCGCCGTCGTCTTCACGATTTCTGCCGATGGCCTGGCGTGAATGCCTGCCTGATTGATCACCGTGACGAATCGTTCGACGATCATCGGATCACCATCGCCGCGACGGTCGATGCGGCCAGCAACCAGATAGCCGAACGCCACCCGGCAAGCCGGCCATTCAAGAGCAAGAGAACGGTCGCTCCAAGCCCGCCCACGAGCGCAATGACGGCTACTCCTGTAAATCGCACGCCAACCGCGTTGGCGATGACCATCGGCAGGGCGACCCCCGCGGCAAACGCTGCGACTCGTGTCAGAGTCGCTGGGCCGGTCCGGAAGATTGGGGCCGCGAGGGCGGACGCCACGCCGAGGCCGTCGCGCCAACCAACGTTCAGCGCCCAGATGCGAAGCGCAAAGTGCCCCGCATTGTACGACACCAGAAAGAGCGACACCACGGCCAGCGCTGGCGCGCCAAAACCATACGCGGACAGGGCAAACAAGGAGCAGAGTGGAAGCCAGGCCGCCCAGACCAGGCGGTCCCCGACACTCCCCAATGGGCCGCACGACGCGGTGCGAAAACGTTCGATCCGTTCAGGCGCTTCGAGCGAGAGTTCGGCGCGCGCCAATGCCCCGACGGCGACAGCCGCGAAGTATGGATGCGCGTTGAAATAGCGACTTTGGCGCGCCATCGCTTCGCGATACGCGTCACCGCCGCGCCCACCGGGCAACAGGCGGAGCGCTGGTTCCATGGCGAAGGCCACGCCGTTGCCGATCATCGTCTCATAATTGTACGACCCTTGCAGCGTCATGAGGCGAGCGAGCATCGCCACGCGGGTCCGGAACGGCAGCCAAGGCGTGATCATCGCGCGAACACCAGGCCGAGCCCGATGGCGGAGCCACCGGCCAGGAAAAGCGAGGCGCGCGGTACACCCTGGGCCGACCGCACGATGGAGGCGGCGGCCGTCGCCACCGCAAGCGCCACCGGCCAGGCCGCCGAGGGCCCGTAGGCGAGATACCACGATCCCAGAATCCGGGGCGCGAACACCAGTGCCAGTGCGAGCCCGATTGCTGTCACCACCGCCCCGCGCCAGAAGTCGGACACGATGCCGTAGAGGTGCAAGCGGGTCACCGCCGAGCCCGAACCGGCGGCGATACTGTCGCGCAAGATCATGGCGACGCGCGCGACCAGCTGCCGATGACGCACCATGGAGAGCGAACCGAGGAGCGCGGTGGCGAGCCCGGCGAGTGTGGCGATGGCCAGCGACCCGGCCGTCCCTGCTCCACCAACGAGGTAGGTCGTGCCCGCAACAACCCCGGCCGATCCCCATTCGGGATACCGGCTCGCTCCGAATGGCATCGTCTCGATGGCAAAGAGCTCAAGCACTGCGCCGACGACGATAGCGTCCTCTGCACGCCCGAGCGCCGCGCCGGCCAGCGTCGCTGAGACAATCGGTCGCGAGACCATGCCCTGCAGCACACTCACGGTGTCGAGCGCGCAGAGCGCGCCGAGCAGCACGAGCAGGATGATGCCGGAGATTCCGATCATCCGGTGCGGCCCCGCAACAGGTCATCGAGCGGCACTTCGTTCGACACCGGAAGGTCCTGCGCGACGATGCTCACGCCGCGCGCAGCAATGACCGTCAACTCGGCGATTTCCGACTCCGACAGGAACACGTAGGACAAGCAGGCCGAACGTCCCTGCCGGTGATGGATGCCGCCAATGGTAATGGTGCGAATCGCCGGCACCGCCGCGGTCAGGCGGTCCATGGTCGCAATGTCGCCCGTGAGCAGCATGCCCGCGTCGGGTCGCAACTCGAACTCAGCCATCCGCGCAGCAGCGGACTCGACCGTTTCGACGAAGAGCTCCATCTCAGGCGGTGTGCCCATGCGGTAGAGCTCGCGCTCCCAGTCATTGTCCGCAACAACGTCGTCCACGAGCACAATGAATCCGAGCGAGAGCGGTTGCCCCCAGCCGACCACCACCTGGCCATGGACCAGGCGATCGTCGATGCGGAAGCGCTCAATTGCCACCAGCGCCCCCCGAGGCCGGATAGACCACGATCGCCGCGCGTCCGCTTTCCGCTGCCCGACGCAAGTCCGGTTCAGCCGCACCTGCGCCGAGCGCGAAGTCGAGCACCATCGCGACGGTTGCGCCGGTGACAATGGAAATAGACGAATCGAGTCGCGCGATGCGTCGCGCGGCCAAGGTGCAGCTACCGGCCGGCAGGTCGGTGAAGATCACCGACGCGCCATGCTGTTTGAGTGCCTTGCCGATGGCCTCCTCGACGCCGCGCGCGTCGAGCCCTTCATTGCTGACGGCGACGAAGACTTCGGCCTTTCCCGAAATGCGGGCAACGGCCGACATCAGGGCCGCGGCAAAGGTCCCGTGACCTGCGACAACCGCGCGAGGTCCGGCCTGGCTACTCATCATCATCCTGCAGATAGCGCCCGACATTCGGCGCCGTGGCGCGGATGCGCGATTTGAGACGCTCATTGAACGCCTCGGCCACGTTGACACCACTGTATTTGAGCAGATGGTTGAGCGCGATGACCTCGGCGACGACCGTGATGTTCTTGCCGGGATTGAGCGGAACCGTGACCATCGGCAGATCGACATCGAGAATTCGGGTCGTCTGTCCGTCGAGCCCAGTGCGATCGACATCGCCCGTCATCGCGTCCCATTGTTCGAGCACGACCACGACCTCAATGCGCTTCTGCTGGCGTACAGCGCGGATACCGAAAATCTTCGACACGTCGATGAGACCGACGCCGCGGATTTCCATGTGATGGTGCGCATTCTCATGCGCGCGCCCAACCACGATGCCGGTGCCGCGCCGACGGCAAATAACCAGGTCATCGGCAACCAGTCGATGACCACGCTCGACGAGATCGAGCACACACTCCGACTTGCCGATGCCGCTGGATCCCGTAAACAGCAGGCCCACGCCGAACACGTCGGCCAACGACCCATGCAACGTGCTGGTCGGCGCGAACATGGACTCGAGAAAGGGGCCAATGTGCCGGTAGAACTCCTGCGTCTTGAGCGTGGAGCGCAGAACGGCGATGCCGGCGGCCCGCGCGGCCTCTTCCATCCCGACCGGCAGCTCCTGCCCCTTCGTGACCATCACGCAGGGAATCGGATACGAGAAGAACTGCGTGATATTGCGTTCGCGTTCAACCGCCTCGAGCGAATTCAGGTAGCTGACTTCCGTCTCGCCGAGCACTTGAATGCGCGCATGGACGAATCGTCCGACATATCCCGCAAGTACGAGGCCGGGGCCGGACGCATCGATGGAGGTGATTTCCCGCTCGAGCCCAGCTGGGCTTCCGAGCAGCTCGAGCTTCATCACTTCCTTCATGCGCTCGTAGAGCTGCGCCACGATGAACTTGGGCATCAGGATTTCCGCGCTGATGTGAGCATCTCTTGAAAATGTGCTTCGGTCTCGGTCGCCGCCTTCTCCCAGGTGAACGACTCGGCAAAAGCCCGTGCGCGCAGACCCATCGCCTCGACACCCTCACGAGAGTTGGCCAACCTATTCATGGCCCCGGCAAGCGCGTCAAGATCGCCATGTGGCACGAGGTAACCGGTCTCGCCGTTGCGCACGGACTCACGGATACCCGGCGAGTTCGACGCCACCACCGGTGTGCCGCACGCCGCCGCCTCGACGTTGGTGAGTCCCCACCCTTCTTTGGGGGACGCGAGCGCGACGCCCCACGAGCGACGCAGGAGCGCCAGCTTCTCGTCTTCGCTCACGAAGCCAAGAAATCGCACGCGACCGCCGAGGTCAAGCGAGCGCGCGAGTGACTCCAGCGCGCCGCGATAGTCTCCGGCCCCGGCGATCTCGAGGATCGCGTTGGGATTGCTGACCCGCGCGAACGCGCGCATCACGAGATCAACTCCCTTGTACCGCTTGAGACGACCGATATACGCGAACGTTGGCACGGCGGCGCGTGCGCCGGCGAGCGGCGTGTACTTGTCGGCGCGGACGCCGGGATAAATCACTCGCACACGCTCACGCTGGATTCCGCGGCCGACAAGGTCATCAGCGGTGCTTTCGGAGATGGCCTCGAACGCGACGTCGCGGTACGCGTATGGCAGCGGGCGCTCGCTCAACCAGACTGCGGCCGCGAGCGGCCAGGGCAGCTCCTGGAAGACGGTCGCCCCAAACAAGTGCGGCACGACCGCCACAATCTGGGCGGTCGCGCCCCAGTGTGGCGTGTAGAGCGGCGCCTTATTGATATCCTCAACGATGACGTCGAACGCCTGATTCACGAGATGGTGCCGCCAGTACATCCAGGCCTTCAGCGCGAACGTTTGCCGGGTGCCAACCCGATGCACCTGTATACCGCCGAGGGTCACGACGGGCGGGCAGCCCGGCCAACCGCCGCAGAGCAGTGTGACCTCGTGGCCCCGCGCGGCGAGACGCTCAAAGATCTCATGCAGATGAATTTCCGCGCCGCCGGCAAGCGGGTTCTCGCGATCCTGCCAATTAACGACAAGAATCCTCACGTGAGCACGCCCACCCGGCGCGCGTGCGCATCGAGAACCCCGTTCACGAAACTCGCCGCGCGCGCCGAACCATAGCGCTCCGCCAGCCGCACGTATTCCTGAATCACCACTTTCGGTGGCGTCACGCCCTGCGCGAACTCCGCGATGCCAAGGCGGAGGATGCACCGTTCGATGACGCCGAGGCGCTCGATGCGCCAATGCATGGTGACTTCCGCAAGATCCGAGTCCATCTGCGTACGGCTGGCCGCAATCCAGTGAATCAACTTTTCGGCGAACTCTCGCTCGGGTAGCGCCACCTGCAAGTCATCCCACGCGAGCGCCGCAATTCGGAGCAAGTCTTCCTCATTGCGAACATCCCACGCATAGAGCGCCTGCAAGGCGCGCGCCCTTCCCCGCGTTTCAACTCGTGCTGGCATCGTCCGACTCATCCTCAGGTGCTTCCGCAGCATCGAGCCGGGAAAAGAGATCTGCCATTTCGAGCGCGGCAAGCGCCGCGTCCCAACCCTTATTGCCGTGCGCCCCGCCGGCGCGGGCTTCCGCCTGCTCATCGTTGTCCGTGGTCAGCAGCCCGAACCCAATTGGTACGGCAAACTCGCGCTGCAGCTGGGCGAGGCCGCGGGCGGCCTCGCCGGCAACGAAATCGAAGTGCGGCGTCTCACCGCGAATGACCGCACCCACGACCACGAGCGCGTCGTAGCGCTCGGCGGCGAGGAGGCGCTCAGCCGCCGCTGGCAGCTCCCATGCCCCGGGAACCATCACGACGTCTACGTCCTGAAAGCGCACACCGTGGCGCACGAGGCACTCCATCGCCCCTTCGAGCAGCTTCGAGGTGATCTCCTCGTTGAAGCGGCTCACCACCACACCGATCCGGCGACCTTCGCCGGAGACTGCTCCGCGGAACTCAGCCATCAGAGCGCCCTCAGGTGGCCGAGCTTCCGGCGTTTGGTGTCGATGTAGTCGGCGTTCTCGCGCGACTCCGGTGCCACGAGGGGCACGCGCTCGTGCACATGCAGCCCGTATCCTTCCAGCCCAACAAGCTTCTTCGGGTTGTTCGTGAGCGGGCGGATGCCAACCAGGCCCGTATCGAGCAGAATCTGCGCGCCGATTCCATAGTTGCGAAGGTCGGGCGCAAAGCCGAGCCGCTCATTGGCCTCGACCGTGTCGGCCCCGGCGTCCTGGAGCTGATAGGCCTTGAGCTTATTGAGCAGCCCGATGCCCCGTCCTTCCTGGTCGAGATACACAATCACGCCGCGCCCGTCGCGCGCGATAAGCTCCATCGCGGTGTGGAGCTGCCAGCCGCAGTCGCAGCGCGCCGAATGAAAGACATCGCCAGTGAGACACTTGGAGTGCATGCGGGCGAGCACATTGTCTCGGCCGCTGACGTCGCCGAAGACGAGCGCCACATGCTCGTGATCGTCCACGTCGTTGCGATAGCCGATGATCCGAAACTCCCCAAACTCGGTGGGCAGCCGCGCTTCGGCGACGCGATGCACCAGCCGTTCGTAGCGCAGCCGGTGCGCCACGAGTTGCGCGACCGTGATGAAGGTCAATGCATGCAGCGTGGCAAAGGCCTCGAGCTGCGGCCGCTTCGACGTCGTGCCGTCGTCGTTGAGGATTTCGCAGATCACGCCACAGGGCTGCAATCCGGCAAAACGCATCAGGTCAACGGCGGCTTCGGTATGCCCCACGCGCTGGAGCACTCCACCTTCGCGCGCCCGGAGCGGATGGACATGTCCCGGGCGGCGCAGATCGGTGGGAATCGAGTTCGGGTCGCCAACCACACGAATCGTCGCGGCCTGATCGGCCGCGCTGATTCCCGTTGTGACCCCGAACTTCGCTGCGGCATCCACCGTGACGGTGTAGGCCGTTCGCATCGCGTCGGTGTTCTCCGGACCCATTAGCGGCAGGTCGAGCTGCTTCACGCGTTCAGGTGAGAGCGCGAGACAGATCATTCCTTTCGCGCGCATCATGAAGTTGACCTGCTCCGCCGTCATGAACTCGGCGGCGCCAATCAGATCGCCTTCATTTTCGCGGTCTTCATCGTCGGCGACGACGATGAACTTGCCCGCCTTCAGGTCTTCGATCGCTTGCTCAATCGTTCCAAACGGCATGGACACACCGGCCGGCGGGACTCAGTCCACGCGCGAACCGTTCCTGGTCAGAGTTGATCGTGCATTGAGGCCGTCGCGAGCGACGTCGCCAGCGACGTCGCGGCCAACCGCTGGACGTATTTACCGATGACATCCACTTCCACCTGCACCTGCTCACCGGCCTTGAGATCACCGAGCGTCGTGTGGCGACGCGTGTACTCCACGAGCGACAGTTGGACGTGGGAAGGATTGCGAAGCGCGTTCACCGTGAGGCTCACTCCGTCGATTGTGATCGAGCCCTGCGGCACCACGAGCGAGGCAAAGCTCGCGGGAAGGTTGACGTCGATGAGTTGCGCATCACCGGCCTGCGCGATCTCCGTGATGTCCGCGACGGCGTCGACGTGGCCGAGCACATAGTGGCCGCCGAGTCGGTCGGATGCCTTGAGCGCCCGCTCGAGGTTGACTCGACGACCGGCGTCCCATGCCCCCATGGCCGTGCGCTCGAGCGTGGTGCTCACGGCCGCGGCAGTGAACCAGCCTGAGGCCGCGTCACGAACGGTGAGGCAGGCGCCATTCACTGCAATCGATTCGCCTGGAACCAGATCGGTGTACGCGCAGCGAATACGAAACTCGCGCCCCGCCGGAGTGTTGGCGACACGTTCAATCGTTCCGATGTCGGTAATCAGTCCAGTGAACATCGAGTGCAGATCAGGTGGGTCGCGAAGTCGGGTCGTAAATGGTCATGACGTCGGGGCCAAAGCGGCGCCTCGCGACTACGCGGTACCTGTCAAGCAACGATGCGTCGTCGAACGCGGCGATCGCCCCGGCGCCCAAGCATCGAGGTGACTGAAAGATAACGATCCGATCGACGAGACGGGCAGCCAGCAGCGCCCGAACAACGGTTGGCCCTCCCTCAACGAACAGGGACCGAACCTCATGCTGGGCAAGTAGTTGCAGCCCATGCCTGAGGCTCTTTGTACGAAACACTTCGACGCCGGCCTTGAAGAGTCGCAGCTCGCGCGCCGCTGCCGGTTTTCCGGCAAGCAGCACGGTCGGAATCGCTCGCGCCGTGGCCGCAAGCGAGCTCTTGAGCGGCAGGCGCGCGCGCCGGTCGAAGACGACCCGCACGGGCGGAATTCGAGCCGCCTTGGAGAGTCGCACGGTGAGAGCCGGATCATCGGCCAGCGCGGTACCGACTCCGACGGCGATGGCATCGGAGTTCGCGCGCATCCGATGGACTTCGCGCTCGGCCGCGGCGCCAGTGATTCGGACCCGCCCTGCTCCCCGCCGGCCGACTGCTCCGTCGGCAGAGAGCGCGAGCTTCACGGTCACGAACGGGCGACCTCGAGCTTCGTGCGCGAAGTAGAACGGAGCGTTGAGCTCGCGCGCCGCCTCCGCTTCGAGGCCGAACTCCACGCTGATGCCGGCGCGGCGAAGTTTTCGTGCGCCACCGCCCGCGTTTTTGCTGGGATCGCGCGTAGCGCAGACGACTCGCGCCACACCAGCGGCGATGAGCGCGTCGGTACATGGCGGCGTCTTGCCCCAATGCGAGCAGGGCTCGAGCGTGACATAGACGGTCGCGCCGCGCGCGGCCTTGCCGGCTTTGGTTAGCGCCGCGACCTCAGCGTGCGGCCCGCCGTGGCGAGCGTGGTAGCCTTCCCCAACGATACGGCCGGCTCGAACGACGACGGCGCCGACCATTGGGTTCGGCGCCGTCTGTCCCCACCCACGCCGCGCAAGCGCGAGCGCGCGCTTCATCCACGCGCGCTCGCGCGGCACGGGACTAGAACGCGAACCTGATGCCACCGGAGGCGTACGTCCGGGAGTCGCCAGCCGGCTTTCCGAAGTTGTTCACGGTGTTTGCGATGGAGCCACCGCTCACTTGCCCGGCTTCGACGGCGAGCTTGAACACAAAGAGGTTGAAGGAAATACCGGCGAATACGTTCGTCCGGGTCATGTTGAGTGAGGCCGCGCCGGTGGATGTCCCCGCGGTCGGGCTCGTTACGGACGCGGATACGCTTGCCGAGGACTTGTACGTATCCTGGCCGACGCCGGCCGTGAGGCCGAAGATCAAAAGCGATTTCTGTGCAACGAGGCGGATTGCCGTTGTCTTCACCGAATAGTCGTTGAGCGAAAATTTGCCCTCAGCGGTGCCTGCGCCCGACGCACTCGACGACGCGCCGGTCAACGACACGGTCGGCAGATCACGCTGCAGGTAGCTGAGGTAGAGGCCCGGCGTGACCACTGACTCGTCGAGCACGCCCACGCGGATGCCATAGCCCAGCTTCAGGTTTCCGTCCTTCGCCTTGATGGAGAAGTCGTTTCCGTCACCGGTGACGTCAGGCAGGTAGAGCGCACTGACGATGGCATCGATGCCACCGACGTGCGTCGCTCCCAGGTTGACGCCTTTCCAGAGCCCGACGGAAAAGTCCACGCCGGCGCCCGGAACGACCGCGTCCTTCGACGTGTAGGTCTGGGCCGACGTGTTCGTCAGGAACGGCTTGTCGCCGATTTTTGGGAACGCGCCGTTCAGGACTCCAGTGCCCCGGATCGTGAGCGCGAAACGCCCAAGGCCGCCGAGCGCACCGCTCTGCGCGAGGGTCGGACTTCCCGCAGCAATCGCGGTCGCCAACTGCGGCGTCATGTAGGTCACCAGGTCGAGCGCGGTCTGGCAGCCCTGCTGGGCCACGCCGGAGCTGCACTGCGCTTCGGCGACACTCGACGAGGCCGCCACCAGCGCACCGATCAAGACAAGACGTGATTTCATGCGTGTGTCCCTCCCTAGATGAGTCGTACGCGGCCGGCTCCCGTGACCAGCCGCCCAATTTCCCATGCGGGCACGCCCTGGCGCTGTGCGCTCGCGCACACTTCCTCGGCGCCCTGCTCATCGGTCGCGACAATCATTCCGACGCCCATGTTGAACGCCCGGAACATTTCGGCGTCGGCGACGCCTCCGCCTTCCTGTAGGACGCGGAAGACCTCCGGAACGTCCCAGGAATTCGTGTTCACCATGGCATCGAGTCCGGGCGGAAGCGCCCGGTCCAGATTGCCGGTGATTCCGCCGCCGGTGATGTGGGCCATAGCGTGCGCATGACTGAGTACCGGTCGCAGCGCCGCGAGGTAGGAGCGATGCACTGCGAGGAGCACGTCGGCGACGGTCTGGCCGTCCGCACCGGGGAAACGGTCATGCGGACCGAGCTTCAGGCGGTCGTTCACGATCGCACGGGCGAGCGAATAGCCGTTCGTGTGCAGGCCGGAGCTGGCGAGGGCGACCAGCACATCCCCTTCACGCGCACCGTCCTTGGAAATCACCTTCGCTTCTTCGACGGCGCCGACGACGAACCCGGCGAGATCGTAGTCGGGCGGGGTGTAGAGCCCCGGCATTTCCGCCGTCTCGCCTCCGACAAGCGCGCAGCCGTTTTCACGGCATCCGGCGGCCACGCCGCGCACGATGGCCTCGACGGTCTCCGGGATCAGCTTGCCGAACGCGACGTAGTCCAGAAAAAAGAGCGGCGACGCCCCCTGAACGAGGATGTCGTTGACGCAGTGATTGACGAGATCGTGACCGACGGTGTCGTGACGGCCCGCTTCGATGGCCACCTTGATCTTCGTGCCCACGCCATCAGCGCTCGAGACCAGCAACGGCTCCTTGAGGTCCGGCGGCACGCGGAACATCCCGCCGAACCCGCCGAAGGCGCCGCGCGTACCCTTCGTAAACGTGCTCTCGACGAGCGCCTTGATGCGGTGCTTGCTGTCCTCGGCAGCGTCGATGTCGACGCCAGCAGAGCGGTAGTCGAGCGGCGCAGGCTTGGTCATGCGTTAGTCACGCGTTAGTCATGCGACGTGGCGTCAAACGCGACGAGGCGGTGGAAGTCGGCAATGCGCTTGGCGATGTCGTCCGGTCCGATTTCGAGCAGACGCGCGATGGAGAAGCCTTCGACCACAAACGAGCCCATGGTCGAGCCGACCACCACGGCGCGGCGCATGTTGGCCTCACTCAAATCATCCGTCTGCGCGAGGTAGCCCATGAATCCGCCCGCGAAGGAATCACCCGCACCGGTCGGATCGAAGACCGACTCGAGTGGAAAGGCCGGTGCAAAGAACACTTGCGTGCCGTGGAACATGAACGCGCCATGCTCCCCCTTCTTGATCACGACAGTCTTTGGCCCGCGCGCCATGATCCAGCGCGCGGCCACGACCAGGTTCGACTCTCCCGTGAGCTGGCGCGCTTCGGCATCGTTGAGCGTGATGAGGTCCACGCGCTTGATCAACTCGACGAGGTCATCACGACGACTCTCGATCCAGAAGTTCATCGTGTCACACGCGACCAGTTTCGGCTTGTCCACCTGCCCCAGCACGTCGAGCTGCAGCCGTGGGTCGATATTTCCAAGAAAGACGTATTTCGCGTTCTTGAACTGCGCGGGAATCTTCGGACGGAAGTGCGAGAACACGCCAAGTCGTGTTTCCAGTGTCTCGCACGAGTTCAGATCGTGACGGTAGCGGCCGCGCCAGCGAAACGATTCGCCTTCGGCATGCTCCAGTCCAGCCAGATCCACACCGCGCCCTTCAAGCACGCGCAGTTTATCCATCGGGTAGTCGCTGCCAACCACGCCAACCAGCTGCACCTTCGTGTGATGTGAAGCGCTGGCGGCGAAATAGGTCGCCGAGCCGCCAAGCGCATCGTCCGCGCTGCCGAACGGCGTTTCGACAGAATCGAGGGCGACGGAACCAACCACGAGTACGGTCACATCCGCTCCGGGGCAGAAATTCCAAGCACACCGAGCGCGTTGGCGAGTACAATCCGCGACGCCTTGGCCAGCGCGAGGCGCGCCGTCATGATCTCGGGCGGCTCATCGAGCACATGGTGCTTGTGATACCAGAGATGCACCGTTCGTGCCGTCTCAAGGAGCCAGTTGGCGACGCGATGCGGCTCAAGGGCCTCCGTGGCGCCAGCGACCAGCGAAGGCCAGTCAAGGAGTGCCTTCACGAGTTCACGCTCCTCAGGCTGCGACAACGTGTCCCAGGCGACGCCTGCACCAGTGATCGTGGCCGGGTCGATATTGCCGACGCGGAAAATTCCCGAGAGCCGCGCATGCGCCATCTGGATGTAATAGACCGGGTTGTCTTCGGACTGTGAGCGCGCGAGGTCCACGTCGAACACCAGCTGGCTCTCGCCTTTTCGCATGATGAAGAAGTACCGCACGGCATCGCGACCGACTTCGTCAATCAAATCCCGAACGGTCACGTAGCTGCCAGCGCGCTTGGAGATCTTCACCTCTTCGCCGCTGCGCATCACGGTCACCATCTGGTGCAGCACGTACTCCGGGTATCCCTTCGGAATGCCCATCTCGAGGGCCTGCAACCCAGCGCGCACGCGCGTGACGGTGCTGTGATGGTCTGATCCCTGCACGTCAATGGCGCGCGTGAAGCCGCGCTTCCACTTCGTGACGTGGTACGCGACGTCGGGCACGAAGTAGGTGGGCTCGCCGCCCTTCTCGGCACTGCGGACCATCACGCGGTCCTTGTCGTCGCCAAAATCGGTGGTGCGCAACCAGAGCGCACCGTCCTCCATGAAGGCATGCCCGGCGGCCTTCAGCGCTTCGATGGTCTCCGCCACGCGCTGCTCGGTGTAGAGCGACGACTCGAGATAGTACACATCGAACTTCACGCCGAAGGCACGAAGATCGGCATCCTGCTCGGCGCGAAGCGCGGCCACGGCGAACATGCGCACCGCATCGCGAAGCGCGGAGTCCGACGCCCAGTTGGCGCGAACGAGAGCGGTGACCGCAGCAGCCGTGAGGCCGCGCGCGGCCGCGAGGTCCGCGACACAGGCCGTCGCGACATCCTTCACGTACTCACCGTGATACTGGTCGGCCGCGAGCGGAATCCCGGCGATGTGCGCATAGACGCTATCGCGCAGGCGCTCGATTTGGCCGCCACCGTCGTTGTAGTAGAACTCGCGTGTGACGTTCCAGCCGCCGTAGGCCAGGAGCGAAGCGATTGCGTCACCGAGGGCGGCCTGACGGCCGTGACCGACATGCAGCGGACCGGTGGGATTCGCGGAGACGAACTCCACGTTTACCGGCTTTCCCGAGCCGGTCGAATTGCGTCCGAACTCGGCGCCCTGCTCCAGCACGGCCATCAGACCAGAGGCGAGATGGCCGGAATCGAGGCGGAAGTTGATGAACCCCGGTCCGGCGATGGACGACTCGGCGACACCGGCCGCGGCCGGATCCATCGCGGCGAGGAGTGCCTTCGCAATGTCCTGAGGCTTCTTCCCGAGCGGCTTGGCGAGCGCCATCGCAGCATTCGTCGCCCAGTCACCGTGCGACGGATCCCGCGGGCGATCAAGCGCCGGCGCAAATCCGTCAGGCGCACCAATCGCGCGAGCAGCGCGCGCGACTTCGGCGCGGAGCCGCAGTTCAGCGGTCACGCGTCAGACTTACCGCTTGAGGGAGTCGGAGCGGCCGGGGCCGGCTTCGACTCGGCGGGCTTCGTCGTCTTGGCATCGCTCGCGCCCGCCGTGGAGGCGGCGCTAGCCTTCTTGGCGTCGGCGGTGGACTTGTCGCGCTGGTCCTTCTTGCCGTCCTTGCCATAGTCGGTGATGTAGAAGCCGGAGCCCTTGAACAGGAGGCCTCCGCCCGCCGAAATCCTGCGCTCCGCGACAGCACCGCACGTAGGGCACGGGAGTGTTCCCGACCCCTCGCTCATGCGGAGCACAAAGTGCTCAAAATCATGCCCTTCCGGGCACCGATACTCGTACGTCGGCACGGCGAATCGAAGATGGCTGGAGTGCGTGGGAGGCTCACGGTGTGCACACCGCCGAACCTGGATTGAATTTACCCGGGCGCAGGGCGCACCGGGAGGCCGCTATGGGATTGTGAGGGCCAGTCCGACGTGGACCATGTCTGCGCTGACCTTTGCACCGCTGCTCGAACCGTTCGCAGTGGCCGCCGAGCTCGGGGTGAAGAGCACATTCCCGAACGCGGTCAGGGCCAGCAAATCGGCGAGCCGGAAATCCTTCCCGACGCCAATGACCGCGCCGAAGTCGGACGAGTTAAGGCCGACGACACCGGACTTCGGGAACGGGACGTCCGCTCGAACCGCGGCAACGCCGACGCCAAGCTTCAGGAAGAAATCGTCGTCGCTGTTGGGATACCAGAGCGCGCTCAGCGTCAACCAGGTCATTGTCCACTTACCCACTGGCGCCTGCGACTTGATGTCCGTGCGGAACATCGTGGCATCCAGGCCCACCACGAGCTGCGATGCGACATGCGCACCGGCTCGAATTGTCCACGCGGGACCGCTCTGGCGGTCCGTGGCGCACTGCGGCGTACAGGAAATGCCGGCCGAGCCGACGCCGAAGCCCAGCGAACCGGAGAAGCCACGCCGGTCGCCCATGTCGTCCTGCGCCAGCGCCGCCGAGGCCGTGACCACCGTAGCCACCGTGACCACGGTGAGCAGTGCGAATGCGGCGAAGGAGTTGCGCATGAGGGTCGTCCTACCCTACTCCGGCCGCGGACGTTCCGTCACGAAACCCGATGGCGGCCGAAGACGGACTCGAGCGTGTCGCTGATTTCGCCCACCGTGCAACGCACCCGGACTGCCGCGATCAACGCACCCATGAAATCAGAGTGAGGCTTGCCGAGGTCTCCCGCGGCCGCTCGGAGCGTCGCGATAGCCGCCGATGCCAGCGTTGCGTCGCGCCCGGCGCGGGCGGCCCGCAACCGCGACACCTGATCCGCCTCGAGCGCGCGGTAGTCCGGCGCGGCGATGATCGGGACGGGCTGGCCGTCGCCGTGCTTGTTCACGCCCACCACCACATTTGCGCCGGACTCCACACCGCGCTGATAGTCGTAGGCGCTGCGGGCGATCTCGTCCTGCAGGAAGCCCGCTTCGATTGCCTTGACGCTTCCGCCCTTCGCTTCGACATCGGCCATCAACTGCATCGTACGCCGGTCCAGTTCGTTGGTCAGTGACTCGACGAAGTACGATCCCGCGAGCGGGTCTGGCGTCGCCGTGATTCCGCTCTCGTGTGCAACGATCTGCTGGGTGCGGAGGGCAAGCGTTGCGGCGTCAGCCGTTGGGAGGGCGAGCGCTTCGTCATACCCGTTCGTGTGCAAGGACTGTGTACCGCCGAGGGTCGCGGCAAGCGCCTGGATCGTGACGCGAACAACGTTATTCAGTGGTTGCTGTGCCGTGAGCGTGACGCCGCCGGTCTGCGTGTGAAAGCGGAGGCGGCAGCTCGAGTCCGAGGCGCCGTAGCGCGAGCGCATGAGGCGTGCCCAAATGCGGCGCGCCGCGCGGAATTTCGAGACTTCTTCGAACAGATCGCTGTGGCAAGCGAAGAAGAACGAGAGGCGAGGCGCGAAGTCGTCGACTTTGAGTCCCGCCGCGATTGCCGTGTCGACGTAGGCCAACGCATTCGCGAAGGTAAACGCCAGCTCCTGCACGGCGGTGGCGCCGGCTTCGCGCATGTGGTAGCCGGAGATAGAAATCGGGTTCCAGTTCGGCACCGAATCGGCGCAGAACCGGAACGTCTCCGCGATGAGCTGCAGTGATGGCGCCGCAGGATAGACGTACGTGCCGCGCGCGACATACTCCTTGAGGATGTCGTTCTGAATGGTGCCGGACAGTTTTTCGCGTGGCACGCCACGCTCTTCGCCAACCACGACGTACATCGCCAGCAGCGTGGCTGCCGTGGCGTTGATCGTCATCGACGTGGACACTTTGTCGAGCGGAATGTCGGCCAGTAGACGGTGTAAATCGTCCACGGTGTCAATCGCCACGCCCACGCGCCCCACTTCACCGGCTGCGCGCGGCGCGTCGGAGTCGATCCCCATCTGCGTGGGAAGATCGAACGCCACCGAAAGGCCGGTCTGCCCTGCCGCGAGCAGGTGCTTGAATCGCGCGTTGGTCTCGGCGGCAGTCCCGAACCCAGCGTACTGCCGCATGGTCCAGAGTCGGCCCCGGTACATCGACGGCTGGATTCCGCGCGTGAATGGAAAGGCGCCCGGGTCTGCGAGGTCGGCGGGATAATCCACCACGCCGTCCGCCGGTCGATAGAGAGGTGCAACGGGAACGCCGCTCGGCGTGTGCCTCGGATTTGCCTCGTCAGCCATTGGAGAAAGTTAAGCCGCGCACGCGGTGCACGCCGTAGCTGCGGGGAGCCAACGGCCGTGGGTCAGTGCGCGCCGAGCATCTCGGACGCGATGGCGACGTCGTCCTTGCTGCCGAGGTAGATCGGCGTGCGCTGGTGCAGTTCCGTCGGCTGCACGTCGAGGACGCGCTGAACTCCATCGATCGCCGCGCCACCTGCCTGTTCGCAGATGAAGGCCAGCGGGTTGCACTCGTAGAGCAGGCGGAGTTTGCCACCCGGACTCTTCGCGTTGGCGGGATAGGCGAAGAGGCCACCACCAAGGAGATTTCGGTGAAAGTCGGCGACCATCGAGCCGACATAGCGGACGTTCATTGCGGCGCGTTTTCCATCCAGACCGCGATAGCGGCGCATCAGCGCACGTACCGGCTCGGCCCAGTGTTCTTCGTACGAATCGTTCACGGACAGGTACCGGCCCGTGGTCGGGATGCGGATGTTCGGATGCGAGAGCAGGAACTCGCCGAGCAGCGGATCGAGGGTGAAGCCGTGCACCCCAGTCCCCGTGGAGTACACCAGCATCGTGCTCGACCCGTAGATGACATAGCCGGCGGCGACCTGCGTGGAGCCAGGCTGCAGTGCATCGGCGAGCGTGCCGTGCGTTCCGGTACTGCGCTGCGACAGCACGGAAAAGATCGTGCCAACCGGAACGTTCACGTCGATATTCGACGAGCCATCGAGCGGGTCGAAGAGGAGCACGTACTTCCCGGTCGGGAACTTATCGGGGATGGGAATGATTTCTTCCATCTCCTCCGACGCCATGCAGCAGAGCCGTCCGCCATGGTCCATCGCCTTGACGATCGTTTCGTTGGCGATGATGTCGAGCTTCTGTTGCACTTCGCCCTGCACGTTTTCCTGGCCGGCAGAGCCCAGAACATCAGCAAGGCCCGCCGCGCGCACCTTGTTGGCAATCATCTTCGCCGCGAGCGCCAGATCGGTGAGGATACCGGAGAGCGCCCCGGTTGCGCCGGGGTGCTCGCGTTCCTGCTCAATGATGAACCGGTCGATGGTGACGACCGATGTAGCCGTATTGCGCACCACGATGCAGCGATGCTCCGGGTGAAGTGTCAGGGTTAAGGTCGAACGCCGCGCTGCAAAAGGGAAGAGTGCAACGGCAGGCGGCGGTCGCCATCAAAGAGTTCGGTGCCGTCGGCGTTGGTCGTCAGCACGACGGTGCCCCGTTGGTCGGTGCGCGCGATGCGAATGCGGCGCCTGACGAGCGAGTCCATCACGGGCGGCGACGGATGGTGATACCGATTGCGCGCGCCGACCGAGACGAGCGCAATCGCCGGATTAACGGCATTGAGAAATGCACTCCGGGTGCTGGTGGAACTGCCATGATGCGCAACCTTGAGTGCATCGGCGGCCAATGCACCGGGCCAGCGGCGCAGAATCCACTCTTCCTCCGCCACCTCGGCGTCGCCGGTCAGCAGCACTTGAACCGCGCCATAGCGAACCATCACGACCGTGCTGGCGAGATTCGGATCCGTCAGCGACGCGGTCCAGGCAGAGTCAGGGGCGAGATAGGTGACCATGACGCCATCAATGTTGGTGGAATCACCGGCGCGCACGCGGTGCCATGGCACGTGCCGTTCCTGCGCCGCGACAAGCGCGTCGCGGTATGACGGACTGGTGCCAGCGAACGCCGCGTCGCGTACGTCGGCAGGATTGAGCAGGGTGATCACGGCCGCGGCGCCTCCGACATGATCGTCGTGCGGGTGTGTCATGATGAAGAGCGCGACATCTCCTCCGGCGCGACGCAGGTAGGGCGCCACGATCCGGCGTCCGGCGTCACCCGACATTCGGCCACCACCGGCGTCAATCACGATCCATCGGCCCAGTGGGGTTCGGAGCGCGATGGCATCGCCCTGCCCCACATCGATCATATGGACTTCCAGCCCCGTCGCCCGCAGTGGAACCAGAGGCCACCACACCATGGCCACGAAGGCTGTCGTCGCCATCACACCGAAGGTCCGCACATGCCGTGCTGATGCGGCCGCGCCAACAAGCCCGACCGCGACCACGCCGCCGAGCAGGGCCACCGTGAACGACGGCGCCGCGACGATTGAACCACCCGGCACTGCGCTGCCGGCCGCTGCAACCCAGTCGAGTGCTTGCACCAAAGGCCGCGCGCCGTTGGCCGCGATTTGTGCCGGCGCACCCAGCGGCGCCAATACGAGCGCAAGGAAAAGCGCCGGTTGCATCAACGCCACCACGTGCGCGGCCGCGAGGTTCGTCAGCGGCGCGACGAGACTGATCCGTCCAAACGCCCAGGCGACGAGCGGCGCCGTGACCAGCGTCGCCAGCACGGAGACGATGAGATCGGTGACCACCGTTCGGCGGAATCCGCGGAAGTGGTGCGGCAGCGTGCGCCTCGCCCACAGCGACGCGGCGGTAAGCGCCGCGTAGCCGGCGACGCTGAGTTGGTAGCCAAGATCGAGCGCCACCTCCGGGTTGAGCAGCAGCGGAATGAACGCGCCAATCGCCAGGGTCGCCCACGGCGACACATGACGCTGAAGTGCCCATCCTCCGGTGGTGGCGGCAAACATCACGCCGCTGCGCACGGCCGGCGGTGGTGCGCCAATGGCGACCACATAAAGCAGCGTGATGCAGACCGCCAACCAGCGCGCGACGGGCGCCGCGACTCGCACGCCCTGCAGCGCGAGCAGCACCGCGCCGGAAATGATCCCCACGTGCATGCCGGAGATAGAGAGCACGTGCACGAGCCCGGCGCGCGAATAGCGATCACGCACGTCGGCGGGAAGTTCGTGCGTGTCGGCGACCAGAAGGGCGCGCACGACGGCGGCATCATCACCAAACAGCGTGTCGATCGAGGCACCCGCGCGCGCGCGCCACCGACCGAGCGCGTCGAGCGTGTCGGCACGTGGTTCGACGTAGGGCGCCTTTCCGGCTTCCACACGCGCCGCCGCCGAATCCGCTCCGACGGCTGCTCCGGAGGCGACGATCAGCAGACAGCCGGCCACCGCGTTTCGATTCCGCGCCAACGCGCCAAGCGACAGCACTGCAGCCGTACCGGCAGACCACCACCCCACGCCAGACAGGCCGGCAACCAGTCCTGTGGCGTACGCGATGACGGCGAAGGCATTGAGCGGCACGGGACTCGTCGTTGAAGTCCCTCACGCTCGCTCACTGCCATTGGGAGCGCGGAATCAATTCCGCGCGAGCCGCATCAATTCGCTGCTTGCCCCGCCGTCGGCAGGTGGGCGCGCTCGGCGACCGGCGTCCCGGTGAACGTCGATCCGGTGGTGCCGGTCAGTTCCACCATCAGGTAATCGCCGATGGATGCGGCGTCCGACGGCACCATCACCGTCCGGAAATCGCGCGAACGGGCCTGGAGCAGTTCCCCGCCCCTTCGGGCGGCCTTTTCCACGAGCACTTCGCGACGCTCGCCAAGCCGGGCCATGTTGCGCCCGCGTGCGATACTGCGCACGAGTGCCAGCAGTTCGGTGTAGCGCGCATCCACCACGTCAGACGGCACCGTGAGCTCGGCGGGCATCCGTGTGGCCGGGGTGCCTTCGCGCGGCGAAAACTTGAACGTGAACGCGTCGTCGAATCCGACTTCACGCACCAGGGAAAGCGTATCGTCGAATTCGGCGTCCGTTTCGCCGGGGAAGCCCACGATGATATCCGTCGTGATGCTCACTCCCGCAATCGCGGCACGGAGCCGGGCGACGCAATCGAAATACCCCTCGCGCGTGTAGCGGCGCAGCATCCGCTTCAACATCGCGTTCGACCCCGACTGTACCGGCAGGTGGACATGCTCGCAGACGGTTGGCACCTCTGCCATCGCCGCGATCACCGAGTCTGTGAAGTCATTCGGATGAGGGCTCGTGAACCGCACCCGGCGGATGCCTTCTACGGCGCCAACTGCCCGAAGCAACGCGCCAAAATCGCGCGTGCCGTCATTCCACGAGTTCACTGTCTGCCCAAGCAGGATGACTTCGGCGAGCCCCTGCGCGACCACTTCACGCGTCTCACGGACAACGTCGTCGAGCCCGCGGCTGCGTTCTGCGCCGCGCGTGTACGGTACGATGCAGTACGTGCAGCGGTAGTCGCAGCCACGTTGCACGGGGATCCATGCCTTCACACCCTCAAATCGGCGGGCCTGAAAATCGTCATAGTGCTCTTCGAGATCGAAGTCCGTCGCGACGGTGCGCTCGCCTTTCCGCGCGGCCTCGATCAGTTCGGGCAGCGCGCGGTACGCGTCGGGGCCAACGACGAGCGACACGCGCGAGTTGGAGTCGAGCAGTCGAGGACCGAGGCGCTGCGCCATACACCCCGTCACACCAAGCACCGTGTCGCGATGCATGTGCCCCTTTAAATCGCCGAGGCGGCCGAGCACGCGCTGTTCCGCGTTTTCGCGGACCGCGCAGGTGTTCACCAGAATGACGTCGGCCCCCTCGGGATTTTCGGTGTGCGAATACCCGGCCGCCGCGAGCTTGCCGAGTATGAGCTCGGAATCCGCGACATTCATCTGGCATCCGTACGTCTCGAGATAGACCGTGGGCATGGTGGAAAGCTACGCTATCGCGGCATCAACGCGGCAGTTGATACTCGCCGGCGCGGGCCATCGGACGGACCGGCTCGCGGCGCTCCAGCGGGAGCTGGACGAAGAAGGTGCTTCCCTCACCTTCGGTACTGGTCACCCAGATTCGGCCGCCATGCGATTCGGTCGCGAGGCGGCAGAAGGTGAGGCCAAGTCCGGAGCTGCGGACGCGCGGCGCGTGCTGCGCATGCACCTGCTCGAACTTTCGGAAAATAATTTCCTGATAGTCCGCGGGAATTCCGGGGCCGTTGTCGCCGACCGTGATCAGGATGCCCTTCGGGTCACGACGCGCGGAGAGTGCGATGGTGACTGGCCCGGGCGAATGGTTCACGGCGTTCTGCACGAGGTTGCTCAGGACACGCTTGATGAGCGCCTTGTCGGCCACGAACACCGGGGCGTCGTCCGCGACATCCACACTCGCCGTCGCGCCCTCCTGATGAAACCGCAATTGCCAATCGTAGACGATTTCCGAGAGCAGCGCGGCGGGTGCGATCTGCTCGGTGTTCAGCGCGAGGGTCCGTTCTTCGATGCGCGACACTTCCAGGAGATCTTCGATTAAGCCGAGCAAATCCTCGGCTTTTCCTTCGGCATCAGAGAGCCCGCGGGACTGCCGTTCGCTGAACGTACCAAAATCACCGTCGCGCATCATCTCGAGCGTCGCGAGAATCGATGTGAGCGGCGTCTTCAGATCATGCACGATCATCTTCATGAGATCGTCGCGCACTTTCTGCAACTCGCGCAGTCGTTTGAGGCTCTCCTCTAGCGCGTCCGTGGCTCCCTTGAGCTTGAGCAGCGACTGCACACGGGCGTTGAGCACCGGGCGATGATACGGCTTGTTGAGAAAGTCGTCTCCACCGGCCTCAATGGCCTTCACCCGATCCGACGTATCGCTCAGCGCCGTCACGAACACAACAGGGATGTTCGCCGTCCGCGGATCGCGCTTAATGCGGCGGCAGACTTCGAAGCCAGCGTCCCGATCGGCGACCCCAAGGTCACCGGCCGGCATGGAGATGTCGAGAATCGCGATATCGGGACGATGCTCTACCGATGCGGCGATGGCGGACATGGCATCGCGCGCGATGACCACGCGAAAGCCAAGCCCTTCGAGCTGGTCGGTCAGGAGTTCGACATTCGCCTCGGCGTCGTCCGCCACGAGGACGAGCGGGGCGCCAGACCGCTCGAGTCCGGCCGTGGCAGTCACGGCGTGCGCACCACTAGGGCCGGATGCCGAATCCGACGCTGATGAGCCAGGACTTCTCGGCGATGCCAACGGCCGTCCGCGATGCATGCACGACGCCGACGTCGAACACGGCGCGGCCGCCGATGAGTGGGATTCCAACGCCGCCCGAACTCGACGTCTCCGTCACCGCGCTCGACCCATAGGTGAATGGGAGTCCGCGCGAGCGATAGCCGGCGCGCAACAACACCGGCGCGCCAGAAATGCGCGGACCGACGATCTCTGTCCCGACGGACATGTCGGTGCCGTCCTTGAGGCCAAGCGTGGAGCTGCCGAGCCCACGCAGGTCGCTCCACTTTTCACCACCAAAGCGCGCGATGAGCAGCGCGCCGGGGATGCCATCGTACGAAGCAGACACGCCGTACCGCAGCGGAATTGACCCCTTCCCCACGGTCAACGAATCGCCGAGCCGCATCGTCAGCGAGCCACCAAGCCGCAGGTCACTTGCCACCACAAAGTGCTTTCCGGGGACGAGCAAAGTGCCAAACGAGATCGCGGTTCCGGTGAAGCTGTAGCCATTCGTGTTCTGAAAGTTTCCCGCGCGGGCGGAATCGGCGAAGATGCGACCAACACTCACCCGGTTGTCCCCGGGATAGACGTGCAAGCCGAAGCCGACGTGAATGTTGTCGCTGAAGCTCCAGGACATCGCCGCTCGCCCTTCTGAGATGCCACCGATACTCTGGGTCAGTACCGTCGACGCCAGGCGCTCGGAACCGACCGTCTGCGTGTCGGCGTAGGTGTTCACCCAGGTGCGATCCATGAACGACGAGAACGAGATCGCGAATGTCGCGCGCCCCTGCCGGCCCGTCAGCATGAAGAGCGGAAACCGCGACGTCGTGGTCTTCGTGCCGACACCAGCGATCGTCACCGTGCGAAACTCCGGCTCGTACTGACCGTAGACCTGCGCGCGCGAATTGAGCACGATCGCCGCCGGATTGATCGGCGTCTGCGGGTCGAGATCCGCCAACGACGCACCGGTGCCGAGCGAACGCGCACTCTGCCCGCCCAAGGGATACCCAAGGCCCAGCGTGCCCAACGAGCCCTGCGCGCGCGCGGCACTCGGCAGCGCGAGCGCCCAAACACACACCCCCGCCGCCGCGATGAGCCGATACTGCCAAGACGTGCGCATCATGGAGCCCCGAACGTGATTTTCGGAATGTAGGTAATCCGCACCGATGGGCGGAGCGCTGCACTCGCGGTTGCCGAATAGAACGCCGCGATCCGCGGCAGACTGCCTTCGTTTCCAGCCGTGAGCACGACTGCGCGTGCGGGTGGGTTTTTCAGCGCCGCCTGACTGGCCCATTCGCGCACGAGCGGATAGAGCTCGAGCGTGCGCAAGCCAGACTCGCGCGGAAACACCGCCATCGAGTCCGTCAGCACAAGCCCCGTCACGCCAATCAACGTCGAGGCGCGACGATTGTCCGGCACGTTGTCGGAGGCGAGCACGACATGCGGATGGATGATGATCGTATCGCCGGCGCCGCCGAACGGGTACGACACCTGGTTGAGGCGGAGCGTGGCGCGAATGATCGTCGTCGAGTCAATGATGCGTCGCGGCAGGTTGAAGCGCAGATACACGCGCCGTCCAGGAACCCCGCCAAGCGACATCGTGCCTGGCAGCGTTGGCAGCGTGTTCTTCACGACAAGCATGTAGTCCATCAGGTCGCGGCGAATGTCGGCGCGATCCGAGGGGCCGGCGGACGCGGGACTCTGCACGAGCGCGCGCGCCGCCGTGTCGTTTGCCGGTCGGAAAAACAGGTTGATCGGCGCGCCACTTTCGACGCTGCCGGCACGGAAGCTGATCGGCCCCTTGCCCGACACCGTGATGCCGATGCGCAATCGTGCGCGCGTCACCGGCATCGTGTCGCGAACATGCGCGAGCATGGCGGAGTCTTTCAGCGAGACGTAGAGCGAATCAACGATCTGCGCCTTGGCAAACGTGCCGCCGCCAATCCGGAACTGCGGCTTCAGGCGCGCGAGCACCGGCGCGGACGCCGTGTCATCAGCGGTGCCGTTGTCCACGTCGTACAAGTCGATGCGAATACTGTCCGGCACCTGCGCGCGGGTCAGATCGATCCTGAGCCGAATGCGCGATGAGTCCACGTAGATGATAGGCCGGGCCGTGTCGAGCGCCGGGAGATAAAACGTCGAGAGCGAATCGAACCGCACGACGACAACCGTCTGCACCGTATCCGTCACCGAGACGAGCGGCAGCAGGAACTCTGCGCCGCGCGTCGGGAACCCGACGTAGGTGCTGTCGAATTCGAGCGAGGGACTGATGACCGTGTCGCGAATCTCGACGTTTTGGCCGGGGCAGAGCGTCTTCGCCGCACCGCAGGCAACACCGGAATCGAGCGATTCCTTGCAGGCGCCGATCAGCGCGACCACGGCGAGCACCGCAACCATCGCGAACGCGCGATGACGAGCGAACAGGGATTGCATGGACGGAATCACGCGTGCCTCAGCGACTGCCCGGTGAACGGCGCAGGCAGAAGCTCGGCGAGCGTCCACGTGGCCGAGGCACCGACGGCGCCATAGCTGGTAACAGAAAGGTTTGGAGCAAACTCCACGAGCGCTTGGCGGCACATGCCGCAGGGGGGTGTCGGCGTGTCGGCTTCGGAAACGATGACCATCGCCACGAAGTCCTGGCATCCCGCAGTAATCGCCGCGCCCAGCGCGTTGCGCTCCGCGCACGTCCCGGCAGGATACGAGGAGTTCTCGACGTTGCAGCCAGCATAGATCATGCCGTTGCCGGCCTGCAGTGCGGCGCCAACCCGGAACTGCGAGTAGGGCGCATATGCGTGGCGCAGCGCAGCCTCAGCGGCCGCGCGAAGCGCATCGGGGCTCACCGTTGGTGTCACTGTCCTGTCAGGAGCGAAAGAAAGGAACGGCCGCTTCCGCGGAACGAAACGCCAAGCCAGTCGGCCACCGTCGCCCCGACATCGGCGAAGGTGTCGCGACGGCCGATGGCCACCGGACGGATCCGAGGGCCGAACGCCAGCACAGGCACGTTTTCGCGTGCGTGGTCTGAGGATGGCGTAGTCGGGTCATTCCCGTGGTCGGCGGTAATAAACAGCAGGTCGTCCTCTCGAAGGGCGGCGGTGATCGCCGGTAGCGCCACGTCAAAGTCACGCAACGCCTTATAGAACCCCGGAATGTCGTTCCGGTGCCCGTACAGTTGGTCGAAATCTACAAGGTTGCCAAACAGGAACCCACTTCCCCCGTTCAGCCATTCCAGAAGCCGCTGAACGCCCTCGGCGTTCCCGGAGGTGTGCCCCCCCGAAATACCCCGGTGGGCGAAAAGATCGTCAACCTTCCCAAGCCCCGTCCGGGCAAAGCCGGCGGTTGCGATGGCGTCAACCAGAGTCGTTTCCGGAGGCTCAACGGAGAAGTCGCGCCGGTGGCCAGTGCGGGCGAAATGGCCAGGCGGCCCGGCGAATGGGCGGGCAATCACCCGCGACGCATTGTGCGGCGGCACGAGAATGGCCCGGGCCACTTCGCAGGCCTGGTAGAGCTCGTCGAGCGGGACCGTCTCCTCGTGCGACGCGATCTGAAAGACCGAATCCGCGGAGGTGTAGACGATCCAATGCCCGGACTTCTGGTGCTCTTCGCCGAACTGATCGATCAGCGCGGTTCCGCTTCCCACCAGATTGCCGAGGACTCCCCTTCCCGTCCGCTTGGCGAACTCGGCGATGACATCAGCCGGGAAGCCGTTGGGGTAAGTCGGAAATGGGGTTTTCAATCGGACGCCAGCGAGTTCCCAGTGGCCTGTCGTACTGTCCTTACCGGCCGACTTGGGTTCAAGGAGCCCATGCGCGGCGGACGGGACCGGAACCGAACGCACGCCATCAAGCTGCGCGATGCGGCCGAGACCGGCCTTTTCAAGATTGGGGAGATCGAGTCCGCCCACCGCTCGCGCGATGTTCCCCAGCGTATGCGAGCCTACGTCGCCATAGGCGGCGGCGTCAGGCGCGGCGCCAATGCCGACGCCGTCGAGCACGAGGATCGCCGCGCGACGCTCGCTCACCGGTAGACGCGCGGCGCGCGGGCGTTGAGGCCGGTGAGGATTTCATACGGTGAGAGCCCGCAGGCGGTGGCGACGTCTTCGGCAGTGATCTGCTCGTTGCCGTCCTTGCCGATCATCGTGGCGAGATCGCCGCGCGCGCACGGGATGTCGGTGACGTCCACCATCGTCATGTCCATCGTCACGGTGCCGACGATTTTCGCGCGGCGTCCGCCAATGAGTACGCTCCCAACATTGCCCAGCGAACGCCGGTAGCCATCCGCGTAGCCAACCGAGAGTGTGGCGACGCGAGTCGACTTCGTGGCGGTCCACGTGGCATCGTAGCTGACGCTGTCGCCGACGTTGAGATCGTGGATGTCCACGATCTGCGCGAAAAACTGCACGACGGGCTCAGGCTGGAGCTTGGCGCCGCTGCCCACACCGTAGAGGAACACTCCTGGCCGAACGAGGCTCCAAGGCGACGGCGACGTGCGCACGATGGCGCCACTGTTCTCCGTGTGCAGCAGCGCCGGCGCGGCGGGCAACGCCGCGACCGCGTCGCGGAAGCGCTGCGTCTGCTGCTGCATGGTGCCGTTGTCGAGCTCGGACGAATGAAAATGGGTATGCGCGCCGGTGGGCGGACTCTTTCGTACCGCATCTGCGACTGACGCGATCTCGTCCCACCGCACGCCGGCGCGGTGCATCCCGGTGTCGATCGCCAGGTGCCAGTCGGTGCCGCCTGCTGCGAGCCACGAGCCGATTGCAGCCGCGTCACCGTGCGACGGCGTGAGGCGCGATGCGATGATTCGCCCGAACTCCGTGGGCGTGGTGGGCGACGTGATGAGGATTGGACGCTGGATACCTGAGGCGCGGAGCTGTTCGCCTTCCACGACGGTCGCGACGCCGTACCCCCAAGGGTCGAGTGGCTCCAGCGCGCGAACAATCGGTAACAGTCCAAGGCCGTAGGCGTCCGCCTTCACCATTGGCAGCAACGGCTTCCGCGCGCAGGCGATCAGCGCGCGCGCGTTGCGCGCGACCGCACCGAGATCGACTTCGATCCAGGCGCGATGGCTCGCGGTCACGTTGCGGGTTTCGGCTGAGGGCACGGGCAATAGCGTCGGTGTGCGGTCGGTTCGTGGCTGATTCTGGTGGAACCATTGAATCTACCCCGCGAATGGCTGGCGTGGCCCCTCTTCCGAGGGCAGTTTCCACGCGATGACAGACCCTCCAGACGCCACCCGCAAGCGCACCCTCGACGACGCCCTCGCCATCATGCGCGACCTCCGCACGCGCGACGCGTGGGACAAGGCGCAGACGCACGAGTCGCTCCGTCCGTACCTGAATGAGGAGGCGCACGAGCTCGACGACGCGCTCCGCGACGGCGACGACGCCGCGATGAAGTCCGAGCTTGGCGACGTGCTCTTGCAGGTGCTCTTCCACGCGATCATCGCGGAGGAGCGCGGTGCGTTCGACGTGAACGACGTCGCGGGCTCACTCGTGCAGAAGATGACAGTCCGGCATCCCTGGCTCTACGGGAAGAAGGCAGATGGCAGTGGGCAGTTGGCGGAACGCGAGCCGTGGGAAAAGATGAAGTCGAAGAAGCGCGAAACGCTCGCCGAGGGCCTGCCGGCCGGGCTCCCCGCCCTGCACCGCGCGCATCGGCTCCAGGAACGCGCGGCCGGCGTGGGGTTCGACTGGCCCGATGTTCGCGGGCCGGCCGACAAGGTTCGCGAGGAACTGGCCGAGGTCGAGGCCGAGATTACGAAGCACGGCGCGAAGTTCGACACGCACGGCGTGCCGAGCGCAGATCCGCGGCATGCGGCGCTAGAGGCCGAGCTCGGTGATCTGTTGTTCGCGGTGGTGAACCTGTGCCGGAAGGCGGGAACGCATCCTTCGCTCGCCCTCGACAAAGCGAACGCGAAGTTTCAGGCGCGGTTCGAGGCGATCGAGAAGCTGGCGGCGGCGCGCGGCATTGACGTGCGCACGGCCGGGCTCGAAGCGCTTGATAAACTGTGGGACGAGGTGAAGGCGGGCGAGTAGCCGCCTACGGCTTTAACCGATTCATCATCCGCGGGAAGGCGATGCACTCACGGATGTGCTGTATACCGCAGATCCACGCCACCGTGCGCTCGAGCCCAAGCCCGAACCCCGAGTGCGGAAAGGTGCCGTACTTTCGTAGCGCGAGATACCAGTCGTATGCCGCCTCGGGGAGTTTCTCCTCACGCAACCGGTGCAGGATCTTGTCGTGGTCGTCCTCACGCTGCGACCCGCCGATGATCTCGCCGTAGCCCTCAGGCGCCAGACAATCGTCACAGAGCACCGTGCGCGGGTCGGCCGGATTCTCCTTCATATAGAAGGCTTTGGCTTCCTTCGGGTAGTTCTTTACAAAAATCGGCGTCGTATAGTCCGCCACCAGAAGCGCCTCGTCCTCGGCGCCGAGGTCATCACCCCACTCCACCTTGCTGCCTTTCTGTTGGAGCGTGGCAACGGCGTCCGTGTAGTCGATGCGGGGGAACGGCCCCTTGATGCCCTCGAGCTTGGACAGGTCGCGCTCGACTTCCTTGAGCTCCGCCTGCCGTCGCTCGAGTACGCGCTGCACAAGGAAGATCAGCATGTCCTCCTGCAACTGCATGTTGTCGTCCGAGTCGTTGAACGCGACCTCGGGCTCGATCATCCAGAACTCGGTGAGATGCCGGCGCGTTTTCGACTTCTCCGCGCGGAAGGTCGGGCCGAAGGTGTAGATCTTTCCGAACGCCGCTGCGGCAGCCTCGCCGTAGAGCTGCCCGGTTTGCGCGAGGTAGGCGTTGCCCTCGTCGAAATATTCCGTGGCGAACAATCCCGATCGCTCACCGATGGCGGCCGTGAGAATCGGCGTGTCGACGCGCAGAAACCCGCGCTCGTAGAAGAAGTCGTGAATCGCCTGCTCGACCTCGTTGCGAATGCGCGCAATGGCCACCTGCCGCGGTGTGCGCAGCCAGAAATGCCGGTTGTCGAGCAGGTGATCAACCCCATGCTCCTTGGGCTGCAGCGGATAGTCGAGCGGGCTCGTGCCAATCACCGCGAGATCCGTCAACCCGATTTCGTGTCCGCCCGGCTGCCGAGCATCGGCCTTCACCTCGCCCGTCACGGCGATGCACGCCTCCTGAGTCAGCGTACCGAAGAGCTCCCACACTTCGGGCGTCACCTGGCTCTTCACCAGCACCGACTGGAGTATGCCGGTGCCGTCGCGCATCACGATAAAGGCCACTTTCCCGCTCGAGCGGAGATGCGTAACCCAGCCACGGACGGTGATGGACTTGCCAACGTGCGACGCGAGTTCAGAAATGCGAGCGAATGACATGCGAAGTGATTGTGGTGGTGGTGCGTGCGGACGACGCGCAGCGGTTCGAACAGCCTGACAAATCTACCCTGAACTGCAGGTTCATCCCACCCGGAACAGCTCCATCGCCCGCGCATAGCGCCGGCGAATCACGGCGTTGAGCGCCGCGTTGGCCTTGGAGGAGAGATTCGGGTCCTTCGAGAGCATCTCGAGCGCATTTTCGCGCGCCGTTTCATTTAGCTCCACGTCCTCGAGCGGATTGGCGACCTTGAACGTTGCCTCGCCATGCTGACGTTGGCCGAAGAGGTCGCCCATGCCACGGAGACGCAAGTCCGCTTCGGCAACCTTGAAGCCGTCGTTCGAGTTCACGACCACCGAGAGTCGTTCTTCCGTGTCCGGCGACACGTCGCCAAGCAGGATGCAGAAGCTCTCCTCTGCCCCACGCCCCACTCGGCCGCGAAGCTGATGGATCTGACTCAGCCCAAACCGCTCTGGGTGCTCAATGAGCATGACCGTCGCGTTCGGCACGTCGATGCCGACTTCGATGACGGTAGTAGAGATGAGCACGTCGATGTCGCCGGCGCGGAAACGGCGCATCACCTCATCTTTCGCTTCGGCGTCCATACGCCCGTGCAACAGGGCAACGCGCCGATCGGAGAACCGACCTTTTCGCAGTTCGTCGTATGCCTTGGTGGCGGCCTTGAGCGCGATCTTCTCGCTCTCGTCGATGATGGGCAGCACGACATAGGCCTGGCGCCCCTTCTGCACCTGCGTGTCCACGAAGTCGAGCACCTTGGCCCGCGCCGTCTCGGGACGGCGCACGGTGGTCACCGGCTGACGGCCGGGGGGCAGCTCGTCGAGAATGCTCACCTCAAGGTCGCCATAGATCGTGAGCGCGAGCGAGCGCGGAATGGGCGTGGCGCTCATCAGGAGAATGTCCGGACGCTCTCCCTTCCGTCCGAGTGCGAGGCGCTGCTCCACGCCAAAGCGGTGCTGTTCGTCCACCACGGCGAGGCCGAGGCGTCCAAACTTCGTGTCGCCAGACACGAGTGCATGCGTTCCCACGACAAGCAGCGGCTCCGTACTCTCCAGTCGGGTGGCAGCGGCTCGCCGGGCCTTGGCCGTGAGTGAGCCGGTCATGAACAGCGGCGAGAGGCCAAGCGGCGCGAGCATCTTCGCGAAGGTCATCGCATGTTGCTCAGCGAGCAATTCCGTGGGCGCCATGACGGCCGCCTGATAGCCGTTCTCCATGGCGAGCAACGAGGCGAAGAGCGCGACCACCGTCTTGCCACTGCCGACATCGCCTTGCAGGAGCCGGTGCATGCGGTTGCCGCTCGTCATGTCCTTCACGATCTCGCGCGTGGCCCGAACCTGCGCATTCGTGAGCTCGAACGGAAGATTCGACTTGAGCTTCGACGTCAGATCGCGGCGATTCGTAAACTCGATGCCAATGCGCGCCGTGCGGGCGAGCGCGCGGGCGCGGAGGTGCAGGATGTTGACGAACAACAACTCCTCGTATGCCAGCCGCGACCGCCCGCGCTGCGCTTCTTCAAGCGACGTCGGCCGATGAACCATGCGCAGCGCGTCCGGCAAGGTCGGCACGACGGCTTGGGAAAGGAGCGCCGCCGGGAGGTACTCCTGCACGAGGGGCAGGTACGTCTCGAGGTGCCGGTCGAGGAGCGCACGAATCTGCTTGAAGGAGAATCCTTCGGTCGCCGGATAGACCGCGAGTACACGGCCAATCGCATCGTCCGTCTCTTCGCCGCCCAGGTTGATCGTCTCGCGAGGGGCGAACTGCCGGCCGTGATAGAAGCGCACCGTGCCGGCGAGGAGCAGCACATCGCCGACCTTGATACTGCGATCGAGGAAGGGCTGGCCAGGCCAACCGGCCTCGATCATTCCGCTCTCGTCCTTGATCACCGCCTGAAACACCCGCAGGCCTTTGCGTGTGGGGATGATGCCTTTCGAAATCACGCGTCCGACGATCGTGCCTGCATCACCGATGCGGAGCTTGGAGATTTTCGCGATGGTGCTCGCGTCTTCGTACCGGTGCGGAATGTGGTGCAGCAGGTCGCGCACAGTGAAAATGCCGAGCCGACGCAACGCATCGGCACGCGCGGGGCCCACGCCGGTCAGGTACATCACCAGCGTGTCGAGCGACTTACGCGGCCCTCGCACGGGAAAGCCGCGCTCCCCTCCGGACGGTCCGGACGGCGAGTAGCTCACTCGGAAAAGAGTCCCTGCGCGAAGGCCTTCGCGTCGAAGAGTTCGAGATCATCCGCCCCTTCGCCGACGCCGACAAACTTGACCGGCGCGCCGATGGCCTCGTGCACCGCGACCACCACGCCGCCTTTCGCCGTGCCATCGAGCTTGTTCAACACGATCCCGGTCACCGGGACGGACGCCGAGAACACCCGCGCCTGGGCAATCGCGTTCTGCCCGATGGTCGCGTCGAGCACGAGCAACGCCTCATGGGGCGCACCCGGCAGCCGCTTGTCGATCACGCGCACCACCTTCCGGAGTTCATCCATCAGCGCATCGCTCGTGTGCAGTCGGCCGGCCGTGTCGATGATCGCAATCTCGATATTTCGGGCCATCGCGGCATCAATCGCCGCCCACGCAATCGAGCCGGGATCCGCTCCGGCATCCGCGCCAACAAACTCGGCGCCACTCCGCTCGGCCCAGACGCGCAATTGATCGACCGCCCCGGCGCGGAAGGTGTCTCCGGCCGCGACGAGCACCGAGCGCCCTTGGCGCTTCAGCCGCGTGGCGAGCTTGCCGATGAAGGTGGTCTTCCCCGCACCGTTGACGCCGAGCACGAGGTAGACCGTCGGACCCGAAGTTGCGCGCGCCAGCGAGGTGTTGCTCTGGCCGGACTCGAGCGCCGCGGCGACTCCGTCCACGAGCGCGCGTTCGAAATCTCCGCCCGTATTGAGTTCGCCGCGTTCGCCGCGACGGCGCACGCCGTCAACGAGCGACGTCGTGACGGCAGATCCGAAATCCGACTGCAGCAACAGGTCTTCGAGTTGCTCCAGCGACTTGGCATCAACGCCGCCCCTGGCGATGACCATGACGTCGGTCAGCGCCAAACGTTTGAGGCGGGTCCAGATGCTACGCTTGGTCACGATGTCTCTACTGCGGTGCGACTCCGCTACCGCAATCCGATTCGCCTGCGAAGGATCCATTCTGCGCAGAGCGCCGCGAGCGCGATAGCATAGAGCCACCAGGCCGTTCGCGCTTGCGGGGCGCGACCAACGGCCGCCGCGGTGCCAATCGCGCCAGCGCGAACTGACGAGCGGCGCGGAATCCATTCGCTCGATTCATTGATCGCGAGGAGCCCCTCAGTCGTGCCGATGCTCGTGGCATACACGCCGGCTGCCATCGGCGGCGTTTCCGAGTAGTTGCTTCCCGACGCGAAACGGAGGCGAATCGAGTCCGGCTTGGGCCCACCGCGCTTGCGCAGCACGACCGTGGCAACGGAGTCGCGCATGCCGCCGCGACGCCACCGCACCGGCTCGCCCACCCGCATCCACGACGTCGCCGGACGCGGACCGCGAAGGTCAACTGTTTCGCCCGCCAGCCAATCGAAAATGGTACCCCAGAACGACACAAATGCTTCCGCATTGCGGCCGCCGCGAAAGCGCCAGCGCCACATGCCTGCGGCCGGAATGATCACCGTGCGATTCGGTGTCATCGAGCCGACAATCACTTTGCGTTCGTCGAGCCGGCGACCGCGCTTGGCCGTGAGCGCCGTCCATTCGCCGTCGCGCGGCGCTTCGCCCACCTCGATCGGCGGTAGCGAATCCCACGGAAGCGTCGAGAAGGTCGGGAGCAACGGCGAGGGTGGCGTCGCGCCGGGGTAGTACTCGTCGCCCTTGGCAACCGGCGGCGCGACCAACGCGAGCGCGCCGCGCACGAACGCGCGCGGCGGACCGAAGGCCGCCGTGTCGCCATGGATCACAACGATCGGCGCCTCACCGAGGCTCCGCTTCACTTCTTCTTCAGGGACGGCAGCCAGCGTCCCGTCCACGCGCCACTGCCCCGGTGCCACGCGGTAGTAACCGCGAGTCGGCACCGCGAGGGTGCCCCGCAACACATCGAGCGCGTAACGCGCATCAAAATCAGGCGCCGTCGAAGCGAACACCGCCGACGCGCCTGCGGCCACGTCGAGCGTGGCCACGAGCGTGTCGTTCCTCGCGAGCGCATCGCCCGGCGCCGACACCAGCACGCGAATCAGCCGCAGCCCTGGCTTGGCGCCTGCCTGTACACGCCAGCGCACTTCGCGCTCGGCGAAGGGCGCCATCGAATCGATCGCCGTTGCGGCAACCGAAACGCCATCAATCGCGAGGTCCACCTTTGCGGCGGCAGAGCCACCACTTCCGGCCGAAATCACGGCGGTGAAATCGAGTGAATCTCCTGTGACTGCTGCCGCCGGCCCCTGAAACGACGCCAGCGCGGCATCACGCCGTGATCCGCCGTCGATGAGAATCACCGACGACCCACTTGGAAGCTCGCTGAGACGCTCGGGATCGTCGATGCGGCCGTCCGTGATCAGCGCGACTGCGCGACCGGCGCCAAGCGCCCGCTCAACGAGCGGCGCGACCTGCGAAAGTACGTCGGTTGGCCGCGCGGGCGGCTTTCCGGCCCGGACGCTGTCGCCAACGAGAAGAATGGTGTCCGTACTGACCGAATCAGCCGCCTGGCGGGCTCGCGCCCACAGCGTGGTGTCTCCGGAGGCCAACCAGCTCGCCGAGGCGTCTACGGCCACGTAGGGGCGAACGGTACGGCTCCAGCCGATGGGCGCGTTGAGAACCAGGGCGACGATTATGGCAACGACGCCGCCCCGGAGGACCTGCAGGCGCCACTGGGAGGGCACACCGGCAAGGCGATACTGCACGACGGCAAATGCGGCGCCAAGCGCGAGGGCGATGAGCCAAAAAAGCATGAAGACAGGGGGGCGGTTGGCAGTAAGCAGTTGGCAGTCGGCGGCAGGCAGTCCGCAAACGGGAGCCAACTATGACGGCGCAGCATCAGGCCCAGAAAAGTACGCGGCGGTACGCCTGTTCGCGCACCGCCGCCTCACTCAGCTTGTCCTCTGTCGTTCAGTCCATCTGCCGACGAATGAACGTCGGGATCTCAAGATCATCCATGTCGGGCTGCGGGCGGCGTTCGGGAACTGGTGTCGAGCGACGCATGGCGGGCACGGCGCTGCCACCACCTTGGCCTCCTGAGAACGCGCTCCCGATCACGGGGCGCGAACGGGCGCCATCAATCGGAATGACTGGCGTGCCGCCGCTTGGCACCGGCGTGCGATTGCCCGGCGTGCGATACGAGTCGGGGCGTGAAATGACATTCGGACGGGCAAAGCCAGTCGCGACAACGGTGACGCGGATTTCGCCCTGCATGGAGGGCTCCTGCACCGCACCGAAAATGATTTCTGCGTCGTCACCGGCCGCATCATGAATGACATCGGCAATAGCGGTGACTTCACCGAGCGTCAGGTCCGGCCCGCCGGTGACATTAAGCAAGACGCCGGTCGCGCCGGCGATCTGGACGTTGTCGAGGAGCGGGCTGGAAATCGCCTCGCGAGCGGCGATCATGGCGCGGTCTTCGCCGCGGCCAATGCCCGTGCCCATGAGTGCGGCGCCGCCATCCTTCATGACGGTGCGCACATCGGCGTAGTCGACATTGATCATGCCGACGCCCGAAATGATGTTTGAAATGCCGCTCGTGGCGTGCAGGAGCACCTCATCGGCCTTCTTGAGGGCATCCTGAAATGGGATGTTCTTCCCCACCACCGCGAGGAGCCGCTCGTTGGGCACGATGATCATCGTGTCCACGTACTTGCTCATTTCGATAATCCCTTCCTCGGCCTGGCGAATGCGCTTCCGGCCTTCGAAGAGGAATGGCTTCGTGACGATACCGACGGTCAGCGCGCCGGCTTCCCGTGCGAGCTCACAGATGATCGGTGCCGCGCCGGTGCCCGTGCCGCCACCCATGCCGCAGGTGACAAAAACGAGGTAGGCATTGCCCAGCACCCGGCTGACTTCTTCGCGGTCCTCGTCGATCGCCTGACGTCCGATTTCCGGGCGGGCGCCGGCGCCGAGACCGCGGGTGAGCTTCTTGCCAATCTGGATTTTGACGTCGGACTTCGAGCTGAGGAGGGCCTGCGCATCGGTGTTGACGGAGATGAACTCCACACCGCTTAAGGCCTCGTCGATCATGCGATTGACGGCATTGCCGCCACCGCCACCGACGCCGACGACCTTCATGCGGGCGCTTTGCGTCGGGGTGTCCTCAAACTCAAAAATGCTCATTGGCCCGTTGTTGCAGATGTGAAGGTCGAGAATGATAGCGCGCCGACTGCTACGGCAACAGCAAGAACCGAGCACCGCGTGCAGCGTACCGAGTTGACGTAGACGCCTATTCGAAGTAGTGACGAGCGAACGGGGCAAAAAGCACAGACGCGCGAAGTGGATGGATTATCCACACCGCGCGTCGTCTGAAACAGATGTGATTTGGAGTCCCTGCGGCACACGCCGGCTAGGGTGCACGCAACCTAGAAGAAGTCCTGAAGCCACGTCTTGACCCGACCGGCAAGCTTGTCCATGGACGGCGCCGCGCCGGACATCGAGAGCCGCTTCCCCTTCGAGACCGCCCCGCCGAGCGCCACCCGATGGGCTCCGTACTGGACCAGGCCGACCACAGTTGAGAAGCGCGCCTGCGCCACGTTGTCGGCGAGGCCGCCCAGAAACTCGCCCGGCAGCCCGATGCGCGCACCCGTTCCGAAGATGTCGCTCGCCAGCTCTGCCGTCCCCGGCTGGGCAGCCGCACCACCGGTGACCACCACACCCGCTGCGAGCTTCTTGATGTACCCGGCCTGCTGCACCTCGCGGGCGACCATCTCGAAGACTTCGGACGTGCGCTGATGCATGATGTGCGCCAACAGTTCTCGCGGAATCTCGCGATCGCCCTGCGCAACCGTGCTCGGCAGCTTGATGATCTCGGCGCGGTCCACGATGGGCTCGTAGACGCAGCCATACTGCTCCTTGAGCCGTTCGGCATCGGCCTGGGTCACACCGAGGCCATGGACGATATCGCTGGTCACGTTGACGCCGCCCAAGCCGATCGTGCCCAGGTGGCGAATCTTCCCCTCGTGAAAGACGGCGACGTCGGTGGTGCCCGCCCCCATCTCGACCAGGCACACGCCGAGTTCTTTTTCATCATCGGTCAGGACGGCCAGCGCAGAGGCCAACGGCTCGAGCACGAGCTCGCCCACCTTGTAGCCAGCTCGCTCGACGGCCTTCCGCAGATTCATCGCCGGGCTTGAGCCGATCGTGACGAGATACATCTCAGTTTCGAGCCGCGTTCCGATCATCCCGATCGGGTCGCGAATGCCTTGGTTCTTGTCGACCGAATACTCCTGTGGAATCGCGTGAATCAGTTCGCGATCCTGCGGAATGGACTGCGCGCGTGCGACGGAGTTGGCGCGATCGACATCGGATTTGGTGATTTCAGAGCCGGTGACCGACGCAATGCCGGTCGAGGTCATCGCCTGCACATGTTCGCCTGCGATGCCAGCGTACACCGTCGTGACCTTCGCTCCCGCCATTCGCTCAGCGTCTTCCATCGCCTTCATGATGGAACGCGTGGACTCTTCGATGTCAGCGACGACATTGCGGCGCATGCCGGTCGTGCGCGCCTGCCCCACGCCGAGAATATTGACCGTCGGATGCTTGGGCAGATCACCCACGACCTCAGCGATGACCGCCGTAGTCTTGGCTGAGCCGATGTCGAGTCCGGCGACGAGGTTTTCCGTATTGCTCATGGCTTTCTATGGAAGTCTGGCGATGACTTGATCTCGGAAACGCAAATCGAGTTCAGTGGCAACGGCCTTGCGCCGCGCCAGGTCCAACTCGACGGGAATGATCTCTGACAAACGGTCTACCGAGAGGTCGGGCGATGCGAGTACCAGACGAGCACTCGGCGCGTTCAACCGAATCGCCAAGTCCCCGGCCGGCGTCCGGCGCACGTCGCCGATGCGGGCGAAGAGCGTCGGCAGTACCTCCCGTACCTCTCCGAGCAGACGGAGCGCGAGGGTATCGCGACTCCGCAGCACGGGCAGGTCGACGTCGGCGGAGGTGGGATCCACGGGAAGCGTGCGCCCCGCCTGATCCACCGTCACCAGTCCGCCCGCTGCCTCGACCAGCGCAACCGGCGGATTCTCCGTCACCTGCACAACGAGGGTGCCCGGCAGCCTCCGCGTGATGCGCACCTCGCGCACCGATGGATGCCGCTTGACCCGTTCTTCCAGCGGCCCGGCGTCGTCCCAGATGGACGCCGTCGAGTCTACCCTCAAACGCGAAACGATCTCATCGGGGTTTGCGTAACGTGCACCTACGACCTCTACGCGGCGCACGCGGAAGAAACTCAGCTGCGACAAAATCGGTCGATACCACCAGGGCGACGAGAAAAGCGCGAGCCCGCCGACCAGAATGCCGATGGCGCGCGTGCGCTTCTTCCACTTCGGGACTGCAGGGGGCCGAAGGGACAGTCCCGTCGCCCGTTCCCCTCCGTCGGCCGAACCCATCCCCTTTCCGTCCTCGTCGCTCATGCCTGAGCCCGCAGTCGTGCGAGGAGTTCGGGCCCGGTCTTGGTGACGTCACCAGCGCCGATCGTGAGCACCACGTCTCCGGACCGGGTTGACGCTGCGAGCGCCGCAGCCATTTCGGCTCGTGGACCAGTCCACGCGGGCGATTTGCCGGATGTCGTCATGGCGTCGGCAATCAGCCCGCTGGTCACGCCAGGCACGGGCTGTTCGCGCGCGGGATAGATGTCGGCGAGCCAACAGCCATCGGCGGCCGTCAGCGCTTCGGCAAACTCACCAGCGAAATCTTTCGTTCGCGAAAAGAGGTGCGGCTGGAATGCCGCGATAATTCGGCGCCCGGGGAATGCCAGTCGCGCGGCGGCGAGCGTCGCGTGAATTTCCGTCGGATGATGCGCGTAGTCATCGACGACCGTGACGCCTGCACCGTCGCCCAGCCGTTCGAAGCGCCGCTCGACGCCGCGAAAGTTGGAGAGCCCGCGCGCGAGCATCTCGACCGACGCCCCCCACGACCCGACGCCGACGGCAATCGCCGCGAGCGCATTGCGCACGTTGTGCGCGCCAGGCACGGAGAGCACCACACGTCCGACTTCCTTGCCGTCAAACACCACATCGAACGCCGAGCCGCCGTCCGCGGACGAAATGTTCTTCGCGACCATTCGCGCGTCCGGGCTTGCAATGCCGTACCGAATCACCTCAGCGGTCGGCGGCGACGGCAGGAGATTGGCCCAGTGATCGTCGGCGCAGATTACCAGCCAGCGCGCGCGCGCGGCGAACGTCGCAAAGGTCGCGCGGATATCATCGAGATCCTTGTAGATGTCGAGATGGTCCGCTTCGATGTTGGTGACTACCGCCACCTGCGGCTGCAGCGCGAGAAATGACCGGTCGTACTCGTCGGCTTCGACAACGAACACCTGGTCAGCGCCGGCGCTGAGATTCCCGTTCCAACTTCTCACACGCGCACCAACCACGCCGGTCGCGTCGATCGCGGCGCCCTTCAGCGCTTCGGTGACCATCACCGTTGTCGTCGACTTGCCATGTGTACCAGCAACGGCGACGAGCCGGTCGCCGCCACTTGTCGCTTCTGCGAGTGCCTCGGCGCGACGAATGACCGGAATCCCCAGTGCGTGCGCGCGGGCAATCTCGGGATGGTCCTTTGGAATGGCCGAGGTCACGACCAGCGCGCGATGCCCTTCAAGGTGCTGCACGTCGTGACCCCGCTGCGCTGCGATGCCGAGCCGCATGAGGTCCCCGGCGCCAGCAGGGTTGTTGTCGCAGCCCGTCACAACCGTTCCGCGCCGCACACACAGCTCGGCGAGCGCACTCATGCCCGCGCCGGCAATGCCCATGAAATGGACGTGGCGCGGATCCTTGGGATCAATGAGCGGCACGAGCGCTCCGCTGGTTGCTAGTGGCGAGCGCGAAAATGTGCGCAGCGATGTCATCGGCAGCACGCGGACGTGCGCGGGCAAGCGCGCGGTCGCGGAGACCGTCGAGACGGCCGCGATGGTCGAGCAGGTTCATCACTTCTGCGCACACCCGCTCAGCGCTCAACGCAGATTGAGGCAGATGGATTGCCGCACCGGCGGCCTCCAGCGTGAGCGCGTTGGACGTTTGATGATCGTGCGCCGCGCTCGGCAGCGGACAGATGAGCATCGGCACACCCCAGGCGCAGAGTTCCGACGTTCCCATCATTCCACCGCGCACGAGCGCAACGTCGGCGGCGGCGTAGGCATTGGCGATGGGCGCCAGATACGGTATCACCCGCACGTCGGCACGATCGAGGTTCTTGTACAGATCGTAGTTCGCCTTCCCCGTCGCCCAGATCACGCAGAGCGACGACGGCAAACCGTGCTCGATGAACGCCGCGGTGGCCTGATTGAGCGCACGAGCGCCCTGACTTCCACCGAACACCAGCAGCACCTTCGCCGATGGAGGAAAACCGAATTTCGCTTTCGCCTCGGCGCTTGCGGGCCGAATCTGCGGCGGCGGTTCGATTGGATTTCCCGTATCGCGATACACGCAGCCGCGGTGCGGCAGCAGCCGCTCGGCTTCGGGATAGCCGAGGTAGGCCTCCGCGGAATAGCGAGCAAAGAAGCGAGCGGTCGCGCCGGGATAGCTGTCGCCGATGTGCTGCACAATCGGGAGGCGATGCAGCGCCGACCAGGCCAGCGCGACACCGCTCGCGTAGCCACCCGTGCCAACGATCAGCGACGGCGCAAACTCTCGAGCCAGCGCGCCAACGTCGCGCCATGCGGAGAGACCACCGGCGACTGTGCGAACGTTTTTCCAGATCGCGCGGCCGCGGTAGAACGGATGGGCGTCCACAAGCGTGAATGGAAACTCAGTGGTGGGCAGCACGTCGCGTTCAATGCCGCGTTGCGCGCCAATGAAATGCGCCTTCACGGACGGGTCTCGGCGGACCATGGCCCGCGCAATCGCCAGCGCCGGATAGAGGTGGCCGCCCGTGCCTCCGCCAGCGAAGAAGACGTTCACGAGTGGCTGATCACCCGCGCCGAGGCGCGGGCTCGAGCGGGTTCGTCGCGCCGACGCCGAGGAGACGCTCACGGGTGCTGCCGATGTTCACCAGAATACCGGTCGTGAGCATCGAAAGAATCAGATTGGAACGGCCATACGACATGAAGGGCAACGTCAGGCCAGTGGTGGGCAACAGGCCGGTTACGACGCCGAGGTGCAGGTACGCCGTCACGAGCATGGTGACCGTGATCCCGATGGCCACCAGTTGCTGAAAGAGCGTCGGCGCCTTCTTGGCGATGCGGAACCCAAGCCATCCCCAGGCAGCGTAGCAGAGAATCACGCCAGTGAGGCCCACGAAGCCCCACTCTTCACCAATGCTCGAACCGATGAAGTCATCGTAGGAGAGCGGAAGGAATCCGTTCTGCTGGCGCCCTTCACCGAATCCGACACCGAAGAATCCGCCAGATCCGACCGCGATGAGCGATTGCTTGAGTTGGTAGTTCACCGTGGCATGGGCCACACCGGCGGCGTCGGCAAAGCCGAGCAGACGCTCCATGACGTACTGAAGTTTCTGCGCCTTTTCCCAAATCACGGGAACCGCGAGCAGGCCCAGCAAAATGAAATGCCCCACGCGGCCACCCGCGGCGAAGACGATCACAGCCATCTGCAAACCAAAGAAGAGCACGACAGAGAGATCTGGCTCGAGGGCAGCCATGACGCTCAGTGCGCCGATGACCACCGCAATCGGGAGCATGCCTTTCGAAAAGCGCCGCATGCGATCGCCCTTCTTCACCACCAGCATCGACGTCCAAATGACAATGGCGAGTTTGGCGAACTCGGACGGCTGCATGGAACCGCCGAGGAGATAGCGGCGCGCGCCAAGAATCGGAGGGGAGATGAAACGGGTAAAGGGCAGCACGGTGATCGCCATCGTGATGAGGGAGAGCGCCATCAGGTGCCAGGCGTATTTCTTCCACACCTCGGCGTCCACTTTGGCGGCGACGGCAAAGACAATCGCGCCGGCGCCGACGCCGGTGAGTTGTTTGAGCAGGAAGTAGGCGCTGCCCCGGTTGATCTCCATCGACTTATAGGCGCTGGCGCTGTAGAGCACGGCGAGGCCGAAGGCGAGCAGTACCGCGCTCACGAGCATCAGCGCGCGCGCTTCCACACCGATATGCCATCGCATGCGCGTCTGCGACTGGGCGGACGCCGCGGCGTGCGCGTTCCCCATCGCGACCGACGGAACGGCGATCGACGTCACTCCCGTCCCTGCGCCATGCGGCGGAAGGAGGCACCACGTTCTTCGTAGTTATTGAACATGTCGAAGCTCGAACAGGCCGGAGACAACAAGACGGCGTCGCCGGACGCCGCAAGGGCGCGGGCCCGGCCAACGACCTCCGAGAAGGACGATTCGAGGCGCTCGAATGGCACGGTGCTGCCCAGCACGGCGAGGTCGGCCTCGATGCGCTTGGCGGCCTCGCCGTAGGCGATCACATGCTTGGCATGTTTCGCGATCGCAGCAGCCAGGCCGGCGTATGACTCTCCCTTGTGTTTGCCGCCGAGCAGGATGATCGCCGGACGGGTCATCCCTTCGATGGCCACGCGCGTTGAGGCCACGTTCGTGGCCTTTGAATCATTGATCCAGAGTACGCCGCCGTTATCGGCCACGACCTCCAGCCGGTTGGGCAGCGCCTGAAATGACCGTACAGCCATCCGGATCTGTTCGCGTGCGCCTTCACTCCGGAACGCCTCGTCGGCCGACGCCACCGCCAGTGTTGCGGCCAGCACGTTGGCCACGTTGTGGTCGCCGATCAGCGGAATCTCAAGGCGCGACATCAACGGGTCGTCGAACACGCGCACGTGCTCGTGGTCGCGGTCGCGGTCGCGGTCGAACATGGCCGCGACCTGAAGGCCGTTGACCGAGAACCGGTTGTGCACGCCCTTCACGCGCGACGTGCGCCGAAGCACCTCCACGTCATCGGCGTTGGTGACCCAGAGGGACGTTGGGTCGGCATTGGCGAAGAGACGGTCCTTATCGCAGTAGTAGTCCTCGAGACTTTCGTAGCGGTCCAGATGGTCGGGGGCAAGGTTCGTGAGCACACCGACCACCGGTTTGAGCGAGAGCGTATCGTGGAGCTGGAACGACGATATCTCCAGCGCGACCCAAGTGGGTGGCGTGTGCATCAGCGCCACGTCGCTCAGCGCCATGCCGATATTCCCCGCTGCGATGGCGTCGGCGCCGAGCCCCTGAAGGAGGTGGGTAATCAGTGCCGTAACCGTCGTTTTTCCATTCGTGCCTGTGATCGCGATGATCCGCGTCGCCCGCAGGAACCAAAGCGCCAGTTCGACTTCACTGATCACGGGCACACCGGCATCGCGCGCGGTGACCACCGCTGGTGCCGACGGCGGCACACCAGGACTCACAATGGCGAGCGACGCATGGGCAATACGATCGAGATCGTGCCCATCGTACTGCACCTCGACGCCCATCGCGGCGAGCGGGTCCGGCCCACCCGGCAACGACGCCGTTTCTTGCGCGGGGCGCGGCGCGGCGTCGGAAGCGTATACCTTCGCGCCTTCGCGCGCGGCGAGCGTGGCTGCCGCGAGCCCGCTGCGCGCCAGCCCGATAACCGCGACTTCACCGCGCGTGAGCCGCTCGCGCATCAGCGCAGCTTCATCGTGGAGAGTGCCACGAATGCGCAGAGGATACCGATGATCCAGAACCGCACGACGACCTGCGACTCAGGCCATCCCTTCATCTCGAAATGATGGTGCAACGGCGCGCGCCGGAACGCACGATTGGCCTTCGCATATTCGATGCCGTGCTTTCGCTTTCGGTACTTGAACACCGTGCGCTGAATGAGCACCGACGCCGTTTCGGCGACAAACACACCGCCGGCGAGTACGAAAAGGAATTCGGACTTGAGGAGGATGGCCACGGCGCCCAGCGCGCCGCCGAGCGCGAGCGCACCGGTATCGCCCATGAACACCTGCGCCGGCTTCGCATTGAACCAGAGAAAGCCGAGGCACGCGCCCGCAATCGCCGTGCAGAAGACCGTGAGCTCGCCCGCGCCGCGCAGATAGAAGAGTCCGAGATACTGCGATGCGTCGGTGCGGCCCATCGCGTAGGCGAAGACCGCGAACGTCATGATCGCGATGGCGACGAGTCCGCTGGCCAGACCATCGAGCCCGTCTGTCAGGTTCACGGAATTCGAGACGGCGGTCATGACGAACGTCACGAACGGTACGTACACCCACGCGAGACCCAGCATCGAGGGCACAATCAGAATGCTCTTGAAGAACGGAACCGTGGTCGAGGCGCCGGGCAACGGATTCAGCGGATACTTCCAAAGGTAGAGGCCGAGCGCCACGCCAAGGGTGATCTGACCGGCGAGCTTCCAGCGTTCCACGAGCCCTTCGTTCTTCTGGCCGGCGCGCTTCTGACGGAGCTTGAGGTAGTCGTCGAGGAATCCGATCGCGCCCATCCAGAGCGTGGCGATCAGCGCCAGCCAGACGTAGCGGTTGTTGAGGCGCATCCAGAGCAGCGTCGGCACGAACACCGCCAGCAGGATGATGAAGCCCCCCATCGTGGGCGTGGTCCCCTTCCCGGCGTGCGTATCCGGAGTCCCTTCGCGCACCACCTGGTGGATCTGCATCTGCTGCAACCACCGGATGATCGCCGGCCCGACGACGAACGCGACGAGCAGCGCCGTGACGGCGGCGCCTGCCGCCCGGAACGAGATGTAGGTGAACACCCGGAACGGCGAAAAACCGTCGCGCAGCGGATAGAGCAATTCGTACAGCATGTCAGCCCGTCCGTTGCGGAGAAGGATTACCTGTCGTACCTGCCGAGCCAGTTGGTGCAGTCGCCCACTCACGGAGATGCGGTAGCATGCGTTCGAGCCGCACGCCGCGCGATGCCTTGAGCAGGATGGCGGCGTTCGGCGCGAGGCGAGGCGCCAACGCCTTCCAGAGATCGTCCACATCCACGGCCGAGATCACGCGCGGGTCGCCGGTGGCCACCTCGCGCAGCGCCGGCCCGAACTCGCCAATGCCGGCCACGATCGCTGCACCTGACCCAACCGCCTCGCGTGCCACATCCCGGTGTGCGCGCGCGGCCTGATCGCCGAGTTCGCGCATCGTGCCGAGGATCACCACGCGCGGTCGCGTACCCGCGACGGCCGTGAGTAGTGCAAGTGCGGCGCGTGCCGAACCAGGATTTGCGTTGTAGGCGTCGTTGATCAGCAGTGCCTCGCCGAGCGGTTCGACCGCGGACCGCATGCCGGGCATCGTGCTCGCGTCGAGGGCGGCCAGACCACGAGCGGCGTCTTCGATCGAAATACCGAACGACTGCGCGACGGCGAGCGCGAGCATCGCGTTGCGCATGTTGTGCAGACCGCGGAGCGGCACTCGCACGCTGGTTCCGTCGAGGTGCATCTGTCCGCACCCATCGGGACCGAGATCGGCGCTATCCGCGCAGAACTCTCCGTCGGCGAGCCCGACCGTCGTGACGCGCACCGCTCGGCGCGTTGCCTCGGCGACCAGTGCGGATTCGTGCGCGGGCACCACCGCCAACGCGACGCCATCGAGCAGCGATGCTTCTTCGGCGAGCACGCCGGCCAGGTCGCCAAACCCTTCGAGGTGTTCCTCTTCGATGGCGGTGATCACCGCGACATCCGGACGCACCATCTCGCGCAGAATTGCAATCTCGCCGGGCATGTTCGTGCCGACTTCGATGACCGCAATGTCCGCATCGTCAGGAAGCGCGAGCAGCGTCATCGGCACGCCGACCCGGTTGTTCAGGTTGCCCGTGGTGGCGTGCACGTCGAGCCGCGAGCCAAGCGCGGCGCGCAGCAACTCCTTGGTGGACGTCTTCCCATTCGAGCCGCCGACCGCAATGACCGGCCGCCCCCACACCAGCCGGCGATAACGTCCGAGCGCGCCGAGCGCGACCAACGTGTCATCCACTTCGTAGACGGGAACACCGCTGCCCACCGCGCGACGCGCGTCCGTGACGACCACGGCGCGTGCGCCGGCGGCAACTGCCTGAGCGATGAAGTCGTGGCCGTCGAAGTTTTCGCCCTTCAGCGCCACAAACAGATCGCCGGGCGCGATGGTGCGGGTATCGGTCCAGACTCGCGTGAGGGCGGCATCGCCGCGCGGATGGGCGGGATTCGCGCGCGCATGTGCGGGTTTTGTGGGCCCGTCGGCGAGCGCGCCGCCGAGCGCGTCGGCGATGCGGGTTAGCGTCCAGAACGGTCGTGCGCTCACGGGGTTGCTCCGGCGCGAGACGCCATGAGTTCACCGACAATCTCCCGCTCATCGAAATGCAGCTTCTGCTTGCCGCGCACCTGATAGTCCTCGTGCCCCTTTCCGGCGAGCAGCACGAGATCGTTTTCCGGGTCGGCCAGCGCGATCGCACGCGCAATCGCCTGTCGGCGGTCCTCAATGCGTTCGTAACCGCCCTTCGGCAGCGCGACCGCAATGTCGTCCATGATCCGCTCGGGATCTTCCGTGCGCGGATTGTCGCTCGTGAGCACGATAACATCGGCATGCGTCGCTGCGATGGCGCCCATGAGCGGCCGTTTGCCGGGATCGCGGTCGCCACCAGCGCCAAACACGACAATCATCCGCCCCGGCACGAATGGTCGCAGCGCAGTCAGCGCGCGCTCGAGAGCGTCGGGAGTGTGCGCGTAGTCGCGCAGCACCGCGGGATGTTCGCCAATTCGGTCGAGCCGCCCGGGCACCTGCGGCATCGTGCTCAGCCGTTCGGCTACCGTGCCAACTTTTTCGCCCAGTGCAATGGCTGCGGCCGCAGCGCCGAGCGCATTGATCACGTTGAAGTCGCCCACGAGCGGCAGCGCGACATCCGCACTCCCGCCGGCGGTGACAAGTCGGAAATGACTTCCGCGCGGCTGGTAGCTGACGGCCGTTGCGCGTACGTCTGGATTGGCGGACGTTCCGAACGTCACGCGGCACGGCGCTTTGGGCAGCGCATTCCAGGCGGAGTCGTCCACGTTTACGACGGCCGCACCGTTCGCGCCGAGCAGCGAAACAAGTGACGCTTTCGCGGCGAAATACGACTCCATCGTGCCGTGAAAATCCAGATGGTCGCGCGTGAGGTTCGTGAACACCGCCGCGTCGAAGGCGATGCCCTCCACGCGATTCTGCGCGAGCGCGTGCGACGAGACTTCAATCGCCACGGTGCCCACACCGCGGTCAGCCAACACCCGCAAAATCCGCTGCAGCTCCACCGGCCCCGGCGTCGTGAGTCCGGCGCCACCGTCCACCGGCTCTCCTACGCTGCCGAGAAGAACGCCGAGCGTGCCAATGCTGGCCGCGCGGCTCGCATCGGTTTGCGCGCCGGTCGCGTCCGCGTCACCGTCGAGCCCGCCGTCCAGCAGATGCCGCAGCATCCCGACCGTCGTCGTCTTCCCGTTCGTGCCCGTCACCGCGACGAGACGCATCCCCCGCGCCGGATACCCGTAGAACGCCGCAGCCGCAATAGCCGCCGCCTTTCGCCCATCGCGCACGATGATCGCCGGACCACCCACCGCGCGCAGCGCATCCTCGGCGATAATCACCGAAGCGCCCGCCGCGCGCGCCTGCTGAATGAAATCATGCCCATCCTGTGCGGTACCGCGCACAGCGATGAACAGCCCGCCCTTCATCACCCGTCGGCTGTCATCGGTGATTCCGGTCAGCGGCTCAGAGAACTCATTCGGGGACGCGACCAAAAGGCCACTGACCGCGAGTGGCGTGACGATGTCATTGACCAAGACGCCGCCCGGGCTCACGGCGCACGCTCCAGCGCCACACGGCTGCCCGTCATCAGCATCGTGCCGCTCGCAGGGAGCGTGCCCGCGGCCGTATCGCCGCCTGACGCACCGCCGGTGAGCGCCGCGCGAAACCCGGCGCGATGCAGCTCATACACGGCTCGCCGAATGGCCATCCCCTTCACGTTTGGCACCGCACGCTCGGCCACGACGACACCCGCAGACTCGCGCGGCTCGTCGAGGCGAACGACATATGGGACGGATCCGACGACTGCCGGCGACTCTGCGCCAACCACCGATGCGGTTTCAACCACTGCCGCGGGCGCAACGTTGGGCAGCGCGGTCGCGACGCGCTCGTTCGTTCGCGGCGACTCAGCGAGCGTGCGCCGATCCAGCGCGGCGTCGCGTGCGGCGAGGGCCGCCTGCAAAACCACCTTCGAAACTGGTGCCGCCGCTTTTCCACCGTAGATCGACTTGCTGGGGTTGTCCAGTTTGACAAGGATCACGACCTGCGGGTTGTCCGCCGGGAACATGCCCACAAAGCTGGCCGTGTACTTCCCGGGCACGTACTTGCCGTTCTCGGCGCGCTTGGCCGTGCCGGTCTTGCCGGCAATGTCGAAGGTCGAGAGATTCGAGCCGGCCCCCGTGCCCGTCTCCATCACGCCGCGCAGCATCGCCCGCACGGCCCGCGCCGAGCTTTCCGTCATGACGCGGCGTAGCACGCGCCGCTTGTGTGTGTAGGTCACCGTCCCATCGGGCGTCCGAATCTCCTTGACGATCGACGGCTCCAGCAGCTCGCCACCATTCGCAATGGCGACATAGGCGGCCGCCAACTGGATCGGCGTGACGTTGAGCGCGTAGCCCATCGCCAGCGACGCCGGCGTCATCGAATCCCACTTCTTCGGTGCGGCCAGATAGCCCGTCGCCTCCACCGGGTACGGGAGGCCGGTCGCCGTACCAAAGCCAAGGTCGCGCAGCAACTCGAACTGCTCGTCGTGCGAGAAGCGCGAGGCGAACTGTACGATGCCGATGTTGCTCGAATACCGAATCACGTCAGCAAGTGAGAACTGCGCGCCCTTGTGATCGTCCTCGATCTTGCGCCCGTTGAGCTCCCAGTGGCCGTTGTAGGCGGGGACGATTTCGTCGATTCGTGCGCGCCCCATGTCGAGGAGACGCGCGGCGATGAACGGCTTCAGCGTCGAGCCCGGCTCGTACGGCTCCGTGAGGGCTGTTGCCGCCGTGGACAGCAGATTTGTGCGTTTGCTGGCCATCGCGCGCACTTCGCCTGTCGCGGGATCCATCATCACGACGTCGCCACCACTCGCACCCATTGTCGCGACCGCGGCGCCCAACGCGCGCTCCGCGATGTCCTGCAGCGACTGGTTGATCGAGAGTACGACGGTGTTGCCCTGCTTTGGCGCGTCATCGGCCACGTTCGGCGAGCGGATGCGCTGCCCACGCGCATCACGCACGAGTGACTCGCGACCCCCTTCGCCGCGCAGCACCGCATCGAGCGACTTCTCGAGACCGTCCACCGGGCCGCCGGCGTCATCGGCGCGGCCGACCAAGCGCCGCAAACCATCGTTCGCCGGCGGAATCCGTTCGAGCGCTGGCTCGGCGTGCACCCCGCGCATGCTCGTCACGGAGGCAACGTCTGTCGCGAGAAACCGTCCGGGGATCTCCACCCAGGCGCGCGAGGTGTCGCTGGCGCGAGTCACCCACTCTTGTGAGACACCCGCGCGCGCGAGGGCACGCGTTAATAGGTCCATGCGCGCAGGGCCGTTTCCGCGCTTGCCGACCGTGGCGATCACTTCACGAGGCGCGATGCTGAGCTTCACGAGCTGGCGCGATTCGACCAACACCGCGCCGCCCTCGTCGAGAATCATGCCGCGAGGCGCGGGGAGCGGTGCGGCGGCCAGCTGCTGTGCCTGCGCCCGCGCGCGCCATTGATCGCGTTCAAGGAGCTGTACTTTCGCGGCGCGCCCGATGAGTGCCACGGCAAAGGCCAGAAAGCCGACCTGCATCAGCGCGGCGCGATTCCACCAGACGCGCGGCGCGCCGTCTGACGCGCTACTCTCGGGCGCCATTCGTGCCGTTGCGAGCGGTCGCCTTCAAGGGCGCCAGCTTCCCAGGCTTGGCGAGCAGGATCACCTGGCTGTCGTTTGGAATGTGCATGTGCAGCCGCTCCTCGGCGATCCGGGCCAGTGTGGCCCGACTCGATGCGTCTCGAATATCCCCTTCCAGCTTGGCCCGCTCAGCGCGGAGCGCGGCGTGGCGCTGCTCGAGACGACTCTCCTCTCGCGCGCGCGCGATACCCATGCTCCGTCTCCATATGACGCCTGTGGCCACGAGGACGAAACCGAGCAGGGCGAGGGCGACGAAGGACCGCCCCTTCACGCTAGGACTCCAAGTGGCGCAGGTGCTTTCGCGGGGACGGCGAAGGCGTGTCTGACTTGCGACGCCAGCTGCGGAGTTTGGCGCTCCGGGCCCGGGCGTTGCGGACGATTTCGTCCGTGGCGGCCGTCACCGCTTTGCGCGTGACGACGCTGCCAAGCGCCCGATCCCCGCCACAGTTGCAGAGCGGTTGTCGCGGTGGGCAGATGCAGGAAACGCTCCAGTCCCGGAAGGCGTGCTTCACCAGCCGGTCTTCTCCGGAGTGATAGGTGATCACCGCGAAGACGCCCGACGGGGCCAAACGGTCACGGAGTGCGGGCAGCGCCCGTTCAAGGGAACCGATCTCGTCGTTGACGGCGATCCGAACCGCCTGGAAGATCCGGGCGAAGTCCGGCGGACCGGAACGGGGCCCAAGCACCGCGCGGATCGCGCCGACCAGGTCGTCGCTCGTGGCGAAGGGCCGGTTGCCACGCCGCCGAACCATCTCGCGAGCCATGCGTCCGGCCTTCGGCTCGTCCGCGTAGCTCTTGAGTGCTGAGGCCAATTCACCTTCTGCTGCCTCATTGAGGAAGTCGGCGGCGGTCATGGCCTTCCCGCCCTCATGGCCAACCATCCGCATGTCGAGCGGCGCGCCTTCGCGGAAGCTGAACCCGCGGGCGGCGTCATTGAACTGATGCGAGCTCACCCCGAGATCAAGCAGAATCCCGTCGAAGGTGGCGTTGGCGAGCTCGGGCGTGTCCACCGCGTCGGCGAAATTCGTTTCGATTGCGCGAAACGTGCCGGCGGCGCTGTATGCCGAGAGTCGCGCAGATGCTTCGCGCAGCGCGTTCGGATCGCGGTCGAGCCCGGTGACATCCGCGCCACGCTCGAGAAGTGCGGCGCTATGTCCTCCGCCGCCGAGTGTGCCGTCGAGAATGCGCTTGCCCGTCCCGTCGCCCGATTCGCCAAGCAGAAACGTACACACCTCGGCGACCATCACCGGGGCGTGGTACTCGGAGTCGAAGCGGTTCTCAGTCACCGATCAAAGATATCGGGTTAAACAGAGCGGCCCGCGGAATGATCCGCGGGCCGCAGAACTTCGACTGGAAAGGCGCTACTTCTTGGGGCAGTACGCCTTGCGGTACTGCTCCACCGCGCCGGTCAGTTGCTGAAGCGAGCCCATCACCGACTGGGCCGTTTTCGGATCGAATCTTCCACCCGCCGGGACCGCGCCGCTGGCAACCGTGAAGTACTCGTCCGCCTTGTTCGCCAAGCCGCACGCTTCCGGATACGCCTTGTCCACGAGCGCCTTTTGCTTCGCCGCGTCGGGAGGCTTGATGGCCTTCACCTCTTCCCCGAGCTTCGCGCCAACCGCGCCCGCCAGATTGAGGTACTGCTGACCAACGCCCATCGCCGAGACGCCGACAAGGAATTTCGCTTGGAACTCGCTGGTGGTCCCCTTCGAAAGCGGGTCCGCCGAGACCAGCGTCTGATACGCATGCTCAGCAGCAGCGAGAACGGCGGCGCCGTCCGCTCCCCGCGCTCTGATGGTGTCGACCAGCACACGCTCCATGTTGCCGGCCTGCACCGCGATGCCAGCGATCTGACTCTTATCCTCACCATTCGCCTGCATTTCCTTCACCAACGCGAGTGCTGAGTCGATTTGAGGCGGATTCGCCGTCAGATATGCCGATGCGATGCGGACTCGGATTCCTGACTCCTTCGGATTAATCGTCAGGACGCGGCGCGAGACGGCCATGGCTTCGGTGTTCTTCTTCATGGCCTGCAAGAGCGCTGCTTCCTGCTTAGGGAAGTACACGTTGTTCGCGAACTTTGCGCCCCCGCGACGCATGATCTCGGCGGCCTTGGCCGTGTCTGACATGGCCATGGCAAGGCCCATCGACTTGGCGAAGTACGATGAATCTGCCACCGATGTGTCCATCTTGGCCATTTCGTCGCCCCACTCCAGCGCCCTCTTGTAGTCCTTGACGGCAGTGAGGACGTTCCAGTAGGTGGCAACGAGCGTCATGTCGCCGGGGTTTTCCGCAAGCGCCTTCTCCAAAATCGGGCGCGCCTTCGCAAAATCACCGGTTGCGGCAATGTCGTTCGCGATCTGCGCGTTCAGCTTCGCGTTCGTCGGATCGGCCTTCTGCAGCTTCATCAGCGTTTCGAGTCGCTTGGCCGTGTTCCCCGACGCTTCGTAGCGAACGGCCAGATCCTGCAGGGGCCCCTTGGCCGCCGGGTCCAGCACGAGAATGTCTTCCGCTGCCTTGATGATCGCGGCATCCGGCGCCTTCTGATCCTTCAGAATCTGCAACTGGCAATAGCGGAGCCAGGTGGAGCCCGGATACTCCTTGATACCGTCGTTGAATTCCTTCAGGGCCTCGTTGTACTTGCGCTCGCGCGAAAGAGAGGCACACAGCTTCTGCCGGTCGAACGTCTTGCCGTGCGCATCCTGAAACGCCTTGGATGCAGCGCCCATCACGCCGTCGAGCTTCGCGTTCTCCCACGAACCGAGCGGCTGGACGAGGTTGTAGTCACGCTGCGGCACAAGCAGCGCAATCAGCTTGTAGCCGTTGCCTGTCTTCTCAACCGTAGCGTCGATGTATACGTCGGCGCGGATCTGCTTGGCCAGCGCACTCGCGTCGCCCGGCGCGAGCGCAGACGACGGATCGTACCCCGACGCGGTCAGCGTATTCTCGACGTCAGCCTTGGGCAGCACGTAGAGCGTACGGTACGACACGTCGCCTTCAATCTGCGAGCGGAGCTTGTCGGCACACTGGATGGCCAGCGCCTTGTCGGCCGTCCGGCACGCACTCACCATCAGACGCGGCGCGTTAGGATTGGGACCGCGAGCAACCTGCGCATTCGCGAGAGTCGTAACTCCCCCGAGTACGATTGATGCCAGCGCCACATTGCGAGCAAGCTTACGAGCCGTCACGGTGCTGATCCTCCGAGTGGTGAATCCATCTGTTGCGTCGGCAACGCTTTCATTCTTCCTGGCCGAATCCGGGTTTCCGAAGTGGGCGAAGAGGGACTCGAACCCCCGACACCCTGCGTGTAAGGCAGGTGCTCTAACCAACTGAGCTATTCGCCCGAAAAAAGCCCCTGCCCATCACACACGGTCACGCCAGAATCGCGAACGGTACCAATCCACAGTACCCGATAGTGAGGAGGAGCGGAGCCACGGTCTGGCTCCCTACCCAAAGTTCGGCGTAACCGGCCACCAGCACAATCGCGGCGGCAGCCCATCGAACCGAGGCCCGTTTCACCAAAGGAAGCGTTGCTTCTGTCATAAGCCGATGATTTTACGACACGTCTATTGTAGTGTCAAGCAACGACATACCCCCGTCACCTTCCTTTAATCTGATCCTCACTCTCGTCCATGTCTCCTCCCTCGCCGAGCAGGGCGGCAAGCGCACTTTCTCGCTCCCGCCGGTCCGCCAGTTCATCGGCCGCCCGCATGGCGTCCAATCGCGCCCGGTCACGCCGCCGGCGAACCAGCCAAAAGGGCCCCACAATCAGGAATAGCACGAGCGAGGCAAACCCCACGTCGCCCAACAGCGCGAGCGCTCCGTAGCGCCGCCGAGTGGCCTGCCGCCAGGTATTCTCGAACCCATCCAGTGTGATACCGTACGCCTGCCGGAACGCTGCATCGAGCTTGCGCGTGTCGTGCCAGTACCGAAAGAGCAGCGTCAAACCGCCCCTCGGGTCAATCGCTGCCAGATCGGCCACCGCGCGGTGCGCCAGGGCGTACCCCTGCTCTGCCCGCGCCGTCCCACCTGCGATAAGCGTGTCGAGGCCTCCAAAGTGTGGTACCCCGCGAAGCGCTAAAACAACGCTGGATGACAGCACCTCGTCCCGCCCCCACTCGCCAGCTGAATAGCTGGCATAGCCCTCGTCGAACCAGCGGGGCGGCAGGTTGGTCAGGTATTCGTGCAACGCGAGGTGGGCGAGCTCATGCCGAAGTGACACCCGGGGGTCGCCGGCGCGGGAATCGGCGCTTCGCCCCTGCATCACAATTCTATGCTCCTCGGGGATTGCCACCGCGATCCCCCACTCTGGCACGCCACCGCCAATCCACTCGCGGAAAGCGGCTGCATTGGGGGCGATCATGATCGTCGCCGGCCGGCGCGGGCGCGGAAGGCCGGGGAACGAGTCGCGGGCGATGGCCACGGCCAGGAGGTTCTTCGCGAGCGCGGCATCGCTTGGCATCGCAACGAACGTGAACCGGCCGCCGGTGGTGCGCTGCGTGCCGGCGGGGTCGCCTTGGGCTTCGGCATGCCTCGCATTTACGAACAGCAGCGCGATTCCGAGCGCCATGCTCAGCACGAGTGGTACGCCAGCGCTTCAGGCAGAGGGGGGATCACTGGGGATCTGGCTGGGACGACAGGGATCCTACTTCCCAATTCTTTTCACGGCAGTATCCAGGCAAATCCTCGGGAATCCCCGTGATCCCACATCCGCCCTCGAAATCCGTGAGGGCACTATTTGGGCGGCTGTCCGCCGGATACATCGAGCGCCAGCACTTCGGTCTCCTGCTCGTTGAACCAGAAGGCGCGGCCGAGTTCGTAGTACGCCTCAATCAGGTTTGGGCCGCCCTGGATTTGAGCAGCGGGCGCCCCGGCGGTTGGTCCAGATCACCCCTCGACTCTATAGAAGCCAAGGTACTCCAGCGGGTCTGGGTGGGCAATTAATTCGGGCATTTCTGACACCGTCATCAGCGACTCCCGAAGATCGGCCGGAAGTGGCGACCGGAGATCGACTTCCACCCCGGTTACCGGGTGGCTGAACCGGAGCCACGCGGCATGGAGAAACTGCCGTTTTGGAGGGAGGGCGACCAGTCGGCGGGCCCCGCCGCCGCCATAGGTGTCGTCCCCAACCACCGGGTGGCCGATGGACGAGAGATGCACCCGGATCTGGTGCGTGCGCCCCGAGTGGAGGTGCGCCCGGAGCAGGTCCGTGCTCATGAACCGGGCAATTCGGTAGAAATCGGTCTTCGCGGCACGACCGGCCTCTTTGACCGCCATTCGAAGTCGATTGGCAGGGTCGCGGGCAATCGCCTTGTCGACGGAGATGAAGTCGTCGGTGAGGTGGCCCCAGCTGAGGGCCGCATACCGCCGGATAATCCGCTTTTCCGAAATCGCCTTCGAGAGAATCCGGTGCGCCCGATCGGTTTTGGCCACGATCATGAGGCCCGACGTTTCCTTGTCGAGCCGATGCACCAGACCGGCCCGCTCATCACCGCCACCGCCGTCGGCGAGGGCCTGGCCGCGCCCCATCAGCGCATTCACCAGCGTCCCCGTCCAGTTGCCCGGTGCCGGATGCACCACCATGCCGGCGGCTTTGTCCACGACGAGCATCTCCTCGTCCTCGAACACCACGGAAATCGCGATGTCCTCGGGCAGGAGCTCGCGTGCCTCCGACACCGGCACACTGACGATGACTTCCGTGCCGAGCGGTGCGAGGAAACTAGCCTTTTCGGTACGACCGCTGACGAGTACGCGGCCGGCGGCGATCAGCGTGGCGGCCTGATTGCGCGAGAGCGAAAGGGCGCGCGCGACGAGCACGTCGAGGCGGCCTGTTTCCTCAGTGTTGAAGCGGCGCGTCGGCGGGAGTACTGGTTCCATTGGTCGGTGTCGGTTCTGCCGTCACAGCGGCCGTAGCGTTGCGCTCGGCGGCGGACCGGGTGTCCTCACGCCAAAGCACGACGGCCAACAGGATGGCGCCACAGCTGATTCCCATGTCGGCCACGTTGAACGTGGGCCAACGTGAGGTGCCAATCCCGATGTCGACGAAATCCACCACGCCGCGCACGGAGCGCAGCCGGTCGAGCAGATTTCCGAGTGCGCCCCCGGTCACGAGCGCAATGGCAATCACGCGCGCGAGATCACGCGCCTGCGATTCGCGGTAGAGCCGGTAGAGCAGGACGAGCGCGCCAAGGGTGAGCGCCGTGAAGATCTCACGGGAGTACGTCCCGAAGTGGAGCCCGAAGGCCGCACCCGGGTTGTACACGAGCGTGAACCGCACGGCATCGCCAAACACTTCGCGCGGCACATACACCGGCGCGAGGCGATCCACGGCCATGAGCTTCGTGATCTGATCGACCACGAAGAGCGTGATCGCGATGCCGCCAAAGAGCGGCAGCCGCGGATGGCTACTGCTTCTTTCCATCTTCCTCTTTCTGCTTGCAGTCAATGCAGAAGCGCGCGTGCGGGAGCGCGTCGAGCCGCTCGAAGGCAATCTCGCCGGCACAGCCCTGGCACTTGCCGAACGCTTCCGGCCGCTTGTAGAGGCGGCGCAGCGCTTCGTCGATATGCCAGAGGAACCGCCCTTCCTGGCTCGCGAACAGGAACGCCTTTTCGCGCTCCATGGCGTCGGTGCCCTGATCCGCCATGTGGAAGGAATACGAGGAGAGGTCGCCGTCGGCGCCCTGCGGCGTGCTGCCGAAGGTCTCGTCGTAATGCCCGAGTTCCTTCAGCACGCGCCGGCGCTCCTCGAGCAGACGCTTCTCGAAATAACCGACGTCTTTCTTCTTCATCGGCTTGAATTCCTTCGGCCCGGCAGGCTTTTTGGCCGCCATTGTCAGCTGTCCTTGGAAAGGGCGAGTTGCGCCGTCAGGTCATCGAGCTCAACGGTCACAACGTTGGTAGCACTCGCCATCGATTCAGTAATTTCGATGCTCCGCGCCAGCACTTCGCCGGCGATCCACTGCCGGTGTGTTTCGGCGGCACCCGTCACGAGGGCCGGTCCAGCAATCCTGAGGATAATACGGTCGCTTACTTCCAGCCCGGTTTCTTTACGAAGCCGTTGCGTGCGGCTCACCAGCTCACGGGCAATCCCCTCCGCCCGCAGCGCTGGGGTCACCGTCGGGTCAATCGCCGCGAAGAGGATCCCTTCCTGGTGCACCACGAAGGCGCCGCTCGCTTTGCGGACAATCGTCAGGTCGTCAACGGTGAGCCGGTGTTCACGGCCTTCGACGTTGACCAGCACCGGTTCGCCCCGCTCGAACGCCGCGAGGGTGTCCGCCCCGAGCGCATTCACTGCCGCGGCGGCCAGTGGCGTTTCCTTGCCGAACACCTTGCCAAGTGCGCGGAAATTCGCCTTGGCTTCGAGCGACACGAGGGCATCCGCGCTCGTCGCGAACTCGACGACCTTCACATTGAGCTCTGCCGCGAGAATGGGGACCAGCGGCTCGATGAGCGCGCGGGCCGCCGCATCAATCGGGCCGGTGACGCAGACGAGCTTCGACAGCGGCTGGCGCACGTTGACCTTCGCCGTCTCGCGCGCGGCGCGTCCGGCAGAGGCCAGCGCACGGATTTCGGCCATCGCGGCGTCGAGGGCGGCGTTGCCCACGGCCGACTGCCCGATGCCCACGGCCGACTGCCCACGGCCTGCCGCCGACTGATTTCTCACATAGTCCACGAAGTGCACCGAATCGCCGCCCGTCAGCTCGCGGTGCATCCAGTCCGTGAGGAATGGTGCGAACGGCGCCAGCAACCGGCACGACACCGTGAGCACTTCATGCAGTGTCGCAAACGCCGCGCGACTGTCGTCCGATTCCAGGTCGTAGAAGCGGCGCTTCGCGAGGCGCACATACCACTTGGAGACATCGTCGTCGATGAACTGCATGACGGCGCGCGCCGCCCCCGTCGCGTCGAAGGCGTCCAGGTGCTGGTCCGCCGCCTGCTCTACCGATGCGAGGCGCGAGAGCACCCACTGGTCAAGCAGCGGCCGATCCGCGGGGTTTGGATCCTTTGCCGATGGCGACCAGCCGAAGTTCGCGTACTGTGCAAACGCGCCCTGATAGAGATTCCGCAGCGTGATCAAAAAGCGCGATGCGCCTTCGCGAATCACGGTCTCGTCGAAGTTCTTCGGCACCCACATCTGGCTCGACGCCACGAGGAAGAGCCGCGTGGCGTCAGCACCGTGGCGCTCCATCACTTCCCACGGATTCACGGAGTTGCCGCGCGACTTGGACATCTTCTGCCCCTTCGCGTCGCGCACCAGATCGTGGACCACGACGTGGCGATAGGGCGACGCCGAACCCGCCGCATTGTTCGGCAGCGCGTCACCCAAGCCCGTTGCAATCGCCAGCAACGAGTAGAACCATCCGCGCGTCTGGTCCACGCCCTCCGCGATGTAATCGGCCGGGAACTCCTGCGTGACGCGATCGACGTTTTCAAACGGATAGTGCCACTGCGCGAAGCTCATCGCGCCCGAGTCGAACCAGGCGTCAATGACTTCGGAGACGCGGCGCATCGTGCCCTTCGCGCACACCGTGCACTTCCACGACCATTCGTCAGCGTCGATGTACGGCTTATGCGGATCGAACTTCGCGCCCAGCGGCTTCCCTGCGGCCTTCGAGAGTTCGTCGAACGAACCGATCGCCATGCGATGCGTTTCATCCGCGTCGCACTGCCACACCGGTAACGGCGTGCCCCAGTAGCGGTCGCGCGACACGGCCCAGTCAATGTTGTTCTTCAACCATTCGCCAAAACGCCCGCTGCCCGTCTCCGGCGGAGTCCAGCTCACGGCCGTATTGCGCTTCATCATGTCGTCCGCGTACGCCGTCGTGCGCACAAACCAGCTCGTGCGCGCGTAGTAGAGCAGCGGCGTGTCGCAGCGCCAGCAGAAGGGATACTGGTGCTTGACCGTCCCGGCCTTCCAGAGCACGTCGCGCTTCTTGAGCTCTTCGATGATGAGCGGGTCGGCATCCTTGAAGAACTTGCCGCCAATCACCGGCATCTCGGGTGGAAACTCGCCGCGCGCATTCACCGGCTGCAGGAACGCGAGCGTGTGCCGCTGCCCGGCCGCGTAATCATCTGCGCCGAAGGCCGGCGACATGTGCACGACGCCCGAACCATCGTCGGCGCTCACGAACTCTTCAGCGACGATGATCTCGTGATGGCCGTCGGGATACTCCGCCCAGTCGAGCGGCCGGTGGTACTTCTTGCCGGCGAGTTCCGCGCCACGGTGCCTGTGCATGACGTCCCACCGCTCTTCCCACCCGGCACCCAGCACGGCGTCCGCGCGCGACTCGGCAAGAATCAGCGTCCAGTCTCGCCCCGTCTTCTTTTGCACTTCGACGTACACGAGATCGGGATGCACCGCGAGTGCGGCATTGGACACCAGCGTCCACGGCGTGGTGGTCCAGACGAGAATGCGCCGGCGCGTTCCCGGGCCGTCTTCGTTTTGCAAATCGAGCGCAATGAACACGCTCGGATCTTCAACCTCATCGTACCCCTGCGCGACTTCGTGCGAGCTCAAACTTGTCCCGCACCGTGAGCAGTACGGCAGAATCTTGTGCCCACGGTACAGCAGTCCCTTATCAAACAGTGTCTTGAGTGCCCACCACTCACTCTCGATGTAGTTGTTCTCGTACGTGACGTACGGATGTTTGTAGTCCTGCCAGTGCGCGACACGCTCCACAAGGCGTTCCCACTCCTCGCGGTATTTCCACACGCTGTCGCGGCACTGCTTGTTGAACTCCTCGATTCCGTACGCTTCAATTCCCTGCTTGCCGTCGAGCTTGAGGGCCTTCTCAACTTCGATTTCCACCGGCAGTCCGTGCGTGTCCCATCCCGCCTTTCGCGGAACGTGGTATCCCTTCATCACGCGATAGCGGCAGAACAAATCTTTCACCGTGCGCGCGAGCACATGGTGAATGCCTGGCCGGCCATTCGCCGTCGGCGGGCCGTCGTAGAACACCCAACTCGGGCGCGACCCATCCGCGCCCAACGCGAGCGCCTTGTCAACGATCTGCTCGTCGCGCCAGCGCGCGAGCATTTGCTCTTCGAGTGCGTTCGCGCTGAGGTCGGCCGGCAGCGTCGCGTATGGCGGTTTTGTGACTGGCATCAGAGCGCCTCCACCACACCGCGCACGAGTGCGGTGAGATTTGGTTCCGCCTTGGCCGCCACCGCGAGAATCTTCTCGAGCGACGCCGGCTCCAGCGTTTCTGGAATGCACAGGTCCGTCACGATCGAAAGCCCGAGCACGCGCATGCCGCCGTGCCGCGCCACAATCACTTCGGGCACCGTACTCATGCCAACGACATCGGCGCCCATCGCGCGCAGCATCCGGTACTCCGCGCGCGTTTCCAGGTTCGGGCCCGCAACCGCCACATACACGCCTTCGCGCAGGAGGACCTTCTGCTCCGCGGCCACACGCTGCGCCGCAGCGCGGAGCTCCTTGTCGTAGGCCTCGCTCATGTCCGGAAAACGCGGACCGAGTGCATCATCATTGGGTCCGATCAAGGGATTGTCACCGATCATGTTGATGTGATCCGTGATCAGCATCAGATCGCCGGCCGCCCAATCGTCGCGCATGCCACCACACGCATTGCTCACAATGAGCGTCCGCGCGCCAAGCGCCTGCAGTACGCGCACGGGGAACGTCACCTGCTGCAATGAGTACCCCTCGTATTTATGAAAGCGCCCCTGCATCGCCATCACGCGCTTGGCTTGGGCCCCCTGGCCGAGCGTGCCGATGAGCAAACGCCCCGCATGCGACTCCACGGTCGAGAGCGGAAAGCCTGGGATTGCGCCATACTCGATGCTCGTTTCGACCTGCATGGCGCGCCCGAGCGCGCCGAGTCCGGTGCCAAGAATGATCGCGACGTCAGGCTCGACGGCAGAGCGCGCACGCACGGCCCGCACGGCCGCCTGGACGGCGTCCGCGCGGTGGGCATGTTCGGCGCCCGCGATCTGCATGGGAGGTGTGACTGGCAACGTTCCGGACACGAGTGCTATGCGGGCTCCTGCGCGGCCCGATCGTCCGTGATCACTTCCGGCGGATCAATCGGGGTCGGGCGCGCCGGCAACGGCAGCTGCTCTGCCGCCTGCAGCTCGGACAACTGTTGCTCCGCCATTTTCCGCATCTGCACGAGGTAGCTCTTGCGCAGCCGCTCGAGCGCGTCCACCTGGCGCTCCAACTTGCGCACTTCTACGCGTGCAGCCTCAAGCATCCGGTCCGATTCCATGCGAGCATCGCGCGCCGCCTTCTCCGCCTCGGCGTTCGCCTCACGAAGAATGAGCGACCCCTCACGCTCCGCCTGCTCCTTCGTGTCCTGGCGCATCTGTTGCGCCGAGATCAGCGCTTCATTCAGCGCTTTGTCACGCTCGCGAAACGCGCGCAGCTGCTCGTGAAAACCACGGGCCTTGGCTTCGAGTTCATGGTTGACGCGCGCCATGCGCTCGAACTCGTCCGCGATCTGCTCGCGAAACTGGTCCACACGCGCCTTGTCGTAGCCACGCATCTGCGTGCCAAACTCATAGCGGCGGACATCAACAGGCGTGAGATGGAAAATCTCGTCGTTCATGGGTTCCTCATGGCGTTCGTTCCCCGAACAGGACGGTACCGAGCCGCACCATTGTTGCTCCCTCTTCCACCGCGATTTCATAGTCGCCGGACATGCCCATCGACAACGCCTGCGCGGGATGGCCGCCCGACAGGCACAACTCGCGCGCCTCACGCGCCCCGCTGAATACCCGCCGCAACGTCGCTTCATCGGCGTCGAACGGCGCCATGGTCATCACACCAGCCACGCGAATCCCGGCGAGCCCTTTGAGGCGCTCCACCTCCCGAGCGAACTCGGCAGGTGCGTATCCGCCCTTCGATTCCTCACCCGAGACATTCACCTCGAGCAGCACGTCCGTCGTGCGCCCGCGCCCCGCGCTCCACTCTGCAATCGCGTCGGCCAGCCGAACGCTGTCCACCGCGTGAAATAGCGCAAACCGGTCCAACGCCTTCACTTTGTTCCGCTGCAGATGACCAATCAGGTGCCATCGCACCGATGGGGTCGCATCCAGGCCACCGGAGGTCATCAGCGCATCCTGTTTCCCTACCGCTTCCTGCACTTTGTTCTCACCAACGTCCGCGAGTCCAGCCGCAATTGCCGCAACCACCGCTTCGGGCCCGTGCGTCTTGGTGACCGCGATGATTCGGACCTCCTGCCCGCGACCACCACGGGCAACGGCCGCGCTGATTTTCTGTCGCACTTCTGCGACCCGATCTGGCAGGGTCAAAAACTCCATAACATGATAAACTACACGGGGTTACGCCCACCTACAAGGGACGCCAAGCGTAGCGAAAACGAAACGTTCCAGCCCCATCCAACCGAAGTGCTAGGCCGTTGGTGTCCGAGCCTTTGCACGGTCGCCGCGATACCATTCCGTCCATCCATGCCCGTGAATCCCGAACGCTGCGCAGCGCGCTGATAATGATCGCCCACCTGGCCCTCGCACTCGCGGCCTGCAATGGCGAGATGGTGACCGGCATCGACGTCCGCGTGCACCCGCCGACGACGACCAGCGTCGCCGCCGATGCGCTCGAACGCGCGTCCGAAATCACTGGCATGCACTTCGCGACCACGCGCGTGAGCATCGCCCGCACCTATCTCCTGGTCCGCGAAGGGCACCCCTGCCGCGAGCTCGACCGCACCGAATCGGAGCGCATTCTCCGCAATCTGACCTTCATTTCGTCGGCGGAGATCTACGTGATCCCCGACGGGCCGGGACAGATCAAACTGCAGGTTGAGATCATTGACGAATTTCCGATTCTCGCCGGCCTAGGCGTGGGGCACGGCAGTTTGTCGTCGCTGACGCTCGGTTCGCAGAATCTCGACGGACGCGGCCTGCTCGTTGCGGCACGAATCACGCGTGGCTTCGCCTACCGCACCGGTTTCGGTTTACGCGCAACGAAGTTCGGCGCCTTCGGCCGCCGCGCCTTTCTGGGGTTCGATGTCGAGCGCGAGCCGCATGGCGAACGCGTGGGCCTCGAAGCCGCCGAGCCCTTTCTCACGGACGTGCAACGCAACGCCTACCACATCAGTGTCGGCAGCGCCAGCACGCAGGCGCGACTCCTCCCGTTCTCTGGCGAAGAAGTCGCGCTCTTCACGCGCCGCGCCTTCTGGGACGTTGGCTGGGTGCGCCGGAGCGGCACGGACATCCCCGGACGCACGGTCAGCGTGATCGGCGTGGTTGCCATGGGGGAAGAGATTCACGTCGGTACCGACGTGGTCATCATTTCACCAACCGGACTGCTGCCGGCACCCGACCCCGCCCTCCCGGCGCGATACCACGACTTGGGCGTTGCTCGCGTCGCGGCTATCGCCGGCCTTCGGCAGATCACGTACATCACCGTTCGCGGTTTCGATGCCGTGCGTGCCACGCAAGACGTGGGTATTGGCACGCAGTTCGGGTTGCTGCTTGGCCCAAGTGTCTGGGCGACCGCTGGCGATGCGGATCTCTTTCTCGCGAGCGACTTCTATGCCGGAGGCGGCGACGCCGGGACGTTTTACACGGCACGCGTGCTCGCGGAGGCGCGCGGCAACCACCAATCCATGCGCTGGGACGGACTTGTCGGAAACGCCCGATTCTCGCTCTCGAGTCGCACGTCGGCCAACTGGACGACGCACGCGAGCCTCGAAGGATCAATCCTGCAGAGTCTTTCGTTTCCGTCACAACTCACCTTTCGCGATTCCGATGGTGGTGTGCGCGGCTATGCCGATGCGATTGCCGCCGGCGGCCGTCGTGCGGTCATACATCTCGAGCGGCGCGTGCGATTGCCCACGGCCATCGTCCCCGCTGATCTCGCGCTGGCGGCATTCACCGACGCCGGAAAGATCTGGGCGGGCGACGCGCCGTACGGAGTAACAACGCCGGTGCGCGCATCGCTCGGATTCTCGATTCTCGGTGCGTACCCGTCGGGCAGCAAGCGCACGTATCGCGTGGACTTCGCGTATCCGCTCAATCCAGAAACCGGGCGCGGCGCACTGGAAGTGCGACTGAGTTCGTCGAACCGCACGACGAGTGTCTGGATGGAGCCGCGCGACGTCGCGTACCGTCGCACCGGGGCGATGCCGGCGACGCTACTCAAGTGGTAGTCGCTCCCCGCTGATTCGGTAACCGTGGCGAAGGGCGCGTAGCCGTGCCTGCCGCCAGGGGGCATACGCAAAGGGCGCGGAAACAATCCGCGCCCTTCACGATTCCTGTGTACGTCGCTTACGCCGGACTCGGCTCCGGCCCGCCAAGCATCGGCGGTGTCCGCTTGGGCTCGGCGATTGGCGTCGGCGCGGGCGTAGTACCTAACGCCGGCAGAGCGACCGGCGCGCGCGGCGGAAGATCTTCACCGCGCTGCAACGTCGCGAAATCTTCGCGGCTCAGCGTTTCACGGTCGAGCAGCGACGCCGCAATTTTGTCGAGCAGCGCACGATGCTCGGTGAGTACCACCGTCGCGCGGTCGTAGGCCACGCCGATCACGCGCTTCACTTCTTCGTCCACGAGTTCTGCCGTACGCTCGCTCACCGTGCGACGGCTGCCGAACTCACGGCCGAGGAAGACTTCGGTTTCGTTTTCGCCAACGAGAATCGGCCCGATCTTCTCGGACAATCCCCACTGCGACACGTAGCGACGCGCGAGATTCGTCGCGAAGCTGATGTCGCTCGACGCACCGGCGGTCACCTTGTCGCGGCCGAACACAATCTCTTCCGCCACACGGCCGCCGTACGCCATCACCAGACGCGCTTCGAGCTGCTCACGCGTGACGCTCACGCGATCGTCTTCCGGCAGCGTCCATGCCACACCGAGCGTCCGGCCGCGCGGCACGATGGTCACTTTATGCAGCGGATCGTTCCCCTTCACGATCAGCGCGCACACGGCGTGGCCGCCTTCGTGATACGCCGTGAGACGACGCTCTTCGTCGCGCATCACCAGCGACTTTCGCTCAGCGCCGAGCATCACCTTGTCCTTCGCATCTTCGAAATCGGCCATGAAGATCTTGTCGCGATTCCGGCGCGCGGCAAGCAGCGCCGCCTCATTCACCAGGTTCGCGAGATCGGCGCCGGCCATGCCGGGCGTGCCCTTCGCGAGCGCGACAATGTCCACGTCCTCGTTGATCGGTTTGTTCCGCATGTGCACGCGAAGAATTCCTTCGCGGCCGCGGAAGTCCGGCGAGTCCACGACAATCTGACGGTCAAAGCGGCCCGGGCGCAGCAGCGCCGGGTCGAGCACGTCGGGGCGATTGGTCGCGGCAATCAGGATCACGCCGTCGTTCGATTCAAACCCATCCATCTCGACGAGCAACTGGTTGAGCGTCTGCTCGCGCTCGTCATGTCCGCCGCCAAGCCCTGCGCCGCGGTGACGGCCCACAGCGTCGATTTCGTCAATGAAAATGATGCAGGGCGCGTGCGCCTTGCCCTGTTCGAACAAATCGCGCACGCGGCTCGCGCCGACGCCCACGAACATTTCGACGAAGTCGGAACCCGACATCGAGAAGAAGGGACGGCCCGCTTCACCGGCGACGGCCTTGGCGAGCAGCGTTTTGCCAGTGCCCGGAGGGCCAACGAGCAGCGCGCCCTTCGGCAGACGTCCGCCGAGCTTGGTGAACTTCTGCGGCTCCTTGAGGAACTCGATGATTTCGCGGAGGTCGTACTTCGCTTCGTCGCAACCGGCCACGTCAGCGAAGGTGACTTTCGGCGTATCGCCCGAGAGCAGCTTGGCCTTCGACTTGCCGAAGGAGAATGCCTTCGCGCCGTTGGCCTGCATCTGCCGCATGATGAAGAACCAGAATCCGATCATCAGAATCCAGGGCAGCGCCGCAACGAGGAACGACCCGAACGACGGGCGCGCGTCCTCGGCCTGCACTTTCACACCCTTGTCGCTGAGGCGCTGAAGTTCGCGGTCGGAGTTCGTGACCGGGAGCATGGTCTCGAAGTTCTTCGCGGCGCGCTTGCCGGTCGGTGCGTAGTCACGCACGAACTCACCGGTGAGTTCCTTTCCGGCAACAATAATCACCTTTGAGATGTTGCCGGCGTTCAGCTGGTCCGAATACTCGGTGTAGCTGAGCTTTACCGCGGCATCATTTTTGGTGCTGGAAAACTGCAGAAAGGCCACCGGCACCAGAATGACGAGGAGCCAGAAGGCCAGCGTCTTGGAGAAGCGGCCGAAGTTGCCGGGCGTTTTTTGCTTGGGAGCGTCGTTTGCCATAGTTCCGTTTCTTCCTTCCTACCTCAGGCTCGCCACGTACGGCAGGTGGCGAAAATTCTCGGCGTGATCGAGTCCGTAGCCGACCAGAAATTCATTCGGGGCGTCGAAGCCGACAAAGCGCACGGGATGTGCGAGCTCCTTCGCGATCCGTTTGTGCAGCAGCGCGCAGATCTCGATCGAGCGCGGCGCGCGGCCACTGAGCAGGTGCATCAACTTGTGCAGCGTCTTGCCTGAATCGACGATGTCCTCGACGAGCAAAATGTGCTTGCCTTCGAGCACCGTCTCAGGGTCATACACCAGCTTGACATCGCCGGACGAGACGGTGGATTCGCCGTAGCTCGACGCGACGAGAAAATCGACATGCAGTGGGAGGCGAATCTCGCGGACGAGATCGGCGAGAAATACGAAGCTTCCCTTGAGGAGGCCGAGGACGAGAAGGTCACCTTCGGGATAGGCCGCCGTGATGTCGGCGCCCAACTCCGCCACGCGCGCGCGGAGTTCCGTCTCGCTGAACGCAATGCGACGAACATCGCGGCCGAGCAGGCGCGGATCTTGAGGCGTCTGTTGAGGCGCCTGCAGCACACCATCCTTGTCACCCCTGATCACACCAACCGGTGCGGCACTCATGCCTCTTAATATAGTGGCGCGCCCTGACCCCGGTTCCGCACCACAAAGGTGGTCGCGGTACGGCTGACGGTGACGCCGCCCGAGAGGGGGATCTCCGCGCCGGGCTTCACTTTAGGACCCTCGCGAACGAGGCGTTCCACCCCCCGCCAATCGAGCACGGCGCCGGCCCGTCCGGCCAGTTCGGGCCAGAGCACGGCGAGGCCTTCCGGGGTGAGGCCGGCGAGGGCTTCAGCACGCACAATCGCGGTGCGATCGGGGGCGTCCGTGACCGTGACGTCGAGCGAATCGACCATGGCCGCAAGTTCGCCGCGCCATTCGCCGCAGCGTTCCGACATGGCGAGCAACGCTTTGGAGAACCCGGGCTGCGCGGCCTCGAGTGCCGGGAGCAACTCGGCGCGCACGCGATTCCGATGGAAGCGCATACTCGCGTTGGTCGGATCTTCGACCCACTTCACGCCGCGTTCGGCGGCGTAGGCGGCGATTTCATCTCGGGTAATGCAGAGGAGCGGACGCTCGACGTCAGATTTGGCGTGCATTGCGGCCAGGCCGCGGGCGCGCGCATGACGGAGGATGCGCATGAAGACCGTTTCAGCCTGGTCATCCTGCGTGTGCGCCGTAACAATCGTGCCATTCGCACTGACGGCGGTCACGCGGAGAAACTCCCAACGCGCGGTACGGAGCATCGCCTCGCTTGCCGGACCGAACTTGTCGATGAGGCGGTCGAGTGATGGCGACCACCCGCGGCGCTTGCCCGTGATGACCGTCAGGCCGCGCTTTTCGGCTTCCTTCTCTACGTGCGTGACCGCTTTCACCGCGTGCGGACCCGTGCCATGGTCGAAGGTCACGATCGCGCCCACGTCGGCGCGCACAGCAGCGAAGGCATCGAGCAGGACCATCGAATCCCGCCCGCCAGAGATGGCGAGCAGGTACCGGCCAGGTGGCAGCGCCGCGACCGCGCGCTGCACTTTTTCCACCACTCCCGCTTTCGCGTCTGATTTCACCTTGTTAAGATAGTCTTGTGGTCGACGGGCGTTCGCTTTCGCACGTTTTCCATCTGCCGGCTCCCTGCTACCCACTGCCAACTGATTTATGGAATCGTCCTTCGGCGGCCCCCTCGGGATCCTGATTGCCGGACTCGGACTCGGCGCGTTCTACACCGCGCTGATCTGGGTGAACACGCTGCTCGGCTTGTTCCTGACGCCGCTGTTCCTCATGCCGCTGACGTGGATTCAAGACGCGATAGCGGCACGGAAGGCTGGCAGAGCGGTGGCGGGTAGTCAGTAGCGCCTCACAACAAACGCGAGGACCGAGGACCGAGGACCGAGGACCGCGTACCCGGTACCGCGTAGCACGGAAACTGCAGATGGACGTTTGGGGGTCGGCGAGAGCCGGCCTTTTTTTTGCGCCCAGGAGCGAAACGTGGCCCGCTGCCAGCCGTAGTGTGTTAGCGCCGAGGAGGCGCCGGGTACACGGCACGCCGCACACAGTACTCGCCCTGGTCGTCACCGGCTAATCGCTACCCCGTTGCAGTTCGTCCTTTTCGATGGAGTCTCCCGTGGGCCCGATCTTCCTTCTTGTCGTCGCCGTCGCCGTCCTCCTCTGGGTCGTCAGCGCATACAACGGCCTCATCGCGCTCAAGTTCCAGACGCAGAACGCCCTCAAGCAGATCGACGTGCAGCTCAAGCGCCGTCACGATCTCATTCCGAATCTCATCGAAGCCGTCAAAGGCGCGATGACCTTCGAAAAAGACACGCTGCAGGCCGTCATCGAAGCGCGAAACCAGGCGATGAAAGTCTCGGCCGGCACCGATCTCGCCTCGGTCGGCAAGATGGCCGCCGCCGAAGGCCAGCTCTCTGGCGCACTCGGCAAACTCATGGCCGTGGTCGAGGCGTACCCCGACCTCAAGGCGACGAACAACATCGGCCAGCTGCAGGAAGAGCTGACGTCCACAGAAAACAAGATTGGATTCGCGCGCCAGCTCTTCAATGACACGGCGACGCTCTACAACACGAAGCAGCACCAATTCCCAACCGCGATCATCGCCGGGATGGCGGGCGCATCGCCGGCAGAGTTGTGGGAGATCACCGATGAGACCGAGAGGGCGGTACCAAAGGTGAATCTCTCGTCCAAATAGCTACCGGGTACGGGCACCTCCCCCCGAACCGGCACCCCTCGCCTCCCCAATCCCGTTGTCAGACTCCGAGCCAGTCAATCTCTTCGCCCAGCAAGCCAGCAACCGCCGCCGTTCGGCGCTGTTGATGTTCGTGTTTGTGCTCTTTTTTACCTGGCTCGGTTTTGGCGGCGACTGGCTCGCCTGGCAGTTCACCATGGGCGCGCCGAAGGGTGCCTACCACCATGGGTTTCCATGGCTGGGAATTCTCCTTTTTGGCATTGGCTTCGGCCTCGTCTTCTATTGTAAGGAAGACGGGGCCCGACAAAGTGCTCTGGTCCACGGGTGCGACGCTCCTCACGGAGCCGGCCACCCCTGAACAGAAGCAGTTCATGAACGTGGTCGAGGAAATGGCCATCGCGGCCGGTATCCCCAAGCCGCAGCTCTGGACAATTGAAGACGACGACCCGAACGCCTTTGCGACGGGAATGGACCCGGAGCACGCCCACATCGCGGTCACCTCAGGCCTGCTCAAACTGTGCAGCCGCGACGAACTTCAGGCCGTGATTGGCCACGAAATGGGCCATGTGAAGAACCTCGACATCAGGCTCATGACCCTCGTGGCGGGCCTGATAGGGGCGGTTGCCCTGATTTCGGACGGCCTCGGACGGGGCCTCAGGTTCGGTTTTGGGGGCCGAAGTAGCAGCAAAAACAGCAAGAACCTGGGGCCTTTGGTGGCCGTGGTCCTGGTGCTTTGGCTCATCAGCTGGCTTCTGGCGCCCATCATTACCCGCATGATGGCGGTAGGAATCAGCCGGAAACGGGAGTATCTGGCCGACGCCATGAGCGCTCAGTTCACCAGAAATCCCCTGGCCCTGGCCGCCGCCCTGGAAAAGATCGAGCATATGGAGGCGCCAACGGCAGCCATCAAAGGGGGCGTTGCGCACCTCTGCATAGCCGACCCGCTGGGCCGCCGGGTGAGCAACATGGAGGGGTTCGTTGGTGACCTGTTCGCCACCCATCCGCCGATGGCGATGAGGGTGGCAAAGCTCAAGGCGATGGGGTATCAGCAGCAAAAGGCCGATGGAAACTTTCAGCCTTCTTGACAGTCTTATTGGGGCGGGACAGTTCGAAGGCGTGGCCGCGGAGATTCGCGGAGAAAAGGGCTGAGATTCACGGGGACGGCACCTTGAGGGGGCTCGGAGCCCCAGAAGGGCTCGCCGGTTCCGGCAACCTCCGAGTGTTCCGGAGCAGGCAGCACCGTTCTTGAACGGTTCCGCGGAACCCTGTGTTGATTCACAGTTTTGTGATGTGCCGGGCGTAGATCGCATGCCGGGTCGCCGTATGCACCGCCCAGATGCATATCCACATGAGATGCAGACCGAAACCACTCGCTTACATGCAGTTGGTTAATCGGGCATTCCACATAGACTTACGCTAGTATGCATAACGTGATGTGTTGCATACGTATGCAATTCAACATTCCTGTTGGCAACACGGTCGCGATGCGCACAATTGCGATCCGGAACGGCCAAGATCGGCGTCTGGCCAACCCAAGGCGGAGTCGAGGCCTGGACGGCCGATCGATGGACCCCAGCGGCCGGCGACCACCGGTGCCAAAATGCTTCGGGGCCACAAGACCCGCCAGAGCCGCCGGCCAGCCCTGCCCCGTGCGCCGCCCAACACGCGATTGCCGGCATGACACTTTGGCGGGAGTCCGTTGCGACTGTCCGGCTGCGACCACTCCAGCCGCTAGCGCTTGGCTGGAGTCTCGGCTCCCCGGGTTACTCGGATGAACGCCTATCTGGAACGGCGATTCGGCGGATCAGGGCCGGAACGGGAGCGCCCCAAGGCCTCGCAGCATCTGCCTGATTCGCTCCATTCGCGTTCATCGACGTTCACCGGTAGAGCCGAGGTCCTGGCCAAGCGCTTGCGGCGGATGCCTGTCGTGCCAGCACAACAACGGGTCGAGTCTTACAACAACCCTACCCCGCCGGATATTTTTGCCCGATGCAAATCTCCGTCCCAAAAGAGCGCGCAGCGCGCGAGACCCGCGTCGCGCTCGTCCCTGAGTCCGTCGGCAAGCTGATCAAGGCTGGCGCCACGGTCGTCGTCGAAAAGGACGCCGGCCTCCTCTCCGGCTTTACCAACGATCAATACGAGAAGGCAGGGGCCAAGATCGCCCCCGACTTCGCGGCCACGATTGCCGGGGCGACCGTTACTTGTAAGGTCCAGCCGGCCACCGCCGCTGAAGCCAGCGCGCTCCCCACCGGCAGCGCCCTGGTTTCCTATTGGGCGCCTGCCGGCGAGGCCGCCGCGCTCACGGCTCTTCAGGGCCGGGGAGTGAAGCTCTGCGCCCTGGAACGCGTTCCGCGCATCACCCGCGCCCAGTCCATGGACGTTCTGAGCTCCCAGGCGACCGTTAGCGGCTACAAAGCCGTTCTGCTTGGTGCCGGGGCCCTTCCGAAGCTTCTTCCCATGCTTTCGACCGCCGCGGGCACCCTCGCGCCGGCTAAAGTCTTCGTCATTGGTGCCGGTGTCGCCGGATTACAGGCCATCGCGACGGCCAAGCGCCTCGGCGGTATCGTCTCCGGCTTCGATGTGCGCCCCGCCGCCGCCGAGCAGATCAAATCGCTCGGCGCCACGCTGATGCCCCTCGACCTGTCGGCCGTTTCGGCTGAGGGCGAAGGCGGCTACGCACGCGCCCAGACCGCTGAACAGCAGCTGGACACGCAGGCGGCCATCACGAAGCACTGCGCGGACATGGATCTCATCATCACGACGGCCGCGATTCCCGGACGAAAGGCACCGGTACTCATCACCGACGCCGCCATCAAGGGCATGAAGCAGGGGTCGGTGATCGTGGATCTTGCTGCCGAGACCGGTGGCAACGCCGATGGCACAAAGGCCGGTGAGAGCGTCGTCGTGCACGGCGTAACGATCATCGGCCCGATCAACTTGCCTTCAACGGCGGCGTTCCACGCGTCGCAGATGTTCTCGCGCAACGTTCTGACATTCTTGAATCACGTGATCAAGGACAACGTCCTCACGCTCGACGAAGCGGACGAAATCACTGGTCCCATGCTGGTAAAGGCATAACCGATGCTACAGATCTTTCAGCTTTACGTCTTCATTCTTGCCGGCTTTGTTGGATTCATTGTGATCCAGCGCGTGCCACCACTGCTACATACGCCACTCATGTCCGCGACGAATGCCATCTCCGGCATTTCGCTCGTCGGCGCGATCGTGGCGGCGGGCGGACAGTACGGTCGGCTCTCGACAATCCTCGGTTTCATCGCCGTCGTTTGTGCGGCGACGAACGTGGTCGCGGGCTTCCTGATTACCGACCGCATGCTCGCGATGTTCAAGGGACAGAAAGCCGCGAACGCGAAGGATCATGCTGAAATGAAGAACAAGGCTCAGGCGGGGGCCGCCAAGTGAACGAGCTCACGACGCGCGATCTGATCATCCAGGGCACGTATCTCGTTGCCTCGATTTTCTTCGTCCTCGGCCTTCGCTCGCTCACCAAGCCGACGCAAGCGCGCCTTGGCATGCAGCAGGCCGCGTTCGGCATGCTCTTCGCTGTCATCGGCACGCTGCTGAATGGCGAAATCCTCTCGTATGGGTGGATCATCGCGGGGCTCGTGATCGGCACCGCGATTGGCTACCCGATGGCCATGAAGGTCGCGATGACTTCGATGCCACAGTTTGTCGCCTTCTCGCACGCGTTCGGCGCCATCGCGGCCACGCTCGTCGGCGTGGTCGAGTACCGGCACACGCACACGATCAACGCGCAGGGCATCATGCCCGGCATGTCGCACGGCGTTGCGGCGGCCATCGGCTTCGAAGTGCTCTTCGGGGCGCTGACCGTGACGGGCTCGTTCATGGCGTTCGGCAAGCTGCAGGAGCTGATCACCGGCAGGCCGATCACCTTCCCCGGTCAGAACGCGTTCAACATCGGGCTCATTGCCGCGGCGTTCGTCTCGCTCGGCGTGCTCGTCTACAATCCCGACGCCGCGTGGGCCTTCTATACGATGGTCTCGCTCGGCCTCTTCCTCGGCGTGAGCATGGTGCTCCCGATTGGCGGCGGCGACATGCCCGTCGTCATATCGCTGCTCAACTCGTACGCGGGCCTCGCGGCGAGTGCGACCGGTTTCGCGATCGGGAATAACGTGCTGATCATTGCCGGCGCGCTTGAGGGCGCGGGTGGTTTCATTTTGTCGATCATGATGTCGAAGGCGATGAACCGCTCGTTCGGCAACATCATCTTCGGCGCGTTTGGTTCCGCGCCGAGTGCTGGGGCCAAGAAGGACGGTGGGCCGGCGAAGGAAGCAAAGGTCATCACGCCAGAAGACGCGGCCACGCAGCTCGCATACGCGGGCAGCGTGGTGGTCATTCCTGGCTATGGCATGGCCGTCGCGCAGGCGCAACACACCTGCCGCGAACTGCAGGAGCTCATCGAGAAGAAGGGCGGCAAGGTGGCGTACGCGATTCACCCAGTGGCCGGGCGTATGCCTGGACACTTGAACGTGATTCTCTCGGAAGCTGGCATTGATTACGGCGCACTGCTCACGGACGTCGAAGATGCGAACCGCGTGCTGCTTACGGCCGACGTGGTGGTGATCATCGGCGCGAACGACATCGTCAATCCGGATGCTGAAGAGGACAAGTCATCGCCGTTGTTCGGCATGCCGATTTTCCGGCCGTGGACAGCGAAGACGGTGTTCGTCGTGAAGCGCGGCAAGGGCACGGGCTTCAGCGGCGTGGAGAATCCGCTGTTCACCAAGGACAACACGCTGATGATCTACGGTGACGCCAAAGGCGTGCTCGGCAACCTGGTGAAGGAGATCAAGGCGCTCGACGAAGGGCACTAGAGTTCGCGGTTCGGGCGCGGGGTCGCTCTCGTTCAGCGGGGAGCGACCGTCGCCGAGACCTCTACGGCTTCACAATGAACGAAGCCGTTGCGACTCGATCTCCCCACGCGAAATCAATCGCGCCGCGATTCTGGGGCAGCGCGCGCACCGTGATCGTGAAGTCTTCGACGTGATCCAGCGTGTTGGCCATCGTCATTGCCACACGGCCCAGGTCGTTAGCGGCATTGTAGTCAGTGCCCCACTGCCCCACCTGCTTGTTCACGATGAGCGACGTGCCCGTCTTCGTGTGCTGAATCCAGATGGTGTAGAGTCCCGGTGCGACGGTGACATCCCCGAGCTGAATGGCCTTTGACGTCGCGAGGTGGGCGGCTTCGTTCGCCCCCGTGCGCCAGATGGTGTCGAAGGGCACGAGCGTGCCACCCCACACCGTGCGCCCGCGCACGGCAGGACTTCCATAGTTGACCGTGATCGGCCCGCGCAGGAAGGCCGCGTAGGCGGTTATGCGCGGCGAGAGCACGCCAGTCGGCTTCATGGTCTTTGCGAGGCTCGCGATATCGGCCGCGCCACTCGCCGGCGTGCCTATCGCCTTGTTGGTCGTGTACGAGCCATCCACGAGCATCAATCGCCCGCCCTGGCCGTAACGCAGCAGCATTGCGTATGGGCCGCCGCGGAGGCGGAGTGTGTCGCCGGCCATCGCCTCGAGGCCGAGGTACGCAACACCGCCCGTGAGTCCGAGCGCCGGCACCGAGTCGCGCCGCCCGCTCTTTTGCGCGATCTCGTTGATCAGCGCATACGGCGCGTACACGAACACCGGCATCGAGGGCACCGCATTCGCCGCCGCAAACGTTCGCACTTGCGAGCTGTCACCAAATACAGTGGTCCGTGTGGCCGAATCAGCCCGGAACGCGAATCGGTACTCGGTCGGCGCATTCGGAACCGGAGTGCCATCGGCCTGCATGCGCTTCACCGTTGCCGCCGTGATTCGCCCAGCCGCGAGCGTCAGCTCATAAGCGATGCGCTGCACGGCCGCGCCGTTTCGCGCGACCATCTCGCCGGAGAACTTCACGGGCGTGCGCGAATACTTCTCCACCGCCACCGTGTCCTTCCCGAGTCGGTAGACGATAGACCCATCCTGCGCGCTGGCGGCAACCGGCCCAAGAAGGAACAACAGCCCGAGTGTGTTTCGCAGCGCTCGTGTCATGGAGTTTTTGCAGTTCCCATTAAGAGAGTAACTCGAACAATCCGAACCGTCCGGCCGTTGTCCGCCACCGCGCTAGCGCCGAGGCCCCTGTCGCAGCGCGGCCGTTACGGTGCCCGCGATGCAACGTACGCCGCCACCGCGAGCATGTCGGCATCGCTCATCGCCGCCACCACCGGCTTCATGAGATCGCTCCACGATCCGTGCCGCGCGCCGCTCTTCATGTCGTACATCTGGCGCACCATGTAGCTCGGCGAACGTCCCGCGATTCCAGGCACCGGCCCCAGTCCGCGGAGCGCCGGTCCATGGCAGGCCGCGCACTGCCCGCGAGTGGCAACACTCTCACCACGCGCGAGGCTCCCCTTCGGCGCATACGCAACGAATCCCGAGCGGGGATTCCGGAACGTCTCGGTCTGCTCGGCGTTCTCCGGCACTTCGATGATGCGGCCAGCGATCGGCTCCGTGCCCGCCTGCGCGCCTTCGAGTGCCACGAAAAGGCCCGCCGCAATTCGCGTCTTGGGCACAACATCGGCTTCGACAACCTTGATCCACGGCGTCCATTTGATGGCACCGAAGTATTCCGCCGTTGCCTGAATCTCTTCTTCCGTCATCGCCTTGGCGAAGGCAATCATGCGATTCGTGTTCGCCTTGCGGGCATCTGAACTCTTGCGAGCGTCATTCTTGAAGTCGTGCATCGTCTTCACGAAATACTCGACTGGCAGCCCTGAGACCGCAGCGTTTTCTGCGCGACCCTTTCCGTTGGGATAGTGACAGAGTGAGCAGGCGAGGATCTGTGCCTCGCGACGCCCGTGCGCGACGATCGCCGGCATCGCGGGATGGTCGCCTGGGAACCAATCTGCAGGGCCGTAGGTGTCGCGAACCTGCGTGAGCGTGAACGACTGCGAGCTTCCCATCACCGTTTTCTTGGTGGTGTCGGGAGGAGGAGCTGCGCCACGGCCGCCCGCGCCGCCGCCACCGCCACCCGCCGCCGGAACAGCGGCAGCCGCACCAACCGCCGGAGCCGGGCCCGCAAACCCGAACGCCCAGGGTGGCGGCCCCGCACTCGGCGCTGCGATCGGAGTTGCCGCCGTGTTCGCTGGAGCGCCAACGGCAGACGAGCAACCCATTGTGACAGCAGCGAGCAGAATCAGTTGACGCACGGGACGCCTCGGTGATTGACGACGGTTTTGGCGCGGGGAAAATGAGGGCGGTAGCAATGTCGCGCTGGCGCGGCAAGAGCGTCGGCTGGTGTATGCCAACCAGACGATCGTGCCGACCTCAGGAAAGATTCAGGACGTCGATGCGCCGGGAATCATCATTAACCTGCCGAGTGGTTAAACCTACATCCCATACATCACGATTCTGCGGATCGTCGGTCCGACAGACGTGTAGCTCGCGATTCCGGACCCGGCAGTCGCTCGTGCCCTACCGGGCCCCGCTCCTTCCTCCGCCGCGGTGACCGCGGCCGCCACCTGAGCGACCGCCACGTCCGCCGCCGCCCGACGTCGAGCCATCGCCGTACGGCGACGACGTCGGCGCGCCACCAGAACCACCTGCCCGTGAACCAGACGGCCTGCCCGACGACGGGCGGCCGCTGGACGAACCACCACCACTCTTCGCCTTCGCCCGCTCGCGCCCCTTCTGCCGCTGCGCTCGGTGCGACGCGAGACGTTCGGCGATGGGCACTTCGAGCTTCGCTGCTTTCGCGGCGTAGTCGAAATCTGGAATCGTGACGCGCGGCAACGCCTTGCCTACGGCGCGTTCGATGTTGCGCAGATCGGCTTCTTCCTCGCGCGACATGAAGGTGAACGCTTCACCGGTCATCTCGGCGCGCGCCGTACGACCTACGCGATGGATGTAGTCTTCCGCTGCCATCGGCACGTCGAAGTTCACGACGTGGCCAAGCTCTTCAACGTCGATGCCGCGGGCCGCGATGTCTGTGGCGACGAGCACGCGATAGCGGCCGTCCTTGAACCCAGCGAGCGCATCGGTGCGCTGCGACTGCGAGCGATTGCCATGGATGCGCGCGACCTTGATGCCGCGCTTGTCGAGAAACTCCCAGAGGCGATTCGCGCGATGCTTCGTGCGCGTGAACACCAGCGCCTCGCGCATCACATTGCGCTCGAGGAGCGTGAAGAGCAGCAGTGACTTGAGTTCCTGCGGCACGGGGTAGATCGCCTGCGTGATGCCCACTGCGGGCGCTGCCTTGCGCGCGAGGTTGATCATCGCGGGATTCTGCAGTAGCTCTTTCGTGAGCTGAATGATCGGCGCTGGCATCGTGGCCGAGAAGAACAACGTCTGCCGCTTGGCGGGCAGAAGCTTGAGCACCTTTCGGATGTCGGGGAGGAAGCCCATGTCGAGCATGCGATCGGCTTCGTCGAGAACCAGGTGCTCGATGTTCGTGAGCTTGGCGTACGGCTTACTGAGATGATCGAGCAGACGGCCGGGCGTGGCGACGAGCACATCGACGCCGGTGCGGAAGGCGTGTTCCTGCGGACCCATGCCAACGCCGCCGATGATCGCAGCGGCAGAGAGCGGCGTGTGGACGGCGATTCCGTCGAGCTCAGCAACGATCTGCGCCGCGAGTTCACGCGTGGGCGTCAAGATCAGCGCGCGAGTGGCGCCGCGCGGGCGGGCGAGCAGCGTGTTGAGGACCGGAAGGAGAAAGGCAATGGTCTTGCCGCTACCGGTCATGGCGCAGGCAAGAATGTCGCGGCCGTCGAGGGCGGGCGGGATCGACTCGCTCTGGATGGGAGTCGGGCGCGCGAAGCCGAGTTCTTTGACCCCGGCGAGGAGGCTTGGGTGGAGCTTGAATGAGCTGAAGGGCATGGGGAAAGCTAACGGGTTGGCAGTCGATTCCCTGCCTTCCGTTTCCGGTTTTATGCGCCCTGGCGGCGCTCCGACGTTTGCGAGCTAGCCTGCGGCTGGCAGAGGTGGCGCGCCCTTCGCCGCCTTGACCGTCTGCCTCCACGTGCGCGCCAGCAGCCCGACGCTCACGAACATCTGCAGCGTGACCGTCGCGACGGACAGATACCAGAGCTTCCGCAGCTCGAAGCCCGGCTGGTTGTGCATCCACCATGCCGGAACCGCAAACGTGATCACACGCGTGCCGCTGCTGATCATCGCCGGCACTGTGTTTCCCAGCGCCTGAAACATGCCCGATGCGGTGAAGATGATGCCCTGCGATACGAAGTTGATCGAGATCACCGAGAGGAATCCCGCGCCGACCGCGACCACCGCAGGATCCTTCGTGAAGATCTGCACCAGCGTGTTGCCCTCGAGTTGCGCGACGATCGTGAGCGCGATCATCATGACCGTCTCCATGCCGATGCCCACGAGGAAGGTCTTCTTCGCGCGCTCGTAGTTCCCCGCCCCGATGTTCTGCCCCGCGATAGGCGCGGCGGCGAACGCAATCGCCATCGAGGGAATGAACAGCGACTGCATCACGCGGCCGCCGATGCCGAAGCCGGCCTGAGCAGACGCGCCCACATCGCGGATGATCACGTAGATCAGCCCCATGTAGACGAACATGAGCGCGAACTCGCCGCCGGCCGGGAGGCCAACCTTGAGAATGCGCTTCCAGGTGTCCCAGTGCAGCGCGAGCTGCTTGCGATCGAACTGCACGAAGTGATCGAGCCGCAGAAAGTAGACGAGCATCATGACGACCGCGGCGAGTACGGCAATCGTCGACGCAAGTCCGGCGCCACGCACACCCAGCGGGTGACCGGTGCCCCAGCCGGCAATGAGAATCGGTGCGAGAATGGCGTTGACGATTACGGAGAGCACCTGCACGATCATCGTCGGTTTGGCGACGCCGGTGCCACGCAGGGCGGAGCCCATCGTGACGAGTGCGAACTGGAGTGCGAGCGCGGGAAGGAACGTGGCCAGGTACTGCTTGGCGGCGAGCGCGGTGGCTTCGTTCGCGGAGAGAGCGCGCGTATAGATGTCGCCAAAGAGGAATCCACCAGCGAGCGTGATCACAATGCACGCGCCGGCCATCAGTAAGCTCTGATGGAAGATGCGGTTCGCGTCGACGGGATCTTTGCGGCCGCTGGCGTGCGAAATGAGCACCATCGTGCCGACGCTCAAGACCTGCGTGAGCGCGAGCACGATGAACTGGAGGTTGCCCGTGGCGCTGACGCCGGCGACGGCATCGCCGCCGAGTTGCGCGACGAAGTAGAGGTCGACGAGGTAGTAGAGCGTCTGAAAGATCATCCCCGCGAAAACGGGGATGGCCATCTTCAGGATGTGGCGCGGGATGGAACCCTGAGTGAAGTCTTGCATGCTACGAATATACGGGCGCTTGGTGCTGTGCTCATGGGGTCGCTCGGACGAACGGTGTCGCTCCCCCTAGTGACCCGTGCCTACATCGCCGGTCCGCCAGCAATCGGCGCGAGGCCAGCCGCACGCAGCGCCGCGTTCAGCGCCATGAGGTCACGACGCAGTACAACGTCGAGCTTGCCGAGCTGCCCGTCGAGCTCGCGCGCCAGCTCGGTATACACTCGCTGGTACGCCGGCGTCGGTCGCTCATCACCCTGCTCGAGGTTTGCGCGCAGGCCCGTCAGGCGATCGTTCAGTCGAATCGGAAAGGCGATCTTGTCCTTGGGGCTCTGGTTCTTCACCTGATAGATCTCCCGCTCCACCAGGCTCATTTCGGTTTCGAGCGTGGCAGCCGCCGTGGTGATGGCTTCCCCCATGGCCGCAGTCACCGTTGCGTTCGCAGCCGCCACGAGTCGGGCGGCCTCGGCCTTACGCGCCACCATCGCCGCACGAATCGCGCGCACACGAATCACCGCCTCGTTGGCGGCGCTCTCCTTGTCGCGAATCTGTCTGGCAAGGACGAACTGCGCGCGCAGATCGTCGTCAGTGACGTCGGTGAGACGCGGATCCTTGATGAGCACAAGCTCCTGCGTTTCGGATGCGGCGCCGGACGCGCCAAACCCGGTGAGCCGCACGCGATAGCGCCCTGGCGGAGCCCATGGCCCGCGCCGCGGGTCGCCGCCCTCGAGCACGATGCCGGGAAAACTCGTCGCGCCGGTGTAGCGACCGTCCCACGTAACCCGGTGCAATCCCGGTGTGCGTGCCGGAGCTGTGGTGAGCGTGAATGACCGCACGCCTGCCCCGCCCACCTCCAGCACCTCGATCCGCACACTGTCTGCGCGCGCAGTCAGGAAATAGTCGAACTCCGCGGGATACACGCGCCGCACCGCCGTTGCCGGCTTGAGCAATCGCGAACGCGTTTCACTCCGCGCGAGCATTGCCGTGGTGAGTTGCCGGAGCGGCTCGATGTTGTCCATCACATAGAACGACCGCCCATGTGTGGCAATCACGAGGTCGCGTGCTTCAACGATCAGGTCCGACACCTGCACATCGGGCAGGTTCTGCGAGAGCGGACGCCACGCGCCGCCGTTGTCGAACGACACGTACACGCCATGCTCCGTGCCGGCAAAGAGCAGCCCCGCGCGCACGCGGTCCTCGCGCACCACGCGCACGAAATCGTCGGCGGGAATCCCAGTCGTGATCTTCACCCACGTGGCGCCATAGTCATCCGTGCGCCAGATGTATGGCCTTCGATCGTCCATCTGCTGCCGCTCGACGGCTACGTACGCGGCACCGGCCCGGTGCGGCGACGCATCAATGCGACTGACGCGTGAGTTGGGCGCGAGCCCGGGCGGCGTGACGTTCTTCCAATGCGCACCACCGTCCCGCGTGATGTGCACGAGTCCGTCATCAGAGCCGGTCCAGATGGTGTTCGTATCGCGCCTCGACGGCGCAATCGTGAAGATCGTCGCGTAAATCTCCGGACCATCCTGGTCGAGGATGATCGGCCCGCCACTGTTGCCCATCGTCGCCGAATCGGCGCGCGTGAGATCGGGACTGATCTTCTTCCACGTGCGCCCTTCGTCAATCGTTTTCCAGAGATGCTGCGACCCCGCGTAGAGGGCAAAGGGCCGTCGCTGCGCGGCGACTGGCGTGTTGCCGCCATTCACGCGCGACGCCGCAATGGGATAGGTCCAGTTCCAGCGTTCCGGCATGGCCGAAGCCGGCTCGCCCATCACGATGCGCGGATGCGGCTGCACATCGCGCGCCTGGCCGGTGCGACGGTCGAATCGCGAGAGTGTGTTCGTCGCGCCGGCAAAAAGAATGTCGGGCGCACCCGGCTTGGTCGCGATATCGGCGCTCTCACCGCCGCCGACGTCGTAATACCAATCGCCCGGCCGCGAGCCCGGTGGCGCCAGCGCACTGCCGACATCACTCGGCACGCAGATCGTCGTGTTGTCCTGCTGCGCGCCGCAGACGTGATACGGCACTTCATCCGTCGTGGTCACGCGATAGATCTGCGCCGTGGCATAGCGTTGGCCCGTCCATGTCGCGCCGCCGTTCACCGATACGTTCGCGCCGCCATCATTGGCGTTGATCATGCGCCGCGGGTCGCGCGGGTCAATCCACAGGTCGTGGTGGTCGCCGTGCGGAGTGTCCACCGTCTTGAAGGTCTTACCGCCGTCGACCGACTTCTCAAAGAAGAAGTTCATCACGTACACCACGTCCCGGTCCTTCGGGTCGGCGGTGAGTCGCATGAAGTAGAAGGCGCGCTGCCAGAGATCGCGGCTCGTGTTCACCAGCGCCCACGTGGCGCCCGCATCATCGGATCGATACAGACCGCCGCGTGCGGCCTCGACATTCGCCCAGACGCGACGGCTGTCGGCGCCACTCACCGTGACGGTGATCTTGCCGAGCACGCCGGAAGGGAGCCCCGTGTTGCGCGTGAGTTCGGCCCATGTGTCGCCGCCGTCAACGGACTTGAAGAGCCCGCTCCCCGCCCCGCCGCTCCAGAGTATCCATGGGCGACGGTACACTTCCCAGAGCGTGGCGTAGAGAATCCGCGAGTTGTTGGGATCGATGACGAGATCCACCGCGCCGGTGCGATCGTTCCGAAAGAGGATCTTCTTCCAGTTCTTCCCACCGTCGGTGGTTCGAAACACGCCGCGCTCGTCGTTAGGCGCGTACGGATGACCGAGTGCGGCGACGTACGCGCGATTGGCGTCAAGCGGGTCGATGCGCACGCGCGAAATGGCCTGCGTATTCGCGAGTCCGATGTGCGTCCAGTGCGCGCCCGCGTCGGTGCTGCGATAGACGCCCTCGCCCTGCATCACATTGCCGCGGAGTTCGGCCTCGCCCATGCCGATGTACACCACATCGGGGTTCGACTCGGCGACCGCGACGGCTCCTACGGATGAACTCTTGAGCTGGCCGTCGGTGACAGGCGCCCAGCTGGTGCCGCCGTCGAGCGTTTTCCAGAGACCGCCGCCGGTGGCGCCGAAGTAGTACTCGAGGGGGCGCGCCGTGGAGCCGGTTGCGGTGATTGACCGCCCGCCGCGATTGGGCCCGATGTTTCGCCAGCGGAGTGGTGCGAAAAGCGCGGAGTCCGATGGCGACTGCGCGTTCGCGGCCGGTGCGGGCAGTGAGATCGCGATGAGTGCGGCAAGCAGGGAGCGGCGCATGCTGAATTGTACCGCATCGCCGCTCAGGCAGTCGCACATCGGCGCGCTGGGCTCGCTCGGGCAGTCGCTGCGGCGACCCCGGGGGAAGGTTGTTGCAGTGGTATTACGGTTTTCCATGGGTCGCCTATCGCGACTCCCCGTCGCTCCCTGCACGCCACGATGCCCGGCGCAAGGAGCGCTGCCGTGTCTGCGACGGCGACCCATTGAATACTCGCCAAGCCGCAACAACTCTCACTCAGGGTCGCCAGCAGGCACGGCAAGCGAAGATGCGCCGGTGCCGCCACGCAGGCACGGCAAGCGACGATGCGCCCGAGCGGAACGGGTTACGATCCTGCCAGCTGATTCCCGATCGGCAAACTCCGTATCCGCTTCCCCGTCGCCGCGAAGATCGCATTGCACAGCGACGGCGCCACCGGCGGCACCGGCGGCTCGCCCACGCCACCGATCGGCCCGCCCGAGTCCACGAGGTGGATGCGCACGTCCCTGGGGTTCGCGCGCATGCGCAGCACCTGATAATCATTGAAATTCGATTGCACCGTGGCGCCCTTGGAATAACTGAGTTCGCTGACAAGCGCATTCGCGATCCCCATCCCGATGCCGCCCTCGCACTGCGACTTCACACGATCCGGATTCACGGCGAACCCGCAATCCATGGCCATGTCCACGCGCCTGATTGTGAGCGCACCGCGTGGCCCGACGGCCACGTGGGTCACGCACGCCACGTAGGTGAGAAAACTCCGGTGCACCGCCACGCCCATCCCTTCGCCGGCGGGGAGTTTCTTGCCCCATCCGCTTTCACGCGCCACCGCTTCGAGCACGCGCCGGTGCCGCGCGGTGTCGTTGGGATGCTCCTCCCACTTGGCTCCGTAGTTGTCCACCGGCTTCGCGGCGCCCTGCTTCGTCATGTCGATAACGCGATCGCCGCCGAGCGATGCCAGCAGGAACTGCACCGGATCAACTCCCGCTTCATGCGCCAGCTCATCCATGAACGATGCAATCGCGAACGCCTGCGGGATGTTGCTCACCGAGCGGTACCAGCCAATGCGCGCGTGCGCCGGCGCGCGGCAGGCTTCCACGCGCACGTTGGGAATCGCGTACGGCATGTCGAGCACGCCGAGTGCGAGTTCGCCGTCGCTGTGAAACTCCTGCCCCGGTGCGAACAGCGACGGAATCGGCGGCGACGCAATGCGGTGCTTCCACGCAGAGATCTTCCCGCTCGCGTCGAGCCCCGCCTCGAGGCGCTGCATGGATACCGTGTGGACGAACCCGTTCCGGATATCGTCCTCGCGCGTCCACACCACCTTCACCGGCGCGCCGATCTGCTGCGACAACCACGCCGCCTCGGCCACGAAATCGGGCTTCGACTTGCGGCCGAACCCGCCGCCCAGCAGGGTGACGTTGATCGTGACATTCTCCTTGGGGATCTTGAGCAGCGCCGCGACCGTGGTCTGCGCCGTCTGCGGATCCTGCGTGCAGGCCCACACCTCGCACTTGTTGCCCGTGACGTTCGCGAGCGCGGCCGGCGGTTCCATCGGCGCCTGCGCGAGGTGCGGCGCGTAGTACTCGGCCGAGATCTTCTTGGGCGCGCTGTTGAGCGCGCTATCCGTGTTGCCGATGTCGCGAACCGTATTGCCCGCCGCCCGCACCGATGATTCGAGTTCGGTGCGGTAGGCCGCGGAATCGTACGAATCGTTCGGACTCTCGCTCCACGTCGCGTTGAGCTTGGCTCGGCCCGATATCGCCGCCCACGTTGATGACGCGATGACCGCGACGCCGCCGAGCGGGTTGAATGCCGAGGGAATCGGCGCGCCAGGGATTTCGATGACCTTTTCGACGCCCGGCACGGCGAGCGCGGCGGCCGCGTCGAACTTGAGCACGTGCGCGCCGTACACCGGCGGATGGAGGATGACGGCGACCTTCATGCCCGGCATGGTGGCGTCCTGCCCGAACGTCGCCTTGCCCGTGACCATCGCGTGTTGCTGCATCGGCTTGACGCCTTTGATCTTCTTTCCGATGTACCGAAAGTCTTTCGGCGCCTTGAGCGGCGCGCTCGCTGGGACGGGCAACGTTCGCGCGCGGGCAACAAGTGCACCGTAGTCGAGTGTGCGCTTGGTTTTGCCGTGCGTCACCACGCTGTTGCGCGCGGTCACTTCATTGACGGGAACGCCCCAGGTGGCGGCGGCCGCCTGGGCGAGCATGAGGCGGGCCGTGGCGCCCACCTCACGGAACTTCATGTACGTGCCGTTCCGGATGCTCGTGGAGCCGTCGGTGTTCTGGTCGCCGTACTTCGCGTCGCCGATGGCCTGCTCGAGCCGCACCTTGGTCCAGTCGGCCTCGAGTTCGTCGGCGAGCGTCATCACGAGCGTCGTGGTGCTACCCTGGCCCATTTCAGAGCGGTGGCAGATGATGGTCGCGATGCCGGCGTCGGAGATGCTGAGGTAGACCGAAGGGGCGAAGGGGTCGGAGAGCAGCGCCGTTGCATCTGCGGCTTCGAGTTCGGACAGCGCATGGAACTGTTTCACGCCGGCCGGGCCGACCGCGAGGACGAGGCCCCCGGCGGCGAGGCGTTGGAGAAAGGACCGGCGTTCCATTCCGGCGGAAAGTTCAGCGCTCACGGCGGGCCTCGGAGGTGTGGGCCGTTCTAAGGTACGGAAATCACCGGTCAGCCGGCGAGAATCTGTACTTCCGGATTCAGGGGATCGAGCACAAGTCAATCGAGATCGACCATCTTTCGCACATTGTCGATATCGATTCCGACCGGTTTGCCCCTAGCGTCAGAGTCCACGACGACACCGTCGGAGATCTCACGGCTGTCCACGCTCGTCTGCTCGGAAAAGGAGATGTAGAGCGAGTCCGCTTCGCGATAATAGCTGAGCTTCATGGCTTGAATCCGCGGCCAGGGAAGGCGTTCGGTATTGTAACCTGATCGTCCAGTGTGATGACCCCAAGGTACCGCCCGCAGAACTCGGGGACCGACGCCCAGAATCGAAATCGACCGTCGGGCTGCCGTTCGATGCGGAGAGGAGACTCGAGTGTTCGGATGCACCATGCCTTCCGAAGGTACGCACGCCTCCGGAGCACCTCGAACTCGAAGTAGGCCGTGAACTGGTAGTTTCGCATGCGCACACGATGCAGCGCGCCGTGCGAGGAACCGTCACCATTTCATTGCACTCCGTACCGGTTCAGTGCAATCGGTCCGGCACGGAGCAATCCGGCCCATCCGGCCGTTTCCGATCCCGCGCTAGCGCCGAGACCGCAGCCGACGCGCGTTCGGCCGGCGGGCCCGTGCCAGCCCTGAACACCGGCGGCGCACCGCTCACGCCAGCTGTTCGATCCCCAACTCTGTCAGATACTCAGACGTTTCGTCGTAGAACTGAGGATCGCGCGTGGGATCCGCCGTATCTCCCACAGGAACGAAGAGGACCATTCTCTGCCGCGCACACGTGAGCAACACGCGATGCGCAGTGGACAGACATCCGAATCCCCGCGTTGTGTGCTTGCGCACGCAACGCGGGGATTCGACCGCTGGTGGTTGACGACCGACTTAGTTCGAATCGAACTTTCGTTCAATCCCTCGTCATCGTTCTACGCGTGTAGCACGCAAGATCGGACCTACTTCTTCTTCGCCGGCGCCGCGGCGGCCGCCGCCGGTGCCACGCTGCTGAACATGTCGACGACATACCGCCACTTGCCGTCGGCGCCTTTCCGCAGCACTTCGGTGTACTTCACCGTCTCCGTCGCGCCGCCCATCTTCCAGCTCGCCGTGCCGACAATGTAGGCGAGGTCGCCGACACCATAGGCCGTGGTCTGTGTGAGCGTCATTTCGCTCGCCCCGCCCGCGATGAGGCTGGCCATCGCGGGATGTCCGGCCGCGCCGTCGAGCGCGGGCGAGTCAGGCGGCATCACCTTGGCATCGGCGGCGTACACGGCGAACACGGCCGTCGTGTCCTTCGCATTAATCCCCGCCGCAAACGCGGCATCGACAGCCTTCACGGCATCCAGCTCGGCCGCAGAGAGTGCAACGGGAGCGGCCGGTGGGGCGCAGGCAACGGCGCACAGACCGAAGCCGAGGAGGAGCGAAGACAGACGCATGGGAATAACTCTGAGTATGAGAGGAAGCGCATTAAGTCCTGCACTGGCAGTCGACAGTGCCCTCCTAACTTGCCCTGCGGAACGCAAAGGTGCGAGCATCCCCGGCGGGGCGAGAGGGATCGTCGCGCGGCTGTCGCGCGCCGTCACTCCACCGTGACACGTCAGTAACGCGCCGGATATAGCACCGTCACCGCCGCGTCACGCTGCAAACGGATCCTTGTATCCCAACACTCTCCGGAACAGCAACGTGCCCGTCTTGCATCGCCCGCCCGTTCGGTTCATCCGCTTCGCCGCATTCGCGCTTGCGGCCGCGTTCGCCTACGCCTGCAAAACCGACTCGGCCACTTCGCCGGCGACCACCACCGCCACCACGACGACGCCGGTGCTCACGTCAGTGAAGCTCCTATTTGCGCCGACGGTCATCGTGCCGGGGCAGACGGGGCTCATTGTTGCCTCGGGAATTGACCAGGACAACCTCGCCTTTCCGATCGGCGCCGTCACATGGACGTCTTCCGTTGCGACCGTTGCGACCGTGAGCTCGACGGGCATCGTGACCGCCGTCGCGCCGGGCACCACGGTGATTTCGGCAGCGACCGGTGGCAAGACCGGCACGATGTCGGTCACCGTCGCCGTGGGGCCGGGCGCCGTGATCAATGAAGTGGAATCGAACGGCGGCACACCCGGCGACTGGGTGGAGCTCTACAACCCAACCAACGCCGCGATCGACATTTCCGGCTGGGGCTTTCGCGACAACGACGCGACGCACACCATCTACAAGATTCCCGCCGGCACGAGCATCGCCGCCAAGGGCTACTACCTCATCGAAGAAGCCGACTTCGGCTTTGGACTCGGCGCCGCCGACGAAGCGCGGCTCTTCAATCAGTTCGGCGCCACGCACGAGGTGTACGCCTGGACGGCGCACGCGACCACGACCTACGGCCGCTGCGCCAATGGCACCGGCGACATGACAACCACTGGCACCTCGACGAAGGGCGCGGCAAACGATTGTTCTGCCGCAGGAGGCGGTGGCACGCCGACCGCGCCACTCGGCGCCATTTGGCCAGGCAGCGATGACGTGACAACGGTCGATGGAACCGCGGTGTTCGGCGGCAACCTGAGCGGCCTCATGTACGAAGCGGCCGTGGGCACGAGCCCCGCCGTGCTCTGGGGCGCGCGCAACGGGCCGGGTTCGATCTTCCGGCTGATCTTCAGCGGCGGCATCTGGACGCCCGATCCGGCCAACGGCTGGGGCGCCGGCAAGCTGCTGAAGTATCCGAATGGCACGGGCGAACCCGACACCGAAGACATCACCTTCGCCGCCGGCGGATCAGCGGCGGGACTCTACACGATCGCCGAGCGAGACAATTCCAACAACGGGGTGAGCCGCAACAGCATTCTCCGCTGGGACCCGAGCGGCACGACGACTTCGCTGACGGCAACGAACGAATGGAATCTCACGGCCGACCTCCCGGTGACGGGCGCCAACCTCGGTATCGAGGGCGTCACCTGGGTTCCCGACGCGTTCCTCACGTCGAAGAACTTCTTCGACGAGGCTGCAAACAAGGTCTACAATCCGGCCGATTACGCGAACCACGGCACCGGGTTGTTCTTCATGGGCGTCGAGGCGACAGGCAACATCTACGTGTACGCGCTCAACCACAACACGAACACGTTCACGCGCGTCGCAACGATCATCACGGGCTATACCGCCGGCATCATGGCGGTGAACTTCGACCGCGAGCTGAACTACCTCTGGGGCGTGTGCGATAATGGGTGCGGCGGCACGCTGGGCATCTGGGAGCTCAACGCGACGGGACGGTTCGCGCGCACGCAGCTCTTCCAGCGGCCGAGCACGATGCCGAACATCAACAACGAAGGCTTCGCGATGGCGACGCAGTCGACGTGCGTGGCGGGGCTCAAGCAGGCGTTCTGGGCGGACGACAGCGAGACAGGTGGGCACTCGATCCGGACTGCACGGGTGCCATGCGTGCCGTTCACTGTGGCGCTTGTTCAGGTACGACCGTAGCCGTTTGACGTGGTTCTCGGCGGCACAGCATGATTCCCGCCGCGCTACACTTAGTGCATGTCTGACGCACGCCCCGCCCCGATCAACACCACCGTGACGGCCACCTGGATCGCCGCGCACAGCTTCGAAGTGCGCGCTGCGACCGGAACGCCCATTGCGATTGATGCAGGCAAGGTCGACGGCCCCGGCCCGGTGGATACGCTACTCGGCGCGCTGGCCACGTGCTGCGCGGTGGACGTGATCGACATTCTCGCGAAACGTCGCACGCCAGTCACGAAACTCGAGGTCGTGGTCACGGCGGTGCGGCGCGGCAAGGAGCCGAAGCGTCTGATGGCCGTGCGGCTCGAGTTCCGCCTTGATGGTGCGGGCATCGAAGAGACGCATGCCGAGCGCGCGATCGAACTGGCGGTGGACAAGTACTGTTCCGTGGCGTCGTCGCTCGCGCGCGACATCACGCTGAGCTCGGCGCTCGTGCTGAACGGTGCGCCGAAGATGCCGCGCAAGCGGCACCCGGAGGAGTGGGGACCGTAGATCGGCGGCGGCTGATCGCTTATGGTGCCGCGTTCCGAGCATGTGCGCCGACGACAGATGATTTTCAGGAGCGCCGGGGTCAGATGGTTTTCGGAAGCGCCGCGCAACGGAACTGTCCAGAACACCGTTCGCAGTACGGCCCGAGAACGACCATATTGCGGCGTCCGCCTTGGCCACCTGAACCGGCGCAATGTCCTCTGATCTCGCACACATGAGCGAAGCCCTCACCGGCCGCTACCGCATCGAGCGCGAACTCGGGCAGGGCGGCATGGCCACGGTCTACCTCGCGCACGACATCAAGCACGACCGCCACGTCGCGCTCAAGGTGCTGCGTCCCGAACTCGCGGCTGTCATCGGCGGCGACCGATTCCTCGCCGAAATCAAGACCACCGCCAACCTGCAGCATCCGCACATTCTGGCGCTGTTCGATTCCGGTCAGGTTGACGGCACCGTGTTCTACGTGATGCCCTGGGTGGATGGCGAGACGCTGCGCGACCGGCTCACGCGCGAACGCCAGCTCCCGATCGACGATGCGATCCGTCTTGCGCGCGAAGTGGCCGACGCGCTGCAGTACGCGCACGACCACGGCGTGATCCACCGCGACATCAAGCCCGAGAACATCCTGCTGCACGGCTCGCACGCGATGGTGGCAGACTTCGGCATCGCGCTCGCCGCGTCACGCACCGGCGGCTCGCGCATGACCGAGACGGGGATGAGCCTCGGCACGCCCGTGTACATGAGTCCCGAACAGGCCATGGGCGAGCGCACGCTCGATGCGCGCACCGATATCTACGCGCTCGGCTGCGTGCTGTACGAGATGCTCACCGGAGAGGCGCCGTTCACGGGACCCACGGCGCAAGCAATCGTCGGGCGAGTGCTCACGGAAAAGCCTTCGCGCGTGATCCCACGGCGGGATCGTGTGACACCGGCCGTCGAAGGAGCAGTCCTACGCGCGCTGGAGAAGTTGCCGGCGGACCGCTTTGCATCGGCGAAGGAGTTCTCTGAGGCGCTGGACGGCCGCGGAGCCACGACGACGTCGTACGGCGATGCGACAGCCGGCGCGGCTCCGGGGCGTGCGCGCTGGCGCGATCCGGTAGTGCTGGGATTGGCACTGGCGACGGTAGCGGCGCTCGTCTGGGGCGCGATTGCCTCGAGGCGCGGGCCGGTGGACGAAGAAGTACCGGTGCGCTTTACCCTAACACCCGACACTGCTGCACCCATCGTCTACAACTTCACCTGGTCGACCGTCGCATCGCCGGACGGCAAGTTGATTGTATACTCGGCAGCGGTTGGCGGCACGCCGCAGTTTTTCGTGCGACCCATTGGCGAACTTCAGGGCCGAGCGGTGCCGGGCACCGAGAGGGGCATGCAACCGATCTTTTCTCCGGACGGCAGGTGGCTCGCGTTCATCGCCGACGGCAAGTGGAAGAAGGTGTTGCTATCGGACGGCGCACCGGTTGTGCTGAACGATGCGGGGCCCGGCAATGGAGGCGACTGGAGTTCAGGCGATGTGATCGTGTCCGGCTCACCGCGGCAGGGACTGCCGGGGCTGGTGAAAATGCCGGCGTCGGGAGGAGCGTTCGAACAGTTCGCTGTGCCCGATACCGCCAAAGGGGAAGCAACGTTTGTCTGGCCGGTGGTACTCGATGACGGCGAAACGGTGGCGTTCGCGATATACAACGGGAGCAGTACCAGCCGGTCAACGCTGGCGATTGCGTCAATCAGGGGAGGCGCGGTCACTCGGCTTGGAGTCAAAGGGATCGCTCCACTTGGTGTACGCGACGGGCACCTGATCTACGTCGCGTCCGATGGCGCGGTGATGGCCGTGCCGTTCGACCTGCGAGCGAGGAAGGTTACAGGCAACCCGTCGCCGGTGCTTGATCCGGTCGCTGTCTGCCCGGGGTGCAATGGCGACGCCGCCGCGCGGCTCTCCCGCTCGGGGACGCTGACATACATGCGCAGCACCAACGCGAATCGGCTGGTTTGGGTCGACCGGACGGGGCGGACGACACCGGTACGCCGAGACGTGGCGAACTTTTCCCAGCCGCGGCTCTCGCCAGATAGCAGCAGGATTGCCGTGTCGATTCAGAGCGGGACATCCGACATCTGGGTGCACAGCATTGCAAGCGCGACCTTCACACGATTGACTACCGGCGCGAATAATTTCGATCCGGTCTGGACGCCCGACGGAAAACGGATCCTGTTCTGGTCGAACGCCGATACCGTAGCGCGCACCTTCGCGACCAATGCCGATGGCGGTGGCGCCGTGACTCCGCTGGAGAAGCACAGGACGAACACGACGTCGGTGATGAGTCCAGACGGCAAGTTGCTCGTCTTTCCGTACTTCAGCGATTCGTATGATCTGTTCATCAGTGCCGTGGGCGACACGACGCAGGCGCGCACGTTCGCCGCCGGACCCGGCGATGAGTTTCAGCCACGATTCTCGCCCGACAGCAAGTGGGTCGCCTACAACTCGTCCGAGACCGGTCGCCCCGAAGTCTATGTGCGCCGCGTGGACGGGGACGCGGGCAAAGTCTCAATCACGGCGAGTGGCGGATCGTGCCCGGTCTGGTCGGCGGACGGACGGCGCATCTACTATCTCAATGGCCGCACTATGATGCAGGCGAATCTCACGACCGGACCAGCGTCGCTGACAGTCGCGTCGCGCGATTCGCTATTCAGCGCGAACTTCTCGAGAGGCGACGGCATGGGCGCACCGTACGACGTAACGCGCGACGGCTCGCGCTTCGTGATACTGGAGAGCGCCGACTATGCGCAGCAGGTGGTGGTGGTCACAAACTGGCCGGCAGAACTGCGCGCGAAGATGGGCAAGAAGCCGTAGGGGCCGGCACGGCGCGCGCGCGATTTTCGGGAGCGCCGCGCAGCGGGACCGCCGAGCCATTACTTCGTTGCCGACCCCGACCGATGCACGCGCGCCTCTTGCTTCCGGCGCGCCACGTACAGCCAGTGTATCGGTCCCGCCGTCTCATGCGCGCGCACGCGGATCGCCTCCACCGAGAGTCCCGCCCGCTGCAACGCGCCGGCGAAGCTCCGATCCTCGCCCACCGACCAGTACGCGATCAGGCCGCCCGGGCGCACGGCGGCCATCGTGATCTCGATACCGCGCTTCTGGTAGAGCGCAGCGTTCTCTGACATCAGCAGTCCGTCAGGTCCGTTGTCGGTATCCAGCATGAGGGCGTCGAAGCCACCGGGATTCGCCTTGAGCACCTTGTACACGTCCTCGTGCTCCATGCGCACCCGCGGATCGCGCATCGCATCAACCGAAATATTCCACTCGGGATTCACATTCCACGCAATCACCTCGGCCATCAACTCCGCGACTACGACCTCAGCATCGGCGCGCAGTTCCCCGAGCGCCGCGCGAAGCGTGAACCCGAGCCCCAGTCCACCAACCAACACGCGTGCGAGCGGCCTGTCCTTGAACGGCGCACAGGCCACCTCGGCGAGCTTATCCTCTGAGAGGTGCTTGCGCGACGTCATGAGCTCGATGCCGTTGGCACGAATGACGTACGAGCCGTCGTGGCTAAAGAGCTCGAGCAATGAACCGTCTGGCGTGCGCGCATCGCCAAGGCGTGTGAAGGGCTTCATTGCGTGAAGTTAATGCCGGTTCGAGGAGAGCAAGTCCGGCCATGCATTCGCAACGCGCTACCGACCCCAGCTCAGCGGGGAGCGACTCGCCTTCCCCCACCGCCGCGAGACGAACGCGGCGCTATCTCTGTCGCGCGAGCCGCGCACGCATCTCGGTGAACCACCCGTACACGACCACGATCTTTGACGTCGAGGCGTTCTTTACCATCAGGAACTTCGATCCGTCCTGCGACACGTCGAAGTTCGCGTGTGGGCTCGGCGCGAATGCGTACGTGTCCGTAAAGAGCGGCGTGCGCGCGGTCACGGAGAACGTCGACCCCGCCGCCACTGACACGGCAATCATTTTCACGCCGTCGCGATAGAAGATCTTCTTCCCGTCGCGCGACCAGATCGGCTCCGTGCCGGCCGTCACCGACACCTGCACCTGAGCGCCCCCACCCGGAAATGGCTGCACCAACACCTGCGCTGTGCCCGACGCATCGGTCACAAATGCCACCCACTTCCCGTCCGGCGACACACGTGCCTGCGCTTCCACGCCGTTGGTCGCGCTCACCACCTTCTGGGTGGTGTCTCCCTCGAGCGCGCGAACGAACAGGTCCGCCGAGCTCTCGGCCCCATCGTCCACCTGGTAGACGAGCAACTTGCCGTCGGGCGAGAGTACCCCTTCGTAGTAGTCGTGGGCGTCGTGCGAAAGAATCGACGTCGCGGGTGCGCTGAGATCTGCCGGCTGCCACCAGATGCCAGAACGTTTTCCACGATCGGATCGATAGATAACGCGCTTGCCGTCCGGCGCCCACTCCGCACGTTCGTTCAGGGTCCCTTCGTTGGTCAGTCGCTGCGGTGTCTTCGACGCGAGGTCATAGATCCAGACATCGCTGCGCGCCCCAGTGCCGATCGTGAGTACGATGCGCTTCCCATCGGGCGACAGGCGAGGATATAGATACGGCTTCAAATCGGCGATGATCGGCGCAAATAAACCTGTCTCGCTCACCCAGCCAACTTGTGCATCTAGGGCGGACGACCCATAGATCAAGGTGCCGGTGGACGACATCGCCACGGCGGCGCCACCCGACACGTTGACCGTTACGGTCACCCCGAGCGCAACCGGTTCGCCCGTCAGGCGAAGCGATTTTTCATCGAAGCCAACCGCCTGCAATGCGCCGGCCGGCGTGACGTAGATAAGCACGCCGTTGCTGACCCCGATCGCGCTGACCACACTCAGCTTGTACTTCGTCACCTCGCCCGTCTTGAGCGATACGCAGACAAGCCGCCCACTCTGGTTGCCACCCGCGCCGAAAACCGTAGCGAGCACGTGCTCGCCATCGGCGAGTGCGAATGGGTTTCCGATGCTCGTCTCGCCATTAGCAAACTCTGTCGTCTTAAGCCGCTTCGCCGCGCCACCATTCGCCGGGACGATCCAAATTCCTCCGCCGGTGGCGGAAACGATTTCACCGGATCGGCTCCACGAAGCGCCGGTGATCGTCGGCATGCTGGCATTGAGCGAGATGGGCGCATCGCCAGTGAGTGCGACCTTCCAGACGGCCGACCCCACCTGATAGCTGATCCACTTGCCGTCGGGTGAAAAGACGGGCTGCTGCGCGCCGTTCGTGCCGACAAGCGACCGCGGCGCAAGCTCGTCGAGTGTCCGAACGAACAGTTGCGTGAGGCCGCTCTCGTTGGCGGCTACGTACGCGATCGTGTTGCCGTCGGGTGACACCGCGAAGTTGTTGCCGATAGAGATGTTCGCCGTGAGCATCGTCGCGGGTACCTCGATTGTGAACCGGACCACGGGCTCGGGCTGTTCGCGACGCAGACCGGACCACGCGTAGGCCGCGACGCCCGTTGCGACCACCGCAACGGCCGCGAGGACCGCGAGGACCGCAACAAGTGGACGGCGCACGGCCGGCTGCCCCGCCGCACGCGTGCCCCGCGTTCCATGCGCGAGTACAAATCCACGCCCCTGCAGTGCCTCGGCGAACTCCTTCGCAGTACTGAACCGATCGGCTGGCAGCTTTGATAACGCACGCTCAACCGCCGCTTCCACGTGCACGGGCGAGGATTTGCGCAGCGTTGAAAGCAGCGCGGGCTCTACGGTCATCAGCTTGGCCATGACCGCCTGCGCCGTCGTGCCGGTGTGCGGCGCCTCGCCGGCGATCATCTCGTAGGTGACCGCCGCGAGCGAGTAGATATCGCTGCGCGCGTCGATCGCGCGGTCGCCTGCAGCCTGCTCCGGGCTCATGTAGTGCGGCGTGCCGAGGCTCAGCCCCGTTTGTGTGACTCGCGCTCCACCGGCATTCGAAACGGCGAGCGCGATCCCGAAGTCGGCGACCACGGGCTGCCCGTCGTGGAGCAGGATGTTTTCCGGCTTCAGGTCGCGATGAATGACCCCGTGCCGGTGCGCATAGTCGAGTGCGCCGGCGATCGCGATGGCGAGACGAACGGCCTCCTCCATGGGGAGATGTTTCTCGCGATCGAGGCGCGCGCGCAACGTCTCACCCTCGACGAATGGCATCACATAGAAGAGGAGCCCGTCGGCCGCGCCTGAATCGAACAGCGGCAGGAGGTTCGGGTGCTGGAGATTGGCCGTAACCTTGATTTCGGAGAGGAAGCGCTCGACGCCGAGTACGGCACCGAGTTCGGGCTTGAGGACCTTGAGCGCGACCTGGCGGTCGTGCTTGAGGTCGCGCGCGAGATAGACGGTGGCCATCCCGCCCTCGCCCACGAGGCGATCGACGACGTAACGCCCGGTAAGTGCGGCGTTGAGCTGCTCAGTGGTGTGCATGCAGGACAACTTCGCGTCACGCGCACGAGGTGTCCAGCAGATGGGGCGTGTGCCGAGCACAATGTCGCTCGCTGGTGCCCTAGGGCGACCCCGCAATGCGCGACTCGTCGCCCCAGCGACCGGAACGTCGCGGCACACGAAGCAAACGAAACGAGGGCGATGCTCGGATGAGCACCGCCCCCGAATCACACACGATCAGAAGCGTTACACCGCTTCCGTAATCGATGCGAAGTTGAAGTCCGTCACGCGCATGGGCGGGGCGCCACCGCCCTCTCCAGGTCCCGGCTTCCCGATCTCCTCGATGCTGTTCAGCATCTGCATCACGCTCTGATTGAAACGGAAGTTCTTCACCGGCCGCACAATCCGGCCATTCTCAATCAAGAACGTGCCATCACGCGTTAGCCCGGTGAGCAGCATGGACTTCGGATCCAGCGTGTTGGTATAGAAGAAGTGCGTGCAGATCACGCCGCGGCGCGTGCCGGCAATCAGCTCATCCAGCGTCTTGGTGCCCGGCTTCATGCGAACGCCACCGCCGCCACCACCGCCTCCTCCTCCACCGCCGCCGCGCCCACCGCGGCCACCCGAGTTCGCGGTAACACCCTGCTTGGACGCCCAGTAGCGGTCGTACTGGAGCTGCTTGAGCACGCCATTCTCGATCCAGACATTCTTGCCTGTCGGGAATCCCTCGGAGTCGAACGGATCGCCGAGGTTGTCTGGATCAGTCGGGTCCGTGTAGAACGTCACGCGCTCGTCGAACACCTTCTGCCCAAGCTTCGTACCGCCGCCTTTTCCTGAGAAGCCGTTGCGGCCTTCCTCCGCAGCTCGTGCGTTCAGCGCGCCGGCCACCTGGCCAATCAACTGGCCAGCGGCAGCGGGTTCGAGCACCACCGTATAGAAACCCGGCTCGAGTCCAACCGGCGAGCGCGACTGCACGGCCTTCATGGCTGCTCTGCGACCCAGCGCCGCAGGGTCGAGCTTGCGCCAGTCACGCGCGCCGGCGCTTGCCCAGCCCGAACCCGTGCCGTCCGGCGTGCGCGCCGTATTGCCGAGCCGCACGTTGGACGACGCCTGGTAGGCGAAGAGTCCTTTGTTGTTCGCGACGATCGTCGCGCCGGCCTGCGCGTCGAGGAAGCCGGCCGTAAAGAGCGCACCCGATGCGTTGGGCGCCGCCTTCCATGCCGCTTCACCGGCGCCAATCACCGCATTGGCCGCTGCCACGCGCGCGTCAGGCGCGAGGCCAGCGGTGCTCGCGAAGAGATTCTGAATCGTGAGATACTGCTGCGGTCCCAGCTCGGGCATCAGCTCCGGATCTTCGGGCGAGAGCCGGGCGAGGCGCTCCGACATTTCCACCGAGCGGCGCAGGCTCGCGTCGTCGAGGATGTTCGTCGTGATTGACGCGCGACGTTTGCCGATGGTGCTCTGGATCGTGACGTTCGTGTCGGTGGTATTCCCCGACGTCGTCACCTGTCCGCCGGCGAAGCGCGTGTTGCCCGCCCATCCGCTCGTGATGTTGAGACGAATGGAATCAGCCTTGCTCATTGCAAGAATCCGATCGACGAGCTTTTTCGCATCTTCGCGCGAGATGTAGGTGGCGGCGTCCTGCTGCTGAAGGTTGCTCAGCGAGTACAACGACTTGGGCGAGGGCATTAGACGTTCCTCGCCGTGTTGATGATGTCCACCTTCTTGAACCTGGCCGGTACGCAGCCGTGCGATATGGAGTTGGACTGCGACGGCTCACCCTTGCCATCGCTGAACGTGCCGCCGAGCCAGTAAGTGGATTTGCCGCCGAGCATGTCCATGGAGTTCCAGAACACGGGAGTGGAGGCTTGGTAGGCGACGTCCTTCAGCATCCCCGTCACCTTGCCGCCCTTCACTTCGTAGAACGCCTGGCCGGAGAAGGAGAAGTTGTAGCGCTGGTGATCGATGGACCACGACCCGATGTTGCGGATCATCACGCCGCGATCGGTCGCGGAGACGATGTCGTTGAGCGTGACGTCCTTTTCGTTCGGCATGAGCGAGACGTTCGGCATCCGCTGGAACTGCACCGAATCCCACGAGTCGGCGTAGGAGCAGCCATGCGAGCGCTTGGTGCCGGTGAGGGGCGCGACCCACGCCGCCTGCTCACGCGTCGTCTGGTATTCCTTGAAGATGCCCTTGTCGATGATGAGCCAATCGTCCGCCGGCACGCCTTCGTCGTCCCAAGCGCAAAGGCCCACGGAGTACTGCTGCACGCGGTCGCCGCGGATGTTCATGAAGTCGGGGCCGTATTTCAGCTTGCCGATCATCTTCTCTGGCGGATTGATAAAGCTCGTGCCCGCGAAGTTGGCTTCGTAGCCGAGAGCTCGGTCCAACTCAGTAGGGTGACCAATGGACTCGTGAATCGTGAGCCACAAGTTCGTCGGCTGCAGAATGAGGTCATACGCGCCGGCGTCCACACTCTTGGCCGTGAGCTTCTCGACGGCGACTTCGGCCCACGAGGCCGCGTTGCCGGGGAGATTCAGCGACTCGATGTATTCCCAGCCGCGCGACTGCGGCGGGAGCTCTTCGGTGAAGCTCTCGGTGATGCCATTGCCCGCTGCAGTGGCGCTAAACGACGCCTCGGAGCGAATGAACGTCTGCGTGATGAGCGTGCCTTCGGTGGTGGCGAGCGTCTTCACTTCGCGCAGGAGTTGGAGGCCCGAGGTGCAAAAACGAATTTTCGGCACCTTGAGGGCTGCTTCATTAGTAGCAAACAGCAGCGCCACCTTTTCCTCAATGGGCACGTCAACCGGGTCGCGCAGAATGGGCGTGATCCAGGTGCCCTTCACCGGCGGCGACGGCGCAAGTTCGACCGGCTTGCGATTGGACTTCTTCGCAGCGCGGGAGAGGCGCACGGCTTCGCGCGCACAGCGCACGACGCCATCCTTGGTGACGTTCGCAGTTGCCGCGAACCCCCAGGCACCATCCACCAGCGTACGCACGCCAATGCCATACGTCTCGGCGTCGTTCACGCCGGTGATCTGATGCTCGCGCGTCGTGAGGCGCTGCCGGCGATAGCGGCCAATGCGTGCGTCGGCGTACTGCGCGCCGGCATCGCGCGCGGCATTGATCGCCTCGACGGCGAGTTCTTCCGAGTACGCCTCGCCGGGCGCGTTCGGCACGATGATGCGGTTGGGTGCTGCGGTGAGAATACGAGGGCCAACGGCGGTCGCGGCTGCCGCGACTGCACTGGCTTTAACGAAGTCTCGACGGTTTGGTGACATCAGTGTCCCGGGAGGAGGATTCAGGTTTCGCTAATGTACGAATCCGTCGCTCCGACTGTTGGAGTGGGTGGCGGGCGCGTGGTCGCGCCGGCGAACCCTACTTGTCCGGCGATTCCGTCACGAGCCACTTCCACGCCGTGGCGACACGTTCCGTGGGCAGCCACGCGGTCGGGAAAGGCGGCACCTTGCCATCGCCGAGTGGCGCGAACGTTTTCGCCTTGAGATCGCCGAGGAATCCGATTTTCTCCTCGAGCGTAATGAGATGCCCGTCGGTCGCGAGGCGGAGTGGCAACACCTCCTCGTAGAGCGCCATCGCCACATCACGCGAACGCCCCACGACATGCGCCGCACTCGGCTCCTCTGCGAGCGCCCAGAGCGCGCCGCCGCGGCGATTTACCGCAAACAATCCATTGATGGTGTTCGTGCGAAACTCGAGATCCTTGCCGCCGGTGAACAGAATGCCCGGCACCATGCGCGACGCCTTCGGGAGCAGCGCCGAGTAGTAGACGCCGCCTTTGTTGACGACGAAGGCGATCACGCGCTCGGGCTTCCACGCGACGTATTCATAGTTGAACTGCCCGCCGGCAGACATCCCCCACATGAGGAACGGCACGCCGGCAACTTCAGGATGCTTCGTTCGTTCGGCGAAATGCACGAGCGCCGTCTGCAGCGCATCACCACTGCCCTTGGACACGCTGATGTAGTTCTCGAAGGCACGCTCGCCGTTGTCGGCTTTGTCGGTGAAGCGGCACGCAATGATCGCGAGCTTGTGCTTCGTAGCGAAGTTCTGCCACACCGTGTCTTCGGCCATCGCGCGGCCGTCGCCGTTGGAGCCCGGCACGAGCACGAGCATTGCGCGCAACGTTCCAACGTTGGCGGGCGCCCAGTATCGGAACTGGGCGATCGCGTAGTTGGGTCCGGACGGCAGCGAGTCGTCGAGCGTGCCCGACGCGTTTTGGGCAACGGCGGAGGCCGGCGCCGAGGTCAGCGCAGCAGCCCCATAGACAACGAAGGCGATCCGGCGGACGAGTCGGGTCATGGCGAGAAATCCCTTGGGCGTGTGAATCGATTTGCCTGCGTGTGGCGCGCGCTGGAAGCGAAAGCGGGTGGCTTGCAAGGTGGCCCGACCGTGGGGTCCTTGCCCAGTCCCCGTGGCTAACCTAGTTTGGCTTCATGAAATATTCATGGTTAGCTGCACTCGCTCTGCTCGCCGCCTCGCCCCAGCTGGCGCAAAGCCAGCAGGCGCCCACGCCCATTCCACCGGTTTCCGTGGTCGCCACGCGCACCCCGGAAGCGCCACACGACATTCCGGCGTCCATCGAAGTGATCAGCGGCGCTGATCTCCGCGCGCGCGGGGTGTCGACCTTGAAAGATGCCCTTTCTCTGGCTGCCGGCATTTCCATCGCCCCGGGCGGTGATGGCGGCCCGGCGAGCGCGGTGCCAGAAATGTGGGGCCTCCGAGAGCAGGACGCGTTCCTCCTTGTGGTTGACGGCATCCCGTGGGGTGGCGCGTTCAATCCGGCCACGGCGAGCCTTAGTCTCCGCGACGTGGAGCGTATTGAAATCCTCCGCGGCCCCGCGCCCGTCACCTTTGGCGCCACGTCGTTTGTCGGCGTGATCCATGTGGTGCACTCGGCTGCGTCGCTTGATTCGCGCTACCTCTCCGCATTCGGCGGGAGCTATGGCTCGGGCGGCGGCGCGCTCGACGTGGGCCTGAAGATGGACAAGTGGGTGTCACGCCTCTCGGCGGACTTCGAGAAGAAGGGCTTCAAGGACGATCGCACGCAGTTCACGCGTGGCCACGGCCTCTGGCGTGCCTCGATGACGGAAGGCGCCAAGAAGACCTGGCTCAGCGCTGACCTCTCGATTCTCCAGCAGGATCCCGCGTCGCCGCATGTGCGCGAAGGCCCGGCACTCTCGACCGCCACTCCGGTGGACGCGAACTACAACCCGTCGGGGGCGTACCTCAACCAGAACCGGTTTGCGATTTCCGGCGGTATGGAACGCCCCGTGTTTGACGGCGCCACCTGGGGCACGTCGGCGTCGTACACGTACACGGCGAACAAGGTGTTCCGCGGCTTCCTCGTTGACGTCTCGAACACGGCGAACAACTCGTCGGGCTTCCGTGAGAACATCGACGTGAGCGACCTCTACCTCGACACGCACCTCATCTGGCCGGCAAAGAACGACTGGCGCTTCATGGCCGGTGCGGATCTCCTCTGGGGCGATGGTGAAGCCAAGGGCGCGACGTTCAACTACACGTCCACGCTGAACGGCATCAACGCGCCATACAAGGCCGAGCCTACGGTACTGAACCTCGACGCAGCGGATTCGCGCCTGTTCCTTGGCGCTTACGCGTCCGGCGAATGGAAGCCCGATCCGCGCTTCACACTCAGCGCCGGCCTCCGGATGAACATCACCAACGAAAAGCGCGGCGACGGTGCAGACGCGCCGTCGCAGAGCAACACCAAGCTCAGCTACAGCGTGGGCGCGCTCTACTCGCTCTGGGAACAGGACGCGAATCACCTCCGCGCCTTCGTGAACTACCGCGACACCTTCAAGCCGGCGGCCGCCGACTTCGGCCTTGGCGACGATGAAAAGATCCTCAAGCCCGAGACGTCAACGAGCTACGAGGGTGGCCTCAAGTATCGGGGCATGGAAGGGCGCTGGGACGTGGAAGCCAGCTACTTCCACATGGACTTCACGAACCTCGTGACGGCCACGGTGGTGAGCGGCCAGCCGTCGCTGCAGAACGCAGGCTCGACGCGCTTCACGGGCTTCGAACTCGCGACGGATGTAAAGCTGATGGACGCCACCTGGGCGCGCGCGAGCTACAGCTCGCACGACGGAAAGTTCGTGGACTTCACCCAGGCGTTCGGCAGCACGAACACGCAGCTCGCGGGCAAGCGCTTCGAGATGTCGGCGAAGCAGCTCTACTCGGGCGGCATCACCTATGCGCCGGCAGACGGCTTCAATGCCAACGCGAGCCTGAACTACATCGGCGACCGCTTCCTGAATAAGCGCAACACCGCACCGGCGAAGGGCTTCTCGACGTATGACGCGGGCGTTGGGTTTCGCATGGGACGCTGGGAAGCGCGCCTCGACGGCAAGAACCTCGGCAACGCGCGCGACGCGGTGTCGGAGAGCGAAATCGGCGACGCGCAGTACTATCTGATGCCGGCCACGCACGTGCAGGCGGGGATCACGATCAAGTGGTAGAAATGGACTGACCGCAGGCAGCTGGCGCTGGCAGTCCACCGCAGACCTCAGCCCTTGGCGGCCACCTTCGCCCATGAATCGCGCAGCGTGACCGTGCGATTAAACACGAGGCTGCCGGGCTTCGAGTCTGGATCCGAAACGAAATATCCGGTCCGCTCGAACTGATACCGCGAACCCACGGCATCAGCACCAACACTCGGTTCAATCTTGGCACCGGAAACCACGACCAGCGATTCCGGATTGAGCACGGAGATGAAATCCGCTTCGTCTCCCCCCGCTTCAGGATCAGCCGCCGTAAACAACCGGTCGTACATGCGAAGCTCGCAATCCAATGCTCGCGCCGCCGACACCCAGTGAATCGTCCCCTGCACCTTCCGCCCGTCGGGCGAATCTCCGCCACGCGTAGCCGGATCGTAGGTACAGAGCAGTTCCACGATCTCGCCGGCTTCGTTCTTCACCACTTCAGTGCACGTGATGAAGTACGCATACCGGAGCCGCACCTCACGCCCCGGCGCCAGTCGATAGAACTTCTTTGACGGCGTCTCCATGAAGTCGTCGCGATCCACCCAGAGTTCGCGCGAGAACGGCACCTTCCGCGTGCCCGTCTTGGGCACGTCATGCGGGAAGTACGACGCATCGAGCTCCTCCACCTGCCCTTCCGGATAGTTGGTGAGCGTCACCTTGATCGGCTTTACCACGCAAAGCACGCGCGGCACTTCCATGTTCAGGTCGTCGCGCACGGCATGCTCGAAGGTCGCGAGCTCCGTACGCGCCGGCTTGCGCGCCACGCCAATCGTGTCGGCAAAGGCCCGGATCGCCTCCGGACGTACGCCGCGCCGGCGCAGGCCAGCAATCGTCGGCATGCGCGGATCGTCCCACCCCTTCACATGATTCTCGTTCACGAGCCGGAGCAGTTTTCGCTTGCTCACGATCGTGTAGTCGAGCTCGAGCCGCGCAAACTCCGTCTGTTCCGGCGGATTGACGAAGCCCATTTCGTGCACGAGCCACTTGTAGATGTCGTTGCTGTCCTTGAACTCCAGCGTGCAAAGCGAGTGCGTGATGCCCTCGAGCGCGTCCGACAGCCCATGCGCGAAGTCGTACAACGGGTAGATGCACCAGGCGTCCCCACGCCGGTAATGGGTCGCCTTGCGAATGCGCAGCAGGAGCGGATCGCGCATGATCATGTTCGGGTGCGCCATGTCGATCTTGGCGCGCAGCACGTGCGCGCCGTCGGCGAACTCGCCCGCCTTCATGCGGCGCAGCAGGTCGAGATTCTCCTCTGGCGAGCGGGCGCGGTTCGGACTGTCCGTACCGGCCGAGGTCACCGTGCCCCGCCCCGCGCGAATGGCCTCTTCGCTCGCTGAATCTACGTACGCCTTGCCATTCGTCACCAGGCGTTCGGCAAACTCATACAACTGTTCGAAGTAGTCGCTCGCGTACCGCTCTTCGGCCCAGGTGAAGCCGAGCCATTGCACGTCTTCCTTGATGGCGTTCACGTACTTGATGTCTTCCGTGAACGGATTCGTATCGTCAAAACGGAGATTGCATCGGCCGCCGAACTCGTTGGCAATCCCGAAGTTCAGGCAGATGGACTTCGCGTGCCCAATGTGCAGGAAGCCGTTCGGCTCAGGGGGAAAGCGCGTCGCTACGCCGCGGCCATAGCGCCCGGACTCGACGTCGGCGGCCACCATTTCGCGAATGAAGTTGTTCTTGGCTGAAAAATCAGGGGCGGTCATCCCTGAAATATGGCTTAACGACAGCGCCCCGAGGACCTTTGACGTTGGTCCCGAAAGGAGACACTTCGCGCTAGAGTGAGCCCACTGGCTTGGGTCCGTGGACCTGGCCGTGGATCGTGAATTCGTTCGGGGTCAGGTGGCCGATCGACAGGAACTGGTGCACGTTCAAGCACTCGTCGCGAAAGCGCCCGTTAAACGATTCGATATGGGAGTTATCCGTGGGTTTCCACGGCCGGGTGAAATCGAGCTGCACGCCGCGGTAGAACGCCCCGGCGGTCTGCCGGGGCCGTTTTTGTTTCAGGGCGCTGCTACGCTGCCCCGCCCTGCCTCACCATAAACGCATACCGGAACGCCTGCTCCTTGATGCGTTCGTAACGCCCCGACGCGCCACCATGCCCGGAGCCCATCTCCATCTTGAGCAGCAGGGTGTTGTCATCGGTCTTGAGTGTCCGGAGCTTGGCGATCCACTTCACCGGTTCCCAGAACGCCACTCGCGGATCATTAATGCCACTCGTAACGAGCATTCGCGGATAGACCTTGGCCTCCACGTTGTCGTAGGGCGAGTACCTCCGCATATACGCATAGTGTTCTTGGGTTTTCGGGTTTCCCCATTGCTCCCATTCCTGCGCCGTGAGCGGAATGGATTCATCGAGCATCGTGTTGATCACATCCACAAACGGCACGTCCGCCACTACGGCGCGCCAAAGGTCCGGGCGCAGATTGGCAATGGCGCCCATCAGGAGGCCACCCGCGCTCCCACCGTGCGCCACCAGCCGGTCAGACGCGGTGTACTGCTCGCGCACCAGATACTCGGCGCAGTCGATGAAGTCGTAGAAGGTGTTCAGCTTCTTCATCATCTTGCCGTCGTCATACCAGCCGCGCCCCATCTCCTGTCCGCCCCGGATGTGCGCAATGGCGTACACGAAGCCGCGGTCGAGCAGCGACAGCCGCATGGAGCTGAACGTCGGTTCCATGGTGTAGCCGTACGAGCCGTACGCATACAGCAACAGCGGCCGCTTGGCGTCGCGCACCAGCGGCTTCTTGTACACGAGCGAGAGCGGCACCATCACACCATCGCGCGCCGGCGCCATGAGCCGCTCCACGGCGTACAGCGAGGGATCGTACCCGCCGAGCACTTCGTCGCGCTTGAGCAGCACACGCTCGCGCGTGCGCACGTCGTAGTCGTAGACGGAGTCCGGCGTCACCAACGATGAATAGGTGAACCGCAGCAGCGCGGTATCGAACTCGGGGTTGGAGCCGAGGTTGACGCCATACGCCGCCTCGGGGAACTCCACATAGTGGTCATCCCCGGATGCCAGCATCATCACGCGGACTTTCCTCAATCCGCCATGCCGTTCCAGCACCACGAGGTGGTTCGCGAACACATCCACGCCCTCGACAAATACGTCAGCACGATGTGGCAGCCATTCACTCCACTCGCCGGGCGTCGCGAGGGGCGCCCGCATCACCTTGAAGTTCTTTGCGCCGTCCAGGTTCGTGAGCAGGTACAGCCAGTCGTTACCGGGCGTGACGTCGTACTCGACGTCCCTCTCGCGCTTTCGTACGAGCACCGGTGCGCTCTCGGGGTTGTGCGCATTGAGCAGCCACGTTTCACCGCTCGAGAAACTGCCACTCACCAGATGAATCCACCCCCCATTCCGTGACCGCCCAACACCCACGTTGTAGAGCACGTCGTCGTCGAGGTACACCGATGCATCGGCCGAGCGTTCCGTGCGTAACCGGTGGCGCCACACCTGATTGCCGCGCTTGGCCGCATCGCTGGTGATATAGAACACCGTGGCATTGTCACTCGCCCAGGCGAGCCCGAAGCCGAGTTTCTCGATGGCATCGGGGAGCCACTCGCGCGTCGTCAGGTCCAGCACGCGGAGCGTGAACTCCTCATAGCCCGACGTGTCCACGAGCAGCGCGAGGTGCCGGTGATCGGGACTCACCTCGAATCCGCCGAGTTGGTAGAACTCGAGTCCCTTGGCCGCCTCGTTCTGGTCGAAGAAGATTTCTTCGTGCGCATCAAGCGTCAGATGCTTGCGACAGTAGATCGGGTACGCCTTCCCCTGCTCGGTGCGCGCGTAATAGTGCCAGTCGCCACGCTTCACCGGCGGGCGCGAATCGTCTTCTTTGATGCGGCCGAGTATTTCGTCGTAGAGCTGCTTTTGCAGCGGCTCCGTGGGCGCCATCACCGCCGTGGTATACGCGTTCTCCGCCTCGAGGTAGGCGATCACCTCGGGATTGGTCTTGTCGCGCAGCCAGGCGTAGTCGTCGGCGCGCACCTCCCCGTGGAGGACGGTCGTCGTCGGGACTCGCTTTGCAACCGGCGGTTTCAGATCTGTCATGCCACCCAATTTAGCTTCGGCGCGCGGTAGTTCCCCCAGTGGTTGCCGTTGTCGTCTCCGCGAGTCTCCGCGGTTCCGCTGTAGCAGTTGTACTTTTGGGCATGGCTCCAAAACCCTCCGCCGGCGAACGACTCCTCCGCGCCTGGCGAACGCTCGAGCCATTGCCGGGCGGACGATTCTTCTTCGCCTGCCTCGTGCGCTGGATGATTCCCTACACGGGTTCCGTCTGGCCGCGCGTGGAATCGCTCGAACCCGGGCACGCGCGCATTTCCATCAAACAGCGCCGTCGCCTCGAACAGCACATCGGCTCCATTCACGCCATTGCCATCGCCAACGTCGCCGAGTTCGCAAGCGGCGCAGCCATGAGCACCGCGCTCCCGGCCGGCTACCGCGGCATCGTCACCAAGATGCGACTCGAGTACTTCAAGAAGGCCCGTGGCGTGATCACCGCCGAGGCGAAGACTGCCCTGCCAGACCTCTCCGTGGAAGCCGAGCACGATTTCGTGGCCGAGGTGCGCGACGAAGCCGGCGATGTGGTTGCGAAAGCCGTCGTCACCTGGCGCCTGGGTCCGAACAAATGACCGATCCGCACACACCGTTGGCCGTTGACCGTCAACCGTCAACCGTCAACTCGCCGTTGTCCTTCTGCAAGACGCTCGGTATCAAGTATCCAATCATCGGCGGCGCGATGTACCCCTGTAGCAACCCCGAACTCGTGGCCGCGGTGTCTGAGGCCGGCGGAATCGGAGTCGTACAGCCGGTCTCGCTTACCTATGTGCATGGCCACGAGTATCGCGCCGGCCTGCGCTACATCAAGCAGCTCACCAACAAGCCGATCGGATTCAACGCACTCATCGAGCAGTCGTCGCAATCGTATCACGAGCGGATGATCCGCTGGGTGGACATCGCCCTCGAAGAGGGCGTCCGGTTCTTCGTCACCTCACTCGGCAAGCCGCGCTGGGTGGTGGACCGCGTGCACTCTGTGGGCGGCGCGGTCTATCATGACGTGGTGGACGCCAAATGGGCCGGCAAGGCCATCGACAGTGGCGTGGACGGCCTGATCGCGGTGAACAGTCGCGCTGGCGGCCACGCCGGGCCGCAGACCCCTGAGCAGCTGATCGAATCACTCGCGCCGCTCGGGAAGCCGGTAGTCGCCGCTGGCGGCGTGGGAACGGCGGCCGAGTACGTACATCTAATGAAACTCGGCTACGCCGCCGTGCAGCTCGGCACGCGCTTCATTGCGACCACGGAGTGCAAAACGAGCCAGGCCTACAAACAGGCGATCCTGGATGCGGACGAAGACGATATCGTCCTCACCGAGCGGCTTACCGGCGTCCCCGTCGCGGTGATCAACAATGCCTGGATCAAGCGCACGGGCACGCGCGCAGGGCCGTTTGCGCGCTGGATGCTGCGTGGCCGCAAGACCAAGCACTGGATGCGCATGATCTACGCCCTGCGCGGCGGCATGGCGCTCAAGGCAAGCCTGCACGACGAAAAGGCAGCGGAATATTGGCAGGCGGGAAAGTCAGTGGCCGGTATTTTCGACATCCGGCCCGCGGGTGACATCGTGCGGGAGTACGGTGCGGCGTGGACCGCCGCGCTTCGATAGCGCCGAGACCCCAGCTTAAAAGACAGAGCGGCGGCCCGAACTTCGGACCGCCGCTCTGCTCTCAAACCAAACCGGATCTAGGCCTTACGATCCGTGCAACCCTTGAACTCCGGGTTGTTGTACTCGTCCGTCGTCACGGGGAAGTTCACGTCCACCCCGTACGGCGTTCCCGACTTGAAGAAGATGCCCGTCGGGAACACCTGGTCCTGCGTGCGACCGTACTGACGGATCATTCGGCGAAGGTCGTTCACCCGGAAACCGCGGCTGAACTGCCAGAGCGCCTTTTCGCGGAAGAACAGGTTCACCGCGTCCGACTGGGTAGCCGGGTTGGCAAGCGCCGTCATCGTGACCGTGCTGTAGTTCGGTGCCAGCTTCTGCACTGCGGTGCGCAGCGCATTGAGGATGGTCATCATCCCCGGAATGTCCTGCGCCTGCAGGCGGGCTTCGGCCTCGATGAGGCGGGCATCAATGCCGGTCGCAAGGTAGGCGCCGTCGCTGCGGCCGTAGAAGCTCTGCGCCACGAGGTTCGTGGTGGCGTCAAATCCGCGACCCAGCGACGACGTGCCGAGCGTGGAGCCCGTCACGCGAACGCGGGTGTCGTTCATGGAAGCGAACGGAATCGCATTGGCAATGCGCCCCGCTGCGTCCACGCTGTCGCCCACTGTCCAGCGTTTTGCGCTGGTGTTGAGCGACCAAACTTGATTGTCGCCTGATGTCAGCGAATACGTCACGAGCACTTCGCCCATGGACGTCGGAATACCAGCCACCGTCGCCGCGGCCGCGTTGAACTGTCCAAGGTCGACCTGGACACGCGCCTTGTGAATGCGGGCGATGTTGGAAAGAATGACCGCGTTGGCATCCGTCGCCGGCAGCGCGAGATTGATCGCTGAGTCGAGGTGGGCCAACGCGATGGCAAGAATCGCGGCATTCGAGAGCGGCGGACCATAGACCGGCGCACCGCTCGATCCATCGCCCAGCGGGATACCGTTGCAGAAGTTCTCTGCGAGCATCATCTCGCCCATGCCCATGCCCAGGTACATCTGGCCGAGGCCCCACGCGGGCGACGGCTTGTATTTGTTCAACGCATTGAGCGCCTCGTGTCCGGTGGTGCGGAGACGGTGCAGCGCCTTGTACATCGACTGCACGTTTCCATTCGACTCTTGAATGAAACGCTGGTCGGTCTCATTGCGCTGCGAGAAGGTGTCGCTGGACTTCCACTCGTCGGTCAACAAACCGCCGAGCATCCAGACGCCTTCGCCGCCCGCGGTGATACCACGGATGCGAGCGATCTGTCCGACACGAAGTGCGTCAGCTGCTTCTGGCGTGCTGATCGTAATCGGAAGAATCAGGTCGGGATCGATCGCTTCGAGCAGGTTACCACGAACCTGTTCACAGCTGGGAATCGCAGTGAGCAGGAACGCGGTGAGGGTGAGCGTCAAAGCCCGACCCATGCGATTTCTGGCAATAGTCATCGGTATGGTCTCGGTCGAGGGATTAGTAACGGAGGTTGAGACGGAAGTTCACGTACCGCGGAGGTCCGGCGGTGAGCAGCGTCTGCTGCGTATCGCCCTGCCCGTAGTTCGCTTCCGGATCCACGCCTGAGTACGCCGTCCAGACCTTGATGTTGCGCACGGCCATGTTGACGTTCGCGCTCGCTGCGTGGAACCAGCGTTGCGCGAAGCGATCGGGAATCGTGTATACCGCCGAGATTTCACGCAGACGCCAGAACTGCAGCGGCTCCATGAATCCCCACGCCGTATTGAGCGTACCCTGATCGCGATAGGCCAACGCGCGAGCCTGGTTCGCCACGGACGGATTCAGGCTCGACGTGTACGGGCAGGACGTGGACTGCTGGCAAAGGAACCCTTCTTCATTGTTGAAGAGCACCGATCCGCCCTTGTAGTCGGCAAGTGCCGTGAGGCGCAGGCGTCGACCGAAGAGTTCGACGCCGTTCGTGATCGAGATTTCATCACGCGGCTGCGAATAGCCCTTCGGCTTCCAGGTCGTGTCTACAATGATATCCGTCGACGTCAGGAGCCCATCCTTGTTCGGATCGGTATAGCTGTACGGTCGCGACCAGTAGCTGTAGATCGGGAGACCGTTGCGCTGCTGCACCGTCGTGTTCACGCCGATGGACGGAATCGTGTCGCCATTTGGCTTCTTGCCGAGCGTGATGAGCTTGTTCGCGTTCTTCGATGCGGAAACCGTGAGGTCCCAGCCGAAGTTGCGCGAATCGAGAATCTGGGCGTTGACCAGGAATTCCACGCCGGTGTTCTGCGTGGCGCCCAGGTTCATCAGGATCGTCGTCGCGGCCGTGCCAGCTGAGCCGGCAATCGGGAGGCTGAACAGCTGGTCCGTGTTCTTCTTGTTGTAATAGGTGAAGTCGAAGTTGATACGGTTGTCCCACATCTTGGCCTCGAAACCACCTTCGAACTCACGCGTGCGCTCGGGCTTGATGTCGGCATTGCCGAGTGCGCTCGAGAGCAGACCGCCGATATCCGTCCCGCCAATGCTTGTGGCCGTCGTCGCGAACGTCCGGAGCGCGTCGTTGGCGCCAGGCTGCTGGCCTGCGAAACCATATGCCGAGCGGAGACGGAACGTGCTGAGAAGCGGAATCTTTTTTGGGAACCACTCTTCGTCCGACATCATCCATGACGCCGAAACTTTCGGGTAGTAGACGCGAGAAAAGTTGGCGCCGAAGGCGCTGTTCTGGTCCGTGCGAATACCGGCCGTCAGCCAGAGCCGGTCGTACAGCGCTACGGCTTCTTCGGCAAAGAGGCCGAGGGTGTTGGAGAGCGTCGTGCCCTGCGAGACGTTTGGCGTCGTCGCCTGGCCGGCGTTCTGTGCGCCCGGCGGGAGAATCGCGCCGCCGGCGCTGTTCGTGTAGTTGTTGAAGTTCACGTACTGCGTGCCAATCGTGAGCTTCGAGTTCAGCCACGGGCGCGGCACCCACGTCATGGTGCTGTTGAGGTTGGCCGACAGGTTACGTGTGTTGCCGCGCGAATCCGTGACCGTGCCCTGACGTTGCGTACCGAAGTCCGGGCCTTCAGCGAAGCGCTGCAAGCCATAGTCGGTGCGGTCCGTGAGGTCCATGCCGAGGTCGGCACGGGCCGCGAGCCAGTTGAGAGGACGCCAGTTGATGTTCGTACCAAGAATCATCCGCTGGATGCCCTGCGTGGCCAAACGCTGGAAGATTTCACCGGGCGTAAAGCTGGCATAGCCCATCAGCGGCTGGCCAAGCGAACCGGTGCCGGTGTACCCCGGACCAGCGCCCGTGAAGCCCGGGCCGACCATGCCGTTGTACCAGAAGCTATTGACGTTGTTGTCCACCTGCGGCAGGCGCTGCTCGAGCCGCGTGAACGCGCTCGTGACGCCGATGTCGAGGTTCTGCGAGAGCGACGCATTCACGTTCGTGCGGAACGAGCCCTGCTCCAGCTGGCTCGGACGGCGCATGTTGTCCGTGATCATGATCTTCATTGAATCGAAGCGCGTCTTGTTGAAGGCCGGGAGTCCGAACGGTCCCGTTTCCTTCTGCAGATCCATCGACATGAAGTAGCGCGTCGCTTCCGTGCCGCCATTCACCTGGACGCCGTATTGGTCACGCGCGCCCAGCTTGATGGGCGTCAGGTCCTGACGCTTGTAGACATTTACCGACGTGGCGCTGTCCACCGTGCAGGTGCCCGCCGCGACTTCGCGGAGGAAGCAACGGCGCTGCGTCGTCGTGCCCGGCGTCTTGCCGAGCAGGGCGTACATGCCCGGGTACGTATTCGGGTCCGAGATCTGGCCATGCTCGGCGAACGTATTCCAGTTCGTCCGGCCGGCGCGACCACGCTTGGTGGTGATCACGATGACGCCGTTGGCAGCGTCCGTGCCGTACAGCGATGCGGCCGACGGACCCTTCACGATTTCGATGTTCTCGATTTCGCTGGGGTTGATGTCGTTCACGCGGCTCGGGGCGGTGCCACCCACGCCAATGCCGCCCGCCGACGTGCTCGTCATGCGGATGCCGTCGATGATGTAGATCGGATCGTTGGAGAGGGAGATGGAACTCGTGCCGCGAATGCGGACGCGGCTGCCACCACCCGTCATGTTGGCCGGGAGCACCTGCACGCCCGGGGCCTTGGCGACGAGCAGGTCACCGAAGTTCTTGATCGGCGCCTCGCCCATCTTCTTGGCCACGTCAACTGTGGCCACCGTGTGGCCCAGCTCAACGCGACGCTGCTCGCCGGTGGCCGTCGTGACGACCTCCTGGAGCTTCACGATGGCCGCGATCATGTCGAAATCCATCGAGGCCGTCTGGCCACTGCCGATGTCGACCTTCTTCTTCTGCGGCGTGTAGCCGACGCGGAAGGCGCGGAGTTCGCGCGGACCGACCGGAATATTCCGGAGGGTGAACCGGCCATCGGCGTTGGTGACGGCGACAATCGAGGTCCCTTCAACGAGGATTTGTACGTCACCCAGAGGCAGCTTGCCCTCCGCGGAGACGACCCGGCCGGTAACGGCGCCCTGGGCGAAGAGCGGGGCTCCTGCGACCAGCAGCAGCACGCCAACGCTGACCAGAGCCCGTGCGAGCGAGCTGTGGAGCTTGGAAATCATGGACTTCTCCCTCAGTGCGGTGGGGGGGGGGGGGGG
>JAPLKU010000009.1 GCA_026387935.1 Gemmatimonadota bacterium | reverse complement strand
CCCCCCCCCCCCCCCCCCCCCCCCCCCCCCCCCCCCCCCCCCCCCCCCAGCAACTGCAAAGTTCGTATAAGTAGATGTACCGCCGCTAGGGGCTGGCCGGGCGGTGTGAATGGGGGCTGGATGGGTCTCGGCGCTATCGCGGGTGCGGAACACTGCCGGACGGGGCGGACGTTTCGTGGGCACCACAACTGGAAAGGGCTTGGGGGAACTACAACCACAGCGGCACAGGGGATCGTGGCAGTTCACCCAGTCATTGTGTACTTGGCGTTGTCACCGGCTCGAAACTTCCGATTCGTCCGGTCCTTGTCCGCCACCCGGCGATAGCGCCGAGGCCCTTCAATTTTGACGTCGGGTTTCCCGGCAATAGTTTGCGGCCATCGTGCCGAATCGCCCTACGTCGCCAATCACGGTTGCCCTGGCCACGGTCATTCTGACCGGCGCGCTCTATGTCGGGCTCCGACCCATCGCCGGCGCACCGCCGCTGGGACCGCTGCTCGATCCGGTGCATGGCGTCTGGGCGCTCGCGCGAACCGCGGAGCCCGCTGCACAGTCGGCAGCGACCATTCCCGGGCTCGGCGCGGGCGTCGATGTGCGATTCGACGACCACGGCGTGCCGCACATTTTCGCCGGATCGCTGACCGATGCGGCGCGCGCACTTGGATACGTGCACGCGCGCGACCGACTCTTTCAGATGGAAGTGCAGACGCGCGCCGTGGCCGGCACGCTCGCGGAGCTCGTTGGCGACCGTGCCCTGCCCCTGGACCGTGAAGCACGCGCGCAGGGCCTCGCCGCCGCCGCCGCCACGTCGGGATACGACGCACTTCCCAAGGACGCCGTCGCGAAGGTGCTCGGCGAGGCATACGCGCAGGGCGTGAATGCGTACATGAGCGCGATGTCGTCCGACGAACTGCCCTTCGAGTTCCGCTTGCTGGGTGCCAAACCGCAGCGGTGGGAGTCGAAATACACCGCATATCTCTTCGCGCGGATGGGCCTGACGCTCGGCTATTCGGACGGCGAAGTCCGCCGCGACGCGATTGAGGCACTCGTGGGCCGCGCGGCAACCGACGCGCTCTTCCCGCGAGACAATCCGATTCAGGAGCCCATTCAGCCGAACGGCCAGCGTGCGCCACGATTCGACTTTCGAAAGATTCCGCCTCCCGTGGCAGGTGATACCGCGAGGGCCAGAACGGCAATGGCCGTGCGCGAGGCGTTCGCGACACTCGCCGGCACGGGCGCAGGCGAACTATTCGAGGGCGTGGCGAACTTCCGCGCCGACGATCAACTCGACGACGTCGCCGTCGGCAGTAACAACTGGGCGGTGTCGCCGAAGCGAAGTGCCAGTGGGAAGGCACTCCTCGCCGGCGATCCGCACCTCGCGCTGTCGCTGCCCTCCATCTGGTATCAGGCGCACATCGTCGTGAAGGACTCGCTCGATGTGTACGGCGTGACGCTGATTGGCGCGCCACTGCCGCCCATCGGGTTCACGCGCAACGTGGCGTGGAGCGTGACCAACACCGGCGCGGATGTCGCTGACTATTTCATCGAGACCGTGGATGACCCCGCGCGTCCGACGAAGTACAAGGTGGACAATGCCTGGCGCCCGCTGACGAGTCGTATTGAGGTGATTCGCGGTAAGAACGGCAACACGCTCGCCACCGACACGATCTACCATACGCACCGCGGACCGATGCTGAAGGCCGGCAACGCCTGGGTGTCGCGCCGATGGACCGTTACCGACGCCAGCGACGCGATTGCACCTTTCCTCGGAGCGGCGCGCGCCGGCAGCGTGAAAGAGCTCTGGGAGGCGACCAACTCGTTCGTCTGGCCCGCACAGAACATCGTCTCTGCCGATCGAGGCGGACACATCGCGCTGCGCTCCACCGGACACTTCCCCGTTCGTTCGCGCACCGCCGAGCGCGGTGACCTGCTGGTGGATGGCAGCAAGAGTGCGAATGACTGGCAGGGCTGGTGGAAGCCATCGGAGTATCCGCAGGCGTACGATCCATCGCAGGGATTTGTGGTATCGGCAAACCAGCAGCCGAAGGATCCGCGCGTAGACCCGCGCTACTTCGGATGGGACTGGCCGTCGCCCTGGCGCGCCCTGCGCATCAATGAAATGCTCCGCGCCGATTCGGCGGTGACGCCCGATGCCATGCGGCGGATGCAGACCGATCCGGTCAGCGCGCAGACGAAGTATTTCCTCCCGGCGATCATTGAAGCCATTGCCGCCGCGAGCACGCGTGACACGACGCTGGCGCGCGCCCAGGCAGTGCTCAAGGAGTGGGACGGCCGGCTCGTGGAGAGCAATACCTCGGCCGTGCTCTACGAGGCGATCCTCTCCGAAATGTCGTCGCGCACCTGGGACGAACTCGCCTTGCCAGCGGCAAAGCCCGGTGATCGCCCGCGCCGTGCCGACACGCCGCAGAATATGATCCTGCTCGAACTGATGCAGGACCCCGACAGCCCGTGGTGGGACGATCGGTCAACGCCTGATGCGCGCGAGCGCCGGGACGACATCATACGCGCGAGCGTCACGGCCGCGTGGCGCCGCGTGAGTGAGCGACTGGGTCCACCGGGGCCGGCGTGGGAATGGGGCAAGTCACGTCACGCGCTCGTGCGTCACCTGCTCGGCATTCCCGCGCTCTCGAGGCGCGAAGTTCCCATTCAGGGCGGGCCGGGCTCCGTGAGTCCGTCATCAGGCGACGGCAATCATGGCGCGAGTTGGCGCATGGTGGTCGAGCTCGGTGATGAAGTGCAGGCGTGGGGCATCTACCCCGGCGGACAGTCGGGCAACCCGATCAGTCCGCGCTACACCGACCTGCTCGGCCGCTGGAGCGCCGGCGCACTTGATTCGCTGCGCTTCCCGCGAACGGCGAATGATCTGCAGGGCGCGATTACGTCGTCGCGGCTGGAACTGCGGAGGGCACCGTGAACATGCTCACCATGCAACTCACCTGGCGCATACTAGTCGTCACCATCGCGTTCGGAGCCGCAAGCGCGATTGGCTGGTGGGCGCTGCCCATTGCGGCAGCGGTCTTTGGCGCGATCACGCACCGCGACCGCGGTGGCCCACTTGTCGCCGGCATTGGCGGCATGCTGTCGTGGGCCGTGATTCTCGTGTACGACGCAGCACGTGGCCCCGTGGGCACCGTGGCGGCCACACTCGGTGGCGTACTCCAGATCAAACCGATCGCGGTGTACGTGCTCACGCTGTCGTTCGCGGGCCTGCTCGCTGTGTGTTCGGCGATCGTGGCGCGGAGCGTGGCGCGGAGCGTGGCGCGGGTGTTCGTGCCCGAGAAGGCCTGAGCCGGCTCCCATACGGGTCTCGGCGCTATCGCGTGAGCGGACAAGGGCCGGACGATGCGGAAGTTTCCAGCCGACGACGAGGAAAAAGCAAACACTTGGGAGGACTACAACCACAGCGTGGACTGAAGTCGTCGTTGTCGTTTCCCCCAAGTATTTGGCGTAGTCGTGCACTCGAAACATCCGAGCCATCCGGCGGTGTTCCGCACCCGCGTTAGCGCCGAGACCGTAGTCGAGCGCGGCCGTTGCGAAACGAGTTCTAGCGGGCCCCTCCGGTCGCCAGCTTGACCGTCACCAGCACGTTGCGAGTCGCAATCGGATAGAAGTAGCGCTTCGTGCCGTCGGCGTAGCCGCCACCGTACGCGTTGGCGTCAAGCGCATTGTTGAGCTCAACCCGAAGCTCGCTCATCCCTCGCGTGTAGCGCAGTGCGAGATCCACGAGCGTGTAGGCCGGCGTCACGAGCGCGTTGTTGCCGTCGTTGGCGAGATGCGCTTTGTCCACGTAGCGGCCGATAATGGCGGCGCTCCACGCTCCTGACACTGGCACCTCCCAGCGAATGTTCGCCAACACCGGCGACGTGGCCACGGGCGCGACGTTGTGGTAGGTGACGGCGTTCGCGACGTCGGCGTAAGTGTCGATCTTCGCGTCCATGAACGCGATGTTGCCGGTGAGCATGCCGAGGCCACCGAGGCGATACGAGCCGTCGAGTTCGATGCCGCGGCGATGGCTTCCCGGAACATTCTTGCGGAGCGGACTGCCGGTCCCGCTCAGTGCACCGATTGGCGCGATCTCGTTGTGGAACTCCATGTCGAACAGATTCGTCGTGAGCGATGCCGACGTCCCGCGCCAGACGAGGCCGGCTTCGTAGTCGTTCACTTCTTCCGGGTGTACGCGCGTCAGCGGGAGCAGTCCCGCGACATTGCCGCTGTTGATGTCATCGGCGCCGGAAAGCATGTCGCCGCGCGACGGTTCGCGAAGCGTTCGGGCAGCGGTGGCGTAGAGCGAGACCGACGGCGACGCCGTCCACGTCACGCCGGCACGCGGATTCGCAAAGTTCCAGCTGACCACCAGGGCCGGAATTCCGGCACCGCTCGATGGGTGGTATCGGAAATCGGCGTGACGAAGGTTGAGGTCGGCGCCGACACGCAGCGGGCCGCGATCCCATGAGAGCTTTACGAAGCCGGCGGCGTCACGCTTGACGCCAATGTTCGTGTAGTCGCGGTTGGTGAGCGTTGGCCGCATCGCCAACCAGTGATCGCGGTGGTAATCAGTGGCCGTTGCGCCCGCGGCAACGGAGATATCCGATGCGCTCCAGGTGATCGCAGCCGTCGCGCCGTACCAGACATGTGCGAGGCCATAGTTCGCGATGTCGAGTCCCTTCCCACTCGCGGACGGTCCATAGCTGACGTCATAGGTGCCCGCCGCCGAGTTCCGGTAGGTCATGACGGTCGCGTTGAGCTGCGAAGTGAGCGCGCGCGCGTACTGGAGGCTGACCATCTCCTGATGGAACCGGTCGCCTTCCTGATCGGTGAGGGGATTGGCCCGGCGATTGACCTTGAGTTCGTCCTCTGACGCGGCGTAGTAGGCGAGGCGCGTGCCGGAACTCCCGGCGAAGGCCGTCATCTTGAGTGCGTCGCGATCGCTGAACCAGCCAGCCGAGCCGAAACTCGACCACGAATCGTTACCAGAGTGATCGCGGTAGCCCGACGTACCCTGGCGGCTGAAACGTCCGTGCGCAGCGAAGCCATTTGTGCTCACGCCGGTCGCGCCCTGCACGCTGGTGCGCCAGGTGCCAAATGAGCCGCCGGTGAACTCGACCTGCCCCGCACGCGGAGTGGTTGCGAGTGGCACCGACTGAAAGTTCAGCGAGCCGGCATACGACGCCGTGCCGAAGGTGCTCGCGCCAACGCCCCGGACCACATCCACAGAGCCGATGCTCCCCATGAAATCGGGCACGTTGGAGAAGTAGAGCACCTGATCCTCAGGATCGTTGAGCGGCACGCCGTCGATTGTGATGTTGAGGCGCGTCTGGTCGATTCCGCGAAGGCGGATGTAGCTGTAACCGGAGTATCCGCCAGCCTCAGAGTACACCGTCGCGGACGGCGTTGAGGCCAGCACCAGCGGCGCGTCCTGCCCAGCGGCGCTGTGCTGGAGCTGCTCGCGCGTGATGGTCTGCTTCGCCGCCATTGGCGCGGTGGGCGTGCGTGTGGCGCGCACAATGACGGACTCGAGTGAGTCGCGCCGAGTGGAAATGGGTGTCGACGTTGCAGTGTCGCGCGGCGCGGGCGTGACTCCGCGCTGTGCGTTCGCCGTTGCGCTCGCGGCCGAAACCGCGAGAACAAGAACGCGCAGGACACCAATACACGAATTAGAAATAACGCGAGTGTGCGTCATACCGCTCTCCCTCCGCCGGTGTTAACCGGATCAGGTTCCAGGGTGTGATCTCAGCCGCGCGAATCGCGGCACCCCTGGCGGCTTACTCCTCCAACCCTAACGGGCGGATCTACTGCGTGCAAACGGCGAGTACCGGATACCGCGTCGTGAGTTTTGCGTACCCGGCACGCGGGGCAGGCGCTGTTGTCGCTACGCGCTACTCAGTACACGTCCAGATCTTTCCCACTCACGACCTTTCCCGCGAACGTGCTCCGCACCTCGCGCAGGAGCTGCTCTTCGCTCGCCCCGAAAAACAACTGGTGCGTCAGTACGAGCAGCTTCGCGCGCGCCCGACTCGCGATGCTCCCCACGGCCGCGGCGCCCGTGTGCGCCGCGCGGTGATACGGCTGCCGCGCCGCCGGCACGCTGGCGAAAAACCCGGAGTCCGAGAACACTTCGTGAATCAACACATCGCAGCCGTGGCAGGCGTCGGCAACGGCGTTCGACGACCGCGTATCGCCCGAAATGACGATCGAACGATCGGGCGTGTCGATGCGATAGCCGTAGGCATTGGGCCAGTCGCTGTGCGGCACTTGGAATGCGCGCACGGTGACGCGACTGTCCTTGAAGATTTCTCCGGGTGCCACTTCGTGCACCTTCGCCTGCCATCCCTCGCGCGACGGTCCACCGGCCGACGCCACGCGCTCGCGAATGTCCTCGGCGTTACCGTCGAGAATCGTTTGTACCAGGTATTCGAGACCGGACGGTCCATAGATGTCCACCGGATCACGCTTCCCCTGAATCCAGGGCGTGAAGATCGCGTCGGCGAGCCCCATCGTGTGATCAGAGTGCAGATGTGTGATGAAGATTTTCTCGAACCGCGGATTGGGCTGCGCGCGCGGCCCGGGCGCCCGGAACGCAGTGATCCCGGCCTTCCCTGCCGCCGAGGCGCGGCGCACGACTCCCGTGCCCGCGTCGAACAAATAGGCAAATGAGTCGACGACAATTGCGACTGACGGTCCGGAACGATCGGGATCAGGAATCGGCGTGCCGGTGCCGAGCATGACGATTTTGGTTCGAGAAGTCGCCTGGGCGTGCGCGACCACCGGCATCGCCGCAAGGCAGAGTACAAAGGCGCGGCCGCTGAGAATCGCTGAGAGGTGCACGGAGTTTCACGGAGAAAGACAAATGCCTTGGGAACTGCAACAGCGAACCGCGGGTTGATCCCCGCGCCCCTTCAAAAATGCAGCTGTAGTTGCCGTCTCCGCGAATCTCACAATTCACTCGGTGGCCCTGCGCGGCCACGCCTTAGAACCCTGCCCCTTCCATATGACAGTCCACACACGGAGATTCCGCACGCCAACCTCGTTCTCCCACCGTGGTTGAAAGGAGTACCACTCGCGTGAGCGCTGCCGGTTTTCTCGATCGTTCGCGGTGCATCGCGCCTCCCGGGTACGACCGGTGGCGTGTGCCGCCTGCCGCCCTCGCGATCCACCTCTCCATTGGGCAGGCCTACGCGTTTAGCGTATTCAACCTGCCGCTCACCAAGATTCTCGGCGTCACCGCGCCGGTGCCCGAAGATTGGAAGCTGACGACCATTGGCTGGATATTCTCCGTCGCGATCGTCTTCCTTGGCCTTTCCGCGTTCACCTTCGGGCGTTGGCTGGAAGAAGCCGGGCCGCGCAAAGCCATGTTCGCGTCGGCGAGCTGTTTCGGCGGAGGATTCCTCGTCGCCGCGCTCGGCGTGCAGATCCACCAAATCTGGCTCGTCTACCTCGGCTACGGCGTGCTCGGCGGCATTGGACTCGGGCTCGGGTACATCGCGCCGGTCTCGACGCTCATCAAGTGGTTCCCTGACCGTCCCGGCATGGCCACTGGGCTGGCCATCATGGGCTTCGGCGGGGGCGCGATGATCGGCTCGCCACTCGCAGTAGCACTAATGGATTTCTTCAAGTCGAGTACCTCCGTCGGCGTCGCGGAAGCGTTCGTCGTCATGGGTATTCTCTACTTCGCGTTCATGATGTTCGGTGTGTTCACCGTGCAAGTACCGGGGCCTGGCTGGTTGCCCGCCTCCTACACGGCCAAGCGCAAGGCGGAGTTTGGTGCCACGCCTGCCGTGCCCACCATTGGTACGCCCGCCGGACGGTCGAACGCCGAGCGTCGGCCGATGGCGAAAGACGTGCATGTGAACGAAGCGATCCGCACGCCGCAGTTCTGGCTCCTCTGGGTCGTCCTCTGCCTCAACGTCACCGCCGGCATCGGCGTGCTCGGCCAGGCGTCGCCCATGATTCAGGAAATGTTTCCGGGCGGCGTTTCCGCTCAGGCGGCGGCTGGCTTCGTTGGGTTACTCAGCCTGGCCAACATGGCGGGACGTTTCGTCTGGTCGTCAGCGTCCGACATCATCGGACGCCGACGCACGTACATGGTGTACTTCGCGCTGGGCGCGTTACTCTACGCCTCTGTGCCCAGCGCCGGACGGATGGAGAATGCCACGCTCTTTGTCGCGTTCTACTGTGTAATCATGTCGATGTATGGCGGAGGGTTCGCGACGATTCCCGCGTACCTGCGTGACCAGTTCGGTGAAATGCACGTTGGAGCGATCCATGGGCGGCTGCTCACGGCCTGGTCGCTCGCCGGTGTCGCTGGCCCCGTGCTCGTGAACTACATCCGCGAATACCAGATCAATCATGGTGTCGCGAAGGGCGACGCCTACTCCGCGACGATGTACCTGATGGCCGGGCTCCTCGTCGTCGGGTTCGTGGCCAATTGGTTAGTGCAGTCGGTGCATGCAACGCACCACTACAACCCTGAACGCGGACCGATGCGTGTCTGAGCGAGACGAGACTTTTGAGTTGCGGCCGCGCATCATTGCGTGGCTCGTCGTCGGCATTCCGTTAGCGTGGGGCGTGGCGCAGGTCACCATCAAGTCTGCCGCACTCTTTCAGTAGCATGACTGTGCCGACTGGCACCATCGCAAACGTATCCGACACCGCCATCTGGGTGGCGTACTGGAAGTTCCTCCCGAAGCTCTACCCCGCGAGGATGCGCGCGAAGATCAAGCGCTTTTCGGGGTACGCGCTGCTCAAGAGAGCGCCCTAGCCTCTGAGGTATCGGCGCTAGCGCTGGTGCGGACAAGGGCCGGAAAGACTACCGGATTTCTCGGCGCCCGGCCAGGAACGGCAACGACAACGAACTGGGGGAACTGCTACTGACGGCTCGCGCTGTCGTGGCAGTTCCCCCAGTCAGTTGCAGTTGTCGCACACTCCAAACTTCCGAGCCATCCGGCGGTGGTCCGCCCACGCGATAGCGCCGAGACCCTGGCTAGCGCCGAGACCCTGGCTAGCGCCGAGACCCCCGCTACTTCTTCGCGACCTCATTCTCGAGTTCAAGCAGTACCACCTTCGCTGCCGCGAGCTGAGCCCGCTGCGTGCCGGTCGGAGCGGCAAGACCGCCGTGGCGTGCCCCGCTACCGTTCCACGCACCAGCCATGCCGCCGAGTGCTGCAGCCGGCCCACCACCGCCGCGCCCGCCGCGTCCACGACCTCCACCACCCGCGAGTCCGAGCTTCGTCGCGAGCGCACCAAGGCGCGTGGCCTCCGCGCCGGTCGCCGCGGTGACCTTCGCGCGGAACGCCGTCGTGGCCGCCTCGAGCTTCGCCTGCGTCTCCTGCACGTCAATCAGGAACGACTCGCGCGCCTTATGGTCAGCGAGCGTCTCCATCATCTCGGGATCGGCGCGCACTTCAAAGGTGCGCGTCTGCTTTTCGCCATCGACTTCCATCGTTACCGTGTACGTGCCCGGCGATACATAGAATCCGCGCGGTCCGATGTTGTGCACGGGAATCGGGAGTGCCGGCAAGCGTGCCGCGCCACCTGCCCCGCCTGCGCGCCCGCCTCGGCCACCGCGACCACCACCTGCCGCGGCACCACCTGCCGGATCAGCCGCGGCCGGAGGGCCACCTGCCTCTTCTCCGCCACCGCCACCGAAGCCACCACCACCCGCTGCGGGCGGATAGCGAAGATCCCAGTTCACGCGATGCAGCGTGCCGGCCGTAGTCGGACCGGTGAGTTCGCGAATCTTGCGGCTCGTCGCATTCGTGACCGTGAACTTCACGCTTTGCGCCGCGCTGCTCAGGTGATAGGTGAACACGGCGCCTTCGGCCGGATTCTCCGCCGCGAACATGTTGTGCGCCGCCGTTGACACATCGGCCCAGTAGCTGATGATCGTCGCACGCGCGACGTTGAACAGGTGCGACTTCTTCGCCGCAATCGCTTCGGTCCACTCGGCGAATGGCGACGCGTTGTCGAGCACCCAGATGCTGCGGCCGTGCGTGCCGAACACGATGTCCTTCGTGCGCGGATGCACGACGATGTCGTCATAGCGCGTAGTGGGAAGATTGGACGTCAGCTTCGTCCACTTCGCGCCGCTGTCCGTCGTGAAGTAGACAAAACGCTCCGTGCCCGCGAAGAGCACGTTCGCCTTCCCAGGGTATTCCGCGAGACTGCGCATTGACGCGCCGGCCGGAATCCCGTTCGTCACCATCTTCCACGTCTTGCCGAAGTCCGTCGTGCGCACGATGTACGGAGTGAAATCACCCATGCGGTGATTGTCAAAGCTCACGAACGCCGTGCCGCGCGTCGCGCCGGATGCCACGATGCGATCGACAAACGTCGGGTTCGGCACACCGGACATCTTCGAACTCAGCTCGGCCCAGGTTTTCCCGCCATCCTGCGAGAGCTGCACGTTGCCGTCGTCGGTGCCCACCCACAGTACGAGCGGATCAATCGGCGACTCGGCCATCGCGGTGATTTCGCTGTAGCTGTCGCCGTCGTTGCGACTGAGTTTGATGTCGGCGTTCAGCACGCCGGCCATGCGCAGCGTGTCACGGTTGATCTGGCGCGTGAGATCCTTCGTGGCCGTCCACGTGGATCCGAAGTCCTTCGAGATGAGCAGTTTGTTGGCGCCGAGGTAGACGGTGCCAGCCGTGTGCTTCGAGGCGACGACGGGCGCAGTCCAGTCATACCGATACTGCTCGCCCTGCGGCGGCACCGGCTGAATCTCCATACGATCGCCAGTCTGCGCATCTACACGGCCAATATTGCCGCCGCTTGACGTGGAGTACACGTAGCGATGGCCCTTCTTGTCCACCGCCTGCCCCGTGCCGTCGCTGAAGCCAATCTGCTTCCAGTCGGCGTTCAGGATGCCGAGCCAGTGCTTTGTGGCGCTCGGGCCCATCCACGAGTGCGTGTCCTGCAGGCCACCGTAGATGAAATACGGATCGCGATCGTCCACCGCGATTCGATAGAACTGGCCAATGGCGAAGTTATTCAGGCGACTGTACGTGTAGCCCATGTCCCAGCTTTCGTGCAGACCGCCGTCGCCGCCGAGCAGCAGGTGCTTGTTGTTGCTCGGGTCGATCCAGAGAACGTGGTGATCGTCCTTGAGGCCCAAGTCGTACGTCGGCGAGTTGGGCATCGTCTCGAACGTCGCGCCGCCGTCTTCGCTCTTCGAGGGCTGCACGCCCAGCTCGTAGATGCGCTGGTCCGTCGTCGGATCGATGTACGGCTTGCTGAAGTACATCGGCCGCGGATTTGATCCGCTCACGCGACGCCAGTTGGCGCCGCCATCCTCCGAGCGATAGGTGCCCGTTCCCGTCTGATGCTCGACGAGCGCAATCATGACGTTTGGATTCGATCGGGCGATGGCAATCGCGCCGCGGCCTTTGTCGCCAGCGGGGATGCCGCTTTCCATCTTCCGCCACGAGGTGCCGCCGTCCGTGGACTTCCAGAATGCGCTGCCCGGACCGCCGCCATTGAACCCGAAGGTGCTGCGGAGTCGCTGATAACTGACGGCAAAGAGCACATTCGGGTCGCGTGGGTCCATCACCACTTCGGTGACGCCCGTAAGGGAATCAACAAAGAGCGACTTGGTCCACGTCTTCCCGGCGTCCGTGGTCTTGAAGAGACCGCGCTCGGTGTTTGGCTTCCAGAGATTTCCGATCGCCGCAACCCATGCGATGTTCGGATCAGTGGGGTGCAGCAGCACGCGGCCAATCGCCGCCGATTCCTTGAGGCCCACGAAGCTCCACGTGGCGCCCGCATCGGTGGAGCGATAGACGCCGTTGCCCCAGGTGGAGCTCTGGCGATTGTTCTGCTCGCCGGTGCCAGCCCAGATGATACGCGTGTCGCCGGGGAAAATCGCGAGATCACCGAACGAGTTGTCGGGCTGGCCCTCGAAGATCGGTGTCCACGTGGTGCCGTGGTTCACCGTCTTCCAGATGCCGCCCGCTGCGGCGCCGATATAAATGATGGCGTTGTCGCGCGGATCGACTTCGACATCCTGAATTCGTCCGCCGAGTACGGCGGGGCCGACGGAGCGGGCCTTAAGGCCGTCGAAGGGGGATTGGGCAGCGAGCGGCGCGCCGACAAAAGCGGCGGCGGCACAGGCGGCGAGGATCGCGCAGATAATGGTGTTCAGGCGACGCACAGTGGGGATTCCCGGAAAGGGTACGAGGGAAATATGACAAGCGGGGCACTCCCTTGGACCGGAGTGCCCCGCTGTACTTCCTATCCGATCTGAGCCGCTACTTGTTCCACCACACGCGCGTGGAGGTCAAGTCCGGTCCCTGACGGGCAATCGCTTCCGCCAGCGACGTGGCGTTCACCGACTGCTCATTGCTCGGGTACAGCAGCCGGCGCGGAACCTGCAGCACGTCCGGATACGCGGACGGGCCCATCTTGATCGTCGCCGGATTGCCGGTACGACGCCACTCGCTCCAGGCTTCCGTGCCCTGCGTAAACAGCGAGATCCACTTCTGCAGGCCAATCCGCTTGAGGCCTTCGGCGCCAGCGACGTAGGCCACGCCCGGTTGCGCCAGATAGGCGGCCGCGGCCGCATCCGAACCGCCCCACTGCTTGATGGAGGCGGTCACGCCGGCGTTGTAGTGCGCCGCCGCACCGGTCTGTCCACCAAGGCCTCGCTCGGCCGCTTCGGCCGCCATGAACTCGACCTCCGCGTAGGTCAGGATGTACGACGGCGTCTTCTTGCCCGCGGAAGTGCCGAAGGTGCCGTACGTCGTGATGCCGGGATAGAAAATCGCGCCAGGCCGGGACGTGGTGTTGAAGAACGGCGTCACCGTGACGTTGTCCATTCCATTCTGCAGCCCCGTGTACTTGGTCGCGTCGGCCTTCGTGGGCTGCGCGTACACCTTCACGCGCGGGTCACCCAGAACGTTCATGGTGTCGAGCAGCGTCTTCGACACGCGATGGTCATCGCGCGTCGCAAAGCTCGCCGCCCACGGGTTGTCAAAGACGCCGTCGCCGGGCCACGCCATCATCGCATTGTCGGCATTGGAGGTCATGACGCCGCCCGCGAACGCCGACGACAGTTCCGCGGCCGCCTTGGCCGCATCGGCGTTCGACATGCGCAGTGCGAGGCGCGCGCGGAGCGAGTTGGCGAATTTCACCCACTTCGACGCATCGCCCTTGTAAATCAGGTCGGCGCTGCCGAATCCGTCGCCGGTCGACGCCTTCATGCCCACCGCGGCGTCGGTCAGCGTCTTGAGCAGTCCATAGTAGATGTCCTTCTGTGAATCGTACTTGGGCCGAAGCGATCCGCCGGCGTCGCCCTTGAGCGCTTCGCTGTACGGAATGTCGCCGAGGATGTCCGTCACGTTCTGGAACACCCACGACTGCATCACGACCGCCGGACCCCAGAGGTTGGCGTTGTTGGCCGCCTTCCCCTGCTCCTGGACCTTTTGATAGTCCTCCATCTCGGCGGTGTAGGCGCCCGAGTAGAAGCCGTCAACGGTCGTCGGGCGGATATGCCCGCGGTCCTCGTCTACGTATTGCACCTGCGCGACGTGCTGCGCGAACAGCGACGTCATGGACAGCGTGTTTCCTGATCCATTCCACCGCCCCAGTGTTGCGGCCGTTGCATTGCTGAACAATGAGGCGGCCGGCGCGGTGGTCGGACTGTTCGGGTTGGTGTTCAACCCGGTGAGGTCGGTCTTGCATGCGGTGGCCGCCAACGAGGCGGCGACGAGCGCAACCGAAAGCTGATTGAAATTCATGAGTGCATTCTCCCGGTTGATGGTCACGGCGTGATCGCAATATTGAATCCGATGGACCGCATCGAGGGCAACGCACCCATTTCGAAGCCCTTGCCGGCATTGCCGGAGTTGGCCGTGTACTCGGGGTCGTAGTTCGGGAACGACGTCCACGTGTACAGGTTGCGCCCAACGAGTGCGATGTTCATTTGCGACAGCTTAAGCCGCGCGGTCATGGTGCTCGGCACTTCGTACGCCAGTCGCATTTCACGCAACTTGGCGAAGCCGGTCGAGAGGATGGCCGGCTCCACAATCGGGTAAATGGAGTGCTGGTAGTCCTCGGCCGTAATGACCGTCGTGTTGGCCTTGCCGGTGGCCTGGTCGATTCCCTTGACCGTAAGACCCGGCTTATCCCAGTCCACTTCGCGGCCCTTCAGTGTGTTGTCGAGAATGCCGGCGTAGTTGCCCCACCAGTTCCCGATAGAGAAGGTTTGGCCGCCATGCTGCATGTCGATCAGGAAGCTCAACGAGTAGTTCCGATAGTGGAACTCGTTCGACCATCCGCCATTCCAGTCCGGGTTCACATTGCCCAGCACTTGCTTTGCGGTGGCGCGCTGCGGGAAGCCGCCCGAGAGCAGCAGTTGGTGTGTGGCGGAGTCGCGCTTGAATCCGTACCCGAAAATGGCGCCGTACGGCTGACCGGCGCGTGCCTCGATGTTCGTGCCCCACTGCGAACCGACGATGATCGTCGCCAGACCGGGCGCGAGTTCATCCACCTTGTTTTTGACGGCCGAGTAGTTGAGCGACGTCGTCCACTGAAACCCATTGGCAAGCTTGAACACCCGCGCCGAGACCATCGCCTCAAAACCGCGATTGCTGATCTGGCCGGCGTTGATCGTCGTGGCCGTGAACCCTGTGGCCGGCGCGATGGTAAGCGGGATGATCTGGTCGCGCGTCGTCTTGAGGAAGTAGGTCGCATCAACCGTGATCCGGTCATCGAAGAGCGCGAACTCCACGCCGCCCTCTGTGCTCGTCGTGCGTTCGGGTTTCAGGTTCGGATTTGCCGACGTGTTGCTCAGGCTGTAGAGCGGCAGGCCGCTGAACTTGTTCGACGATCCGTTGTAGAGCGTCCGCAGCTGGTATGGCCCGGCATCCGAGCCGACCTTCGCGTAGCCCGCACGGAGCTTCAGCGACGACAGCACGGGGTTGTGTGTGATCGCCGGAAACTTGTCGGACAGCACGATGGAGGTGTTGATCGACGGGTAGAAGTACGACGAGTTCTGCTTTGGCAGCGTCGAGGAGTAGTCATTGCGGCCGGTGACTTCCACCGTCCACCAGCGATCGTACGTCGCGATCGCCGACCCGTACACAGAGTTCACGGCCGAGTGGCTCTCGCTATTCGTGAACGTCGGAGCGATGCCCGCATTGGACAGGTTGTAGATGCCCTCCACGAGGATGCCTGACGTGGAAAAGGCGGCGGCATTCCGGTCATTGCGACGAATGTTTCCGCCGCCGTTCACGGTGAAGTCAAACTTGCCGAGCGTCTTCCGCGCCGTGACGATTCCCTCGAAGTTCGTTTCCTGCGCCCGCGCCGTTGACGAGGTGAATCCACCGTTGAATGACGGGTCCGCCCGGTCGATGTTGCCCGCGGCGAAATGCTCTTCCTGTGTCTGCCGGTACGAGTCCATCCCGGTGCGCAGAAGGCCCGAGAGCCACGGAGTGAATGCGTAGTTCGCCGTCAGCTGGCCAATGATGTGTTCGCGCGAATCCGGGGCCGCGTTGTCGTACTGCTGCCAATACGGGTTGCGATGGTAGTTGTCGTTCCAGTTGAAGAGACTGCCATCGCTGAAGCCGTATGGGCTGGACGTGTTGTAATACTTGTTCTTGAGCATGCCCACATCCACCTGGCGACCGAACCAGGTGAACGTCATGAACGGATTGCCTTCGGTGTATCCGTTCTCCGGGCGGTTCATGCCCTTGGTTTGCGTGTACTGGGCCGATCCTGAGAGCGTGAGTTTGCTGTTCACGACCGCGTTCGCCGAGAGCGAGCCCGCGAGCTTCGCAATCGATGAATTCGGCACGAGCCCTTTCACGTCTTCCTTGGTAATCGAGAGGCGCGACCCCGTGGCCTTGCCCGACGACACCATGTTCAGATTGTTCGAGACCGTGCTGCCACTCTGGAAATAGTCCTTGACGTTATTGGGGTGGGCAATCCAGGGCTGTGCCTTGCCGAAGAACTGGTCAATGAGCCGCCCGTCGAGCATGGGCCCCCACGACTCGTCGGCGCCGTCGTTGACGCCGCTGCCGGCGCCGTCCACGTACTTGAAGTCGCCGCCAAAGCCCTGTCCATAGCGATTCTGGTACTTGGGCATGATCGACGGTGCGTCGCTCGAGATGCGCGTGGTGAAATTGAACTTGACGCCGTCGAGCACCGAACTGCCGCGACCCGACTTCGTGGTGATGACCACCGCGCCGTTCGTGGCTCGCGATCCGTAGAGGGCCGCCGCGTTCGGTCCCTTGAGCACCGTGACTTCGGCGATGTCGTCGGGATTGAGGTCGGCCACCGCAGAGCCGTAGTCGCGGCCACCGCCGGCACTCGCGGTCGAGAATCCAGCATTGGAAACCGGAATGCCGTCAACAATGAACAACGGCTGGTTTTCCCCGAGGATGGATCCCGCGCCGCGAATGACGATGCGCGACGATCCGCCCATGTTACCCGATTGATTGATCTGCACGCCGCTCACCTTGCCGGACAGCGAGCTGATGATGCTCGGCGTCACGGTGCGCGTCAGGTCCGCGCTCGACACTGTCTGCTGCGACGTCCCGACCGTCGCCTTTTCCGCGAGGATGCCGAGCGCCGTTACCGTCACGCCAACCAGCTGGGTCGCGGTCGGGACAAGTGTGAAGTCCATGGTCATCGCTGCGCCGGAAATATTGATCGGCTGCTGCAGCAGCTTGAACCCGAGGCGACGCGCGGTGAGCTGCGCGGCCCCGCTGCGCCCTGCGGGCACTTGCAGCCGATATGTGCCGTCCGCTCGACTAACCGTGGCAACTTCCGCGGCGCCGAGTGTAAGCGTGGCACCCACGAGGGGTGTTCCACCGTCACTCAGCACACGACCGGAAATCACTGTCCCCTGCGCGAGCGCAGTGGAAGCTCCTCCGGCGAATAGCGCCAGTGTGACTGCGCCTGCTAGCAGAACGCGAACGAACCGTGTTGGCATTTGTGCACCTCAATCCAGTTGGAGTGGGAAGCGCGGCCTACATGGACCTACATCGTGCGTACTACAATGACGGGACCCTGTTTGGCTGTGGCGCCGAAGCGCTGCATGGCGGCCGCAATACTGAGCAGGCGAATGTCGAGCACGGCTCCGGCCTGAATTCGTTTGAGATCATCGACGGACAGCACGCCGCTGTCATCAATGGACGCGTGGACCTGCCCAGACTCCGCGTCGGTGACGGCACGATTGGCATCTGTCACAATCGTCTGCGTTCCGCGATTTACCAGGAAGTTGGGGCGGAGCACGCGAATGGCTTCGAGTACGTTCAGCGAACGGACGGACGGCGCGTTGAGCTCGTCTTTGGTGATGACGCTGGCGTCACGGCGCACGGCTGCTGGCTGCGCAGCCGGCGAACTGCTCGCGGCCGGAACCGCGCCGCCGCTCGCGCACGCGGCCAGCGTGAGAAGGCCCACACACGTCATGATTGCATTCTTGGACATCGGAACGCCCCCAGGGTGCTCCATCATGCTGCACGATTGCGACAGTTTACGCTAGGGCTGCACTGAGTCCGGCCGCATTGGCCGCGGAAACGCGGTGCCCTGCAAAAGCCCGTTCTGCGTGCCGGTGTCGTACGTCGCCTGAGCGGAACGCATCTCGGCGACACTCAGGTTGCTCGCCAAGTGGCATGACTGCACTGGCATGATCACGATGGGCGGCAAGTAGCGAACTGATTTCGCCTGAATGACGACGCCCGCGTCCGGAATTCCGGGCGCGTGCGTTTCAACGTGAGCATCCTCACCACCGCCTGATCTTCGGCAACCCGTCATACGTACCACGCCCTCGGATGCGCGCCGCTAGATCACGATCGATGATCGCACGGCCACGCGAGAGCAGTGTCGCCTGAATGCAGCGCCCAACCTTGTGTCGGTGAACCCACGATGGGTGCATGGTACGAATGGCCTTCTGGAGCATCCCGACCGACACGTAGTCCCGATAGCGCCTGCCGTAGGGCAGCGATGCCAACAGCCAGTCACCGGTGGACAGAGCAATGCCCTCTGGCCGATCCATCAGCCCGTGCAACAGCGCAATGTGGTGGTGCGAAAGGAGTATTTCTCCGGACGTGGTGACATTTTCGTAACGCGAGGGCTGGAGCTCCATGATGCAGTCCTTTCGAAAGGGGTCGCGCCTCGCTCGCACATGGCTCCGGTGTCGCAGATCGACGCCGGTCGGCTGGGCCACCGTGGTGCCCGGAGTTGGGCAGGACGACGGTATGGCGGACGGGTCAACGAGCCGATGCTCTCGCCGTCACTCTTCATGGTGGCCACCGAGGCGCAGGTGGCCGGGTCCTTCAGTTGTCGTAAAACACGAACGGCCCCGACAATCGTCGCGGGCCGTTGGGCACGGGACTTAGACGGATATTCTCAGGGCGAACCCCGTGCGCGGCCCGTCAAGTCGGGAAATCGCCGCGCCCATCAAGTATCAACTATTCAGTGAGTAAGTCAAGCCGTCGCGCTCAAGCCATGACTTGGGCCCGTGGCGGCATCCGTCGCCCAGCTAAGACGTCGCGCCTCGCGCGCGCGCGTTCATACTGATTCATCCTCTGCGCGGTTTCGTCACGCTGCGGTGGAGAGTCGCGCTCCCCCTACCTCGTCGCACCCCGCTCGCATTGCACTACCACCCCCTCACGGTCGGGAGCAAACCAGTGCATGTCAACGTCGGGTGTCCCCCTCATGAACTGCGGTCACCCTCGAATTGACAATCATCTACTAACGCGACTCCCTCGTGCCTACTGCGGAGTTTTCCCCTTGAGCTTGGCGCGGACTTCCACCCCCCAGTTCACCACCTGCACGAGGGGGTCCACTTTGACGGCGCCGTTCTCGGTCAGCTTCCGGAAGAACACAAACCGTTTGTCATCCGGTGCGACATCGTAATAGAGGTAGGTGGTACTTCCTCCTGTACTGCTAGTAAACCCGCTCGTCGTGAACAGCGTGACTTGCGCACCCAAGGTGAATGTCACGCCCGGCACCACGGCCACGGCCACGGCCACGAGCGCCTGCACCCCATTTTGATAGAACAGTTCTCGGCCCGTATGTGACCAGTGTGGTGAGCTGCCACCGGCCTGCGAGACTTGCCAACGACCAGCGTCCACCTTGGGGTAGGGACGTACGTACACCTCGTGACGCCCCGATTCGTTGGAGCTATACGCCAACCACCGCCCATCGGGGGAGAGCGCGGGCGAGGTCTCGTTAAAAGCCGGTGACGCAACCAATGGGACGGTCGCGGTATCGCCGCGGTGTGCAAGGACAATGTCCATGCTAGGAGGCCTAAGGCGCAGGAGGAACGTGTTGCTGTCTGGTGTCAGCACCACCGTATAAACATCTCGCTTGCTCATGAACAGCGTGTCCACGGCACCGGTCCCATCGGCTCGCCGGCTGCGGAGGGCGGGGCCTGCACCGGCGTATAGCACCCGTTGTCCGTTCGGTGTCCAGACCGGGTTGATGTTATTCCCCTCGAATGTGAGCTTGGTGAGCGTGCCCAGTTTGCGGTCGAGTTGCTTGATCCAGATGTCATTCTCCTCCGAGTTTGTCCGGGCGACGGTCAGAGCGAGGCGGTGTCCGTCCGGGGAGAGGGCGATCGTGTTTCCATTCACTTGGGAAATGTTCATCGTCCACGCCGAATCCATCGGCGTCATCGCCCCCGCCCGCGTCACCCAGACCGGTTCCACCATTAGGCTGTTCCCGCCGCTGGTGCCGGCTACGAAAATGGCGGTGCCATTGGCCGACACCGCCATATCCGTCGAGTTAAGACTGGTCCGCACCCCGCTCATCATCGGCGTCGGAGGCTGCGTGAACGTGAGCGTCTTGATATCGAAGGGTGCCGCGAAGACGCCACCGTCCTGCCGCACAAAGGCGACGATCCCACCGGGAAGCGACCACGCGTTCAGGACTTGTGTGGTCAGCACCGTGACCTTGGGTTGATCCGACCGGAGGTCAAGGACACGAAGCTCCGAAATGGTGCAACCGGGAACGCACGCCACGACGAGCGCCGCCTTCGCGCCCGGCACGCTCGCCAGATACCGCATGTTCCGAGCGGCAGAATCGCCTGGCGTATTCGTCAACACATGGCGCGCGATGCCACCATCCTGCCCCACGGCCTTGACGTCATAATGCCCATCCACAAACAGAATCGTGCCGTCCTCCAGCCATGCGAGGGCAGGATAGAGGGTACTGGCGGAGTCGGCGATGGCGATCGCCGAGCCGCCGAGGCGGGGCACTTTCTGCACCTTGCCGTCATGCGCCACGAATGCGATCCATGCGCCGTCTGGCGAGAAGGTGGGAGCGCCAGCCACACCGGCGGTTCCAGCCAGCGCCGTGAGCTCGAGCCGGTCGCGCTCCTTCACGTACAGCTGTCTACTATTTCCCTCGCCATCGATGAAGACCACCGTCCCGCCGTCCGGCGCGATCGCCAGTCCATGTCCAGCTTTAGGGTTCTGGATCTGCTGATTCTGCCACAGGTTGATGCTATTGCGGCTGACGACTGGTACCGCGGCTGGCTTCAGCCAGCCCCAGAGGGTGGTGCCAAGGAGCACGGCCGCGAGCGCGGAGGAGATGAGCCCAAAAGTGTTGACTCTCCCTGCGCCACCACCGATGTGCATCGCTGAGGCCTGCACGGCTCCGCTCCGGTACAACGGATTGCCTAACGCATCGGCGAACGCTTTCGCACTCTCAAAGCGGTCAGCCGGCAGTTTCTCGAGGGACTTCGCCAACGCGTCTGCGACATGGAGCGGCACGCTCTTCCGGTGCTTCGTCACCG
>JAPLKU010000013.1 GCA_026387935.1 Gemmatimonadota bacterium | reverse complement strand
TACGCCCAGCTGCGTCTCGCGATTCAACTTGTCGCGGAGCGTCTCACCCTTGATGTAGGGCATGACGTAGAACAGAAACCCGTCTGCGGCACCTGAGTCAAAGAGCGGCAGGATATGCGGGTGCTGCAGCGCCGCCGTGGTCGTGATCTCCTGCACGAACCGCTCAGCGCCGAGCACGGCGGCGAGTTCGGGCTTCAGCAGCTTGAGCGCGACGTGCCGCTTGTGCTTGATGTCCTCGCAGAGGTAGACCGTGGCCATGCCGCCCTCACCGAGCTCGCGCTCGATGTTGTAGCGACCGGCGAGCGCAGTGTTGAGGCGATCTATTTGTGAAGGCATAGCGCCTAGAATGCCCCTATCCTCCGTCTGGCGCTAGACTCGTGGCCCACATGATGCCGACGGCAATGGCGGTTGGTCGATGATTCACCAAACCGCGCCGCCACACGGGCTTAGGTCCTACATGCCGGGGCCGAGAGTCGAACTCGGATGGGCTTTCACCCAAGGGATTTTAAGTCCCTCGCGTCTAACCAGTTTCGCCACCCCGGCGTTGGATGGCGCGACGAAGAACGGACCTGCCGTGGAAAGCGATTCGGATGCAAACGCATCGATAACAGCGAAGGCAGGAGCCGCAGTCGTTCGGGGCGCGATGGCCCCGCGAACCGGCCTCCTGCCCTCCACTGTCTACTGCCGACTTGTCTACCGTCTGTCCGACAAGAGCGGGAAACGGGACTCGAACCCGCGACCCCAACCTTGGCAAGGTTGTGCTCTACCAACTGAGCTATTCCCGCAACTAATAAGAGGAACTTACCCGGGCCGCGCTACTGGAACAAGCCTCGCGCAAGGCTCGAAAAGGCTCGTACAAGCCCTAGCCGCAAGGACTTACGGGCGAATCCCGTGGGCGTGAACCACGAACCAGGCGGTCGACGCGAGCAGGCCGGCCAGGCAGGCATCTGCCCCTCCGCCGGTCGGGACGCCATCTGCGTCTACCAATTCGGCGGCCAGCCCGCCGTCGAGGGGCGCGCGTCGGAACCAATCCAGGATATCCGCGGCATCGGGAGCCATGAGCCGCGCAATCTTTGCCTCAAGCAAGGGCGACGTCGTTGTCGAGGCCTTGGCCGTCCGGCGGAAGGTCGAGTCGGTTCGCTCGACTGCTTCGAGCAGTGGCAGCCAAAGTGCAGAAGCGGCGGGATCGTCTTCGGTCACGACCGTCGCACCGGGACGCACCGCTGAGGCGAAAACCGACTTGCTTCCATCGCCGACGGCAAAGTGCCGGCGCAGCGCGGCCCGAACTGCTTCGGGATCTTCGAGCTTTTTTGCCTCGCCCTCGTCGAGCGTCCGCTTGAGGCAGTCCAGCGCATACGCGACGGCGGCGTTGGCGTGCAACGAGAACGCCGTTGACGGTGCGCCACCGAGCGTCACATCGGAACGATAAAGCGGGAAATGCTCGTCGCGCCGACCAGCGATATCGTCCGAAGAGAGATACAACGTGTCGGCGAGGATCGGTTCTTCGACAATCTGGTCATCGCCCGTGTCGCGGATATAGCGATCGGTCGCGATGGCGTAGGAGGCGGCGCCCTCCAGTGTGAACCCCGGCGAGAAGAGCGTACCATCGAAGTAGTTCACACCGCGGCCGGGCGCATAACCATGCACTTCGCACATCCGCAGAATCAGTTCGCGGGCCAACGGCGGATCCGCGAGCTGCACGGCGGGAATGGTCCAGGTCAGTGCTTCCCAATCGCGAATGGTCACGCCGCGCGTGGACCAGGGTGCGCGACTGCGCACGATGTAGAAGTGCGCATCATCGAGCGCGCGTCCGACGGAGTAGAAGTACGCGAAGACGAGATTGCGATTGATCATCCCGTCAACCGCTTCGACGCCGGACGACTGTTCAAAGGTGCGCAGCGCATCGCGCGTGCCGTTCAACAGCGCCTTCCACCCTCGTTGCCGCAGCACGGCCACCGTGGCGAGCGCCCCATCACGCTCGGGTCCGGCGCCAATGAAAAAGGCGCGATCGGCGCGCTGGCCCGGTTCAACGGTCGCCGACTGCTGCAACGCGTAGCCGTCCGTACCGGCCGACGCATCCGTTCCCTCCTCACCGGCAATTGCGAGCGCGGCGAAGCCGGGAACATCATCACCTTCGAGGACGATGGCGCCCGCGGCCGTCGCCTCGATGCGGTGTGCGCCGGCGATGGCCCGTGCCGACTGCACCCGCAGCTGCCGGTGGCCGAGCGTGCCTTCGAGCCCAAAGCGCACATCGATGGGCTCGCTGCCGCGATTCTCCACTGAGAGCGCATAGACGGCGCCGGCGATATCCACGTCTCTGCCGAAGGGCGCAAAAATGGTTCCGCGCACCACGGCGGTCCCGATGGTGCACGTAAACGTCGGCAGCCAGTGATGCGCCCGCTCCCACGCCATCTCGTGCTTCGACAATGCCACGGCCACGCCGTCGATCTGTACCACCGGCCGGGCGAGTGCCACGCCGCCGCCGCTGAGAAAGTCCGGACCCCCGGCAAAATCCACTGCCGCGCGGGCGCCGCGGTGCAAGATGCCGGCGGCAAAGATCGCGCCGTCAACGGGATGGATGCATGGCAGCGCGAGCCAATGGTTTCCCGTCAGTTGCCACGGAATAGTGCCAAGTGCGCTGCGGGTCACGAGAGTCTCACCGGTTGGTCAACGACCACTTAGAGGTGTATCACGGGTCAGGTTTCCGGTTATCTTGGCGCGGGTAGGAAACGTACTCGCGCGCTCCCACGAACGCCTCCTCATTGACCCTGATTTCACATCGTCTCCGCGCGTATCACCTGCTCCGCTTGGCAGCCGTTGTCCTCGTGGCACTGCTCACGAACGCTGCTGCCCTGGCCGCGCAGGAACCGCGTGGCGCAGGGCCGGACGCGCGGACTGCGCCGGCCGGAACCCTGCGCATTGGACTCGCCGCCACCTGGGAACGCGATCCGGAGCAGTACGTCGGATCGGGCGCCGGATCGCTGCGAACGCTCGGATCGAAGTTCTCATTCGACACCCTCGGCTCCAACGTGTTCGCTACGCTTGGTCCGGTGGAATCGGCTGCTCGCGCGGCCAGCGGCATTCCCACCTTTCGCGCATCGCTTGGCCGCTCGGTGGTGAAGGTACGCAACTACTTCGAGACTACTCCGTTCTTCGCCGAGTACGGCATCACCTCGCGACTGTCGCTCGGCGTCGTGGTGCCGTTGGTGACGGCGACGACGCGGGTGGATGCGACCGTCAATCCGCTTGGGCGCGAAGCGACGGTTGGATTCAACCCAGCTTACTTCGCGGTGTCTGCGGCGACTGGAATGCAACAGTTGCTCGCACAGTTCGACAGTGCCGCGATCTTCATCAGTCAGCGCCTCGCGACCTGCGCGGCGCAACCTTCAGGTACGGGCTGCACTACGATCAACGCCAGCGCCGCAACGGCGCGCGCGCTCACCCAGCAGTCTGCAGCATTCGCCACGGCGCTTGGCAGTCTCTACGGCGGGCGGAATGGCACGAAAGGTGCCCCCTTCGTTCCAGTGGCCGGCACTGCGGCTCAAGCAGCGATAGATGCGCGTGTCGCAGGGTTCAGGACCCAGTACGCAGCGCTTGGCGCTTCAGGCATCACCGCGCCGTCGCCACAGGGTGCTGCCCCAATCACCGCCGCTGGTCTTCAGACGATTCTCACCGACTCAGCGTATGGAATCAACTCGAAGCCGCTCGGCGCCGTCGTGCGCCGCGGGGTTGGCGACATCGACCTCACCGCGCAGTACACCTGGCACGACTCGCATGCCCGCGCGACCACGACCGGCTCGCGCATGCAGCGCGCTTGGTGGCGCAGCGCCGTGGCGGGAACCTTTCGGCTCGGCACTGGAGCGAACACCAACGCAGACGACCTGATTCCCGTGCCGACGGGGGATCACCAGAACGACTTCGAAGTTCGCTCGCTCACGGACATCGGATTCGGCACCGCGGCGTCACTGACCACCGTGTTGCGGTACACGATGCAGATGCCGTCGAGTCTGCAGATGCGCATTCCCGGCTCGCCGGGCGATCCCTTCCCCGAAGCGTTCCGCACCGCGACGGTCACTCGGAACGCCGGTGATGAAATGGCGCTGGACCTTTACCCGCGCTGGAACCTCTCTGAGGCGATGAGCATCGCGGGACGCTACAGCTACCGTTCGCGCGGCGCAGACGCGTACACGGGAACGGTTGCGGGCACCAATTCAGCGGGAACAACTGTCACCGCGAGTGCGAGCGTGCTCGACGCACCTTCGGCAGCGAAGGAGCACCGGCTCGGCGCGATTGTCGCCTACTCAACCGTCGCCGCCTGGAGCCAAGGCAAGGCGCGCTGGCCGATCGAGATCTCAGCCGGGCATTTCCAAACCACTGCCGGTTTGGGAGGAACGGTTCCGAAACTCTCGTACGACGAAGTGCAGGTTCGCTGGTACTGGCGCCCGTTCGGGCGCGCGGCGGCACCCGCCAACCGCTAGCTGCTACCCGTTGGCTCGGCGCTTCCGCGCACCCGCGGAACGCACGATTTCCAGCGAAGCAGAGCCCGCACCGGCGAGCAGTTCTCTCGCGTGTGCGCGGCCCACATCGCTGTCCGCATCGCCGCCGAGCATGCGCGCCAATTCTGTGATACGCTCTTCGCCGGTCACGACCTCAATGTCGGCCGATGTAATGCCGCCCTTTGCGGCCTTCCGCACCACGACATGATGCTCGGCGCGCGAGGCGATCTGGGCAAGATGCGTGATCGCAAACACCTGATGCTTGGCACCCACCCGCCGCATCGCGTCGGCGACCATCAGGCCCACGGCGCCACCGATCCCGGCGTCCACTTCATCGAAGATGAGCGTCGGAACCTTGTCGATGCCGGCGAGGATTGCCTTGAGCGCCAACATCACTCGCGCGAGTTCTCCACCCGATGCGACACGCGCGAGTGGCCGGTCTTCATGCCCGAGATTCAGCGACACCCGGTACTCGACATCTTCCGCACCCGTCGGCCCAACGGCTTCGCGCGGCAGGAGTCGTACGGCAAATCGCCCGTCAGGCATTCCGAGTTCCGGTAGTCGCGCCGCAACCGCCTCACCGAGCTTGGTGGCCGCCTGTTTTCGCTTCTCGCTCAATGCCCGCGCGGCTGACGCCAAGGCAGACTCACGATCGCGCACGGCCTTCTCAAGCGCGGCGAGATCATGCGCAGCGGTATCGAGCGCGTCGAGCTCGGCTCGCGCGGTCTTCCCGGACTCAACCACCGCCGCGATCGTGCCGCCGTATTTCTTGAGCAGCCGATAGATCACGTCACGGCGCTGTTCGACGTCTGCCAATCGCGCCGGATCATGTTCGACGGAGGCCGCATAGGCCGCCACCTCGCGCGAGAGTTCTTCGACCGCGTAGAAGGCGGCGTCGAACAGCGTTTGCAGCTGTGCAGTGGCCGGATCAATCCGCTGCAGCGCCGTGAGTTGCCGCTGGAGATGGCCGAGCCGGCGCGCGAGCGACTCATCACCGGCGTCGAGCACGTCGTTGATCTCCGCGGTCAGCGACCGCAGCTCCTCTGCATGCGTGAGACGAGTGAGGTCTTCGTTGAGCGAGGCTTCCTCCCCTTCGCGCAGCCGCGCCGCCTCGATCTCGTCAGCGACGTGCCGGAGATAGTCCGCGCGCTTGGCGGCGTCATCCCGGCGGCGCAGCAGGGCGGTCACGGCCGCACGCGCCTGCTCGACTTCACCATGCGATCGTGCGACCAGCGCCGCATCGCCCGCGGCATCGGCGAACTGATCGAGCATCACGCGCTGGGATTCTTCGTCGAGCAGCGCATGCGCATCGCGTTGCCCATGCACGGTAACGAGCAAGCGCCCAACCTCGGCCAGCACGGAGGCATTGACGGGCGAACCGTTGATCCAGGCCCGTGTGCGACCGGTGGCCGCCACTTCACGTTTCAGCACGACGACGCCGCCTTCGGCGTCGAGACCATGCGCGTCGAGCGCGCGGGCGACGTCCGGCGAATCACCGACGTCGAATTCCCCCTCGACCGACGCTTTGTCGGCACCGGTACGCACCTCATCGCTCGAGGCCCGATCGCCAACGAGCAAGCCTAGCGCGCCGATAATGATGGATTTTCCGGCGCCGGTCTCACCGCTGAGCACGTTCAGCCCGCGATGCAGCGGCAGCGTCACCGATTCGATGATCGCGACATTCTTGATACGGAGCTGCGTGAGCACCCCTGCCTCCTGACTACTCGTCGCGCTCCGCCAGGCCACCCCAGCCCAGCTTCCGCCGGAGTCGTCCGACGAAAGTCGTGCCGGCAAAGCGCACGATACGGACGGGGCGGTCGGCGCGACGGAGCGTGAGCGCGTGACCGCGACCCAAGCTCGCACCAACTTGCCCGTCCACCGTCACCAACACTTCTTCAGGCGCATCTTCTGGTTGCACCGTGATGACGACGTCAGGGCGTAGCACCAGCGGCCGAATGGACAGCGTGTGGGCGGCGATGGGCGTCACCACGATCGACTCGACCGTCGGCTCGACGATCGGCCCACCGGCTGACATCGAGTACGCCGTGGAACCTGTCGGAGTGGAAATGACAATCCCGTCAGCGCCCAACACGCCGATTTCTTCGTTGTTGGCGAAGAGGCGCAGCTTGAGCACGCGGGCGAATCCACCTTTGTGGACCACCACGTCGTTCAGTGCCCGGAGGCGCGGCCCGTTCTGCGCACCTGTGGGGCCGGTGGCTGCCTCGAGCACCATGCGCGATTCCGTCGTGTACGTGCCCTTCGCCAATCGGGGCAGCGCACGCTGAAATTCTTTCGCGGAGCAACTCGTGAGGTAGCCGAGCCGGCCGAGGTTCACGCCCAGTACCGGTGCGTCCGAGCCGTTCAGGAAACGGGCTGCACGGAGCAACGTGCCGTCGCCGCCAAGCGAGACCAGCGCGTCAATAGTGGACGGATCGGTGAGCTCCGTCGCGCCGGGCGCCACGTCCATCAGGGAACCTTCGACGCTCACTTCGATGCCGAGACGCGGCGCTTCCCGCAACACCATCGCCACCATCTCGGGGATTCCTGCGTATTCGCGATGACCAAAGACGCCGAGTTTCATCTAGCGTGCCACCGCTTCAGTGCCGTGCAAGGCGCGTACGCGTTCTGCAATGCCGGCGTCATCGAGTCCGCACGCCTTCAGCTGACGCGCACGCGGTGCGGCATACACGATGCGATCGGGCACCCCGTGCGCGTGCACACAAACGCTGGCGTCCATCTCTGCGACCACCGCAGCCATCATCGCGCCAAATCCATTCACCACAGTACCCTCCTCGACGACAAGGATCTGTTTGTGGTCGGCAACGATCTGCGCGAGCACCGCGCGGTCGTATGGCTTCAAGAAGCGGCAGTTCACCACCGTGACGTCGAATCCATCCACCGCGAGCGCCTCAGCGGCCTTCAGCGACGGCAACACCATCGTGCCGACCGCGAAAATGGCGACGTCGCTTCCCTGCCGGAGTACTTCCCATGACGCGTACGGAACTGCGTCGATGGTCGACATGGCCGGCACGATGTCGGGCGACGCATCGCGCGGATACCGAATCGAGAATGCCCCGCTGCCATGCGAAACGCCCGTCTTCAGGAGCCCGAGCATTTCACGACCGTCCTTCGGCGCGGTGACGGTCGTGTTCGGGACCGCGAGCATGTAGGCGATATCGTAGAGCCCACCGTGCGTTTCACCATCTTCACCCACGAGGCCGGCGCGGTCGAGGCAGAGCACGACGGGAAGATTCTGGATGGCGACATCATGGATGATGTTGTCGTACGCGCGCTGCAGGAAAGTGGAATAGATCGCGACGACGGGGCGCACACCGCGCGTCGCCATGCCCGCCGCCATCGTGACACCATGGCCTTCGGCGATGCCAACGTCGAAGAATCGGGTTGGATGCGCTTTGGCCACATCCTGCGTGCCTGTGCCACTCGGCATCGCTGCCGTAATGACCGCAACGCGCTTGTCCTCGTCCATCAATTCCGAGAGGCCCTTGCCGAACACTGACGTGTAGTTCGCGTTCGCGGTGGACGTGGAGCGTTGCTTGCCGGTCGCCGGATCGTGTCCCGGCGGAAGCGCATGCCACTTCTCGACATGCTCTCCCGCTGGGAAGCCCTTCCCCTTCTGCGTGACGACATGCACCAGCATCGTGCCTTTCATTGCGCGCACGGCACGCAGCGTTTCGACGAGCTGCGGAATGTCGTGCCCGTCGATAGGGCCGAAATAACGAAAGCCGAGTTCTTCGAACAGCACGCCCGGCGTGAGAAACGCTTTGAGGCTCTCTTCCCATTTATGGAGCAATCGCTCCGCATCCTTGAACGGGCCCGGCGCCTGGCGCGCGAGATCACCGATCTTGGTGCGGATGCGATTGTAGAGCGAGTTGCGCTGGACGGACGTGAGATACTTGTGCATGGCACCGACGTTCGGCGCGATGGACATCTCATTGTCGTTCAGCACGACGACCATGTCGCGGTGCGACGCACCGGCGTTGTTCAGGCCTTCGTAGGCGAGGCCGCTGCCCAGCGAACCGTCGCCGATGATCGCGACGACGCGAAACTCTTCGCCCATGATGTCGCGCGCGACGGCCATGCCGTACGCCGCAGAGATCGACGTGGCCGCATGGCCTGCGCCGAACGAATCGAACGGACTCTCGGACCGCTTCAAGAACCCCGAAAGCCCATCTTCCTGCCGCAGCGTCCCCATGCGGTCGGCACGGCCCGTGAGCACCTTGTGCGGATAGCCTTGGTGTCCGACGTCCCAGACCAGCTGATCGCGCGGCGTGTCGAAGACGTGATGCAGCGCGATGGTCAGTTCGACCACACCAAGCCCCGCGCCGATGTGTCCACCTGTGCGCGAACACGTGTCAATCAGGAACGCCCGAAGGTCAGCAGCAAGTTGCTGCATCTCCGCCGCCGACAACGATTTCAGGTCGGCTGGACCGGTGATCCGGGAAAGGAGCGTCGAATTGCCCATGCTGAAGAGTACCGAATCTGCGCCTTAAAAGTGGTGCCTGAGTGTTGCCTAGGAATTGCCTAGGAGGGGCGGGCCACCACAAATCGGGCCAGATATTCCAGATCCGGTGAACGAACACCGGCATCCTGGAGGGCCTGGCAGGCCTCGTCCGCCAATACCTCTGCGCGGGCCTTGGCGGCGTCAAGTCCGAGCACCGCCGGATAGGTGCTCTTCCCGTGCGCGGCATCCTTTCCGGCCGTCTTGCCCAGCTGCACAGTCGTCGCCGTGACATCGAGTACGTCATCCGCGATCTGAAACGCCAGGCCGACCGCGTCGCCGTAGCGCTCCAGAGCAGACATCGTGGCGCCCTGCACGCCCGCGGCGAGGCCGCCGATGCGAACGGAGGCCCTGATGAGCGCGCCCGTCTTGAGCCGATGCACCCGTTCGAGTTGGGGCGCATCAAGCGACTTGCCCTCCGCCTCGAGGTCAAGCAACTGTCCACCAATCATGCCGCTGGCGCCCGAGGCCTCCATGAGCGTCCGGACAATCTCTCCCTGCGCCAACTCGTTCAATCCGAGCGCACGCGCCGCTTCGACGGCTGCCTGCGCGGCGAGCGGGACCATGGCGACTCCGGCGGCGGCCGCTGCGACGACGCCATGCTTCTTGTGCACCGTCGGCCGGCCGCGACGCACGTCGTCGTCATCCATGCATGGCAGGTCATCGTGCACGAGCGAATAGGCGTGCACGACTTCAACAGCCGCCGCAAGCAAACTTGCGTCACCCGTGCCACCTGTGGCGCGATAGGTCGATATCAGCAGCACCGCCCGCAGACGCTTCCCCGCGCCAAGCAGGGCGTAACAAACCGCCTCCGCGACGCGCGGATCGAGCGAGCGCGCCGCGCGGTTTGCAATGGCATGCAGGGCCGCCGCGACGGCCTCACGTTCCGCACTAAATCGGATGGACGGCGCGTCAGTCGTCATCGGCGTCTCCAGCTTCCTGCTTGAGTGGCCGGCCGTCGGTGGTGGCGAGCGTGCCATCGGCGCGCTCGACCAGCTCCTTCAAGCGGCCCTCGGCCATGGTCAGCGTGTCGGACGCTTCACGCAACCGCTTGATGCCTTCCTCGAAGAGCGCAAGCGCCGTGTCGAGTGGCACGTCGGAGCGATCGAGTTGCCCGGCGATGTCCTCGAGGCGTTTGAGGTGCTGTTCAAATGTCTGGTTGCTCGCGTTGTTCCCGCTGGTCATGCGCGCTCCTTGAGGCGCACGGCCTCGGTGACCGCATCGATTTCGCCGTCTTTCATCATAATGTTGATCCGCGCACCTTTTTTTAACGATGTCACGCTCGTGAGGGCCGCGCCGTCTGGCGTGCGCGGCAATGCGTAGCCGCGCGCCAACGTGGCTAACGGCGAGAGCAGGTTGAGACGTCCGCCAAGCACACCGATGTGGTCGCGCCCGCGCTCCAGCACTCTCACGGAACTCGTGCGGATCTGGCGCATCGTGACATCCAGATCGCGCCGCGCACTGGTGGCACGCCGCGCAACGGCACTCCGGATACCATTGCGCGTCGCATCGAGGCTTCGTCGTCCATCACGCGCCCGGCGCGTGAGCGTGTTGATCATCAGCGATTGCAAGGCCCGAAGGTCGGCGAGCAGGTCCGCGAGCACCGGTGCAACGAGCTCCGCCGCCGCGCTCGGGGTTGCCGCCCGATGGTCTGCAACGAGATCGGCAATGGTGATATCGACCTCATGACCGACAGCGCTCACGGTGGGAATCGGTGACGCGGCGATGGCTCGCGCGACGGCTTCGCTGTTGAAGCACCAGAGATCTTCGCGCGATCCGCCGCCGCGGCCGACGATGAGCACATCCGCCTTGCCCCAGACCGCTGCACGACGAAGCGCTTCGACGATTGAGGCAGGCGCCGAGTCGCCCTGCACCGCCGCCGGAATGATCACGACATCAATAGTGGGGTTGCGCCGCCCAATGACCGAAACGATGTCGTGCAGTGCCGCACCGCTAGCACTCGTGATGACGGCGACGCACTTGGGAAACCGTGGAATCGGGCGCTTCCGTGCGGGGTCGAGCAGGCCGTCCTTCTCCAGCGCGGCACGCGTTTGCTCCAACGCCTTGCGCCAGAGTCCCTCGCCTTCGGCTTCCATCTGCCGCACGGCGAACGTCGCCTTCCCCGTCTTGTTCCAGACGTTGAACTGGCCGAGGGCCACGACCTGCATTCCCTCGTCAGGAGTCGTTGGCATGCGCGCCTGATCGCGCGACCAGACCACGCAATCAATTGAGGCGACCGCGTCCTTGAGCGTGAAGTACCAGTGCCCGTTGCGGTGCGGCTTGAACCCACTCACTTCGCCCGAGATCCACATCGCGGGGAAGGCGCCCTCAATCACATCCTTCAGCGCCGCGGTAAGCGCCGACACGGGGAGCGCATGTTCCGGAGAACTCCCTGGCGCGGCATCCGCTCGCCCCTCAATCAGCCCCGGGGCGGAACCCGCGACGCCGGCATTCGTCGCGCCGGTCACGGCCCGCGAACCACGGCGGACGGCCATCAAGGGTGCAACACCGACGGGTGTTGTATGTGCTGCTCAGAGCGCTGCTGCTCGCGCTGCTGCTCGCGCTGCTGCGCGGCGCGCACGGTGTTCTTGAGCAGCATGGCGATCGTCATGGGCCCCACGCCGCCAGGCACGGGCGTGATCTTCGACGCCACGGCGCGCACCGCATCAAACGCCACGTCGCCCTTCAGACGGTAGCCGTTCTTCGCATTTGCATCGGTCACGCGGTTGATGCCGACGTCGATGACTACCGCGCCGGGCTTCACCATATCCGCCGTCACGAACTCCGGCTTGCCGATGGCGGCAATCAGGATGTCAGCGCGGCGCGTTTGTGCGGCGAGATTCGCCGTGCGCGAATGGCACACAGTCACGGTCGCGCTCGCATTCACCAGCAGCGACGTCATCGGCTTGCCGACAATCGTCGAGCGCCCGAGCACCACCGCATCGGCACCTGCGACCTTCACACCAGCGCGCTCAAGCAGGACCATCACGCCCGCCGGCGTACAGGGCGCGAACCCCGTCTGGTCGCCAATCCACACGCGTCCGACGTTCACTGGATGAAATCCATCCACGTCCTTGTCCGGTGAAATCCGGAGAATCACCGCCTGCGGATCGATCTGCTTGGGCACGGGCATCTGCACGAGAATTCCGTGCACCGCTGGATCGGCGTTGAGCCGATCGATCACGGCGAGCAACTCGCCCTGCGTCGTCGTCGCCGAAAGGCGGATCGTTTCGCCATTCATACCGGCTTCCTTGCAGGCCTTCTCTTTCGATGCCACATACACGGCGCTCGCCGGATCTTCTCCGACCAACACCACGGTCAGCCCCGGCGTCACGCCACGCGCGATCAGCGCCGCCGCATCGAGCGCCACCTCGGCACGAATCTCCCTCGCGACGGCAACGCCGTCGATCAGGTCAGCGAGCGTCGCGAGCTTATCGAGCAATGTCGCTCGCCCTCTTCTCGCGAATGGCGACCACCTTGACCTGACCCGGGTACTGCAACTCGGACTCCACGCGACGCGCGATTTCTTCCGTCAGCGACTGCATGCGCGCATCATCAATCTCTTCGGGATTCACGAGCACGCGAATCTCACGACCGGCCTGAATCGCGAACACGCGATCCACGCCCTTGTAGCTCGACGCGATCTTCTCGAGGCCTTCGAGGCGCTTGACGTACGTCTCGAAGGCTTCGCGGCGTGCACCAGGGCGCGATCCCGAGATGGCGTCGGCGGCCTGGACCAGCACGCTGACTTCGCTCTCGTGCGGCACGTCGTCGTGGTGCGCAGCAATGCAGTTCACAATCAGCGGATGCTCGCCGTACTTCGTGGCGACTTCCACGCCGAGCTGCACGTGCGTGCCCTCGTGCTCATGCGTCAGCACCTTGCCGATGTCGTGCAGCAACGCGCCGCGGCGCGCCATCACGGCGTCGAGCCCGAGCTCCGTGGCCATGATGCTGGCGAGCCAGGCAACTTCCTTCGAGTGCTGGAGGATGTTCTGCCCGTAGCTCGTGCGCCATTTCATCCGGCCAATGAGCTTGATCAACTCGGGGTGCAGGCCGTGGATTTTCGAGTCATACGCCGCCTGCTCACCGGTCTCGATGATACCGGCGTCCACTTCCTTCTTCGCCTTCTCGACCACTTCTTCGATTCGGCCGGGATGAATGCGACCGTCGGCGACGAGCTTCTCGAGCGCGAGGCGCGCGACTTCGCGGCGTACCGGATCAAAGCACGACACGACCACCGTGTCTGGCGTGTCATCAATGATGACGTCCACGCCGGTGGCGAGTTCGAAGGCGCGAATATTTCTGCCTTCGCGGCCGATGATGCGGCCCTTCATGTCGTCCTTCGGCAGCGACACGGCGCTCGCTGTGATTTCCGCCGTGTGCTCGGCGGCGATACGCTGCACTGCGAGTGCGACAATCTTGCGGGCCTCGCGGTCAGCAGTGCGCTTGGCCGTCTCGCGAATCTCGCGGAGTTTGCTCGCGCCTTCGGCGTGCGCCTCTTCTTCCATCCGGCGCAGCAGTTCCGACTTCGCTTCCTGGGCAGATAGACCGGCGAGCTGCTCCAGGCGGCGTTTTTCGTCGGCAACGACTCGCTCGAGTTCGAGTTGCCTGTCTTCGACGGTTTTTTCCTTCCGGCCCAGCTCGCTCGCGCGCTTGCCGACGTCCTTGTCGCGACCCTCGATGACCTCGAACTTGCGGTCGAGCACCGTCTCGCGTTCCTGGAGCCGCTTCTCCTCGCGGTCGATTTCTTCGCGGCGGCGGCGGGCCTCGCCTTCCCACTCTTCGCGGGCGCGCATGGCCTCTTCCTTGCCGGACAGGACAGCCTGCTTGCGGAGGCCGTCGGCGTCGCGTTCTGCGTCGCCCATGATGCGCTTGGCGAGCTCTTCAGCAGTGTCGTGGGCAGCTTTCCGAGCCCGCAACTCCGCGTCCTTGCCGGTCTTTCGTCCCATCAGAAACGCCAGCGCCGATCCCGTGACGCCGAACGCGGCAAGCGCGATGGCGATAATCTCGATTCCGGTCATTCTTTTGTACCTCGAAGCGGCGCCGGGGGGTGCGTGTACGTGTCAAACCGCCCCATGCGTCGCGGATTCAGGAAACCCACACGCGACGGCATTACCGCGATACGAGGCCAGAGTGATGTCGGACGATCCGGTCAGGCACCGCCCGAGTGATCTCGGGTGGGCGCGCGGCGGGATGGGCTAACTTGCTCTGCGACTTGCACCTACGGAACTGCCAGTCGACGCATCCTGAACATATCGCGCGCCATCCGTGACGGCAATGTGACCGGCCGGTGCTGCCGTGCCGTTCCGTGTTTGGGCTGCCAATACGGCGCTCAGCGCCTAGGCCTTTTCTCCACGCTTGCCCGGCGGCAACCAGCGGCGCACTTCGCTGGAGAGTGCCGTCATCGACTCCGCCAGATCGCCACGCTCGGAGCGCTCACGAAAGAGTTCGTCTGTAATCGATAGCGCGGCAAGGATCGCGGCCTTGTGCGATTCCGTTACCGCCGCACTCGACATCACCGCGCGAATGGTCTTGTCCACATGTGCCGCAACCGCTCGCGTATGGTCCGGCGATGCATCGGTCCGGATGGTGTACTCCTCACCGCAGATGTTCACGCGCGTCGAGTGCTTACTCATCGGGCGCCCTCCTCATGCTGCTGGCGGAGGAACCGGACGCGATCGAGCACTTTGCCGGTGCGGTCCGACGCTTCGTCCAGGCGGACGCGCAGCTTGGCATTCTCCGCTTCGAGCTGCGCGACGCGTTCTTCGGCTGCTGCATCGCCGCCGCCGCCCTTGGTCGCAATCGCCTGCAGGCGGGCTTCGGCCGCGTGCGCGCGCCTCCGAAAGCCGGACAGCTCCTCACCAAGATTTCGCACGAGCTGATCGAGCTCGCCGAACGCCTGCACGTCGGGGCCGTTCAAGGGCTCAGTTGGTTCGGACAACGACGCCAATCTCCTTTTGAAGCGTCTTGAGGAGCGCCGAACGGCGGCCCTCAATCTCCTTGTCTCGTAGAGTGCGCTCGGGATGGCGGAAGGTCAACCGCCACGCGAGGGAGCGCGTGCCGGCCGGAATCCCTTCGCCTCGATATTCGTCGAACACCGAAACCGCTTCGAGCAAGTCGCCAGAGGTCACACGAATCAATCGCTCGACCTCGGCCGCAGGAACAGCGTCGGGGACGATCAACGCGAGATCGAACTCCGCGGCTGGGGTGATAGGCAGTGGCTCGTACCGCACCGCAGCACGAGCGCCGGCCGCGGCGCCCTCGCCCTTGGCGTAGTCGTGCGTGCCCTGCGCCGCGATGGGATTCGCCGGCATCTTACCGAGCGCGATCTCCACGCCGAAGGCTGGCGAAGCCCACACGGGCGCGTCGAGCTGGACGTTTCGGACAATACCGCGGCTCGTCCCCTGTACCATCACGTTCCAGGTGACGTCGCCCTCGCCCGGCACCAGATCGACGCGCGCGCCCGGCCACGCCGCGAGCGCAATCGCCTCAGCGATAGCCTTGGCATCCCACGCGTCCATGGCGGGTGGTTCTGGTTCCGTGAAGTGCCGTGGGCGACGCGCACCCATCACGAGCGCGCCGACGTGAATCTCTTCTTTCACGCCACCACCAGCCTTGGGTGTGAACGACGTGCCAATCTCGAAGATCCGCACATCGCCCTGCATGCGCGACAGGTTGTGTTCGGCGCGGCCGGCGAGTGTGTTCAGCAGGCTCTCTCGGAGATAGGGCTCGTCGTCGCCAATCGGATTGCGGACGCGGACGAGCGGTGCGGCCCCGGCCGGCGGCTCCTTGGCGTACGGCAGCGGCCGCGTTTCGTAGAGACCGCCTGCAACGAGGGCGTCGCGCACGCGACGTCCAACCACGTGCATAGGATGATCGGGCACATTGCTCGGCCGCGAAGCGGTGAGCCGGTCCGGCAAACGATCATAGCCGCGCAAGCGTGCCACTTCCTCGACGAGGTCAACGTCACGCAACACATCATGACGGAATGACGGCGGCGTCACGCTGAACGTGTCGCCATCCGCAGCGACGGCGAACCCTATCGACGTGAGCAGCTTCGACACTTCGTCCGCACTGACGGTATCACCAAGCAGTTTCGACACCCGTGCTGGCCTGAGCGTCACCGCCGTGCGGGCAGCTGGCGCCGCACCCGCAACCAGCATCGCTTCGACCTTCCCCCCGGCAACCGCGGCGATAAGCCCGGCGGCGAGTTCCGCGATACGTGGGAGTGCGGCGTCGTCAATACCGCGCTCATAGCGATAACTCGCGTCCGATGATAAGCCGAGTTTTTGTCGACCGAGACGCACGACCTTCGGCGCGAACGATGCAACTTCGAGGAGCACGTCGGTGGTGGCGTCGGTGACTTCACTCGCCTGCCCGCCCATGATGCCAGCGAGCGCCGTCGGGCGCGCCGTGTCGGCAATCACGAGGACCGTTGGATCGAGCTTCCGCTCGACGCCGTCGAGCGTTGTCAGCGACTCCCCAGGCTTCGCGCGGCGTACGACGATCTGGCTACCGCCAACCTTCTTGAGGTCGAAGGCGTGCACAGGCTGGCCAAGCCCGTGGAGCACGTAGTTCGTCGCGTCCACCACATTGCTGATCGAACGCGACCCAATCGCTTCAATGCGATTGCGCAGCCACTCGGGGCTTGGGCCAACGGTAAGGCCCTTGATGATGACACCGATGTAGCGTGGGCAATCGGCCGCATCGGTGATGCGAATGTTTACACCGCCGGCCGCTACCTCGCGTTCGTCGCGCATGACATTGGCGATCGGCTGGATCGACGAGAGCTCCGGCGGGAGCTGCATCGCCACCCCCGTAACCGCCGCCAGATCTCGCGCCACGCCCTGATGCGACAGCAAGTCGGGACGATTCGGCAGCACGTCCACTACCAGATTGACATCAGAAAGCGGGAGGACGCTCAGGAGCGGCGTACCCGGCGCCGCGTCCGTTTGCAGTTCGAGGATGCCATCGTGATCGTCACCAAGGCCGAGCTCGCGCGACGAACAGAGCATGCCGTTCGACGTGAAGCCGCGAATCTTTCGCTGCTCGATGACGAGGCCCTCGGGCATCGTCGTTCCTGTACGCGCGAAGGGATACTTCGCGCCCACGGTGACGTTCGGTGCGCCACACACCACGTCGAGCAACGCACCAGTGCCGTCGTCCACCTTGTTCGCCGAGAGCTTCGTGTCAGGGATCTTCTCGCTCTCCATCACCTGGCCAATCACGAACGGCTCGAGCTCAGCGCGCGTGCGCTCGAAACCTTCCACCGTTGCGATGTGGGCCGTGATCAAGTCGCGCACCTGCTCTGCCGTGAGCGCGTGCGGGACGAATGCTTTCAGCCACTCATGCGAAATATTCATTTCGCGAACTGGCCGAGGAAGCGCACGTCTGAATCGTAGAGCAGCCGAATATCAGGAATGCCGTGGCGCGCGAGCGCGGTGCGCGCCGGCCCCATGCCGAACGCCCACCCGGTGTACTTCTCGCTGTCCACACCGGACGACTCGAGCACGGCCGGATGCACCAGGCCGCTGCCGAGAATCTCGATCCAGCCGGACTGCTTACAGACGCCGCAGCCAGAACCATGACAGACGCCACAGAGCACGTCCATCTCGGCACTCGGCTCGGTGAACGGAAAGTACGACGGACGGAAGCGCGTCTTCGTTTTACCGAAGAACCGATTGGCGAAATGCGTGAGCGTCGCCTTCAAGTCGGCGAAGGTGATGCCTTCGTCAACGACGAGCCCTTCCACCTGCGCAAAGGTCGGCGCGTGCGACGCGTCGAAGGGATCGCGACGATGCACATTGCCCGGGATGAGCACTCGAATCGGCGGCGCATACCCCTGGAGCGTGCGCGTCTGCACCGGCGACGTGTGCGTACGGAGCACGAGGTCGTCGGCGAGATAGAGCGTGTCGTGCAGGTCCATCGCCGGGTGATCGGCCGGGAAGTTGAGCGAGCCGAAATTGTACCACGGGCTCTCCGCTTCAGGACCGAGCGCAACGGTGAAGCCGAGTTCGCGAAAGATTTCGATCATCTCGTCAATCACTTGCGTCACCGGATGCACGGCGCCGGTCCACTGGCGGCGGGCGGGCATGGTGGGATCGGCGAGAGCTCCGGCAACCCTCGCGGGAGTCAACGCGACGCGGCGTGTTTCAAGCGTCGCTTCCACGCGAAGACGGACTTCATTGAACGCGGCGCCAGCGGCGGCGCGATCGGTCTTTTCAAGTTGTCCGAGTTTGGCGGAAAGATCCTTCAGCCAGCCATGCGCGCGACCGAGATACTTCGTGCGAACGGCCTCGAGGGCGTCGGCATCGGACGCAGCGTCGATGGCCGGCGCCGCCTCACCATGAAACTGAGAGAGCAGCGAGGTGAAGTCCTGGAGTGAGAGCGGGGCGTCAGTCACGAGCCAAAGGTATCCGAACGAAGGGGTAAATGCAGAGCGGCGGGCGCCAAGGGCACCCGCCGCTGCACCACAGCAATCAATCGCGACTACGCAGCGGCAACCAAGGCCTTCTTGGCCTTCTCCACCAATTCCGTAAACGCGCTCGGATCCTGAATCGCGATGTCGGAGAGAATCTTGCGATCGACTTCGATTCCGGCGACACGCAGTCCGTTCATGAGCGTGTTGTAGTTCAGGCCATTCTGGTGGGCGCCCGCGTTGATACGGATGATCCAGAGCTTCCGGAACTCGCGCTTCTTGTTTTTGCGATCCCGGTACGCATAGATCCAACCTTTCTGAACAGTTTCCTTTGCGGCCTTCCAAAGCTTGCTGCGGCCGCCAAAGGCGCCGCGAGCGGCCTTCATGATCTGCTTTTTGCGCTTGTGGCGCGGAACGTTACTTCGTGCGCGTGGCATAGTGGTCTCCTGTTAGGCCTGCAGCAGACGCCGCATACGCTTCGTATCACCCGTCGTCGCAATGAGCGCCGGGCGGCGGAGGTTACGCTTCCGCTTGGATGTCTTCTTCGTCAGGATGTGGCTCTTGTACGCCTTGAGGCGGCGAACCTTTCCCTTGGCGGTCACTGAAAAGCGCTTTTTGGCGCCTTTGTGAGTCTTCATCTTCGGCATCGGTATTCCCTGCCCTACTTGGGCGTCAAAATCATTGTCAGCGCCTTGCCCTCAAGGCGTGCATCGGTCTCGATCTTCGACACATCCGCAAGGCTGATCGCCACGCGTACCACCACTGCACGTCCGAGTTCCGGGTGGGCAATCTGCCGCCCGCGGAACATCAACGTGACCTTCACCTTGTTTCCCTCCGAGAGGAATCGGCGCGCATGGCGCGTCTTCGTCTCGAAGTCATGATCCTCGATCCCCGGGCGGTACTTCACTTCCTTGATCAGGATGATGTGCTGCTTCTTTTTGGCGACCCGCGCCTGCTTCGCCATTTCAAACTTGTACTTACCGAAGTCCATGATTCGGACGACGGGTGGCCGGGCGAGTGGTGCCACCTCAACGAGGTCGTACCCCTGCTCAATCGCCTGGGCGAGTGCCGCATCGACTTCCATGATTCCGAGCTGCGAACCATCCGCTCCAATGACACGGACCGGACTGATGCGGATCTGCCGGTTGACGCGCGGCGGCCGCTTGGTTGTATCCTGAATCTCTGCGATCCTCCAACACGGGGGTAAAAAAATCGCGGACCCCTGTTTACAGGGCCCGCGAAAAAGGATTCGCGCCACGCATTCCCGAAGGTTGCGTGACGGTTTCCCTGCGGACCCGGCAGCGCAACGCTTTTAGCGACAGAGCGGAGGCCAGAGGGTGGGTGCGGCTTGGATGCTGCTCGAGGCCGTACCACTTTTCTACGATTGTTCGATAAACCTAAGCAGGACGGGCAGTTGGGTCAAGGCTTGGCCCGCTGCCTGCGCCGGGCTCCAGCGCATAGGCCTTGCCGTCGTGCTGCACGTGGCCCCAGGCGTGGAACGCGTCGTGCTCAAAGATCAGCAACCAGTTGTCGGCAGCGGCGCGCGCGAAGAGTTTGCGCTTTGACTCGAGCGTCACGAGCGGTTCCACGTCGTAGCCCATGATCCAGGGCAGCGGCAGATGTGATACCGTGGGGCACACGTCGCCGAGGAAGCAGGCGATTTCGTTGCCGCCATCAATCACGATGCTCTGATGGTGCGGCACGTGGCCCGGCGTGTGGAGCACGCTGATGCCCTTTACAATCTCCCGTTCCCCGTCAATGAAGTCGAAGCGGTCGGCGGCGATGATCGGATCCCAATTGCGGCCGAAGTAGCTGGCCGCCGTGCGTTCATTTGTGTGCGTGGCCCAGTGATGTTCGCCCTGTTGCACGACGTATCGCGCGTTGGGGAAACTCAACTGCAGTGCGCCGGCACCGTCGACTGACGTATTGCCGCCTGCGTGATCAAAGTGCAGGTGCGTGTTGATCACGAGTGACACATCGGTCGGCTTGTATCCCAGCTTGCGAATGCCGGATTCGAGCGCCGTGCGCGTGCTGCCGTCCGCCTCGGGCTCGAGCGCGCCGTTCTCGATGCCGTAGATACTCTTGAACTTGTCGTCTTCCTTGTTGCCCGCGCCCGTGTCCACAACGATCAGCCCGCTCTCGTGCTCGATGAGCAGGCATCGCATGCCGAGTGGAATGCGGTTCTTGTCGTCGGGCGTGATGCGACGCTGCCAGAGCGTCTTGGGAACGACGCCGAACATCGCGCCGCCATCGAGCGCCTGATAGCCGGCCTGAATCGCGTGAACGGTGAACCGGCCAACGCGGCGGGTTTCGACGTGTGGAGTGTTGGGCGCCATGAAGGAAAGTAAGTGTTCGCTAGGCGCCGTCAGCGCCTTCCGTCCACGACGGCGTCCCGCGCCGCTTTGGCCGGCGCACGGCGGCGTAGCGGGTGAGTGATTCAAGTGACCGCAGGTTGGCGCGATCGGCGTCGGCGAGAAGCTTCACCAACACCTGCGCGGTGGCGACCGCATCGCCGGCGGCACGGTGGCGGCCGTCGTTGCCAATGCCGTAGTGCGCGCAGACCGCATCGAGATTTCTGCGTGGCAGGTGCTGGAGCAGCCGGCGCGCGAGGCGCACGGTGCAGAGCCGCGACGGGACGAGCGTTTTAAACACGCCGGCTCCAACCGCTGCGACGCGACCGAACTCCGCGTCAAGAAATCCCCAGTCAAACGCCGCGTTGTGTGCAACGAACACGCGGCCCGCGAGATGTGCGGCGAGTTCGCCCGCGATGTCCGCGAAGGTGGGTGCGTCACGGACCATGGCATCGTCGATGCCGGTGAGATCGGAGATGAACCAGGGAATCGGACGCTGCGGATTGACGAGTGAAGCGAAGGCCGGCGTGACGACGCCGTTCTTGACGTGTACGGCCGCAACTTCGGTCACGCGGTCGCCACGAATAGCGCCCGTGCCCGTCGTCTCGACGTCGACGACGACGAAGTCGACGTCGCCGTGCGGTGTGCCTGATTCGTCAGTCGTCACGTCTGATTGCTCGCGCGCCCCATTGCCCATCCCCCTCCCGTGTGCCGCGCACCTCCCCCCGCATCCATTACGCCTCTCCAAGTTATGGCCACTACCGTCCCCAACCTTCACGCCGTTAGTTTGTGAAATCATTCACAAGCGCCGCAACTCGTTCGCGTACCCACACGCCGCCTCCGATCCACACCCGTGAAGCACATCGCCGAATCTACCGTGCGACGTCTGTCGCTCTACCTCCGGTTCCTCGAGGATTATCGGCGTCAGGGGCTGGAGACGATTTCGAGCGGTGATCTCGCATCACTCGGCGGCACGACATCGGCGCAGGTGCGGAAGGACCTCTCGTTCTTCGGCTCGTTCGGCACGCGAGGACTGGGTTACTCGGTAAGCGCGCTGTCCAAGCGCATTCGCGAGATTCTCGGGCTCGAACGCGAGTGGCGCGTGATCATTGTCGGCGCCGGGAAGATCGGCGCAGCGCTCGCGCAATACGAAGGGTTTGGTTATCGCGGATTCAAGATTGTCGGCGTCTACGACGTGGATCAGGCGCGTATCGGCCAGTCGCTCGACGGCGTGATCGTGAAGGACCAGCAGGAACTCGACGGCGACCTCAAGTCGCTCAAGGCGGACATCGTGCTTATCGCGGTACCGCCAGAAGCGGCCCAGCCGCTCGTGGATCGTGTGACCAAGGCAGGGATTCGCGGCGTGCTTAACTTCGCCCCTGCCCCGCTGCACGCCCCCGCCGGCGTGACGCTCCGCTCGGTGGATATGGCGCTGGAGCTCGAGATTCTCTCGTACGCGCTCGCGGCAAAGGCATAGTTCTACTGCGCGGCCGCGCCTGAGAACTCGGCTACCGCCCCGACGCTCGGAGCAGTCGCGCGAAATCCACCGGCGCGAGAACTTCAGGCCGATCTGTCGGCTCGATACCAGCGGCGGCGAGCATCTCGGCCGAACGCTCCGCGCTCACGCGGCACACGTTCCGCACCGCGCGAATCATCTGCTTGCGACGGAACGAGAAAAGCCCCTGTACCAGCACGCGGTAGTCCGCTTCTTCTGCCGGCGTCACTACGGGATCGGATCGCGGCACCACACGAATCACTGCGCTGTCCACCTTCGGCGGCGGAGTAAACGCACCCGCCGGCACCTTGAAGAGAATCTCGATCGTCGCCAGTGCCTGGGCATTCGCTGAGAGCGCGCCGTACGCCTCGCTCGCCGGCGCTGCGGCGAGCCGCTCCGCCACCTCGCGCTGGATCATGAACACCATGCGCTCGGCGCGCGGCGCTTCGAGCGCCTTGAACAGAATCGGCGTGGTAATGTTGTACGGAATATTTCCGACCAATAGGTAGCGGCCGCCTTCACTGGCACCGGCAGGCGCGAACGGTGTTTTGAGTGCGTCGCCCTCGATCAAGGTGAACTCGGGATGCAGCGCGTACCCCGCCCGCAACGCTGTCGCGAGATCGCGATCCACCTCAATCACGGTCAGCCGTCCCGAGGGGCCCACTCGCTCAATCAGCGGCTCCGTAAGCGCACCACGCCCCGGGCCAATCTCGACCACGCTGTCGCCCGGCGTTATCTCGAGCGCATCAGCGATGCGCGCAAGAATCCGCGGATCGGTGAGAAAGTGCTGCCCGAATCGTTTGCGCGGCGCCGGCATTACGCGGCCACTCTTCGTGTCCTAGGTGCGAACGATGAGGAGCGCCTGATCGTCCGGCGGAGCCACAGCGCCCATATGCCCTTCGAGCAAGGCGAAGACGCCGTCCACGATGCGTTCTGGCTGATCGTTTCGGCGCGCTTTGATCACCTCGAGCACCTTCGCCTCGCCGAGGGTCTTCGCATGCGCGTCACGCGCATCGGGCACCCCGTCGGTGAAGAGCACGAGCGAGTCGGTCGCTGCATTCCACGGTCGGGTCGCCTGGTGCGGGCGCTCCGACGCCATGCCGAGCGGCGGATCGGTGGCCGGCAACCGGGTGAGCGTTCCGTCGGCAGTCATGGTGAACGCATGCGGCTGCCCGGCGTTCACCCAGCACACTTCACCCTTCGCGGGGTCGAGCACACAGTAGCAGAGCGCGAGAAACATGTCCGTCTCATTGAGCTCATCGGCAATCGTCGTGCGCAGCGCCGCAATCGTCGTTGCCGGATCGTCGCCCTTCTGCGCATGAATCGCCATCGCACTCATGGTCAGCGCCATGATCAGTGCGGCTTGATAGCCATGGCTCGACACATCGCCGATCAACACACCAATCCGGCCGTCGGTGAGCTTGAACAGATGGTAGAAGTCTCCGCCGACTGAACGTGCCGGCTCCACGCGCGCCGCGCACGTCCACTCGGGCGCGAGCACGCTGGGTGACGGCAGGAGGCGCATCTGCAGATCGTGGGCGAGTTGCATCTCATGCTCGAGGCGCTCTTGCGCCACGGACGCCTTCACGAGTCGCGTGATCTGAATAGCCGTCCCGATCTGCGACGCAATCGCAGCGACAAGCTTCAGGTCGCCGGCTGTGAAGTTCCGGTCAAATCGCGGCGCAGAGAGCGTGACGACGCCAAGGCCGATGCTGCCCTTCGGCGTTGACCAGGTAATGGGCAAGCCGAGCGTCTGCCCGCGCCGCACCGGCACTTCGTAAGGCGACGGAGCATCGGTGGGGTCGAAAAGGCGTGGAGTGGACTCGCGAAACACCTGCGCCACGATGGTCGTCGTGTCGTCGATAGGGACCGAGCCCACATCGGCCGGCGCGACACCTTTTGCAGCAATCGGGACAAGCAGACCGCGGGCGGCGTCGTGCACATAGATGGCGCCCAAGTCGGCCGCGACCGTTTCCGAAATCTCGTTGAGGATGGTGCCGGCCGCGTCGTCGAGATTGACGGTACGGCCGAGAATCTCACCAATCGAATAGAGAAGATTGATCTCTTCCCAGCTCTCGGCCAGGGCGTTGGCCGTGAGGCGAATCTCGTGTCGCGCGCGTTCGAGCTCGTCCATGGCGGCTAGCCGCGCATGAGGACAAGCCGGACGACGTTCCCTCCGTCGCGGAACCGCTCGACGCGATCCATCAGCTTCTGCATCAGAAACAGGCCGCGCCCATCTTCCCGAATCACATTTTCCGGAAGCGTCGCGTCCTCGGTACAGGCGTCGAGGTCAAACCCATCGCCGTCGTCGCGCACCTCTGCGACCAGCTGCACATCGTCGATCTCGACGCGCACAGAGACTGATCGGCCCACGGTGTCGCCGTTGCCGCGGAGAATCGCGTTGGAGAGCGCTTCGGTAAGGGCGACCGGGACGTTCAGCGCCGTGTGGCGCCGCGAGAATGCGAGCGCCTGACAGCGCGCGACCACTTCACCCACTACGCCTTCGATGTACTGAACGTCGCTGGGGATGCGAAAGTCCAGTGATTCACCAATCGCCACCCTAGAAACTCTCGAGTGCGTGCTCGCGGGTTTTCGAGATCTGGAAGAGCGTGTCGAGCTTCGTGAGCTCGAACAGCGTCTGCAGTTCGTCGTGCAGATTGGCGAGGCGGAGTTCGCCGCCGGCGTCACGGATTCGCTTGGCGAGCGACACGAGGACGCCGAGGCCGGAGCTATCGATGTAGCCGGTGCGCGCGAAGTCGATCAGCACTTTCTTCGCGCCCATCTCCACTTCATCGAGCACTTTCTGCTTCAGATCCTGTCGGTTGCCGACGATGAGCTGGCCTTCGACCTCGACCACGGTCACGTCGCCCATCTTTGAGACGGAGAAGCTCATTGGAGTACGGCTCCCGGAAGCAGAGTATGAATGGGAAAGTAACTAACCGTTCTTGAACTTGGTGTTCAGGGCCTCGCCTACCACAGGGTGGACCAGGCTCCCGACATCGCCGCCAAACTTGGCGATTTCACGCACGAGGCTCGAGCTGACGTGGGTAGTATCGAGTGACGGAATCATGAACACCGTCTCCAGCTCCGGCGCCAGATGGCGGTTCATCAGGGCCATCTGATATTCGTACTCGAAATCGCCCATGGCGCGAAGGCCGCGGATGATCATGCGCACGTTCTCCCTGCGCGCGAAGTTGACGAGGAGGCCCTGAAAGCTCTTCACCTCGACGCGCGGTTCTTCGGCGAGGGCGGTCGTGATGAGTGACAGGCGTTCTTCGGCCGTGAACAGGGGCTGTTTGGTCTTGTTCACCGCAACGGCCACAATCAACCGATCCACGAAGCCGAGGCTCCTGCGGATCAGGTCGGTGTGGCCATTCGTGATCGGATCGAAGGAGCCGGCGTAGAGAGCGACAGTAGGCATATCAGGTCCGGTAAATCGTAATCGCGGTATCTCCGTAGCGACGGGTGTCGCCCCCTGCAGGCAACGGCACCGTGGCTTCGTGCTCAACCCCGAAGATCGTCGCGAATGGGGCAGCTAGCCAGAGGCCGGCCACGGCGACCGCGAGGCCCTTGTTGTAGGGCGGGTCAGCGAAGGCCACCTCGTAGCGCGTTCCCGCCTTGGCAAGATTCGCAGCGAATCCGACGGCGTCCGTGAGCATGACCTTGCACCGCGCGGCAGCGCCCAACGCCTCGATGTTCTCTTCCAGGTTGCGCGCCGTGCGCGGCGACAGCTCGACAAAATCCGCCCACGCCGCACCGCGAGAGAGGGCTTCGAGGCCCAGGGCACCAGTGCCCGCAAAGAGGTCCAGCACGCGGGCATCCACGAGAATGGGATGAACGATGCTCATCCACGCTTCGCGCGCACGATCCGACGTCGGGCGCACATCCCTGCCCTTTGGCGCCTTGATGGTGCGCCCGCCCCATTCGCCGGCAATGATGCGCATGAGCGGGCCTATGCCGCGGGCCGAAAGTCGAGAATCGCGAGCTGCAGGCGTTCCATCCCTCGAAACACGTTGCGCTCAATGCGATAGGCGAGATCGACGCTCCTGCCCACGGCGAGTTCCGCCGCGCGCGGCGCGAGCCCCCACCCCACGGCCTCCACCGGGCCGGAGGCACCATCAACGGAGAACTTCACGCCGTCGGCGCCAATCTTCGCCGCCGACGTCGCAACGCGAACGCCATGCGCCGAAAAAGTCGGCCCCGGATTACCGATGCCGAACGGCTCAAAGTTTCGAAGGAGCTTCTCCAGCTCAGCCGTGGCCTCGGAAATGGGCAGCGCCACATCGACATGTACGACTCGCATAAGATCGCGCTCGGTGAGGCGGCCACGTGCCACTTCATTGAACCGCTCGGCGAACGCCGGCATCTGTTCAGGAGCAATCGTAAGGCCGGCCGCGGCGCGATGCCCGCCATGCTTGATCAGCAGATCCGAGCACTCGCCAAGCGCTGCATGCAGGTCGAACGCCGGAATGGAGCGGCCTGACCCCTTTCCGACTCCGTCGTTCACGGCGACGAGAAAGGTTGGGCGACCAGTTTGTTCGACCACGCGCGACGCAACGATGCCTATCACTCCGGGATGCCAGCCTTCGTCGGCGAGCGCGATGCCCCAGGTGTCGTCGAGGTCGAGCGCATCCACGCGGCGCATGACGCTTTCGAGAATGGCGCGGTCGAGCTCCTGACGCTCGCGATTTCGCTCCTCACAGTGCCGTGCGATGGTCGTCGCCTGTTCCTGGTCTTCGGCGAGCAGGAGATCCACGCCGAGCAGCGCACGATCCATCCGGCCAAGCGCGTTGAGACGCGGCGCGAGAATGAAACCGATGCGGCCAGCCGTGATCTCTTTGCCATCGAGGCCCGACGAACGAATAAGCGCCTGAAGGCCGAGGTTTTTCGTCTCCCGCATCAGGGCGAGGCCGCGCCGCACGAACACGCGATTCTCGCCGCGCAGCGGTGCGACGTCGGCCACGGTCGCAAGCGCGACCAGGTCGAGCTGGTTGAGGACGACGTTCACATTGCCATCGAGCGCTTTCGTGAGCGCCATCGCGAGCTTAAACGCCACGCCCACGGCGGCAAGGTCCTTGTCGGGCGACGTGTCATCCACGCGCCGGGGATTGAGGATCGCGAGCGCCTTCGGCAGCGTTGCGCCGGGCAAATGGTGATCACTGATGATGAGGTCAATGCCGGCGGCGGCGAGATCGTCGCCCGCCTTCACTGCCGTCGTCCCGCAATCGCAGGTCAGGACGACTCTGGCGCCAGCGCGTTTGGCCGCTTCGACTCCGGCGGGGCCCAAATCGTAACCGTCGCGCTGACGGTCGGGGATGAACGGCGAGACCTGCGCGCCGAGCGCGCGCAGTGAGCGCGTGATGAGAGCGGTAGAGCACATCCCGTCCACGTCGTAGTCGCCGTGCACGAGGATGATCTCGCGTTGCATGATCGCGACCGAGAGTCGCGCGACGGCGACGCCCATGTCGGCCAGCAGCCATGGATCGCTCAGCTGATCGAGAGAGGGGCGGAGGAACCGCTTGGCCCGGCCATCAGCACCATATCCGCGCGTCACCAACAGCTGCGAAAGCGCCAACGGCAACGATAGCGTAGAGGCGAGAGACTGCGCCGCCGCCGCATCGGGCGGATCCGCCAGCTCCCATCTGGCGTCAGGCCGCCGCCGTGAACTCAAGGACCCTCTTAAACCCTTTCCGCCGGCGTGAAGTACATCAGCACGCCGCACGCTTCGCAGAGATCAATCGCTTCGGTGGACGTCATGACGTGCCGGCGTTGCATCGGAATGGCGGTATCGCAGTTGCCACACGACATCCCGCGCATCGCGAACACCGCATCGGCCATCTTCCGCTTTCGAATCCGATCGTACTTGTCGAGGAGCGACGCGGCCACTTCCTTCGCCGCAATCGTGCGCTTCGCCATCGCCTCGTTCATCTCGGCGTCAATCACGCCCTGCTGTGCCGCCACGTCGGCGCGCGCAGCTTCCTGCTCGGTTTCGAGTGCGGCCAGTTCACCCTGCTGGTTCGCGAGCGAGCCACGAACGTCTTCGAGTCGCCGGTTGATCGCAAGGAGATCACTGTCCTCCGTGGCGACAATCTTCATCGCCTGCTCCATCTGTGCAGCGGCAGCCGTTGCCATCTTGATGTTCTGGACGACGTCCATCGCCGCCTTGTTTTTCTCAATCAGCAGCTTGTGCTCGGCAATCCTGTCGCGGAGGTGCGCCTGCTTCTTCTCCTCGACCTCGGCGGCGGCAGTCGACCGCGCGATGGCGTCGAGAATCCGCGTCCTCCGTCCGTCGAGTTCCCGAATGCGCGGTTCCAGGAGCGCGAGGCGCTCTTCGAGCCCGCGGATAATGACGTCGTCTTCCTGCAATGCCAACAGCGCCTGCAATTCCGTCGCCACGTACTGCCTCCCTGTGTAGCTGGTGAAATAATTACGTGTTCAGCCGTCGTACGCTGCGCCAATCTCTGCCGCCTACTGCCGCCAACTCCTTCCGCAGCGCTTCAGTTTTTCTGAGGAGCGCGTTTTTTTCGTCCTCGCCCGCTAACCGGAGCATACCTGCGTGCTCATCAATGCGTTCACGGAGCGCCCGCGCCTTGAGCATCCGGATGGCGTCCGAAATGGACCGCGCCGGGTCCACGACGGCCCCGGGTTCCGAGCGCAATTCCTCAACCACCGAGTTCTCCAGCGGCCCGAGCCGCTCGGCCAGCGCTTCAATTGAAAGGTCGCCGCCGGACGAGAGTTCGGCAAAAATCGTTGCGTACACCGGGTCGCGGACGACCGGCGTAGGCCCGGTGACGGGCTCGAGCGCTTCTTCCGTTTCGACGGTGTCGTCCGTTTCCACGCGAGCGACGTCCTCGATCACCTTGTCCACCAGATCAGGGTGGAGGATCATCACGCGCAGGAGCTCGCGTTCGGCGGAACTCTCAGGCGCATGTTCCACCTGCACGATGAGTTCGGGCGAATGGCGCGGTGCGATGCCACCTGGCCTGAGGGATGGCGCGGGCGCGGGTGGTGCGGGCCGCCCGCGTGCGCGCCGCGGCAGCAGCTCAAGTTCGCGCACGAGGACATCGCGCTCAATTCCAGCCGCTTGCGCGGTCCGTGCCAAATAGAGGTCGCGAGTGATCGGGTCTGTCGTCGCGCGAATGGTCGGCATGAGCCGATCGAGGGCGCGACGCTTCCGTTGGAGATCGGCAAACCATCCGCCGCGCTCCAGTAACTGCACTTTGCGATCAAACACATCAAGCGCCTGGTCGAGCAGTTTTTCCATAGCGGCGCCGCCATGGCGCTGCACGAACGTGTCGGGGTCCTCACCCTCTGGCAGTGTCACCATGCGCACGGTGACGCCGCGCGAGAGCAGCACATCCGCCGACCGAAAGCTCGCCTTCTGCCCGGGCGCGTCAGAGTCATAGAGGAGAAACACCGTCGTAGCACTCCTCGCGATGAGATCGGCTTGGTCATCGGTGAGGGCCGTGCCCATCGGCGCGACCACCTCTTCGAGGCCGGCGTCCACCATGCGGACCACGTCGAAGTATCCCTCCACCAGGACCACGCGTTCTGCTCGACGAATGGCATGCCGCGCTGACGAGTAGTTGTAGAGCAAGCGTCCTTTCGAGAAGACGCTGCTCTCCGACGAGTTCAGGTACTTCGGCTCGCCCGGCCCGAGCAGGCGTCCGCCGAACCCAACCGTGTGCGCCGCGGCGTCGAGAATCGGGAAGATGAGGCGGTCGCGAAAACGCGGACGCGGCTCGTCCTGCTCCTCCCGCTTCACGAGCAGGCCCACGTCGAGCAAGCGTTCGTCGCTGAACCCGAGCCCGCTCAGGTAGCCACGCATCAAGCCGATTTCGTGCGGCGCATAGCCAAGACCGAATTTGTCGGCGGTTTCGCGCGAGACCTTTCGTTTGGCGAGGTACTCACGCGCCTGCGCACCGGCGTCGCTCTCCCAGAGGGTCGTGCGGAACCAGGCCGAGGCGGTCGCCATGATCTCCCAGAGGGGCTCACGCGGGTCGGGGCCCTCGCGCTTGCGCTGCACCTCGCGCACTTCGATGCCCGACTTCTCGCCGACGTACTTGACGGCCTCCGCGAAGTTCATCCCGAGGCGTTTCTGGACGAAGGTGAAGACGGAGCCTTTCTCGTGGCAGACAAAACAGTGATACCCACCGCGCGGCACCACGGAGAAGTTGGCGTTCGTGCCTTGATGGAATGGGCAGGGCCCGCGGAATACCGAGCCCACCTTCTTGAGCTTCACATGCTCGCCGATGATCGCGACGATGTCGGCCGCGCTCTGCACCTGTTCGATGACTTCGTCGGGTATCACGCGAACTCCACCACGGTCACGCCAGCGCCGCCTTCATTCCACGCGCCAATCCGAAAACTGCGCACCCGAGCATCATCAGAAAGCATCTGGCTGACGCGATCGCGCAGCGCACCTGTTCCCTTTCCATGAATCAGCCGCACCGACGGCAGGTCGGCGCGAATGGCGTCGTCAATTGCCCCCTGCACCGCGCCGTCAATCTCGGAAATACGCAACCCGCGCATATCCACTTCGTGCTTGGCGTTGTGATCGCCGTAGGTGACCGGGTCGCCGGCAGCGGCCACGGCCAACAGCTTCTCCGCCTGGCGGCGTGGCAGAATCCGCACGCCATTCGGGGCGACGCTCGTGCGCACGGAACCCATCATCACCACAATCGCGTCGTTGCGCGTTTCGATCACCTGAGCCGTAGCGCCACCGAACGAGGCGACGCGCACATAGTCACCGACGCGCACTTCGCGCCCCCGTTCATCGGCACCAATCGCATGATCCGCCTCTTCCTGGGCGTCAATCGCCTTCACCGCGTCGCGCTCGCTGGCGAGCAGACTCTCGGCCAACCGTCGAGCACCGGAAGCCGCGTCAGTCACTTCGCGCGCCGCTCCGGCGTGCAAACCGCTTCGTGCGCCGGCGTCACGAACGGCCGCGATTGCCGCCTCGATCTCCTTTCGCGCTTCGAGGACGTACTTCCGCGACTGCTCACGCGCATCGCGCTCAATCTCGCGTTCCCTCGCACGAATCGCCTGCTCGCGCGAGAGCACCTTGTCTGCGCGCTCCCGGTAACTCTCCTCACGATGGTCGGCGTCCACTTCACGCTGATCGAGCGCACGCTGGCGCGTTTCGAGGTCCTCGATGAGCGCGGCCGCGTTGCGTTCCGCTTCTGGCACCCGACGCTCGGCGTTCTCCAGAATCGCCGCTGGCATGGAGAGCCGCCGGGCAATGCTGAGTCCGTACGAGCGGCCGGGGATTCCCTTCAGGAGACGATACGTCGGCGCGAGCGCGGCTTCGTCAAACTGCAGCGACGCGTTCACCACGCCGGGCACTTCGAGCGCGAGTTCCTTGAGCGCGCCGAGGTGCGTCGTGGCCACCGTGGTGACGCCACGGCGGGTGAGGGACTCCAGAATCGCGGCACCGAGTGCGGCACCTTCGTTGGGATCGGTGCCAGAACCAAGCTCGTCGGCGAGGACGAGCGAAGCGGGCGTCGCCTGGGTGACAATCTCGATGAGATTGCGAACGTGTCCGCTGAAGGTGGAGAGCGAGGCCTCGATGGACTGCTCGTCACCGATGTCGGCGAACACGCGATCAAACAGCGCGAGCGTTGAGCCGGGGGCCACCGTCGCGGGGATGCCGGCCTGCGCCATGAGTGAGAGCAACGCGACGGCCTTCAGGAGCACCGTCTTGCCACCCGTGTTCGGACCGCTGACGAGCAACGTGTGTTCCGCCGGCAGCATCTCGAGCGCAAAGGGCACCACCGTCTCGGGATTCTTCACCACGAGCAGCGGGTGGCGGCCCTCGACGATTGAGAACCCCGCCGCTTCCTCCGCGAACACCGCACCGGCGCAGCGGTACCGTTCGGCGAACCGCGCGCGCGCGTACAGCGAGTCGAGCGCGATCAGCGCCTCGAGTGTGGCGGAGAGGAACTCCGCTTTCGGCCGCAACTCGTCCGTGATCTCGGCGAGAATCCGTTCGACCTCACGAACTTCGGCGTACTCCAACTCGCGAATACGATTGCCGAACTCGACGGCCGCTGGCGGCTCGACGAAGACCGTCGCGCCGCTAGCGGAGGTGTCATGCACAATACCGCCAATGGAACCGCGGCCTTCCCGGCGTACCGGAACCACCCAGCGGCCGTTGCGCATGGTGACGGACCCGTCGTCCACGCGGTGATGCGATTCGAGCTTGGTGATCACACGCTCGAGCAGGCGAATCAGTTCTGCTTCGGCGCCGCGGAGTTGCTTGCGAATCTTTTTCAGCTCGCTCGAAGCGCCGTCGCGCACGACACCGGCGTCATCGACGATTCGATCGAGGGACTGTTCGAGGGCCGCATCGGAGAGCAGCGACACCGCCAGTCCCTCAAGCGCGTGCACATCGAGTTCTCTCTGCCTTGCTCCGCGAAACGCGCTGAGTTCCGTGCGCGACGACGAGAGCAGCGTGATGGCCTCGCGCAGTTCGAGCGCCGTCCAGACAGCACCGGGCAGTTCAAGCCGCGTCAGCGCAATTGCGAGATTCGGGATGGGCTGCGAAGGCCACCCCTCGTCGTTGCCAGCAATGCGGCGCATAGCCTCCACACGACTGTGCTCATCGGCAATGGCACGGCGGGCGTCTGTGTCATGACCCGGTGCGCTCCGAGGTTCCAGCGCGCGAACCGCATCGGCACCGAGTGGCGTGGACGCGAAGCCGGCGACTGCATCCAGGACACGGTGGAACTGCAGCGCGCCGAGCGCGTGGGCATCGGCGGCGGGAAGCATTTAGGCGCGGGGGAGACTCATAGCAGCCGTAGAAGATACGCAGTTAACTGCGGGAATGGGTGAGGGTGCGGCGGGAGGTGCACGGTACCCGCACCCGTCCCTGAAACACTCCCCGCACCCATCCCAATACTCACCCTCTTCTATATTGATGTATGACCCATTCATCGCTGCCCGTCCAACGGTCATTCGCCGAGACTCTCCGACGCGACCTGTGGTGGATTTCTCCCCTCACGGTCCTGATCGCATTCAGCACCTTCCTGATCTACGGAACGTGGTCGGCGCTGCAGAACTCCGGCTACACCTGGGGCCCGTATTTCTCGCCCTTTCATGCGCCTGAGATTTGGGGTCCCACTGAGCACGCGTGGTTTGGTCCGCGGCCGGCATGGTGGCCAGAAATTGTCTTCTATCCCGCGCTGATCATCCTGCCCTTCCCGGGACTCTTCCGGTTCACCTGTTACTACTATCGCGGCGCGTACTACAAGGGCTTCTGGGCTGATCCCGCTGCCTGCGCCGTAGGCGAAGCACGCAAAACGTACCGGGGCGAACGCCCCTTTCCCAACTGGCTGCAGAACCTTCACCGCTACGCGATGTACATCGCGCTGATTTTCATCGTCATGCTCGCCTGGGATGCGTGGAAGGGCTTCTGGTGGCTCGATAACGGCAATCTGCATTTCGGTGTCGGCGTCGGTACGCTCATCATGTGGGCGAATGTCGCCCTCATCGCCAGTTACACGCTCGGCTGTCACTCGCTGCGCCACATCGTCGGCGGGTTCAAGGATCGCCTCACCGGCCAGCCGATTCGCGCGGCCTGCTACACACAGTGCTCGCGCCTCAACGCGCGGCACGGCACACTTGCCAAGTGGTCCATGTTCAGCGTGGCCTTCACGGATTTCTATATCCGGATGGTGGCGGGTGGCTACATCACGGACTGGAGACTTTTCTAAATGGCTGCCAGCTCTGATTCGACCTTCGAGACCGTCGAACACGACGTGCTTGTCATTGGCGCCGGCGGCGCAGGATTGCGCGCCGCCATCGAGGCCGCCGGCACCGGCGTCCGCGTGGGGCTCATTACCAAGTCACTCCTTGGCAAGGCGCACACCGTCATGGCCGAAGGTGGCATGGCCGCGGCGATGGGCAACGTGGACGATCGCGATAGCTGGCGCGTGCACTTCGCCGACACAATGCGCGGCGGCCAGTATCTGAACAACTGGCGCATGGCCGAGTTGCATGCAAAAGAAGCGCCCGATCGGGTGAAGGAACTCGAGGCCTGGGGCGCGCTGTTCGATCGTACGCCTGACGGCCGCATTCTGCAGCGCAACTTCGGCGGACACCGGTATCCACGACTCGCACACACGGGCGACCGCACCGGCCTCGAGATGATTCGCACGCTGCAAGACCATGGCGTGCATCAGGGTATCGACGTGCACATGGAAGTGACGGTGCTCACGCTGCTCAAGGACGGCGATCGCATCGCTGGCGCATTCGCGTACGATCGCGACCGCGGCCACTTCAAGCTCTTCAAGGCGCCTGCCGTCGTGATGGCCACCGGCGGCATCGGCCGCGCATACAAGATCACGTCCAACTCGTGGGAGTACACGGGCGACGGCCAGTCACTCGCGTATCACGCCGGTGCTGCGCTGCAGGACATGGAGTTTGTGCAGTTCCATCCCACGGGCATGATCTGGCCTCCGTCGGTGCGCGGCATCCTGGTGACCGAGGGCGTGCGCGGCGAAGGCGGCATCCTGAAGAACAGCGAAGGCAAGCGCTTCATGTTCGACAACATTCCGGAGAACTACAAATCGTCCACGGCGGACAATCCGGAAGAGGGATGGAAGTACACGCAGGGCGACAAGAACTCGCGCCGCCCACCGGAGTTGCTTACGCGCGATCACGTGGCGCGCATGATCAACATTGAAGTGAAGGCCGGCCGCGGTTCACCACATGGCGGCGCCTTCCTCGATATCGCATGGATCAAGGAGAGGCTTCCGAACGCCGAAGCGCACATCAAGCGCAAGCTGCCGTCGATGTACCACCAGTTCATGCAGCTCGCGAACATGGACATCACGAAGCAGCCGATGGAAATCGGCCCCACCACCCATTACGTGATGGGCGGCGTTCGCGTGGACGGCGATACACAGATGACGACGGTGCCTGGCCTCTTCGCTTGTGGCGAAGTTGCTGCCGGGCTGCATGGCGCGAATCGGTTGGGCGGCAACTCCCTCTCCGACCTCATCGTGTTCGGTAAGCGCGCCGGTGAGTTCGCAGCCAAGTTCGCGAAAGAGAATCCGAAGGTCACCATCGATCCCAAGCAGGCAGCTGCAGCTGAAGCCGCTGCGATTGCGCCCTTCGCTCGCGCCGCGAACGCGGATGGTCCCTACCAGGTACAGGAAGCGCTGCAGGATTCGATGCAGGCCAACGTCGGCATTGTGCGACTGCAGGACGAAATGGAAACGGCGCTCGCCACGATTCAGGGCCTGAAGAAGAAGGCGGCCAACGTGGCCGTGCTCGGCAATCGCGAATACAACCCTGGCTGGCACACGGCGCTCGACCTACCGAATCTGCTCACGGTGTCAGAGGCGATCACACGCTGTGCGATCGAGCGCAAAGAAAGTCGTGGTGGACATTTCCGCGATGACTACCCAGAAAAGGATCCGGCATTCGGATCGTTCAATCTCCTGATCACCAAGGGCACCGACGGCGAAATGCAACTCACACGTCAGCCCATTCCCGAAATGCCTGCCCACCTCAAGGAAGTCGTTGAGGAGAACAAGTAATGTCGACCATGACTGACTCGGGTACGCGCAAGCAGACGTTCAGCCTCTGGCGCGGCGAGCGCGGCACGGGTGCGTTCAAGGACTACGAAGCGACGGTCACCGACGGCATGGTGGTACTCGACGTCGTGCACCAGATCCAGGCCGAACAGGCCAACGACCTCGCCTGCCGCTGGAACTGCAAAGCCGGCAAATGCGGATCGTGCTCGGCGGAGATCAACGGCAAGCCGAAGCTCATGTGCATGACGCGCCTCGATCAGCTGCCGGCGAATGAGCCGGTCACAGTGGAGCCAATGCGTGCGTTTCCGCACGTGAAGGATCTCGTGACGGACGTGTCGTGGAACTTTGAAGTCAAGAAAAAGATCCTGAAGTTCGTGCCGCGCGCGCCGGATGCGCCGGATGGGACGTGGCGCATCCAGCAGGCGGATTCAGATCGCGTTCAGGAATACCGGAAGTGCATCGAGTGCTTCCTGTGCCAGGACGTCTGTCACGTGCTGCGTGACCATCACATGCACGACGAGTTCATCGGCCCGCGCTTCCTGTTGTACGCGGCGGCGCTCGAAATGCATCCGCTCGACACTGGTGATCGCGTGCCGGCACTGAAGAAGGATTTCGGGATTGGCCTGTGCAACATCACGAAGTGCTGCACAGAGGTGTGCCCGGAGCACATTCAGATCACCGATAATGCGATCATTCCGCTCAAGGAACGCGTGGCGGATGAGTACTTCGATCCGCTCGGACAGCTGGTTCAGATTTTCAGTCGACGGAAAGAGAAGTAAACAACGCGGGCGGGCTCACGGAGAGTCCGCCCGCTTCTGCATTCGCTGCTGTTCACGATCGTGGTCGCTCTGCAGGGCCTGCCGCACGCGATCAGGGAACTCGCCTGCGGACCAACCGGTACACCCCGACGCGCTCATCTCCTCGGCTAGGTACGCCCCGCGACGGGCCACGCATCGCCTCGGTTTCCACAAAATCGCGATCCGTTTGGGAGGCGCTCGCGTTGTAGCGCGCAATGCGCACGCCTGAACTGTCTCGAATGTCCTGGGCCGTGAGAAGTGCGGGAACCAGCCCGAGGGCGACGAGGCGCGCGAGCTTGATCCTACAGGAGCTAATACGGCCGCGCAAAAATCTCAGCGACCGGAAGCGCAAACCCAGGAAGCACCGTGCACCGTTTTCGCGCGTTCCGTGCGCTACACGGACCGCGGAGCGACTACCCCGGCGGCCACTTCATCGCACGCCCACCAAGGACGTGCACGTGCAGATGGAACACCGTCTGCCCGCCGTCGGCGTTCGTATTGACCACGATGCGATAGCCGGCGTCTGCGCGTCCCTCAGACTTCGCAATGTCGCGCGCCATCGTGAGCAGCTCACCGGCCAGCGCCGGATCATCGAGATCGTTGAGGGACGTGTAGTGCTTCTTCGGAATCACCAGCACATGCGTCGGCGCCTTGGGCCCGATGTCGCGGAAGGCAAGGCAGTTCGGCGACTCGAGGACTTTCGTCGTGGGAATTTCACCAGCTACGATCTTGCAGAAGAGGCAGGACGCGGACATCACGAACTCCAGCGCAAAAGAGGAAACGTCCCTACGCAGTCACTGACCGCGCGATGCCTAGCGCGGCGATAGCCGCTGTTTCAAAACGAAGGATCGTCGAGCCGATTGATGCGCGCAGGAATCCGGCATCGACGAAGCGCTGCAATTCGTCGTCTTCGATCCCGCCCTCGGGGCCAACGGCAATCGTAAGCGACGTCGGCAACAGTTCGTCCCCCGCGCCAGTACTGTCGGCGGCCGCACGAGAACCGCCTGCATCGCCACCGCTACCGGGAGCGCCACCACCGGCCATTGCGCGCAGCGCCGCCATCTGCGCGAACGCCACGCCACCCGCATCGAGCAGTACGCGCAACCCGCCCGGAGCTGCTGCGACGGCGCGCTCGACGGTGGCTTCGGGATGAATCACGGGAAGCCACGCGTTTCCCGACTGCTCGAGCGCCGCCGCCATCCGCGCACTCACCTTCTGCGTAAACATCGGCCCCTCACCCTTCGCCGCGACGCTCTTTGAGCGACGGAACTGCACCGGGCGCCAGCTCGATGCGCCGAGCTCCGCGGCTTTCTCCGCCAGCCAGAGCATGCGCTCTTTTTCTGCAATTGGAAGCAGCAGATGAATCGGGCGCAGCGCCGGCTCGGTATCAACCGCGTCCACTTCGACCGTCGCATTGCGCTTTGCGAGTCGTACCAGAGTGCCGGCGCCGCGCGTTCCCTGCCCGTCCAACAACGCGACTCGCGTGCCGATATCGAGCCGCCGCACGCGGATGTGATGCGCTTCATCCTCGCCGAGCGTGACCTGCCGCCCAGCGACGAAGGGCTCTGTGGTGACGAAGGTAGGGGTGCTCACAACCCGGGATTCCCGTCTCCCATTCCCTGCCCGGCACCGTGCCCATCCCGCCGTACCGGCATCCGTTCCCGTCGTTGCACCGTGCATGTCCACCACTCCCCTTCCGCCTGCTCAGCACCCACCGTCCAGCCGGCCTCGGTGAACACGGCCTTCATCGTCTCACGCTCAGCGACCAGCATGCCGGAGAAAATGGCGACACCGTCCGACGCGAGTGAGCGTTCTATCACTGGCAGCAGTTCACGAATCACTGCAGAGATGATGTTCGCGAGCACCACGCGCACCGGCGCGACGAGCGGCAGAAACAGTTTCGCATCGCCTTCGAGCACCTGCACGCGTCCACCAACGTCATTGGCCTCGACATTCTCTTCGGCGTTGCCGATCGCGTCGGGATCGTTCTCGATAGCGAAGACCTTCGTTGCACCAAGCTTGGCTGCAGCGATCGCCAGCACCGCGCTGCCGGCACCGAGGTCGGCGACCGTATCACCGGCGCGCACTTCATCCTGCATAAGCATGAGCACGCCGCGGGTGGTTTCGTGATCGCCCGTGCCGAACGCCATCGCGGGCTCGATCACGATTGTCCGCGCCGGCAGGAATGGTGCGGCGAGCCAGGGCGGACTCACGGTGAGCAATCCGACCGTGTGCGCGCGAATCTGCGCGCGCCACGCGGTGGACCAGTCGATGTTTGGCGTTTCGGACGTTTCGATTGCCGCGCCGGGATCAACGACGAGTGCCGCTGCGCTCAACGCGTGCGCGATGTCGTCGCTCGCAACGTTCGTGACCAGCGCGCCGTTGAGTTCCTGCAGCGCTTCTGCGCCGGCGGCAAACAACGCGACGGCAACTTCGTCGCCTCGATCAGCAGTTGGCGTGATCGACAGGCGTACTCCAGCGTCCGGCGTCATCGGTGCGCGCGCCTGATCGCTGGCTTCGCTTCTGGAGCGACCTGCTGCGCAGACGAGCTCGCGGCTATGGCAAGTCGCTGCACTACGCCCCGAGCACTTCTTTCATTTTCTGCCAGAACCCTTTGCCCCTGCGCTCCGGCGGCGCGGCGAGCACGGCATCCAACGCTTCGACTGCCTGCTTTTCGTCGGACGACAGCTCCGTCGGCGTCCACACCTGCACGCGCACGTGCATATCACCCGCCCCACTCGCGTTCACGCGCGGCAATCCGCGCCCGCGTACGGCGAACATCTGGCCGCTCTGTGTTCCGGCCGGCACGCGCAGTGAAATCGGCGCGAGGATTCCCGGCACTTCCACATCGGCGCCCGTTACCGCCTGCGGAAACGAGATCAGCACTTCGGTGAAGAGGTCTTCGCCGTCGCGCTCGAAGCGTTCATCTTCGCCCACGTCAAACATGACGAGAATGTCGCCGCGCGGACCACTGCGCGTGCCCGCATTGCCCACGCCGCGCAGGTGCATGTACTGCCCCGTCGCGACACCAGCGGGCACTTCAATAGGAATCGTATGATCGCCGCGCTGACGCCCTTCGCCTCGGCACGACTTGCACGGCGACGCAACCATCACGCCTTCACCGCTGCACGTTGGACAGGGCGCCACACTCACGAACTGTCCGAAGAATGAACGCTGCGAGCGGCGTACTTCACCCGCCCCGGCGCAGGTAGTGCAACGCTTGGGTCGCGTTCCTGCTTCAGCGCCGGATCCCCCGCACCGTTCGCAGGGGTCGAGCAGTTTGATCTTGACGCTCTTCGTGACGCCGGTTGCCACTTCGGCGAGCGAGAGTTTGAGATCGACTTTAATGTCGGCTCCGCCGCGCGGACCGCCGCGGCCGCCCTGACTGCCGCCGCCGGCCTGCGCGAAGAGATCGCCAAGGCCGAAGTCGCGCATGAAGATGTTGAGCGCGTCGGAGAGATCGACGTGATGGTACTGCTGGCCACCGCCGCCCTTGAGGCCCGCCTCGCCGTAGCGATCGAATGCGGCGCGCTTCTGCGGATCGCGCAGCACGTCGTACGCCTCAGTGACTTCCTTGAACTTCTCCTCGGACTCCTTGCTCCCGCCATTCTTGTCGGGATGCCACTGCATCGCGAGACGACGGTAGGCCTGCTTGATATCGTCGTCCGACGCGCCACGGGCGACGCCGAGCGTTTCGTAAAAATCAGCCATCGAGCAATTCAGTCACTAGGGAAGAAGTGTGCGACACAAGCGAAATAATCTTTTCATACGGCATGCGCGTCGGGCCAATCACGCCGATGACGCCCTGCAGCGAACCGGCCGTGTACTCTGCCGTCACGACCGTGAGGCCGGCCGGGAGCGCGGCACCATGCTCGGACCCAATCGTGATCTGCACACCGGCAGACTGCTTGCGACTGCGCAGCAACTGCGCGAGTTCGGTCCGCGTTTCCGTGAGCTCGATCACACTGCGCAGTCGATCGCCGGTCGCAAACTCGGGCTGATCGGCAAGCACTGACGCCTGGCCGAGCACGACGGAATCTCCCTCGGACGGCGACGGCATGTCGAACAGCTGATCCCCTTCCTGTAGAAAGATGTTGAGCAGTTCGGTTCCACCGGTCGTCGCGCCGGTATCCCGCAGGCGTTCGCCGAGTGTCGCGCGAATGGCCGAGAGCGTGAGGCCGGCGAGACGTTCGTTCAGCACGATTTGCACTTCGGCGAGTGCATCGTCGCCGATGACGCCACGCACTTCGATGAAGATGGTGCGCACCGCCCCACCGCGAAGCGAGAGCACGAGCATCAGGCGCTCAGAGGACAATCGAACGAGTTCGAGGCGCGAGAGGATCGTGTCGTCGAGGCGAGGCCCGAGGGCGACGCCGAGCTCCTGCGTAAGCACACCGAGGGACTGTGCCGCGCGACGAAGGATGCTCTCCAGTGTCGCGGTGCCCTGAGTGATCTCGGCGCTCAAGCGCTCGCTCTGCGCACGATCGAGCGGCGAGACCTTCATGAGTTCGTCGACGTAGACGCGGTATGCCTTGTCGGTAGGGATGCGGCCAGCTGAGGTGTGCGGATGGAAGAGGAAACCCTTCTCTTCCAGATCACTCATCGTGTTGCGGATCGTGGCGGGACTGACGCCGAGTCCGAAACGACGCGAAACAGTGCGCGAGCCCGCCGGTTCAGCCGTCTCGACGTACGAGCGGATGACGGCGGCGAGGACCTGACGTTCGCGGTGGTTGAGTTCAAGGCTGGCCACGGAGGAAATCTAGCCCTGATTCCGCTCCTACGACCTCGCGCTGCGGGTCGCTCTGGACGTCACTTCGGCGACCCCGAGGGAAGGCGCCCTGCTGGGATTCCAGAATTCGATGGGTCGCCTGCCGCGACATTCCGTACGCTACGCCGTCAGCGCACCAGCCAGCGCATCGAGCCTTAGCCAACCCTCGGCCGTGAGCCTCACCCGCCCGCGTTCCTCCGTCGCCCAGCGGTGCGCCACCCACGCGCGGGCTGCGGCAAGACTCGCTCCCGTTAGCTGAGCGCCGGCATCGGTGCGGAGCCCCAAGTACAGCCGCTCCTCTGCTGCCTGCTGGTCGGTCAGCCGCTCTTCGCCGCCCTTTGGGTCCTTTCCGTCGGCCAGTTCTCGCTCCCAAGCGGCCAGCGCCGACGTGTTCCAGCGCCGAGTGGTGCCATCAAACGAGTGGGCTGACGGGCCGAGTCCGAGGTAGGCCACGCGGCGCCAATAGGCCGAGTTGTGGCGGCTGCGGCGGCCGGGCAGGGCGTAGCTGGAGACCTCGTAGTGCTCATACCCTGCCTTCGTGAGGGCGAGATTGCCTGCCAGGAACTCGTCGGCCGAGCGATCCTCATCCTGTGCGACCTCAGTGCCCCTGGCGGTCCACTTGCCCAGCGGCGTGCGCGGCTCGACGGTCAGGCCATAGACCGAGAGGTGGTCCGGGCCGAGGTCGATGGCACGGGCGAGGTCGTCAGCCCAGGACCGGTTGATGCGGTCGGGGATGGCGTAGATCAGGTCGATCGAGATGTTGTTCAGGCCGGCATTCCGGGCGATCCCGACGGCGGCGGCCGCCTGCGCCGCGTCGTGGGTCCGGTGCATCCAGGTCAGCGCATCGGGACTGAATGACTGGACCCCGAGGGACAGCCGGTTGACCCCGGCCTCCCGCCAGGCCGAAACCGCCTCCGCCGACACATCCTCCGGGTTGGCCTCGAGCGTCACCTCGGCGCCGGGCGCCAGGCCAACGCCGCCAGCCTGCAGCCGGTTCAGCAGGCCTTGAACGCCGGTCGGACCAAGCTTGGACGGGGTGCCGCCGCCGAAATAGAGGGTGTCGAGTTGGCCGACCTGGCCGAGCTTGGTGCGGCGGACCAGCTCGACTTGAAGCGATGTGGAAAACTCCTCAGCTGGTACGTCCTTTCGGACCGCGATCGAGAAATCGCAGTAGCTGCAACGGCGTCCGCAGAACGGGACGTGCACGTACAGGTGCTTGATCTCGCTCATGGGTACGGGCGTCGCCGCGAAAGGCTGGCATCAGACCACGCCGAAAGCCCAGCGACGGTAGTTGAGAATGACTTAAAGTGATTTCTCAAATCATTACACTGCAACAGATTACCAATGTCATCAAGAACTGACTTTATCAGAAGATTCGAAACGGTCTGTGGCAAGCATGGGTGCTTGATGAAGGCCATCAGACCGCCCCAACTTCAAGCACAGCCCGCCCGATTTCGCCGTTGATCGACCGGGCCACCAGCCCCGCTACCTCCAACCGGCTGACGGCCTCGAGCACCTGCCTGATCCCAAGCCCTGACCGACTGGCAAGCGCGTCAACCTGTGCCGGGCCACTCCCCAAGCAATCCCAGAGTTCCGCCTCATTGGCACCCATCTCCGGTCGCCGAGCTGTATCATTTCGCGACAGCTTGAGCAGGGCGAGCGCGTCGTCAACTGAGGCGACAAAATGAGCCCCATCCCGCAGCAGATGGTTCGAGCCGGCGGCCCGCGGGATGTCGATCATGCCCGGAACACAGGCCACCGTCCGGCCGATTTCCGTGGCCAGTGAAGCGGTGTTCAGGGCCCCGGATTTGTGCCCAGCCTCGACCACAATGGTGGCCTGGGAAAGGGCAGCGATGATCCGGTTTCGCCGGGGAAAACAGCCGGCAAACGCCGCGCGGCCAGGCTCGCTCTCCGACAGGACCAACCCGGTCGCCGCGATGCGGCCATGCAGAGTCCGATTGCCGGCCGGATAGGGTACATCCACACCGGTCCCAAGCACCGCGATGGTCTTTCCCCCTGCCTCGAGCGCCCCTTCATGGGCGGCCGAGTCGATACCCCGCGCCAGCCCCGAGACGATAACGGCCCCGGCCTCCGCAAAGGCTCGCGCTAGCGCCTTGGCTACCCGAAGCCCGTATGGAGTGGCCTCGCGGGTGCCGACGATCGCTACGAGCCATTCAGGAGCCTGGGCCAACAGTTCGGTGTCGCCGATGGCGTACAGCTTGGTGGGTGTTTCGCGCTGCAGCGCGGATAGACAAGCCGGGAGATCGCGGGCCCTCAGCTCGCGCACGGTCGCTGGCAGGGCCCGCTCGCGACCCCTCGGCCAACCTTGGGCGGCGGATTCGAGCTTTCGATGAGTCGCCGTCGCGGACCCTGCCCCGCTCCCGGCGCCATCAACTACGGCGCGCAAGACGCGATCGGGGATCGCGTCAGGCGACCCATCGAAACCTTTCACTCGGCTCACAAACTCTCCCTCGGGATCGCCGGAGCGACTCCCGGAGCGACAGGGCGAGCGGGAACCGCGAACCTACGCACGCGAAACGATCGCACCCGACGCCTTCTTGATCTCAAGAATCTTCGTCCAGAGCCCATCCTTGAGCTTGTCCAGCCCAAGTCGCCCGGCCGCCGAAATCGAGAACATCGCGAACGCGCCCTGCGTCGTGATCTCCGGCGTGTAGTCCTCGCCCATGAGATCCAACTTTGTGAACACCACACAGTGCGGCCGCGCGGCCAACTCGGCGGAGTACAGTCCAACTTCGGCGCGCAGCTTGTCGTACTCCTCCTGCCAATCCATCGCATCAATCGGAATCAGGAACGCGAGAATCCGCGTGCGCTCGATATGCCGGAGGAACGTGAGCCCGAGTCCCTTCCCCTCGTGCGCGCCTTCGATGATGCCGGGAATGTCGGCGATGACGAACGTGCGGCTGCCGGACATCTGCACCACACCGAGGTTCGGCGAGAGTGTCGTGAACGGGTAGTCGGCAATTTTCGGACGCGCGGCGCTCACGACTGAGAGCAACGTCGACTTGCCTGCGTTGGGCTGCCCGACGAGCCCGATATCGGCAATGAGCTTCAGCTCGAGTTCGAGATGGCGCTCCTGCCCTTCCTCGCCCGGCTGCCACTCGCGCGGCGCCTGGTGCGTGGCGGTCACGAAAAACGCATTGCCCTTACCACCGCGGCCGCCCTTGGCGATGACAATCTCCTCGCCATGCTCGATGACTTCACAGATCACTTCGCCGGTATTGAAATCCTTGATGATCGTACCGAGCGGGACGGGCATCGTGATGGAATCGCCGGAGCGACCCGTCTTGTCGTTGCCCATGCCATGCTCACCGCGGCCACCGGTCCACTTGTCGCGGTAGGTGAAGTCGAGCAGCGTCGCGAGGTTGGAGTCGCCCTTGATGATGATGTCGCCGCCACGACCGCCATCGCCGCCGTCGGGGCCGCCCATGGGCATGCGCCACTCACGACGGAATGAGGTGCAGCCGGAACCACCCGTACCGGCGACAACATGGATGCGAACAAGATCAATAAACACAGACGTGGGATAAGGAGGATGACGCGAGGATCACTGGGATAACGGCGAGCACGGGAAGCATTATTTCCCTTTGACTCGATTCCACAGAAGCGTTGCGGTCACCAGCGCTCCTTCGGGGACGACTTCGCGAATGGCGACGAGCGTTGCATCCACCGCCTTCCGTGATGCGCCGGCATTCAGCGCGCCATGAAGATGCGAATGCAACTGCCGATCCTGCTGCGCGGCCACGCAGGCCGCCACGATGCACAACTCCCGCCTTGGCAAATCTAATCCCTGGCGTGACAAAACCTTCCCGTATCCCTCGACAATCATCCATTCGTCGAGCTGCGGATGCAACTGCCGGATGTTGCCCCTGAGCTTCTCGTACATACCGCCGTAGACCGTTGCGCACGTTTCTTCGCCACGGATGCGCCAATTGTAGAGATCAGCGTAGCTCTCACTACCGGGAATGGGTGCCGGTGCCAGCGGTGGTACTGGGTTCTCCGGAGGCAACGAAGGGGAGGGACCGCCCCGTTCCCCATCCCCTTCCTGTTCCCGCTTAGCTCCCGCTGTACCCGTCTGTGCAATAGTTCGTCTCCACTCCCGTGCTGCATTCAGCGCCCGCGGAAACCCGGCGAACAAGTACGACTGCAGCACCAACTCTTCGATCCAGCGCGCGGGCGTTGGTACAGCCGCACACGCGGCGAGCCCTGCACGCACCGATTCCTCATTCCCCGCCGTGATCCGCGCGGACAGCCGGACAAGTGCCGCCGTCGCAGCATCGAGTGTGTCGAGTATGGTTTGTTTCTCGATTCGTTCGTTGCGCACGATACTGCGTTTCCGGGGTAGGAGGAATCAACAAATCATTGCGATGCCATCCGTTCATTTCAACTCCGTCAGTATATCCAACCTCGCCCTCATCGCGCTGGCATGTGTCACTGCATGTGGCCGTGATGCCGCGCCACACGCGGGGGCGCGCGTGCCGCCGGCGGGCACGACGCTGTCGCAATCCGATTTCCGACAGCAGCAACAACGCACTGCCGATTCGCTGATCGATGCCGCGCAAACGGCGAATCAGATCGTGAACCGCCTAGGCACGGGGTATCTCGTTGGATCGGTGCGCATGCGCGACTCGCTCCACGTACTCACCGTCAGGTCGCACTGCTTCGCGCAAGGCCGCGCAATCGATCCATACCTGGCCGGCACGGTGAGCTGGTCCGTCTTCATGAGTGTGATCGGGTCCACCATTGTGCGAGTGGAGCAAGCACAGTGGACTTCACTCGCTGGCAACGTGGTGACGTCATGCCTCAACATCGCGGCGAAGGATTGGCAGTTTGCATCCTCCTTCGGCAAGCCGGGCACCCACGTGACGCAGCTGCAGTTCAAGCCACTCGCCGTGACCGCGTCCAAGTAGCACAACTGCGCCGCGTGTCGCCAACAGCGAACGTCGGAGGGACCTACTCCGGCAGCTGACTCATCGCCGCGCGCACTTCGCCCACAATCTCCCCGCGCGTATTGCGGATCGCGCGGTGCGTCCACTCGGCGAGCCGAGGCGGTAGCACGTGCGGCAACGCGCCCACCTGCTGCAGTACCCGGAGCAGCGCGATGTGCTGGGCGCGAATGGTGCCGTCTTCCACCTTGATTGCCACGCCAATCCCCATCGCCGGCACGGTGGCGCAGTGCACGCCCTCAGCGCCGACCTTGGAGATGATCGCGCCCTTGGTCTCTTCGATGAGCACGGTGTCAAACCGATCGGTGCCACCCAGCAGATGCGGATGCGCGCGAATCGCCGCCGCCGTGCGCGACGGCAACTCATCGGCCGCTTCCACCGCGCGGCCCCACCGCGCATAGGCGAGCGCCATGCGATCGAGCGGCAGCGCCATCACCGTCACACCGCAGCCATCAACGCCAATCGGCATGTCATCCGTGGACACGCCACTCCACGACGCCACCTCATCAAGGCAGGCGCGCTGCACCGCGTGGTCGGCGCGCTCATAACCGCCCGTGGGCCAACCGGCGGTAAAGGCGCGCGCGAGCATCGACGCATGCTTGCCCGAACAATTGTTATGCAGTCGTGTCCAGGGGGTGCCGAGTTCGCGCGCCATTTTCACGCCGCGAGCCGAGAGTGGCTCGTGCGGCCCGCAGGCGAGATCGCCTTCTTCGAGTCCGATGGAGTCGAGCATGCGCGCTGCGAGCGCGACGTGCTCGGGCTCGCCGCCATGCGAGGCACAGGAGAGTGCGAGTTGTTCACTGCCCCACCCGAGTTGATCGAACCCGCCGCTTGCGAGAAAGGGCAGCACCTGAAAGAGCTTCGAGCAGGAGCGCCACATGGTGACGAGGCCTGACTCGCGTGCGAAGTCCGTCAGCGAATCGTCGTCACCAATCACCGCGGCATGCACGCGGTGGCGTGATTCGATCACGTCGGCGCGGGTGACCTCGACATCAACGGAGATTTCGCGCGCGCCTTGCATGACTAGCTGCTCGCGCTATGATCGTCGAACGCGGCAAGAATCTCGGCAGGCGACACCGTCGCCGCGCCACTCTTCCCTACTTCGACGCCGGCCGCGAAGTTCGCGACGATGGCCGCCTCGAGTGGCGTCGCGCCGGCGGCAAGCATCGCGGCGAGGTACGCGGTGACCGTGTCACCTGCGCCGACCACGTCATACACCTCGCGCGCCGTGGTTGGAATGCGATGCACGCCCTTCGTCCCACGTTCAATCAACGCCATGCCGCGCTCGCTCAGCGTGAGCAACAGCGAGTCCGCGCCGAGCCGCTCCACCACACTCGGCAGATTCGCGTCGTGGTCCACGTCGACGGCCGCGCCGAGCGCGGATTCGAGTTCGCGACGGTTCGGCTTGAACACCGTTGCGCCCTTGTAGACGAAGAAGTTCTTGTACTTGGGGTCCACGACAATCGGGATCTTCCGCGCGCGTGCGGCCGTGATCAGTTCGGCAATCAGCGACTCGACGAGCACGCCCTTGTTGTAGTCCTCGAACACAAGCGCATCAGCGTGCGCGAGGGCCTTGAGCGCAGCAGCCGTTACCTGCGCGAGATCACCGACGGAGAGATCGTCGTCACGTTCTTCATCAACGCGCAGCAACTGCTGCGAACGGGCGACTACGCGGGTCTTGGTGGTGGTCGGGCGATCGGTCGCGACCAGGCCGCCGGAGTCGGCGCCGAGTGCGCGCAGCATCTCGCGAACCTGCTTGGCGTGTTCGTCGTTGCCGATGGCCGCGACGAGATCCACGCGCGCGCCGGCAGCGATGACATTCTGCGCCACATTGGCGGCGCCACCGAGGGCGTATTTGCGATCCGTGACACGGACAACGGCAACAGGCGCTTCGGGGGATACGCGATCGACGTCACCGCGGAGGTAGACGTCGAGCATCGCGTCTCCGACAACGACGACGTGCTTCCCGCGGGCGGCGGTCAGCAGCGATTCGAGGCGCTTGCGGGGGATCAGTTCGCTCGGCACCACAGCAAACTAGCAGGGTTTAGCTTGCCGCGTTTGCAGCGAACTTGCCCCTACCGTCGCCCGAGGAGCACCACAGCCATCGTCCCGAGCCAGAACAGGAACGGCCACTTGAGCAACCCTGCCAACTTGTCGTCGATTTTCGAAGAGAGGCGCAGTTCCATCGCCTCCATTTCCTGACGACAGCTGGCAAATTCGTGGTACAGCTCGTGTTAAGCTCGTGGCGGAGTTCTGAGAAGCCAACGCGCATCTCCGGCCAAGTTGAATCAACCGTTTGCATCCAGTCCACGAGATCCCCCGCGGGCTAGGCGCCGCAATCAATCGGTTGCGTGGAAGATGTTTTCACTGCGCGCGGCGAATGCGGTAATTTGTTTACTCCACTCCCCAAATCGGAGCCCGTCTGATGCCCGCCTTTTTTGTCGCCAACGTTGAAGTCACCGATCCCGAGGGATTCAAGGCATACGCCGTGGGCGCGCCGGCCACTGTCGCACAGTACGGCGGCAAATACATCGCCCGCGGCGGCGCTATTGAGATTCTCGAGGGCGACTGGGCGCCGAAGCGGCTGACGATCATCCAGTTCGACAGCGTCGTTCAAGTGAAGGCGTGGTTCGACTCGCCGGAGTACAAGCCGTTCAAGGAGATCCGCAAGAAGACGACGATCGCGAAGCTGCTGGTGACGGAAGGTGTCTAGCTTGGCTCGTATTCACGCCGAAGCGCTGCGGTCCTCGCCGCGGCCGTCCAGATGGCCACGAACGGCGGCGCGTGGAGGTACGTTGCCTATCCGCCCGAGCGCATAGCTCAAAAGCCGCGTTAGATTCTCTGGCGAAGCCGGGCCCTTAGCTCAGCGGTAGAGCAGTGGACTCATAATCCAACGCGCGATGGTTCGACCCCATCAGGGCCCATTTCGGGGTGCACGGCGCCCATTTAGATTTGTTGGACACAGTACAACGGGCGCCTAGCTCAGCTGGTTAGAGCGCTGCTTTCACACAGCAGAGGTCAGGGGTTCGAGTCCCTTGGCGCCCACTTTCGGTAAAACAGTTTCCTCCTTGGCCGCCTCGAGCAGTGGAGCGAGCGCCGCCCGCGCCGAGAGCAGCACCGGTCGCCGTACCGACTTCTGGAGCGACTCTCGAGCGCCGCTCAGGCCACGGCGCCGGCGTTCACCCACCGCTCCCACCTCCCAATTTCGGCCGCATCCGCCCGCACGCTGAGCAGCACGTCGCCCGTCTCTTCATCGTTCGCGCTCTCCACCACCTGCGCGCCCCGGTGAATCTCAGCGAGCAGCTTCCCTTCCGCGGCCGGCACGCGTAGCCGCACGATGGGCCGTGACCGCTCCATGGCCGTGCGCAGCGCCGCGATCAGCGGATCGACGCCATGCGGCGCCACCGCGCTCGCGAATACCGAACCGGGCAACAGGTTACCCATGCGCTCGCGTAGGCCGGCGAGGCCTGCGGCATCGAGTCGGTCGATTTTGTTGAACACGTGCAGCACGGGCCGGTCGTGCACCTCGAGCTCGGCGAGCACCTCGTCCACGACGAGACGCTGCTCTTCCCAGGTGGGGCTGCCGGCGTCGATCACATGGAGCAGCAGATCGGCCTCGCGCACTTCCTCGAGAGTGGCGCGAAAGCTCGCCACCAGGTGGTGAGGCAGCTTGCGAATGAAACCCACGGTGTCGGTGACGACGAGCGGTGTGCCGCCATGGCCGAGCGACACGTCGCGCGTGAGCGGGTCGAGGGTGGCGAAGAGGCGGTCTTCGACAAAGATGTCGGCGCCCTTGTCCTCGGCAGCACTGTGGCCCGCGGCGTTGCCCAAGCGCACCAGCGATCGAAGCAGCGAACTCTTGCCTGCATTGGTGTAACCCACGAGCGACACACGGAACGCCGCGCGCCGACTCTTGCGCTGAACCTCGCGGGATCGCGTGACCTCGTGCAGGCGGTCCTTGAGCACCTTGATGCGCTGCCCGATGAGCCGGCGGTCGGTTTCGAGCTGCGTTTCGCCAGGGCCGCGAACGCCAATGCCACCGCGGAACTTCTCGAGGTGGGTCCACATGCGCGTGAGGCGCGGCAGCGAGTATTCCAGCTGCGCCAGTTCCACCTGCATCTTGGCTTCGGCGCTGCGCGCGCGGACGGCGAAGATGTCGAGAATGAGTTCGGCGCGGTCGATGACCCGCTTGCCGATGGCCTCTTCGAGATTCTTGCCCTGCGCAGGGGTCAGTTCGTCGTCGAAAATGACGAGGGTCGCGTCCTTCTCTTCAACCATGATCTTGAGCTCGTCAACCTTCCCCTTGCCGATGTAGGTGGCCGAGTCGGGGCGATCGACTTGCTGCGTTAGTTCACCAATGATCTTGGCACCGGCGGTGTCGGCGAGGCGCTCGAGCTCGCGGAGGTGTTCCTCCACAAGATGCTTGGCGTTGCTGCGCTTGAGCGGCGCGCCGACGAGCACAGCGCGTTCCTGCGGAGCGACGAGGTCGATGATTTCTTTGGCCACGTAAGGAATCTAGCGCCGCTTCCCTTGCCGCTGGTCGCTCCGGAAGTCGCTGCGGCTTGTGAATGCGGCGAATCAATGGCGCCTGCGCAAAGGACTGGCGCGAGTTCCTTCCCACCGCGCTGCTATTTGCAGCGCGCGGCGTCTGGGGATTCATGCGATGGGCAACGTTGGAGTATTCGTGGCCCAACGTGCGTCCTGCCATGGCCTACCTCGTTCAGTATGTTTCTCCGTCACAGAGCATTCGGAGCAACGCTGGTACTGTCCGCCGTCTCGCCGCCCTCGACGCCGCAACACTGGAATCGGCTTTTGCCGATTTCGCTGGTGAGCCGGCAGTGGCACTCAGCGATTGGGTGGCTTGGGAAGAGTCTCCACGTGTCACCTCGGGAGGATGGCTTGATCGCGCTCCTACGGCCGGGTACCGTGAAGTGCATACCTACCGCTCGGTTCATATTGGGGCTGACGACCTGCGCCCATTCGGAGGCCACTTGGTTCAATCCCGAGTAGTTCAACGCGTGCATACCCCCCTCATCTCGATGACAAACCGCCGCCGCGCCGTGATCACCGGCATGGGCCTCATCACGCCCTGTGGCACTGGTCTCGAGGCGAGCTGGGATGCGCTCGCCCATGGCCGGAGCGGCATTGGCCCCATCACGCTATTCGACGCGAGCAGCGTGCAGACCCGGTTTGCCGGCGAGGTGCGCGACTTCAACGCCGAGAACTTTGTTGATCGCAAGCAGGCGCGGCGAATGGATCGGTACCAGCAGTTTGCCGCCGCCGCAGCCGAAATGGCGATTCACGATTCCGGCTTTGCGGTGGGCAACGGTGATCCGTATCGCGCCGGCGTGATCATCGGGTCATGCGTTGGCGGACTACAGTCCGTGGCGGGTGCCATTCTGGCGGCGGGCGACTCGGGCGCACAAAGCGTAAGTCCGTTTTTCATTCTCCAGCTGCTGATCAACGTGGCCGGGAGCTACGTCTCCATCCGGCACGGCTTCAAGGGTCCCAACTGGGCAACAAATTCGGCGTGCGCTACGAGCTCCCATGCGCTCGGCGAGGCGCTCCATGTCATTCAACGGGGCGACGCCGATGTCATTCTTGCCGGCGGCGCCGAAGCTCCTATCGGATTCATGTGCGTCGCTGGATTCAACGCACTGCGGGCGCTTTCGACGCGCAACGATGAACCTCAGCAAGCCAGTCGTCCCTTCGATGCGGGGCGCGATGGATTTGTGCTCGGCGAAGGCGCCGGCGTGCTCGTCGTTGAGGAGCTCGAGCACGCACGCCAGCGAGGCGCCACGATTCACGCCGAGCTCGCCGGCTACGGGGCCACGGCGGACGCGTCGCACCTGACCGCCCCGCCGCCTGAGCACGAGAGCGCCCAGCGCTGCATGCGTTTAGCGCTCGCCGATGCAGAGCTCGAACCGGCCGACATCGGCTACATCAATGCGCATGCCACTTCAACGCCGATTGGTGACGTGGCGGAAGCCAATGCGATTCGCGCGGTGTTTGGTGCACACGCGGCCACGACTCCTGTGTCATCTACGAAGTCGATGACGGGCCACCTCACCGGCGCGGCCGGCGCGGCCGAGGCGATCATCAGTATTCTGGCCATGCAGCGCGGCCTGATTCCGCCCACCATCAATCTCGATGTTCTCGACCCGGCCATCGGCCTCGATTGCGTGCCACATCACAGCAGAACCGCTGCGTTCGATGCAACAATGTCGAATTCGTTTGGCTTCGGTGGCACCAATGCCACCGTGATCTTCCGAAGATTCAGCGAGTAGTCATCTGGATCTTCCCCTTCCTCGCTTCGGGGAAGCAGAACTGCATGCTCTCCACCACCATGTAGCGGGCCGTCAGCCGCGCAGCACCGCTCACCTTCGTCGCGGCGCTGCGACCGGCCCTACCCTACCGCGGCATCAGCTGCGAGTTGTCCAATCGCGCCTTCCCTTCAAACGGCCGAGTCATGGAACCGAACGGCGAGTCCAGCGTGACTTCGCCCTTCACGGTGTAATCCACGCTTCCTTTCTTGAGCATCACCTGCGCCACACCCATAAGCTCCTTCATGGAGAAGCTCACCGGCAGCAGCACTTCGCTGCGCGCGCGGTTGAGTAGCGTCACTCGCTTTGTAACCGCGCCGGTCGCGACAACCGTTGTGTCGGCGACGAGCGTGTAGGTGAGCCGCGTGGCGTCCATCCGAAACTCGTTTGGATTGAACACATCGAGCACCAGATCGAGCGTACCGCCGTCGAGTCCGATACCGCGGATGCGAATGTCCCGCAGCTCCACCGTCGGCGCGCGAAAGGCCTGACGGCCGAGCGTGGCACAGCCAGCGCTGAGCATGACGACTCCGGCAGCAGCGATGATCGCGGTCGTGCGAATAAACGATTTCATTGGACGGAAGACGTGTGCATCACGGATTGTACCCCGGCGAACCACAAAATGCCCTCCCCCTATTCTGCCGACTTTCGGCGGAGCTCCGCCCACCAGGCCATCCGCTTTGCGATGTCCTTCTCAAAGCCGAAGTCGCCCGGCACATAGAAGTCGCGTTCCTTCACCTCGTCAGGCATGTACTCCTGCGGGACATACGCCTCCGGCACGTCGTGCGCGTACTGGTAGCCCGCGCCGTACTTGAGGTCCTTCATAAGGTTGGTGACGGCGTTCCGGATGTGCTTCGGCACCTGAGCGGCCGGCGTAGCCGTGGCCGCGTCCATCGCCGCCTTCCACGCCACATACACGCGATTGCTCTTGGGTGCCGTCGCCAGATACACGCATGCCTCGGCGATCGCGAGTTCCCCTTCAGGTGAACCGAGTTGCTGGTACGCGTCGCGCGCGGCAATGGTCACTTCGAGCGCGCGCGGATCGGCGAGGCCGATGTCTTCCGTGGCCAGCCGAATCATGCGACGTAGTATGTAGAGCGGATCTTCCCCGCCCTGGATCATGCGGGCGAGCCAATAGAGACTGCCATTCGCGTCGCTGCCACGCAGCGCCTTGTGATAGGCGCTGATCATTCCATAGTGCTGCTCTCCGCTTTTGTCGTAGTGCGCAAAGCGGAGTTGCGCGGCCTCGCGGACGATCTCCCTCGTGATAACTGCCTCGCCACCGTTGGCGCGAGCGCTGCCGGCAAGTGTCGCGGCCGCCTCGAGCACCGTCAACGCGCGGCGCGCATCGCCGTCGGCCTCGGTCGCAAGCAGTTCGACGGCGTCATCGTTTGCAGTGACACCGTCCTCACCCAGCCCGTGCATTGGGTCGGTGAGCGCACGTCTCAGAAGTGATGCAATATCAGCGGGCGCCAGCGCCTCAAGCACGAACACGCGCATCCGGGAAAGCAGTGCGCCATTGATCTCGAAGCTCGGATTCTCCGTGGTCGCGCCAATCAGCGTGAGCAGCCCCGCCTCCACATGCGGCAACAGCGCGTCCTGCTGGCCCCGATTGAAACGGTGGATCTCATCAATGAAGATGACGGTTCGCTGGCCGAACACGAGTCGCTTTTCGGCCTCTGCGACTACCTCGCGAATGCGTTGCACGCCCTCGGTCACTGCCGAAAACGGGACGAACTCGCCCTTGGCATAGTGGGCGATGACGCGCGCGATGGTGGTCTTGCCGGAGCCCGGCGGCCCCCAGAAGAGAATAGAGCCCGTGTCGCCGCTCTCGATGGCCTGGCGAAGCGCGCGGCCCGGGCCGAGGATCTGTTGCTGGCCGACCACTTCGTCGAGCGTGCGCGGCCTCATGCGCGCCGCGAGGGGCGCGCGGCCAGCGATGGGCTCAAAGACGGACGGTTGTTTTGGTTGGGGCTTGGCGCGGGCCATGAACTGAAAGATAGGCCCTGCTCGTACGAAATCCGGTCGGTGTCAGCCGTCCTTGGGTCGATTCTTCTAGGGCGCCTCGCTTTGCCACGAGAGCCACAGGCCGCCGCCGAGCGTCGCGAGCATAATGCCAAACAGAATGGGCAGATCACACATGGCGAAGCCTCATCAGCTCGGCCATCAAACTCCGTACGAACAATAGGGCACCGAATACCAACACAATACTCCGGTTCGGATGGAGCCTTTGCCATCGGCAAATGCCATGTCGAGCGTCGCGAACGCATTCTCCAACAGCCGTCACCCGGTTTGCGCCGGCGACATCAGTTGTGCGCGTTCACCCAAGCCGTCAGTTCGGTCCGAAACCGCGCAGCCGCAAACCGCTCGGCGTTTGCGCGACAGGCCTCTACGGTAATCGGCGTCGACTCAAACCGCCGCAGGGCGTCATGAATCGACTCGACCGTCTGCTCGGCAAAGAACACGCCGGTCTGCGCGGCGGATCCATCGCCGACGATGGTTTCGAGTGCCCCACCCTTTCCGTACGCGATCACGGGGAGGCCGCACGCCTGCGCCTCGACCGGCGCAATTCCGAAATCCTCCTCCGCGGCAAACACGAATGCCTTCGCGCAGCGCAGCAGAGTGCGTAGCTCCTCACGATTCGCGCGCCCAGCGAACGTGACGTTCGGCCCGCCCGCGGCGCGCACCTTGGCGTCATCCGGTCCATCACCCACAACGATCAGCCGGCGCGGCCCATCGGCGCCGAAGGCGCGCACGATGAGCTCGACATGCTTATAGGGCACGAACCGCGACGCCGTGACATAATAGTCGCCGCGCGCGCCACCTGGCGTGAAGAACTCCGTGTCCACCGGCGGATATATCACCCGGCTCTCCCGACCGTACGCGCGTCTAATACGATCCGCGATGAACTTCGAGATGGCCGCGTACTCGTTCACGCGCCCGCTCGTTGAGAGATCCCACTCGCGCATGTAACGCAGCAGCGCGCGCGCCATCGCACCCTTTACGCCGCGGTCGAGCCCGCTCTCCGACAGGTACTGGTCACGCAGATCCCAGGCGTAGCGCATAGGCGAAAGGCAGAGACAGAGCAGGCGCTGGTCGTCCCGCACACGCGGTGCCTTGGCCACGGCATGCGAAATACTTAGCACCGTATCAGCAGCCCGGACGTCGAGCGTGCGCATGGCCGCCGGCATGAGTGGCAACCAACTCCGATAGCTCCGTTCAATACCCGGCACACGCTGCAGTGCCGTCGTATGCGCTTGCGATATCCCGAGGCGCGCATGATCCTCGGCGCTCATCTTATCAATGAGCGTGTGCACCGGCGTCCCAGGAAAGGCTTTCAGCGCCTCGGAAAGAACATTCTCTCCTCCGCCGGCAGTCACCAGCCAGTCGTGGACGATCGCGAGTGTCACGCGATTGCCGTCCTACTGCGGAAGAAGCGAGGCGATGGCCGCGTATGCCGCTACACCCGCGAAGAACCATGCGTTGTGCGACCATCCATTCTTCCCCTGAAACTCGGGAATCAGGTTCGATCCGCCGACGTAGAGCGTCACGCCGGCCGATAGCGCCAAACCGTGCTGCGCGATGAACGGCACAGGCGAGACGAGCGCAGCGCCAAGCACCGTCGCCACACCGAGCGCGGCCGCTGCGCCAATGGCAGCCTTTACCGAGCGGCCCGTCGCGATAAAGAGCGATCCAATCGCGAGCCCTTCGGGAAGCTTGTGCAGCACGATGGCCAGGAGCACGAGAAAGCCCATCCGATCATTTACCGCGTACGATGCCGCGATCGCGACGCCATCAACGAAGGTGTGCAGCATGAGCCCGACGAGCGCGCTCACGCCGACCTCGGGCGCCACCGTATGGGTTTCTTCTCCAAAATGAAAATGCCGCACCAGCGCGTGCTGCGTGAGATGCACGAGCACAAACCCGCCGAGCATCCACCAACCGGCAATGGCACCGTTCTGTGCGATCGATGCGGGAACGAGTTCACCGAGCGAGACGGCCACGAGAAAGCCGGCAGACAGCGCGAGGAGAAACTCGAGCGACCGTCGGCTCCACGACGCGCGCGTCGTCAGAACCAGCGCGCCGGCCACGTTGGCGAGAGCCGCGAGTGCGGCGTAAACAAGTGCGGACCTCACGCGTTCGCTCCCGCCAGCGCTTTCGCTGCCGCGGTCAGTGTCGCCACCGTATTCTCAGCCGGATTCTCGATCACTCGCTCGAGCAGCAACTTGAGAACTCGGCCCATCGCGGGCCCTGCGGGAACCCCGGCCGACCGCAGATCCTCGCCATCCACGGCAAGGTCCGCCATTTCAATCGGATCGCGAAAGGCAATCTCCACGGCGAGCGCGCGAAACGCGTCGAGGCGCGCGACAACTGCCGCGTCGGGCACGATGCCCCCGCTCTTCGGGTCCAGCGTGGACACGCGCGCGAGGTGCAAGGCCCCATTCAGGCGACAGAACGCATCTGTCCGCGTGCGCCCAACCGTTGCCACCCACCGCCGGATTTGCGCCGGCTCAGCGTCGCGTGACTCGAATACCGCGTCGATCGCCGCACCCACGTCGCGGCGTGCGCGTGCCATCGCGACAATCCAACTGGCGTCGTAGTTGGAGAACTTCAGCGCCTTTGTCGCCTGCTCGACTGTGCTTGGCTCATCACCGAAGAACAGCATGGAAAGCCGATCAAGTGTCCCCGATTCTGCCTCCGCACGCCGCGCCTCCGCAGCAAGCGCGCCCAGTACGGCCCCCGTCCCCAGCATCAGAACATCCAGCGCCCTGAATCGCTCCACCGGTGCAGCAGCAATCGACGGCACCAACGCCGCGAGCGCCCCGCACTCTCTCCACCACTCGAGTGCCACGCTCGGCCGCTCCACCTGCTGCATCGTCTTTTCGAGTTCCTGCTTCACGCGCTCGGCCGACAACCGCCCCAGGTGCGGCGCTGATGCCTTGATCGCCGCCCACGTCGTTGGCTCGATGTTGAATCCGAAGCGCGACGCAAAGCGAATCCCGCGCAGCGCCCGCAACCGATCCTCAGTGAATCGCTCCTCGGCCACGCCAACGGCGCGCACGATCCCGCGTCTCAGGTCAGTGCGACCGTCAAAGGGATCGCGCAGCTCTCCGGTGTCGGGATTGTAGGCGATGGCATTGATCGTGAAGTCGCGCCGGGCGAGATCATCATCGAGCGATACGCCGAACTGGACCACCGCGTGTCGGCCGTCAGCGGTCACATCCTTGCGGAAGGTCGTGACCTCGTGCATGACATCGCCGCCCGAGCCGAACACACCTACGGTCCCGAACTCCACACCAACAGGGATGACGCGCTTGAAGACAGCCTTCACCTCCTCCGGCTTCGCGCTCGTCGCCAAGTCCCAATCAAGATGCGCGTGGCCAACCAGCGCATCGCGGACGGCGCCACCGACGCACCAGGCCTCGAATCCGGCGCGCCGGAGGCGCGCAGCGATCTCGAGAACTTCCGGCGGCGGATTGAGCGCACTCACAGGCGATGCTCGGTGGATCAGCCTGCGAGGACTGAACCGCCGTTCACATTCACGATCTCGCCCGTGATATGCCGCGCACCGTCAAAACAGAGTGCGACAATCGGGAACGCAATGTCGTGAGGAGTAGCGATGCGCCCCACCGGGATTCCCGCTGCGATGCGCTCCTTGCCACCATTCGCGAATGGCGTGTCGCACATTTCCGTATCCACCCAACCTGGCGCGACGGCATTCACCGTGATGTCGTACGGGGCGAGTTCAGGCGCCATGGACTTCACAAACGAAATCATCGCACCCTTGCTTGCGCCATAATCGGCGTGCATAGACTCGCCACGCTGCCCGGCGGTGGAGGCGACATGCACGATGCGGCCGCCGCTATGCGGTGTAGTGGCCGGGTCACCGTTCACGCTCGCGATCCCCACGCGCGGAGTGCTTCCGCTCGCGCGCATCGATCCCGCCGCTCCGAGCGCCCGCGCCCGCGCCGCCATCATCGCGCGGGCCGCCGCGCGGGAGACGAAGAACATCGCGTCCACGTTCTCGCGCATCGTGCGCGCCCAGCGTTCATCCGTCATCTCGTGCACGGCAACTTCTTCGACTGGCCAGATGCCCGCCGAGTGAATGAGAATGTCGAGACCGCCGAGCTCACGAACGGCGTGGTCCACGAGCGCCTGCGCGCCAGCACTCGAACCAATATCCGCCGCGAGCGAGGCGCCCTTCACACCGAGTGCGGTGAGTTCGGCGCGCATGACTGCGGCTTCGTTGTGCCGTGAGCGGTAGCCCACGCACACATCGGCGCCCGCGCGCGCGAGCAGGCGGCTGCACGCCGCGCCAATGCCGCGGGTGCCACCAGTCACGAGCGCGCGCTTACCCTGCAGCGAGAACGGATTCATCGCGCCGCCTTCGCGTCAATCTGATCGCAAATCGCATGCTGAATGGCAAGCTGCAGTTCCTGGGCGCGGTCAGTTCGGTCAGTCGGAATCACAATGCAATGATCGACAAGTGCTGCGATCGGCCCGCCACCCTTCGCAGAGAGTGCCAGCGTCGCGACACCCTTTTGCTTCGCCGCCTCTGCCGCGCGGAGCAGGTTGGCCGATTTCCCGCTCGTCGTGTGCATCACAAGCAGATCGCCCGGCTTGCCGAGCGCTTCGATCTGGCGCGCAAAGATCATATCGAACGAGTAATCGTTCGCGGCGGCCGTGATCAACGAAGTATCAACGGTGAGCGCAATGGCGGCGATGGCACGGCGCTCACGCTGGTAGCGCACGACGTACTCCGTGCTCAGGTGCTGGGCATCGGCCGCGCTGCCGCCATTGCCGCAGAAGAACAGCGTCCCGCCGCGATCAACTGTCGCCTGCACCATACCAGCCGCCTTCTCGATGGACGGACCCAAAGTATCAGCAGACTTCGCAGCGAGCGCGGAGAGGTCGCGGAGATGAGCGACGAGATCGGTCATGGCGAGGGGTGCCGGTACGGGGGGAGGTGCGCGGGACTGGGAGCGGGAACGGGGAACGACACTGCGCCACCATCCAGAAACCGAACCGAACTACTCGAGATGCGGCGCATCGCCGCGTCTGCACGCTGAACAATTGTACTGGGCTCGTTGGCTGCTGCTTCAAAGGCAAACGTCACGAACGCATCAGCGGCCAACAATTCGCGCGCCATAGCGCGCTCCGTTGCACCGGAAGCGAGCACGCGAACAAGTGCGCCATCGCAGGCGTTCATGAGCGGATCATACAGACCGCTTGGAATCACGCGCGCACCACCTGCACGTGCCTCACGACACCTGCGCCAACGTGTCAGCGACATACGCTTTCGCCTCGTCCAGCGTCGCATCCATCCTCTCCGGCTCGACGCCCATCTGCGCCATGTGCGGCTTGCCGCCGCCGCGCCCGCCAGTCTTGGCCGCGAATCCCTTGACCAAATCACCGGCCGACACTCCCTTGGCGCGCAGCGTATCGCCCACGACAAAGACGATCGTCGCCTTCTCATCCTCGAACGTGCCGCCGAGCACACCGACGCCGGCCGGCAGTTGGTCGCGAATCGCATCGCCGAGTGTCTGCAGCTCCGGCAGCGCACTCGCGTCGGTCTTTCCGGCGACGACGCTCCATGCGCCGACCGCCTTCGCCGAGGCGAGAATGCCCTGCATTGCCGACCCGCCTCCTCCGCCCCGCACGGCTTCTTCGAGCTTCTTCTCGAGCGTCTTCTTTTCTGCAAGCAGTTGATCGACCTTGCGCGCCACGGCTTCGGTGCCCGCCGCGTGGATATTCACCTTAAGGCGTTCGGCAATCTGCTCGAGCGTACGCTCGCGCTCGCGCAACGATTCGAATGCCTTGGGACCAGTAATCGCGACAATGCGCCGCACGCCGGCCGACACGCCCGTCTCACTGATCACGCGAAAGAGCAGGATTTGGCCCGTGTTGCCGACGTGCGTGCCACCGCACAATTCAGTGGAACGGAACGGGATTTCCACCACGCGCACAACGCTGCCGTACTTCTCGCCGAAGAGGGCCATCGCTCCACCCGCCACCGCGTCGGCGTACGGCTTTTCCACTGTGCGCACGTTGGTGTTCTGCCAGATTCCCTCGTTCACCCATCGCTCCACCTTCTCGACTTCGGCGTGCGTGAGCGGACCGTGGTGGGTGAAGTCAAACCGGAGCCGTTCGGGATCGACCACGCTGCCCGCCTGATGCACGTGCTCGCCCAAGAGTTTCCGGAGCGCCGCGTGCAGCAAATGCGTGGCGGTATGATTGCGCGTGATATCGCGGCGTCGCGTCGGCGTGACGCGGGCGACCACCGCCCCCATGGCAAGCGTGCCGGTGATGGCACCGATTGCAGCAACGCGGCCATCGGCCTTCTTCACATCGTCCACGTTCATGAGCCAGCCGTCGCCGACAATCGTGCCGGTGTCGGATACCTGCCCACCCGATTCGGTATAGAAGGGCGTGTCGTTGAGAATGACCGCAACACGACCGTCATCGAGCGTGCGCGCTGCCGCGACGTGAGTTTCGACCTCGATGGCGTCGTAGCCGACAAACGCCTGCTGCGCGGCGGCGTAGGTGCTCGTGTCCCAGAGCGACGCATCACCAAAGGAATCTGCAACCACGCTCAGTTTCTTGGACTTTCTTTCGTCCTGCGACTGCTTGCGCTGCCCGGCGAGCGCGGCCTCAAATCCCGAGATGTCCACGAGGTAACCACGCTCGCGCGCCATCAACTCGGTGAGATCGATAGGGAAACCGAACGTATCGTAAAGCTTGAACGCATCTTCGCCGGCGATCGAGCCGCGCATGTGCGTGGAGCCCTGCGTGTTGGACTTGGGCGCGAGTTCGTCGAAGCGCGCCATGCCGCCGTCAATCGTGGCAAGGAATCGCTCTTCTTCGGCGCGCGTGGTCTCGACAATGTGCTTGTGACGCACGTGGAGCTCGGGATAGACATCGCGCATGTTGGCGATGACGAGCTCGACGACATGCACGAGCGCGGGCTCGCGCAGGCCGAGCAGCCAGGCGTGGCGCACCGCGCGGCGCAGGATGCGGCGCAGGACGTAGCCGCGACCGTCGTTGCTCGGGAAGACACCATCGGCGAGAAGAAAGGCGACCGCGCGCGCATGGTCGGCAATCACGCGATAGCTGGCGCACTCCGAGCGATTGAAATCGTACGGACGCTTGACCAACTCGGCGACCTTCGCGATGTACGTGGCGAAGAGATCGGCGTGGAAGTTGTTCGACACGCCCTGCATGATCGTCGTGATCCGCTCCAGGCCCATGCCCGTATCCACACTCGGCTTCGGCAGCGGGACGTTGGTGCCGTCGGGCTGCTTGTCGAACTGCATGAACACGAGATTCCAGAACTCCAGGAAGCGGCCCGCTTCGGCTCCGTCGATAAACGCCTGCGTCGAAAAATCGGTGCGATCCTTTTCCGCCCACTCGCCGCTCGCACCCGCGGGAAAGCGGTATTCCTGCGAGGCGTGATAGAGATCGATATAGATCTCACTGCACGGGCCGCACGGCCCGGTGTCGGCCATCTGCCAGAAATTGTCCGCCGCGCCAAGTCCGTAAATTCGACTGTCGGGAATGCCGGCGATTTCCTTCCAGAGCTGGCGTGCTTCATCGTCTTCGTGGAAGACGCTCACGCGGAGATGCTCCGGCGGAATGCCGAGGTTGCCCTGCGCTATCGGACCGGTGATGAACTCCCACGCAAACGTGATGGCGTCGCGCTTGAAGTAGTCGCCGAACGAAAAGTTGCCGAGCATCTCGAAGAACGTGTTGTGCCGGTCCGTGTGGCCAACCTGCTCGAGATCGTTGTGCTTACCACCGGCGCGCACGCACTTCTGGCTCGTCGTGGCGCGACGATTGCCATCGGGGGCAGCCTCCATGCCAAGGAAGACGCGCTTGAACTGCACCATTCCAGCGTTGGTGAAAAGCAGCGTCGGGTCGTCGCCTGGAACAAGGGACGAGGACGACCGGATGGCATGGCCATTCCGTTCGAAAAACTTGAGGAAGCGGGTGCGGATTTCGGCAGCGTCCATAGTGCTGGAAATCTAATCGTGCCATTGAGTTAGGACTACGGCACGCTGGCCGCGTGCTCCGCGCGCACCCAGCACCGCCCCCGCACTCAGTCCCTCAGCTACCCCAGCTACCCCAGCTACCCCAGCGCTGCCTTTACCCTTTCTTTCGTAAACGGCAACTGTGTCAGCCGCACTCCCGTCAGGTCAAACACGGCGTTCCCGATCATCGCTCCCATGAGCACGATGGCTGGCTCCCCCCCACCCTGAGGCGGCAACTCGTTGTTCGCGATCAGATACCCCTCGATCTTCGGCACCCAGGAAAACCGCGGGAGCGTGTACGTCGTGAAGTTCTTGTCGAGTACTTCACCGTTCTTGAACCGCACTTCTTCGCTCAGCACGTAGCCAAGCCCCTGCGTGACGCAGCCTTCGAGCTGCTGCATGGCGCCAATGGGATTCACCACGATTCCCATATCCTGCGCAATCACAACGCGTTCAACTGTGATTTCGCCAGTCGCGCGGTCGAGCTTCACCTGCGCGATTCCTGCAACGTAGGTGCCCGCGTCGATGCCAAGCGCCACGCCGAGCCCGACGTTGGCCCGTTGGCCCGGCTTCGCCGCCTGTGCCTTCGGCTTGTAGCCGAACTTCTCCACCGCCGTGCGAAGCACCGTGGCCATGCGGGCACTGCCCGCGAGGTGCGAGAAGCGGAATTCAACGGGATCCATTCCGGCTTTTGCCGCGAGTGCGTCAATGTGCGACTCGCGCGCCCAGATGTTTGCGTTGGCACCCGGCGCGCGCCACGGCCCGACGTTGAACGGATGCAGTGTTCCACTGCCCGTCCCCCACGTGCCACGCGTGTTCGTGCGCAGGTGCGGAATGTCGTAGAACTCCTGCAGCCCGCGGCCACCGGCGGCAATGACTTCGTAATCCCAGAAGGTGATTTTCTTCTCGCGCGTGAGGCCCGCGCGGACGTTGACGACCGTCGCGGGGTCGAACCCGTCGAAGAAGAACTCCTCGCTCCGGTCCCAGATCACGCGAACGGGAACACCCGCCGCCTTGGCAAGCACAGCCGATTCGATTGCCTGATTGCTCACACTCTTTCCACCAAAGCCACCACCGACGAACGGCGTAATGACGCGCACCTTCGCCGGCGGTAGCTGCAGCGCCTGCGCGACCTGGCTCTGCACGCCGAATGGCATCTGCGTGCCGGCCCACACGGTGACTTTGCCGTCGGCTGCGATTTCGGTGACGGCAGAATGTGTTTCCATTGGCGCATGCGCGACGTAACCCTTTAGGTATTTCGTCGCGACGATGTCCGCCGCTGCCGCTTCTCCCTCAGCCACGTTGCCGCGCGGTCGCCCAGTCTGTGGAGCCGGCGCGTGCTTCTCGAGATGCTCGAAAATATTCTTGTCGTCGAGCACCGACGGTGACGGATTCCATTCAGCGACGACCAGCTTCAGCGCCTTGTCCGCCTCATCACGATGCGCGTGCAGTACGGCGATGAGTGATCCGGCGCGCACCACGCGTGCGCCCGGGTAGGCTTCAGCCTTCGAGGTATCAACCGATTTCAGCGTGGCCCCATGTGCCGGCGCCCGTAGAATCCGCGCATGCAATGCGCCAGTCGGAATGATGTCGCCAGCGTACTTGGCCTTTCCCGTCACCTTCGCCGGCGCATCGCGGCGCGGCGCGGAGATGCCAATAATCGTAAAGTCGCCGACCCGCTCCATGGCGGCTGGGCCATCGACCTTCCGTTCAATGCGATTTCCGCCTGTGAGGGCTCCGTAGCTCACGCGCTTGGACGGATCGGCCTTCGATCGCAAGATGCCATCGACGACTTCGAGTTGGTCGACCGGGACGCCGAGCTTCACCGATCCCATCTGCATCAAGACCGCCTTCCCTTCGGCGGCCGCGGCGCGCAGCACGGGACCGAGCGCGAGAATGCTCAGCGAGCCGTAGGTGCCCATGTCGAACGGGCAGAGATCGGTGTCGCCCATGACGACGTCGACTTTGTCGATGGAGATGTTCAACTCCTCGGCCGCCATCTGCGGCAGCGACGTCATGACGCCCTGGCCCATCTCGATCTTGCCAACGAGCAGCGTCACGCGGTCGTCCGCACCGATGTGCACGAACGCATTGAAGTCGGGACTCGGACGCTGAAGGTTGGCCGGATTCCAGCGACCGCGCGCCATTCCTTCAAGCGGCTTCACCGAGAAGCTGATGAGCAATCCGGTTGCCGTGAGGCTCACGAAGTCGCGGCGTCGCATCGTGCCGCCAAACCCGAACTCGCCGCTGCCGGCGGACTGCTCGCTGTCGTGGCTGGCAAGCGCGGCTGCGTTCGCGTACGCGGTCCGTTCCACGGCGTCGCGCGCGGCAATCGCCCGTCCTTCTGCCGCGGCTTCGGAGAGTGTGCGCTGCCTTCGGCCCTTGGCGGCGGCCCCCGAACCATCTGATCGTTTGGTCATTTCTGTGCCCCCGCCGTCGGCGCCTTCGCCGCGTCTGCAATCGCATCGATGATGCGCACCTGCGCCCCACATCGGCAGAAGTTGCGTTCGAGCCCCGCGGCGACCTGCTCGCGCGTGGCCTTCGGATTCGCATTGAGGATCGACTGACCGGTCATGATCATCCCGCTCGTGCAGTAGCCGCACTGAAACCCGAGGTGATCGAGAAAGGCTTCCTGAACGGGCGCGAGTTTGTCGCCGGTGGCGAGGCCCTCGATGGTCGTCACCTTTTTACCGGCGACCGCTTTCAGCTCGGTGATGCAGGAGCGAGTGGCTTTGCCGTCTATGAGAACGGTGCACGCTCCGCATGCACCTATTCCGCAGCCGAACTTGCTGCCGGTGAGTCCGAGGTCGTCGCGCAGGACCCAGAGGAGACGGCGATCGTCTCCGGTGTCGAGCGTGACGGGCTTACCGTTGAGTGTAAGGGAAACAGGCACGACGGGCGCTCCGCTGAGTGAGTGCAGATACTCGGAGAGTACGCCGCCCGGGTGTCATTCGCCAGCTATCCGTTGGCGATGCGCCCCATGGCACGACGTACGGCGTCGCCGTCGAAGCCCCTTCGCGCCAGAAAGCCGAAGAGCCGTCGCTTGGCGACAGCTGGATCGAGCGCGGATAGGGTCTTCCACTTTCGCTGGGCCGCCGCATCCACCGAGGTGTCCTCGTCGAGACCCTCCTCTTCGAACACCACGCTCACTGCCGTCGCCGCCAGCTCGCGCGTGATTCCACGACGGCCAAGTTCGCCGAGTACCCGGCGCTTGCTGAGCTTGCGATTGACGAGGCGATCGCGCGCAAACATGGTCGCGTACTTCTCGTCATCAAGCAGCCCGCTGGCGAGCAGCCGCTCAATGGTCAGCGCGATTTCGTCAGGATCGTAATCGCGCTCTTTTAGCCACCGCGCGAGCTCGGATGAAGAGCGCGCGCGGAGGGAGAGCGCGTCGAGGGCGTGGTTGTAGGCCGTCTTCATTCTCGCCCTCACGCAACGACGCCGGGCGAACCATTCGTCGTGGTATCGGGGATTCCGGGCCCCAACCCACCACTGAACAGAACGACCGGCGTCATTGTACTACCCACTTCTGTATACCCTACTCCTCGGTTGCCTCCGCATCAGGCGGCACAATGGCCTCCTTATTGATACCGAGCACGACCTTCACCTTCTCCTCGATTTCGGCCATGACGGCCGGATTGTCCTTGAGGAAGAGCTTCGCGTTCTCGCGGCCCTGACCGATGCGCTGGCCGCCGTAGCTGTACCAGGCGCCCGACTTCTCGATGATGCCATTCTCCGAGCCGATATCCACCAGCAGCGACGAGTGCGAAATGCCCTCGGCGTACATGATGTCGAATTCAGCCTGCTTGAACGGCGGGGCCACCTTGTTCTTCACGACTTTCACACGAACGTGCGAGCCGATGATTTCTTCCTTATCCTTTACCGGTCCGATGCGCCGGATGTCGAGACGCACGGAGGCGTAGAACTTGAGCGCCTTTCCGCCCGTCGTCGTTTCCGGGTTACCGAACATCACGCCGATCTTCTCACGCAGCTGATTGATGAAGATCAGCGACACCTTCGAGCGGGCGATGGCACCGGTGAGCTTGCGCAGCGCCTGACTCATTAGGCGCGCCTGCAACCCCATGTGCGAATCGCCCATCTCGCCTTCGATTTCGGCCTTCGGGACCAGTGCGGCCACGGAGTCGATGACGATGACGTCCACCGCGCCCGAGCGCACGAGGATCTCGCAGATCTCGAGGGCCTGTTCGCCCGTATCGGGCTGCGAGACGAGCAGCTTCTCGACGTCCACGCCCAGCTTTGCGGCGTACTCAGTGTCGAGGGCATGCTCAGCGTCGATGAAGGCTGCCGTGCCGCCGGCGCGCTGCGCGTTGGCGACAACGTGCAAGCAGAGCGTGGTCTTGCCGCTCGACTCCGGTCCGTAGATCTCGGTGATACGACCGCGGGGAATACCACCGACGCCAATCGCGGCATCGAGGTTGATGGCGCCCGTCGGGATGCAATCGATGCGGATTTTAGGCGCATCGGGGCCCATCTTCATGATCGCGCCACGACCGTAGGATTTCTCGATCTGCGCGATCGCGAGGTTGAGGGCCTTCTTCTTTTCGTCGTTCTGCGCGGCGGTTGCAGCCATTGTGGCCTCGAAAAGTCGGCGCATCGCAGCGCCAGTGGATAGAAATCTACCCTTGGGGAGAAGGGGGTGCGGATTGCATCCAGACTCCCCAGAGTAGAGCGGAAACCGTTCAAAAACCGATACCGAACATAGTACGAAGATGATCGCAAAGGCGCAAGCCGCAGGGCAGATAGAAGACGCAGACCAACTACATCACAGATATAGACTTAGCGAAGTTTTCAACAATCGCTGTATGTCGTTGGTGCAGTTGTAGTTTCTGCGTATTCAGGCTGCCCTGCGGCCGGAACCATGCGCCGAGTCACCTCTTTTCAGGCCACGGCAGCCGGAAACGCCGACTGCACATGTCGCACGAACACCTTCTGTTCCTTGAGGAGCACGCCGATCACGTCGAACCGGTAGTGCTCCCCATCCCTCCCATGGCGCCCAATCCAGACCTGGGCTGACCTCGTAAGGGAGTGCTGTTTGCGCCGGTGGACGGCTTCGACGGGGTCTCCGAAGAGTTCTCCCGTGCGCGCCTTGACCTCGACGAAGGCCACGAGGCCATCGCGCTCCACTACGAGGTCAATGTCACGCCGTCCTGCGCGGAAGCGGCGTGCGAGAACCCGGTAACCGCCACGCTCCAACCAGCGGGCGGCGATGCGTTCGCCGAGTTCTCCGAAATCGTTGGTTGCTTTTGTCATGCGCGAACGGTGAACGCGTTCGGCGGTCGGTGTACTACCGGATTATTGCAACCGGTACCGAATTCACGCGGTTCGAAGTACGCCGCCAGGCCCGCGATTCCGGATTACAGAACAGCTGTTGCCAGAGATCGGGCGAACTGCGGATCCGCCCAATCCCAACCATCAGGCGATTGGTGAGTGCCGCGCCGAACACGCCAGCCGGGAACGTGACCACCGAGCCCGAGGACGAGGTCTCGCGGCGGAAAGATTCACGCTTGCACCGGCCAGAGAACCGGCGCGCCCGGCGTCACGTCGGCATGCTCAATGATGGCGAGCGGGATCGCGGCCGACCGCAACCCATCGAGTTACGGGATGCGGCTCGGTTCGCGATTCACCGATGCGGCGATGATCGTCGCGTTCGCGACTCACTTACGCCGCGACGCCAGCGCCCGCTTCCGCCGACGGTCGACAGATGCGATCCATATCATCGAGCCCAGCGAGCACATCGCGCGGCCTGGACCCGTCCGGCGGTCCGAGCACACCGGCCATGTGGAGCTGGTCGATGATACGCGCCGCGCGGCCATACCCAACCTTGAGCCTCCGCTGTAGCAACGACGTCGATCCACCCTGATTCTGGATGCACACCTCCGCCGCTTCGCGGAACAGCTTGTCGCGATCCGAATCGTCCACGCTCGCGTCGTCGGCCGCACCGGCCTCTGCCGCCTCGTGCGCGCGCACGCGAGCGATGATGTCGTCCTCGGACATCGAGTCGGACACCATGACGCCCTGCGCTTCAAGCGCGGCCTTTCGTGAGCTCCGACGGTCGCCGTACCAGGCCATCAGTTTTTCGGTGTCCTCATTCGGCAGATACGCACCCTGCAATCGCGCCGGCTCACTCTTGCCCGGCGGGATGAAGAGCATGTCGCCATTGCCCAGCAACGACTCGGCGCCCATGCCGTCGAGAATCGTGCGCGAATCAATCTGCGAAGCCACACGGAAGGCAATGCGGCTCGGGAAGTTCGCCTTGATGAGACCGGTAATGACGTTCACGCTCGGCCGCTGCGTCGCGAGAATGAGATGGATGCCAATCGCACGCGCCTTCTGCGCGAGCATCGCCAGCGGTGTTTCCACTTCGGCGGCGCAGGTCATCATGAGGTCGGCCAGCTCGTCAATCACCACGACGATGTACGGCAGGATTCCACCCTTGTAGGTGAGATCCTCGGCGCCAATCGTCGGATCCTTCGGCTTCCGGAGCGACGCGCCGCCACGAACTTTTTCGTTGAAGTCCTGAATGTTGCGCGAGCCATTGGCCGCCAGCAGCGTGTAGCGGTCGTGCATCTCGAGCACGGCCCACTTGAGCAGCGCCGCGGCGTCACGGTTGTCGGTAACCACCTTGTGGCGCTGGTGCGGCAGCACGTTGTACACACTGAGTTCAACCATCTTCGGATCGACCATCAGGAAGCGCAGCGTCTTGGGCGTGTGTCGGTAGATGAGCGACGTGACAATCGTGTTCACGCAGACCGACTTGCCGCTGCCCGTCGCACCGGCAATGAGCAGATGCGGCATCTTCGCCAGATCGGCAATGACAGGCTTGCCTTCGAGGTCGCGACCGAGCGCGATGGGTAATGCGCGCGGCGTCTGTTCGTAGTCCCGCGAATCGAGCATGTCGCGGAACATCACGATTTCAGGAGTCGGATTGGGCACTTCAACACCCACAGCGCCTTTTCCAGGAATCGGTGCCACAATGCGAATGCTCGGCGCGCGCATGGCGAGCGCGAGATCGTTCGCGAGGTTCGCGAATTGGCGCACCTTCACGCCAGGCGACGGCTCGATTTCAAACTGCGTGACGGTCGGGCCACTCGTGCGGCCGGTGAGAATGCCGGAAACCTTGAACGTGCGCAGCGCATCCATGAGCTTCTGCCCCATGACGTCGAGCGACGCCGACTTCACATCAGCACCCTTCGGCTTCCCGGCGGTCAGCAGGTCAAGTGGCGGCAACAGCTCGTCCACCATCGCTTCGGCCGGATTGGCGCCGGCGACGATCGCGGCGACCACTGCAGCGTCATTCGCGGCGGTCTTGTCGGCTTTTGATTGCTTCTTGCGACTGGCTTTTACGGCGGTGTCTGGAATAACCGGAGATTCGTCGGGGGTTGCACCGGATACAACGGCCTCTGAGAGGGCACCGTCATCGGAGGACGTCGCGGAGCCGATGCTCTCGAACATGGCCGGGTCAATCGCGGGCATCTCGGACGACTTCGGCTCAAGGACCTCTGCTTTTGACAGCGCCTTGGCGGCAACAGGCGCGAGGACTGAAGCGATCGCGCCCAGCATCTCCGCGTCAACTACCTTCGCTTTCGGATGCACATGCGCCGACCGATTGCCGAGCAGCAGGCGAATTGGATTCCAGGCGAGCGTCGCGGCCATGAGGCCGCTGAAGCCGAGGGCGACAATCACCCAGGCACCGCCGAGTCCGATGGCCTTCACGAGGTAGTAGGCGACGAAGCTACCGGTGAAGCCGGAAATCGGATCGAGCTGCGATGCGTTGAGCACGGCGCCGCGGGCGACGGCGGCAGTCACCGGCACGATCGCCGTCAGGCCAATCGTAAAGAACAGCCAGCGCTTGTCCTCACTCGCAGGAATGCGGCCGAGGAGTTTGAGCGCGTGGACGGCGGGGATCAGCGGAACGATGGCAGCCGCGAGGGCGCCGAAAACAAAGAGCAGCGATACGCGGAGGCACGAACCGACGGGGCCGAAAATACTGGTCGTGGTCGAGCAGCCCTGATTTTCGACTGCGCCGCCTGCGAGCAGCGAGCCGGCGATGAAAAGCGATCCGAGCAGGAGCCCGATCCCGAGCACTTCGCTCTTCAGGCGGAGACGCCGCTCAAGTTTGGCGAACTGCTCCGGGGTCGGGGCCGCCGGTTCGGGCGCGGAGACCGGCTTGGCCCGACGGAATGGCTTGGATTCGGCTTTTGCGGCGGCTCGTGGCATGCGGCTCTATAGAAAGGAGGGCTCAGTATTTGACTACTCAAGTGCGGGATGGGTCACGCGCCGACAAAACCGGGGACGGGTGCCGTTACGGCGGGAGGTACAGGGTACCGGGGCGGTGGGGATGGGGAGAACACGGTGCGATTGACGCGAAAATGACGGCATGCCCGACGGAGCCAATCCCCACCGTAGTGGGATGACAGGCGCAGAGATGGACCAGGCACTCGCCACCTGGGCGTCGACGCGGAGCCCCGTGGAAACGCCGGATCCGATTTGGAGCCTGCGCACCTCCCGCCGTACGGCACCCGTCGCCGTCGTTACCCCTTCACGAGGTGCGCGCCTTCCCGTTCCAAAAACTTCGTATGGAACTTGCCCGCAACAAACCCTGGATCGTCCATCACCCGCCGCAAAAACGGAATGGTGGTCTGAACGCCCTGCACGATGAAGGTATCCAGCGCCAGCCGCATCTTGGCGAGCGCCTCTTCTCGGTCCCGTCCATGCACGATGAGTTTCGCGATCATCGAGTCGTAGTACTGCGGCACGGTGTAGCCCGCGTACACGTGGGTATCCACGCGAATGCCATTCCCGCCCGGCGGATGAAAGACGTCAATCTTTCCCGGTGAGGGCAGGAAGTTCTTTGCCGGATCCTCCGCGTTGATGCGGCATTCCATCACATGTCCGACGAGTGGCGGTGTCTGTTTCACACGCATCTCTTCACCAGCGGCCACGCGAATCTGCTCCTTGAGCAAGTCCACGCCGGTCAGCATCTCGGTCACGGGATGTTCCACCTGAATACGCGTGTTCATCTCCATGAAGAAGAATGATCCATCTTCATCGAGCAGCATTTCCACTGTCCCGGCGCCCACATAGTTGATGGCCTTGGCGCCGCGCACCGCCGCTTCGCCCATCTTCTCGCGCAGGGCCGGTGTCATCACCGGACTCGGCGCTTCTTCGATCAGTTTCTGGTGGCGGCGCTGAATGGAGCAGTCGCGCTCGCCGAGGTGAATGACGTTGCCCTGCGAATCACCGAGTATCTGGAACTCGATATGACGCGGACGATCGAGGTACTTCTCGACATAGACGGAATCATTGTTGAACGCCGCCATGGCTTCGGCCTTCGCGGTGGAAAAGCTCTTCGCGAACTCATCCACATCGCGGGCAATGCGCATGCCGCGTCCACCGCCACCGGCTGCGGCTTTGATGATGACCGGGAACCCAACCGTTGCGGCGAATTCCATCGCCTCTTCAACCGTCTCCACCGGGCCCGGCGTGCCTGGCACCACCGGCACCCCACACTCGGCCATCGTGCGCCGAGCGGTGGCCTTGTCGCCCATCATCCGAATCTGCGTCGGCGTCGGCCCAATAAACGTGATGCCCGACTTGGCGCACGTCTCGGCGAACTCCGCGTTCTCGGAAAGAAATCCGTACCCCGGATGAATCGCATCGGCGCCGGTAATCTCGGCGGCGGCAATGATGCGCGGAATCTTGAGGTAACTCTCGCGCGACGGCGGCGGCCCGATGCACACATCGTCATCGGCGAAGCGCACATGCAGCGATTCACGGTCAGCCTCAGAATAGACGGCCACCGTTTCGATACCCATTTCACGCGCTGCGCGAATCACCCGGAGGGCGATTTCACCGCGATTGGCAATCAGAATCTTCTTGAACAATGAAATAGAGAGGCAGTGTCGTTAAACGGCGACTGGCGACAGGAAACGCTCGACGGGAGTTGTTGTGCGACCGGCGACCGTCTACCGCGCATCCTGCTTGACATGATCGAAGGTCGTATCGCTCGCGCCGGCGATGCCCTGCACCGGCAGTGCGAACTCGCTCGGACTCGACGCATAAAAGAGCGCACTCTCATACGAGATCACGCCCTTCGAATACCAATTCATGAGCGACTGGTCGAAGCTCTGCATTCCGTACTCGACCGTTCCTTCCTCGATAAGATCGAGCTCGCCGTCGATGCGAATCGTGGGCGGGCGCCCGACCTTGAGGTGCAAGTCGGAGGCGTTCTGCTGCACCATCTGTTGCAACACGAGCTTGTAGTTGTACGGCGGCCCAACCGGTGCGGCTGCCGCAGGAACTGCCTGCGTGGCGCGCGGCGGAGGTTGGATGGTGCTCGAGCGGAGCACCGGCGCGCTGGCGGCCGGAGCGGCAGCCGGAGCGCCGGTGGGCGCAGGAGCCGCTGGTGGCGTGCCCGGGACTCCCGGTGCTGCGCCGCCCGCGGTGGGATCAGCCATTGGGGTCGATTCGGAACAGCACCTGACCAAACTCCACCGGGTGCGCGTCGGTGCCGTTGATCTCCTTCACAACGCCGGCATGCTCGGACTCGATTTCGTTCATGATCTTCATGGCTTCGATGATGCAGAGCACCTGCCCCTTGGTCACGCGCGACCCGACCGTAATGAACGGGCTCGCCGTCGGCTCAGGCGCTCCGTAGTACGTGCCCACCATCGGCGACTTTACCTCGGCGAGGTTCGACGCTGCCTTGGCGGCGGGTGGGGCGGGCTCCAGCTGCGCGGGTACAGCAGCGGCTGGACTCGCGTGGTATTCCATGGCCGGCATCTGCGCCACTGCCGGAATCGCCTGGGGCGGGGTCGCGACGGCGTAAGGGCCGGTCGCTTTGCTGACCCGAATCTTCAGTCCCTTCTCCGTGGAGATCTCAATGGCGTCGAGCGACGACTCATCGAGCATTTCCACAAGCTTCTTTACATAGCGAAGGTCGAGCATCCGGAGGTGGAGTTAGGTGAAGGTGCGGAAAACATGATTCGGAAAGATGCACCACGATGCTGCATGATGTGGGCACGTTCCGCAAGAATGTGGCCCAATTCGACCCCTTGCGGACTTGGCTAACCCAGTTCCTGTAAATCTCGGGAAATCGACGTCAAAAGGACCGGACCTTCGGCCGTCAAATGCACGTCATCCTCGATCCGGATTCCACCCCACCCTTCCCTGTAGATCCCTGGCTCAATCGTGACCACCGAGCCAAGCGGAAGCGGCATGTCCACGGTCTTGGCGAGCCGCGGCGCCTCATGCACCTCCAGGCCAATCCCATGGCCGAGCGAGTGGCCGAACTCGGCACCCAATCCCCGTCGCTCGATGTAGTCGCGCGCCAGTGCGTCAGCATCGCGGCCACGCATCCCGGCCCGCACGCCTGACGACGCGGTGGCATTGGCCTCCCGCACGATGTCATACGCCTCACGCTGGGCGCCGTCGGCCTTGCCGAGCACAAAGGTGCGCGTGATGTCCGAGCAGTACCCCCCAGAAATCGCTCCGAAGTCCACAATAATGAAGTCCCCGTTGCGCAACGCGCGCTGTGAGCACCGCGCATGGGGCAGCGCCGACCGCTCGCCGCTCGCAACGATCGTCTCGAAGGGGTGCCACTCACTCCCGAGTTCGCGCAGACGCCGCTCCAGATTGGCCCCCACCTCGAGTTCGGTGAAGCCGGGCGCGATTTCAGGAATCGTCTTCGTGAGCGCCTCTTCCGCGATGGCAACCGCCGCGCGGATGTGCACCATCTCGGATTCGTCCTTGGGCTCGCGCAGCGCTTCGATAACGTTGCTCGTCGCACGCCAACTCCAGCGGATGCCGGTCTCCACGAGCCGCTGGTAGTCCCCGTGCAGCAGGTGCGCGGACTCGAATCCGACGCACACCACCCCTTGCACCTTGGGCAGCACATTCCAGAGCCGTCCCCAGAGTGACACACCCTCGACCTCCACCTGCGCGACCGCCGCACACTCGGTGCGCGCCTGCGTGCGATAGCGGAAATCGGTAATCAGGATTGTCTCGTGCTTTGCAACGACGAGCATCGAGCTCGTGCCCGTGAACCCCGTGAGGTACCTGGTGTTTGCGCGTGACGACACGAGAATCGCGTCGAGGCCGGCCTCTTCGAGCGACGCCCGGAGGCGTGCCAGCCGGGCGTCGCGTGGGTCTCTCGCGCTGCGCACCTCCACCGCCTACTTCGCGGCGCGCAGCTGTGCGACGAGACCGCCGAGTGCGAGTTCGTAGCCGACCGCGCCCAGCCCGCACACCACGCCGCGCGCGCCGCTCGCGAGCACCGAATGCCGGCGTTCGGGTTCCCGCGCAAAAATGTTCGAGAGGTGCACTTCAACATAGGGCAACGCCACGCCACTCAGCGCGTCGCGCAGCGCGAGCGATGTGTGCGTCCAAGCGCCGGCATTCACGAGCGCGCCATTGGCCTTGGCGCGCAACTCCGGCGCCACACCGGGCGCCGGCGCGCGACCACCGAGCGCGTGAATCGTGTCGATCAGATCGCCTTCATGATTAAACTGTGCGAATACGAGCTCGACGTTGAGCCCCATCGACACCTCGTGCAGGCGCGCTTCAATCTCTGCGAGGGTCGTCGTGCCGTAAATCTCCGGCTCGCGAGTGCCCAGCAGATTGAGGTTCGGTCCATTCAGAACGGCGATTCTCATTGGTCCTTCAATCCCTGCAGCCATGAGTTGAACTGCGCATCGTCGGTAGGCGAGCCGGAATCAAGCCCTGCGTCGCGGGCATCGGCGGCGGGCGCTGCTGGCTCCTCTGCGGGCGCCTCCGTCGCGAAGAATTGGTCGAACTTGAGCACCGACGACTGCCGAACCGGCCCGCTCGATCGCATCGCCGATTCGCTGCGGAATACCGAATCCAGCGTCAACTCGGAGACCGCCGCCTGCGTCGGCTTCCCACGGATCGGGGCTGTATCCACCGATCCCACGGCCGTCGCCAGTGCGCGACCCATTGCGTCGTCAGCATCGGACGATCCGGAGCCAAACAATCCATCGATCGATCCGCCCAACGCACTCGGCTCGGGAACGGCTTCACCGGCGACCACCGGTGTGCCCTCGCGACGTACGACACGGCGCTGCGCCAACGAAGCAAAGAATGCGCGTGCCGACTGCGCCACGGCTACGCTCGGCGGCACTGAAAGAGATGGAACCACCGCAACCGGCGTCGGAGTCGCATAGCTGACCTGCGGCACTTCTGCCGGAAGCTCAATGGCCTCGAGCGACAAATCCGTTGAAACGCCCTGCGGCGCGGCCGCGAACGAATCCATGAGTGGCAGTGCTTCGAAGGCCAGCGCTGCGTCAGGCTCAACCGCTGCGGCCGGTTCATCCATCATGGTCATCCAGTCGGTTCCCGGCGCGACATCTATCGCGTAATCCGTGACGGCCTCGAACGACATACTCGCGCGGTCGCCACTCTCAAGATGCTGGATACGTTCGCCTATGGACGCGTCGTTTGGATTCTGCTCGGCGAGCTGCCGGTACACCTGCAGCGCCTCGTCGCGGAAGCCCTGCTGCAGGTAAAGCTCAGCCATTGTTTCTGTCACGAACACTTGCGGCGTTTCGGCGGGCGCGGCGGGCTTTTCGGAAGCCGAGCCTGACGACGGCGTCAGGTCAATGCTGCCCATATCCCAGCCGAGACCGTCGTCGAGCTCAATCGCCGCCGGCACGGTCATCGGCTCCGCGGGCATCGCATCGAGTCCCGCGCCAATCCCCGAGTCACCTACCCCGCCAAGGTCAATCGGCATGTCGAGCAACGACATGCGCTTCGGTGCGTCGGGCGACGGCACCGGATCGATCGGCGCGATTGGAGTCGTGCCGCCGAGTGAGGGCCGCTGGACGGGAGTGATTTCAATCGTCCTGCCATCGTGCGTTTCCGGGACGGCCTTCGTCGTGCGCGGCGTGGCCGATTCGACGACAATTGGCGTCGCGGGTGTTGGCTCGCGCGGGGGCGGCACAACCGCCAGGAGCTTCAGTTCTTGTATGAAGGCAAGGATCTCGTCGTTGCGCGGATCCGCATCGAGAACACGCGTGTACCAGTCGAGCGCCTTGGGCGCGTCGTGATTGGTCCGAGCGATATCGCCGAGGTGACGCAGGGCGATGAGGTTTTCAGGATCGAGGGTGAGTGCGGTGCCAAAGGTGGCTTCGGCTTCGTCGTACCGGCCGGCATCGAAGAGCGCCTGGCCATAGACCACATGGCCATTCATGTTGCCGGCCTGACCATCCAAGTGCTCTTGGCACAAGGCGATGGCTTGGTCCAAGTCACCCGCTTTCCGGTACTCGTTGGCGAGGGGCGCAAAGAAGCGCCGAGGGTTTTCCTCGAAGCGCTTTTTGAGCTCGTCCAGCCGTGATGGCGCCAGGGGGTCCACCGGGAAAAAGGGGGTACACCCTATACGAGGGTCTATCAACATAAGTAACCTCGAAGAACCTCGTCAATCAGAAGTCGTGCTGTCTCTTGATTTTAGGGGCCAGCGGCCGGTAACCTTATAGGCTCGGTCTGAGGGCCTTTTCCGGGCCTCTCGGTGCCCCGTTACTACCAGCCAGGAGTTTTGCCGTGCTGCAGCAAATGCGGGCTAAAGCCGCATATATCTGGATCATCATCGCCGTGGTCTTCGTGGGCGGATTCCTCTTCGCCCAGACCTCTGGCCTGCTTGGCCGCAGTCCCGTCACGACGACCACTGCGGTCGCCACGGTGAACGGCCGCGATGTCCTGTATACCGTCTGGCTTGGAGCCACTCAGCAGTTCGCTCAACAGCAAGAGCAACAGCAGGGTCATGCGCTCACACTGGACGAGCGTCGCCAGGCAGAGGACCAGGCCTACAACGAACTCGTGAGCCAGATTCTCCTCGACGACGAATACCAGCGTCGCGGCATTCGCGTCTCCGATCAGGAGATTGTGGACATGGCTCGGTACAACCCCCCGCCCCAGTTCCAGAACCTTGCGGACCTCCAGACGGACGGACGGTTCGACCCGGCCAAGTACCAGCGCTTCCTTGCCAGCCCTGCCGCGCGGCAGCAAGGCATCCTGGTGAATCTTGAGAATTATTTCCGCTCAGAAATCCCCAAGCAGAAGCTCTTCCAGCAGATCGCCGGCGACGTGTACATGAGCGACGCGCGACTCTGGACGATCTATCGCGACACACACGACTCGGCGTCGGTGAGCTACGTGTCGTTCAAGCCGGTGGCGACAAAAGCCGACAAGGACAAGGTGACGGACGCGGAGATCAGCGCGTACTTCAACTCGCACAAGAAAGATTTCGATCGTCCGGGCACCGCGGCGCTCTCGATCGTCACGATTTCGCGCCGTCCGACTGCTGCCGATTCTGCTGAAACGCTGAAGAAAATCACGGCCATCCGCGCCGAAATCGCGAATGGCGCCAAGTTCGATGACGTCGCCCAGCGTGAATCCGACGACTCCGTGTCCGGTTCCAAGGGCGGTGACCTCGGTCGCAGCGTCAAGAACACGTATGTGAAGCCGGTGAACGACGCGATGTACTCGCTCGCGGTGGGCACCGTGTCGCAGCCGATCAAGTCGGACTACGGCTACCACGTCATTCGCGTGGACAAGCGCACCGCTGATACGGTCTTTGCGCACCACATCCTTAAGCTCGTCAAGCAGGGTGATTCGTCGGCCACGCGCACCGACCGTCAGGCCGACCAGTTGGCGAAGTCAGCGGCAGGCGCGCTGACCGCGCCTGCGTTCGACTCGGCGGCGAAGAAGATGAGTCTGCTGGTCTCGAGCATCCGCGTCACCGAAGGCCAGCCAGCCAACTACCTCGGGCGTCAAGTTCCGAGCGTGAGCGCCTGGGCGTTTGGCGGCCCGAAAGTGGGCGAGTCAAGCGACTTGTTCGACGACGACGCCGGCTACTATCTCGTTCGCCTCGACTCCATTCGGCACAGTGGCGTTCCTGCGCTCGCCGACGTGAAGGAAGAAATCCGCGAAGCTGTCGCCCGCCAGAAGGCGCTCGATTCGGAGTTGCCAAAGGCGAAAGAGCTGGCCAAGGCCGCCGCAGGCTCGACGCTTGAAGCCGCCGCCAAGACGCTTGGCCGACCGGTAGAGAAGGAAGGCCCCTTCGCCCGCAGCACGCCGATCGCCGCCTTTGGGTTTGTCACTGAAGTGAGTGGTGCCGCCATGACGCTGCCGGTGGGCGACATCAGCGAGCCGATTCGTACGGATAACGCGCTCTTCGTGATTCGCGTGGACAAGCGCGTGCAGACGGACAGCACCAAGTTCCAGGCGCAGAAGGCAACGCAGCGACTGCAGGTGACCAACTCGATGCGCGACCAGAAGGTGCGGATGTACATCGAGAATCTCCGCCGCGCAGCGAAGATCACGGATCACCGGAAGGACGTCAACGCGATGCAGCGGCGCGCGACGACGTAGCGCGTCGCCGGAAGCAATTCGTTACGTAAGCAGAACGGCGGCCCGAACTTTCGGGCCGCCGTTTCTGTTTTTGCTGCCAACTAACTGCGAGCTACACCCACTCCTACAGCAGTCGTTTCGGCTCCACGGGCGCGGCTTCCTCGCGCTTGACGGGCGGCAGCGACTCGCCCTGCTGCGGCTGCTGAATCTCCTTGGACACATCGCTCATGTTCCGCTTGAACTCGCGGATCCCTTTGCCGAACGAGCCGGCGATCTCCGGGATGCGTTTCGCTCCGAAGAGGAGGAGCACCACGACGAGCGCGAGAAACATCTCCATCGGTCCCATGCCAAACATGTCGGCCTCCTTGAACGGCCTAGAAAAGCGAGCGAGCGATCAGGTACGCAATCAGGACTCCGACCAGGCTCAGCAGCGATACGTCCATTGCGACCGGCCCAATCCCAAAGGTGAAGATAACGAGGTCGAGGTCGAGGTGGCCAATAGACGGGGTCACACCGGTGGTCAGAAACTCCTTTACGGCCCCCGACGGGAGCCACTTCCGGGCAGCGGCGTTGAGCAGGCCACCGGCGACAAAGCCGGCGGAGAGCACCGCGAGATGATACCCCGGCCTGTATTTAGACGATCCTTTGGTCACCATTTTTACGACCGGCGGTTGATCACGTAGGTCAGCGCGTCGGCCAGCGACTGGCGCGCTGCGGAAGCCGGAACGGGCTGGAGCGCCGCGTCGGCCTGCTCGGCGAACTCCTCGCCACGGCTGCGGGCGTATTCGATGCCTCCACATTCCGTGACGATCGCCACAACATCGGCAATTTCGGTGTCATGCGGCGTGGGATTCGCAAAGAGGCCATCCACCGTGGCGCGCTGCGCCCGCGACATCTGCGGCAGTGCGGCAATCAGCGGCAACGTCACCTTGTGCTCGCGCAGGTCATTGCCGCTCGGCTTGCCGATCACAGACTCGACCTCGGTGTAGTCGAGGAGGTCATCGGCCACCTGAAATGCCATGCCCAGCTGCTCACCGTAGCGGCGCATGGCGGCACGATGCTCGGCGGCGCCGCACAACGCGCCCACCTCACAGGCGGCGCCCAGCAGCGAGGCTGTCTTGGCGTGAATGAGCTGCCAGTAATCGCCTTCGGTGAAGCTCAACGCATCATACGACGACAACTGGCGCATCTCGCCGAGTGTCATGTCATTCGATGCGGCCGTGAAGGCGCGCAGGGGCTCGAGATCGCCGAGGCGTACGAGCTCGGCAAGCGCCTTCGAGTAGAGATAATCGCCCATGATCACCGCGATCTGGTGCGAAAAGAGCGCGTTGATCGTCGGCTGGCCGCGCCGCACGTTCGAGTGGTCGACGCAGTCGTCATGCACGACGCTGGCGAGGTGCACGAGCTCGGCGACGGCCGCAAGCGCGCATTCCCGACCATCTGCCGCTCCCTCGAGTTCACTGGCGAGCAGGAGCAGCGTGGGGCGGAACATCTTTCCCTTCATCCCGCGCAAGTGCGCATTCGCGGCAGCGATGATCATCTCATCAGCTTTGACAATGCGCCAGAGTTCGTCGGGCACGCGCGCGAGTTTGGCGCGCACGGGTTCTTGAATCTCGAGCAACGCCGGCGCAACGGGCGTCTGGAGTCGCGCGTCGATGGTCACTTTGTAGCCTTGTCCACGGCGTTCAATCGGTCGCCCACGTCGCGGAACTGGATGTCCACGGCAAAGACGCGCTCGTAGTACGTCTTCGCTTCGGCGTGCTTGGCCGGTGATTCGTGGATGTAGGCGAGCAAATAGAGCACCCCAAGGAGTTGCTCGTCGCCAATGCCCGACTCATTGAGCGCGCGCTGGAGAATCCGCTGCAATGGCCTTGTCGACCTGCTTCTTCGCCTCGAAGTCTGCAGCCTTTTTCTTTAGGGCAGGAACGTTGGCCATTGGAAGCGACGAGGGACCGGAACGGCAATGGTACTGATTAGATCGCCGATGCTGGCTGAAGAAGGGTAAAGTTACCGTCCGCGCCGGGGTCGTGACAAGCGATTCCACGGACCCAGGACCGGGCGCACCGGTGGTCGCCGTACCAGTACGGGAGCTCCCGAATATCCCCAATGTCGAAGAGCGCCAGATCGGCCGACATTCCGGGGGCGATTTGGCCTGTTTCGTGGGCCAATCCGAGGGCGGCGGCGCCGTTCACGGTGGCGGCTGTTACCGCTTCGGCAACCGACAGATGGAGCTGGCTCACGGCCAGGGTGAGCATCAGTGGGAAATTGACCGTCGGCGAGGTGCCCGGATTGAAGTCGGTGGCCAGGGCGACGGCTGCGCCGGCGTCAATAAACGCCCGGGCAGGAGCCTGCTTGGTGCGCCCCAGGAACATCATGGTTCCGGGGAGAAGGGTGGCAACCGTTCCGGCGCCCGCCAGGGCCTTGATCCCGCCATCAGACACCGCCGCGAGATGATCGGCGCTCGTCGCTCCAAGCTCAGCGGCCAGTTCAGCGCCGCCACCTGGCTCGAGTTCGTCGGCGTGGAGCTTAATGCCGAGTCCTGCGCCGCGGGCCGCGGTGAGAATGTGTCGTGATTCCGCGAGGGTGTAGACGCCCGGCTCGCAGAAAATGTCGGCAAATGTCGCGAGCGATTCGGCCGCGACGCGCGGGATCATTTCGTTCACGATCAGCGCGACGTACTCGTCGCGGGTACGTGGCGTGGCGCGGAATTCCAACGGGATTTCGTGTGCGCCGAGAAAGGTCGCAATAATTCGGAGCGGGCTGGCCGCGGCGAGACGGCGGATCACCCTGAGCGACTTCAGCTCGTCTTCGAGCGACAGGCCGTAGCCGCTCTTGAGTTCGAGCGTGGTGGTGCCATGCGCGGCAAGGCGTCTGATGCGGCCGAGCGCGAGGTGAAAGAGTTCGTCCTCGCTGCGCGAACGGAGATCGCGGACGGAGCCGTGAATCCCCCCGCCCTGCTTGGCGATCTCCATGTAGCCGACGCCGGAGGCGCGGAGTTCCTGCTCCGCGTGGCGCGGCTTGCCAAAAATCCCGTGCGTGTGTGAATCGACGAGGCCGGGCGTGAGGACGCCGCGGGCGCAGTCGATCTGCGAGGCGTTCGGATATTGGCGTGCCAGGTCGGCTTGCGGGCCCGTGGCAATCACTTTGCCAGCGTCGACCACCACGGCCCCGTCAGAGAGCACCTGCATATCACGCATCTCGGCGCCGCGGCGTGCTCGCGCGGGGCCGGCGCAGGTAACGATTTGTGAGGCGTTGACGAAGAGCGTCGGCATGCGATGCTCAATCTAAGCCCGGAACCGCCTTACGAGCGACCGTCTACTGCGGCTGGTTCACCCTGCTTGAGCGCGATGGGTTGCGCCGCGCCTTCGCCCAGGAGGCGCGTGACAAAACGCTGGCCTTCGGAGATACGCTCGATTTCGATCGCAACCGCTTCGATCCCCTCCTCCATGCGGTCGAGCCGCTGGAGGATTTCGGGCGAGGCTCGTTCTGCCGCCTGCTTCGACCCACGCCGCACGAGCCGGGTGGCGAACGCGATGGAGAGCGGCATGAGCACCGCCAAGAAGAACACGATCGCCATCGCCGTGACCTGTCCGGCGGATGGGTCGTTGTTGCCCGGCCCCGGGGACGGATCCTCGGTGTACCCCGCGGCTGCGCCGCGCGCATTGGCTTGCGCCGCACCCGTCACGGCAAGGTCATTCTCCAGTTCGACAAGCCGCTTGTCCAGCACGGCGAGGCGAGTCTCGAGTCCCGCCTTGCCTGCGCCGGTTGCCGAAGTCACCTGCCGGGCGATGTCGTTTCGGCGGCTCGTGACGTTGTTGAGCTGACTGCTGACTTCGGACCGATGCGCGGCGAGCGCGCGCATTTCGGTGCGCGTGGTCGGGGCGCTCGGCAGCGTAACCGTCACGGTGCCTGGCGCTCCGGGGACCGTGGGTGCGACGACAACGCTTGGGGAGGTAGCGGCCTGCATGGGGGATCCTACGATGCGGCCCCAGGAGTGGTTTCAGCCAGTCCGTGGGGGCTGGTCGTGGAGCCGGCAAGGTCGCGAAAGCGCGAAATGGTCAGCGGGGCCTGCGCCTCGCCGCGGCAGGCGTAATAGCAGGCGTTGCACTTGATGGGGGCAAAGCCCTTGTACTCGGACCAGTGCGAATCAGCCGGGAAATCCGGGCAACGCCGAACCATCCCAACCGGATCAATGTGGATCGTGGTTTCGCCGGAGCGGCACGGCTCCGTGATTTCACCACGCAGGTAGGCCGGGATGTTCTCGATGTACCAGTCGGAATTACTGATCACGCCGCGGTTCCGGCGTTTGTAGGCGAGCAGTTCGTTGACGAGCGCTTGCAGCCGCGGCAGATCATCGATCAGATGGGCGCGGTTGCCATTCTTGAAATCCGTGTACACGGAGAGATTCACCCCCGCTCCAATCGCGGCGGCGCGCCTGACGATCGGAAGAATGTCATCCAGGTTCTCGCGCTTGATGACCGTGTTGAACCGGACGGTCATTCCGCGCGCGGTGAGTTCGGGAACCGTGCGGAGAATCTTGGCCGCGAGTCCGGGAATCCCCCGCCCTTCGTCATGCCGTTCATCGAGGAAGTCGAGCGACACGGCAAACTGCGCGAGCCCCGCGTCCCACAGCGACTGTGCGCGCGGAACGGTGAGCATTGCCCCGTGCGTAATCACACTCATCCAGGTGATTGGCGCCGCGCGGCCAACCGCGGCGATCACTTCCTCGAGGTCTGGCCGCAGCAGCGGCTCGCCACCCGTAAAGGTGATCATCATCGGCCTGAAGTGGCGCGCGGCATCGGCGAACGACTTCAGCTCCGTCGCCTTTGCGCCCGCATCTGTTTTCCAGTAGTCGCAGAAATCGCACCGCGCATTGCAGCGCATGGTGACTTCGAAGTGGACGAGCACCGGCCGCCGCGTGAATCTCAGTTTCGCGTAGCGAATTGAGAACGGGACGAGATGCCAGGGCTTGAAGCGCTTGGAAAGCATCCTACACGATCCTACTGCATCGGGATATTGATACCCGTGCGCCTGGCCGTGTCCTTCGCGATCTGGTAGCCTGCGTCCGCGTGCCGCGCGACGCCGATGCCCGGATCGTTCGTGAGCACGCGCTGCAGCCGCTCGCGCATCTCAGGCGTGCCGTCCGCCACGATCACCTGCCCCGCGTGCAACGAGTTGCCGATGCCCACACCGCCGCCATGATGAAAGCTCACCCAACTTGCCCCGCTCGCGACGTTGAGCAACGCGTTCAGAATTGGCCAATCAGCAACACCGTCGGTTCCGTCCTTCATGCCTTCTGTTTCACGGAAGGGTGACGCCACGCTGCCGGTGTCGAGGTGATCCCGACCGATGGCGATCGGCGCACTGACGCCACCACTCGCGACGAGGTCGTTGATGGCCAGGCCGAACTTCGCGCGATCACCCTGGCCGAGCCAGCAGATGCGCGCGGGGAGTCCCTGAAACCGGATCTTGGCCTTCGCCTGCTCAATCCAGGTGCGCAAATGCGTGTCGTTCGGAAAAAGCGAGAGCACGAGATCATCGAGTCGTGCGATATCCTTGGGATCGCCGGAGAGGGCGGCCCAGCGGAACGGTCCCTTTCCTTCGCAGAAGAGCGGGCGGACGTACTCGGGCACGAAGCCTGGAATCTTGAACGCGTCGGTGAGGCCGGCGTCAAACGCCACAGTACGGATGTTGTTGCCGTAATCCACCGCCCGTGCGCCGCGGTCCTGCATCGCGCGCATGGCGCGCACATGCGCGACGACCGACGCGGTGGAACGCGTCAGATACTCCGTCGGATCGCTCACGCGCAGCCGTTCGGCGTCAGCGAGCGGCATCCCCGCCGGCACATAGCCGTTCAGCATGTCGTGCGCACTCGTTTGGTCGGTCACGACGTCAGGTGTAATGCCGCGACGCACGAGTTCGGGCAGCACGTCGGCCGCATTGCCAAGCAGCGCCACCGAGAGCGCACGTTTTTCCTTGCACGCCGCATCGAGCCAGGCGAGCGCTTCGTCAAGCGAGGCGGTCTTCATGTCGCAGTATTTCGTGGCGAGGCGCTTATCAATACGCGATTCGTCCACTTCAACGGCGAGCATCGCGGCGCCCTGCATGGTGGCGGCGAGCGGCTGCGCGCCGCCCATGCCGCCAAGTCCGGCGGTGACAATCAATCGCCCAGCGAGCGAGCCGCCGAAATGTTGATCGGCCATGGCACCGAACGTCTCATAGGTGCCCTGCACGATGCCCTGCGAGCCGATGTAGATCCACGAGCCCGCGGTCATCTGGCCATACATCATCAACCCGGCGCGCTCGAGCTCACGGAACTTCTCCCAGGTGGCCCAGCGGCCAACAAGGTTCGAGTTCGCGATCAGCACCCTGGGGGAATGCGCGAATGTTTTGAACACGGCGACCGGTTTGCCGCTCTGCACCAGCAACGTTTCATCGTTCTCGAGTGCGCGCAGCGCCTTCACTATCGCGTCGAACGACTCCCAGTTGCGAGCGGCCTTCCCTGTGCCGCCATACACCACGAGGTCTTCGGGCCGCTCGGCCACCTCGGGGTCAAGATTGTTCATCAGCATGCGGAGGGCGGCTTCCTGTGCCCATCCTTTGCACGACAAAGTGGATCCGCGCGGCGCACGGACCACGCGCGACTGATGCGGCGACTCGGTGCCTGATGTGGCGCTAGACAATGAATTCACCCCGGCTGATGGCGTCGGCGAGCGCCGCAAAATCGCCGGCGAGCGCACGATCAGGGCCGAGCGTTGGCACGATTTTCCGAACGCGGAGAACCACTTCTTCGAGCAACGGCGATGATTTGAGCGGTCGCCGGAACTCAATGCCCTGCACGGCGCACATCAGCTCAATGGCGATCACGTAGCGCACATTGCTCACCACGCGACGGAGCTTGGTGGCCGCGCCCATGGCCATTGGCACGAAATCTTCCTTGCCCGCGCCGGTGGGAATCGAATCGACGCTCGCGGGGTGACTGAGCACCTTACACTCGCTCGCGAGCGCCGCCGCCGTCACCTGCCCCATCATGTAGCCCGAGTGCAGTCCGGGCGAATGTGCGAGAAACGGCGACAAGCCTTCGTTCATGTCAGGATGCGTCAACCGGTCGATACGCCGCTCGGACATCGTCGCGAGGTTGGTCAGTGCAATCGCGAGCACGTCGGCGGCCATACCACCGACCTGACCGTGGAAGTTGCCGCCAGAAATGACCGTGCCATCATCGAATACAAGCGGATTATCGGTCGTCGCGTTGATTTCACGCTCGTACAATCCCTTCGCGAAGCTGATGGCGTCCCACGCAGGTCCATGCACCTGCGGCATGCAGCGGAGCGAGTACGCATCCTGCACGCGCTTGTCACCCGTGCGGTGCGACTCGCGAATCTCGCTGCCGTGCAACAGTTCACGGAGGCGCTTCGCCGCGTGAAGCTGGCCAACCTGCCCGCGCGCGGCGTGAATCCGCTCGTCGAATGCGGCTGGAGTTCCAAGCAGTGCGTCGAGCGTTGCGGATCCGGCGACCTGCGCCGTTTCCCAGATGCGAACTGCATCGATCAGGGCGAGCGCACCAATGGCCGTGTGCGCCTGCGTACCGTTGATCAGCGCCACGCCTTCCTTCGACTGCAGGGCAACCGGCTTCAATCCCGCGAGCGCGAGTGCGCGCTCCGCCGGCAGCTTGTTCTCACCGTGCATCACGTCGCCTTCGCCCATGAGCGACAGCGCGAGGTGGGCGAGCGGGGCAAGGTCACCGCTCGCGCCAACGCTGCCCTGCTCCGGCACCGGCGCCCAGAGATCGGCATTCAGCATGCCGAGCAGCAGTTCAGCAAGCTCGGGGCGCGCGCCAGAGTAGCCGGCCGCAAGCACATTCGCTCGCAACAGCATCATGGCGCGCACTTCGCGCTTCGGCATGATCGGCCCCACGCCGCACACATGCGATCGCACGAGATTCACCTGCAACTCGGCGAGCTTGTCTGACGGAATGCTCACGTCGGACATTTTTCCGAAGCCAGTGGTGACGCCGTACACTGCCGCCCCGGACGCAACGATCTTCTCGATGATCGCGCGGCTGACCTGCATTCGTACCTTCGCGTCAGGCGCGAGCGTTACGCGCGCGCCATCCTCCGCCACCGCACGCAGTGCGTCGAGCGAGAGCGACTTGCCGTCCACTTGGACGGAGGGGATCAGGCTCATCTTGGAATTCCGGTTTGGGTGCCGTACGTGGAGCGGTTGTAGTCAAACTTGATGTCCGGCTGAGCCGTCAGGGACACAAAAAAGGTAAATGTAAATGCGCCGTTTGGCGCCTGCGTAAACCCGAAGACGGCCTTCCAGTCATGCAGGTCGCGCTGGAGCGTTACGGTCTGCAAACCGAACCGGCTCGTCTGAAAGTCGTAGTTACTGGCGTACCGTGCGGCCCACTTCTCGGTCAGGTTGAACGACGTACTGAGCTGCACGTTCATCTGCGGTGGGATTCGAAAGAAGGTGCCACCCGATGTGGTCTGTGTGGAGTTCACGTCTGCCGGCGGAGCGGCGAGCGCATTCCGTACACAGAGATCGTACTGGAACGGATTGATGTCCTTAAACGACGCGCACTGTAGGGTGGGATCATAGTCCACGATATGCCCGCCGACGGGTGGACGTTGCTGGCTCAGTGAAAACGAGACCTGCGCCTCGAAGCCTTTGCCACTTGGGATGCCAAGCTGCGCGCCGCGAATCGACTGTCCGGCAATGCCGGCGCTCCCCGAACGCTGTGCGTTGCGCTGCGCCGGCGTGCCGGGGCGAGCCGTGGTATCGGCCTCCGTCAGCTCTGGACCGCCAAAGAGGCGGCCCAGCACGCTGCCGATGCCCGAGCCGGCTCCAAGGCTGAAACTCGCATGCACCGATTCGAGATACGGACTGAACACCGCAGAATCGGAAAGACTGTTTCCCTGAAAGAGCGAATATCCGAACCCGACATCGAGCCCGGGCACGAGATCGGAGCGCAACGAGGCGTCGAACCGATCGGTGGCGAAGCCCGACCCGCCCTTCGACGCGCGCGCGCGCTCGAAGTCCCAGGTGAGCGGCGACGTCGTCAACGAGAGGAGTTTTATTTTCCGGCCGCCTTCCGCGTTGGCGGAGTCCTTGTCGGACTTGAGCTTGGCTTCGAAGACCTGATTGAACGACAGCGTCACGCGATTCTGGGCGTTGGCGCCGAGGAACCCCACCTGCGTTTGGCCGATTGCCGCGAGATACTCCGAACCGAGTGTCGCCTTGGGCGAGTACGAATAGGACATCGACGTAGTCAGCGTATGCCGGATTCGCGAGATAGGGCCAAAGCCCCCAAAGAGCGCGAAAAAGGTCGGAGAAATGCCGAGCCCGTAGCTCAGCCGCTTGCCTTGTGTGACCCATTTTGAGCCCGTGCGTTCAGTGCGGACGCTGAAGGCGCCCGGGCCAACGTTCGACATCTGGACGGACGGCGAGAAGTTCAGCGTGCCGCGGAAAAATGCCGGGAGGTTCATCCCCAAGTCGAAGTCCACTTCGCTCAGCCAGGTCTTTTCATAGACGCGCGTGCTTCGCTGGCTCGTGTCGACGGGATTGATGACGGTGCGCAGCTCCGGATAGTTGTTCGCGCGATCCGCCATCCGCAGCGACGCCTGAATCTGAAAATCGAAGATCTTGAACGGCGTGGTGAGCGTGAACGCGCTCCGCTGCGTTCCACGGTCCACTTTCGTGCTGTCGATCGTTCCGTCCGAGCGCGCCACGAAGCGACGGGCGAAATCGCCCTGACTGTCGAGATGGCGACTGGCGGAGGACGAGAAGCTCATGCCGGGCGACCAGGTGAACCAGTCACCGATTCCGACCGACGGCGACGTCAGGTTGACACTTGGATAGTCCTCGTCCACCTGCAAACGGCCCGGATACTGACGCCGGGTGCCACCGATGCTGAGCTTGAGCGGTCCAATGTCGCGCCCGTAGTTCAGGGCCGATGCAATCGTCGCGAGCGATGCCAGTGGGGCAATCGCGGTCTGCCGCTGCACCGTCGTGCTCGTGGAGAAGTTGAGGTCGGCCGACAGGTGCTCGTGGATGGAGAAATCCTGCTGGTGGTTCCAGGCGATCTGGGTATTCGATTGCCCGGAGCTCAGGTTGTGCAAGCTCGCGCCAATGCGACCCGACGCGAACCGATCCAGCCATCGATAGTTGAGCTGGGAGTTCCAGCGCACCCAGCCGGGGTCATTCGCCGAGGCGTTGGCGCTCGAACGCCAGTCCATGGAGGCGGCGAAATCGGCGTAGTCCGAAAACGCGAAATAGTAGCCGACGTTTTCGACGGTGCGCCGGTACAGCGGACTGTTGCGCAACAGTTCGGTGAAGCCGAAACGCGGCGTGAGGATTCCACTGCGGCGCCCAGAGCGCGCGTCCTGGAACATGAACGGCAGCCACATCACCGGCACGCCCATGATGTGCATCACCACATTGCGCGCAACGACCATGTCGTTCGAGATGCGTTTGATCTCGCCTGCGGCAAAGTGGTAGTGCGGAATGGTGTCATCGCAGGACGTGAGGATGCCTTTCGACCCGTAGAACACGTTGTCTTTGTTCGAGGCCGAGTCGCCCGTCGCGAACGCGGCCCGGTGGGCCTCGACGGACCAGTTCGCGCCGATCGTTGCTGAACTCGACACGTCGCTCGCACTGCCCTCGCGCCGCGCCATGTCGTACGCGAGGAACCCGCGGGCGATAAAATCGTCGCCCTTCGCCGGGTCGTGCAGCACGATCGTGTCGCCGCGGGCCCTGACGCTGTCCACCAGCTGGGCAAACTCAATCGTGTCGGCGGTGAGCGAAGTGGGTTCGCGCTCAACAGCAGCGCGTGCCCCCTTCTTCCCGATGAGCGTCATGACGCCGGTCTTGGCGTTGTACTCGACCTCGTTGGCCTGGTACCGGACGACGGTCATCCCGGGCCGTTTCAGCAGTTCAAGTGCAACCGCGTCTACAAGTGACCACTGGACCGTGCCCGCCTTCGCCTTTGCCGAATCGGCACGGGCCACGCCGGCCGGAGCGGCCTGCGGGCGCGGCAGCACCTGTGCGCCGGCGCGCGACACGAAAGCGACCGGAGCCAGCGCGCCCAATAGCACACCGCACAACACGGCGCGCAGCGCGCCGCGCATCAGCTGGCGGCCTCTGCCCCGATGCTTTCTGCGGCGGCGATGCGCTTCAAGCGCGCGCGATGCACGAACCAGGAGACGATGATGCTCATTTCATAGAGTCCATACACCGGAACCCAGAGAATGAGCGTTGAAATGATGGCATCGCCCGGGGTGATGATTTCGCAGACCACCAGCGAAATGACCACGGCCCAGCGCCGGACTCGTTGCAGCAGCTGGGGCGTGATCAGCCCGAGCGCGGTCAGGATCAGCACCAGGATCGGCAGCTCGAAAACGGCGCCGAACGCGAGCGAGATGAAAAAGATGAAGCCGAAGTACTCCTCGGCCGTAATCATGGACGTCAGCCACTCCGACTTGACGGTCGTCATCATCGCCGCCGTCACCGGGACAAAGATGAAAACGGCAAGGGCTACGCCAGCAAGAAAGAGCGCCAAGGCAAACCCGAGCACAGGCACAATGATCTTTCGTTCGCGTGCGTTCATCGCCGGCGAGAGAAAGCACCAGACCTGATAGACGATGACTGGACTCGCCAGGATGATCGCCAGCATGCCCGCGAGCTGCATAATGATCGTGAACGCGCCCATAGGGTGCGTGTACACCAACTTCCCGTTCTCGAGGATCGGCAGGATCGGCTTGACCATCCAACCCATGATCGGGTTGAAGTAGGTCCACGCGAGATAGAACGCGATGAAGAAGCTCACCATGAGCGCGGCGAGGCTCTTCACCAGACGCCAGCGCAGTTCCTCGAGGTGATCGAGGAACGGCATCTCCGACGGCGTGTTGGGCTGGTCGATGGGCACTGGTGGCGGTGCCGCGGGTGCGACTACGGCTGCTTCAGCGACTTGAGGATCTCGACGGTGAGATACCCCTCATCGGAGCGCGGGTACTTGTCCATGATCTCCTGGAACAGCTTCCGTGCTTGCGCTGCCTGCCCGGCTTCCTTCAGCGCCATGGCGCGCTTGTAGAGCGATGTGGCGGCTTCCGGGCGTCCGGCGTATTTCGTCGTCACCAGCGCGTAGACCGAATCCGCCGCCGCCGGATTCCCTTCCTGGGCGTAGGCGTTGCCAATGTTCATCTGTGCTTCGCCGGCCTGGTCGCTGGTCGGATAACTCGTGATCAGCTGCTGAAAGGCCTCGCGCGCAGCACCGGTTGCATTGCCGATGAGGCTCTTTCGTCCGAGCGAAAAGAGCGTTGCAGCCGGTGGCACGCCTACCGCGGCCGGGTCGGCGCCCTTGCCCGGAGCGGCGGGGGGCATGGCGACTGGTGCGGCGGACTCCACGGTCGACTTGAGGTCCTGGATGCCCTTCCGGCTTTGGCCGATTCCTTCCTGCACCGTCACCAACTGCGTCCTGAGGTCGTGCATGGATAGGGTGACGTCGCCTTGGAGGCGCTGCACCGACCCGGAAAGCTGACGCACCGAATCACTCACCACGGCGAGCTCACGGGCAAACTGTTGCGCGAGCTGCAGCGCCGCGGCGCGAACGGTCTGCACCTGCAGCGAATCCGATCGCGCATCACGCACGCGAATCGAATCCTGCATGGACTTTAGCGTGAGCTGCAGTTTCTCGATGTCACCAGAGGTCGCAAGACATCCGCCAGTCGCGAGGAGCGCGGCCGGCAGCAGTACAGCGGTCAGGCGACGGACTATGCTCACGGAACCTTGAGTGCGGTGCCGCCGCCCGTGATTTCGAATTCCGCGCGACGGTTCTTTGCCCACGCATCTTCCGACTCGCCTGGCGACGCCGGGCGTTGCTCGCCGAAGCTCACCACTTCGAATCGACCGTCTGCCACGCCCCGAGCCGCCATGTAGCGGCGCACGGCTGCGGCACGGCGCTGGCCGAGCGCAAGATTGTATTCGTCGGAACCACGATCGTCGGTGTGTCCGGCGATACGCATTTTCACGTCGGGGTTCGCATTGAGAATCGGCACCTTCGCGTCGAGCGTCACACGCTGGTCTTCGCGAATCTCGTCCTTGTCATAGTCAAAGTAGATGACCATGCCGAGCTTGGCTCGGGCAGCGGTGCGCGCAGCGTCGAGGCGGCTCGCTTCTGCAGCGGTCGCAGCGGCGAGCCGCTGGCGCTCGGCTTCAGCGGCCGCAGCGGCCTTGGCCGCATTGGCGCGATCAATCGAATCCTGATTCACGCGCGGCGCTGGCGCCGGTGCGGGGGCAGGAGCCGGTGCGGGCGGCTGCTTCTTGGAGCAGGCGGCCACCGCCACGAGGGCAATGAGGGAAACCGATCGGCGAAGGGTGTTCATCGTGATTCTCCGGAAGGTGGGGGCCCCTCAGGGCTGGCGGGAAAGTTCGAGTCGCGGGGACCACGCCGGATTCTGGACGCGTCCACCATGTGTGAGCTGCCGCGCGCGGGACGTGTCGAGATCCAACACCCAGAGTTCCTTCGTTCCCGTGCGTGTACTGACAAAAACGAGATGCCGTCCATCTGGCGCCCAGCTCGGATCTTCGTTCGCGCCATCGCTCGTCCACTGACGAGTCGAGTTGTCGCGCACGGAGATCGTCATCACCTGAAACACATCGTTAATTCTGGACTGAAACGCTACGAGCCGATTGTCCGGCGACCAGGCAGGATTGGACCGGAACAATCGGTCGCCAAACCCGCTGGCAGTAAGCAGTTCTGAGCTCGAGCCGTCCGCATCCGTAATATACACCTCAGGGTGTCCGAGGAGCCCGGAAGTGAAGGCAATGCGGCGGCCGTCCGGACTAAACGTCGGGCTGCTGTTCGAACTTCCTTTTCTCGACGTCAGCCGTCGCGGCGGATCCGCGGAGCCGGGCGATGCCTCATAGAGGTCCGTGGCGTCGTTCCCGGCCGCGAAGACCACCTTTGATCCGTCCGGCGTGAACACGGGAGAAAAATTCAACGAGGCCGCGCCCGTGGACCAGGTCGGCGTCGCACCCGTGAGGTCGCGTACCACAATCCGATGGCGCCCGTCGTCAGGGAGCAGGTCGTACACGATCTTCTTGCCGCTCGGATGCCAGTCGGGAGACATCGCGTTTTCCGTGCCAGCCACCGGCCGTGCATTCGCGCCGTCGGAATCGACCGTCCAGAGCTGCGTGCTCCGGCCGCTGTTGCGCGCGTACATCACGCGCGTGCCCGCAATGCCCTTCTGCCCGGTCACTATCCATTCGATTGAGTCCGCCGCCGCGTGCACCACCGCGCGCCAATCGCCCGAGTACGCGGGCGTCGGCAATGCGATGTCGAGAACGAGCGCCACCCGCTTCTGTGCGACGTCGTGCACGGCCACATGCAGTGCTCCCGCCGGCGTCACCACCGCCTGGACGACCGTCGTGGCCAGCAATTTTGCGTAGAGCGGATAGTTCAGCGCACCGGTGGGCGGCTCGCCACTATCGGGCGCGATGACGGTAATGCGGTCGCTGAAATCGAAGTCGCGAATGAGTATGGCGCGAACGGAGTCCGCGTTCGGACCACTCACCGGCGTGATGGCGATGCCGGGTTTGCCGTGGCGATCGTAGGTGAGGCCGATGCGGACGCCAGAGGCGACAGCGGTGTCTTGGGCACGGGTCTGCGCTGGAGTCAGGCCGGAGAGCAGGCCGCACACACAGCACACACACAACAACCTGGCTGACTTGATCATCGCATCCGTTTTGGGTCGAACCGAAAGATCACTGGAAGCACATCATCGGTGAACCCGTCAGGGAGACGATCGAACTTGCCCGACCTCCCCGCCGCTTCGATCGCGGCAAGGCAAGACTGGTCAAACACGTAGGCACCGCTGCGTGAGATCATCCGAATACCGCTGACAGATCCGTCGCGGCGGATCATAAAGCTCACTTCGGCCACCAACGACTCGGCCCCGCGCGGCACTTCGAACTGCAGTGCGATCTGCCGCACCACGTTGCTGAGGTACCCTGGGAAGGGAAAGTCGATACCGGCGCTCAGCACGTTCGCCACGTCATTGCCCGCGCCGCCCTGCTCACCTCCGCCCGCCTTGGGAGGCGGAGCGACCGTCTTGGGGGTGGCCTTCGGCGTGACCTTCGCGGCCAGGTTCGGCGTCGCCGTCTTGGTCGGCTTCGGCAACTTCTTTGCCGGGGCCTTGGTCGTGGCGAGGTTGCGCTTGGACTCAGGCGCTGGCGTGACCTTCGACGGTGCCGGCGGTGCGGGTGCCTCAGTCACCACACCCTCGGCGCGCGGCCCTGCAGGCGCCGCGATCAACTCCACCCGATAAAGAGGCGGCAGCGGCGGAAGCGGTGCGGCAGCGCGGTAGACGATAAATCCGAGCACCGCAACGTGCAGGATCGCAGAGGAGACAATCGGGAGCGTCAGCGAGGCCGACGGGGCCCGAAGTGTGCTCACGGAGGCGTTTCCTCTGGCTCAGCCATGAGGGCCACGTTCGTTACTCCTGCGTTTTTCACGACGGCGAGGACGCGAAGCAAACTGCCATAAGTCGCCTGACCGTCGCCACGGATGTATACGCCCTCTTTGCCGACCCTCTTGGCGTAGATCCCGAAGCTCGACTTGAACTGGCTGAACGTCATCGGCGTCTCGTCAATGAACACCTTGCCGTCCTTGGTGACACTCACCACCATGCCGCCCTTCGATTCCACCGGGCGTGCATCGGCCTTGGGGAGCGTCAGGTCCACGCCGCCCTGCATGATCGGCGCGGTGATCATGAAGATCACCATCAACAGCATCATCAGGTCAACGAGTGACACCACGTTGACCTCGGCATACATCGGCGTCCGTTCACCGCGAGAGCGCCGCCTCAAATGCGGCCCTCACGCGCGAGCAGCGCGATGATCTCAGCGGCGAAGCCTTCCATCTGGCCGTCGAGACGGTTGAGGCGCGCGGCGAAGACGTTGTAGGCGAACACTGCGGGCACGGCCACCGCAAGCGCGCCGGCCGTCGCCGTCAGTGCTTCTGCCACGCCTGGCGCCACGGCACCGAGGTTGCCGGCGCCTTTCGCCGCAATACCGAGAAATGCGTTGATCACGCCGAGCACCGTGCCGAAAAGTCCCAGCAGCGGACTGGCCGAACCAATGACGGCCAACGAAGGCACGTATTGCCCGATGCGGTCACGTTCCGCCGTAAACTCCGACTCGAGTACGAGATGGAGCGCCTCCACCTGTGCCGACGACAGCGTGCCGGCCTTCCCGTCCAAGCCGAGCGGCGTGATCTGGTGGACGAACTCCACGGCCCGTAGCACGACGCGCGCGTACGGGTTGGCCTGCGCCCGTTTGGCCATCGCGCCGGCCTGATCGAGTTTCGTTGCCCGTGAAAACTCTTCGAGGAATCCCGCGCTCCGGCGCGCGACGCGGCGAAACTCCAGCCACTTCGCCAGCATGATCGCCCAGCTGTAGAGCGACAGGACGGCGAGGACGGCGAGGACGATCTTCGTGGGGAGCGACGAACTCATGATGAGCTCAGTCGCGGTGCTCGGAATCGCGCTACCTGCCTGGAGAATCATATCGTCGCAATGAAGGAGTCGAGTGGCAGTCAGGATGCCACGTGTGACGGCGCCTGTGGTGTCGCTTGTGTGCGAAACCAATCGAACGTTGTGCGAAGCCCCGCGTCGAGCGCCACTTTCGGCGCCCACTTCAGGACGCTCAAGGCCTTCGCAATTGAGACAAACGAACGCTGCTGCTCGCCGGGGCGGGCAGCGGCGTGTTCGATCTTCGTGCCGGAGCCGGCCACGCGCTGCAGTGAGGCGGCGAGTTCCAGCACGGACGTCGGGACACCGGTCCCGATATTGAAGGCGCGCTCATCGAGTCGCCCTGCGGCGGGCAGTGCTGCGCCGGCCGCGAGCACATTGGCCCGGGCCACGTCGCCCACGAACACGTAGTCGCGCGTCTGGCGCCCGTCGCCGAACACGGTCAGTGGCGTTCCGCCGAGCAGTCGCTGACAGAAGATCGCGACCACGCCGGCTTCTCCATGAGGATCCTGGCGCGGCCCGAAGACATTGGCATAGCGCAGCGACACGACATCCATCCGGTGCACCCGGCCGTAGTAGGCGAGGTAGTACTCCGTTGCGAGCTTCGCGATTCCATAGGGCGATTCTGGATCCTTTGACTCGCCTTCGTCACTTGGTGGCTCGGCGAAGTCGCCGTAGATCGCGCCGCCCGTGGAGGAAAACACAACGCGCGGCGGCTTCGGTGCCTGGCGCGCCGCTTCGAGAATATTCAGCGATCCAAGGATGTTGCGGCTCGCGTCGGCGACGGGATCGGCAACGCTCTTTCGGACGTCGATCTGCGCTGCGAGATGGCAGACGACGGCGAATCCACCGGTCCTGACCAGACCGGCCGCCTCCGGCGAACGAATATCGAGCTCCTCGAGGCGAATGCCCGACGCGACGTTTGCGCGACGCCCGGACGAGAGGTCGTCGAGCACCGTGACATCGTACCCATCCGACGCGAGCGCCTCCGCCACGTGCGAGCCAATGAAGCCGGCACCGCCCGTGACCAGCGCGCGCCGCACACTCACGGCATTTTGGCGGTGACCTGCGCCTTCATGCCGGCCACGATGCCGGCGTCTTGCAATGACAGGATCACCGCCGATGTGCCCCACGGCGTCACGCGCGTCACCTGCGCAACGGCCAGATCTTCGTCGGGAAGATCGGCACCAGATTCCGGCCGCGGGCGACGCAGTGTCACCTGATCTCCTGAGACGAGGCCCTGCGCCCCGGTGGCCGAGAGAATCAGTGCGCCACCGACACCCGTGAGCTTCGGATCGGCGTAGATCCAGCTGATGCGCGTCGAGACGCCGAAGTCGATGCGGCCCGGGAACACGTTGGAAGGCATTCGGAGCGTGTCGCCTCTCTTGACGGTGTACGTCCCAGGCCGCTCCACCGGCGCCTGTGCAAGCGCGGAGCCAGCCGTCAGGGCCAGTCCGGCCACGACGGCGATATGTGTGCGAGTCGAGATGGGTCGCATACGGACTTGAGGGTCACGGGTAACTACGACGCGCCCCGGGCTAACCGGGTCGAGCCGCTACGATTTTAGACGAACGGGCCGCTCAGGGGGAAACATGGACGCCACCGGGGGTGAATAACAGAGGGCGGCCAATCGCTGGCCGCCCTCTGCAAACCATGCCAACCCGGCGCAACCGGCCTAGAACGGCAGGTCGTCGTCCCCAGGCTCGAGGGCGTTCGGAAACTCCTCGAAATCGCCTCCCTTGGGCTTCTCGCCACCCTTGGCCCGCGGTGGAGCGTCACCCATGTCGCCGCCACCACCGCCACTCTTCCCGCCGAGCAGGAGGATTTCCCGGACGTTGATCTCTGTCACGTACTTCGTCTGGTTCTCCTTGTCCTGATACTGGCGGTACTCGATGCGGCCTTCGACGTAGAGCTTGTCGCCCTTCTTGACGTAGCGCTCGACGATGTCCGCGAGACCGGTGCCACGCGTGCCCATGTTCCACGCAATGCACTTGTGCCACTCGGTTTTTTCCTGCTTCTCTCCCGACGCCGAATTCCACTGGCGGGTCGTGGCAAGGGAGAAATTCGCCACTTTGCTGCCGCCTGTCGTCGTCCGGACTTCGGGATCGTTCCCGAGATTTCCGATCAACGTGACCTTGTTCAAGCTCCGACTCACAACGCCTCCTGGAAGGAATTACGGCTGTAGAATGAATCTACTCGCCAAACGAACCGTCACCAATCGCTTGCAAATGGTGCCAGATCACTGCGCCGGCACATCGAGACGCATGACCACGGCATCTTCACGCGGGTTGTTGTAGTAGGCGGCGCGCCGCGCGAGTTCGGCGAAGCCCAGCGCCGTGTAGAGCGCCCGCGCCGCGACGTTGGATTCGCGCACTTCGAGGAACACCATCCGTGCGCCCGCCCGTGACGCCTTGGCGACAACATGGCCGACCAGCGTGCGGCCAATCCCGCCGCGGCGCGCAAAGGTGGCCACTGCGACATTCGCAATCTCGGCTTCATCGGCCGCAGCATAGCTCACCGCGAAACCAAGAATTCCGCTTCCCGACTCGGCGACCACAACGGTTGCGTTGCCGCCGAGGATGAGGTCGCGAAAGCCGTCCCGCTTCCACGGATCACCGAACGACGCCACCTCGATGGCATGGATCGCGTCAACATCGTCGGCGAGCGCGGCACGGAGCTGCACCTTGAGCGTCGGCATCAGGCCTGCAGCGGCCGTCCATGCGCCGCCTCCCACTTCACCTGTGCCTCGGCGAGCCGCCCGTAGGCGGGCTCCCACGCGTCAATCGAAACGGCACCGGAGCGAATGATCGCCTCGAGCAACGGCGCGACACCGCGCGCATGGGGGGCCGCACGCGTCGATTCGAGCGGACCGATGGCGATCGCGTCGCCACCAAGGGCGACCTTCGCTGCTTCCTCGGCCGTCACGCGGCAGGCGGGCCCGAGAACGGCCAGCGTACCGTCCGCCGCGCGTCCGAATGGCGCGATGAATCGCTCGCCACGCATCGCGTCGAGCACCGCGAGATGGGTGCCGGCGGATAACCCGCTGGCGCCGGCCACGACAAGCGCAAGCGACGAGACCGCAAAGAGCGGAATGACGTTTCCGAACGCGATGCCCTTCGCAATCGCACCGGCAATTCGGAGCGACGTAAAACTCCCCGGCCCCTCGCCGCAGACGACGCGTTCGACGTCGCGCACGGAGGAACCAGCATCGGCGAGCGCCGCAAGGACTGCCGGCATGAGACGTTCTTCAGTTTCGCCGCGCATGGCGACGGTTCGCTCCGCGACCACAACACCGGCTCGGATGACGGCGACGCTGCCCTCGTACGTCGCCGCATCAAGGGCGAGCGTGACGCGCGCGCCCTGTGACGGAGGTACCGGGCGGTCGCTTACCACGCGAGCCTTCGTCGCGCGAGGTCGGCGGCGATGTGTTCGAGCCGGATGGAGATGTCTGCCGTCCCGAGCAACGCGCCAGCACGTTCCGGCCACTCAACCAGCACAACAGCATTCGCGCCAGCGATCTCATCCCAGGCGAGGGTGGCGAGATCGGCCGGCGTGTCGATGCGATAGAGGTCGAGATGAAACACCATGGTACGCGTGCCGCGGTACTGGTGCACCAACGCGAACGTCGGGCTGGTGACCGGCTCGCTCACGCCGCAGCCGCGGCATATGGCCTGCGCAAGCGTCGTTTTTCCCGCGCCAAGTTCGCCGTCGAGCGTGACGAGCGCAGGGGCGGAGAGCGACGCACCAAACAGTTCCCCCCACGCGGCCAGGCCCGCGAGGTCGAGATCGCGTGTGCCGTGCGCTTCGCGGACGGTCGGCGTGGGCGAAGTTGCGCTGTTCATCGGCGAGCGGGCTGGCGGGGCGCCTGCCGCCGCGGTGAGGGTCGCTTGCCGTCCATCGCAACGCGCACATCGAACAGTTCGTCGCGCAATCGCGCGGCCGTTTCGAAATCGAGATTCTTCGCGGCGTCGCGCATCTCGTCCTCGAGCCGCTTCACGAGACCGGGCATGTCGTCGCTCCCGTACTTCACACCGGCTTCTGCGACCTTTTTCTGCTTCCGCACGTCGGCGCGGCCTTCTTCCTGCGCTTCGCGCTCATCGCGCGCGTCGGCGACGCGGGTAACGAAGCGTACTTCATCCACACTCTTGATCACGCTCGTCGGAATGATACCATGCTCGAGATTGTGCGCCACCTGGATTGCGCGACGCCGACCCGTCTCATCCATGGCGCGCTGCATGGAGCCAGTGATCCGGTCCGCGTAGAAAATCGCCCGCCCATTGATGTGGCGTGCGGCGCGACCGATGGTCTGGATAAGCGAGCGTTCGCTGCGGAGAAATCCTTCCTGATCGGCGTCGAGGATCGCCACGAGCGAGACCTCAGGCATGTCGAGCCCCTCGCGGAGCAGGTTGATGCCGATGAGCACGTCGAATTCGCCGAGGCGAAGGCCGCGGATGATTTCCATCCGCTCGATGGCGTCGATGTCGGAGTGCAGGTAGCGGACGCGGACACCGACCTGCTGCATGTAGTCGGCGAGATCTTCGGACATGCGCTTGGTGAGCGTCGTCACGAGCACGCGCTCACCCTTCCGTTCACGGAGACGAATCTCATGAAGGAGATCGTCCACCTGACCGCGCACGGGCCGGATTTCAATTGGCGGGTCGATCAGTCCAGTCGGCCGGATGACCTGTTCGACGACCACGCCCTGCGAGAGCTTGAGTTCGAGGTCGCCCGGCGTGGCGGAGACCAGCAACGCGCGCGGCGAGAGTGAGATGAACTCATCGAACATCAGCGGGCGGTTGTCGAGTGCGCTGGGCAGACGGAATCCGTATTCCACCAGCGTGGTTTTTCGCGACCGGTCGCCGGCAAACATCGCGCCAACTTGCGACAGCGTCACGTGCGATTCGTCCACGACGACGAGGAAGTCGTCGGGGAAATAGTCAAGGAGCACGGCGGGGCGCACGCCGGACTGCCGCTGCGCCAGGTGCCGCGAGTAGTTCTCGATGCCAGGGCAGGATCCGATCTCGAGCATCATTTCGATGTCGAAGTTCGTGCGCGACTCGAGCCGCTGCACCTCAAGCAGCTTGTTCGCCGCCCGCAGGACGGCGAGCCGCTCGCTCAGTTCCACCTTGATGTGCCCGATGGCGCGTTCGAGCGACGGCCTTGTCGTGACAAAGTGCTTCGCGGGATAGACCGCAGTGCGCGGCAGTGACACGATCGTCTCGCCGGTGAGCGGATTCACCTTGGAGATCTTTTCAATCTCGTCGCCAAACATTTCCAGGCGCACCGCCTGCTCTTCGTACGCCGGAAAGATTTCAACCGTGTCGCCGCGCACGCGAAAGGTGCCGCGTTCGAAGGCCACGTCGTTGCGCGAGTACTGAATCCGCACCAGCGACCGGAGGATGTCGTCGCGGGCAATCTTCTGGCCCACCTGCAGCGTGACCATCGTCGCGCGATAGGTCTCGGGATCGCCGAGTCCGTAGATGGCAGAGACCGTGGCCACGATCACCACGTCGTCGCGCTCCATCAACGACGAGGTGGCGCGCAGCCGCAGCCGGTCGATATCGTCGTTGATCGACGCATCCTTCTCGATGTAGGTGTCGCTCGAGGGGACGTACGCTTCGGGCTGGTAGTAGTCGTAGTACGAGATGAAGTACTCGACAGCGTTGTTTGGAAAGAACGACTTCAGCTCACCATAGAGCTGTGCGGCGAGCGTCTTGTTGTGCGAGAGGACGAGGGTGGGACGCCCCCAGTTCCTGATGACGTTGGCGACGGTCATAGTCTTGCCTGAACCGGTCACGCCAAGCAGGGTCTGGAACCGGTCGCCGCGCTCAAGCCCAGCCGTCAGCTCGGCGATCGCACGAGGCTGGTCGCCGGCCGGTTGGAAGGGTGCTCGGAGGTCGAATTCTGCTTTCGGCATCGGCCTAAAACTAACCTATCGGCTTTTGTTCGGGTAGCCCCGAACTACACCTCCGACGTGATTCGCTCCCTCCGGGCCACTTCTGATACGCCTTTCACCTTCCGCAGTGCTTTCACGATCTTCTCCAGGTGCGTCAGATGCTCGACCTCCACGAGGCAGGCGCCAGTCACGCGGCCGTCCGTGGTTTTCAATTCGAGGGATTTGATGTCGGTGCCGGTTTCGCTGACCGCCGTGGCCAGATCGGCGTAGAGGCCGCGTCGTTCCGTCGCCTCGATGGCTAGGCGAATCAGGAAACGCTCGCCTTCGCTCTTCTGCCAATCGATTTCGAGTCGGCGCTCCGGCTCATGCGCGAGTTGCAGCAGGTTCGGGCAGTCGGACCGGTGCACGCTCACGCCGCGGCCGCGCGTGACGTAGCCGACGACTTTGTCACCAGGCACGGGCTGGCAGCACTGGGCATAGCGGACCATCAGCCCATCCACGCCCTGAATGCGCAACCCCCGCGGCGACTGGGCCACGTTTCGCACGCGGTCGAGCAAGCGTTCAAGTGGACTCGCCTTGAGCGCGGCATCGTCGCGCTCGTCGAAGTCGGGATAGAGCGTGCGCAACACCTGTGTCACGTTTACATCGCCCTGCGCGAGCGACGCATAGAGATGGTTCACATCGAACAGCTTCAGCGTGTTGCTCGCCTCTTGCAACTGCTCGCTATTGAGCTTGGGATGCTTGCGCCGCTTGATCTCGCGTTCGAGAATCTCCTGGCCGATGGCCACCGACGCGCGCTGCTCTTCATTGCGCAGCCACTGCCGGATCTTGTGGCGCGCGCGGCCAGTACGCACATGCGCGAGCCAATCCCGGCTCGGCCGCGAGTTCGGCGAGCGGACGATCTCGACCGTTTCGGAGTTTCGCAGTTCACGTGAGAGCGGAACGAGCCGGCCATTCACCTTTGCACCCTGCGTGTGCACACCGACTTCGGTGTGCACGGCAAAAGCGAAATCGAGCGGTGTCGCGCCGCGCGGCAGCTGGATCACGTCGCCGGCCGGCGTGAAGACGAAGATTTCGTCCTGATACAAGTCGAGCTTCAGGAACTCCAGGAACTGGGCCGGCGTTTCGGCATCGAGCTGCATCTCCAGCACCTGGCGAAACCAATGCAGCGCCTTGTCGAGCTCGTCGCTGTCCGGATCGCCCGATTTATACAGCCAGTGCGCGGCGATACCGAACTCGGCCGTGCGATGCATCTCGCGCGTCCGGATCTGGATTTCGAACAGCGTATGGCGCGGGCCGAAGACCGTCGTGTGCAGCGACTGGTAGCCGTTCGACTTGGGACTTGCGATGTAGTCCTTGATGCGCTCCTGCAGTGGAGTCCACTCGCCATGAATCACGCCGAGCGTGTGGTAGCACTCCTGCACATTCTCCACGAGGACGCGAATCGCGAGAAGGTCATAAATCTCCTCGTATGGCTTGTCACGCTTCTGCATCTTCTTGAAGATCGACCAGAGATGCTTTGGCCGGCCGCTGGCCTCGTAGACCAGAATGCCCGCGTCAGCGAGCCGCTTCCGGAGCGGCGTCGCCATTTCCTCCACCAGCGCCTCGCGCTGCGCCCGCTTCTGCACGACCTGCTTGGCGAGTGCCTTGTATTCGGCAGGCTCGAGAAACTTGAAAGCGAGATCCTCGAGGTCGGCCTTCATCTTGGCGAGGCCAAACCGGTGCGCGAGCGGCGCGTAGAGATCGCGGGTCTCCTGGGCGATACGCGCGCGCTTCGCGGGGTCGAGGTAGTCGAGCGTCTGCATGTTGTGCAGGCGGTCGGCGAGCTTGATGAGGATGACGCGAATGTCCTTCGCGATGGAGAGGAGGAGCTTGCGGTAGTTCTCAACCTGCCGCTCCTCTTTCGACGTCATCGGCAGATGGCCGATCTTCGTCAGGCCATCGACGATCTGTGCGATTTCGCGGCCAAACTCCCGCTCGACGTCCTCGAGCGTGACGTTGGTGTCCTCCACGACATCGTGAATCAGCCCGCTCGCGACCGTGACGGAGTCAAGCTGCAAGTTGGCGAGAATCTTCGCGACTTCGACGCAGTGCGTGACAAAGGGATCGCCATTCTTGCGCCGCTGGCCCGCGTGCGCGCGATCGCTGAAGTGATAGGCACGCGCGAGGAGCTCCGCGTCGAGCCGCTCCGCATTGGCATCAGCGGAGAGGGACCAACCGGGAATGATCTCGGCAAGAGCCGTCGTGGCCATCCTGCAAACTACGGGAGAGGGGAATGGGGAGGGTATGGGTACACGGGCACGGGGACGGGTAGCTAGAGCATCCCCGCCTCCGAGAAGCTCAGGTACCGGCCGCGCCCAACTATCACATGATCCGCAACTGGGATATCCAGCAACTTCCCTGCCGCCACGAGCTGTGTCGTGATGGCCCGGTCGTCCGGGCTCGGCGTCGGGTCCCCACTCGGATGATTATGGACCAGCACGATGGCCGCCGCTCGCTCCGCGATCGCCTCGCGGAACACCTCGCGCGCGTGCACGAGGGATGAGTTCAGAATCCCGCGCGTAATCAGCACATCGCGGTCGAGGCGATGCTGCGCATCGAGCACCGCCACATGGAACTCCTCAACCGGCAAGTCCTCCAGGCGCGGTGCGTACGCGCGCCACACATCGCGCGGCGAACGGAGCGGCATTCCGTCTTCACACGATTCCGCCGACATGCGTCGGCCGAGTTCGAGCGCCGCATGAATGGCCAGGGCGCGCACCGATCCGAGGCCGTCGATGCGCGTCAGCGTGCCCTGCGAATGCGACGCGAGCCGCCGCAACGACCCGTCAGCGGAGGCCAGCAGGTCGTGCGCGACGATGAGTGAGGACCGTCGCGCCGAACCGGAGCCGATCACCAGCGCGAGCAGTTCGGTGATGGAGAGTGAGCGCGCGCCGTGTTCGCGAAAGCGCTCACGAGGCCGTTCGCCCACGGGGAGTTCCTGAATCCTGAGCGGCGGGCGCGGAGCAGCGGACGTTGGTCCGCCGACGACGGTGCCGCGAATGCGAAGCGGAGGCATGCGCCACATTACGCGTGGGGCCGGCCTCCGCTCTCATCGTTTCCCCGCCGCGCAGCCTATTTCATTGCACTCGCGGTGCATGGATCAGAAACCGGACCGCTACTGCGCTCCGTGGCATTTCTTGAACTTCTTGCCACTGCCGCAGGGGCACGAATCGTTGCGCCCGACATTGGTGAAGTCGATGCCGCCCGGATTCGCGCCCGCCACCGCTCCGGCGAGCGAACGAACGCCCCGCCCTGCCCCGACGATTGTCGGCTCGGGCCGCGTGGGACCGACCGTATCGTCCGGCTGACCCGTCATCGGGTCAGCCAGCGCACCGAACTCGTCCACCGGCGCATGCGTGGCGGTCGCCGTTATCGACGGCGGTGGTGGTCCCGCTGGTTGCACAAATCCACGATCGCCATCGAACTGTACCTGCACGCGCAGGAACCGTTCGGCAAAGGTGTGATGCACATCGTGCATGAGGTCCACGAACATCGTGTAGGCCTCGTGCTTGTACTCAATGAGCGGATCCTTCTGCCCCCATGACCGGTAGTGAATCGCGTTGCGCAGCTGGTCGAGATCATAAAGATGATCCTTCCACTTCTCGTCCAGCACGTTGAGCATGACGAGCGACAACACCTGGCCGCCGTATTCGCCGAGCGATTCACTCTTGCGGTCGAACGCCAGCTTGCCGGCTGCCCGCCCTTCGTCTTCGGCATCGGCGCTCGACTTCGGGCGCGTGCCGCTCTCTTCGAACGACGGAACCGACAGCATGTAGCGCATGAGCAGGTCCTGACGGACCAGCTCGACGTCCCAGTCAAGGGGATCCTCAAGTCCTCCGATGGACTCGACAATGCGACGCGCGACGGCCTGCTCGACCATCTTGATCGACTCGCCCTTGAGCTCTTCGCCTCCCTCGAGGGCGAACGAACGCAACGAGTAGATCACTTCGCGCTGCTGGTTCATCACGTCATCGTATTCGAGCAGGCGCTTTCTGCTTTGGAAGTTCTGGAGTTCCACGCGCTTCTGCGCTTCGCCGATGGAGCGCGTGATGAGCGGGTGCGTGAGCACGTCGCCCTCCTGCGCGCCCATGCGATCCATCAGCCGACCGATGCGCTCCGAGCCGAAGAGACGCATGAGGTCGTCTTCGAGCGAAAGAAAGAACTGCGACGCACCCGGATCGCCCTGACGGCCAGAGCGGCCGCGGAGCTGGCGATCGATGCGTCGCGATTCGTGCCGCTCGGAGCCAATGATGTGCAAACCGCCACACTCTTCGATCTCGACGTCCTTTCCGTCGAGATCCTTGATCTGCGACGGCTTCGCGATCGTCACACCGACGCCGAGTTTGATGTCGGTGCCGCGGCCAGCCATGTTCGTCGCGATGGTAACCGCGCCGGGCTGGCCTGCGAGCGACACGATTTCGGCTTCGCGTTGGTGGTACTTCGCGTTCAGGACGTTGTGGACGATCCCTGCGCGCTGGAACAGTCGCGCGAGCGTTTCCGAGGCTTCAACGCTCGTCGTTCCGACGAGCACGGGGAAGCCAAGACCGTGCAGGCGCTGCGTTTCTTCGACGATCGCGTTGTACTTCTCGCGGCGCGTTTTATAGACGTAGTCGTGGCGGTCGTCGCGGATGATGTCGCGATTCGTGGGAATCACCGACACTTCCAGTGAATAGATCTGGAAGAACTCGGTCTCTTCAGTCTCTGCAGTGCCCGTCATGCCCGAGAGCTTCTCGTACATGCGGAAATAATTCTGAATGGTGATGGTCGCGAGCGTCTGCGTCTCGCCCTTGACCTGGACGTTTTCCTTGGCTTCGACCGCTTGATGCAGGCCTTCGCTCCAGCGGCGTCCCGGCATCGTACGGCCAGTGAACTCGTCTACGATGAGCACCTGCCCATCCTGCACGACGTAGTTCACGTCCTTTTCGTAGAGCGCATGCGCCTTGAGGAGCTGATGCACGATATTGAGCTTCTCGCTCTTCACCGCATACTCGGCTTCGATCTTGCGCTTGGCTTCGAGCTTTTCCGTGGCCGGCATCTCGTGGTTCTTCTCGATCGCCCCGATCTCCATTGAGATATCGGGCATCACGAATGCGTCGCGGTCTTCCGGCGACATGAAGTCCACGCCGCGGTCGGTGAGGTGCACCGTGTGTCCGCGCTCATCGAGCACGTAGAGCAGATCGTTCTCGAGCTCCTTGTACACCTGCTTGCCGGCCGGAAGCTTCCGGTCAGCGATGTGCTCGAGTTCCATTTTGAGCACGAGCTGCTTGACACCAGTCTCCTGCATCGCCTTCATCAGTTGCTTGTTCTTGGGCGAGCCGAGCCGAGCCTGGTACAGCGCCATCATGGCCGCATTTTCATCGCCGGCCGCGAGCGCCTTCTCGCCGGCCGCGACAAGATTGTTGGACAGCTCCGTCTGCTTGCGCACCAACCTGCCGATTGCCGTGTTGTACTCGGCATAGGCCAGATCGCCCTCGTTTCCGACCGGTCCCGAAATGATCAGCGGGGTGCGCGCCTCGTCAATCAGCACCGAGTCCACTTCATCCACAATCGCGTACGTGTGTCCACGCTGCACACGCTGCTCATTCGAGACCACCATGTTGTCGCGCAGGTAGTCGAAGCCGAACTCGTTGTTCGTGCCGTAGGTGATGTCGCACTCGTATGCGTCGCGCCGCTCCGGGGTGCCGGGCTCCGTGTCGTCGAGGCAACCGACGGTCAGCCCCAGGTAACTGAAGAGATGGCCCATCCACTGCGAGTCGCGGCGGGCGAGGTACGGATTGACCGTCACCAGGTGCGCGCCGCGCGCGGGCAGCGCGTTCAGGTAGAGCGGTAGCGTCGCGACGAGCGTCTTGCCTTCGCCCGTCGCCATTTCCGCGATGCGCCCGAGGTGCAGCTCGATGCCGCCGATGAGCTGCACATCGTAGTGCACCATGTCCCAGACCAGATCGCGTCCGGTCACCGAGAACGTCGTGCCAACCATGCGGCGCGCCGCTTCACGCACGGTGGCAAAGGCCTCCGGCAGCAGCTCGTCGAGCGTGTCGCGCAGCAGCTTCCGGTAGTCCTTCTCGAGACCGCCCTGCCCGTCGAGTCCGCCCAGTTCGCGGTCGATCAGCTCACGCGCTTCGGGGTCGGCCGCGGTCTTCTTCTGATCCTTGAGCGCGGCGACCTGGCTGCGCAGCGCGGAGGTGCGTTCTTCGATAATCGTGCGAAAACGCGCCGTCTGGCCCTTCAGCTGATCGTCGCTGATGGACTGCAGGCGAGCGTACTGCTCGTTGATGTCATCCACAATCGGCTGCACGCGCTTCCGTTCGCGATCATGCCGCGTTCCAAACACCGATCCCAGCAAGGCCTTCAGCATTCCGTAGTGCGCTCCGTTAGCGATACAAGCCGGTGCGCGCGATGTACGCCGCGACCGGTTCCGTGACAAGCGCGCCCACCGGCTTCCCGGCGCTCACGCGTTCGCGAATCTCCGTTGACGAGACATCCACGCGCCGCGTCGTGACTCCCCTAAGCCCGTTAGGAGTCGCCACCGGCGCCTCACCCCTCGTCAGCACAACGACCTCAGCCAGCGCCTGAATGGCCACTGGGTCCTTCCATTGCGGGAACTGTGCCGCTGCATCCGCGCCAAGAAGGACTATCAGGTCAGCCGTTCCGGCAGGCCACCGCTGCCGAAGCGTCCGGAGAGTGTCCACGGTGAAAGATAACCCACCCCGGTCGATCTCCATCGAATCCACGGAGAATCGTTGGTCGCCGGCGGCCAGAAGCTTGATCATGGCCAGCCGGTGCGCCGCTGAGGCAGCCTCTTTCCCGGCCTTGAGCGGCTGGATGCCCGTCGGCACGAATACCAGTTGGTCGAGCCCGAGCGCCTCACAGGCGTCAGAGGCGGCGATCAGGTGCCCGACATGCGGAGGATCGAAGGTCCCGCCGAAGATGCCAACGCGCATCGCGCGTCCAGTCGGAAAGTGCGGGTCGGGCCGGTCAGCGCGGCGACTTACGGGCCGGCGCTGCCGAGTCCGCCGCTGGCTTGATCGGCTTCGCTGCCGAATCCGCCACCGCCGCCGGGCTACCACAGAGCTTCACAACCTCCTTGTCGCCTGCGTAGGCGGTGCGAAGGGTCGTGCACGTCTCGGCGGCCTCTTCCTTGTAGTTCATTTGCGGCGTCCGATACACCTCCACCATGCGCATCAACGCGAGGCGCGCATGCTCGGTGTTTGGATAGTCCTTGACCACACTCTTGAAGTAGATGATCGACGAGTCAAAGGCGCCGCGGCGGACGTAGAACATGCCGTTCAGGTAGTCCTTCGACGCGTAGCGATCATCGAGCGAGAGCAGCGCGGCCTCGGCGTCCTTCCGGAGCGGCGAGTCGGGATACACCGAGAGCAACGTGCGGATGTGCGATTGCGCCAGCGTGCCGTACTGCGGATCGAGCTCGGGGTTTTGCCAGATGCGGAGATACGAGGCACCCGCCTGATACAGCGCGTCGTCGGCCAGCGAATCATCAGGGAACGACTCGGCGAGGCGCGTAAAGCTGGTCGCGGCGAGAATGTGCTCGCTCTTGGCTTCGTGCGCCTGCGCGAGATACCAGTGCGAAAGCGGGAGCAGCGTGTCGCGCGCGGAGAGCTCTAGGGTCAGCTTCTCGAACCCGAAAATCGCGTTGTCCCACTTCTTGGTTTTGAACTCCGCCAGCGACGCCGTGTAGAGCCCGTCGTTCGTCGGGAACTTCCGCCCCTGGAACCCGCGCGAGCAGGCCGCCGTCGCGAGTGCGACAACCACGAAGAAAATGAACCGTCGGCGCACAAGCATCACGCCGTTGGTACCCCAAGTTGTCCGCATCGTTCGCTGCACGGTCACGCAGTCCCCGCCATGCGAGCCGTACCAACCAGCCCGCGGAAAAAGTCGATTGTCCGCGCCACGCCGGCGCGGAGGTCCACCTTCGGTTCCCATCCCAGCATGGTGCGCGCCCGGGTAATATCGGGCTGGCGCACCTTCGGGTCGTCCTCGGGCAACGGCTTCGCCACGATCGGCGAAGTGGTGCCCGTGAGCTCAATGACCAACTCGGCCAGCTGCCGCACGGTGAACTCCAACGGATTGCCAATGTTCGTCGGCTGCGGATCGCCCTTCATGAACAGCCGGTAGATCCCCTCGACCTCGTCTTTCACGTAGCAGAACGAACGCGTCTGCGAGCCATCGCCATAGATCGTGAGCGGCTCGTTGTTGAGCGCCTGCACGATGAAGTTCGACACCACGCGACCGTCGCGCGGACGCATGCGCGGGCCGTAGGTGTTGAAAATCCGGACGATGCGGGTGTCCACGCCATGAAAGCGGTGATACGCCATCGTCATCGCTTCGGCGAACCGCTTGGCTTCGTCGTACACACCGCGCGGGCCGACCGGATTCACATTGCCCCAGTAGCTCTCCGTTTGGGGGTGCTCCAGCGGATCGCCGTACACCTCACTCGTCGACGCGAGAAAGAAGCGGGCCTTCTTGGCCAGCGCGATGCCGAGCGAGTTGTGCGTGCCGAGCGAGCCGACCTTCAGGGTCTGAATCGGAAGTTTGAGATAGTCGATAGGGCTCGCCGGGCTCGCGAAATGGAGCACGCCATCGAGCGGGCCGTCTACCAGCGTGTACGTCGAAATGTTGTGTTCGACGAAGCTGAACTTCGGGTTGCTGCTCAGGTGCGCGATGTTATCGCGGTGGCCGGTGATGAAGTTGTCCAGCCCGACGACGCTATGGCCGTCCGCGAGAAAGCGATCAGTCAGGTGCGATCCAAGAAAGCCGGCGGCGCCGGTGATCAGCACCCTCACTCGGCGCCCCGTCCAATCGAGCGGTACGTAAAGCCAAGCTGCGACATCTTCGCCGGATCGTAGAGGTTCCGACCGTCGATAAGGACGGGCTGCTTGAGCGCCGCCTTGATCTTCGCGAAGTCCGGGAAGCGATACTCGTTCCAGTCCGTCACCACGACGAGTGCGTCGGCACCATCGAGCGTGTCGTAGTTGGTCTTGCCATACTGGATGCGCGATCCGAGGCGACGCTCGGCCTCGTGCATGGCTGCCGGATCGTGCGCGGTTACCGACGCGCCTGCCTTGAGCAGCGCATCGATGAGCGTCAGCGACGGAGACTCACGCATGTCGTCGGTCTGCGCCTTGAAGGCGAGGCCCCAGACGGCAATCCGCTTGCCCTTCACGTCGCCCAGTGCGTCGCGGAGTTTTTCGAAGAGTCGCGTCTTCTGTCGATCGTTCGCATCCTCGACGGCGCGCAGCACGAGCATCGGCGCGCGCATCTCCTCCGAGGTGCGCAACAACGCCTGCACATCCTTCGGGAAGCAGGAGCCACCGTAGCCTGGACCTGGGAACAGGAAACTCGAACCGATCCGCGAATCGCTGCCGATGCCGCGGCGCACGAGATCCACGTTCGCGCCCACTTTTTCACAGAGATTCGCGATCTCGTTCATGAACGAGATGCGTGTTGCCAACATCGCGTTCGCCGCGTACTTGGTCATTTCGGCCGACGCGATGTCCATGAAGATCACGGGCTTGCCGGTGCGCACGAACGGGGCATATAACTCGGCCATCACGGTGCGCGCAAAATCGCTGTCCACGCCGAGCACCACGCGGTCGGGCTTGAGGAAGTCGTCAACGGCGGCGCCTTCCTTGAGGAACTCGGGATTCGAGACGACGTGAAACGGAAACTTCGCCTTCTCCGCCACCGCGGCCCGCACTTTGTCTGCCGTCCCGACCGGCACGGTGGACTTCGTCACAACGACGGTCTCGCGCGCCATGTGCTGGCCGATCGTCTCGGCAACCGCAATCACGTAGCGCAGGTCTGCGGATCCATCTTCGTCTGGCGGCGTGCCCACGGCAATGAAAATCACATCAGCTGACTGCACGGCAGCAGGAACATCCGTTGTGAACGTGAGGCGACCCTGCGCCTGATTCCGCTCGACGAGCGCATCCAGCCCAGGCTCGTAGATCGGCAGGACATTCTTCTTCAGGCCATCAATTTTCTTCGCGTCAACGTCGGCGCAGATGACCTCGCTTCCCGTTTCCGCTAAGCAGGCTCCGGCGACCAGACCAACATAGCCGGTACCGATGACCGTGATGCGCATGATCTCGTCCGCTGCGCGCTTACTTGCGCGGCCGGGCTGCGCCGCGCGTAGCCGCCTGTCCGGCCACCGCACGCTTCACGCCGCCCTTTACGCCGGCCTTCACGGCCGGCGTGAGAGCAGACGGCGCCAGCGACGCGGCGCGTGGCGTCAACGCGACCACGCGTGCCTTGGTCGGTCGTGATCGGCCCAGCGCATTGCGCGTATCCACGATGAGTGTCGCCCGAGCGGTCACCCGGTCCCAGTCGATGGACGAATGGTCTGTAACGATCACGACGGCGTCCGCCTTCCTGAGCACCGCATCGCTCAGCCCCACGCTCGAGCGCGGGTGCCCGTCTTCCGTGAAGGTCGCGACGTGCGGGTCGTGATACTGCACTTCGGCGCCACGCTCCTCGAGCAGCCGAATGACATCGAGCGCAGGACTTTCGCGCATGTCGTCGATGTCTTTCTTGTACGCGACGCCAAGCACGAGGATGCGACTGCCGCGCAGCGCTTTCTTCTCGTCGTTCAGCGCATCCGCGACCTTGTGCACGACCATGTCAGGCATCGCGCTGTTGATCTCGCTCGCGAGATCGATGAAGCGCGTCTTGTAGTTCAGCGTCCGCATCTTCCACGCGAGGTAGTGCGGGTCGAGCGGGATGCAGTGGCCGCCGATGCCCGGACCTGGCGTAAAGCGCATGAATCCGAACGGCTTCGTGGATGCCGCATCAATCACTTCCCACACATCCACGCCGAGGCGGTCGCAGATGATCGCCATCTCGTTGACGAGCCCGATGTTCACCGACCGGAAGGTGTTCTCGAGCAGCTTGACCAGCTCGGCCGCTTCCGGCGATGACACGGGAACAACGGTGTCGATCGTGCCCTTGTAGAGCGCCGTCGCCACTTCGGTGCACGCGGGCGTGATGCCGCCAAGGACCTTGGGCGTGTTCTTGGTATGCCAGGTGGCGTTGCCGGGATCGACGCGCTCGGGGGAGAACACGAGGAACACATCGGTGCCGATCGCCAGTCCACGCGCTTCGAGCCGCGGCTGCAACACATCGCGCGTCGTGCCAGGGTACGTCGTGCTTTCAAGGACGACGAGCATCCCGGGCCGCGCGCGGCGCGCGACGGCTTCGGCGGCGGCAATCACGTACGTCATATCCGGATCGCGTGTCTTCGCCAGCGGCGTCGGCACCGCGATGGAAATCGTGTCCGCGTCCGAGAGCCGCGCCTCGTCCGTCGTGGCGATGAAACGCCCCGACTTCACATGCTTGGCAATCTGCTTCGACGGCACGTCCTGGATATGCGACTCACCCCGCATCAGCGCGCGGACCACTTTCTCGCTGACGTCGTAGCCGATGACCGTGAAGCCGGCTTCGGCAAACTCCATGGCCAGCGGCAGTCCGACATAGCCAAGGCCGATGACGCCGGCCGTGGCGGAACGGTCGCGAATCTTCGCGAGCAGTCGGTCCTTCACTAGCGTCTGCGGCATCCGGCTACTTGCCGAAGAACCCGCGTACGGCCGCGACGACTTCGTCGAGCTGCGCACGTGACAGTTCGGGATAGATCGGCAGCGACAGGACTTCGTTCGCCGCGCGTTCCGACTCCGGGCACGCCCCTTGCTTGTAGCCGAGGTACGCGAAGCACTCCTGCAGATGGAGCGGCAGCGGATAGTACACGGAGTGGCCAATTCCCTTGGCCGCGAGATGCGCCTTGAATGCATCGCGACGCGGAACGCGAATTGTGTACTGGTTGAAAATCGATTCGTTGCCGGGCTCGACGAATGGCGTCACGAGATCGGTGAGATCGGCGAACGCGGCGTCGTAGAACTTCGCGTTCTCCCGGCGCTTGGCCGACCATTCCGCGAGGAACGGCAGCTTGGCGCGGAGCACGGCAGCCTGCAGCGCATCGAGGCGCGAGTTGAAGCCGACTTCGTCGTGGAAATAGAGCTTCGACCCGCCATGCATCCGGAGCTTCAACAGGCGATCGGCAATGGCCTTGTCCTGCGTGACCATCATGCCGCCGTCGCCGTAGCCGCCGAGATTCTTGGACGGGAAGAACGAAAAGGTGCCGATGGTCGCGCACTCGCCTGCCATGCGCCATGCACCGTCAATCTGACGGCGCGCACCTATGGACTGCGCGGCGTCTTCGATCACGGGGATGCGCGGCGCGAGGCGCTGAATCTCTTCGAGTGGCGCCATCTGCCCGAACAGATCCACGGGGATGATCGCCTTCGTCTTGCTCGTCACGGCTGCCGCGGCGAGGTCGGGACGAATGTTGTACGTCTTCGGATCGATGTCGACGAAGACCGCGCGCGCGCCGACGTTGTGAATCGTGCCGGCGGTGGCGAAGAAGGTGAACGGAGTGGTGACGATCTCATCGCCGGCACCGACATCAAGCGCCTTCAGCGCGAGCAGCAGGGCGTCCGTTCCGCTGGCGCAGCCGACGGCGTACTTGGAATGGGAAAGCGCCGCGACGTCAGCCTCGAGGTCCGCGACCGGCTTCCCGAGGATGAACGTCTGGTCGTCCACCACCTTCATCATCGCGGCCACGACACTTTCCCGAATTCGGGCGTGCTGGGCGCAGAGATCGAGCAAAGGAACAGGCATCTATGAGTGATAGCAACTTTGTGATATTACGCAGGGCAAGTGGTTGTACCCCAGCCATTGAAAATCGCCCCTTGAGAGGGCGAAGTCAACGAAAACCGAGCCGGCAGACGGGAGTTGGTCGCGAGCAGTCGCCTGCCGTCTCCCGTCTACCTACTTGAGCGGAAACGACACATCCGTGCCCGTCCGGGCGGATTCGTAGATCCCGAGGATCAGTTCGAGCGACTTCCGGCCGCCGCGTCCATCAGTTTCGGGGCGCGTGGTGCCGCGCAGCGTGGAGACCACGTTGCGATAATACCCCTCGTGGCCGAACCCATAAACAGTCGGAGGCGCGGTATTGGCAGCGTCGAGGAGCGCGTCATCCTCATCGGCGTCGGCGAACGACCAATGCTCGATCTTGTTCACGGCAGTCCCGCCAATCTTCACAGTTCCCTTCTCCCCGAGGATGGTGAGCGACCCCTCGAGATTCTTCGGGTAGGTGAGCATCGTGACCTGAATCGACCCGAGTGCGCCGCTCCGGTACTTGAGGACGGCGATGCCGGTGTCTTCGGCTTCAATCTTTCGTGCGAGCGTGGCGGTCTTCGCCATGACGCTCTCGACCGGACCGACGAGCCACTGCATCAAATCGACGTAATGCGACGCCTGATTCAGGAGCGCTCCGCCGTCGAACTCCCAGGTGCCGCGCCACGGAGCCTGATCGTAGTACTCCTGCGGGCGCGTCCACCACACCGTGGCATTCGCGACCACAATTCGACCAAATCGGCCTTTATCAATCGCGCGTTTCAGCAGCTGGATTGGGGGATTCAGCCGATTCTGCTTGACCACGAAGAGCTGCACCTTGGCCGCATCACAGGCCGCCACAAGCGCATCGGCACCGGCGAGTGAAATCGCCATCGGCTTTTCGCAGATGACATGCTTGCCGGCATTCGCCGCCGCAATGCCGTGCGCAGGATGCAATCCGCTTGGCGTGGCAATCGTGACGACATCACAGGGCACCGCGCTCAGCATCGTGGCGTAGTCGGCGAACCAGGGCACGCCAGACGCCTCACCGGCCGCTTTCGCACGCGCCTCAACCTCATCGCACACGGCCACCAGTGTGAGATTGTCCACCTTCGCGATCGCATCGATGTGGTTCTTGCTGATCCGGCCGCACCCGACGAGGGCGACGCGGATGGGCTGTTCTGAGGTCACGCGCCCTCCTCGTTGATGCGGGCGATCGACTGACTCTTGCGCGCATATGTTTTTCCGCACGCGCCGCACGCGATGTCGAGGATTCCCTCCTCGAGCTTCACGCCGCACTCGCACATCCAGCCCGTCCGCTTGGCCGGAACACCGGTCATCAGCGCATGGGCAGGCACATCCCGCGTGACCACCGCGCCGGCGCCAATAAAGGCGTATTCACCGAGCGTGATGCCACACACAATCGTCGCGTTCGCGCCGATGCTCGACCCCCGCTTCACCAGCGTTTTTTTGTATTCGCTCTTCCGCGGCACATGGCTCCGCGGGTTGACGACGTTCGTGAACACCATCGACGGTCCGCAGAACACGTCGTCCTCGAGCTCCACTCCTTCGTAGACCGAGACATTGTTCTGAATCTTCACGTTGTTGCCGATCTTGGTGCCGCCCATGACCACGACATTCTGGCCGAGCGAACAACCTGCGCCGATCACCGCCCCCGGCATTACGTGGCAGAAATGCCACACCTTGGTGTCGGCGCCGATCACGGCACCCTCATCCACATAGGCACTCTCGTGCACAAACGGCGGCTTGGTCACACGATCTCCTTCTGCCACTCCTGGATGGATTTCACGCCCATCGAGCTGGACTGCATCGCTTCAATGGCATCGCACGCCGCCCCGGCCGCGGCAAGCGTCGTCGTATACGGTACTTTTCGGGAAATCGCCGACTGGCGAAGCGTCTCGTCGTCGCGAAGCGCCCGCATCCCGAGCGGCGTGTTGATCAAGAGCTGGACCCCGTCATTCTTGATGAGGTCAACCGCATTCGGTCGCGCCTCACTGACCTTTTGCACGACATCACTGGGCACCCCATGTTCCCGAAGGTACCGCGCGGTGCCGCCGGTGGCGACCAACTTGAAGTTGAGCGCGTGGAACCGTCTGGCGATCGGGAGCAGTGCGGGTTTGTCATGGTCGTTGACCGTCACGAAGATCGTGCCACCGAGTGGAAGTCCATTGCCCGCGGAAAGCTGCGCCTTCGCGAACGCCGGGCCAAACGTATCAGCCACGCCCATCACTTCGCCGGTCGAGCGCATCTCCGGACCGAGGATGGGATCGAACTCGCGGAACTTTGCAAACGGAAACACGGCTTCTTTCACGGCCACGTACGGCGCGACGATCTCCTTCGTGAATCCCACGGACGCGAGGGTCTCGCCCAGCATGACTCGGGCGGCGAACGAGGCGAGCGGCACACCGATGGTCTTCGACACGAACGGAATCGTACGGCTGGCGCGAGGATTGACCTCGATCACGTACACCGTGTCGTCTTTCACGGCGTACTGCACGTTGATCAAGCCGACGACCTTCAGCGCCTTCGCGAACGACACGGTATGCGCGCGCATGGTGCGCAGGGCCTGCTCGGAAATCAGAAATGGCGGCAGCACGCACGCCGAGTCGCCGGAGTGAATGCCCGCCTGCTCGATGTGCTGCATCACGCCACCAATGACCACCTGCGTCCCGTCGCTGATGGCATCCACGTCGGTTTCGATCGCATCCTCGAGGAAGCAATCAATAAGCACGGGGCGGTCCTCCGACACGCGCACGGCACGCGTGAAATACTCCCGGAGTGACGGCTCATCGTACACGATCTCCATCGCGCGGCCGCCCAGCACATAACTCGGCCGCACCAGCACCGGATAGCCAATACGCGTCGCCACTTCAACGGCGCCGTCCACGCTCGTCGCCGTACCGTTCGGCGGCTGCGCGACGTGCAGTTCGCGGGCCATCTTGTCGAATCGGCGCCGATCTTCCGCGATATCAATCGAGTCCGGACTCGTGCCGAGGATATGCACGCCTTCGGCTTCGAGCGGACGCGTGAGCTTGAGCGGCGTCTGGCCACCAAGCTGCACAATGACACCAACTGGCTGCTCGCGGTGCACGATCTCGAGCACGTGCTCGAGCGTGAGCGGCTCGAAATAGAGCTTGTCACTGGTGTCGTAGTCGGTGGAGACGGTCTCGGGATTCGAGTTGACCATGATCGTCTCGTATCCCTGCTCGCGCAGCGCCATCGCGGCGCGCACGCAGCAGTAGTCGAACTCGACGCCCTGCCCGATTCGGTTGGGACCGCTACCGAGAATGACGACGGATTTCTTCCCAGACCGCGGCGACTCTGATTCTTCGTCGTACGTCGAGTAGAGGTAGGGCGTGTTTGACGGAAACTCGCCGGCGCAGGTGTCCACCATCTTGTAGACCGGACGAATGCCCATTTTCCAGCGACGGTCGCGCACCACCTTCTCTGTTTCGCCGCGGAGCGTACCAAGCTGGACGTCGGCGAAGCCGAGGCGCTTCATGGCCAGTGTCACTTCGGCGTCCACCGCCGGGAGGGCGGCGTATTCCTGTTCTGCTTCGACCAGCTCGCGCATCTGCGCCAGGAACCAGGGATCAATCCAGGTGCGCTCGAAGAGTTCCGCGTCGGACATCCCGAGGAGCATCGCGCGCTTCACCTGGAAGATGCGCTCCGGCGTCGGCGACCCAAGGGCGGCCTTGACGGCGTCGAGCGAATCGTCCGCGACGCGGTCGTCCTGAGGACGCTCGCTGACCACCCAGCCGGTCCGTCCATTTTCCAGCGCACGAAGTCCCTTCTGCAACGCTTCCTTGAAGGTGCGTCCGATCGCCATGGACTCGCCGACCGACTTCATCTGCGTCGTCAGCACCGGACTCGCGCCCGGGAACTTCTCGAAAGCAAAGCGCGGGCATTTCACGACGACGTAGTCGAGCACCGGCTCGAAGCAGGACGGCGTCATCTTCGTAATGTCGTTCGGGATTTCGTCGAGACGATACCCGACGGCGAGCTTCGCACTGATCCGGGCGATGGGAAAACCCGTCGCTTTCGACGCCAGCGCCGATGAGCGTGACACGCGCGGGTTCATCTCAATGACCACCATGTCGCCATTCGCCGGATTGATCGCGAACTGGATGTTGCAGCCGCCCGCATCCACGCCGATCTCACGAATGACCTTGATCGACGCGTCCCGCATCACCTGATATTCGCGGTCGGTGAGCGTCATTGCGGGCGCCACCGTAATCGAGTCTCCGGTGTGAACACCCATCGGGTCGAGATTTTCGATGGAGCAGACGATGACGACGTTATCCTCACAGTCGCGCATCACTTCGAGCTCAAACTCCTTCCATCCCAGCAGCGACCGCTCAATGAGCACCTGCGAAATCGGCGATTCGGCGAGGCCGCGCTTGACGATGGCCTCGTACTCTTCGCGGTTGTACGCGACACCACCGCCCGAACCGCCAAGCGTGAACGCCGGGCGGATGATCGCCGGAAATCCGGTGAAGTTCGCGATGTCGAGCGCCTCGTCCCACGTCGTCGCGATTTTCCCTTCCGGGCACTTGAGGCCGATCTTCACCATCGCTTCGCCAAAAAGCTTTCGGTCCTCGGCGACGGCAATCGCGCGCGCGTTGGCGCCAATCAGCTCGACATTGTGCTTCTTGAGCACGCCACTGTTGAACAGATCCATCGCCACGTTCAGCGCCGTCTGGCCGCCCATGGTGGCGAGCAACGCGTCAGGCTTCTCGCGAATGATGATCTTCTCGACAAACTCCGCTGTGACGGGTTCGATGTACGTCCGATCCGCGACTTCGGGATCGGTCATGATCGTCGCCGGATTGGAGTTGACGAGAATGACTTCGTAGCCTTCTTCGCGAAGCGCCTTGGCGGCCTGCGTCCCGGAATAGTCAAACTCGGCGCCCTGCCCGATGATGATGGGCCCGGAACCGATCAGCAGAATTCTGTGGATATCGTTACGACGCGGCATGGATCAAAGTTAACGGCGGGTCAGCCCATTTCGGCGGCGACGACATCCCTGATGATGTCGTTGACCGTGTGGCGCGGCGCCCAGTCCGTGTCATCGCGCAACCGCTGGTTTCGTCCGGCCAGCACGGGGAGATCCACCGCGCGTTGGAGATTCGCATTGGGAAGAAACTCAATCGTGGCGCCGACGATCGCGGCCACTTGGCTGGCGATCTCGCCGATGGTTACCGCCGTGCCGCTGCACACGTTGTAGACCTCACCCGGCAGACCGTCGCTCGCCAGGGCGACATACGCGCGCACGACGTCTTCGACATGCAGGAAATCGCGCGCCACGGACGTGTTCCCGATAGTCGTGGATCGTTCCCCGGCACGTGCCGCCGCCACGACACGCTGTACGAGCCCGGGAATCACGAAGTCCGGAGACTGGCCGCGCCCACTGTGATTGAACGACCGCGTGCACACCACCCGCACACCAGACCGGCGGAATGCCGCGAGTGCGAACATCTCCTGCGCCATCTTGCTGGCCGCATACGGCGTCACGGGGCGGCAGTCCGCTTCCTCCGGAAGGGGGAGCGCGCTCGCGTCATGGCGCCCGTACTGCTCGCCGCTGCCGACGATGAGCACCGCCGGGTCCAGCGTGCCGGCAATACGTCGTTCTTCGAGCACATCGAGCAGGCGAACGGCAATGCCAACGTTCGTGTCCAGTGCGAGCGCCGGATCGCGACCGGCTGCAGGAATGAACGACACTCCGGCCAAGTGGAAGACGGCATCGGGCTCGGAATCGTCAATGGCGTCGCGCACGGATTCCGCGTGCAAGAGGTCGTCGCGACGCCAGCGAACGGCGGCATGATCCTCGGGCGAGAGGACACCCGGCCCCGGAGCGCCGGTCAGCGACGATCCGTTGACTTGCCAGCCGTGGCGCACAAGTTCGCGGCACAACCACTGCCCCACAAACCCACCGGCGCCGGTGACGAGAGCCCGGCGATCGGCCACTTACTTCGCCGCTCGCGTGTTGACGTGCGCGGCCACATCTGAGTCCACCATCATCCGGATGAGCTCACGAAACTCCACCTTCGGCTCCCATCCAAGTTCCGTCTTGGCGCGGGACGGGTCGGCGACGAGCAGGTCCACTTCGGCCGGACGCACGTGCTTGGCCGAATGGCGGACATGGGCTTTGTAGTCGAGCCCTTTGTACGAGAACGCCTCTTCGCAAAGTTCACGCACCGTCCACGTCTTGCCGGTACCGATCACATAGTCGTCGGGCGTCGGCTGTTGGAGCATGCGCCACATGGCGTCCACATAGTCGCCGGCAAAGCCCCAGTCGCGGCGCGACTCGAGGTTCCCGAGCTCCACATGGTCGGTCATGCCAAGCGCGATGCGCGCGACCGCGTCGGTCACCTTGCGCGTGACGAACTCCAAGCCGCGCCGCGGGCTTTCGTGATTGAAGAGAATGCCGCTCACGGCGTGCAGCCCAAATGACTCGCGATAGTTCACGGTGATCCAGTGCGCGTACACCTTGGCGACGCCATAGGGCGAACGCGGGTAGAACGGTGTTGTTTCCTTTTGCGGCGTCTCGCGCACCATGCCGAACTGTTCGCTGGAACTCGCCTGGTAGAAACGCGCCTTTGGCGCCGCGCGCTTCATCGCCTCGAGGAGGCGCGTCACGCCGAGGGCCGTGAACTCGCCGGTGAGCACGGGCTGCGTCCACGAGGTGGCGACGAAGCTCTGCGCGGCGAGGTTATAGATCTCGTCGGGCTTGGCGTCTTCGATCGCGTCCATCAGCGACGTTTGGTCCAGCAGATCGGCGGAGACAAGCTCGACGCGATCGATCAGGTGCGCGATCCGATCATACGGGGTGGTCGAGCTGCGACGTACGATACCGACCACGCGGTATCCCTTCGCGAGCAGGTACTCCGCGAGGTAGGAACCATCCTGGCCGGTGATCCCGGTAATCAGCGCTGTGGGCATATGTCCTCTATGATACGAAAAAAGGGAGCCCGCGAAGGGCTCCCTTCCTTCACGGCAACATCATTTACTTCGCAGCGGCGGTAGCGATAGCGGCCGCACCGCGCGGCGCACGACGGATCTTATTGGCCGCGAGGCAACGCGTGCAGACCTTGATTCGCGTGACCTTCCCGCTGATCAAGATGCGGGCGACCTGAAGGTTTGGCTTCCAGGTACGGCGCGTTTTGTTATTCGCGTGCGAGACGGCGTTTCCGAACGTGACGCCCTTGTCACACACATAGCACTTATGACGATCGATAGCCATTGCCTATTCCCCAACGAGCTCGATGCGCGCCATTTCCGCCGCGTCACCCTTGCGGTGACCGGTCTTGATGATGCGCGTGTATCCGCCTTTCCGCGTCGCGAACTTCGGGCCGATCTCCTGGAAGAGCTTGTCGGCAGCGCCACGCTTGTGGATATGAATGCCGGCGAGGCGGCGCGCATGCAGCGTGCCCGTCCTCGCCTTGGTGATCAGTTTCTCGACGAACGGGCGCAGTTCCTTCGCCTTCGCTTCCGTCGTCAGGATGGCGCCCTGCTCGATGAGCGAGGTGGCAAGGTTGCGGAGCAGCGCCAGGCGCTGCTCGCTCGTACGGCGCAGTGAGCGCCCGACTTTACGGTGACGCATGTGTCCTATTCCTCGACGTCGTCTGGTGCGTTGGCGGCGGCGCGGCTCGGAGGCGTACCCCAGTCGGTGACACGAATGCCGTCTTCGACTTCCTCGAAACGCATGCCGAAATTCAGTCCTTCACGCTCAAGCAGATCTGCGATCTCCTGGAGCGACTTCTTTCCGAAGTTCTTGACTTCGAGAATCTGCTGTTCCGTGAGCCGCACCAGGTCGCCCAGCGTGCGCACGGCCGAGTTCTTGAGAGAGTTCACCGAGCGGACCGAGAGCTCGAGGCTGTCGATCGACATCGCCAGCAGCTGCGAGAGGCGAGCGGCGTTGGACGTCGCGTCGCCAACCGCGGCGGCCGTGTGCGTGCCGAAGCCGGTGAAGTACTGGAAGTGCGTCTGCGCGAGCGCCGCGGCATAGCTGACGGCCTCTTCCGGCGTCACCGTGCCATTCGTCTCGACCGTGAGGGCCAGGCGATCGTAGTCCGTGCGCTGGCCGACTCGCGTTTCGCTGACCGAGAAATTCACGCGGCGAACCGGCGAATAGAGCGAGTCAATGCGAACGAGGTCAACCGGCAGCGACCGGTCAGACGGATGCGAATCCGCCTCGACGTAGCCACGGCCCTTGTTCACGTACAGCTCAACCGACAGTTCACGGTCGTCATGCAGCGTGAAGAGATGGTGCTTCGGGTTGACCACACGCACGCCCTTCTGATTCTCAACGGCGGCCGCCGTGACGGCGCCTCCCTTGGTGATGCTGATGCGGAGGATGGTCTCCTCGACATCATCATCCAGATGCAGCGTCAGCGTCTTGAGGTTGCCGATGATCTGGTGGACGTCTTCGACGACGCCCTGGATGGTCTGGTGCTCATGGAGCACGCCATCGATGCGGAACCCCCACACTGCCGAGCCGCGCAGCGACGAGAGCAGCATACGCCGCATCGCGTTGCCCAGCGTGTGCCCAAATCCCCGCTCCAGTGGCTGGAGCCGGAACTCGGCGACATTCGGGTTTTCGTCCCGCTTGGTTGCTTCAACGAGCGCGGGCCGAACAAGGCCGCGCAGATCAATTGCTTGTGCCATTAGATGAATCCTGGTGTTGGTCAGACGCCGCTTGCGCGGCGCCTACGCCCTGCCCCGCCCCTGACGCGCGGCAGGCCCGTCGGAATGTCAGGGATCCGACCGTTGCCTGATAAAGCGGTACTGACTGCGTTTACTTCGAGTACAACTCGACGACCAACTGCTCCTGCGCGGCAATCGGAATCGCCGTGCGGGCCGGGCGCTCGAGCATACGACCGGTGAAGGAGTCCTTGTCCACAGCAAACCACGTAGCAGCGGCGCCACGCGACGACTGCTCCATCGAGGCGAGTACGGCCACGTTGGTGCGCGACGCTTCGCGCATCCGCACGGCCTGGCCCGGCTCAACCACGAAGCTCGCGACGTCCACCGTCTTGCCGTTCACTTCGATGTGGCGGTGACGAATGAGCTGGCGGGCCGCGCGGCGGCTCGCCGCAAAACCCATCCGGTAGATCATGTTGTCCAGGCGGCTTTCGAGTGCGGCGAGCAGGTTGTGACCCGTCACGCCCGGCAGCGACCGGACTTTCTGGAACGTGTTTCGGAACTGACGTTCGGTGAGGCCATAGATGCGCTTGATCTTCTGCTTCTCGCGCAGCTGCTTGGCGTACTCCGACACCTTGCGGCGACGCGCCGTGCTCTGGCCATGCTGACCAGGCGCATACGGGCGACGCTCAACGGGGCACTTCTCGGTGAAGCACTTGGTGCCCTTCAGGAACAGCTTCGTGCCTTCGCGACGGCACTGACGGCAGGCGGGTCCGGTGTACCGCATGGCTTAGACCCTCCGGCGCTTCGGTGGACGGCAACCGTTGTGCGGAATCGGCGTGACGTCCTTGATGGACTTCACGACGAGGCCGGCAGCGGCGAGCGCTTGAATCGCGCTCTCACGGCCCGAACCCGGGCCCTGTACCTGAACGTGAACACGACGCACACCGAGCGTCATCGCCTCGCGCGCGCACTGTTCCGCGGCGACGGTGGCGGCGAATGGCGTGGACTTCTTGGAGCCCTTGAAGCCCGCCTTGCCCGATGACCCCCACGACACGGCGTTGCCGTGCGTGTCAGTAATCGTGATGGTCGTGTTATTGAAAGTGGCGCTCACGTGGGCGACGCCTTCCGCCTCGATCACGCGCTTGGTCTTCTTACCGATAGCCATTACTTGGTCACCTTCTTCTTGCCGGCGATCGCGCGGCGCGGACCCTTCTTAGTGCGGGCATTGGTGTGAGTGCGCTGACCGCGGACCGGCAAGTTCTTGCGATGGCGCGTGCCGCGATACGATCCGATGTCCATGAGTCGCTTGATGTTCATGGCGATCTCAGTCCGGAGCGCACCCTCGACGCGAGTGTTTTTTTCGATTTCCTGACGGAGCTTGTTGACGTCAGCGTCCGTAAGGTCCTTGATGCGCTGATCCGGGCTGACGCCCGACGCTTCAAGAATTCGGCGCGCGATGACGCGGCCGATGCCGTAGATGTAGGTCAGGCCGATCTCAACCCGCTTTTCGCGCGGAAGGTCGACGCCAGCGATTCGTGCCATGTCGGTTAGCCCTGCCGCTGCTTGTGCTTGGGATTGCGCGAACAGATGATCCGAACCACACCGCGGCGGGTTACCACCTTGCAGTGCTCACAGATCGCTTTCACGCTGGTGCGAACTTTCACTCGAGAGTCCCCTCAAACGGGCAAAACGTTGTCAGACCCCGGTTTGGGGCCAGTCATGGATGATAGCGGGGGGCAGGCCTTGACACAAGTGGCCGTACTGACGTGTACGCATCCCGGAGCATTCGACATCATGGCGGCTTGAAACAGCGAAGGGCCGGGAAACGTCTCTCGGCCCTTCAGCCCGTCAGTCCGAAATAACTCGTTGCAGTTCAGCGGCTTAGCTACGCCCTGCCTTCGTTTTGACTGCCAACGCAATTCGTTTTTCGAGTTCACCGGTCGTCGAACAGGTCGTTTGGGTCGAAAAAACTGGATGAGTCGCGACGCCATCCACCCGCGTCGAGATCGTCGACGCGGCCGGTCCAGAGCCACCAACGGCACTGTTGATCGTCAGCACGAGATCGTACGTCTCAGCGTTGGACCCACCATCCTTGTTGCCACAGTCCACGTACTTCGAGAGTGTCACACCGCCGAGGCGACGCCGCACCTTGAAGAGCGAGTTACCGGCCATCCGTTGACGCGAGTCGAGATTCGTCGTCGGGATCTGCAGATCGGCGAACACCTTAAGCAGCAAGTTGTACGCCGAATCAGCGCCAACCGGAATTATTTCGGAGACGGCGATCGTCGTTGAGGTCGTGTTGAACCGTACGTTCTGCCCTGAGGCCATCGTGATCTGCTGCGGCGACGGGGCGACACTGGCGTCGGTCGAGGTCGTCGCCGTGCTGGCGCTACCACTCGCACACGCCGATATGGACAGGGTCGCGCCAAGAGCAAGGAGTACCGCGCTAAGCGAGCGCCGTGCGTGTGGACTCGACGTCATCGTGCCTCCGGGATTGCGATCAGAAGTGTGTGAGCAACGCGGTCGGACCCGTGAACGGCGTGCAAGACCGCTCAGTCGGACGCGAGCGCGACGAGCAGATCCGCGTACGCACGAGCGGGATCCGGAACCGCGGTGACCATCCGACCCACCACCACCCAGGTTGCTCCCGCGGCGCGCGTTTCGCCGGGCGTTGCCACCCGCGCCTGATCGTGCGTCGCGCCACCCGCGGCGCGCAACCCTGGAACCAGGATGCCGAGCGCATCGCCATGCGCGCGGCGCGCAGCCGCGGCTTCGGTTCCCGCACAGACGATCCCGCGCGCGCCGCAGGCTGCCGCACGTTCAGCGAAACGCCTCACGGCATAGGCCGCTCGCACGCCCGGAAAATTGAGCGCGGCGGCGTAGCTGTCGTCGTCAAACGACGTGAGCACAGTGACCGCGAGAATCCCTGTGGTGCCACTGTTCTCGGCGGCGCCTTCGACCGCCGCGCGCACCATCGCTTCGCCACCAACCGCGTGGACGGTCAACAGCTCCGCGCCGAGCGCCGATGCCGATGCGGCGGCGCGCCCGACGGTGTTGGGAATGTCGTGCAGCTTCAGGTCGAGGAAGACGCGCTTCGATTCGGCGCGGAGCCAGTCCACGACCGCCGGCCCTTCGCGCGTGAAAAGCTGGAGCCCAACCTTGTAGAAATCGGCGGCCGAGCCGAGCCGTGCGACAAGCACCTTGGCGTCGGCGAGCGTCGGTACGTCGAGGGCGACGATGGGAACGGGGGTCGCCATCAGCTTGGCCACTTCACGGTTCCAATGAGATCGGCGAGACGCGTCACGCCGTGACGCGCGCACCAGTCGCGCAGCTGGCGTACGATCTGCTCGGGCAGTCGCGGATTCGCGAACGCGCCGGTGCCGATCCCGACGAGAGATGCGCCGGCCAACAGGTACTGGATCACGTCGTCCGCTGATGTGACGCCGCCGACACCGATGATCGGAAGCGTCACGGCTTTACTGACCTTGTAGGTCGCCAATACGCCGACCGGCCGAAGCCCTGGTCCACTCACACCACCCGTGCCGAAACCGAGCGCTGGCGTACGCGAGTCCACATCAATCACGAGTCCAGGTATGGTGTTGACCACCGTGATGCCGTCGGCTCCCGCGTCAGCCGCGATCTTGGCGGTCGTGCCAATGTCGGCGAGCGTCGGCGAAAGCTTCACGAAGAGCGGCCGCTTGGTGGCCGCGCGCGCCTGCGACACCACGGCGGTAAGCGAATCGCGATCGGCACCAAACTCGAGCCCTCCCGAACGGATGTTCGGGCAACTCACGTTCAGTTCGTAGGCATGAAAGCCTTCGGCAGAGTCGAGCATCCCGACGACCGTCGGAAAATCTTCGATGACGCGACCGATCACATTCACGATGACGCGCGCGGATTTCAGTTCGCGCGCCAGCCAAGGAAGCTCGTCGCGGCGGACCGCGTCGGCGCCAGGATTGGCGAGGCCAACGGCGTTGATCATGCCGTCACCGAAATCGGCAACCCGCGGGGCCGGCGCTCCGAGACGAGGTTCAACGCTCACGGCCTTGGTGGTCAGGCCGCCGAGCGCGTCGAGCGAAACGAGCCGGGAGATTTCGCGGCCGTAGGCGGCCGTACCCGCGGCCAGTACCACTGGATTCTGGAATGTGAGGCCCGCAGCGATAATTGCGAGCGGACCCTGCTTTGGTGGAGTCACTGTCCCTTGCCGGTCGAGCCGCCACCAACGCGGCGTTCGTACCGGGCAAGATAATCCAGAGTGGCGCGCGTGATCGCATCGGCGATCTGGAGTTGGCCGTCGACACTGGAGATCCAAGCCGCTTCGGCGCGATTCGTACCGAACCCGATCTCCACGAGCACGGACGGCATGAACGCGGTGACCAGAACGCGGAACCCTGCCTGCTTCACGCCGCGGCTCGGGCCCGGGTGCGTTCCACCCAAGCGAGACTGGATGGCATCGGCCAGATCGCTGGACTCGCGGAGGTGCTCGTTTTGCAGCATGTCACTCAGCATGAAGCCCAACGCGTCGTTCTTGGGCGCCTCGGTGTCTTCGTCGAAGCGCACCGCTTCATTTTCCATCGCCGCCACGCGGCGCTCATCCTCTGTCTTTGCCTCAGCGAGGAAGTACGTCTCGAATCCCCGCGCGGCCCCCGGCTCTTTCCAGTTCGGATTGGCAGCGTTCACGTGGATGGAGATGAAGAGGTCGCCATTCTGTTTATTGGCGATCCGTCCACGATCGGAGAGCGGAACAAACGTGTCGGTCGACCGTGTCATCACGACGCTGACGCCCGCCGCCTCGAGCCGTGTCGCCAGACGACGAGCGACTTGGAGCGTGATGTCTTTCTCGAAGATGCGGCCCTGCGACTGGGTGAGCCCGGACATCCCGGGATCCTGGCCACCATGGCCGGCGTCCAGCACAACCGTGCGTCGGCGCGGTTGCGCCACGGCCCGAGGCGTCGCGTTCGATCCCCGCTTGGCGGCTTGCGCGTGCGCGTCGCCAGCGCTCGCGCCGAGCGCGATCGCCAATGGGACCGCCCCGGCGAGCGCCCATGTGATCACCCATGCGATCACCCATGCGCGCGTGGCGAGCACGAGCGGCTTCATCGTGTTCTCAGGGCGCGGGCGATTTCACGCGCGGATTCGCGTTGCTTGATGGTCTCTCGCTTGTCATGAGCCTTCTTCCCCTTGCCCAGCCCGATTCGGACCTTCGCGTGAGAACCCTTGAAGTAGAGCTCCATTGCCACGAGGGTAAGCCCCTGCCGTTCAATAGAGCCAATGAGGCGACGGACTTCGCGCCCATGCAGCAACAGCTTTCGTGTGCGGGTGGGGTCGTGGTTGAACAGGTTGCCCTGTTCGTACGGCTGAATGTTCATGTTGATGATCCACACTTCCCCGTCTTTCACGATGCCGTAGGCGTCGTTGATCGTGGCCTTCCCGGCCCGCAGGGATTTGACCTCGGTGCCCAGGAGCATGATCCCCGCTTCCCACTGCTCCACGATCTCGTAGTCGAAGCGGGCGCGCTTGTTCCGCGCGACGGTATCAATCGCGTCGCGTTTTGAAGCGCGTTCAGCTGGAGATGCGGTGGGCTTGGCCATGCGACGAATCAAAGGAATTTACGAGGAGGCACTCCCCCTCGACAATTGACGCTCCGGGATGGCCTTGGGTATCGGCTGCCGACGCGCTAGCTTGCTGCTCCCAGCCGGAGTGGTGGAACTGGTAGACGCGCTGGCTTCAGGAGCCAGTGGGAGCAATCCCGTGGGGGTTCGAGTCCCCCCTTCGGCATGGTTGGAACAAGAGCGAGTCCCGCGCGCGGGGACTCGCTTTTGTTGTCCCCCCCTACTTGCCCCCCGCGACCTCGCTGGGTGGCAGGTGCTCCGGGAGGTTCGCCGTGCCATACGCCTCGCGCAGCGCAGCGTTGCACTCGAGCGAGTAGCCAGCCAGGACTGCCGTTGCCCGGGCCAGCGGCGCTCCGGCACTCCGAGCGCCGTCGGAGGCAAAGGACAGCAGCACGCGACCCAGGTTTTCACTGGTCCCGGTCGCCCCACCGCGCGAGAAAAACGCTTCGCGGTAGCCCTGCATGCGATCGGACAGCTGCCGCTCGGCGAGCACCCTCAGGTCGGGCGCGATGCGCTCATCGGTCGCGAGCCCTTCATGCAGCGCCGCAACGATTTCCGAGCCGGTCCGGTCATCGAGTGCGTCGCGTTCGGCCACGAAAACTGCGGTCGACAGGCGCGCATACCGGAGTTCCCACCGCGCGTGATCCTCGTCGCCAGCCGCGGCCGCGCCGGAGAGCCAGCGCACATCGTCGTCCAGCGGATCGGCCATCGCCGCCCCCACGTAGCGGCGGGCGTTCTGTTGCCGCGCCTGTGCGGCGCGCCACTCGGAAGTAAACGGAATCACGGGGCGCGCTTCGCTTGGCGCGAGCGACTCAGGCCTGCAGAACCGGGAGCCCGATTCGCTGACGCACGATCGGCTCAGTTTGCAGCAGGTCGGACAGGAACACTTCGTTGAGCACTTCATCGATTCGGCGCTGCAGCATCATCCAGACCGGGCGAATACTGCACTCATGCGAACTCGAGCAGCGCACTTCATCGATCGGATGACTCTGGCAGTGCACGTCAAACGTGACGAGTTCTGCGGCGGCGACAATCTCGCGCACGGTGATGTGGGTGGCCGGCTTCGCGAGCGCATACCCGCCGCGCGCGCCGCGCGTACTCGAGACGATGCCTGCCCGACGAAGGCGGAGCAGAATCTGCTCGACATAGTCACCAGGGAGCCCTTCACGGGCGGCGATGTCGCGCCCGGTGACCGCGGACTCCTCCGTCCGCTTCGCGAGATGCAGGGCGCAGATCACGCCGTACTCTGCCCAGGTGGTAATCCGCATACCGAATAGTGCCCGGGACGAGGGTTAACTACAAGTCAGCCCCAGGAACGCCGATCTCGGTCATTCGGCGCAAGTCGAGCGCACGATCGAGCTCGGCGTCCGGCAGCACCTTGAGGCGCTTGGCGAGCTCGCGAATCGACTCGCCGGTTTTCACTGACTCCTTCGCGAGTTCCGCGGCCTTGGCATAGCCGATGTGCGGAGCGAGCGCCGTGGCGAGCGCCGCTGAGCGTTCCACCCAGTAGGCCGCCTGCGCCGTGTTGGCCGTAATGCCCACGACGCACCGTGTGTCGAGTGCGACGACGGCGTTGGTCAGGATCTGCATCGAGAAGAGCACGTTGTGCGCGATCACAGGCATCATGACGTTGAGCTCGAGCTGCCCATGTTCGCCGGCGATGGTCACCGCCGCGTCGTTACCGATCACCTGAAAGCAGACCTGGTTCACCATTTCGGGAATGGACGGATTCACTTTCCCCGGCATGATGCTCGAGCCCGGCTGCACGGCTGGAAGCACCACTTCATCGAGGCCGGTGCGCGGCCCGCTCGCCAGGAGGCGCAGATCGCTCGAGATTTTGGAAATCTCAACGGCCGCGCCGCGCAACGCACCGCTGAACGCGACGAAGTCGCCCATGGACTGCATGAGCTGCACGCGATTGCCGCCGGTCCGCAACTGCTGCGAGGTGAGACGCCGAAGTTCGGCGACGACCGCGGAGGGATACTCGGCTACGGCGTTGACACCGGTGCCGACCGCCGTTCCGCCAATTCCGAGATCGCGCAGATAGTCGGCGGCTTCGACAATTCGACGCGTAGACCGTTCCACGCTTCCGGCCCAGGCACCGAACTCCTGGCCGAGGCGAATCGGCATCGCGTCCTGGAGGTGTGTGCGACCGGCTTTCACGATGTCGTCGAATTGACCCGCCTTGCCGGCAAGCGCGCGCTGGAGGCCTACGAGCGCGCTGGTGAGCGGGCCGAGCTCGTCGAGCATCGCGATCCGCATCGCCGTCGGAATCACGTCATTGGTGGACTGCGCCATGTTGACGTGATCGTTCGGATGCACCGGCGCATAGCTGCCACGCGGTTTGCCGAGCAGTTCATTCGCGCGATTCGCAATGACCTCGTTTGCATTCATGTTGAGCGAGGTGCCAGCGCCCGCCTGATAGACGTCAACGACGAACGCATCGGCGTGCGAACCACCGAGAATTTCGTCGGCCGCGGCGAGAATGGCCGTGGCGCGCTCGGCGTCAAGCCGTTTCGTGCTGGCGTTCGCCACTGCTGCCGCGCGTTTGATGCGGACAATCGCGCGAACGAACGTCGCGAGCGGCCGCAGCCCGGAGATGGCGAAGTTTTCTACCGCCCGCTGCGTCTGCGCGCCGTACAGCGCAGCGGCAGGAACCGCGACTTCACCGAGCGGATCGTGCTCGGTGCGGGACGCCGGCGCGCTGGTCAGGGCGAGATCGGCGTCGGCCAGTCGAACGCCGAGATGATGTTGAAGTACGACAGCGGCACGTCGATCTGACTGAGGATGGTGCGCACGCGCTGCGCGATCATGTCGCGCGTCGTCGCCGTGATCCACGCCGTGGCGATCGTCGCGGGCACCTGGCCACTGCCATCGTCCACGAACGAGCAGGCAATCTGGCGATCGAGGGTCGTGGCCAGGGCGCTGCGGTAACGGAACGTGATGAACATCGCCGCATTCAGATCGGAGGCCGGCGTCCATGTCACGTTAATCGGACTGCCGTCAGGAGGCACGACGAGCTGGCCCATCGTAAAAGCCTCGGCGGTCTTGCCGCGGAAGGTGCTCGTCGGAAATCCGGTTCGGTCGCCGGGAACCGTGATCACCACCGAGTCACCAGGCGTGTACGGGATTCCGGCGGCTAACGTCGAGCGGTAGGTCGGATCGAGGGCGCCACCGGTACGCTTGAGCGTGTCGAGACGACTCCCAGTCCCGACCGTCAGATAATTGCCGGCATTGAGAATGCTGGCCGTGGTGGTGCCGCTGCCGCCGCTTTCAGAGTACGCGGCGAGATAACAGGTATCGCGAACGCCTGGCGCGGAGACGAATGTCGCCCCGGACACGCGATAGAAGGCGATCTGCGGATTGGTGGTAAACCCAGTGCCCTTGGTCCGCGCTCCGATGCTGCCGACGCCGATGGGGCTGCCGCTCGTGGTGCCGGTAATGCCATCGCAGGCCGCGAGACCAACCGTGGTGGCGAGGAGAAGGACGGCGAGCGACCTGTTTCGAATCATGATGGGGTCGTGGTGTGGGTGCGTCGGTGGCGGGCGCCGGTACGAATCCAGATTCGACGCGCGGGGGTGCTTCCTTGTTACTGCTATTACCCCACCACTCCCCAGAACGTTACGCGCCGCGCGACGGTGGCGAAACCGGTCCTCGGGGGTTCAGCGGGCGCCGGGGACGCGGGCGACGCCATTCAGAAACGGATTGCTCGCCCGCTCCCGGCCCATGGTCGTGCGCGGACCATGGCCTGAGTGGATCACCGTCTCGTCGGGCAGCGTCGTCAGGCGCGCGAGACTGGCGGTGAATGCGCGCGGATCGCAAAGAGGGAAATCGGTGCGGCCGACCGAGCCGGCGAAAATACAGTCGCCTCCGAGCACGATGCCGTTGCCGATAAACGCCACGTGACCTGGCGCGTGGCCCGGCACATGCCAGACGTCGAATCGAAGCGCACCAACCGAGAGCACGTCGCCTTCCGCCAGCTCGAGATCTGGGGGCGTCGGCTGCTCCCACGGGATGCCGTAGTTGTCCGCCGAACGCGCGCCATTTGCGTAGACCTCTGCGTCGAGCGGATGCATGCACACTGGAATGCCCGGCCAGGCACGGCGAACGGCCGAGATCGCGCCGATGTGGTCGAGATGGGCATGCGTCAGCCAGACGGCCGCTGGCACCACGCCATTGCGTTCCGCCATCTCGACAATGCGGTCGCCCTCATCGCCTGGGTCAACGAGAATCGCGGCGCCGCTCGCCTCATCGGCGACGAGATAGCAGTTCTCGTCGAACGGGCCGACCGTGACATGATCAACGATCAAAGTGCAACTCTCGGCGCGCTCAACCCTCGCCGCCGCGCGCCAACATTGGCATCGGCGCGGGCGCAGGATTTCCGTTCTTGCGGGCGGTGAGGAATTTCTCGACGGCGATCGCCGCGGTTGTCGCGTCGCCAACTGCCGTGGTCACCTGGCGCGTCAGCTGCGCGCGCACGTCGCCGGCCGCGAAGAGCCCGCGAATGGACGTTTCCATATTCGCGTCCGTGATCAGATAGCCCGATGCGTCGTGCTGCACGTGGCCTTCGATGATGCCGGTGTTGGGCTTGAAGCCGATGAAGATGAAGATGCCCGTCGCGGTGAGGTCCCGTGTTTCGCCGGTGTTGACGTTCCGGATCTTCGCGTGCGTCATCAGTGTGTCCGCCCCGACGATCGCGTCAACGACGGTGTCCCAGATGACTTCGATTTTCGGATTCTTGAACACGCGGCTCTGCACAAGCTTCGACGCGCGGAACTCGCCCTTGCGGTGGACGATGTAAACCTTCGCTGCGTAGCGCGTGAGGAAGTCGGCCTCCTCACAGGCGGCGTCGCCGCCGCCGACGACCATGATGGTGTGTCCCTTGAAGAATGCACCGTCGCAAATGGCACAGTACGAGACGCCTTTGCCGGCATACTCGATTTCGCCGGGCACTTCGAGCTTCACGGGCGTGCCGCCGGCCGTCACGATGACCGCGGGCGACTTGAAGATGTCGCCGTTTTCCATGACGGTCTCGAAAGTGCCGTCGTCGATCTTCCGGACCTTTTCGACGCGATGGTAGGTGCGAACGTCGGCGCCAAACTTGGCCGCGTGCGCGCTGAACTTCTCAGCGAGGTCATAGCCGAGGACATGCTCGAAGCCGATGTAGTCTTCGATCACTTCAGTATTGAGCAGCTCTCCGCCGGGAAGCCCCTGCTCCAACACGACGCCCTTGAGCATCGCGCGCCCGACATACATGCCGGCGCACATACCCGCAGGACCTGCGCCAATGGTGACGACATCCAATTCGTGTGTTGCCACTTCGTTCGGTTCCTTGTCAGGTAAAGTCGGTCGCGGACCGCGTCCGGTTGCCTAAATCTGACTAGTAGGGGAAGCGGGCGATACCGCCGCCGCCATTCTGATACCGGCCACTGCGCCGTGGCAATGACTCGCCGTGGCGACGCGCACGGTGCGACCGGCGGGCAGTTCGCGATGAATCAGCGCGTCGGCGGCCACCACATCGGCAACGTCCATCATGCCGACGCCATAGTGGCGGTGCGTCACACGAAGGAGGGCCGTCGAGTCCGACCCACGCGGGAGCGACTCGTGAAAACTCCAGTCGCGCGGACCGCCCGTGTGCGGGCACTTGAGCGGCTCAATGCAGTTGATTGGGCAGATCCATGTCGCGTAACTGGCATAACGCGTGCCATCCCCGCCGCCTTTTTGCCATGGAACGCCGGCGAGTTCGCCGGGGACTTCAGTGACCACCTCTCTTCCGGGCCACCGGTTTCGGGCGCGAGTGACCATCCACTCAAAGAGCAGGTGAGGCATGAGCGGCGACGGCACGATCGTGTCGGTCACGTGCGCCTGCGGCGCGGCGACCGCGTCGTCGAGCCAACGGGCAAAGAACGGCGTCCACTCGCTGCACTCGAATCGGATGCCTGCCCAAGCGTCGGGGGCAGCGCTGAGGTCGGATGCCCCAGCCGGATCAGCCGCGCTGGCTCGCGCGTGCGCGCAATCCGGATCGCGGTCCACGACGACCACCGTCCGCCACGTCGCCTTCCCCGCTGCGCGCGCGCGCCGAAGCTGGCGCACGTATTGCGAACCGTAACATCCGCCGCCCACGACCACGACGACGCCGAAGTCGGAGTGGACAGGTGCGGTATCGGTGTCGCTGGTCATCGCTGCTTTCAGGGCGCGCAGAGGAGTCAGCGCACGCCGTGCCGGCCGCCGTCCACGAACAGCACTTCACCCGTCACGTACCTGGCTCTGACGAAATAACGAACGGCATCGGCCACGTCGGCTGGCGATCCGACTCGGCGGAGCGGCGTCTCGCGCGCGAACTGGCGCAACTTTGCTGCCGAGTATCCCTCTGGGGCGAGCACAAATCCCGGTGCCACTGCGTTCACGCGCACGCGAGGTGCGAATGCCCCCGCGAGTGCCTGTGTCATGGCCGCGACACCCGCCTTACTCACGCCGTGGGGAACGAAATCGGGCCACGATTCGAAACCCATGTGGTCAGAGATGTTCACGATCGCACCGCCACGACGGCCCATCGCCCGCGCGGCGGCAACGGCGCAGAAGAATGGCGCGCGCAGGTTGAGCGCAAAGATCCGGTCCCAGTCTTTTTCGCGCACCGAACTGAGCGGTGTGCGTGTCATTGATGCGGCGGAGTTCACCAGCACGTCGATCCTGCTGAACGACTTCACCACATCGTTCACGAGACGGCTCGGCGCTCCTAAGCTCGTGAGGTCAGCACGAAACGCAGCCCCCTCACCGCCTGCCGCGCGGATGAGGCGAACGGTTTCGCGGGCGCCGGCCGCCGAACGGCTGTAGTGCACGGCGACGCGATAGCCTTCGGCGCCGAGCGCGAGTGCAATCGCGCGACCGACGCGCTTCCCGGCACCGGTGACCAGGGCAACCCGCGTCCTCGGCGATGCGCGTCGGGTCGACGCGCGCGTCGACCCGACGCGCATCGCCATGCTTATATCGCCACCGAAGCGGCGCGCGCGAGCTGAAGGTCGAGCCACTCGGGGTTCACCTTCATGCAGCCCAGCAGGCGCGGGCCCGCACCGGCTCCATGCCAGTCCGACCCGCCGCTCGGCACCAACCCGAAGTGATCGACCAACGCCTTCAAGCGCTTGATGTCTTCGGAACCGTGACTTGGATGGCGCACTTCCACACCGTCGAGCCCGAGCGCGACGAGCGGTTCAATCCGCTCGCGATTGCCTTCCCAGCCGGGGTGGGCATAGACCGCGATGCCGCCGGCGTTATGGATCAGGGCGATGCCGTCTGCAAAGAGCAGCCGCTCCTTCGGGACATACGCCACCTTGCCGCCGCCGAGCCACTTATCAAACGCCTCCTGTAATCCACCGACGGCTCCCATGTTCATCAGGGCACGGGCGACGTGCGGTCGGCCAATGGCACCTCCGGCCGCTTCGGCCAACACTGCGTCCATCGTGATGGCCACCCCGACGGCATTCAACTTTTCCACAACCTGAACTGCGCGCGCGCGACGCGCATCACGCAGCCGCTCGAGTTCCGACTCGATCAGCGAGAGATCAGCAAGATGCAGGCCGAGCAGGTGCACTTCGCGGTCCTGTGCGTCGTGCACCGAAAGCTCGACGCCGGCGACCACGCGGATACCTGAGCCTTCTGCGAGCCGGGTGACTTCAGGAACTGAGGCTACGGTGTCGTGATCGGTAACCGCGACCGCGGACAGCTGGGCCGCAACGGCCGCCGCGACAAACTGCGCTGGACTGGCGGTGCCGTCGGATGCGGTCGTGTGTGCGTGGAGGTCAATCTTCCCGCGCTCCACAGGCGCGCCCGCCGCGCCGCTTACTGCTTCGCTTACTGCGTCGCTCACTGCGCGTAACCGCCTTCCGGCGAGGTTTCACTCGACTGCGAGCAGGCGAAGAGGTCTTGCAACGCTGACTCGGACAGTTCGGCAAGCGACTGCTCGCGGCCACGCGTCGCCGTCGGGCGATACCGGGTCACGCGCAGCTCGCGCGACGATCCCGATCCACGCAGAAACACCAGGCCGAACTCGTCGCCGTCGTACTGCGTGACATGTCCGGATGGCAGCACTTCCCACGCAGTTCCGTCCACCGTGATTTTGCGGCTCGGCATCTCAGGAAAGCTCCACTTCGAGGTAAATGCGCGTAGCATCAATCGGCGCATCGAGCGCGCTGCTGTGCGCGGCGGCGATGGCGTCGGCCGAGTCGGCCTCGACGAACTCGAGGAAAGCGCCATGGACCGACGCTTCTTCGAACACCCAGTAGCGGCAGTCGTTGGCGCGGTAGTGATCGCGTTTGCTGCGGAGGCGCTCGAGCTGCCTGGCGCGGTCAGAGATCGGAATCACCGAGCGCTGGATCGTGAGGGCGCGTCCCATCAGAACCCCCGGTCCGGAACGGTCTCGAGCGTGCGCTTGACGTCAGCCATGAACCGGTCGGCGTCGGCACCGTCGACGAGCTTGTGATCAAACGAGAGCGAGAAATACGCACAAGTGCGCACCGCAATCACATCATCTCCATCAGCACCGGCGACGACCTTTGGGCGTTTTTCGATAGCGCCGAGTCCGAGAATCGCCGTGGTCCCTACAGGAATCACCGGCGTGCCCATGATCGAACCAAAGGTGCCGAAATTCGTGATCGTGAATGTGGAATCGGACGTATCCGCCGGCCCCAGCTTCTTTCCGCGAGCGCGACCGGCGAGATCGTTGACCGCCTTTGCAATTCCGGACAGCGAGAGATCCTCGCAGTTCTTGATCACCGGAACGATGAGACCGGTCGGCTCCATGGCGACCGCCATACCGATGTTGTAACGCTTCCGGTAGATGATGTCCGCGCCGTTGGTCGCGGAGTTGAGCGCGCCATGACGCTTGAGGTTATGGACAACCGCGTGGATGATGAACGGCAGGTACGACAGCTTTTGCCCGCTCGCGGCTTCGAACTCGGCGCGAATGGCAGCGCGTACGCGCGCAACCCGGGTGAGATCGATTTCCCACACCGTCGTGACGTGCGCGGCCACGCGCTTCGCCATCGCCATATGGTCGAAGGTGAGGCGACGAAGCTTCGACATGGGCTCGACGACATCACCCGGCCATGCGGTGGCGGCCGGCGCGTGCATCTCCGCGACTGGAACTGCGATCGCCGCCGTCCGATCCGGCGCAGCGGTCGCGCCGCCTTCGATGTAGCCGAGGATGTCGCGCTTGGTGACGCGACCGGCGATGCCACTGCCGCTCAGCTGTGAGATCTCGACGCCATGCTCGGCGGCGATGCGCCGCACGAGCGGTGAGCTCTTGGTGCGCAGGCGATCCTCGAGGGAGCCATTGCCGCCGCTATTCGTACCAACGTGCGCCGGGGCCAGACGGGCTGGTGGAACGGCGGACGGCGCAGACGCGGCGACCGCTACTGGCGCGGGTGCGGGCGCGGGTGCGGGTGCGGGTGCGGGCGCGGGCGCGGGCGCGGCGACAACGGGCGCAGGAGCGGCCGCGATGGATGCGCCTTTCTCCGTTTCGATGCGGGCGACCAGCGCCTGCACCGCGACAGTCGTCCCTTCACCGACGATGATTTCCGCGAGAATGCCCGCCTCGGGCGAGGGAATCTCCGCGTCAACTTTGTCGGTGGATATTTCGAAGATCGGTTCGTCGCGCTTGATTTCGTCGCCGACCTTCTTCAGCCAGCGCGAGACCGTACCTTCGGCGATCGACTCGCCCATCTGCGGCATCAACACATCAATACGAGCCATGGTGCCTTCCCCGTCCCAGGTCTAGGTCGTCTTCTTCGGCTTGCTCATGGCTCGAACCACGAGCCATGGCAGCGTTATTGCGCCAATCAGTCCGCCAACTCCGACGTACACATGCCAGTTGCAGGCGGGCACATCCGGGCAGCTCCGCGCCCGGGTGACAAAGGTCATGAACCGCGACGTCAACGCTCCGACCATCCCGAAACTCAGGAAGCCGATCCACGTCATGAAACAACCAATCGCGACGCGGCGTCCGGTCGAAACCGCCTCCGGCGCCCCGCCCGTGGACGGCATGCCCGTGTCAGTCATCCGTTTTTCAGGTGCCTAGTACGCGGCGGCCAACCCGTGCCGCGCGTCCACCAGCCGGTGCAGCTGCACAAAGAACTTCTTCACGTTGCGGTCGAGGCGGCTTTCACCCTGCGCCGACGTGTGCGCCTCAACGAAGGTGTAGTGCCCCCCTTCCATCTTGACCGTGAGCGTCAGCGTGACCGGCTCTTCCGGCGTTCCGACGACACCCGCGAATGTGCGCGAGCGAGCGGCGGTGGCCGACGGCTTCATGCCGATGGTCTGGAAAAAGGCGTCGGCCTCGCTGAGGACGACGTCGGGAAGGACATGCGTGCGATGGAAGTGCTTCATTTGCTGGTGTCGGAACCAAGTGGAGTGGCGGGTCTGACCATCTGCCGCCAATCGAGGGACTGCTGGAGTGCGTGCGTGGAGTCTCGGCGGAACTGGACCCCCAAGGCCCACTCGCCCGCGGTGATGAACTTCAGCCGTGAATGATACGTCCCCACCTCGGGTCCGTAGGTGAACCCATTCCAGGTGGAGTGCCGGTCGGAGTTCGTAGCGAAGATCCGGCCCTCGCCATTCACGATGGGTTCACGGGTCTTCTTGTCGCGCACGTAAATCGCGTACATCGTGGGCTCCTGGGCGCGGGGCGGCAGGGGCTCGGAACTGACACGGATCTCGAAGTCGTCCGTCCAGAGGCGCTCGTCGGTGATCGGTTTCGATGGCGCACAGGCGGCGGCCGACACGAGTCCGATCACCGCCACGATCTGCTTGAGTTGCAATCGCACAATCCGGGTCATGGGTAGTACTCCAGTCCGAGGTGCGTGATCTGTTCTTCACCCATCAGGTGTCGAAGCGTGTTCTTGAGCTTCGTCTGCTGAATGAAAAGATCATGCTCCGGCTGCAATCCCGCAGCGACCATCGGGGACTTGTAATAGAAACTTAACCATTCCTGAATCCCCTTCATCCCCGCCCGGTGGGCGAAGTCGCTGAAGAGCGCGAGATCCAGCACCAACGGGGCAGCCAGGATGGAGTCCCTGCAGAGAAAATTTACCTTGATCTGCATCGGGTAATCCATCCACCCGACGATATCGATGCTGTCCCATCCTTCCTTGTTGTCGCCGCGCGGGGGGTAGTAGTTGATCCGGACGACGTGCGAAAACTCCTTGTAGAGGTCTGGGTAAATGTCGGGTTGCAGGATCGTATGCAGCACCGAGAGTTTTGACGCTTCCTTCGTTTTGAACGACGCCGGATCGTCGAGCACTTCTCCGTCGCGATTCCCGAGGATGTTCGTGGAATACCAGCCGCGCAGGCCGAGCATGCGCGCTTTGAGCCCTGGCGCGATCACGGTCTTCATCCAGGTCTGGCCGGTCTTGAAATCCTTGCCCGAAATAGGGACGCCCTTCTCGGTGGCGAGTTGCACCAGCGCGGGCATATCTACCGTCAGGTTCGGCGCGCCATTGGCGAATGGCACGCCCTCCATGATGGCCGCCCACGCGTACAGCATCGACGGGGCGATGGCTTCGTCATTGGCGTCCATCGCCGCCTCGAACGCTTCAATCGTCGCGTGCTGCGGTCCAGCCGAGATGAACACTTCCGTGGACGCGCACCAGACGACCACGAGCCGATCGAGTCCATGCGCTTGCTTGAACTCTCGCATGTCCTGGCGCAGCTGCTCAGCGAGGTCGCGCTTGGTCTTGCCCGACTTGACGTTGCTGCCGTTGATCCGCGTGACGTAGTGATTGTCGAACACTGCCGGCATCGGCTTGATGGCCGAGAGGAAGTCGGCGAGCGGGTCGAGATCGCGCGCGTCGAGTACGCCGGCCTTTCGCGCAGCGGTCAGCGCGTCGTCGGGAATCGGATCCCACGCGCCAAAAACCAGGTCATCAAGCCCGGCGAGCGGAACAAATTCCTTGATCAGCGGCGATCGCTTCTCGGTCCGCTTGCCCAGCCGGATCGTCGCCATCTGCGTGAGTGAGCCGATCGGCTTACTGCGTCCACGCCGGATACTTTCGACGCCGGCCATGAAGGTCGTGGCCACTGCGCCGAGCCCTGGAGTGAGCACGCCAAGCTTCCCACGCGGCGGCGCGATCGCGACTCGCGGCGTGGCCGGATTCATTGCGACACCCCGGCGGTGGCCCGCCGAACGAAGGTGATGCGCTGTGCCACCGTGATCCATGACGTGACGGCAAGGAACAGCACAATGAACTCGAGCACCGCTCCGTTGAACGCAAGACCAAAAAATGCCTGCGGCGCGGCGAGCAGCACGACACGTTCGGGACGCTGAATCAAGCCAACCTTTGCGTCGAGCCCGAGACTGTCGGCGCGCGCACGTGTGTAGGAGGTAAGAAAGCTGCCGATGATGGCGGCGAGCGCGATGGCGACCATCGTCACACTGTGGTACGGACCCTCGGTGGCCCAGAACACCGTGAGCCCGGCGAAGACCGCGCCGTCCGCGATTCGATCGAGCGAGGAATCGTAGAAGGCACCAAAGGCGCTCGCCCGCCCAGACCGACGCGCGACAACGCCATCAATTACGTCGAACACGGCGGTAAGTCCGAGCACCCATCCCGCGATGCTGATATGTCCGAAGCCGAAAATCACGCCGGACGCCACGGTGCAGGCGGTCCCGATGGTGGTGATCGTGTTCGGACTCACGCCCCGCGTCGCGAGCGCGTCCGCGAGCGGGTCAACGAGCGTGAGATACCCCTTCTGAAACCAATCCCAGATCGCCGACATCGCGTGGGGGCAAGGAGAAATAGAGTGGAGCTAAGTCCATGTCAGACAGGCACGTGCATCACGTGCCGTTTGACTCTGGCAACCTGCGGAAGCTATCGCCGCGCAGAGACAGCGGCAACGCGCGATGTAGCTGCTCCGCTCAGCGGTAAAGCAGCGCCAGTCGCGCGCGCCGCCGAAAATCAAGGACGGATGCGAGATGGCGGTCGGCAATCGCATCAGGGTCGTCGCCACGGAACAGCGCGGAACGAACCGTAGGCGTGCCGACAAGACGATCGAATAGTTCCGCATCGAGGTGCAGCGAGTCCGGGTGCGCGGCCCGAACCGCCGCGAGAATCCCGAGCAACACCCGCAGACCTGCGGCATTGTCGCGGTCCGTCACCTCGACGCTCAGGGAGGGCAGCCGAATTGGTGCGGCCGGCCCGTGGGCAAAGTCCTCCCGACCAGACGTAAACTTCACACCGGCCATGAGGCGGTCCGCGAGCGCGTTCCAAACAGCCTTTGCGTTGAGCCAGGGCGCGCCAATGCTCACGCTGTTTCGGCCTGGTCCGGGCGAGACCAACAGGTTCGTGCCCCCCAGCGGCGCCAGCGTCCCGAGCAGTGCGAGCTGTGCGGGTGTGATCTCGCGACCGCCGGGCAACATCGTCGGGAGATGGCGATCAAGGGGCCAGAGCGACCGCCGCCAGCCGCGAACCGGAATCACTTCGAGGGCCGCACCGATCCGCCCCGCAGCGTTGAACCAGCGGGCGATCTCGCCGATCGTCATTCCATGCCTGGACGGGAGGCCATATAATGCGTCCGATGCCCCACCCGTCGAGTCAGCCGTCGGACCTTCGACATGTTCACCGGTCAGTGGATTGGGCCGATCGAGCACGACGACGGGCAATGCGTTTTGGGCGGCCCTGCGAAGCACCGCGAGCATGATCCAGGGCGCTGCACTGCTCCGCATGCCACCATCAAGCAGGTCAACAACAAGGGTCTGCGCGTCTTGAGCGACCGAATCGATCACCTTCGACAGGCGAACCAGTTGAACCGAATCCGCCGCGCGTCCTCCGCCGAGGGGACCAACACCAACCTCTGGCCAGCTCTCCGGTCGCCAACTCCCGGCCACGACGATGCGCGCGGCGCGCACGCGCTTGTCGGAACTAAACAACTCGGTGACGCGGTCGCCGCGATTGTCGCGCGCACCACCGTCCACGATGAGCACCACGCGACGCCCGCGAATGTGAGAGAGCTGCTCGTCCAGCAGCACGTTGATTCCCGGCCGGAGGTTCTCGGGATCGCGCCGTGCTTGTTGCGCACACAGCGACTGAACGGCCAGGCCGAGCGCGACCACACCCAGTACAGCCAGGCGGCGCATCACGCGGCGCATCACGCGGCGCATCATGCGGCGCATCATGCGGCGCTCCAACGCAGACGCGGCGCGATTCTGGTTGCCGTGCTCTCGGCGAGCGTTGCGGTCACGTTCCTCACGGGCTGTGCAAGAGTTCCGGCGGCGTCCGGCCCAGGGGCCGTGGCGTCGTCGGTGTCGCCGAATGCGCCACTGAATGATGAGTCGCGGCGCTGGGTGGATCAAACACTCGCGTCACTCTCGCTCCGCGACCGGGTGGCACAAATGGTGATGGTGTGGGTGCTGGGGGACTACACGAGCACATCGGATACGACATTCATGCAGGCGCGAAGTTGGGTCGCGGATGATCATGTCGGCGGTGTGGTCATGTCGCTTGGCTCACCCATCGAAGTTGCAGCAAAGGTCAACGACCTGCAGCGCGCCGCTCGCATCCCACTCATGGTCGCAAGCGATCTCGAACCGGGACTTGGCCGACTTGAAGGTGGCGCGTTTGCCCCCGCTCTCTACACCGGAGGCAGCGCCACGATCCTGCCGAGCGCAATGGCGATAGGCGCATCCGGCAAGGAAGAAAACGCCGAGGCCGCCGGCCGGATCACCGGACTCGAAGCGCGCGCGATTGGCATTCAACTGGTGTTCGCGCCGGTGGTGGACGTGAACAACAATCCATCGAACCCGGTGATCAACACCCGGAGCTTCGGCGAAGATCCCGCTACGGTTGCCCGTTTTTCTGCCGCGTTCATTCGCGGGGTGCAGGGCGCCGGCGCGGCGGCGACGGCCAAGCACTTCCCCGGCCATGGCGACACGGACACTGACTCGCACCTCGCCTTGCCGATTGTGCGCAGCGATCGCGCACGACTGTCGGAGGTTGAACTGGCGCCGTTTCGCGCGGCCGTTCGTGCCGGAATCGCGGGCATCATGAGCGCGCACATCGCATTGCCCGCAATCTCGCACGATTCGGTTCCGGCGACGCTCGCCGCGCCAATCATGACGGGGCTGCTGCGCGACACGCTGGGATTTACCGGCCTCGCCGTGACCGACGCCATGACGATGCAGGGGATCGGCAAGGGCTACACGAATGAAGTGAGTGCCGTGCTCGCCGTGCAGGCAGGCAGTGACATTTTGCTCATGCCGACGGATACCAAGCGCGCAATTGACGCGGTGGTCGCAGCGGTTGGTCGCGGCGAGATCACGCCCGCTCGCATTGATCTGTCGGTGCGGCGCATCCTGGAACTCAAGGCACGCACTGGCGTCGCGCGGCATCGGTTTGTCGCGCTCGACTCCCTGCGCACGATCGTCGGGTCCGCCGAACACCGCGCGACAGCGGGCCGCATTGCGCAGGAAGGCGTCACCCTGCTCCGCGATGCACGCGCGCTCGTGCCAATGCGCGACGGCACGCCGACGGTGATTGTGAACTACGCCGGCGACCAGGACGTGATGGCCGGACGCGAGTTCATCGCCGCATTGCGCCAGACGCTGCGTTCAGCCCGCAGCGTACGGGTGACGCCGGGCACTCCGCGCCCACAGCTCGACTCGCTCGTTCGCCCAGGTGAACGCGTCGTCATCCATGCGCTGGTACGCACCGTCGAGGGCGAAGGTCGATTCGTTCTCGCGCCGGCGTTCGCGAAGTGGCTCGATTCGGTGGCCACCGTACGCGACGTGTTCGTAGTGGCCGGTGCGAACCCATACATCCTGCGCGAAATCCCGCACGTCATGACCTACCTGGCCACGTTCGGCCGTGGCCCCGCGCTGGAGCAGGCCGCTGCGCGCGTGCTCGCCGGCACCGCGCCAGCCACCGGGCGTTCGCCTGTTTCGCTACCGGGTTTCTTCCAGCGCGGCGACGGACTGATGCGGCCGTTTGTCGGCGCGCGTGACGACATGGACGCTTCGGCTGCCACTGATGCTCGCGGAACGGCGACCATGTTTCCCTCTCCCGCCGCGACACAGCTCAGCGATACACTCCGCGCGATTCTTGACGCCGCTGTGCGCGACAGCGCGTTCCCCGGCGCCTACGCCATCGTGGGCCGAAAGTCCGGAGTGATTGCCGAATACGGCGCAGGGCATCTGGACGGGCGTGCATCGCCGGTGCCAACATCGCGCACGCTGTGGGACATGGCCTCGCTGACCAAAGTGACCGCGCTGACTTCGGTGATGATGCAACTCGTCGAGGCAAAGCGCGTGGACCTCAACGCCCCGCTGCAGCGCTACTTGCCGACGTGGACCGGGCTGAGCAAGGAGAAGGTGACGATTCGCCATCTCCTCACGCATTCGTCGGGGCTGCCCGCGTGGCGGCCCGTATACAAAGAGGCGTTCGACACCGCAGCGGCGATGCGGCTCGTCTACGAGACACCGCTCGACACCGTACCCGGCGTGCGCATGGTCTACTCCGATCTTGGCGCGATTCTCCTTGGCGAAGTCGTGCGCGCGGTCACCGGCGAGCGCCTCGACGCCTACGCGGCAACACATGTCTTTGGTCCGCTGAAGATGACGGACACGCGCTACCTCCCACTCGCTGCCGACTCGGCGCGCATCGCGCCCACCGAGATCGATCCGTGGCGCGGCCGGCACTTGCGTGGCGAAGTGCATGACGAAAACGCCTTCGCGCTTGGCGGTGTGTCGGCACACGCGGGGCTCTTCAGCACCGCGGCCGACGTTGCGCGGCTCTGCCGGGCCTATCTCAACGGCGGCACACTTGATGGCGCTCGCATTTGGTCGGCAGCAACCGTCAAGCAGTTCACCACCGTGCAGGACTCCGGGCTGTCGAATCGCGCGCTTGGCTGGGAAACGCCGACGGGCAACAATTCAGCCGGTCACCTGCTGAAACGGCCGGCGTTCGGGCATACTGGATTTACGGGCACATCGATCTGGATTGATCCCGCGAACGATCTGTTCGTTGTACTGCTTACCAACCGCGTCAATCCCACGCGCGCCAACACGAAGATCACGCGTGTGCGCCAAGCACTCGCCGACGCGGTGGTCAGCGCGGCCAATTCGATCCGCTAAGGGCTGCGCGCGCTCCGGCGGCCGGCCAGCATCGCCGTCGCGGCAAGATTACCGGTCACGTTGAGCGTCGTCGCGAACACGTCGGGCAACACATCCACGGCGATCAGGATGCCGATCCCTTCGACAGGGAGGCCGATCGCATTGAACAGCGGCGCGAGCATGATGAACGCACCGCGCGGGACACCCGGTGCGGCGAACGCCAGGAAGACCGCCGCGAACGCCACGGTAGCCAGTGCGCCGAGGCTGATCGGAATCCCGTAGAACCAGCCGACGAACAACGTGCCAACGCTCCATGACACCGGCGCGGCAAACTTGAACATTGAGACGGCAAGCGGGAGCACGAATCTCGGCACTTCGCGCGAAAGCCCAAGGCCGACCTCGGCACTCTCCACGAGCGCGGGAAGCGATGCGATCGATGAACTCGTACTGAACGCGACTAGCTGCGCCGGCAACGCTGCACGAGCAAAGCGGCCCATGGGAGTGCCGGTCGCGATGAGCACGACCGGGTACAGCGCCAGTGACAACGCGATGCTGAGCAACGAGTAGGCCACTATGTAGAACCCGATGCCGCCCACAAGACTGGCTCCGGAGCGCGCGGCGAGCGGAAGGATCAGCGCGAACACCCCGATCGGGGTCGCCAGAATCACCCAGCGCACGAGCGTCAGCATCGCATCGCCAAGCGCCTGGAAGAAGGCTACGAGGGTTGTGCGCGTCGTTTCGTTGCTGCGCGCAATGGCGAGTGCCAGCAAGAATACAAAGAGCACGAGCTGCACCATCGCACCGCTCGCGGCCGCCGCGACTGGATTCGACGGCAGCAGCGAGCCAATCCATCCCGCAAGCGTCTGCGGTTGATCGGCCGCGAGGGCCGCGGCGGCTTCGGCCGCGCCAGCCGGAAGCGCAGGGCGCGACGCGGCGGGTGGCAGGAACGAGAACACGCCCCTTGCAAGTGGAATGGCAACGGCGGCCGCGCCCGCGAGCATCGCGACGAACACCACCAAGGTGCGGCCACCAAGCTTGCTCACGGCGCGCACGTCGGAGGCCGACGCGATGCTCGTGATAATCAGCGACGCGACGAGGGGAATGACCGTCATCCGAATGGCGCTCACCCAGAGCGCTCCGATCGGCACGAGGAAGTCGGTGGCGTGCCGCAAGGCGTCGCTGCCTGACGCGCCAACGAGCAGGCCAAGCGCGATGGCGGCACCGAGGCTGGCCAGAACACGAGTGCTTTCCTTCATCACATCATGAGATCCCCGCCGTTGATGTCGAACGACGCGCCGGTGATGTACCCGGCGGCCTCCGACGCGGCGAAACAGATGAGATCCGAGACTTCACGCGCAGTGCCGAGCCGTGGAATGGGATAGCCGGCAGCCAGCTTGTTCAGCAGCTCGTCCGAGGCATACTCGTGTGTGAGTTCGGTGTCGATCATTCCAGGGCAGACGGCATTCACTGTGATGCCGAAGGCCCCGAGTTCCTTTGCCGCGGCGCGGGTGAGCCCAAGCAGACCGGTTTTGGACGCCGTATAGTGCGCGCCGCCGAGGGTGCTGACCATGCGGCCGGCGGACGACGACACATTGATCACACGACCATAGCCCTGAGCCTTCATCGTCGGCAACGCGGCCTGCATGAGCAGGAAGGGAGCCGTGAGGTTGACCTCGAGGGTTTGACGCCACTCGTCGGCCGTCAGCTCGGCAAATCGCGTGGAGCGCGCAACGGCCGCGTTGTTCACGAGAATGTCGAGCCGCCCGAATCGTTTGAGCGTGGCGCGCACAATTGCCGCGGGCACCCCATCGCTCGCTACGTCGCCGGGCACCGCGAGCGCGCGATCACCGAGTGATGCAACAATGGCCTCTGCGCGGGCCGAGTCCCTGACGTTGACGGCTACGGATGCGCCGAGCTCGTGGAGCCGCTGAGCGGCGTCAAGGCCGAGCCCGCGCGCGGCGCCGGTGACGACGGCAACGCGACCAGCGAACGACGGCGCGGCCTCGGCCATCGGCTACGGTGCCACCGCTCGCGGCTCGGAGCGCTGCGTGACGCCTTCACGCGTCACAATGATCCCGAATGCCGTTGCCCCACCCCGCGCGACCTGCACCCGAATGTCAAACGCGCCACGCTTTGCCTGCGAGGCACTGCCCCAGCCGATGTTCAGCACCACCGCGCGCAGCGTCGACGACCGTACGGTAACGGTGTAGTCTCCAATGGGCGGCGTGTTCACGTTGATGCTCGCCGTGCATGCGGCCTCGGTGCTCCCCGGGGTGACAAAGCCGGGGCAGTCGACGCTTGTTTCTGAGCCGTTAATCTTCTCGGCGCCGGCCGGTGAACTGGCCGTTTGCGTTTTCGATCCACTCGGCGCAGTCAGCTCCAGATCAACCCCTTCGCCGGCCACGGAAACGAAGCCCACGGAGTCAGGCCCGGTGTAGGTTTGGCGCGCCCGTTGCGAACTACCGCCTGACTTTGGCCGGGTGAGGATCTTCCACGCGCCATACCCAAACACGCCGCAGACGACCACCAGGCCAACGAACCCGATCAGGGTCTGGATTCCTTGAGAACGCTCGCGATCCACGGTATAGTTATTGGGGTACGCCCGACGTCATTTGTGGGCTTCGTAAGGAGGATAACATGGGCACAATGAGTCAGCCGGAACTTGCCGTGAACATGACGGCCGAAGCGGCCGTTGAAGTTCGCAAGTTCATGGAAATGGAGAAGGTTTCGCCAGAGGTGGGCGGCCTTCGCGTCTCCGTGCAGCCGGGTGGCTGCTCGGGGTTCAAGTACAGCCTGTTGATTGAAGACAAACCGGCCGAAGACGACACGGTCGTCATGCTGGAAGGCTACAAAGTGTTCGTCGACCCGTTCTCGATGCAGTACATCTCGGGAGTCACGATCGACTACGTGACGTCCATGCAGGGGTCGGGCTTCACGTTCAAGAATCCGAATTCGACTGGCGGCTGCGGCTGCGGCAGCTCGTTCAACGCCTAGCTTCGATTTCCGGCTGCGCTGACCGCCCCGGCTACCGACCGGGCCGGTGACCGAAAGCCGCTTTGGCTGGATAGACCTCGCCGTACTGCTGGCGTACCTCGCCGGCAGTACGGCGCTCGGTTTATGGCTCGGCCGCTCCCAGAAAACCGCGACGGCGTATTTTATCGCCGACCGGAATTTGCCTTGGTGGGCCGTGATGTTTTCGGTCGTGGCCGCTGAGACGAGCGCGCTGACGTTCATATCGATTCCGGGATTGGCCTACGCCGGCAACCTCGGCTTCCTGCAGGTCTGCGCCGGCTACATCCTCGGTCGCATCGTGGTCGCGAACGTGCTCCTCCCACGGTACTTCGAAGGGAAGCTCGTCACCGCGTACACACTGCTTGAAACACGATTTGGTGGCGCTACGCGGCGGTTCACCGCGATCACCTTTCTGGCCACGCGCGGCCTGGCGGACTCGGTGCGCGTCTTTGCCACGGCGATTCCGGTGGCGCTGATCATCGGCCCAGTGATGCCGCGCGAGTATCTGATGCCGGCTGCGATTCTCGTCCTCGGCCTGCTGACGATCCTGTACACGTACAAGGGTGGGATGCGCTCCGTGGTCTGGACCGAACTGCTGCAGGGCGCCGTGTATCTGCTCGGCGGCATTGCCGCGATCTTCCTTCTCGGACGCTCGTCCGTGGGCGGCTGGAGTGGCATCCTTGCGGCTGCCGGCAGGGCCGACAAGCTGAAGCTCCTCGACTTTTCGTTCACCCTGAGCAATCCGCACACGGTCTGGGCCGGGCTTCTCGGCGGCGGGTTCCTGGCCATGGCCTCGCATGGTGCGGACCAGCTGATTGTCCAGCGCCTGTTGTCCGCGCGGTCGCTGCGCGACGCCCAGCGCGCGATTATCGGCAGCGGGATCGTCGTGTTTCTGCAATTCACACTGTTCCTCGCCGTCGGGCTCGGACTCTGGTCCACGTACGGTGCGCGCACCTTTGCCACCACGGACGAGATTTTTCCGACGTTCATCGTCGAGCAGATGCCGCATGGGCTGCTCGGACTGATCGTGGCCGCCGTGATCGCCGCCACGATGAGCACGCACTCGGGCGCGATCAACGCACTCGCGGCGACAACAACGCACGACATCTACCTGCCGCTCACGAAGCGCGGCGCCGATGACCCCGAAACGCTTCGCGCCGGCAAGCGATTCGCGCTGGCGTGGGGAGTTGCCCTGACCTTCGGTGCCCTGCTCTTTCCCGAAGGACGCACGCCGGTTGTGGTCATTGCGCTCTCCATCGCGTCGTTCACATATGGCGCGCTGCTCGGTGGATTTTTCCTCGGCATTTTCGTAATGCGCGCCAAACAACGCGACGCGATTCTCGGCATGAGTGTCGGCCTCGTCGTCATGGCGCTGATTGTGTTTGCCAAACTGGTCGGAGCGGCAGTGCCACCATTGGCCCCTCTGCTGCATCCGTTTGAGTCCATCGCGTGGCCCTGGTACGTGCTGATTGGCACGACGGTCACGGTTTCGACCGGAACGCTCTCGTCATGGATCGTTCCGCGTCCCTCCCCCACTCTCTCCTAGCCCCTTTTGTGAGCACACTCGTCGTAGGCGTTGATGGCGGCGGCAGCAAGACCCACGTTGTGGTTGCTGGAGCCCGTGGTCCCGACCTGTCCGACATCGTGGGCAGCCCAAGCGCCGTGCGGCCGGGGCAGATTTCAAAGTCGGTTGATATCATCGCGCGCCTGGTCGCTGAGGCGCTCGAGGCCGCAGGCAAGAGCGACCAGCGTCCGTCCGCGCTGTGCGTGGGCGTGGCCGGCGTCGGTCGCGATGCGGAGTTCGCAGCGTTCTTCACCGAGATGCAGGATCGTGACCTGGCTGATGAACTCGTGGTGCTTCCTGACGCCGTGGTCGCGTTGGAGGATGCCTTTGGAGATGACGCCGGCATTCTGCTGATCGCCGGCACAGGATCGGTCTGCTACGGCCGCAGTCCGACGGGCAAGATGGCGCGCTGCGGCGGTTGGGGATTCTTCTGCGGCGACGAGGGTGGCGGAGCGTGGATTGGCCGGCGCGCGCTGAGTGTGGTGACGGCGTCGTCGGACGGACGCGAGCCTGAGACCGCGCTGGTGGGCGCGCTACTGAACTCGCTGACGCTCTCGAAGGTGGAAGAACTCGTGGCGTGGGGCGCCGGCGCAACGGTGCAGCAGCTGGCGCAGGTCGCGCCGCTCGTCATCTCGGTTGCTGCCACGGGAGACCTGAGAGCCAACTCGCTGCTGGCGATGGCGGCGGAGGAGCTCGTGCTGCATGTGCGCACTCTCGCGCGCGATCTGTTCGTCGACGAACGCGCCGCGCTCCCGGTGGCGTTCTCCGGCGGCTTGATGCATCCGGGGTCGTACATGCGGAAGCTCGTCGAGCACCGCCTGCGAAGCTCGGTCCCCGGTGCCACGGTCCGCCGCGAACCGGTCGTTCCGGTGCGCGGCGCGATTCGGGTCGCGCGACGGTCAGCCGCGGGCGCGTAGTTCGCAAGGGCATTTGGGGGCCGTTTCGACCTAGCGTTCCAACGCCCGCACGCTAGCGTCCACTACATGAGCTCAATTCGTATCATCGGCGTGCCAATGGACCTCGGCACGTCCCGGCGCGGGGTCGACATGGGCCCCTTCGCTGTCCGCTACGCCGACGTTCGTGCCCGCCTCGAAGGGGTGGGCCACGTGGTCGAGGATTCGGGAAACGTGGCCGTGCCATTTCGCGACGACGCCGACCGTGGGGCACAACGTGGTGCCAGATACCTCGGCGCCATCACGGACGTGTGCCGCGACGTTGCGGCGCGCACCCGTGAAGCGCTGGGAGCTGGCAGAATCCCCCTCGTACTTGGCGGAGACCATGCGCTTGCGGCCGGCTCAATTGCCGGCGCCGCAGCGCACTTCGCCGCCAAGGGTGAACGGCTCGGCGTGATCTGGATCGACGCCCACGGCGACCTGAATACGCCGGGCACATCGCATTCCGGCAATGTGCATGGCATGCCGCTCGCCCATCTGCTCGGGCACGGTGACCAGGCGCTGGCCAATGTCGCCGGAGTTTCGCCGGCCATTCGCGTGGCGGACCTGGCCCTCGTTGGCGTGCGTGACCTCGACGACCCCGAGCGCGACCACATCGCGGAGTGGAAGATCACGACCTATACGATGCGCGAAGTGGACGAGCGCGGCATTCACGGCGTTCTCGAAGAGGCCATCGCCAAGGTTTCGCGCGAAACCGCCGGCATCTGGGCATCCGTTGACATGGACGTGGTGGACCCGGAATCGGCTCCCGGCGTCGGAACTGCGGTGAGCGGTGGAATGACCTACCGCGAAGCACACCACGCCATGGAAATGCTCGCGGACACCAATCGGCTCGTCGGGCTCGACCTCGTTGAGGTCAATCCCGTTCTGGATACGCACAACCGGACGGCGGAGCTGGCGACGCAACTCGTGCTCAGCGCGTTCGGCAAGCGCATCCTCTGAATGCAGCGGCAGCGGACGATGCCCACATTATCGCGCCTGCGGTCCGAATGAAGCCGCGCAAGCACCCCGTGCAGGCCAAGTATCGTGTGCCCGACTTCGCATCGGCCGAACTGATGCGTGCGCCGTCGGCGGTGACCGTCGCCGCTGTGCAGGACGGCGTGCTGCCGGACGGATTTTTTGCCACTACGAACCTTCCGACCTACATCAAGAATCCCGACGGGGCGTGGGTGTTGCCCCGTGAACCCCGCATGGACGGCTGCGTAGTGCGCGCGGCCGACGGCAGCTGGTGGGTTCGCGAAGGGCGCCGCGTGCGCGCTGGTGACGAAGTGGTCATCGGGCTGCGCGAAGACGGGGGCGACGGCGTTCTGGTGCACGCCAATGGGTTCGCTGCGGCCGAGGGTGCATCGGGTGACTTCCACTTCATGCAAAGTCAGGTCTCGCGCGAAAAGCCGATCGACTACCGCGCGCTGGCCGAACTGCTCGTCGAAGAGAAGCGCCGCGGCGGGTACATCGTGTGGGTCACGGGCCCGGCGCTGGTGCATTCGAGAGCGCGCGACAACATGGTCTGGTTCATTCGCAATGGATTCGTCGGCGCGCTGCTGGCCGGCAATGCCGTTGCCGTTCACGACATCGAGGCGGCGGTGGTCGGCACGACGCTCGGCATGACCAGCGGTGGGGCGCCGACCGAGGGTGGCCACTCCGCCCACATGCGGGCCATCAACGCCGTGCGCCGCGCCGGGTCCATTGACGAGGCCGTTCGGTCCGGCGTCGTCACTAGCGGCATCATGCACGCCTGCGTCATCGAAGAGGTGCCGTATGTCCTGTGCGGCTCTATTCGCGACGACGGCCCGCTCCCGGGTGTCATTACCGACGCCATCGCCGCGCAGGATGCGATGCGTCGGCACGCCGTGAAGGCAACGATGGCGGTGATGCTGGCCACCGCCCTCCACTCGATCGCCGTCGGCAATATGCTACCAGCGTATTACGAGGACGCGGAGCGAGGCATGTGCGAACTGCCGACCATCTCCGTGGACGCGTCGGAGTTCCTCGTCAGCAAGCTGAAGGACCGTGGCACGCACCAAGCCGTCGGCGTGGTGACCAATGCGCAGGATTTCATGAGCATCCTGCGCCTGGCGGTCGAAGAAGCGGTGGTCGGCTAGGGCACCGGGATTCTGGGCGTGACGTAGGTGCGCAGCAGGGCCGCCTGATAGTCGGCGTAGAGCGCCTTCAAGCCGTCGAACTCCTGCTTGACCAGCGCGCGGTACTCGGGGTGCGTGGCAAAGTCGAAGAGCAGTGCGCTCATGGCCTGCGCGTCGACCGCGAACCCCTGATGCCCCACGGCACCGAACGCATCGGCTTCCATTTCGTAGGTATGGAATCCGCCATTTGAGGTGTGTGCGGAGAAGCCCACTCCGGGAATCGCGCGCGACACGCTCCCCGTTTCCTCGTATCCCTGCGGCTTTCCCGGTTCGTCCTGCACCTTGACGCCGCCGAGTTTTTGCAAATAGCCGAAGGCCACCTCGTTCAGCGTCGCCGCAGAAATACCGTCGCGCATGCTGCCGTATGGCTCGATCCTGACGGTAGTGCCGGTCGCCAGCGCCGCGGCGCGCGCGGCGTTGTCCACCATCTCCCGAACTTGCGACAGGTAGACCTGGTCGGGGTATCGGATGTAGAAGTCGGCGACGGCACGGTCCGGCACGACATTCGGCGCCTTACCTCCCTCCACGATGATCCCCTGGACCCGCGTTTCCGGACGCATGACGCGCCGGATTGCGTCAATGTTGGTGAACAACTGAATCACCGCCGTGAGGGCGTCACGACCGTCCCACGGCGTCATCTGGTGCGCCGGGGCCCCCATAAACGTGTACTTCACCCCGTCGATGTTCAGGCAGCATGACCCAAACCCCGACGCTGCGCGCTGGGTGCCCATGCTCGAGTGTGAGCGCACGATGACATCGGCGCCGTCGAATACATGCGCGTCATGCATCACCGTCTTCGAAGGCGGTGGCATCATCTCCTCGGCAGGTGTCCCGTAAAACGTGACGGTCCCGGGCGTCTTCGTGCGGGACAGAAACTCGGCCATCGCGATACCAGCCGCGATTCCCGTCGGCCCCTGCGCATTGTGCTGGTCGCCGTGAAAGTCGCCCTTGGTGCCGCGCAGCGCGTCGTACTCAAGGATGACGCCGAGATTCGGCCCCGGCGTGCCCTTCCGGTACTTCGCGACGAATGCCGTACTGAGGCCGGCCACGCCCATCGTCACGTCGAAGTCGTGCGCCTTGAGGTAGTCGGTGAGCAACTTGACCGACCGTTCCTCCTTGAAACCGATCTCGGGATGCCGGCCGATATCATCGGCCATGGCGAGCAATTCGGTATCCATGAGCTGCTTGGCGCGCGTCACCACGCCGTCGCGGACCGGATTGGCGCCGGTGAGTTTCGCGACCAGCGCGGGAACGTCCAGTGATTTCTGCAACGCGGCCATTTTGGCTATCACGTCGCGGGCCGCCTCACGCTCCGTTGGCGTTTCCTGCGCGGCCAGCGGGAGCGCGATACACATCACGACGAGGAGACGGCGCATGACGTTGGCGGCGGAGAGCCGTGGTTCAGGGAACATGGTTTCGAAACAACTCAGGCGGCGCTGCGGGGTGACTGCGCTACGCAGCGTTTACCGGCACGCCCGGAGTCTCCGGGAACTCCCCTTCCCACCGCGCCATAACGGCGGTCGCGAGGCAGTTCCCCATCAGGTTGATCGAGGTGCGACCCATATCCATGATGGCGTCCACGCCGAGGATCACGGCGACCGCCTCGAGCGGGAGCCCGAACATCGCCAGCGCACCTGAGAGAATCACGAGTGAGGCGCGCGGGACGGCCGCCACGCCCTTCGAGGTGAGCATCAGGGTGAGCATCATGAGCAGCTGCTGGCCAAATGTCATATGGATTCCGCCGGCTTGCGCGGCGAAGACTGATGCGATGGCCAGATAGAGCGTCGAGCCGTCGAGATTGAACGAATATCCCGTTGGCAAGACGAACGCGATAATGCGTTTCGGGATCCCGAACTTCTCAAGGTTCTGCATCGCCAGCGGCAGCGCCGCTTCGCTTGATGCGGTCGAGAACGCGATGAGCCACGGCTCCTTCACATAGGCCCAGAATGCCTTGATCGGCACGCGCGCGATGAGCGCCACCGGCAGGAAGACGAATAGCACCAGCACGGCCAGCGATCCGTACAACGTCAGCACGAGGATCACGAGGCTTTTCAGCACCGCGAGCCCGCTCGTGCCGATGGTCACCGCGATCGCTGCACCAATACCAAACGGTGCGAAGGCCATGACGATGCCGACGAACTTGAACATCACCTCGGCGAGCGATTCACAGAACTCCAGCATCGCCTGCTTGGGCCTGCCCTGTACCCGCGCGAGGCCAACGCCGAAAAGAATCGAGAAGAAAACGACTTGGAGCACTTCGTTCTTCGCCGCCGCATCAAAAAAGCTCTGCGGAATGGAGTGCTCGAGCACACCGGCAAAGGTGATCTTGGTAGCGGCCATTTCGGTCGCCGTCGTGGTGCTGGCGCCCGTAAGCGAGACGCCCTCGCCTGGCTTGATCAGATTGACTGCGCCCAGGCCGATGAAGAGGGCGAGCGTCGTCACGATCTCGAAGTACAGAATCGAGCGAAAGGCGAGTCGGCCGACCTTTTTCATGTCGTCGCCATGACCCGCGATCCCGACAACCAACGTGCTGAAGAGCAGCGGCACGATGAGCGACTTGATCATCCGCAGGAATATCGATGACACCGACTTCGCGAACGCGACGAAATCCGGATGTTCTGCGGCCGGGAGCAAATAGCCCGCCGCAATGCCGACCACCATGGCAATGATGATCCACTGCGTCTGACTGACCTTCTTCTTCGCGGTGACGTCGGAATCTACGGCCATAAGAGCAACACGGGTTGACGGTTTACGGTTGACGGCTCACGGCATCGAGCAGGTGCGTTATGACTTCGCGCGCAGCACTGACCGCTTGTATCCGTATGCAAAGTAGATCACGAGCCCGACCACGAGCCAGACGCCAAAGCGCTGCCAGGCTTCAATGGGGAGGCCGAACATCACGAACACGCAGGCGGCCGCGCTGAGAATCGCCACTGGCCAGACAAACTTGATCCGGAAAGGCCGCGGACGGTCCGGCTCGATCTTTCGCAGGACGAGCACGCCGATGGCGACGAGCATAAAGGCGAACAACGTGCCGATGTTCGTGAGGTCATAGGTCTCGCTGGCATCGCCCAGCAGCGACCAGGTGGCGACGAACGCACCGATCACGACCGTGGTGATGTGCGGCGTGCGGAACTTGGGATGGATCTTCGCGGCCCACTTCGGAAGAAATCCGTCGCGCGACATGGCCATCAGGATGCGCGCCTGGCCGTACTGGAACACCAGGAGTACGGCGCTGGTTGCGACGACGGCGCCAAGCGAGATGAACCAGCTGAAGCGCTGCAACCCCGCCTGATTGAATGCCGCGGCGAGGGGATCGTTCGCGAGGAGCTGCTTGTACGGCACGAGTCCGGTCGCAACCGCTCCGACCGCCACATAGATAATCGTGCATACGAGCAGCCCGAGGAGAATTCCGCGCGGCATGGTGCGCTGCGGATCCTTCGTTTCCTCAGCGGCCGTCGAAATCGCGTCGAAACCGATGTAGGCAAAGAACACAATCGCCGCACCCTGGTGGATTCCACGGAATCCATTCGGCGCATATGGCGTGTAGTTCGCCATGTCGATGTGCTGCGCACCTACAACAATGAACACCGCCAGCACGACCAGCTTGATGGCGACCATCACCTTGTTGACCTGGTTGCTTTCCTTCACGCCAATCACGAGCAACCCGGTGATCGCCGCCACAATCAGGAACGCCGGCACATTGAGCAACACCGGAATGCCCCCGATGTGCGGCGCGTCGGCCATCAGGTGCTTGAGGGGCGAATCGGGAGCCGCAAGCAGCACTTCGCGGTACCCGTGAATCAACCAATCGGGCATCGTGATGCCGAAGCCGGACATGAGCGACACGAAATATCCGCTCCAGCTGATCGCGACCGCCACGTTGCCGACGGCGTATTCAAGAATCAGATCCCAGCCAATGATCCAGGCGACCAGTTCGCCGAGCGTCGCGTATGAATACGCGTACGCGCTGCCGGCCTGCGGAATCATCGACGTCAGCTCGGCGTAACAAAGCGCCGCGAGCGCGCATACCCCGCCAAGCAGGAGGAACGAGATCACCAGCGCCGGTCCTGCGCCGTACCGAACAACGGTCACGCCGTCGGCGGCCATCTGGCCGGCAGCGGACGTGCCGATCGACGAGAAGATGCCGGCGCCGATCACCGCGCCAATGGAAAGCGCGACGAGATCAAGCGTGCCGAGCGTACGGCGGAGGCCAGTGCCCTCCTGCCCTTCGGGCACGAGGTCGGCAATAGGCTTGCGGGCGAACAACGAGGACATGGCGTCAGATGAAGGAGTGGACCTTCTACACCAGCCAATGCACGGCGGCCCGCCACCGTGTGGTGGCGGGCCGCGGAACTCGAATCAGATGAACAGTGGGGCGAGTACCAGCGTGATCGTCGAGAGCAGCTTGATCAACACGTGCAGCGATGGGCCGGCCGTATCCTTGAACGGATCGCCAACTGTATCGCCCACCACGGCCGCCTTGTGCGCTTCGGACTTCTTGCCGCCATGCACACCAGTCTCGATGTACTTCTTGGCATTGTCCCAGGCGCCGCCGCCGTTGTTCAGGAAGCCGGCCATGAGAATTCCCGTAATCGTCGCGACCATCAGGAACCCAGCGACGGCCTCGGCGCCGAGCCGTTCCGACGGTCCGCCAATCAGCTTGAACGAGACGCCAACAACAATTGGGAAGAGCACCACGAGCGCGCCCGGTAGCACCATGGCGCGGAGCGCACCTTTCGTCACGATGTCCACGCAGGCGCCGTAGTCAGGCTTGTCGGTGCCGAGCATGATGCCCGGCTTTTCCTTGAACTGGCGGCGCACTTCTTCGATCACGCTCTGCGCCGCGCGGCTCACCGCGCGGAGGGCGAGCGAGCTGAACCAGAACACGAGCATCGCGCCGAGCAGGCCGGCCACAAACACCGGCGGCTTGCTCAGGTCAACATGCAGTGCTTCGTTCGTGTAGTTGCGAACTTCGTCGAGGTACGCCGAGAAGAGCAGGAAGGCTGCGAGCGCCGCCGATCCAATGGCGTAGCCCTTGGTGAGCGCCTTCGTAGTGTTGCCCACCGCGTCGAGGCGGTCGGTCTTCTCACGAATCGACTCCGGCTGCTTCGACATTTCGACGATGCCGCCGGCGTTGTCCGTAATCGGGCCGAACACGTCCATCGCGAGGATGTAGCCAGCGGAACCAAGCATGCCCATCGTGGCGACCGCGGTGCCGAAGAGGCCGCCGGCCGGTGCGCCGTCAATCATCAGGCCGCTTGAGCGCCCGAGAAGGAAGCTTGAGACCAGCGCGATGCCGATCGTGATTACCGGCATCACGGTTGACTCCATGCCAACTGAGAGACCCATGATGATGTTAGTGGCCGGACCCGTCAGCGACGCATCGGCGATCGACTGCACGGGACGGTAGCGATACTCGGTGTAGTACTGCGTGATGAAGACGAAAGCGACCGACGTGGCCACACCGACCATCGCGCAGGCAAAAAAGTGCCACCAGGCGTCCGGCGCATCGGGCGCGACGAGCAGCGTCTTGCAGAGGAAGAACATAGCCACCGAGACGAGCGCCGTGGTCAGGTAGAAGCCACGGTTCAGCGCGTTCATCGGATCTTCGTCTTCACGCGCCTTGACCGACATGATGCCGATGATCGAGGCGACCATGCCCACCGCGCCGACGACGAGCGGGAAGAGAATGCCGGAGACACCGAACGACTTGAACAGCAGCACGCCGAGAATCATCGCGCCGATGTTCTCAGCGGCAATGGACTCGAACAGATCGGCGCCACGACCGGCGCAATCGCCGACGTTGTCACCGACGAGATCGGCGATCACGGCAGGATTGCGCGGATCGTCTTCTGGAATGCCGGCTTCGACCTTGCCAACGAGGTCCGCGCCAACGTCAGCGGCCTTCGTGTAGATACCGCCGCCGAGCTGCGCGAAGAGGGCCACGAAGCTCGCACCAAAGCCGTACCCGACAATCACGAACGGAATCTTCTGGACCCACACCGATGCGTCGACGCCCGCAGGCGCAAACATCGTCAGCACGGCGAAGAGGCCGCCGACACCGAGGAGCGACATGGCGACGGTGAACAACCCGCTCACGGCGCCGCCGCGAAGCGCGGTCTGCAGCGCGGCATTCAGCGACTGCGTGGCCGCAGCGGCCACGCGAATGTTCGTGCGAATCGAGACCCACATTCCCATGTAGCCGGCGATGCCCGACGAAAGCGCACCGAGCAGGAATGAGACGGTCACATAGAAGGCCAGCATCGTGCGGTCGGCAACCGGGTCAGCCGCGATGGACTGCCGAAGTACGCCGTAGCCAAAAGCCAATACGATCGCCACGAGGATGGCGAGCCTGGCTATCGTCCTGTTCTGGCGGCGAAGGTACGCCTCAGCGCCCTCCTGAATGGCGTCGGAGATCACCCGCATGGCAGGTGTTCCCGTGTCGCGGGCGAGCACCCAGCGCGACAGGCCAACGGCGAAGATGAGCGCACCGACGCTGCCGCCGAGCACGATCAAGAGGAGAGTCGAAAGAGGCATGAGAGCGAGATATTTGGAATAGAGAAACAAGCGCCATGTCCTTGTGGCGCCACGCTTTGCGTCTAATCTCTGAAAGTTACCCCCGCCGTCGGCGTGAGGGTAGGGTCAGCCAGCGACCACACAGCGACCACACAGCGACCACAACTCTAGAGCTTGGCTTCGGCGACGATGGTGGTCGTGTCGCGGACCGGCGTGCCGTCCGAACGTGTCGCTGGACGAAACCTGATTTCCTGCAGCATCAGGCGGATCTTCTTGTTGTAGTCACCGTCTTTCGACTCATTGAAGCGCAGCAGCTTCGCCTTCCCTGTCTCGTCCACTTCGAAGACGGCCGTCAGCGTGTACGGGCGCACTTTCGACGGCACCGGCATCGGCAGGAGCGCGAGATTCGTGACGTAGGGCGGATAAATGCGCCCAGTCCCGCCGCCGGTCCCTGGCCCGTTTCCAGAGCCGCGCCCTGTTCCTTCACCAGAACCCGTGCCTCCGCCTGTGCCGGGACCATTTCCCTTCCCGCCGTCGTTCCCGGCGCCGCCTGTGCCCGCGGCGTTGGCGACAGGCGTCGGAGTGGGCTGGGCCTCAGATTTCGGGGGCTCAGGCTGCGGCTCGGGCGGCTTGACCACCGGAGGTGGGACAAGCTGCGGTTGCGTGGACGGCTTCTGAATGGGCGGCGGTGGCGGAGGAGCCACCTCGACATAGTTCAAACGCTCCGCACCGCGGCGCCCGCCACCACCGCCACCAGCCGGTCCCTTGCCACCGGCCCCTTTGTTCTCCGAGACGATGATCTCGTGCATGAGCACGGGACCGACGATAAGGAAGATGATGAGCGCGTGTAGCAGCACGGACGCGATGGCGCTCCCCGTGCTTGACTCGCGGGTGAGGGGAATCCCGATGGGCGGCCGGTACTTGGCGCGCGGTCCGGGGGCTGAGGATGGGACGAGAGTCATGTCCTTAAATGATACGACCGGCGAGCCCCAAAAGGTTCGCCGGTCGTATCAAACATTCAATGTTGCGTTACTTCTTTGCCCCGGCCACCGGTGTTCGCGGGGTTGCGCCAACGACCTTCACGCCGGCACCACGCGCTTGGTCCATACCAAAGATGACTTCCTGGTACGTGACCAGCGGATCACCCTTCACGAAGAGAATCTTCGCCGGACGATCCTTGTAGATCTCGGTGAGCTTCGTGAGCAACTGCTCTTTGGCGACTGGCGCCTTGTTGATCAGATATTCGCCACCCGGGTTGACCTCGAGCACGATCTGGTCAGCCTTCTGATTCTTCGGCGGCGGCGGTGCAGTCGGATCCGGCAGCTGCACGTCGAACGCCTTTCGCCCCATCGGGATGATCACCATGAAAATGATGAGCAGCACCAGGAGGACATCGATCATTGGCGTGAGGTTCGGCTCGGACGTATAGCCGCCGCTCCCACCTGCGCTCATTCCCATTAGGGCTTTCCTCCATTTTTATCGCTGCTGCTCTTGATCCCAAGATCTTGGCCCGCGTTGTCGGCCTCAATCAGTGATTTCGAACCCGGGTTCTGGTCGGTGATGAGCGCCGCTACGCGAACACCCTGGTTCGACGCGATTTCCATCGCCTCCATCACGCGGTCGTACTTGATGCCCTTGTCGGCCTTGATGTACATGATCTTGTCGATCGTCCGCGCGTCGTAGAGCGCGCGGATCGCGGACGCAATCGCCGCGTCGGACGTTTCCTTCTTGTTCAGGTAGAACTTGCCGTCCGCGTCGATGCCGAAGACGATGTCGTCGTCCTCGTTCGGATGGACTTTGAGGTTCTGCCCCGACGGCGGCACAGCGTTGAAACCCGCCATGAGTGCCGGGATGATGATCATGAAGATGATCAGGAGCACGAGCATCACGTCGATCATCGGCGTGACGTTCGGCTCCGACTTGATCGATTCTGATGAGAGCTGAACTGACATTCCGGATTACCTCCGTCTAGGTGGGTATCCGTTTCTCTAGATCTTTGCTGCGTTCTGCGCAGCCGTGTTGAACTCGCGCGTGAAGCGGCTACGGCCGAACTCGCCCGAGACGCCCTTGATGAGATAGTCGATCATTTCCTTCGACGAATACGTCATTTCGGCCGTGATGTTGTCGACCTTCGTCTGGAAATAGTTGTACGCCCACACGGCCGGGATGGCGACCATGAGGCCGAATGCCGTCGTGATAAGAGCTTCTGCGATACCGGCCGAGATGGCGCCGAGTCCGCCGCCGCCCGACGTGGCCATGCCCGTGAAGGCGTTCACGATGCCCATCGTCGTGCCGAGCAGACCGACGAACGGTGCGGTCGAACCCGTCGTGGCCAGAATGCCCAGGCCGCGCTTGATGAGGACGATCGTCATCAGCATTTCACGCTCGATCGCGCGCTCTGCCGAGTTGATGTCCGACACCGTCACCGAACCGTCCGCGATGAGCGGCTTGATTTCCGACAGGGCGTTGCCGAGCACGCGGGCGACATGCGACTTCTTGTAGCCCTCGGCCAGCTTGATCGCTTCCGTGAGGTTGTCTTCTTCGAGGAACTGCGAGAACTCAGGGGCGAACTTGCGCGTCTCGGACTGTGCGGAGCGCAGGAACCACCACTTCTGGATCATGACGGTGAGCGACCAGATGGACATGATCGCCAGGGTGGCGATGATGCCCTTGGCGAACCCGCCCATGGTGCCGTAGAGATCGATAAGCGAGAGATTCATAACTTAGGTGTCTCCTGGAACGTGTAGGAAAAGGAGGCGCTTACTTGGAAATCGCGAAGACGAATGGCTGCTGAACGAGCTGACGTACACGCTTCTGGCCCACTTCGGCCGGAATGAATCGCATGCCCGGCAGTGCCGAGCGAACGGCCGCCGCGAAAAGCTCATGCGACGTCTTGAGCACCTTGAACGTGTTGATCTCGACATGACCTGTCGTGTCGACGACGAACTGGGCAAGGACTTCACCCTCGACGCCGGCGGACTTGAGAATGTCGGGATACCGCGGTCGCTGGGTATTCGACTGCTCCGTCACCGGCTTTTCGACCATGAACTCGAAGTACGGCTGGTCGCCTTCCGGCTTGGCCATGTTCGTGCTCGCTTTGGCCGACTGAATACCCTTGCCCGTGAAGTCACTTTCGTTCGTGAGCTTCGCGGTAAGGTCGATGTCGGGGAGCACGTTCGGGATATTCACCGGAGCGGTGAGTACCTGGAAGCTCTGCGGTGGTGGCGGGGCTTCTTGCGGCGGGGGCTTCGGCGGAGGTGGTTCGTCTTTCTTCACTTCGACGAAACTCACCTTCTCTTCAATCTTTTCCTTCTCCTGCGTGGCCTGAAGCGTTGCCTTGACCGCCAGCGCGATGAGCACCGTGTGAAACACGAGGCTCATAACAGTGCTGAAGGTCGAGCGCGCCTTGACCGGTCTTGACTCGAGCAGGTTGTTAAACAAAAGGGCACCTCGTGCGTGGTGTGAACGCGAAGCCACCTGCGACACAAGAAAGTACAGGTAGCGCCATGACGTGGTAATAGCCGAAAGATTAAGAATTGCTTAAGGCCGAGTTAGGAGTTCTCCCCCTTTGACCGGTGCGCCGGAAGTACCACAGTGAAGGTTGACCCACGACCGAGTCGCGACGTGACGTCGATTCGGCCGTTGTGGGCCTGCGCGATCCACTGGCAAATGGCCAATCCGAGGCCCACCCCGCTCCCCTCTGAGCGAGACCGAACCGTGTCCACGCGCCAGAAACGGTCGAAGATGAACGGCAGGTCCGCGGCGGCGATGCCAATCCCGTTGTCGCGCACGGTCACGATGGCCTCATCGTGGCGCGTTTCCAGTGAAAGCTCGATCATGCCACCGCGCGGGGTGTATTTGATGGCGTTGGTGGCAAGATTCAGGAACAGCTGCCGCAGACGCTCGGCGTCGGCCGATACGGTGACAGGCTGGATGACAGGAAGCGTGACGGTAATCCCAGCGTCTTCGCCGAGGATCGTCGCCGTTTCGACCACTTCGCGGAACAGGGGTTCGAGCGGCACCGGTTCGCGGATAATGTCGAAACGACCTTCGTCGGATCGAGCCAGCGTCAACAGCGACTCGACGAGGCCGGTCATGCGCGAGACCTGCTGGAGCGCCTCCTCGAGCGCGACAGCCTTTTCATACTGGTCTTCGACGCTCATGGCGCGTTCGACGTCAGCGCGGATGACCGTGAGGGGGGTTCGCAGCTCGTGGCTCGCGTCGGCAGTGAAGCGGCGGAGCGAGCTGAATGAGGTTTCGAGACGCGCGATCATGTCATTGACGGTCTGGCCGAGGCGGCCGAGCTCATCGGTGGTTTCGGATTCGAGGACGACGCGCCGATGCAGCGACCGTCCGTCCGTAATGGCGGCGACATCGTCCACCATGCGGTCGATCGGCTCAAGGACGCGGCCCGAGAGCATCCACGCGACGCCAATGGAGAGCCCGAGCAGGACCGGTGACGCCAGCACCGCGAGACTGATGGATTCGGAGACCACGTCGCGGAGTCGCTGGGTGGAGATACCAACCACGATACGGCGTACCCCACCGGGGAGCGGCTGGCCTGGCAGATGGGCCGTCATCAGCACCTGCTCGGTGGAGAGCTGCACGCGGCGCGGCGTGGCGGCATTGACGATCCCGAGCGCGGCATTCCGGATGCTGTCGAACTCGATGCGATACAGGGCCCGCTGCGCCGGCGGGAGCGTTTCATCGTAGCCGCGGTAATAGATCCGACGCACCGGCTCCGACCAGTAGAGAATGCGGCCCGTCGAATCGGCAACGACGATGTAGTAGCCGTTGAGCTCGTCGAGCACACGCGTCACGCCGAGGTTGAACATGTTGCCGGCGGCGTACGCGGTGTCGAGCGTTACGCCCTGCACGCCCTGGCGTTCGATGACCCGCGCGGCAAGCGCGGCGGTGCGCGTCGTGCGTTCGGCGAGATCCTGCTCAACGCCGACGTAGCGCTCAACGCCGAAGAGCACGGCCAGCACACTCAGGCTGATGATCGTCGCGACACTGTACGCGACGGTGATGCGCGATCGGACGGATGCCACGGGGTGTCCTGGGGTCGCCTAGGCTTTGACGACGTATCCGACGCCGCGGACGGTCGTAATCAGCTTCTTCTTTCCACCGCCGTCGATTTTCTTGCGGAGATGGTTGATGACCACGTCCACGATGTTGGTGCCCGAATCGAAGTGATAGCCCCACGCGTACTCCGTGATAAGCGTGCGGCTCATCACCTTTCCCGCGTGGCGCATCAGATACTCGAGGACCAGAAACTCTTTCGGCGTGAGATCAATGGCGTGGCCGCCATGCCTGACCTCGTGCGAATCAATATCGAGTTCGAGATCGCCCACCTTGAGCACCGGTGAGGCGATGGCGCGCGGACGGCGGGAGATAGCTTCTACGCGCGCGAGCAGCTCTTCGAACGCAAACGGTTTCGTGACGTAGTCATCGGCGCCGGCGCGAAGCGTCTCGACTTTCGCGTCCACTGCGTCCTGCGCCGTGAGCACGATGACCGGCCGCTCGTATCCGCGCGCGCGGAGGTTTCGCAGGACTTCAAGACCGGAACGCCGTGGCAGGCGAAGATCGAGGATGACCAGATCGTAGGGCTGCGACGCCGCGAGCCGTTCGCCTTCATCGCCGTCTGCGACGAGATCCACCGAGTAGCGCTGCTCTTCGAGCCCGCGCTTGACAAAACGTCCGACGGTCGGATCATCTTCGATGACGAGGATTTTCATGCGCCGCGCGCCTGCTGCGGCCTCTCGAAGCCGTATTCCCGACTTTTGAGGCAGAGCGTCTTGGCGGCAACTCCGACGAGCCCCGCGGCTCGGCCGTGGTGTCCGCCTTCGCGCGCGAAGGAGGGGCGCGACGTAGACGAATCAGCCGGCTCGTCTTCGCCGTTGCGGATTTCACACGCGGCAGCGGCGCTCACGAGGCGTCCACGCTCGGAAGAATCATCCGGAACGTGCTCCCCTGTCCGGCGATGCTGTCCACTTCCATCCGGCCCCCATGCTCCTGCACGATGCCATAGCAGATCGAAAGACCAAGCCCGGTGCCTTTCCCCGGATCCTTGGTGGTGTAGAACGGCTCGAAAATCTTGTTCAGCTCTGAACGCGGAATGCCGGTGCCCTGATCCACCACCTCGGCCATCAGGCCTTCGGTGGCGTTGCGACCAGGCTTGGTGCGAATCGTCACCGATCCGTGCCGGCCGACCATTGCATCCATGGCGTTCAGGAGCAGCGCCATGAACACCTGCACGAGCTGTTCGCTGCTAGCCTTGGGGACGCGAAGGAGATCCGGCGCGAGATCCCGGACGACGTTGATCTTCTTGAAGCGCACATGGTGCTTCAACAGCAACAGGGTTCGCTCGATCACTTCATTGAGATCCACGCGCTCACGCAGTAGCCGCTTGGGCCGGCTGAAATCGAGCAGGCCATCCACGATCTGCTTGCAACGCGCGACTTCGTTGTCGATGATGTGCAGATACTCGTTCACATCGGGCGAGATCACCGCACCGGCCTTCTGGGCGTCTTCCACCTTGAACTCGAGGCTCTCGGCGATAGCCGCGATGGTGGCGAGCGGATTGTTGATCTCGTGCATGACACCGGCGGCCAGCTGGCCGATGGCGGCGAGCTTTTCAGCGTGGGCGAAGCGGGTCTGCGCTTCCTTCCAGTCGGTGACATCTTCACCGATCGTGATGACATGCGTCACGCCAGAATCTCCCAGGCGCATGGGAATCTTCGAAATGCGATAGGTTCGGAGCTCGCCCGTGGCGAGTGACTCCGTCTGGTATTCCTGGATGCGCCCCGTCGTGAACACGTCGTCGAACTCGCGACGAATCATCTCGGACGGCTGGCGATGAAGGATTTCGAAAATCGTGCGGCCGAGCGCCTCTTCGCGCGACACGCCCTGCATGCCGGTTTCGCGCTTGCGATTCCAGGCCTGAATCCGGTATTCGCGGTCGATGACGTATAAGCCCACCGGCAGTGAGTCGATGATCTTGTCGGTGAAACGACGCTCTCGGTCGGTTTCCGCGGTGCGGACTTCGACTTCGACTTCGAGCCGGCGGCTCTTTTCGGCGTGCGCGAGCTCGGGTCCAAGGAGATTGGCCACGGCCCCAACGAGGAGGCGCTCCTCTGCAGCGAGCGGCCGTGTAACGCGCGCGGCCAGCACACCCGCACGCTTGTCGGAGCCGGCAATGCGCGCGGCGATAATCGTGTTGCTCTGCGCCGAGCCGGAGGCGACGATCGAATCGACTTCGGCGGCCGAGATACTCGCGGGACCCGCACCCCACGCGCGGACCATGCCACTCGCGGACGGCAGCCAGATGGCGGCCTCGTCAGCAGCGAGCACATTGCGGAGCGACTCGAGGGTCGACACCAGCGATGCCTCAAGCGCCCGCTCGCCGGCCAGCTCGGCGATAATGGCGTTGAGCGCCTCGAGCACGCGTGTCGGCGTGGAGGTCATTCCGAGGGAGGTGGCGGGACTGCTCGCGGTCATCGCCCTGATTAATGCGCCAACGCTGCGATGGCCGCCAGCAGTTCCGTGTTTTCACGCTTTTCCCCGTTCGCCGATTCCACGTGGGTCCAGCGGATCACGCCAGCGAAGTCCACGAGAAAGTATGCGCGATTGGAGTAGAACTTTTCATCGTTCAGCACGCCGTAGGCGCGCGAGGTATCGCGCTTGAAATCACTGGCCATCTCCACGGTGATCGCGTGCTTCGTCTTGAACTCACGTAATGTCTGCACCGAATCCACGCTGATCGGCAGCACGAGCACGTCCTTCGCGGCGAACTGCGAGTAGTCCTCGTTGAACGCACAGACTTCGGCCGTGCAGGTCGAGGTGAACGCCAGTGGAAAGAACGCGATCAAGACGTGCTTCGACCCGCGAAATGATGACAGCGTGATCGTCGACCCCGTCGTGTAGGCGAGCGTGAAGTCGGGAGCCGTTACGCCGACGGCGGGGATTGTCATCGATCAAAGATAACGCCGCTGTCCGTAGGTTCGCGCGCGCCAGGGCGCGTCGGCAACGACGCGTCAGTCCGGTTGCGTCGACTGGCCGGCGTCAGCGGCCACCGCACCCTGTGCCACAGCGGATTCGCCTGCGGATTCGCCTGCAGATTCGCCTGCAGCGGTCCATCGGCGAACCACGAGCGCGATCGTGCCGAGTCCGCCGAGAAAAAGGAGTGCCGGCGCAAGGTAGGCGACGAGGTTGAATCCCTTCGCCTCTGGTGCAAGCAAAATCCATTCGCTGTACTTGGAGACGAAATAGGCGCGCACGTCATCGGGCGACTTCCCTGTCCTGAGCTGCTCTTTGACCAACGCGCGCATCTGCTGCGAGATTTCGGAGGGAGAGTCCTGAATGGACAACCCCTGACAGATGGGGCAGCGAAGGCCTTTGGCCACTTCGGTGGTGCGCGCTTCGAGGATTGAGTCGGCGGTAGACCGCTGGGTCGGTACTACGATCGCCGATACCGGTGGCGGCGTGACTACCTGCGGCGATGCCAGGGCGAGGGTCGCCGCCACGACGACCGCGACCAACGCGATCATCGCGACGCCGGCGACTGCACCGCTGGCGACTGCACCGCTGGCGCAGCGAGCAGTGAGTCGATCTTCGCTTGGAGCAGGGCGGCAGGAATTGGTCCGGTGTGCTTGTAGGCCACGCGCCCGGCAGCGTCGATCACGAAAGTCTCAGGGACGCCGTAGAGCCCGTAGTCGATGGCCGTGCGGGCCCCTTGGTCGAGCACAGAGGGATACGCCTGTCCTCCCATCTTGCCGATCCACTCGAGTCCGGCCGACGGCACGTCGTTGTAGAGCACGCCGACGAACTGCACGGATTTGGAGGCGTTCTGCTGCGCGACGAACGAAAGATCCTTGTGTTCGACGCGGCACTCGAGGCACCACGATGCCCAGAAGTTGAACACGACAATCTTGCCGCGCATGGACGCGAGCGCGATCGTGTCGCCAACTTTTCGCGCGAGCGGTGGTTCGCCGGGCGCAAAGACGCCGAGCGCGAACTCCGGAGCATTCCGTCCGGGCAGCGGCGAGACAATTTCCTTCGGGTCGCGCGTCATTCCCCACGCGAGCAGGGCGATGACCGGCGCAGCTGCCGCCGCCGCCAGCGCGGCGCGACGCCAGTTCACGCGAGTTTCCTTACGGGCCAGGCCGACACGAGAGCGCCGAGCACGATGATGCCGCCGCCCATCCAGATCCACGGGACAAGCGGCTCGAGGATCACCTTGATGGTGGCCGATGATCCGTCCTGCTGAAACGACATCAAGTTCATGTACGTGTCGCCAAAGGGCGTGCTGCGCACGTCAGGCGTGGGAATCGGCTGCTGCGAGGTAGGATAGAAGTTCATGCGCGGCGTGAGCGAGGCGTACACCGCGCCGTCTCGCACAAGCTCGACCGTAGCGCCTATCACCGACCGCTGCTTCTCCTCACGACCCCACACGTCCTTCAATCGCGCCGTGGTTTTGCCGACAACCATGGACTGACCCGGCTTCAGCGTGGCTTCGCCTTCAGAACGAAACGTGGAACTTGCTGCGATTCCGGTGGCCGCGACGAAGATGCCCATGTGGGCGATATAGCCGCCGTAGCGCCGACGATTGCCGGCGACCAGGCGCAGGAGCGCCGTACCAAACCTTTCGGCATGCGCGCTGACCCGCGCCCGCGCGCCGATCACGAACTCCATCACGTTCATGGTGCCCGCGAAGCCGACGAACGAAAAGGCGAGCACCGCGTAGACACTCTTCGCGCCAACTCCGACGACGATAGTCGCAACCATGGCCGCCACGATGAGCCCTGGCAACATCTTTCGCTTGAGGTCGTCCATGTTGCCGCGCTTCCATGGCAGCGCCGGCCCCACGCCCATCAGAAAGAGGAGCGCCACCATCACGGGCAGCGTCATCCGATTATAGAACGGCTCGCCGACGCTGACCTTTACGCCGCGGACGGCCTCTGCCACGAGCGGAAAGAGCGTGCCAATGAGCACGGTGAACATGAACACCGTGAGCAACAGGTTGTTGAGCAGAAAGACCGTTTCGCGCGAGAGCGCGGCGTCGAGCTTCCCGGGAGCCCGAAGTTTGTCGGAGTTCCCGGCCACCATCGCGAGCGCACCGACGAGTACGATTGCAATGAACGCGAGGAAGTAGTACCCGATCGTGCCCTGCGTGAACGCATGCACCGACGAAATGATGCCGCTGCGCGTGAGGAACGTTCCCAGAATCGTCAGCACGAACGTGCCCACAACAAGGTTAAGGTTCCACAAGCGCAGCATGTCGCGCCGCTCCTGCACCATCACCGAGTGCAAGTAGGCCGTCGCGGTGAGCCAGGGAATGAAAGACGCGTTTTCGACCGGATCCCAGGCCCAGTACCCGCCCCAGCCCAGTACTTCGTACGACCACCACATACCGGCGATGATGGCCGCGGAGAGAAACGCCCAGGCCGTCAGCGTCCAGCGGCGCGTGAGGCGCATCCAATCGGCGTTTGTGATCTCGCCCGAAAGCACCGCGCCAACGGCGAACGCGAAAGGCACCGACATCCCGACGTAGCCGAGGTAGAGCAGCGGTGGATGCACCGCCATCAGGATGTGATTCTGGAGGAGCGGATTGGGACCGGGGCCGTCGAGCGGCACCGGCGACACCAGATGAAACGGATTCGCCGGGCCGACGAGCAACACATGAAAGAAGAGCGCGATCGCCAGCAACGCCGCCGACGCGTACGGCACGAGGAGGCCGGGCCGCTTTCGGTTGAGCCAGACCACGCCGACGGAGTACAGCGCAAGCACCCAGGCCCAGAAGAGGATCGAACCTTCGAGCGCGCCCCAGAGCGAAATCACCGTGTAGAACATCGGGGTGGCGCGACTGCCGACCTGTGCCACATACGAAATCGAGAAATCATGGCGCGCGAGCGCCCACATCATCGCGCCCGCTGCGACCGTGATGAGCGCAAAGTTCGCATAGACAGCGCCCTGCGCGACGGCGATCCACGCGTCGCGCTGCTTCCCGCGGCCAATCCCGATTGGCGCGATGATGCCGCCAATCGCGCAGACGATCAGGCCAAACCAGAGTGCATCGACCGCCAGCAATCGCGTCACTGACCCGAGCCTTTCATCAGCGACTTGTACATCTCCTGTGGCTTTTCGCCCGCCTTTGGAGCGCGATACTCATTCGAGTGCTTGACCATCAGCTGGCTGCTCTGGAATAGCGAGTCCGCGCCGAACCGGCCTTCGACCACCACGCCCATGCCATCGCGAAACATCTGCGGAGGAGCACCCTTCGACTTCACATGGATCATGCCGGTTCCGTTGGTGTCCACGACATCAAAGCGCAAATCGAGCGTCTTGTCATCCCACTTCACCGTGCCGGGTTTCACCTGACCGCCGAGCCGGACGGGCACGTTCATGCCCCCCGTGCCCTTGGCGAGCAGTTCATTGGGCGTGAGGAAGAAGACGACGTTCTTGTCGAGCCCACCCCAGATGAGCCACCCGAAAGCGCCGACGAGGACGACGACGGCCGTGATCGGAAGCACCAGAGACCGTTTGCGCGGAGCGCCCGTCTCCGGAGGTGTCATCGGGGCCGTCACGATGCCGCTCCACTGGCGTTCGCGTGCGCCAGCGACTCACGCGCGCGTGCCATCAGCGCGCGCAGGCGGAGCAGATATCCGATGATCACAAGCCACGTCGCGACATATGCCGCCGTGACAAAGTAGATGTTCTCAGGCATTGGCTCCTCCCAGAGCAGCCGTCTGCAATACGTGTTCAGCCGCGCGCTCCGTGAGGGCAGCCTCGTACCGGCGCCATATCAGAAAGATCGTCAGGAGCAGCACCGCCGTCAGGTTCAGCCTGATGCCAATCACGTACGAGGGATCCACCGTACTCGGGCTGGACTGGACCTGATGCAACGTGCGCCACCACCGAACGGACATGTACACGATAGGCACATTCAGCGCACCGAGAATTCCAACTGCCGCGCTCCAGACGCCGCGGCGCTCTGGATCCTCCACAAATTCCCGCAGCGCCAGGTAGCCCGCAAAAATCAGGAAGAGCACGAGCGTAGACGTCAGGCGCGGATCCCAGACCCACCAGACCCCCCACGCCGGCCGGCCCCAGAGCATTCCGAGCGCGAGGGTGAGCCCGGTCATGATCGTTCCCACTTCTGCCGCCGAGGCAGCAAGCAGGTCATCCTGCTCGCGACGCTGCCAGAGAAAGCGCACGCTGAACAGGAGGACCACGAAGAAACAGGTGAAGGTGTTCAGCGCCACCGGAAAGTGGACATACATGATCTTCTGCAGATCTCCCATGTCCCGGTCCGGCGGCGAAATCACAATCGCCGTCACCTGCGCGGCAATGAGGAAGAGCACGGCGAACCACCCAAACCCGGTGGACCGTCCCTGTGCTGGGGCTTGGAGAGTCGTTTGTGCGTTCACGGAAGTCATGGCGGCGCTATGCCTCGATGACGTAGTCAAATGTGAAGAACGTCGCGATGAGAAAGATCAGGTCGAACGCTACCAATAAGCTTATCCACGCACCGGCTTCGTGCATGATGTCGCCGTCGAGAATCGCCTTGGTCGCCTGCATGGCCGCGAGGAGCACGGGCACCAGCATCGGAAAGAGCAGGAGCGGCAGGAGCACTTCGCGCGCCCGGCTGCGGCTCGCCATGGCGGCGTAGAAGGTACCGAGGGTCACCAGCCCGATCGTGCCGAAGAGGACCACGAGCAGGAGCATGGGCCAGGCAGCGGGAACCGCCACGTGGAACAGCACGAGGCTCACGACGATGACGATGGCCATCAGCAGCGCGACGAACACGAAGTTCGCCATCAACTTGCCGGCAAAGAGCGAACGCCGCGCACCTGGGTAGAGGAGCAGCGGCTCAAGCGCACCGCCATCCAGTTCCACCTGATACGAGCGATTGAACGCGAGTACGCCGGCAAACAGCGCTGAAAGCCAGAGCGCGCCAGGTGCGGCCGCTCGGGCGGCCTCGGTGTCGGGCCCAAGTGCGAACCCGAAGAGCACGAGAATCGTCACGGCAAGGGCCGCGACGGAGTTGAATCCCGCCTTTGAGCGCCGCTCGGTGGTGAGATCCTTCCACGCCACGGCGCGGGCACGCGCCCATTCGTCGCGGAACGCCATTAGCGGTCCATTAGTGCACCGCCCCACTGCTCGCGAACGCGCCCGCCGGCGCGACTCCGCGCGTCGGGGCACCAGCGAGCGGCTCGATCTTCCCGTCGCGGAGACCGAACCAGCGGGCCACTACCGGCGCGGCCAAACCCACGTCGTGCACCACCACGAGGGCGGACCCACCCCGCGCGACGGTTTCGCGTATGACTGCATTCACGAGTTCGATGCCCTGTGCGTCAAAATTGTTATAGGGCTCATCAAGGAGAATCAGGCGCGGCGCCTGCACGAGCAGCCGCGCGAGCGAGAGACGCCGCAGCATGCCGCTGGAAAATCCACGAACGCGTTCCGACGCGACGTGGACCAGCCCGACACGCTCGAGCGCCGCATCGGCCTGGGCTGCCGGGCGGCCGAGCATCGTGGCGGCAAAACGCACGTTCTCGCGGGCCGTGAGATCATCATAGACGCCGGGGACCGGCGAGAGGAATCCAACGAGCTCTCTGACGCGGTCGGCGGACTTCACGACGTCGGCGCCGAAGATTGTGGCCGAGCCGGCGTTGGGACGGATCAGCGTGCAGAGGAGTCGGAGCAGCGTACTCTTGCCCGACCCATTGTCGCCGACGAGGCCCGCGGCTTCGCCTGAGCGAAGTGCAAGCGAAACCCCACGCAATACCCAACGTGCACCGAAGCGCCGCGCGAGCATTCGCGCATCAATCGCGAGGTCCGCCTCTGAAGGGTTCACACGAAGGTGGCAGTGGAGCGTATCGGGATCGAACCGATGACCTCCTGGTTGCAAACCAGGCGCTCTCCCAGCTGAGCTAACGCCCCGTACCCGGTCAAATATAAGCAGAGGGCGGGCCCGAAGGCCCGCCCTCTGTCGAGCACAAATCGCCTGCTATTCGTGCGCCGGAAGCGGCTCCATCGTCTCCGCGTCGACCGGCACCTGCACTTCATCGCGGTAGGGCGAAGTGAGCAGGAACACGCGGAACTTCGGGAAGGCGTCCATGAACGACGTATAGCTCCAGCCCCAGACGCCGAGGTAGCCGAGCGTAATCAATACTTCCCAGTAGCTGAACGGCGCATTGCTCACGGCACCATAGACCGAGGGGTACACCTCGATGTAGCGCTGAATCCAGATGCCGAGTGCGCTGCAGGCCGCAAAGAAGAGCATCGTCGGCGAGAAGGTCTTGGCCTTCACCGAGAGCAAGCCGAAGAACGGAAGCACGAACGTCAGGACGGCAATCGCGACGGTCCAGTTCGTCCACGCATGGGTCAGGCGCTGCGTGAAGAAGTGGGTTTCTTCCGGCATGTTGCCGTACCAGATAACCAGGAACTGGGCGAAGGTGATGTAGCCCCAGAACGCGGTGAACCCGAAGCAGAGCTTGCCGATGTCGTGATAGTGCGCCTCGGTGACGAGATCTTCGGCACCGAGCCGCATGCGCCAGAAACGCACCATGCCGGAAAGGCTCATCAGGGCGATGAGCCAGCCGCCCATGAACACCTGCCAGCCGTACATCGTGCTGAAGAAGTGCGGGTCGAGCGTCATCGACTGGTCCCACGCCAGGACACACCAGCCGAAGCCAAACACGAGCGCCATGATGACGGCGAGCTTGCCCTGGAGCGAATGCGTGCTGTGCAGCTCACGACGCTCTTCGCCGAAGTTGGCGCGCATCTTCGCACGCAGGCCAGCCGCCCACGACGCGCCGCCCTCAGGCGAGATGCCGACATCGAGCCGCACCGACGTCCAGGTGTACCAGAGCTGCAGCGCCGTCAATGCGGTGAACACACCCACACTGCGCAGCGCGAAGAACTGATGCCCGAGGTAGATCTGCTTTTCATGCTGCAGCTCGGCAAGCGTGGTCCACCACGGATAGACATGCGCTCGGCCCGCGAGCACCATGAGCACGAGCGCGATCCAGGCGAAGGGCAGGAAGGCGGCGTATCCCTCAAGGAAGCGGATGATGCCGCGCGACCAGCGCGCGGTGGTGATGCGCTGCACCGCAACGAACATGACCGCGGCCGAGGAGATGACCGAGAAAAAGAGCCAGTTGACGTGGAACGCATGCCAGGCGCGATCGTTGCCGGTGAAGGCACCGTACGCGAAGGTCAGCATGCCGACGATCGCCAGCACCATGGACACCTGACGAATGCGGCCCGTCACCGACGGTGCGCCGGCGGCGATAACGCGTTCACGAGTTGGCGCGGCCAAACTTCCGTGCTCGCTCATGGATGGCCCTCCTTCTTCTTCTCGCCGATGGGAGTCGGCATGATGGTGGACTTCGTGTACTTGGCCGGGACTGTTGGGCCGACCGCGGTAGCACCAGGCAGTTTGTCGCCCGTCTCGCCCGGGAGACCCACCGGACCGGTGGCAACCGGCGCCGAGAGCTTGCCCTGCAGGCCACGGAGGTAGTTGACCACGTCCCAACGATCCATTTCTTCGATACGGTTGTACGGCGGCATGAGGCCGCGCCCGTTGCGGATCATGCCGAAGAGGTATCCGTCGCTGCGATTCTTGGCCTGATCGGTCATGAGGGACGGCGCAAACCCGTACATCGGATTGAGCTGCTTCAGTGTGCCGTTGCCATCGCCGACATCACCATGGCAAACGGCGCAGTTGATGGCGTAGTAGGTGTGCCCGTTGGCAATCGACTTCGCATCGGCCGTCGTTGGATTCTTGACGACGGTAAACGAATCAATCGTTCCCGGAAGGCCGGCGTAGCTGATCGTAAATCCTGCGACCTGCGCGCCGTGCGTGTTTACACTGTTCGCCGGCTGGCCGCGGAATCCGCGCCCCGCGGCTGAATCGGTGCTGAAGTTCTGCCAAGGTCCGACCGATGGCTGCTGCTTGAAGTCGGTCATCCAGTCGCAGGCGCCGACAAATGGCACGACGGCCAACGCGACCCAGATGCGGCGCGACATGATGTTATTGCTCACCGCGCACATCCTCCGCGCCGGCCTGGCGCAAGATGGTTTCCGCTTCTTTCAAGCGCTCCGGCGCGCATTCCACCCAGACGCCGTAGTGCGACCCCGAGAACCGCGGGTCGTACCCGACGGTCATCGTGAGGCGCGGCACCTGCGCATGAATGAAGAGCCCCGCGACGGTCGAGAGACCGCCGACGAGCACCATGAGTTCGAAGGCAAAGATCGTGTAGGGAATCAAGGTGGAGATCGCCTTGCCGCCGACAATGAGCGGCCAGTAGTTCGAACCCCAGATGGACACCCAGTAGCCGAACGTCGCCCCCGAAAGCGCGCCGATCAGCGTATACATACGAACGGGACTGCGCGGCGGCTGCAGCGCATGTTCAAACTCGTGCCGCGGCGTCGGTGTGAAGACGGTGATCTTGCCGACGTTCTGCTTGCGCAGCGCGGCAATGGCTTCACAGGCCGAGTCAAGCTCGAGGAAGGCCCCAAGCATACCCTGTGCCATGTTAGTGCCCTCCTTGCGCGGCAGGGTTCTTCATTCGCGGCGGCACGATTTCCTTGATTTCGGAAATCGCCAACACCGGCAACTGCCGCACGAAGAGCAGGAACCACATGAAGAACCAACCGAATGATCCGAGCAGGATACCGAAGTCCACCCAGGTGGGCCGGTAGCCCGCCCACTGCCAGGGCTCGAACTCGTGCGAGAGGCCGGGCACGATGATGACGAAGCGCTCGAACCACATGCCGATGTTGATGAAGATCGACAGAATGAAGAGCCAGGCCGGGTTGCGGCGAAGCTTCTGCGAGAAGAGCGAGAGCGGGAGGATCATGTTGCAGGTGAGCATGATCCAGGCGGCGTACCACCACTGACCGAACACACGGTTGTAGAAGTACTCCTGCTCCACCTTCACGCCGCCGTACCAGGCGATGAAGAACTCAACGAGGTAGGCGCATCCAACAACCATCGACGTGAAGAGCGTGAGCTTGGCGCCAGCGTCCATCACATTCAACGTGACGTAGTGCTCGAGCTTGAACCATTTCCGAATGGGGATGATGATCGTGTAGACCATGCCCATGCCGGAGAAAATCGCGCCGGCGACGAAATACGGCGCAAAAATCGTGGTGTGCCAGCCCGGCACCAATGCCATCGAGAAGTCGAAGGAAACGACGGAGTGCACCGAGAGCACGAGCGGCGTGGAGAAGGCCGCCAAGAACAGGTAGGCGCGAGCAAAGTGGCGCCATTCGTTCTCGCTGTTCCGCCACCCGAACGAGAGCAGCGACAGCATCTGCTTCTTGATCGGGTTCTTCTCGACATCACGCAGCGTCGCGATGTCGGGGAGGAGTCCGATGAAGAGGAAGGTGACCGAAATGGTCAAGTACGTCGAAATAGCGAAAACGTCCCAGACGAGCGGCGACTTGAAGTTCGGCCACAGCAGTCGCCAGTTCGGATACGGAATCAGCCAGAAGAACTTCCAGGGCCGCCCAATGTGGATGATCGGAAAGAGACCAGCGGTCATGACAGCAAACACCGTCATCGCTTCGGCGCAGCGGTAAATCGTGGTGCGGAAGCCGGCGCGGAAGAGATAGAGAATCGCCGAGATGAGCGTCCCGGCGTGACCGATACCGATCCAGAACACGAACGTGATGATGTACACGCCCCACATCACCGGCGGCGAATAGCCGGCGACGCCGAGGCCTTCGTGAATCTGGTAGGTCCAGCTGAGTGCGCCGATGGCGAGACAGCTCATCGCCGTCATCAGCAGGATGAACCACGCCTTCGTCGGCTTGAGCGTGCCGATGATTTCGCGATCCACCTGGGCGTAGTCCTTCACCGCGGGCAGCTGCAAGCCTGCCTTCGCGATGTTGGGGCGCTTCGGTCCGTCGGTGTTGAAATCGGGCTGAGAGAGCGTAGCCATGTTCGCGCCCCCTATGCCTTGGCCGTCGCGGTGTTTCCACCGGGCGCCGGATGGTTGACCTTCCGCAAGTAGACCACCGCGGTATAGGTGTTGAGTTCTTCGAACACGTGATAGGCGCGCGTGTCGTCAATGAGCTTGGCAACCGCCCACTTCTCATCGGCCGCGTCGCCAAAGACGATCGCGCGCGACGGGCAGGCCTGTGCGCAGGCTACCGTGAATTCATCGGGCTCCAGCTCGCGATGCTCGAGCGTGGCGCGATTCTCGGCTTCACGAATGCGCTGCACGCAGAAGGTGCACTTCTCCATGACGCCCTTTCCGCGGACGGTGACGTCCGGGTTGAGCTGCCAGTTGAGCGGCTCAGGGAACGCGTACTGCGTCCGGTTGGGCTCACCGAAGCCGAACCAGTTGAAATAGCGGACCTTGTAGGGGCAGCCATTGGAGCAATAGCGCGTGCCCACGCAGCGGTTATAGACCTGAACGTTCAGGCCGTCCGGTGAGTGGTACGTCGCGTACACCGGGCAAACGGGCTCGCACGGCGCATTGCCGCAGTGCTGGCACATCATGGGAATCACGCGCGTGTCGAAGTCCGGATTGAACTCGACATCCTTCGGCTCGCGATCGATCTCGAAGTAGCGCTCGAGTCGGATCCAGGCCATTTCGCGGTTACGCGTAACGTTGGCACCGAAGCCGGTGCGGTCGGGCCAGAACTGTGGTCCCTGCCAAGGGGCGCCAACGGTCGGAATGTTGTTTTCAGAGTAGCAGGCCGTGACGCAGGCCGAGCAGCCGGTGCAACGGGCGAGGTCAACCACCATCGCCCAGCGGCGCTTGGCGACGCCGCTCCAGTGCTCGGGATTGTACTGGCCCTTTTTGCCGGAGTTCGGATCGCCGAGGTCGCCCTGTGCATCGTTGGCAACCGGTGCGCGAAGCCCCGGGAGGAATCCAACCTTGTCGGCCTGCCCGGGGAAGTAGTGCAGCTCTTCCCCACCCTCGCCGGCCTTCAGCTGATCAAGCGTGACCGCCTGCGCGATTCCGCGATCATGCTGGCGCGCCGAACCTTCGGTCGTGACCATGCGCGACTTGCCAGCCGCCTTGACGAGCGACGCCTTCGTGCCCGTCATGACGAACTGGCCCGAGCGCATGTCTTCAGCCGCGCCGAGCAACGACATGGCATTCAAACCGCAGCCGTTGGCATAGCGTCCGTATGCCGTGTGACCGCGACCCGTCGCCACCGCGATCGTGTCGGGGCGAATGCCGATGTACAGATACGCCGGCGCCGTGATCGAACCGGTGCTCGTCGTGACGGTGACGTGCTCTCCCGACTCGACGCTAAGCTTGCGCGCCGTGTCCGGATGGATTTCAATCACCGTCTGCCACGCAATCTTCGTGACGGGGTCTGGCAGTTCCTGCAGCCACGGCTTGTTCGCGCCGCGGCCATCGCCGACCACCGGTGAGGTGTAGACCTGAAGGAAGTAGTCACCAGTGCTCGTGCCGCCGGGCTTGGCGGACACGGCCTTCGGCGCCGGCGCACTGGCTGACGATCCCTTGGCGACCGCCGTTGGGAGCGCAGCGGCGAGCGCGGTGTTGCCGCCTACGCGAGCCGCGATGTACGCGCGGTAGTCCGTCGGATACTTGCCGGCCATCGCTGCGTCGGCCTTCGCGATCGCGATCAGCACGTCCGCCGTAGCGCGCGTGTTGAACACCGGATCCATCGTCGGCTGCTGCAGCGAAAGCGTGCCCTTCACCGGTTCCGCATCGCCCCAGCTTTCGAGCGAGTGATTGTCCGGCAGCACGAGATCGCAGAGTTGCGTGGTCGCGTCGGGATAGCTCGAGAACGAGACTTTGAACGGCACCTTCGCAAACGCCTCGGCGAACTTCACGCCGGCGGGCGTCGAGTGGACTGGATCGGCGCCGCGCACAAACGCGATGGACACCTTTCCAGCCGCCATGCGATCGGCGGCGTCACGCACCGCGGCGTGCGACGCGAGCCCATCAAACGCCTGGGAGCCTTCGCCGGGCTTGATGGTCTGGCCAACGTTGCCGAGCGCCTTGTTCAGCTCGTTGATTGCGACGCCAAGCGCCGTGGCATTCGGGCCAGTGCCGCCCGCAAGCAACAGACTCGGCTTTGCGGCCTTGAGTTCTGCGACGAGTGATTCGAGTGACTCCACCGAGACGCCGGCCTGTTCGGCGACTGCCTTGAGTGAGCCACCCTTTCCGGTGACCGACGCACCAACCGCTTCTGCCACAGCGGACAACGTGCCCGGACGAGCCGGAATCCACGTATCGGCGTTGAGGCCGGTGAGCGTGCGACGCGGTCCGATGTAGATGACGCGCGGAGCGCCGTCGATCTTGCCGCGCGCATCCGCGAACTCGAGCTGCTGCGGAACCGTGAGGCCCCAGGCGTCGAGATAGTCGGCGCCGAACGAAACGATCAGCTTCGCCGCCTTGAAGTCGTGCTTCGGCCACGCCGCGCTGAACACCTGGCGATTGGCCGCAATGGCAGAGAGCGGTGCTTCCGCGTCATACGACAGATGCGCCGGCATGCCGAAGCCGCCGAGCCATCCGTCGAGGAAGGCCGGGAAGGATCCCTGTTCGTGCTGATTGATAAACACGGCGTTCGCTGCACCACCGCCCTTCTTGGCGTCGGCGAGCTTGCCGGAGAGCATCGTGATCGCTTCTTCCCATGTGGCGGGAACGAGCGCGGTGCCCTGACGCTTCATCGGACCCTGAAAGCGATCCGGATTGTACAGCCCCTGCAGCGCGGACTGACCACGGCCGCAAAGCGCGCCGCGATTCACCGGGTGATCGGGGTTGCCTTCGATCTTGATGGCGCGACCGTCGCGCGTTTCGACGACGATGCCGCAACCGACCGCGCACTCACGGCAGGTGGAGGCATAGTACGACGAGACGCCCGGCACCGTGTTGTCCGGCGACGTGACGTACGGAATGAGCTTTTCAACCTGGTCGCTGAAGCAGCCAACGGTCGCGGTCGCGGCGCCACCTACGGCGGCAACCTTGAGGAAGTCGCGTCGCTTGACGGGCTCCTTCATCAGATCCACGGCGGCGAGGTCCTTCGTCTCAGTGCTCATGGTCTAGTAGTGGCAGTTGGAGCAGTCATACGTCGCCTTCTTGCGCGGGGCGGCAAGCGCCGTCGAATCCGGCACATAGCCGGCGGCGCGAATGCCGTCGGCGGGCGAATAGCCGTTCACATGGCAGCTGACACACCAGCCCATGTTGAGCGAGGCATACTGGAACACCTGCGGCATGTTGTTGATCTGGCCGTGGCAGCTCTGGCAGGTGACGCCGGCATTGACGTGTCGCATGTGCGGGAAATGCACGTACTCCGGCACCTTGTGCACGCGGACCCACGGAATTGGCGCTTTCTTGGCGGCGTACTCCGCGATCTTTTTGATCTCGGGGCGATCGCCGGCAACGAGTTGGTGGCAACCCAAGCAGGTGCCGACTGCCGGCATGCCCGGGTCCGGCGACTTGAATGCCGAGAAGTGGCAGTACACGCAGTTGAGCTTGAGCGTGTTGACGTGCACCGGATGCGGGAACTTGATCGGCTGTTCGGGCGAGCGTCCGACTCCACCGCCGAGGTAGTTGGTGTAGCCCGATGCACCTGAGTACGCCCACGGTCCGCGAGGCGCCTTACCGGCGGCTTCGCGATTCGCTTTTTGCGTAGCGGTTTCTGGCGCTCCGGTGGCTGGTGCCACAGCGGCTGGTGCCACAGCGGCTTGAGCCCCCTGGACGGCAAGAGGCGCACGTGCGGAAGCGGTAAGAATCGATGCCGCGAGGGCAACTGCGGCGACAGCGGGAATGACAACCCAACGAAACAACCGAGGAGGGCGAGTCATCACGCGTGTCCGTTTGGCGGGGAAATTCGGATCACCGGAAGCTCATGTGAAATTGTTCACAAGGCACTGCAGAACCAAAGATGATATGCAGTTACGTGCTCCGCAAGCCGCAGAAAGACGAGCGATTTTGTCGGGAAGCGGAGGGTCAGAGTTTCCCCTGCTCCGCGCCCCTTTTTACGCGTTCGATAGTACGGAGGACTTCGTAGCACATCGAGTGAAGGAGTTTGAGCTCGCGCACGTCGGGATCGGCGCGCGCGGCGAGCGAACGGACGCTGCGCAGCACCATCTCTTCACTGCGCGTGTTGAAAAAGTCGAGCGCGTGCAGCGTTTCAGCCGCGGTCACGAAGAATCGTTCCCACTCTTCGTGCGTCGCCGGGACGTCGGCTTTCTTCGGCGGCGCGAGGGTGCGGGTGGCATCGCCGGCCGCGATGTGCAACTCGTAGAGCGCCACCAGCACGGCCTGCGCAAGATTGAGCGACGCGTGCTCGGTGGTTGGGATGTGGACGACGATTTGGGCTGCGTCGAGTGACTCGGCTGAGAGCCCGTGGTCTTCCTGGCCGAAGAGAATCGCCACCGGTCCGTCGACCGACGCGTTGAGGAGCACCGGCGCGAGCTCGCGCGGCGTCATGGTCGGCCACTTGGCGGCGCGGCGCTTGCCGGCGAAGGCGGCAACCTTTACGCAGTCGGCGACGGACGCTTCGAGTGAATCGAAATGGGTGATGGCGGACACGAGATCGCGCGTGCCATGCGCCACGCCTTCGACACGCCATGGGTCGTAGAGGCAAGGCTGCACGAGCCGGAGATGCGAGAGTCCCATGTTTTTCATCGCGCGCACGGTGGCGCCGATGTTGATGGGGTCCTGCGGCTTGTGCAGGACGATGACGACGCGATCGAGACGGGAAGGCACGCCGGAAATTAGCCGCGCGGTGTCGCTGCGCGCTGCGCACGCGCATATTCGGCGCTTCATGACACTGACTTCGATGTTCGCCGCGAGCCTTGAGGGCCGTGCTGCGCGCCACGCGCTGGACTATGAGCGCATGGACGGGACGCTCGCGTCGCTGACGTTCGGCGAGGTGGACGCGCGGGCGTCGCACATGGCCGCCGCGCTCTCGTCGCGCGGGCTGCGCACCGGCGACCGGTGCGTGGTGCACCTCGCGAATCGCGTGGAGTTCATCGATCTGTTTCTGGCATGCCTGCGGCTCGGCGTTGTGTTCGTGCCGGTGAATGTGCTGTACCGGGGCCGGGAGTTGTCGCACATCGTGTCCGATTCCGAGCCGACGCTGATCGTCACGTCGGAGGAGCACTCGGCGTTGTTTGGCGGCGATTCGAGAGTTTTCTCAATTGAACGCTTCAACGTGATTCCAAAAGCCGCGCACGAGACGCCAATGGCGCCGGGCGACGCTTGCGACGCTGGCGACGCGGCCCCTGCGGTCATCATTTACACATCAGGGACCACTGGCAAGGCGAAAGGCGCGGTGCTCACGCGCGGCAATCTCGCGGCGAATGCAGCGCACGTGGTGGACGCCTGGCGAATTACTGCCGACGATCGGTATCTCGCGGTGCTGCCGCTCTTCCACGTGCACGGCCTCGGGAACGGCATCTGCTCATGGCTGGCGTCCGGTTGCGCGATGCGACTGGTGGAGCGATTTGAAATCGCGCGCGCCGCCGCATGGTTCGACGAGTTCAAGCCGACGCTCTTTTTTGGTGTGCCGACGGTGTATGTGCGTCTGCTCGAACTCACGCCGGCCATGCAGAAACAAATGGGTGAGCCGATGCGACTCTTTGTGTCAGGCTCTGCGCCGCTGCCCGCCCAGGTGATGGAAGACTTTCACGTGCGGTTCGGCCACCGCATCCTCGAGCGCTACGGCATGAGCGAAACGCTCATGAACATCGGAAACCCGTACGACGGCGAACGACGGCCGGGCTGCATTGGCTTCCCATTTGCAAATGTCGAAGCCCGGATCGTGGATGAATCGGCTGCACCGGTCGCGGATAACACCGTCGGCCAGCTCGAAGTACGCGGTCCGAATGTGTTCGCCGAGTACTGGCGGAACGCCGAGGCCACCGCGAAGGCGTTTCGTGACGGCTGGTTTCGCACCGGCGACATGGCAGAGCGATCGCACGACGGGTACTACACACTTCGCGGCCGCGCGAGCGACCTGATCATCTCCGGTGGATTCAACATCTATCCACGCGAAATCGAGGAGCTCTTGCTCGACCAGCCCGGCGTGCACGAGGTCGCCGTAGTCGGCGCGGACGATGCTCGCCGCGGTGAAGTGGTTATCGCCTACATCGTGGCGGACGGTGACGTGAGTGACGACGCGCTCCGGACGGCGTGTGCGTCATCACTGGCATCGTTCAAGACGCCACGCGCCTTTATTCGCGTGGATTCGCTGCCCCGCACGGCACTCGGCAAGATTCAGCGACACCTCCTTCCCCCGTGGGTCCGCACATGACACCGGCAGTCGCGTCACTCATTGCACTTGTCATCGCGATCGTGCTCTCGTGCATATCGCGCATCAATGTCGGCGTGCTGGCGATTGGACTTGCCTGGGTGATCGGCGTCTACCAAGCCGGGTATAAGCCCGACGCGGTGATGGCGGGGTTCCCCGTGACGCTGTTCATGATGCTCGCGGGCGTCACCTTGCTGTTCGCCATCGCGGAGACCAACGGCACGCTCGAGCGCCTGACGCATCGGGTGGTGCGCATCAGTGGTGGAGGTCGCCACATTCTGCCTGCCGTGTTCTTCGTGCTCGCGTTTGCGGTTTCGGCGGTCGGACCAGGGGCGATTTCGGCGGTGGCCCTCATCGCGCCGCTCGCGATGGCGACCGGGGTTCGATCTGGCGTACCGCGCTTCCTCACCGCATTGATGGTGGCCAATGGCGCGAACGCCGGAAACCTCTCGCCGGTGAGTGCCGTGGGCGTGATCGCGAACACGAAGATGGCGGAGGCGGGACTCGGCGGGCATGAACTGCGGGTGTTTGCGGCCAACTTTGTGGCGCATGTGATCGTGGCGCTCGCCGCCTATCTGCTCTTTGGCGGACTCGCTTCGCGGGCGACGCCCGCAACGACGGCGACGGCCGATGACCGCGATGCGACCGACGCGTCAACTGAGTTGCCCCTCGACCGCAATCAGTGGATCACCGTCACGGTGATCGGGCTCTGGATTGTGTCGACCGTGGCCTTCAAGGTGAATGTCGGACTCGGTGCGTTTGCCGCGGCGTCGCTGCTCGCGGTGGTGCGCGCCGGCGACGAATCGGCCGCGGTGAAGAAGATGCCGTGGGGCGTGATCGTGATGGTCTGCGGCATTTCGGTACTGATCGGCGTGCTCGAGAAGTCAGGCGGGATGGATCTGTTTTCCACCTTGCTTGCGAAGCTCGCCACGGCTGGGACGATCAACGGATCGATTGCGTTTATTACCGGATTAATCTCGACGTGGAGCAGCACGTCGGGCGTGGTGCTTCCCGCGTTCCTGCCGACGGTGCCGGCTCTGGTGGCGAAGGTGGGCGGCGGCGACCCGCTGGCCGTGGCGCTCAGCATCAACATTGGATCGGCGCTGGTGGATGTTTCGCCGCTTTCGACGCTGGGCGCTCTGTGCATTGCGACCGTCACGAATCAGGCGGAGTCGCGTGTGCTCTTCCGCCAGATGATGATCTGGGGACTCTCGATGGCGGTGGTGGGGGCGTTGTTCTGTCAGGCCGCCGCCGGGTTCATCGCCACGCTGTAGCGGTGGGCCGCGCCCGGCGCGCCGTTAGCTTTCGACCTATGGGCCTCCGTGATCTGCTGGACATGCTGCGCAACCCGACCGCACTTATTACCGCGGTCGGGACGGTCGGCGTCACGACGATCATCTTTGTCGAGACGGGCCTCCTCTTCCCATTCCTCCCCGGCGATTCCCTGCTGGTGACAGCCGGATTGTTGGCTTCGAAGGCCGACGGCCCAATCCAGCTGAACGTCATCACGCTGGGCGTGCTCTGCACGATTGCGTCAATCGTAGGCAACCAGGTGTCGTTCATGATCGGGCGCCGCGCGGGCCCTGCGCTCTTCTCGCGCCCCGACTCTCGCTGGTTCAAACGCAAGCACCTCGCGCAAGCGCAGGCATATTACGACCAACATGGCGGCAAGACGATCGTGATCGCGCGTTTCATGCCGATCATCCGAACGTTTGCACCGGTTGTCGCCGGCGTGGCGGACATGAAGCCGGCCGTATTCCTCTTTTACAACATCATCGGCGGCACCGCGTGGGTCTGGTCAATGCTGCTGATCGGGTACCTGCTCGCGGTGAACTTCCCGATTGTCGGAGATCACATCGAGGGACTGATTGTGGTGATTGTCGCGATCTCATTGCTGCCGGCGGGTATCGCGTGGCTCAAACAGCGGAACGCGAAGTAGCTTTCGCCTTACACTCATTCTGAAGGCAACACATGGCACACACGCTTCCCGCCCTTCCTTACGACTTCGCCGCGCTCGAGCCGCACATCGACGCGCAGACGATGCAGATCCACCATGGCAAGCATCATCAGGCCTACGTGAACAACCTGAACGCGGCAATTGAAAAGGCACCCGAACTCGCTGGCTGGTCGCTCGATGACATTTGCCGCAACATCGCCAAGGTGCCGGAGGCTGTTCGTGGCCCCGTACGCAACAACGGCGGCGGACACTGGAATCACTCGCTGTTCTGGCAGCAGATGAAAGCGGGCGGCAGTGAGCCTACGGGCACGCTTGCCCACGCGATCACCTCAGCGTTCGGCAACCTCGGCGGCCTCAAGGAGAAGTTTGCAGCCGCTGGTGTTGGCCGCTTTGGCTCGGGTTGGGCGTGGCTGGTGAACACCGGCGGCGCACTCACGATCGAGAGCACGCCAAACCAGGACAATCCGCTCATGGAAGGCAAGAGCGCGATTCTTGGCCTCGATGTGTGGGAACACGCGTACTACCTCACCTACCAGAACCGCCGGCCGGACTACATCGCGGCCTGGTGGAACGTGGTGAACTGGGACGATGTGGCAGCGCGATACGCTGCGAAGTAGTGCGACGTAGCAGGTAACGACACGAACGAGTACCCAGCACGGGTACTCGTTCGTGTTTCTACCGGCAACCGGCTACGCATTCTTGTCCCGCTTGACGGGCTGCGTGTACCTCGGCGTCATGGGCCGCGCGCCAGCAACCAGATCGTCCAGGCCGTCACCAGACAAGTCGGGCGTGCGCAGCTTCGTCGAACGAGCGAGCACCCCAAGCCAGGGCGGCGTGATGAGCGTGGTAACGACGACCATCAGCATGATCGCGCCGAACTCACCGGCACCAATGGCGCCGCTCGCGAATCCCACCTGCGCGAAAATGAGACCAACCTCACCACGCGGAATCATCGCGACCCCGACGAAAAGCCGTCTTCCACCAAAGTTTCGGAGCGCATAGCCCGAGGCAATTTTCCCCGCGACGCCGACGATCGTAATCGCGAGCCCGGCAATGAGCGCAATTGGCTCGGCGAGCGCATGCAGGTCCACCGCCGCACCGACGCTCGCAAAAAAGATCGGCACGAACAAGTAGCCGATCTGCGTGACGCTACGCTCGATCTCGCGGCGCTGCGGCGTGTGGTGCAGCACCAGGCCTGCTGCCAGCGCGCCCATGATCATCGCGGAGCCGCTTGTCTCGGCGAGCCAAGCAAGGAGCAGCGCGAACGCCAGTGCGATCAGCCCGAGCGCACCCGTGGTGCGGAGGCGCTCCACCACGCGAAAGATCGGCGGCACGGCGTACGACCCGACCGCCAGCGCGACCGCGACGAACCCGAGAGCGAGCCCGGAGAGCCTCGCTACCGACCAGACGCTGACGTGATTCCCAGCGGCAACACCCGCGACGACGCCGAGGATGATCAGTCCGATCAAGTCGTCAAGGACCGCGGCGCCGAGGACGATCTGGCCTTCGGGCGTCTCGAGCCGGCCAACATCGCGCAGGGTGCGCGCCGAAATGCCGATCGAGGTTGCCGTCAGCGCGGCACCAGCCACAAGCGACTGGATCGCAGTGAATCCAAGCGCCTGCACCACGAAGAATCCCACGACGAACGGCAGGACGACGCCCACAGCGGCGACGCTGACCGCTTCCTTGCCAACTTCGCGGAGCGAACGGAGATCAGTGTGCAGGCCGATCTCAAAGAGCAGAATCAGTATTCCGAGACCAGCAAAGGCACGAATGACCGGGTCGCCCGGATCGACGGCGCTGAACACACTCGGCCCGAGCAGCACACCGGCCAGCAGTTCACCGAGCACGCTCGGCTGACCAAGCCGCTGCGCGACTTCGCCGAGCAGGCGCGTGGCGAGGATCAGTGCGGCGAGGGCGAGCAGGAGCGGGCCGAGGTCGTGCATGCTGCAACCTACTACGGCAGCTACTTCGCGGCTTCGCCTTCCAGGTACGTGTACCCCTCAAGCCCGGCGACGTATTCAGCGATGAACATGTTCGCCTCGTCGCGCGTGAGCGTGGTCGCGGCCTGCACCTTGCGACGGAAGACCGTCAACAGATCTGATGCGCGGAACTGCACATAGTTCAGTACTTCGGTGACCGTGTCACCGTGCACGAGGTCGGTGACCTCGTGGCCCGTGTCGGAAAGGCGGATATGCACGGCGTTCGTATCGCCAAACAGGTTATGCAAGTCGCCGAGAATTTCCTGATACGCGCCTGTCAGAAACACGCCGAGGAGATAGGGATCGCCGTCGTCCTTGAACGGATGCAGCGGGAGGCTCGGCTGGCCATCCTTGCCGCCGATGAACCGGTCGATCTTGCCATCGGAGTCGCAGCTCACATCCTGAATCGTGCCACGCCGCGTCGGCTCTTCATCGAGGCGATGAATCGGCATGATCGGGAAGAGCTGGTCAATGGCCCAGCTGTCCGGCAGCGACTGGAAAAGCGAGAAGTTACAGAAGTACCGATCGACCAGCGCCGCGTTCAGATCGGCGACGATGTCTTCGAACGTTTTCGGGTGCCGCTGCGCCACGCGCGCGATCTGGTTGATCACGCAGAGGTAGAGGCGCTCGGCCATCGCGCGGCCCTTGAGCGAGAGCACGCCAGAGTTGAACAGCGTCTGCGCGCGTTCCTTGTCGAACCCGGCGTCGTGGTAGATCTCCTTGATCCGGCGCATGGAGGTCGTTTTCCGCGAAACGGTCGCGAGGTCATCGGCCATTTCGTGCAAGAGCGCGTGGTCATCTTCCGTGAGGCCCGGTGCGATCGGATCCGCGACGGACTCCACGTCAATGACACTCATCAGCATCATCGAGTGGTGCGCGGTGAGTGCGCGCCCGGACTCACTGATGATGGCTGGCATCGGGACTTCGTGGTCGCGACAGGTTTCCGCGAGGGTGTACACGATGTCGTTCGCGTATTCCTGCAGCGAGTAATTGACGCTCGCCTGCGCCGTGCTCTGGCTGCCATCGTAATCCACACCCAGGCCACCGCCGACATCCACGTGCGTGATGTCGAGGCCCATGGTGCGAAGCTCGACGTAGTAGCGCGCGAGCTCTTGGAGTCCGCGCTTGATGAATCGAATGTCGGTGATCTGCGAGCCCAAGTGGCAGTGGATCAGCTTGACGATGTCGAGCTTATTCGCCGTCTGGAGCTTTTCGATCACCTGCATGAGCTGCGACGGGCCGAGGCCGAACTTCGACTTTTCCCCGCCAGACTGCGCCCAGCGACCACTGCCTTCCGTGGTGAGCTTGATGCGGACACCGATCGTCGGGACGACGCCAATCTGATCAGCGACCTGCAGGAGCACGTCGAGTTCGCTCACCTGCTCGATCACAATGAACACTTGATGTCCGAGCTTTTGCCCCATCAGGGCGAGGCGCATGAATTCCTCGTCCTTGTAGCCGTTGCACACAATCAGCTGGTCGGTGGCTTCGCGGAGCGCGAGCACCGCCTGAAGTTCGGGTTTGGAGCCGCACTCGAGGCCGACGCCAGTCTTGCGGCCAAACTCGACAATCTCTTCGACCACATGCCGTTGCTGATTGACCTTGATCGGGTACACGGTTGTGTACGTACCCGTGTACTCAAACTCCTGAATCGCATTTCGAAACTTCTCATCGAGCAGTTCGATGCGACTGCGCAGAATGTCGGAGAACCGGAGCAGCACCGGCAGCGCCACCCCCTGTGCTTCGAGGTCGCGCGCCAGTTCATAGAGGTCGAGCGAGCGCTCGGGTCGCGCCTTGTCGGGACGCACCAGGACGTGCCCGGCTTCACTGACGTCGAAGTAGCCGTCGCCCCAGCCGTCGATATTGTAGAGCGCCTTGGTCGCGGCGACGGTCCAGGTGTCGGACTTGACCGCGCCATTCGCAGCGCTACCTGCCGACGATCCGTTCGCACCGCCGGGAGTCGCGGGCGCGACGCTCGCCGCCGCTACCGTTGCGGGCGCTGCTGGAGTGGCTGCCATGGGATCAGCGGGAACGACCGTGCTCATTCTGCTGAATTGTATTGGACTTCAGGGCCGCGCGGTACCGCTCCGGCTGACGAGCTTTTACTTCGTCCAGATCACGATGAGGCCACACGACTCCCCGCCGCCGGTGACATTGAACTTGAGCGGGGTGTTCGCCGCGCCGCGATAGTACTCGATGGCGGCGACCGTATTCGTTGCGAGCGAGTTGACGTCGAACAGCATTTCGCCCGGACGGCCAGAGTAGACGATGTTTCCGTCGAGGATGACGGCCGCGTAACAGGCTTTCTGATCGGCACCGCGATTGATGTCCATCGCGGAGAGTTTGCCGCGGCGCTCGATACTTCCAGCGCCGACGCTGCTCGCCACCCAGCCGTAGTTCCCTGTGCCGCGCACGAGCCGCGGCCCGGGGAGCGTGGCGATCACCTCGCTCAGCCGCCGGTCTCGGTTCTTCTCGAGAAAATCGGGGGTGAGATAGCGGCCAAACCCTCCCTTCATGCGCTCGTTGAACTCCAGGAGCTTCGGCGGCACAGGCGCCGTCGTGACCACGGACGCCTCCGGCAGTATCGTCGGCTGCCGCACGAGAGCGAAGTCGTAGTCCGTCGTGTCGGTGTTCACGAAGGTGAGTACGGCGCTGAGCGGGCTGAAACCGAGCCGCTTCACCTTGACGATGTGCTTACCAAGCGGAACGTTCGGCACCCGAAAGCGGCCGTCGGAGTCGGTCACGGCCTGCATCTGGAGCACTTCGATCTCGATGGTCGCGCCGGCAATCGGCTTCTCGTCGGCATCGTCCACCACCGTGCCCTTGAGCAGCGCGCGCCTCAGGACGGTAACCGATCCCGACTGCGCGCCGGCGGTGGTCGTCGTCGCGAGAACTCCAAGCAGCAACAGCGTCCGAAACGTCAATCGTTGCTCCATGAGTGTCAGTCTACCCGATTGCGCGACGCATGAAGCCGCGCAATCCCATCGTCCAAAACACTGCCAACAACACCACGAGCGCGCCAGTGACGACCAGCGGGTCCATATGTGGCACGCCGGGCGTGAGCGCCCCGCGCAATCCCTCTGCCACATACACGAGGGGATTGACCAGCACGGCGTACTTGAGGACCGGCACCTTCGAGAGCGCTGCCCATGGATAGTACGTACACCCAAAAAAAATCATCGGCCCCACAATCGTGCTGAACAGCAGCCCGATTTGCTGCGGCTGAATGGCGCAGCCAAGAAAAAGCCCGAGCGCGCTGAACGCCGCTGCGCCGATCGTCGTGACGGCGAGCACCTGAAAGATGTTGGCGAGTTCGAGTCCGGGAATCGGGCCCATGATGAGCCGGCCCGCCGGGAGCACGACGAGTCCGGCCAGTATGCCCTGCAGCGTTGCGGCCACGACCAGCTCTGCGGCCACGAGACGCACGGGAATCGGCGCGAGCAGACGATCTTCGATTTCTCTCGAGAAACCGAACTGCGCGACCATCGGCAGTGCAATGGACTGGACCGCGGAGAGCGCGATCGAAAGCGCGAGCACGCCTGGGAGCAGCGTGGTGGTGTAGTTGCCCTGCATCATCCCGAGTTTCGGGAGCAGATAGCCGAACACAACCATCAGCATGAGCGGCTGCATGGTGGTTCGGAGAAGGAAAAAGGGCAGCTCGCGGCGCGCCACGCGCATGTCACGGCGGAGCATGGCGAAGAAGATCTGCGACGTGGCGATCGGGCGGCCGGCAGAGTGGGCCTTGGACGTTCCGACGAGCGCGCTCAATCGAGCCTTCTCCCCGTGAGGGACACGAACAGCGTCTCCAGACTCGGCGACGACAGGTTCATGTTTGTGACGCGCGCGCCGGCGCCCTCGATGGCGCGAATCAACGCGGGAACCGCTTCGCCGCCACGGTCGCTGAGCGCGCGCACCGAGTTGCCCGAGACCGTCGCGCTGCTCACACCCGGAACGGCGCCGCAACGCGCAGCCGCGGCCGCAGCGTCCCCTTCGACTTCGATTTCCACGACCGTCGTGCCCGGCGCCTGCGCTCTGAGCTTCTCGGGCGTGTCGCACGCCAGGAGCTGCCCGCGGTCAATGATCGCCAAGCGGTCGCATAGTTCATCGGCCTCGTGCATATAGTGCGTGGTCATCACGATCGTTCTTCCATCCGCGTGCAGCTGACGAAGGATCGTCCAGAGGGCGAGCCGCGCCTGCGGATCGAGTCCGACCGTTGGCTCGTCGAGAAAGAGTACCTGCGGCTCGTGCAGCAGGGCCCGCGCGATCATCAGGCGTTGTTGTTGCCCGCCGGAAAGCGCGTCGACGCTCGACGCGACGCGGTCGGCGATATCGAACTTGCCAAGCAGATCCATCGCGCGGCGTGTGGCTTCGCTTGTGGAGAGGCCGAAGTACGCGCCATGAAAGACGAGGTTCTCGAGCACATTCAGGCCGCGATCAGGATTCGGACGTTGCGGCACCACGCCGATGCGGCGACGGAGTTCGACGTCATTGTCGGAGACATGGCAACCGGCGACCCACGCGTCCCCGGACGTGGCGCGCACCCGAGTGGTCAGGATTCCGATGGTGGTGGTCTTCCCCGCTCCGTTCGGCCCGAGCAACCCGAAGAACTCGCCTTCCTTAATATTGAGATCGAGCGCCACGAGTGCGGCGATGTCCATACCGCGTGGCGGCGACATGCGGCCACCCGTTTGGGCCATGGCGCCGGGGCCGCTGACGCGCGGAGCACCGGCGGCCGACATCCATTGCGGCGACGCGCCAGCCGGCAGGGCAACCCCACCCGACGGCGTGCGCCGCCGGGCGAAGCCACTGCCCAGATACACCTTTCCCAGCGCGCGGGTTTCGATCATGCCTGGAACATTGTGTCGCGCCTCTTCACGAGGGGACCGTGGTCGTGATCTGACCCTCGCCCATGTCGAGGAACGGGATGCCCTTGGTCATCCATTCCGGAGCCGGCGCCCCCAGCAGCTTGTTTGCAAAAGACTCCTGCATCTTCTTGTCAATGTCCTGCGGAGAGGACGAGCCGGGGAGCGAATCGGCTAATCGATGGGCGCGCGGAAACTCTCATCGTGAGCATCCGGAAGGGGTTAGCTTTCCACGCGGGCTGTCAGGGAAACTACGCGCTCCGCCATTCCCGCGCTGCCCTACTTTCAGCCAGCATTCGAATGAAGCGCCTGCTCTCCTATTTCATCCGCGGCCTGCTGATCATCGTGCCAACGGTGGTCACGGTGTGGCTCGTCTGGCAGATCTTCATCAAGATCGACAGCCTGCTTGGGATTTCGATCCCTGGGGTCGGCTTCGTCGCGACGCTCACGCTGATCACGCTGGTCGGATTTCTCGGCTCGAACCTCATCACTCGCGGCGTCGTGGCGGCGGTCGAAGCGGGCATTGAAAAGCTCCCGCTCGTGCGGCTGGTCTACAACGCAACGAAGGACCTGATCGGCGCGTTCGTCGGCGAGAAGAAGCGGTTTGACACGCCGGTCATCGTATCATTTGTTGCCGATGGCTCGGTGCGCGGCCTCGGCTTCATCACGCAGGAATCGATGGACATGCTCGGCAAACTCGATTCGGTGGCGGTGTACTTTCCGCAGTCGTATGCGTTCGCGGGATGGACGTTTCTCGTACCGGCGTCGCGGGTGCAGCGGCTGGACACCTCGAGTTCAGACTTCATGGCGTTCGTGGTATCGGGTGGAGTGACGGATTTTCCCAAGCTCCGATAGGGCTCCGCCGCTGGCTGACGGCGGGCCACCGCTGCTAGCGGACGGCGGGCCACCGCTGCTAGCGCTTGGCCGAGGTCTCGGCTCTACCGGTGAACGGATGAACGCGAAAACCAGGAATTCGGCGGATCAAACATGCTACGTGAGGCTCGGATGACACGCGTGAAGCACAACATTCTTTTCTTGGGTCTCGCGATTCTGGCGGCGGTGCCAGCAGGTGCTCAGCGCGGTGGGCGTGGTGGGACTGGACCAGCAGCACCGCTGCCCGCGGGAGCGGTTGCGGCGGATTCACTGGTGCTGATACGGCCGGGCGCAGTGTGGGATGGTACATCTGACGCCGTGCAGACGGGATGGACCGTGCTGGTGCGCGGGAACATGATCGCGGCGGTTGGGCCAGCGGCCACCATCGGCATGACGGCGGGCGCGCGGGTGGTCGATCTGCCGGGCACGACCCTCATGCCGGGGATGATCGAGAATCACTCGCACGTGCTGCTGCATCCGTACAACGAGGCGCAGTGGAATGACCAGGTCATGAAGGAGCCGCTCGCGCTGCGCGTGTCGCGCGCGAACAATCACCTGCGCAACACCCTGATGGCCGGCTGGACGACGATTCGCGACCTCGGCACTGAGGGTGCGGGCGATGCGGATGTCGGGCTCAAGATGGCGGTGAACCAGGGAATCATTCCCGGACCGCGCATGCTGGTGACGACCCGCGCGATTGTCGCGACGGGCAGCTACGCGCCGAAACGCACGGACTTCTCATTTGAGCCGGGCCAGGGTGCGCAGGAAGCCAACGGTCCCGAAGATGTGATCCGTGTGACGCGCGAGCAGATCGCGCGTGGTGCCGACTGGATCAAGGTGTACGCGGATTACCGCTGGGGCCCGAATGGCGAGACGATGCCGACGTTCACCGAAGTTGAACTTCGCGCGATGGTCGAGGCCGCGCGCTCGTCAGGCCGCTCGGTGGTCGCGCACTCCTCGACGCCAGAAGGCATGCGGCGCGCGATGCTGGCGGGTGTCGAAGACATCGAGCACGGCGACGGCGCGACTGCCGAGACGTACGCGATGATGAAGGAAAAGGGTGTGGTGTTCTGCCCTACGCTCGCCGCAGGATACTCGACGAGCATGTACGCGGGGTGGCAGCCGGGGGTTGGCCCGGAACCGGCTGGCGTGGCACGCAAGCGTGCGTCATTCAAGGCCGCGCTCGATGCCGGCGTCACGATTTGCGCCGGCTCGGATGTTGGCGTGTTCACGCACGGCACCGAAGCACTCGAACTGGAGTTGATGGTGCAGTACGGGATGACGCCACCCCAGGCACTGCGCGCGGCGACGAGTGTGAATGCCAAGGTGCTGCACATGGAAAACCGGATTGGCGCCGTGAAGGCCGGGCTCTGGGCGGATCTGGTTGCGGTCGAGGGCGACCCGACGAAGGACATCACCCGCGTGAAGCGGGAGAATGTTCGGTTTGTCATGAAGAACGGAGTGGTGTACAAACAATAGGAAGGGGGATGGGTGCGGGGCGACGGAGGGGCACGGGAATGAGGAACGACCGCGGGGCAACAACGCGCAGGGACTTTCTTTCCGCGCTTGGGGCGGTGGCGGGAGCGGCAATTGCGGCCCCGCTGCTAGCGCAGGGCGCGGGCCAGACCGGTTCTGCGCGCCCGCAGGATGCCAAGAAATCCGCCGCAACGCCCCGCCCTTCCGAGTTTGTGTTCGCGCGGCTGCGCTATGACTCGGGTGATTGGGACTACAATCCCAAGGTCGCGGGCAACATCCTCGACGGTGTGCTGCAGTACACCACGATTCCTGTCCACGAACAGGAAGTCGTCATCAGTGCCGACTCCACCGAAATCGACGCGTTCCCGTTCCTCTTCATGACGGGGCACAAGCTCGTGCGATTCAGCGAGCGCGAGCGGAAAGGCTTGGCACGGTTCGTGAACAACGGCGGCCTGCTCTTCTCCGACGATTGCAATCACGACATCAACGGACTCTACGCCAAGTCGTTCGAGGCCGAGATGCAGCGCGCGTTTCCCGGCACTGGCACGCTGGCGAAAGTCGCGAAAGGCCACCCGATCTATCGTTCGCTATTTCAGTTTGATGGTCCGCCTCGCACGACGCACGAGATCAACGGCTGGGGCGACAACATCATCCACGACTACGTGCGCGGCATCGAGCGTCGCGGTCGGCTCGGCGTGGTGTACACGAACCAGGACTACGGCTGTGAGTGGGACTACTCGTGGCGCAATAAACGGTTCCGCACCAAGGACAACACGAAGTTCGGCGTGAACCTCGTTGTCTACGCGATGAGCTGAACGGGCGACCACGGGCGGAAGCTCCTCGCCGCAGCCGCGCCACTGTCAGACCAGTACGGCGCTACTCCGAGTCGACCGGGCCTGGGGGCTGCCGATAGATCGTAATCGCCGACTCACCGAGGACGGCGTGGTACACCCCAGGCGGAATCACGTGAATCGCCGCGTGTTCGACGGCGAGGACAGGGGAGAACTTGTTCTCCATCCAGCTCGTGATCACGCGATCGAGTTGTCGCGATTCGTACGGCGGATCGGCGAATGCAAGACCGTAGTGATTCTTCGTCGTGAGCGCCGCGGCGAACTGCACGGCGTCCTTCCTGAAGACCCGCGTTTTCTCGCGCGCACGGCAGGTGGCGATGTTGGCCTTGAGGGCGTGCAGGCTCGACGGCCGAGTTTCCACGAAGTCGCAACTTTTGGCGCCTCGCGAAAGCGCCTCGAGGCCCAGCGCGCCGGTGCCGGCAAAGAGATCAATGACCCGTGCGTCGGCGAGGTCGCCGGCCAGCAGGTCGAGGAGAGCGGCGCGTACGTGTTCCGCCGTCGGGTGCACACGAAAATCGCTCGGCCCGAGCAGGTCGCGGCCCTTCATCTTGCCCGCGATTATTCTCATGACGTCGTGTCGGTCGAGCCGCCCATCAACACTGGACGAGCGGGCTGACTAGCCGTTCGGCGCCGACGCGTCCGGATGCACGGGGGCATCGCCAGCGTCACCGGGATTATTGCTCTCGCGCTGTTCGGCCTTCCGCGCACGGCGATCTTCACGCTTGGCGTCCTTCTGGGCCTTGCGCTCCTGTTCCTTCTTTCGCTTCTCGAATTCGTAATTTGGTGGACGAGCCATAAGGGGAGACTCCGCTCCCATTCGCGCATAGAAGATTGGCGCCCTTGCGCCGTTGGGTCTTAATGTAGGGGGTGGGACGCCTCGGTGAGGTAAAGCCGAATCTACCGGTCGCCGCTCCCGCCGGCTCCACCCGTGCTCAACCGGTTACCAATCTGCAGGTCAAAGCCGTTTGGCGTGGTGGTGTGGTAACTCTGGTAGGGTGCGGTGAGGATGTCACCACGTCCACCGGTATCCGCGCGACCGGTGAGTCCGCGCTTGTCGAGTTCCGCCTTCACGGTGGCGGCATCCCACGGCGTGATGCCGAATGAGGTGTGCCCCATTGATGCGCGACGCGGCCCGGGAGCGGCGGCACGGCCGCCAGCACCGGTCTGGGCAGCCGGCGCGTTCGGATTGCCGCCACGGATGATGAGCCCGCCGATCAGTGGACTGATCTCGACCGTGTTCTGGCTCCCTTCGTCGCCGGCACCTTTCCAGCCCATGAGTGTTTCGTAGAACGCGGTGCTTTCCTTGTAGTTCGTCACACCGAACGAGATGTGATCAAGCCAGAGCGTCTTCCAGTTGGTGGACTCGAATGGCGCTGCGACGGGCAGTTTGCCGGTCGCCGGCGTCGTGCGGCGGTTCTTCTTGTTGCCGTTGCTGATCTGGAGATCGAACCCGTCCGGATCCTTCACGTGGAAGCTCTGGAAGTCCTTGCCCTGATGGTCGGCGACCGGATTGAGGCCACGCTTGGTGAGTTCGGCTTCCACTTTTTTCGTGTCCCAGGGCTCAATGCCCCAGCAGAAGCCGTCCCACGACATGCGCGCCACCCGTGGGGCGCCGCCACCGCCGCGTCCGCCTCTGCCACCACGACCGCCGGCCATATCGCCGGTCGTATCGCCGGCCGCGACTGGCGGTGCCGGCGGGGGCACGAAGCCGCCGCGAATGATCACCGAGCCAAGCGAGTCGCCGATGTCCATCGTGATCGTATCACCTTCGACGCTGCGCACCTTCCAGTTCATGAGCGCGGCGTAGTACGCAGCCTCGGCCATCGGGTCCACACACTGCAGCTTGAAATGATCGAAGTAGACCGTCTTCCAGCCCGTTGCGGCGAAAGGCGGCGGAGCCGGTGTGGTATTGCAGCGCGGCGTTCCGGCATTGGCGCCGCCGCAACTGCCCTGTGCGATGGCCTTGCTGAACGGCGAGGCGACGGCAGCGAAACCAAGCATCTGCAGGAGGTGACGTCGCGAGATGGTTCCGCGATCAAAGTCGTTGAAGAGCTTGGTGATGGGGTCGGTCATGAATCGGTCCTCGCGCGGGGTATGCAGCCAATACGGAGCAAAGGTAGTGATCGCTGAGTATGGTGGCCCGCTGCTGAACTCAGCAAGCTGACCTGTTCCAACAGACTGGCTACGCGAAGATCTCCGCGATGGGCATCGTGAATTCCGGCAATACCGCGCCGCCGTCGAGGGCGTCTCCCTCGAATAGCATTCGGAGCTCGTCGCCACGTCGCAAGACGCGCACCGTGCGGTCCTCGGGGTCAACGATCCACACCAACTGCGCACCTGCTGAGAGATACTCGGCACCTTTGGCGAGCAAACCCGCCATGGAATCGTCTGGCGAGCGTACTTCGACGGCCAGATCCGGCGCGCCGCGAAAGAAGCCGTGCGGCGGCGGATAGCCTGCTCGGCCGGCGCGGACGAAACTGACGTCGGGGCCACGGACGGTGTCGGGATCGCTCTTCAGGATGTACCCGGACTCAGCGACAACGCGACCAAGACCATTGGCGCGTACGAATATTTTCATCGCCGTTGCAATTGTGACCGCCACCTCGCCGTGCGGATGGTTCGGCGGATTCATGCTCACCATCCGCCCATCAACGAGCTCAAAGGCATAACCAGCCCGCCCCATGGCGACCAGCTGCTCTGCCGTGACGAGTTCGTCGGTCTGCATACGCCGAGCATAGGCAGGCTCAGCCGAGTGGCGCAAGGGCTCATGCGCCACGGTGCGCCGCGGCTCTCCGACCAGCGAAATCAATTCGTCGCTGCCACCATCATTCCTGCTGCAAACGCGGCCCTACTCCGCCTTCGTCACCTGCTTGTCCGGGTCACGCTCGACCACCACGGTGAACTCTTTCGCAAGTGCGACAATGCCGGCGACGGCCATCCAGAATGGCAAGAGCACCGCCCCGGCGAGCCCTGCATTGAGCGGGAAGTCCAGCAGCGTGCGCCCATCGCCATTTCGCACGATGACGCGCCGCACGTTCCCCTCATGAATCAGCTCCTTGAGCTTCGCCTTGAGCTTTTCGCCGGTCACCTTGATTTCTTCCATCGTGGCCTCGCTGGCGGAGAAAGTCGGCCCAGACACTTCACGTCGCTGGCCACACTACGCTGCCGGCTGCCCCAAGGTGTCAGCCGATGAGTGGCTTGCCAGCCAATTGGCGATCGTACTCGGCCGAATCGAAGAACCCCAGCGACTCGGCCACAAGCCCGTCGGCGCCAAACTGCCATTCTTCGCGGCCGCTGACGCGCACGGGATGGCCGGTGCCGCCGGGCCCAGTGTTCGTCCCGGTCAGCGTCCACCAGTACACGACGCGCGCCTCATGAAGATCGATGCCGTCCATCGACACGACCAAGTCCGGAAACGCCGTCATAAACGATTGCGCTGATCCGGCGATCGCCTCGCGACCTACGGCCGGTGCGCCGCTATTGATCGCCAGCGAGCCATTCAGTGCATAAAACTGAGCGACACTTGCAGCATCCTGGCTACACCAGGCGGCGGTGTAGCGCGTGCCGAAATCGGTCGGGTTGGCGGGAATCATCGTGCCCGAACGGTAACACGCCGCCACGCGGTGGAGTGAGGAGTGGCGACGCCCCACCATGACACTTCCGGATCCATGCGATATTTGTCCGCGCCCGCGACAGCGCCGAGACCACTCCTACTTTTTGCCCGGCGGCGCGGTTTTCTTCGCCGCCGCGAGCGCCGTGTCGACCAGCGCCTTGAACTGATCGAAGTTCACCGCGCCGATCATCTTGTCGCCAATCACGAACGTCGGAGTGCCTTGAATCTTGAGGCGCATCCCTTCTTCGCGATTGCCCTTGATACGCGCGGCGGGTTTCTGCTTCACGACGCAGTCCTCCCACTTTGCCACGTCGATTCCAAACCCGGTTGCGAACTTCCGGAAGACTGACATCGGGTCGTTGGTCACATCTTCGCGCCAGGTTGGCTGGGTTGCGTAAAGCTTGTCGTGCATTTCCCAGAACTTGCCCTGCTCCTCAGCGCACGACGCGGCGAGATGCGCTGTGTACGAATGCTTGAAGCCCGAGAGCGGTACGTCGAAGTAGCGGAACGCAACGATGCCGGTCTTGATGAAGCGCTCGCGGATGTCGGGTTCGGTAATCGTAGACCAATCACCGCAGTGCGGGCACTCAAAGTCGCCGAACTCCATCACCTGCACAGGTGCAAGCGGATCACCCAGCAGGTGGCCTTCCGCAGTCCCGGCAGGAATCGTGGGATCAACGGTGATCACAGAGGCGCGCGGCCGCATGACGGCGTAACCGAGCACGCCTGCGCCGACGATGGCGGCGAGGACAATCGTCCCGACAAAGCGTCGGGCTGATTCGGGCTTGGGGGGAGTCATCGCTAGCGCACCTTCGGCGGCAGCTGCTTCTCCTTCACGAACCGGTCGAGGAACTTCACCGTCCGCTCCCAAGTGTGGAGCCACATGCTGTGGAGCATCGACTCGTGCAGGTCGTCCGGTACGACAATCAGCTCGTGATAGATATTCCGCGCGCGCAGCAGGCTCACCAGACCAACCGTCTGCGCGAAGTCCACGTTGCGGTCGTCATCGCCGTGCACGAGAAGGACGGGCGACTTCCAGGTGTCGATCGCCGAGATAGCCGACGACTTGTACGCGACGTTTGAGGTGTCGAGCGTCGGCGTGTAGAGATGTACGCCGGCGTAGTCCGCGCCAGCCTTGAAGATGTCCGAGTTCCGGGCGAGCGCTTCGGACGTGAGCAAGCCGCCGTAGGACAATCCCCAGATGCCGATGCGCGACGTGTCCACGTCCGCGCGTCCGAGCAGATATTTGGCTCCGGCGATCACGTCCTGGTACTCGGAGTTGCCGCGCATGTTCGTGCCCGGCGCATTGCGGAAAGCGCGCCCGTAGCCGACGCCGCCACGGTAGTTGATCGAGAGGACGATATAGCCCTGTGTCTGCAGGTACTGATTGAATCCGTACGCCCAGTGGTAGAACTGCATGTAGTGGTAGCCGGGCAACATCTGCCGCACCGGGCCGCCATGCACGAAGATCAACGCGGGGCGCTTCTCACCGGCTTTGAGGTCAGCGGGAAGGAAGAGCTGATTGTGAATCTCCATGCCGTCAGCCGCCTTCGTCATCACGATTTGCGGCATCACGTGCGCGTCCGACGGAAACTCCTTCGTCAGCTTCGGAAAGATCACCTTCGTCTTTCCGCCCTCGGCGGACACGAGCCCGACCGACGCCGGCGTCTTCGCGTCGAAATAGAGCACGGCCAACTGCTTGCCCGACGCGAGCGGCTGCGGATAGGTCTCGATCCCATCGTCCGTGGACACCTGACGCGGCGTGCCGCCCGACGTGGGCACAGCCCAGATGTGCCGCTTCTCGATGTCGTTCGCGTTCGTGCAGTAGTACAGCGTCTTTCCGTCAGGCGAGAATGCGACCGACGTGGCGTCTTCGATCACACCATTGGTCGTCGTGAGCGCGAACGCATCCGAGTTTGGATTCGTGAGATTGATCGCGTACCACCGTTCGAACTCGTCGGTTACTGGCGTAAACGGGAAGACGAGGTTGTCGCCGAACCACCGGAGGTTGCTCAGCGCGGTGATCACTTTGTCCTGCGGCTTGTTGTGCCACACTTCCTTCGCCTGCGAAGGGTCGGCCATATCGGCCACCATCACCGAGAGCGTGTACCCGCCCGCGAAGGTCGCCGAGCAGAGTCCGGCCGGTGCGCTGGCACTGGCGCAAAGATTTCCGCCATTCGGTCCGGTGGCCGCTGCGACAGGTGCTCCGAATCCACCACCACCACCGCCACCGCGCCCGCCGCGCCCGCCGCCCGGTGCAGCGGCCGCGCCCGCCGTGTTGCCACGATACGCCGGACCCTGCGGAAAGCCGATGCCGCCACCGCCCTGCTGCGACTGCATCCCATAGGGTGTGCCGGGACGGCGCGTAAAGAGCAAGCGCTTCCCATCCGCCGACCACGTCGGGTTCGCGTCGAAGTCCACGCTCGGCGACACATACGTGAGCGTGCGCGACTTTACGTCGTAAAGTCCGAGCAACGAGTGCGTGGTGCGCGTGCTGACGAAGGCGATTTTCGATCCGTCGGGTGACCACGACGGCTGGCTGTTCGTGCCCCACTCCTTGATAAAGGGCTTTTCGCCCTTGTCCATCTCGGTCAGCGGCGCGGTTGCGTTCACGCGCGCGCGATAGATCTGGCCGCTCTTCACATAGAGCACGGATTTGCCGTCCGGCGAAAGCACCGGCGACGATCCGTCCACCAGCTTCCACGCCGATCCACCGGTCGTCTTCGCAGCCCAGATGGCACGCTCGCCGCCGTCGGGATCGTGCGACGGGTTGGCGATCCAATCGTCTCGATTGGGCGCCGAGCCGCGTACGAAGATGGCGATCAGTCCATCTTCGGAGAGTTGCACGTCGGTGATGTCGACGCCGTCGTCCTTGAGGAACGACGTAAGGCGAACCGGCGTCCAGGAGGGCGCGCCAGCGGCGTACACGTTGCGCATCCCCTTTTCGTACACCTCCCAGGCGATGCGATCGGCCTTCTTCGCCGAGGCGAGCGCCAGCGCTGAGGCCGGACTCATGAACTGGGCGATGGTGGGCTTGGGCGACTGCTGTGCCGAAAGCAGACCAAGCGGGACAGCAATGAGCAGTGCGAAATGGCGGAGCGTGCGACGCATGTATTTGACCGTTGAGGCGAGGGAGACGGGGGAAGTATGCAGAAAACCAAAAGCCCACACCATCTGGTGTGGGCTCCCGGCCTTCTTCCCTACAGTGCCGTGGTGCTTACTTGGACACCTTGGCCAGACGCCGAATCTCCTCGGACATCTTCTTCACGCGCGGGCCATCCTTGGCGCCCGCTGCATCCTTGTCCACTTCGCCGGCGAGCGCGTTCAGCGCCTTGGCACGACCCGAGGCTTGCGCCTCTGCTGCCGTAAGCACCTTGTCGATCGCGCTGGTACGGCTGGCATCGAGGCCGTTGTCGCGTACGAGCTGGTCGAGGTACGAGCGCACAACCGGAAATGCCGCCGGCCACGACAACACCGGCTGACTCTGCGGATTGTACTGCGTCATCTTCACGAGCTTCGCGGCGGCGATTTCGTTCGCCGAGAGCTTGTCGGTGGGCTGCAGCTCGAAGATGTCGAAGCCACGGTCAATTTCCGACGAGAACACGTACCCGTTCCAGTAGTACGCGCCCCACGAGCCACCAACCGTGCCGCGACCACCGCGTCCGCCGCCGCCTGCCGCTGCGGCGACGGGGATGTCTGCGCCTTGCGGCGGCGGGTCGATCGGGCCGCGATCGAAGAAACCGATTTCGTACGGCTTGTTGGCATCCGTGAAGTCAATGATGTCCACGCCGCCCTGATACCAACCCTGGGCCATGACGTCGCGCCCTGGAATCGGAATCACACCGCCGTTGTGCGACACACAGTTTTCCTGCGCCGTCTGTTTCGTGGGAATCTTGAAGTACGCGCCCTGCACCATCTTCTTGTCCTTCGTGATGGTTAGCGTCGTGTTGCCGCCCATCTCCAGCTGGCTGTTGGCCTGACACATCGGCGACGTGCCGCCGCCCCACTCGTCGGTGAAGACGATCTTCGTGCCGTCGTCGCTGAACACGGCCGTGTGCCAGAGCGAGAAGTTCGTGTCGGCCACGGCGTCGAGACGCACGGGCTTGATCGGGTTTGAAATATCCACAAGGATGCCGTAGCTGCCGCAGGCGCCGGCGAGCAGACCCTTTGCGGGATATGCCGTGACATCGTGACAGTTGCGCGGGCCGGTCGGCGCCGGTGGCGCTACCGGCGCGGCCGTCGAGTCACCGCCACGTCCACCGCGTCCACGTCCGCCGCCACCACGAGCCGGACGGCTCAGGGCTGTCGGCGCGGCGCCGAGCCCAGTGAAGATGCGGGCACCGCCGACGACTTCGGCCTTCTCGGGATGCGCGATTTCAACACGAATGATGTCGAGGCGGAACATCGCGTTTGTCGTGTCTGCTGCGTCGTCGTTCGACTTGCAACCCGGGAGATCGTTCTCAGCGCGCGCCTGGCCACTGCCCGAGACGTAGATGAAGAGAACGCCCTTGTTCTTCGGGTCGGGAACGATCGTGTGCGTGTGCGAGCCTTTGCAGGTCTCGACATTCTTGACGAGTTTCGGCTTCGACGGATCCTTCACGTCGAAGATGCGCACGCCGGCCATGTGATCCTTCGGATCCTGGACGCCACCCTTGCCGCAGTCCTTGCGGTTGCCGCCGCCTTCGGCGGAAACGAAGAGCAGGTTGCCGATGATCGACGGATCGCCCTGCGACGTAATGCACGAGATGGCCGACATCTTCACCGGCTTGCCTGCGTTGCTCACATCCCAGATGGTGAAGCCAGCAAAGTTGCCCTGGTAGACATACTTACTGTTGCCGAATGCGAGGTCGGAGTTCGCGAACGTCAGACCACGTGCCGTGTCGAACTCGGCGGCCTTCGGCGTGAAGGAGACGAGCTTCATTCCCTTCGCGGCAGTCGCGGCGTCGAGGCGGCCGCCGGCGAGCCCGTCGCGCGGATCGCCGCCCTTCGGGTAGGTCTGCGCCTGCAGCGCGGCCGCTCCAACAACAAGCGTGAGCGACGCGGCCATCGTGATCAGTTTGATCATCTTACGAACATGTGCCATCGGATGGAGCTCCATTGGGAGGGTACTTGTCCTGGTACTGGTGTTGGTACGGGTGTTGGTACGGGTCCTGGTACTACTGGGGGCCGAGCATCTGGCGCATCGTGCCAATCTCGGCGGTCTGCACTGTGACGACATCATTGGCGAAGACGGAGACGTCCACGTCCTGCGCGGAGAGCGGTGCGGCGAAGAGATCCTTCACCATCTGCAGTGCGCCTTCGTGGTGCTGAATCATCATGACGAGGAAGTTCTTGTCGAAATCGGCGCCGTTCGAGCTCTCGAGTTGTTTGATCTGCTCAGCCGAAAGCATGCCGGACATCATGACCGTGTGATATGACGACGTATCCGGCACCACCTGACCATTTCGAGCGAGCCACTGCTGCATGAGCAGGATTTCGGTCGTCTGCGACTGGTCGATCTTGTTGGCGAACTTCTGGAGACGCGCGTTTGCACCATGCTTGACTGCGAGCCGCGACATGAAGATGGCTTGCGCGTGATGGGCGATCATGCCCTGCATGAAGTGGACGTCGGCGACCGTGTAGATGGCTCCCTTGGGGATGACGGCGGCGGGGAGCATGCTGTTCATGTCCATCTTGGACATGTCGTGCGTGTCGGTACCGACAGCGGTGGCCGATGCTTCGACTTTCTTGTCACCGGCGCAGGCGGCGAGCGCCAAGCCCGCGAGGAGCGCGGCGGTTAGTCCGCGGATTGATCGTATGTACACAGGCTGTTGGTCGGGAACGATGGGAACTGGGAGGAGCTACTGACGGCTCCAATCCAACTTAATGTTACGCCGCCGAATGGCCAGATGTAGGCGGTTAGCCAGAGTTTTGAAGCCGTGCGGCTATCGGCGCCAGATAACCAGAACGCTTCCGCGTTCGTCGCACCCACGTGAGCGCCGCGTACCGGAGCCGTCGCTCTTCGGCGGATGCGTTCGCTCCTCTCCGAGCCGAATCCCACTTCGGGCACGCCCTCAACACCGGCATTTGAATCGGCCAGCTGGTCACGATACTCTACAGGTACTTGCGAAGTATTTGGCCGGCTTCAGCCGGCAACGCAAAACCCGCGGAGCCAGTCGGCCCGCGGGTTTTGTGTTTCCAGCCAGCGATCCTGACGATCTACCCCAGCTTCGGCCGCTCCAGATGCCACGCCGTGTTGGCCTGGTACTTGTGCGCCACTGAGAGAATCACGTCGTCGAGGTAGAGATTGCCAGCGATCTGTGCGCAGATGGGCTGCGGATTCTGCGGCACCGCCGCCGCGGCCGCGGCAGCAGCTGCTGCCGCCGAATCTGCACCGCGACCGCCAGCCCCTGGGGGTCCGCCAGGACCGCCGCCGCGACCACCGGCGGGACGAATCCCGAATGCGATCGGCACGACGGTGACAGGATGTCCAGTTGCCGCGTGGGCTCCGGTATCCGCTGCGCCAATGTAGACGTCGGTGTCCTTGAGGTACGTCTGCCACGCGGTGATCAACATCTGCCGGCGGCGCTGCGCCTGAATGAAGTCCATCGCCGTTGGTATACGACCGGGCACCCAGCGATTGAGTTGTCCGGTGTTCGCCGGGGGCTGTGGCGCTGCCGCGGCTGCGCGACCCGCCGCGCTCGTGTCAGGCGCACCACCTCTTCCACCGCGACCACCACCACCGCCGCCGCGGCCGTACGCGGCGAGCACGGCAGTCATATCCATGTTCAATTCTTTCGCCTTGAACTGCACGTAGGAGTCGAACGCGGCGGCTGATTCTTCGACGATGCCGTCACGTGCGCCAGAGACTGTCGGCGGAGGACCAAGGTCCGTGAGCTTCGCGCCGAGCGATTTCAGCTTGATTGCGAAGAGCTCGAGGTTTGCGTCCGGTGTGGTTTGATTGGCGGGGGGACGACGCAGGCCGATGCGAACCCCAGCGAGGTCGATGTTGGAATTGAAATGGAAGGGCATCGTGATGCTGCCCGGGTCTTTTTCGTCGGCGCCATGGATCACGTTGAAGACGAGGGCCGCATCTTCGGAGCTGCGCGTGAGCGGGCCGACGCGATCCTGCGACCAGGCCAGAACCATGCCGCCGTAGCGGCTCACGCGGCCGAAGGTCGGGCGGAGCGCGTTGATGCCGCACGTGCTCGCGGGGCCAACGATAGATCCATTCGTTTCGGTGCCGATGCCAAATGCCACGCAGCCGCCGCCAGTCGCTGAGCCTGGGCCGGCAGACGAACCGCCGGAGCCCTGCGTGATGTTCCACGGATTCTTGGTGGCGCCGCGGAACCAGTTGCCGCCCTGCGCGAACTGTCCGGTGGACAGCTTGGCGATGAGCACGCCGCCTGCTTCACGAATGCGCACGACGACTTCGGAATCGAAGTCGAACTCACGCTTTTCGAAGTCGGCAGCGCCCCAGGTGGTCGGCGTGCCCTTGACCGCGAAGAGGTCCTTCACGCCCCACGGAATGCCGTGCAGCGGGCCGCGATATTTCCCGGCCTTGAGCTCCGCGTCCATCTTCGCGGCGTCAGCAAGGCCCTGGTCTTCCATGATCGTCACGGCGCAGAACAGCGTCGGGTTGAGACGCTTGAGCCGCTCGAGGTAAATCTTCGTGATGCGCACCGACGTCAGCTTGCCGGCCTTGATGGCGGCGGCGAGGCGGTGCACCGGCAGGAATGCAATCTCCTCGTCCGTCGCGGGAAGCGTACCCGTGAACGGAGCGAGCTTGAACGTGCCGGGCGCACCCGTTGCGCCCCACGCGAACTTCTGGCGCGCGAATGCGGCGGGCCCTTTTTCGCGATAGGTCTTTTCGAGCAGGGCGCCCGTTCCGCCCGGGTAGGGCTGAAAGGTCCACGAGACGGCTTCCATGTTGTCGAGCGGAACTGGCGGTTCGACCGGGGCCTGTCCCGGCGCGCCGCGTCCGCCCCCTCCACCGGGAGCCCCGCCTGCACCGCCCTGCGCGAGGGCCTTCGCGCCGAAGCCGAAAGTCGTCGCAGCGGCTGCAACTATAGAAGTGAAGATGAAGTCGCGACGGTCGACCTCATTGACGAGGCCCATCTGGTCGGCCGCGCGCTCGGCTTCGATCTGCGCGATGTCGAGCAGGTCATGCTCGTTGTGCAGGGACATGGTGTCTTCTCCCAGGATTTGGTACGGCGAGGCTCGCGTAGAATCTGCAGCGGCGCACGCGCGGCGGCCACCGCCGTGGTCTCGGCGCTATCGCGTGGGCGGAACAGCGCCGAATGAACCGGAGGATTCAAGTGCGCGATAACCGCCAATATCTGGCGACTGCAACCGCTACGGCGCGACCTACCTTGTGTACGCGCGCCTGGGCGCAAGCACCGGCGCGCCGGCGCCCTGGGCTACACTCCCGCGTACCAGTGCCAATTGTTGTCGGAGTTGCTTCCGCCGGTGCCCTTGCCGATGCCGAGCATCGAGTCGACGACCTGGATCGACTTCACGAACTTGAGCTGCTTGTACCCGCACAGCCGCTCGACGCGCAGGCGAAGCGGTTCGCCGTTGCCGCGCGGCAAGTCCTTTCCATTGAGCCCGTAGGCGAGCATCGTCTGCGCGTGATCGACCTCGAACATGTCGTACCCTTCGTACCAGCGATCCCACGTGTCGACGACGACGTAGCGCGCTTGCGGCTTCACGCCGCCGGCCGCCTCGAGGATCAGCTTGAGCGGCGCTCCGGTCCATTCGCCGATCGCCGACCACCCCTGCTCGCACACGTGCGCGGTGATCTGCGTGCGCGCCGGGATGCTCCGAATCTGGTCGAGAGACAGTTCCACCGGCTTGTTGACGAGTCCGGTGACCGGCACCCGATAGTTCGTGAACCCTTCGGCAGCGTGCTTCTGGTATTCCGGGTTCTTCGGATTCCGCTGGTTCCAGACTGGGAAGGGATCGGAGATGTCAGCGCGCGTGTACTCGCGCGCCAGCTGCTGGCTCGAGAGGAGCAGTCGGTTCGTGCTCATCGTGAGCACATCAGCGGCGCCGATCAGGCCCCCGCGAACGACGGGCGGCATGAACTGATCGCGCGAGCAGGCGGTGAGCAACAGGCCACCGAGCGCCGGTGCGGACGCGAGCCACTGGCGGCGCGACATCCGCCGGTCGGGCGTGACTTGCGGACTATCCATGCTTCTTCCCTCCCCCGGTGACCATGGCGCCGACTTGCTTGATGAATCCCGTGGCGGCGATCTCGAACAGGTGAACGCCGACGAAGACGACGAAGAACACCGTACCGACGGTGTGCAGCGTGCGCGCCGACTGGCGGCCGCCGAAGATGTCGAGGAGCCACGGCATCGCGGTGGTGAATCCCGGTGACTGCGCCACGCCACTCAGGATCATGAACGGCACATAGACGAAAATCAGAAGGAGATATGAGACCTTCTGCAGGGTCGCATATGAACCAGGTTCCGTGACACGATGCCAATTCCAGCGAAGCTGCTCGCGCAACTCCACGGCGAGGTGCGCCTTAGTCAGCTCGTCAGGGCGCGGCACCATCCGGTTCTTGAAGTGCCGGGTGTACAGGTTCCAGCCAACGTATATCAGGCCGTTGAGCAGGAAGACCCAGACAAATGTGAAGTGGTAGTTCCGGCCCCACCGCCTGTCGCCGAGTGAGCCGGCCATTTCCCACGACATTCCCAGCTGCTCAAGCTTGAAGACCGCTGGGTGACCGCGAAATCCGGTGTTCCCCCAGTACAGCTCGGGAAAGTCGAGGAAGATGTGGATCCCGCTCACGAGCAGATAACCGCACGCGACCACATTGATCCAATGGCAGATACGGACGTTCCAGGAGTGGATGGGTTTGGTCGTCACAGATTCCATGACGCAGAAGCAACTCCCCAGGACTCCGCCCACATATTTCCGCGTCCGACAGATTCCGTGCGGCGCATGACCGCCGCCGCGCCAGAGTTCGTCAACACATCATCGCGCACGCCATCGCGCGACCGCATCGGCTCAGTCAAACGCCGCCCCTACCATCACCTTCCGGATCAGCGTATACGGACTTCCATGCGAAATCGAGTTGGTCTGCGTGGGCTGACCCTTCGCGTCGCCGCCGGTCCCGTGCTTCTGGTACTCGTCCGGGCCGGTGATGCCGTCAAGGTTGCCCCAGAAATCTGTCGTGATCGCATTGTACGTCACGTCGGTGCACTGACGGGTGATCTTGCCGTTCTTGATCTCCCAGAAAATGTGGCCGCCAAACTGACCGTTGAACCGCTGCTGGTCGATCGAATAACTCCCACGCCCATCAATCATCACACCGTCCTTCACGTCGCCAATCAACTCGGCGAGCTTGGGTGAGTTGGCCGGGCCAGGCTCGAGGTGCACGTTGGGCATGCGGAGGAACGGATAGTCCCTCCAGCTGTTCCCGAAGGTGCAGCCACGGCTGAAGTTCTCGCCGACGTAGTGCGCCGTTTCGCGATTGGTCTGCAACCCCACGAGCACGCCTTCGCGCACGAGAGGCCACTTCATCGCCTTCACACCGTCGTCATCGTAACCCACCGAGCCGATGCCATCATCAGTCTTGTCGGCCGTGATATTCATGTGCTTGCTGCCGTACTTGAGCTTGCCGATGTCGCTGAGCTTCACAAAGCTCGTGCCGGCATAGTTGGCCTCGTAGCCCACGATGCGATCGACCTCGGTCGCGTGCGCCACGATCTCATGAATGGTCAGCATCTGGTGGCTCGGGCTGAGAATCAAATCGCGCAGCCCGCTCGCGCCGAGTGGCTTGGCCGTGCACATCTCCACCGCGTCCGTCGCGATCTGCTCGGCCTTCGCCAGGAAATCCGTACGCTCGGCGACTTCCCAGCCGCCGCTCCGTGCTTCGCCGGGATACTGACGCGTGCGCGTGATGTCGCCAACCTTCGCCGTCACACTCATCGTCGGCGTCGTGACGAACATCTCCTGCTCGATGTAGGACCCCTCGCTCGACGCGAAGTAGCGCCATTCATATGAATGCGCCGCCGACACGTTGATGACCGTGACACCCTTGATGGTCTTGGCCTTGTCCACGATGGCCTGCGCCCACGCCGTCTTGTCGGCGACGGACACGGACGTGGGGTGCTTCACCATCGGCGTGATGAAATTCTCCACGTACTTGGGCACGGGGGCGAGCTTGAGATCGGCCTTCTTGGCGATGGCACTCGCGCGCGCCACTTCAGTGGCCATACGCGTGATGCGACGAATCTCGTCGTCGGTGACGATGGGACTCGAGGCAAACCCCCACACGCCGCCATGAATCACGCGCACGCCGAATCCGGCGGGCGCACGATTGGCATCCGTGGGAATCTCGCGGAGGGCTGCCCCACCTCGGCCGCCACCGCCACCGCCGCCGCCACCGCCGCCGCCACCGCCGCGGCCACCACCCGCGCCGCCGCGACCACCACCTGCGCCGCCAGCTCCGCCGCCAGCGCCACGTCCGCCGCGACCAGCCGCCCCACCGGGGCCGGCATCGGGCGCGTCAGCACGCCAGTTGATCATCGCGCCCGGAGGCGCAGCGGTAAGCGTCATGCGGATGTCGCAGTAGCTGCAACCAGCGAGCTTGGCTTCCATCAACGCGATGTCGGCCATCCCCTTGAAGCGAGTTTCGAGCACGCGGCCCGGCGGCGTATCGCCCATGATGTTCTCGACAATGTCGTTCGACCAGAACGAAATCGCCGCGGCGCCGGCGGTGCCCTTCAGGAAATCTCTGCGAGAAGTAGACATGTGATTTAGACCGCAGGTGAGACGGAGGTCATGTAGAACTCTTCGATGCGCACCGGCGGCACGAGCGCCGCGTTGCCACTGCCGAACGCTTCGCCAGTTTCCATCGGGACGGGCTTGCCGACGAGCGAGAGATTCGCGTAGCCGACAATGGGGCTCATGTTCCAGCGGAAGTTCTGCACGGGGCCGGCGAGCTCACCGTTCTCGATCAAGAACAATCCGTCGCGCGTCATGCCGGTATTGAGCAGCGGCTGCTGCTGCGATGGCACACCGCGGATATACCAGAACGAACTGACGAGCAGGCCGCGACGCGTCTGCTTGATCATGTCTTCAATGGAAAGATTCGTGCCTTCCTGGCTCAAACTCTGATTGGTGCCGGCGCCCTGATTGGGCCCCATCGCCGTCAGCACGCCCTTGTCCACCCAGGTGACGGGCTTCGCAGGCTTGTTGTCGGGACCGATGGGCGACTGGCGCAGCATCGCATTGCCGATGTCACTCTTGAGCGTGAAGCGATCGCTGAAGAGTTTGTCGCCGACCTTCTTGCCGACCATGTATTCCGCGGGCCCACCGATGCCGCCGCCGAATCCACCGGGGCCACCACCGCCGCCGCCCGCGCCTGCAGCAGCTGCTGCAGCACCCGCCGCGCCCGCCGCGCCCGCCGCACCAGCCGCACCAGCCGCGGCACCACCACCGCCGCCACCCGTTGGCGCGTCAGGATTTGGAGGCGGGCCGCCGGGGAATCCACCGCCGCCACCGAAGCCGCCACCGCCGCCATTGGGATTGAAGATGCCGGTCATCAGCGAGAGGAATCGCGCGTTGGCGCGCGGCTCGAGAATGACGGTGTAACGGCCGGGCTCGATGGCCTTGGCCTTGCGGCTCTTGAGCGCCTTGTTGGCCGCGATTTCGGTGAGGAACTTCGCGTCGATCATCTTCGGATCCTTGATCCCCATCGTGCCGGACCAGCCGGAGCCGGTGCCGTCGGCCATGCGGCAGGTGAGGATGAACCCGATGTCGGCAGTTCTATAGTATGCGAAGAGTCCCTTCGAATTCGCGTTGCAGGTGGCGATGTCGTTCTTCGGGATAAAGCCCGCGCCGAGCACGCCTTTTTTCTGGGCGAGATCGATGCTGTCACGCACAAGGCGCGCTCGCTCGAGGGGGCCATACTTGATGGCCTCCTGACTGGCGCCATCCACGGCGATGTATTCCTGAGCGCCGATCAGCTCGGGGAGGTTGGGATTCTCGTTGGCGGTGCCGGCGTTGGTAACGGCCTCGTCGCACATCTTCTGAAGCCCGGCGTCCGACCAGTCACGCGTGCTGGCGGTGCCGACTTTCGCGCCGACTCGGACCGTGACGATGCACTGACGGTCATACTGAACGAGATTCGTCGTGATGGATGAGTTGGCCCATCGGGTGCCGCTGCGCTCCCCGGCGGTGAGGTTGATCTCAACGGCACCTGCCTTAGAGGCCCCTGCCATGTTGAGAACCTTGTCGACGACAGCTTTGGCTTCTTCGCGTGTGATCATTGTTTATCGAGTAAAGTGACGGGGAAACGTTAGCCATTCGGGGCGCGGTGCCGCTACCCGGGCATCACCGACTTTGAACTACGATTTGACGGAAACACGGGCCATCCGCGCGGATACCCACTACCCTCTACCTCCTTCCGCCTACCTCTTTCCTTCTTCCTTTTTTCTTTTCCTCATTTTCTCCACTCTCAGGCGAGGCCGCGTCTTCTCCTGAGGTACCACTCGGCAGATAGCAGGAGAGCGAACGGCAGAATCCACCAGGGCGAACGCATGGGATGCCAGGGTTCCGCACGCGGCGCGAAGCGGATGGCCCCGCGGATGGCGTCGGCGAGCCCGCCGAGTTGCGTGGCGGTGATCACCTTGCCGCCGGTGCCTTCGGTCCATGCGGTCAGGGCAGCGCGGCCGGCACCGGCCGGCAGGACGGCTGACCGACTCACGACAAACGACGCGCTGGCGCGATCGGCGCCCGAGGTTGCTTCGATATGGTACGCTCCGGACTCAGCGGGGGCATGAAGAGCGGCCTCGAAGTCACCGATAGAGCCCGCGGGCCAAAGGCGCAGCGGCGTACGCGAGCCGGCGGCCGAAACGATTGCGGCCGAAACGCTGCCGCGGGTTGCCACTAGGCCCGACGAGACATCGCCCGCGCGAAGGCCAACATCGCGCAGTGAAACGCGAACAGTTGCAGGATCGTTTGGGTGCAGCGCTGGTGGAACGCTGACAGTTACCGGCTCCGGCGCGCGCGCGGCGGCATCGGCCACGACATCCTGCCAAACACGGTCGAAGTTGGACCAGGTGGAATCGCGGTAGCGCCACGCGTCGAGGGCGCCGCTCACCACGAGGCGACCAGCGCCAATACTCGTCGCCCAGAGCGCTGCGCGGGGCATCGTGTCGCGCGCGGGGGCCGATTTGCCCGCGACGGACTTCGGTTCGACCGGCTTCTCCAAGCGCGACTGCGCGATGACGGTCATCCCAGCGGGCGAACGATCGGGCGAGGCGACCTGCGTCGCACGCAGCTTTCGGCCGTGCCATTCCACTGCCGTGATCTGCGTTGGCTCGGCAGCCTCGCGCACGCTCCAGCCGGCCGCACCGGTGAGGCGCACGATCGGTGACCCAATCGGCGACGCGCCGGCTGCTGGCAGGTCATCCATCAACAGCACAACCGATCCGCCGCGCAACCGCATGTAGCGCTCGAGCCCCTGCACCGCCTTGTCGCTCAGCGAACCTGAGCCGCCGACGACAACCGCGTCGTAGTCGCGGAGACGCGCATCGTCTTCCACCGAACTCGGCGGACTTCCGGCGTCGGACACGTACGCACGCGACGTCACGGTGCGGCCCGCCACAGCGAATCGCGGATCGCGCTCCACGGCCATGCGGACAAAACGTGACGACCATGATGGGCGTGCATCGTAGAACAACACGTTCCAGCGGCGCGCACCGACATTCACCGCGATATCCGCGGCCACGGCGTTTGGAGTGCCGGGTGCGGCCACCACACGGAGAGTTTGCACACCCGTGTCAGAAGCCGCGGCGTGGAGTTCAAGCGTGGCACGATGCGTGTCCGCGCTTGCCGCGACCGTTGTGCGATCGACTTCGATACCACCGGAAAGCAGCGCCACTTCTACTGACACGCCAGAAACATTCGCGACGCTGACATTGACGGGGATCACCGCGTCGAGCGTCGTCGCGCGAGGAGCGGTCGCGGTCGCGATCACCAAGCGCGCAGCCTCGGGCACGACGGCAAAGACCGGCGCCGCGGATTCCATCGCGCTCAGTGGGAGCGACTCGCCAACAATCACCGTTGCGTCTGCGCCGCCAAATGCGCCGGCGACGACCGTCGCCTCGGACCGGAGCGAGGCGATCGCACGCGCCGTAGCCGCTGAATCGCGCGGTACGTCGGCCGCGACCACGGCGACCAGCGGACGCCCACCGCGCGCAATGGTGAACACCGGATCAATCGCCGCAAGTATTGCGATGGCAATCGCCATCCCACGCATGGTCCTGCCCACCGCGGGCCGCATCATGGCTTCAGCCGCCGCAACGATTCAACAGTAGCGCCGCGCGCGCGGGCCGCATCGAGCGATCCGTAGTTTCCCGGCGACGCCGGGAGCACTCGCCTGAGTTGTGTGGTCACTGCCGCCGCGGCCTGCTGCAACTGTGTGCGTGCTTGCTCGGTGCGCGAGGCCGCGATTGACGCTGCCGCGCCAGAGAGCGCGCTCGACACTGCCTGTAGCTCCTTGTCTGCAGGCCCGACGCGCAACACGCGTTCGGCGAGGGCGGCCGCGGTCGAGGACGTTCCGCCACCTATCGCGAGCCCCATGATTCCGCTCAACACGGCGCGCAGTTCCGCCGCGCGCATATCGGTACTCGGTGTGGCCGCGGCCCGACGCGCATTCACCGCATCAGAGAACTCGCCCGTGAGGCGCCGGGCGGAATCGAGCCGCTCGCGTTCGGAAAGCGCGCGCAGAATGATGCGCGTGCGCGAGAAGGCGAGTTCAAGCTGCTTGAGCGCGGCGCGCTCATGCGGGAGAGCCGTTTCTACATCAGTATCGTTGAGCGAGCGCCCCGCGCGACTCATGGACCGAATCGCCGAGAGTACGGCGATGCGCCCGCCCATCGCCTCGCGGCCGGCGGCGAGATCGGCCTCCTGTTCCACTTCCTGCGTTTCGTTGATGTTCGTCATGCTCGTGTCAGCGGCAGGATCAGCGCCCATCTCGCCGCCAAGCATGAAGAGGAACTCTGCGCGCACGCGGCGCTGCTCGCCACCGATTTCGGCCGCCTCGTTCGCGTACGCTTCTTTCTCCGCCGTCGCCTTCTTCTTGAGGAGCCGCTCCGTCTTGAGAATCACCATCTGCTGGCTGACGGCGTAGCGCTCCTGCTCCGGGTCAACGGCGAATCCCGCGGCGGCCACTCCGCCCGGCGCTGCGACCTCGATGATGTAGGCGTCAGACTCAACAGCGGTAGGCATGGGGCCCGGGCGGGCGTCGCCGGCGACGGTGCGATAGACGACCATGTCGCCCGACTCGAGGCCGAGTGCGTTGAGATCCCACTTCACGCGCGCCGTCCACTTCGTGCCACGCGACGAATCGACCGTGAGCGGAACGGTGCCTTCCTTGAACTCGAAGCGCTCACCAGAGCCGGAGACTACGGTGTAACGGAGACGGAGAGAGGTAAGGCCAATGTCGTCCGTGGCTTCGGCGGCGATATCGATTGCGCGTTTGCCATCAGGCACGATCATGTCGCGCCCGGGCGCCACGATGCGCGTGCGCGGCGCCGAATCAGGAATGACCGTGACGCCGACGAGGCGCCGCTCGCCCGCCTGCCCTGCGCTGCTGCGAGGTTCGACCGCGATGAAGCCGTCCACCATGGCCGTCATCGTACCGGTAAACCATCCCTTGCGGGCGTTGGCGAGAGCGCGCGACGAATCGAGCGTCACGAGCTGAACGGCTGCAGCATTCGCACTGACGTTGATCCCAATGCGACTGCCTTCGAGCACGGAGAGCCGCGACGGATTCTTCACCTGCTGGGCTGCGCGAAGCGTGTACGCCGGTGGCGTAACGGTAAAGGCTATTTCGTCGATCATCGGTGTAGCTGACACCGCGCGGCTGACGAGCGTACCCTCTGTGACATAGGCAACAGACGCGAGCCAGATGGCTGCGCTCGACGCCATAAATGCGAGGTGCCACGCGAGCGGAACGATTTGCCGCGGATCGACGCGCGATGCGAGTGTGGCGGCCGCATCGAGCACGAGTTGCGCCGACGGGGCCTCTGCGCGGAGCGCGGCGGACGGGCCGGTGCCCGCAGTGGCGAGCGCCGCCGATGATGACGGCGCGACAATTCGCGCAATGACGCGATAGAGTGCGCGCAGAAGCGGGAACGGCTTGTGCCCAGCCGCACGGCCACCGACGCCGATCAGCTCACCAGCGGTGAAGAGGAGGTTTCGCGACTCAGGCGTGGCACGCTCGACGGCGACGGCAGGAGCGAGACGCCAGCGCGTGAGAATCGCGGCAACAAACACCGCTGTCTCGACCGTCCCGAGCAGACCGGCGTAAAACGGAGGAAGCGGTCCGCTGCGTCCGGGCCAGCCGATGGCGTTGAGCCCAGCAGAAATGAGAAGCCCAATTCCGGCGCCAAGCGCGAGGTCGGCCCAGCGCAGGCGACGAGCGGTGACCGCAAAGAGTCTGCGAAGCGCCGACGTATCAGGCGACATCGTTGGCACCATCCAGTGCTGCAGCACCCTTTGCGTACTGCGGCGCGCGGCGCAGCAGCGTCTCCGCGCCGAGCAGAAGCAGCGCAATAATCCAGAACCAGCGCCCGTCGAATGCAGGCGCGTCGCCCACATGCTCCGACTGGAGTTCGGGCCGCGCACTCGGTGCACGCTCCCACTTGGCAAGCGTGGCGTCAGGGATGAGCTCGGCGTCGAGTTCACTCGGCGGCGGCACTGTGGATGCAGCGCGCTCAACCGCCGCAACTAGCGCTGCAGATTCGGCAGTGCCGACGGCCCCGCGCGAAACAATTGTGAGGAGCGGTGTCCCTGCTTCGACGCTTGACACCGCCCGATCGAATGGTGATTCGTCGCCCAAGGCAGCGATCAGCGGATCGCTCAGCAGGCGCGCGATGATGCCTGCTTGCCGTCGACTAGTCAGTGGATGCGCGCCGGTGCGAATGGCTGCACGCGATTGATCGCCAGGGAATGCGATGGCGATTGCCGTCTTGACCGCACCGACGCGTTGTGCGGAGTCAGTCCAGAACGGAATACCGACTGCGGCAGCGCCCTGCCGTGTGGCATCCACGAGATTTGCCGCGGCCGACCCTATGCGCAGCTGCACCGCTGAAGGCAAGCCTGTGCTTGGCCGGAGCGTCCATTCGACGTCGGTGCGATCGCCAACGAAGGCGATGTGGGCCAGGACATCAGCGCCACCCTGGCGGGCGCGGCTGAACAGACCCTCCTCGCCACGCGAGACGGGCATGCGACGGAGTTGAATGCCCACTTCGCCCGGAACGGCAGCGACGGCCTCGTCGGTAAGAGCGCCGCGCTGAAAATCAGAGATGATGACGAGTTCCACGCGGCCTGATTGCGTGGCCGCCCATGAGGCCGCGCCCTGCAGCGCAGCGGGGAGATCGGCCGCGCGAAGCGTGACGCTGCGAGCAGCACCTTTAGCACCCGCTGAGTCTGCAAGGGTTGGCAGATCAACAGCCACGCGCTGCATGCTCGCACTGGTATCAATCACTATCACGCGAGCCACGCGCGAATCAGCGGTTGCAGGCGGCGTTGCGTCGCGGAACAGCGGCTGTGCGAGCGCCATCGCCGCGGCAACGATCGCCAACGCGCGCAGCACCAACAGCGGAATGTCCTGCAACCGGGTGCGCCGCACCGGCATCAACCGCGATGATTCGAGGAAGCGCAGCGTGGGAAAACGCATGACGGTCGTACGCCCGCGGCCCATCATATGAATCAGGATCGGGAGCGCGACCAAGAGCGCACCGATCAGCGCGAACGGGGCAACCCAGCTCATCGAGCCATGGGCCGGTGGGCGTGCCCGCCAACATGCTTACCGCCGCGGCGCTGGAGATAGTCGCGCAGCGCGCGCTCCGGTGCCTGGCTCGTCGTGATGAGCGTGTGGTCGATACCCGAGTGCGTCGCCTCGACTCGACAACGTTCGATGAACGCGCCAACGGCCGCGTTATACGTCGGCGCAACTGACGCCGCATCGGTGAGACGCTTTTCGCCGGTCTCCGCGTCTATAAACTCGATTTGCCCGCGCGCGGTGAGTTCACGTTCGTCTGGCGCGAGCACTTGGAGCACGGACACATCGTGCCCATGCCTCGTGAGCCGACGCAACGCGCGCGAGGTCTGCTCCTCATCGTCATAGAGATCGCTGATGACGATGACGATTCCCTTCCGTCGCATGAGCTGAGCCGCGCGGTCAATCGTCTGCGCCGAGTCCCATCGGCCAGACGGCGCGAGGCGATCAATCATGGCGATGAGCGTGCGCAGGTGCTGATGCCCTCCCCGCGCGGGCAGGTACTGGAGTCCGCCACCCGACATGGAGATGAGTCCAACCGCGTTGCCCTGATCGCTCGCGACATAGGCAACCGCGGCAGCGAGGATGGACGCGTATCTGTGCTTTGTGACCGGCTCGCCGAACTCCATGCTCGCGCTGGAGTCGAGCACGATCATCACCGGCACATTCGTCGTATCGCGAAACTGCCGCGTGTAGAGGCGGTCGCTGCGCGCGAAGAGTTTCCAGTCGAGATATTTGAGATCGTCGCCCGCGCGGTACGGTCGGTGCTGACGGAACTCGGTGCTGTAGCCGTGGAACGGACTCTTGTTTCCACCGGTACGCATGCCTTCGACAACCAGGCGCGCGGAAAGCTCCAAGTCCTCGATTGCGGCAACGACGGTCGGTGAAAGCGCCGATTCCGTCACCGGTAATGCCTAACGCTTGCGTGCACGCCCATGTGAGAGGTCTCGGCGCTAGCGCGTGGGCGGACAAGCGCCGGAAGTACTGCCGGATCCCTTTGCGCCCAGAACTGGGAAACGACACGTCCGATTCAGTCCGGCAGTGTTCCGCTCACGCGCTAGCGCCGAGACCCTGGTCGATGGCGTGAGGTACTCGAGCACCACGGCTACGGCCGAACGGCTTCGAGCAACTTGCCGATTACCGCATCGGGCGTCACGCCATCGGCCTCGGCCTGAAAGTTCACGAGGATGCGATGGCGCAGCACGGGCAACGCGACGCGCGTGACGTCCGCCGGCTCGGGAACGGTGCGCCCATCGAGCAACGCAGCAGCTTTTGCGCCGAGCAACAGCGCCTGGCCTGCGCGCGGACCGGCGCCCCAACGAACCCAGTCGCGTACGGCCTGCGGCGCGGTGGCTTCAGCAGGGCGTGTCGCACGCGTGAGACGGAGTGCATAGTCAACAACGTTCGACGCAGCCGGCAACTCGCGCACGAGCATGCGCGCGGCTTCAAGTTCGGCGCCGGTCGCGACGGGCTCGGCGATATGCGCGGCACCCGACGTTGTCTCCGACAGAATCCGACGCTCGTCTTCGGCGTCGGGGTAGTCAATGACGACATTGAACATGAAACGGTCGAGCTGCGCTTCAGGGAGCGGGTACGTCCCTTCCTGCTCGATGGGGTTTTCCGTCGCGAGCACAAAGAGCGGCCGATGGAGCTCGTGCCGCACGCCACCAACCGTCACCTGATACTCCTGCATTGCCTCGAGCAGCGCGGCCTGCGTGCGCGGCGGGGTGCGATTGATTTCATCGGCGAGGATGATGTTCGCGAACACCGGCCCCGGAATGAAGCGCACATGGCGCTTGCCCGCCGCGTCGTCCTCGATGACTTCCGTCCCGAGAATATCGGACGGCATCAGGTCGGGCGTGAACTGAATGCGCGAGAACTTGAGGCTGACGCTCTCAGCGAGGGTCTTGATGAGCAACGTCTTGGCAAGGCCGGGCACGCCGCGCAGCAGACAGTGTCCGCCGGCCAGCAGGCAGGTCATGATTTCGCGGCGCACCTGCGGTTGGCCGATGATCACACGGCCGACCTCGGCGTCCAGCCGTTTCGCGAGCGCGAAGGCGGACTCGAAGGTCGTGCGGGCGGCGGTTTGGGGCGCGGCGGCGGTAGTCGTCACAGAGGGATTTTAGTCCCCGGGGAGAGGGCCAGCCAGCGGCGCGCCCGGGTGGTGGTATTACACTGTTGGGCAACCATGGAAACCAGCCCCCTGCCGCCCTTCATTACTACGCACGCCGAGGGCGTGACGCTCGCGATCAAAGTGCAGCCCCGCGCGTCGTCCAACGGCCTCGCGGGGATACATGGCGGGGAGCTGAGAGTGAAGGTCACGGCCCCGCCGGTGGATTCCGCGGCGAATGAGGCGGTGGTGCGGCTGTTCGCGGAGCTGTTGGGGTGCCCGCGGGGCGCCATCGAGATCCTTCGCGGCGAGACGTCGCGGCACAAAGTGGTGCTGGTTCGAGGAGTCTCGGCCGAGCGAGCGGCAACGCAGCTTGGAAAGTCCTAAGGCGTGGCCGCGGAGAGCCACGCAGTAAGAGCTAGCCCAGCGCCGGAAGCGTAGTCCGAAACTCCGTCCGCCCCGGCCGCGAACTCACGACCACCAGCGTGCCTCCATGCGCCACGGCGATCCGGCGAGCGATCGCCAAACCGAGTCCGGCGCCGTCGGTCACTGACCCCTCTGCGCGAACACGAGCGGCGTCGCCGCGGTAGAATCGCTCGAAGATGCTCTCGACCGCGTCCGGCGCGATACCAGGTCCCTGGTCAACCACAGAGATGATGTGCTTCCCCGGCTCGTCGGTCATCATCACCTCGACCGTCGCGCCCGACGGCGAGTACTTGATCGCATTGTCGAGGAGGTTGAGCAGCAGGCGGCCCAGGAGATCAGGATCGCCGCGGAACGGCGCCTGGGTCATCTGCTTCAACTCGACGTGCACGCCGCGGCCTTCGCCCACCTGCACCATGGCGCGCGTGGCGTCGTGCACCACTTCTTCCAGATAGAGCGGTTCGTCGCGCGCGACCAGGTGACCAGCATCGGAGCGTGCGAGGAGAAAGAGATCATCCACGATGCGCGTGAGGCGCTGCGACGACCGCAGCATCACACCCATCGACTCGCGGTACTCGTCTTCGGTGCGATGCTCACGTGCAAGCGTCACCTCGGCCTCAGCCCTGAGCACCGCCGTCGGCGTGCGCAGCTCATGCGACGCGTCGGCCATGAAGCGGCGCTGCTGCGAGAAGGCGGTGTCGAGGCGGTCGAGCAACTCGTTGAACACGCGCGCGAGACGCGCGAGTTCGGCCGCGCCGGCCACGGGCAGGCGCTCATGAATATTTGTCGCAGTGATTTCGCCGGCGCGAACTGCCATCGATGCGACCGGGGCAAGACTCCGTTGCGCAAGGAAGTACGCACCGATCGCGGCGGCACCAAGCAGGACGGGAATCGCGACAACAAACATCACCCGCAGCCTTGCGAGAATATCCACCACGTCCCGCATCGGGTACGCACCGCTGAGGCGGAACCGTTCGCCATCGAGTTCCACTGTGCGGACCATCACGCGATTGCCGCCGCGGGCGCCGGGCACAATGGTATCGACCGAATCCGCGGAGTTCGCCGCGAGCGCGACCAGCACTCGGTCACCGTCGGAGACACGGACCCCGGCGGCCTGATCGTTCACATCACGTTCGGCGGCCATCGCCACGACCGCACCCGCTCGGTTCTGCACGATGATCCGCACATCGCGGAAACGGAGTTCGTTGGCCGTCATGGTGATCGCTTCGATGGCCGACGCGCGGTGGCGCCGCTCAGCGCCCACTTCGCGCGCGAAGACGGTCAGCGCATCAGTAATGAAGTGATCGGTGCGTTCGCGCAGCGCCTGCGCGAAAACGAAATACGAGACAATCGCGAAGAGGACGAGCGGCAGCCCCAGCACGATCGTGTACCACAGCGTCAGCCGCGCGCGGAGCGACGACGGCCAACGGGACGCCAGCTCAGTCACGTCCCGAGAGCATGAATCCGGCGCCGCGCACAGTGGTGAACAACGCTTCGCTCTCGTCGCCGTCAATCTTCCGGCGCAACCGGCTGGCGTAGACGTCGATGATGTTCGAGTAGGTGTTGCTCGAATCATCCCACACTTCCTTCATCAGCTCGGCGCGGTTCACGACACGGTTCGCGTTCTTGACCATGTACACCAGAAACGCATACTCTCGGGCGGTGAGAGAGATGGCGCGGCCACCACGCTTTACTTCGTGCCGGGCGGTGTCAATCACGAGGTCATTGATCGCCAGTCGCGGCGAAGCGGGTTCTGAATTGCGACGCGTGAGCGCACGCAGACGAGCGAGGAGCTCACCGAAATCGAAGGGCTTCGTGAGATAGTCGTCGGCGCCGGCGTCGAGCCCGGCAATGCGCTCGTCCACGGCGTCGAGCGCCGTAAGCATGAGAATAGGCGCGCGATTGCCGCTCGAGCGAATAGACCGACAGACCTCTCGGCCATCGGGCGCGGGAATCAGGATGTCGAGAATGATCGCGTCGTAGTGGTGCGCATCGACAAGCGCGATGGCCTGTGCGCCGGTGCCGGCCTGGTCAACCTGATAGCCAGCCTCGCGGAGCCCACGGCTCACGGAGGCGCGCAGCTGACGATCGTCTTCGACGAAGGCTATTCGCATGGTGGCATAATCTAGCGTCAAAGGCGGAACCGCGGAGATCCGCAGAAAAAAGGGCTGAGCAACCGCGGAGACCGCAACTACAACCGATGGGGTAACGGCGACGGCTTCGACAACCGAGTGTCGTTGTAGTTCCCAAAATATTTACTGCCGTCGTCTCCGCGGATCTTCGCTGCCGGTGTCAGCGGATCTCCGCGGTTCCAGGCACAGAAGCACGCCACCGGTAGAGCGGCACGCCGAGCACTATCGCCACGATGGAGCCGATCACGGCCGGCAACGCCGAGTCCCCGTCGGCGAGCGAAAGCCAGACGAGCGCGATCAGTACGATTGCCGGCAGCGCGGCGAGTGCCGTCACGCCGCGAGCGCCGAACGGCAGGCGAAAAACACCGCGCAACTCCGGTTCCTTGCGCCGCAGCGCGATGAGCGATGCCAGTTCCATCAGGAGCGCAACCGCATAGAGCACGACGTCCGCGACGACCAGCTTGGCAAACGGCAGCAGCACAAACACGGAGTAACAGACGGCGCTCGCGAGCACGGCATTGCGTGGCGTGCCGCGCGCGTCCATGACCGCCAACGGCTTGGGGAGCAGCCCGTCGGCGGCCATCACCAGCGGAATGCGCGAATACGAGAGCAGCAGGGCGTTGAACAGCGCGAGCGCGCTCACCATTCCAGCGATGGCGACCCACGCGGCGATGAACGGACCCGCCCGCCCAGTCGCGGCGGCGGCAATGGCCGGCCAACTCCCTTCCTTCCAAGTACTCCAGTTCGTCGCGGCGAGCGCCGGCAGCATGGTCGCGAAGTACACGAATACAATGAGTGGCAGCACCGTGAACAACGCGCGGGGGTAGCTGCGCGACGGGTCCTTCACCTCGCCACTGACGGTGCTCGCATTGTCCCAGCCGATGTAGTTCCAGAGCGCCGTCGAGAGACCGACGGCAAGGAGCGAGGTGACGCTCTTTTCGCTACCGCTCGATTCCCCTCCGGATTCGCCGCCGCCCAAGAGCGACGCGTTGGCCCACGGCAGGTGCGTCATGTGCGGCACCGCGAAAGCCACCATCGCCGCGAACGCGGTGATGACAAACACCCCGGCAACCATGCTCACCCGACCGACGTTCAGCGCGCCGCGGAGGTTGATGGCCGTCGCACCCCAGATCACGGCGAGTGCGATCACCCATCGTGCGCCGTCGGGCATTCCCGGCACAAACCAGGCGAGGTACGTGTTGAACAGGACCGGATAGAGCGCCATGTCCACACACGAGTACAACCAGGTGATCCAGCCGTTCTGAAACGCCCAGAACGGACCGAACGCGCGCCGCACCCACGTGTAGTAGCCGCCCTCTTCGGGGAGCATGCTCGCGAGCTCGGCGACAATGAGCGTCTCGGGGAGCGCCCAGATGAACGGCAGGATCCCGAGCATCGCAATCGCGAGCACGGGGCCGAGCGCTGCGACGAGGCCCTCGATCGAGAACGGTCCGCCACTGACGTTGAAAAACATGACCGCCATGAGGGCGATCGTGCCAAGTGTGCGCTTCAGCATTCGAGTGCAATCATGATCTTAGGGCGTGGCCGCGGAGAATCGCCAAGAAGTAACCCGAGATCCACGGAGACTGCAACTGCAACTGATGGGAAACGACAACTACAACTACCACTACGCGCCGTTGCAGTTCCCAAGCATGTGCGGTTCACCTACCCGCGACACTCAGCGCTTTTCTCCGTGGATCTCCGCGGCCACGCGTAAGAACCACGGCCCCGCCTGAGATGTCAGGTAGCGCTCCCGAGCCCCGGCGATAATCTTGCACCCATGCTCCGAGATCGCCCCCCGTCGTCGAGGCTTTCGCTCGGATCGCCACGGCAGACTGCCTCGGCGATCGCGCCAGCGTGCATCGGAAACTTCGGCCCCGGCCTCGATGTACTGGGCGTGGCCGTCTCGGGCGCCTGCGACCGTGTAACCGTCACGCGCGTCGAGGATGGCAGCGTCACCATCGACGAGCCCGGCCATCCCGACCTTCCCCGCGATGCGGCGGCCAACACCGCCGGCATTGCCGCGCGTGCCGTGTTGCTCCGGGCTGGCATCGATGTCGGTGTACGGGTCTCGATCATCAAGGGACTTCCGCTCTGTGGCGGCCAAGGCGGCAGTGCCGCGTCTGCCGTGGCCGCTGCCGTGGCCGTCAATCGCCTGATCGGCGAACCGCTGGATCCTGCGGCGTTGCTCGAATGCGCAGTGGAGGCCGAAGCGATCGTGAGCGGTCGGCACGCCGACAACGTTGCGCCACAGTTGTTCGGCGGTGTGGTGCTGGTACGCTCCCTCGACCCGCTCGATGTCGTACAGCTTGCATCGCCGTCTGAGCTGCGCATTGTGCTCGCCCATCCCGACCAGAAGCTCCGCACCGCTGAAGCGCGTTCGGTCCTTCCACAGTTCATTGCCCGCGCGACGGTCGTCAAGCAACTTGGGAACGTCGCCGCGATCGTCGCGGCACTCGAGTCGGACGATCTTCAGCTTCTCGGACGCGCCATGGACGACCAGATTGCGGAACCTGCGCGCGCCGTACTGCTCCCTGGCTTCACGCAAGCGCGCGAAGCCGCGATGACGGCAGGTTCGCTCGGTGGCTCCATTTCCGGCGCGGGACCGACGAGCTTCTGGCTCGCCGGCGACGACGTGACAGCGCGCCGCATCGTGGACGCAGTGCGCGCGAGCTACACCGCACTCGGCATCGGATGTAACGCCCGTGCGACGCGGATTGCGCAGCTGGGATCGCTCGACCTCCCCGAAGACTCCACGGCGGCTTGAGCAACCTCTTTCTGGCAACCGGTGCGGCGTCGCTGCAGCGGTGCGACGCCTGCGACGCTACCTGGCCGGAGCTCTCGACCGCAACTACGTGCCCCGATTGCGGCGGTCTGCTCGCGGTGGTGCATGGTGCCCCAGCGGAAATGGGTCAAGCGCTGCGGCAGTTACTCGACACGACGGATCGCACGAGCGGCGTGTGGCGATTCTCGACGCTGGTCATGCCGGCGAATGACAAGGTCGTGAGCTGGCCCGAGGGTAACACGCCCGCTATCACACGAGCGGCCGTGAGCGCGTACGCCGGCGTGAACAACCTTGTGCTAAAGCACGAGGGCATGAATCCCACCGGCAGTTTCAAGGACCGGGGCATGACCGTCGCGGTCACGCACGCCGTGCGTGCCGGTGCGACCGCCGTGGCGTGCGCGAGTACGGGGAACACATCGGCCTCGCTCGCGGCCTATGCGTCGCAGGCGGGACTCCCTGCCCTCGTATTCGTGCCGAAAGGCAAGGTCGCCACGGGCAAGCTTGCGCAGGCAATGGCGTATGGCGCACGCACGCTCATCGTGGATGGCGATTTCGATGCCTGTCTTGCGCTCGCGCGCGAAGTGGGGAGCGAGTTGGGCGTCTACCTCGCGAACTCCGTGAATCCCTGGCGCCTCGAAGGGCAGAAGACCATCGTCTGGGAGCTGATGGCCGAGGTGGGCTGGACGGCACCCGATTGGATTGCGCTGCCGGCCGGCGCAGTCGGCAACACTTCAGCGTTTGGAAAGGCGCTGCGCGAGGCGAAGGCGCTCGGGCTCATTGATCAGGTACCGCGCATTCTCGCCGTGCAGGCGTCCGGTGCCGCACCATTCGCGCAGGGCTTTGAGAATGGATTCGCGGAACGCGTGAAGGTACATGCGGAAACCGTCGCGACCGCCATTCGCATTGGCGACCCGGCGAGCTGGGATCGCGCCGTGCGCGCGATTCGCGAAACGCATGGTGTGGTGGTCAGCGTGACCGACGCCGAGATCATGGAAGCAAAGGCCGTCATTGACGCGAGCGGCGTGGGGTGTGAACCGGCGAGCGCCGCAAGCGTGGCCGGCGTGAAAGTGCTGCGCGCGCGGGGCATGATTGGCGCGGATGATCGGGTGGCGTGCATTCTCACTGGCCATCTGCTCAAAGATCCAGACGCCACGCACACCTTTCATACCGGCCAGAACAGGCTTGCCAACGCACCGGTGGCGATCGAGCCGAAGGTCAGCGAAGTTGAACGGATCCTGAAAACTCTTCGCTGATGCCCGACATCCTGCACGATTTTCCCCTCAACGCGCCGACGACGATTGGAATGGCAGCTGTACCAGCTCCCCCTTTTGCTCGAGGTTGACATGATTGGGCTTTCCGCACACTGGATGCCGATCGTACTCTCGGCCGTGTTCGTGTTCGTGTTCATCACGAGCTCGATCATCTGCATGATGGTCGGCTGGCACGTCCGGCTGTCTCCAGCTGACGTAGGACAAAACCAATGACCGCCCCCGCCGCGCCCAGCGCGCCTGCCATCACCTTTCGCGATGTCACGCCCGCCCAATGGCGTACGCTCATTGCCGCCGCAGCAGGCTGGATGTTCGACTCGATGGATTTTCTCATCTATGTGATGGCCATCGGTCGGCTCCAGCAGTACTTCGGCTTCGATTCGGCGACGGCAGGCCTGCTGGCGACGATCACCCTGTTGACCGCCGCGGCGGGCGGGCTCGCCTTCGGCGTGATCGCGGACAAGATCGGGCGCGTCCGCGCGCTCAGCCTGACGATCATCGTCTATTCGGTCTGTTCGATTGGCGCGGCCACATCGCAAAGCATTGTACAGCTCGCCGTTTGGCGGGCACTGCTCGGCTTCGGCATGGGCGGTGAGTGGGCCGCGGGCGGCGTGCTCGTCAGCGAGACCTGGCCGGCCGCGCTCCGCAACAAGGCGACGAGCATCGTGCAGTCGGCGTGGGCGATTGGCGCGATTCTCGCCGCAGGACTCGCGGGACTCTTCTTCGACGTGTTGCCGCTCGGCAACGAAGCGTGGCGCTGGCTGTTCGCGGTGGGCGCGCTGCCCTCGCTGCTGGTGCTCTGGTTGCAGCGGCGCGTGGAGGAACCCGAACTCTGGAAAGCCAACCGCGACGCCGGGAAACTCAAGGGTAACCCGTACAAGGTGCTGTTCGGACCTGAACTGCGGAAACGCACGCTGCTGGCCTGCACGCTCTCGTCGCTGCTCCTGTTCGCCTACTGGGGACTCTTTACCTGGCTGCCGAACCTCCTTGCCTCGCCAATCGAAAAGGGCGGCGCGGGCATGACGATCGTAAAGAGCGTCGCGTTCATCGTCCCCATGCAGCTCGGCGCGTTCGCGGGCTACCTCTCGTTCGGTCCGCTCGCGGACAAGTTCGGCCGGCGCCGTACCTTCGCGGCCTTCACGATCACCGCCGCACTTGTCGTTCCGGTGTATTTGCGACTGATGAGCACCCCGTCGCTGCTCTTCATTCTCGGGCCGGTGCTTGGTTTCGTCGGCCATGGCTACTGGTCCATGCTCGGCCCGCTCCTCTCGGAACTCTTCCCCACGGCGGTGCGTGCCTCGGGACAGGGACTCGGCTACAACTCGGGTCGCTTGGCAGGCGCCGCCGCCCCGTATGTGATGGGCGTGCTCGCGACGATTCCGAGTGTCGGCATTGTGGCGGCACTCGGGCTAACGTCAGTGTTCTTCGTGGCCGCCGCCGCCCTGATTTACGCGATTCCGGACACCAGCCACGCGCCCCTCGCGTCATGACAGACGGCATGGGCTTGCCGACGGCGTCGGCAAGCGGTACCGTCTCCACGTCAGTCAACCGGAGGGTCACGTTGGCACCGAACACCGCTGAGATGCTCGCGAACAACCCGCGTCCCGAGTTAAGCGAAATTGACGTCTTCGGCCTGACGAACACCGGCAAAGTCCGCAAGGTGAATGCGGATCATTTTCTGATCGCCAGTTTTCACCGCACCCTCCATGTGCACAATACCAGTCTCACCGGCGACGTCGGCCCCACGGAGACGCAAAATCGCGGCTTCATGATGATGGTCGCCGATGGTGTCGGCGGCCTCCCGACAGCAGGTGAAGGCAGCGCCGAAGCCGTGAAGTCGATGGTCCAGCACCTGCTGCATGAGACTGAGTTCACATCGTCACTCGTGCTGCTCAACGAAAACGACGCGGTGGAGCAACTGCGGGCCGCCGTGATGGACGCACATGAGACAGTTGTCGCGAAGGGTGCGGCCGAGGGCCGCAAGCCGGCCACGACGTTGACGATGTTCGCAGGATTTTGGCCACGCTGCTTTATCGTGAACGCTGGCGATAGCCGCTATTACCGGGTGCGCAACGGCCGGCTGGAGCGATTCACCGTGGACCAGACGATGGCCGAGGTCATGGTGGAGTCGGGAGCGTTGTCGCGCGAAAAGGCGGAAGCGTCACGCCTCAAGCACGTGCTCTGGAGCGCCGTAGGCAACGAAGAGCTCCGGCCCGACGTCCGCGTGATCGATATAGTGCGCCCCGATCGTCACCTGCTCTGCACGGACGGATTAACCAAGCATGTGACCGACGACGAGATCAAGGAACACATGATGAAGGACGAGTCGTCGGAAGCGATCGTGCGCGGGCTGGTGAACCTCGTGCTCGAGCGCGGTGGGACGGACAACGTCACCGTGGTGATGTTGCAGATCGCGGACGCTCAGACCTTGGCCGCCATCTCCTGAAGCACACGACCAGCCCGCTGCGCCGCCTCGGCGATGCGCGCTGGGCTCGTAATGAACGACACGCGGAAGAACCCTTCACCGCCAGCGCCAAGCCCGGACCCGGGCAACACGACCACGCCCTGCTCCATGAGCGCATCCGCAAAGACGGCGCTTGGGACACCCTCGGGAAGCGGCATCCAGAGGTACATCGTCGCGCGCGGCGTTTTCGTTTTGAAGCCGGCCTCCGCAAACGACTTTACCGCGGCATCGCGCCGTTCCTTGAACACGGCGAGGTTGCCGGGGAGCCACGCCGCCGACGTCTCGAGCGCCGCGACCGCCGCGCGTTGCACGGGCATGAATTGGCCGGTATCGGTGAATGACTTCACCTTCGCCAGCGCGCCAACCAATTGTGGATTGCCAACGGCGAAGGCGCAGCGCCAGCCCGTCATGTTGAACGTCTTCGAGAACGAATGGAACTCGATAGCCACATCACGCGCGCCGTCGATCTCAAAAATGCTCGGTGCCACGTACCCATCGAACGTCATCTCCGAATACGCATTGTCGTACACGAGGACGATGTCGAGTTCACGGCAGCGGCGGACCATCCGCTCGAGGTAATCCGTCGGTGCAATGGCCGCCGTGGGATTGTTCGGATAGTTCAGGTAGAGAATCTTCGCGCGCTTCAGGACATCGGCCGGCACCTCGTCGAGATCAATGAGGAAGTCCGTGCGCGGCGTGATGGCGTACATGTACGGATCGCCGCCGGCGAGCTGCGTGCCGCCACGATAGGCGTTGTAGCCGGGATCGGGAATTATGGTCGTCTCGCCCGGGCCAACGAACGCAAGCGCGAGATGCGAGAGCCCTTCCTTCGAGCCAATGAGCGGAATGGTTTCCGTGAGCGGATCAAAGCTCTGGCCAAAACGCCGCTTCATGAACGTGGCCACCGATTCGCGGAACGGCGGATAGCCGAGCCCGAAGCCATAACGGCTCATGGCCGGCTCGCGGGCTGCGGCGGCAAGCGCTTCCACCGCGGCGGGCGGCGGTGCGAGGTCCGCGTCGCCGGCGCCGAGGTCAATGACATCCACTCCGCGTGCGATCAGCTCCCGTTTCTTTTGCGGGATGTGCGCGAGCGGGTATGGCGGGAGTTGGGCGAGACGCGCGGCGGGCTTGGGCATCGGCGATCAGAATTTCAGGGCGAAGTTTTCGGCGGTCAGCTGGTCGGCGGCGCGAACCCTTCCCCACCGGTATCGAGCCACGAGAACTGATACTTGTCGTCTTCGAACGCCACGAATTCGCGCGCCACCTTCATGGGCCGGAACGAATCCATCATGACGGCGAGCTCATTCGTGAACTTCGCGCCAATAGATGCCTCAGTGCGACCCGGGTGCGGACCATGCGGCAGCCCGTCCGGATGCAGTGTAATGGAGCCGTACTCGATGCCCTTGCGGCTCATGAACTCGCTCGAGGCGTAGAAGAGCACCTCGTCGGAGTCCACGTTCGAGTGATTATACGGCGCGGGCACGGCGTTTGGCCCGAAGTCATACGGCCGCGGGCAGAACGAGCAGATCACGAACCCATCGCCCTGGAACGTCTGATGCACCGGCGGTGGCTGGTGCACCTTTCCGACAATCGGTTCGAAGTCGTGAATGTTGAAGGCCCAGGGATAAAACATGCCGTCCCAGCCGACCACATCGAGCGGGTGATGGTCGAGCACGAACTCCTGGAGGCCATTGTACTGCTTCACGACTACCGGGAAATCGCCCTTTTCGTCATGCGTCTTGAGCACACGGGGCACGCGAATGTCGCGCTCGGAGTACGGCGCGCCTTCCACAATCTGCCCATAGTCGTTCAGGTACCGGCTCGGCGGGCGCACGTAGCCGCGGCTCTCGAAAATCAGGAGACGCGCCGGCTTCGTGAACTTGTAACGGTGCGTGATGCCGCGATGGATGACGAGATAGTCGCCAGGAATGATCGGCAGATCGCCGAACATCGTCTCGAGCGTCCCCTCGCCCTCGACGACGTAGACCACTTCGTCGCCCTGCGCGTTACGATAGAAGTGCTCGTCCTGTTTGTCAGGCGCGGCGAACTGCATGGCCACGTCGTCGTTGTACATAATCAGCTTGCGATCAAGCGTCGGGCTGCCGCCGCGCGGAAAGCCTGCCGTCCTGAAATGCCGGTGCTTCAGCATCCGATGCGGCTCGCCTTCGTACTTGAGTTCCTTCAGGCGGCGCACTGACTTGACCGTTGTGGGCGGATGGATGTGATAGAGTAGCGACGACGGCCCGGTAAACCCCTCGTTGCCAACGAGGTGCTCGTGATACAAGCCGCCGTCCGGTTTCCGGAACACCGTGTGGCGCTTGCGCGGCATCTGGCCCAGCGTGTGATAGAAAGGCACTACAGGTTTCCTCGCAGTTCCTGCTCGCGCTCGATGGCTTCGAACAACGCCTTGAAGTTGCCCTTACCGAAACTCTTCGCGCCCTTGCGCTGGATGATTTCGTAGAAGAGCGTCGGTCGGTCTTGCACTGGCTTCGAAAAGAGTTGGAGCAGATAGCCCTCGTCGTCGCGGTCGACGAGAATACCGAGTTCTTTCAGCGCGTCCACCGGCTCGTCGATCTTGCCGACCCGGTCAAAGAGTTCGTCGTAGTACGATGACGGCGTCATCAGGAACTCCACGCCGCGCAACTTGAGCGCCTTCACCGAGGCGATGATGTCGTCCGTGGCGATGGCGATGTGCTGCACGCCCGGGCCCTTGTAGAAATCGAGATACTCATCGATCTGCGACTTCTTCTTGCCGGAAGCGGGCTCGTTGATCGGAAATTTGATGCGGCCATTGCCGTTGGACATGACCTTCGACATCAGCGCCGAGTATTCGGTGGAGATGTCCTTGTCGTCGAAGGTGAGGATGTTGTGGAAGCCGAGCACGCGCGAGTAGAACTCGACCCAGTCGTTCATCTTGCCGAGTTCGACGTTGCCGACGCAGTGGTCCACGTACTTGAGGCCGGTCGTGACCGCCTGGTAGGGCGACGTTGAGGCACGAAACCCGGGGAGGAAGAGTCCCTTGTAGTTCCTGCGCTCGACAATCGAGTGGACGGTTTCGCCGTAGGTGCGGATGCCGGCGATGATGACTTCGCCATGCTCGTCCGTGAAAACGGTCGGCACTTGTGCCGACTCGGCTCCCCTCTCGATCGCCTTCGAGTACGCGTCGCGGGCATCGTCCACCCAGAACGCGATGTCGCGCACGCCGTCGCCATGCGTATTCACATGGCGGGCGATTTCATGGTCGGAGTTGATCGCGCTCGTGAGGACGAAGCGGAGCTTGTCCTGCGTGAGCAGGTAGCTCGCGCGGTCGCGCACGCCGGTTTCGGGGCCGCGGTAGGCGGCGAGCTGAAAGCCAAATGCCGCGCGGTAGTACATCGCGGACTGTTTGGCGTTGCCCACCCAGAACTCGATGTAGTCGGTTCCGTTGATCGGGAATGTGTCGAGCACCGGCTCGGCGGCCGGGGTCGTCGGTGTCGTCGCGGTAGCCATCGGGATCTCCTGAGGTGTTGAGGGTCGTGTGCTACGAACTCCAGCACATCAGCTCAATCAGGCTCCACGCGCTCCCGTACGCGCGCTGGTCCACCAGCGCCCCCACGCACTCACTCGTCTCCACACCGTCGTCGCTGTCATGGCACTCCTCGGACTGTGGGCCGACGACTGAATATACGTGGACTCTCACTCTCAGGAGTCGCTCCGGGGTTCGCCCTCGCCGACTACGAGAGCGCCTTGAGTCTCTCCCGATCCACGTTTCCGCCCGAAACGATCAGCACGACTTTCGATCCCTCAGGCAGCGCGGGCTTGATCACTTTTTGCATCAGCGCCGCGAGGCCCGCGGCCGCCGCCGGCTCGGCAAACACCTTGGCGCGCTCCATAAGCATCCACATGGCTTCGACAATCGGCGCGTCGGGCAGCACGAACACTTCCACCCCGAGTTCACGAACATGGGAGAAGGTGACCCGCCCGGCGTACGGCGCTCCGAGTCCGTCGGCTACGGTTTTCGACAGCGAGGCGAGGGTGACCGGCTCGCCCTTGTCGAGACTCTGGCGCATGGCGTTCGCGCCTTCGGGTTCGATGCCTATCAGACGCGCGCCAGGCCGGCGCGCGCGGGTTACGACGGCCGCGCCCGATGCGAGCCCGCCGCCACCGATGCCGAATACGATCGCATCGGGATCGGGCAGATCGTCGCAGATCTCGTCAGTGACGGTCCCAGCTCCAGCGATTACCAGCGGGTCATCGAAGGGATGCACCAACACGTAGCCGTGCTTCTCCTGGAGCTGCTGCATCGCACCGTGAAAATCGCTCTCCACCTGTATGACCTCGGCGCCGTAGGCCCGCGTCGCGTCCACCTTCCCACGCACGGCGTGCGCAGGCATGACGACCGTCGATTTCACTCCGGCGCTCGTGGCTGCAAACGCCACGCCCTGCGCATGGTTCCCAGCCGAGAACGTCACTACCCCGCGCTTCTTTTCGGCATCGGTGAGTGCGGCAATGCGATTGATCGCCCCCCGCACCTTGAACGATCCGGTCTTCTGCATCTGTTCGAGCTTCAAGTAGATGTCGAGGCCGAGGCGCTTGGAGAGGTGCGCCGAGCGCACCATGGGCGTGCGGTAGACCCTGCCATCAATGACCTGACGGGCCTTCTTTACGTCGCTGTGCGAGACAAGCGTCATACAGGCGTAGGGGGTAGGCAGTAGGAGGTGACAACACGAATCGTTGACGGTGCAACGTAGACGGTGGACGGTAGCCGTTGAACTACACACGGCCGTCCGGCAAGCGTTGTGGTACGGCTACAGTAAACCGTACACGGTACACCGTCTACAGCGGTGGTTTTTACTCACGACGGGCTACCGTAGTCGCAGTTCCGGCCGGTTCCGGTACTCGTCCAGTGCCCCCGGGTTCGCCATCGCGTCCATGTTCCGCACGGCGCGCCCGTGAATCGTGTCGCGCACGGCGAGCTCTGTGATCTTCCCGCTGATCGTACGCGGAATATCGGTAACCAGCGCGATCACCTTCGGCACATGATGCGGGCTCGCCTGTTCGCGCAGTCGCGTGCAGATCCGCGCGCGGAGCTCATCATCCAGCGCCACGCCCTCCGCCAGGCGCACGAAGAGCACAACGCGAACGTCGGTGCCGCCCTGCCCATCGGGCACGTCCTGGCCCACCACGATACTCTCGAGCACGCCCGGCACTTGCTCTACTTGCCGATAGATCTCCGCCGTGCCGATGCGCACGCCACCGGGATTCAGCGTGGCGTCGCTGCGCCCGTAGACGATGAATCCATCGTGCGCCGTCCGCTCCACCCAGTCGCCGTGGCGCCAGACGCCAGAAAAGAATGTGAAATACGCGTCGCGGTACTTCGATCCGTCGGGATCATTCCAGAAAGCAACGGGCATCGACGGAAAGGGTTTCGCGCATACGAGTTCGCCGGGTTCACCCCGCAGCGGCTGCCCCTTCTCGTCGAACACATCGGTAGCCATGCCGAGCGCCGCGCACTGCAACTCGCCGCGCCAGACGGGGAGGAGCGGATTGCCAATCATGAAGGACGCGACAAGGTCGGTGCCTCCGGAGATGCTCGCGAGATGCACACCGGGTTTCACATCGCGCATCACGTAGTCAAACCCGTGCTCCGCCAGCGGACTCCCCGTGGAGAGGATCAGCTGCACCGCGGACAGGTCGTGATCGCGACTCGGCTGCATCTCCGCCTTTTCGCACGCCGCGATGAACTTGGCACTCGTGCCGAACACCGTCACGCGCTCCTCCGCGGCCATACGCCACAGCAGATCCGGCTCGGCCGGCGGCAGTGGAGAACCGTCGTACAGCACGATGGTCGCGCCTGACGCGAGTGCGGTGACGAGCCAGTTCCACATCATCCACCCGCAGGTGGTGAAGTAGAACACGCGATCGCCAGCGCCGATATCGCAGTGGAGCTGATGCTCCTTGAGGTGCTGGAGCAGGACACCGCCAACGCAGTGCACCATGCACTTGGGAAGGCCGGTCGTGCCCGACGAATACATGATGTAGAGCGGGTGGTTGAACGGGAGGCGGACTGGTGCGGGGTGAGCGAGGGCACCGGGACCAGCCGGCGTAGCGGACATCCACGCACCCCAGGCCACGGCACCGCGAATGCCGGCCACCTCGTCCGCGGTCAGTGTGTCTCGGAGGAACGGCACGATCACCACGCGTTCGATAGATGGAATCGCCGCCACGATCTCGCGGATACGCGCGAGGCAGTCGATCTCCTTTCCGGCGTAGCGATAGCCGTCGGCGCAGATGAGCACGCGTGGCTTCACCTGACCGAACCGGTCGAGCACGCCTTTCGCGCCAAAGTCGGGTGAGCACGAAGTCCACGTGGCCCCGAGCGTGGCGGTGCCGAGCATCGCGACGACGGCCTCGGGAATGTTGGGCAGAAAGCCCGCGATTCGATCGTCAACACTGATGCCTTCGCGCAACAATGCCGCAGCGGCCGTTCCAGCCTGAACCTTCAGCTCGCCGAAACTGACTTCCCGGCGCGCGCCCCGTTCGTCACGTGCGATAATCGCGGGCGCAGCGTCGGTTCGGCGGAGAAGATTTTCGGCGAAGTTGAGCCGCGCCTGAGGAAACCAGATCGGTCCGTCAGGGCCGGGGGGCTGCATACGCTCGCCATTTACCAGCACGTCCCACTTGGGACTCAGGTCGACGCCGCGCGGAACGCTTGTCGATTCGCCGATGACGTCACCGAATCGCCACATTTCGTCCCAGAACTCATCGGGCCGATCGCAGGACCAGGCGTGCCACCCTGCGTACGAACTCGGCTTCGGCCGCACCTGAAAGGGCGTCGTTCCGTCGCCGCGAGGGGTCCCTAAACCCGCGAAGAACCGCCCCATGGCCGTTGTTTGCAAGGCGTCGGCGCGCGGCGTCCAGAGTGGTAAGTCGCTGCTGCTACGCGTCATATCTCCCCTGACACTTGTGACGAAAGGCACATAAACCCTGCTCCACGAATCATTATGTTTGACTGTCCACATCCCATGCACTGACCATGAACAGAACAGCGATCATCTTCTTCGCAGCAGCCATCTGGGCGGCCCCGGCCAACGCGCAAAGTCCGTTTTCGTACGAAATCGGCGCCAACGCCAACTTTACCAAGTTCGAGGCAATCACCAAGCTCGACAACGGGCTCGGTATTGGCCTGAATCTCGGGACCTACCTGCTCCCGCGCCTTTCGATCGATCTATCGGGCGATTGGGCTTCGAACAAGAGCGCGCGCTCGGGCAACAGCCTCAGTGTGATCAACAATCGCGCCGACCTGATCTACAATCTCCCGCTCAACAATCAGTGGCGCCTGATGCTCGGCGCCGGCTGGACTGGAACGGACTTCAGCGGCGACAAGACGACGAATGAGTATGACTCCGGGCCCAACGCCCTGCTCGGCCTTCGTTACTGCGTGGGCGACGATTGGTCGTGGACCGGCCAGGTGATCGGTGACTACAAGGATCCGGCGGACCAGACGCCGGCGTTCAATAAGACGACGACTTGGGTGGCCCGAATTGGTCTCGCGCGCGCGTTCGGCAAGAATCGCGCGAAGGGTCCGTGTGTGAACGCGATGTCCGCTCCGCTCCCCCCGCCGCCGCCACCGGCTCGTACCGCACCGGCAGCAGCTCCGCCGCAACCGGCCGCCGCGCCGGCTCCACCGCCGGAGCCGGCTCCGCAGCCCGCACCGGCGCGTCCAGTACCAACGCCCACTCCGGCCGCGGCTGCACAGGCCCCCGAGCCGAAGCCGTTGATGAGCTTCAGCCCCGTCTATTTCGCATTCAACGAGACGGCGCTCACCAAGGCCGCGAAGGACACGCTCGACGGTGTCGTGCGCTACATGAACACCAACGCAAACGCTAAAGTCGAAGCCACTGGATACACCGATGACCGCGGCAATGATGACTACAACGCACGCCTCGGTGCACGTCGCGCGACCGTGGTGAAGGACTATCTCGTATTGAAGGGGATTACGGCGAGCCGCATCATGACTGGCACGAAGGGCGAGGCCGATCCGGCCGAGTCCAACGCGACCGAAGCGGGACGGACCAAGAACCGTCGCGCAGTGGTGGTGGAAGTGCGGTAGGCAGCAGGCAGTTGGCAAAACGGGGGCCGGACGAGAGTCCGGCCCCCGTTTTGTTTCCCGAAGTCGCCATCTTTCGTTGATGGTGCACCGCATCCTCCTCGCCGACGCTGACGCCTTTTTTGTGGCCGTCGCGCGGCGTGTGGATCCGGACGGTGCCGGCCGCGCTACACTGTTGATTGTCGGCGGCCGGCCCGGGTCGCGCGGCGTCGTCTGCTCCGCCTCCTACGAAACGCGCGCCTTCGGAGTGCGGAGCGCGATGCCGATCTCGCGCGCGCTCCGTCTCTGCCCCAACGCCATGTGTGTGCCCGTTCCACGCAACGAGTGCGCGAACGCGAGCCGCGCGATTCGCACCGTGCTGCAGCAGTTCACGCCGGTGGTTGAAGGGGCGAGCATCGACGAATGGTATCTCGATCTCACGGGCACAGAGGCGCTGTACAAGCAGATGCCGTTCGAACACACCGCGCGCGTGATTCGCACCGCGGTGCTCGAGCAGACCGGCTACGCGCTCTCAATTGGCGGCGGCACCAATCGGATGATCGCCAAGCTCGCGGCCGAGCGCGCGAAACCGTCCAAGGCCCCGAACGCCGGCGGCGTGCATATCGTCGCCCCGGGCACCGAGCGCACCTTCATGGCCACGCTTGCCCTCGCCGATATTCCAGGAATCGGCCCCAAGGCGCAGGAGAATCTCGCCAAGCTCGGACTCGTGCAGGTGTCCGACGTGCTCCCGCACGATGTGCAAACGCTGACGCGCTGGCTGGGTGGGTGCACCGCGGAGTGGCTCTATGCGCGCGCGCGCGGCGAAGCGCGTTCCGCCGTCGCACCGCGCACCCCGGCCCGCCAGATGAGCCGCGAAGAGACGTTTGATCGCGACTTGGTCAAGCAGACCGAGATTGAAGATGAACTCCGCCATCTCGCCCGCCGCGCAGCAGCGGATATGCGCGGCGATGGACTCTCGGCGCGCACCGTCACCGTGAAGCTGAAGGGCAACGACTTCGTGTCGCATACGGCGGGCAAGACGCTCACGGAACCGGTCGAATCGGATCGTGCGGTGGTGGACACGGCGCTCGCCTTGCTCGGGCAGCTTCGCGCCACGCACAAACAGCCGGCGCGGCTGGTCGGTGTGTCACTCTCCAACTTTCGCGCGAGTCGCGACGCTGAGCAGCTCGGGATGGCGTTCGAGGCGCCGGCGACGGCTAGTCGCGGAACGCGGTCCGAATCCGAGGGTGTCCGTGCCGTCGAGGAGACACGTGACCGAGATCTCTCGCGTGCGGTAGATCGTGTGCGCGAGCGCTTCGGCGACGACGCGATTCGGTCCGGCAAGCCGCGTCGGCGGCTGATCGGCGAGAAGGGCGCGAAGAAACCGCGATAGGCGTTCTGGTCCTGCTGCGCTGCGACGCCGTGGAACTCTCTTCGATACCTTTCGCATCATGACGCGTTACGCTGTCCTCGCTCTTGCATTGCTCGGCGCTGCCGCCTGCGGCGGCACCCAGGACACCACGGCGCCTCCCGGCGGCAGCGACCCTGTCATTCCCAAGGCGATTGTTGTTTCATTCGCCGGCGGCCCCCTCTCCGCCGAAATGGCGGCGCAGAACGCTGCGCGCGGTACTGGCCTGATGAATCGCACGACGATCGCCGCCGACAGCGGGATGATTTTTATCTGGGCCGCGGACCGGAACCCACAGCTCGAAGGGTTCTTCATGCGGAATACACACTTCGATCTCTCCGTCGCGTTTCTCGACTCGCAACAACGCGTGATCAACATCGAGGATATGACGGCGGAAACGCTGACGATTCATTTCTCCACGGCACCGTACCGCTACGCCATCGAGGCGCGCAAAGGCTGGTTCGCTTCACATGGCGTCGTTCCTGGAGCCACCGCCACATTCACGATTCCCGCAGGAGTGATCATTGATCCGTAGTCGCCTTCTCTGTCCGGCGCTCGTGTTTCTCGGTGTGTTTGCCCCGGCGCCCGCCATCGCGCAGTCTGCCGTCCCCCGCCCCGACGCACAGGCCAGCGCTGTCCGTCGCTGGAGAGAACAGAACGAAGAGGCGATCGTCCGCGAGCTGACGACGCTGCTCGCCATTCCGAACAACGCATCGGATTCGGCGAACATTCGGCGCAATGCGACACTGCTCAAACAGCTGTTCGAGAAGCGCGGCCTCGCGGCACAGCTGCTCGAGAACGGCCAGTACCCGCCGGCGGTGTTCGCCGAGCTGCGTACGCCCGGCGCGACGCGAACGGTTGTGTTCTACGCGCACTACGACGGACAACCTGTCGTCCCGACCGACTGGGCCACGCCGCCCTGGCAGCCGACGCAGCGCGCGACGCCGGCTGCGAACGGATCGCTTGGCGTGATCAAATCGGGCGCGGTGAACGGTCGCTTCGATCCAGAAGACCGCATCTACGCCCGCGGCGCGTCAGATGACAAAGCGCCGATCATCGCCATGCTCGCGGCGATTGATGCGATGCGCGCTGCCGGCCAGAAGGCGACGGTAAACCTGAAGTTCTTCCTCGAAGGCGAAGAGGAAGCGGGATCCGCGCATCTCACGCCCATTCTTCAGAAACACAAGGCGCTGCTCGCGGCCGACGCCTGGTTCATCTGCGACGGGCCTGTACACCAGAGCCGCCAGGCACAGCTGCTCTTCGGCGTGCGCGGCGTGATGGGGCTCAACGCGACGGTGTACGGCCCCTCGCGCGCGCTGCACAGTGGGCACTACGGTAACTGGGCGCCAAACCCGGGCATGCTCATCACCGAGATGATCGCGTCCATGCGCGACGCCGACGGCAAGATTCTGATCGACCGGTTCTATGACGACATCGTCCCGCCAACGCCGTCGGAACTGGTGGCAGCCCGCGCGGCGCCGAAGGTGGACGAAGAACTGCGACGCTCCCTGCTGCTTGGCGCGAGCGAAGCGAAGAATGCGCCACTGATCGAACGCATCATGCTCCCCGCGCTGAACCTGCGCGGCATCAAGGTCGGTCAGGTCGGCGCGCTCGCGAACAACGCCGTGCCAATCGAAGCCGAAGCGTCGTTCGATTTCCGGCTCGTGCCGAACCAGTCGCCTGAGAAGATTCGTGCCCTCGTCGAGGCGCATCTCACGGCGCGCGGATGGTACGTCGTCCAGGCCGCAGCAACGCCGGCGGAGCGCCTCTCGCACGCGCGCGTCGTTCGGCTCGACTGGGAAGGCGGTTATGCGTCGTACCGCACCTCGATGGACCAGCCCGTCAGCAAGGCCGTGCGCCAGGTGGTGTCGGGTACGATCGGCCGCGACGTGATAGCACTCCCCACGCTCGGCGGCAGCGTGGGGCTACATGACTTCTTCGAAGTGCTTCAGGTGCCGCTCATCACGATGCCCATCGTGAACCACGACAATGCGCAGCATGCCAAGGACGAGAACATCCGGCTGCAGAATCTGTGGGACGGCATCGAGCTGTTCGCCGGCCTGATGACCAAGCTCGGACCGGCGTGGACTGGCGTGGTGCCGTAGCGGAACGCGCCGACCTACTTGGCCAGTCGCATCTCCAGCGGCGTGCCCACAACGCCGATCTTGACCAGTCGATTCGGCGTGGCCTTCTCAATCCAGAACGACACCGCGCCGTCGCCGCCGGTCATCTCCACTCGCCAGGCCGCAATCTTTCCGGCCGGGACGTCAACGGTCTCTTCGCCGGCCACCGTGAACGTGATTGGCGCGAGCGATCCTTTGCCCGACTGAAACACAAGCACGGTGAACTTCGCGCCAGCGGCCCATTTGAATGCGGGCAGCAGCGGGACCACCGCGTTGTCGTCCACCGCGCCCAGCGGCATCTCTGCATCCACCTGCACCGTCTTCATTCCCTTCTGCTGCGGAGTTACCGCCGAGCCCTTGGCGCGACCACCGGCATAGGAGACGTCAATTTTCATCTCCTGACCCTGCTGTTTTCCGCGCTGTGTCACGGCGCCCATGACCAGGTCATTGCTGAAGGTGACTTCCGTATGCTGCTGAATCACGGGCCCGATGTTCGTGTCTTCCGTGTATTTCCAGCCCGTGGCCGTCTTTTCCAACTTGTTCCGCTGATAGCCGAACGGGTTGCCCTGCAGGAACACCACGAACGAATCTGACCGTGCCACGAGACGGTCCATTGCGAGATCAAGCGCGCCGGCCTTCAGCACGAGATCATCAGGTGAAAGCGTCGCGCCATCAGGCGATACGATCCGCACCGGCGCGATGGCCTTGAGCTTGTCGTACAACTTGGAACCGTCGCCGACCACGACTGCGAGCACGGCATCGGAGCGCATCGCCACCTTGGCCGCAGCCTGCGCCGTGGCTGGGGTCACCGCCGCGAGCTTCTGGCGGTAGGTGCGCACGTAATCCGGCGCGAGCCCAAGCAACTGCGCGGTGGACACCTGCGCTGCGACCTGCGCCGCCGTTTCCACTTGCAGCGGGAATCGGCCCACGAGCGCCGACTTGGCGTCTTCGAACTCCTTCGCCGGAATTTCTTCCGTGCGAATCTTGTTGATTTGCGAGAGCAACTCCTTCACGGACGAATCGGTTACTTCGGTGCGCACTTCGGCCGAGGCCGTGAAGTAGCCCGTGCCGAGGTGCCGCGTGAGTGACGAGTACGCGCCGTATGTCCAGCCCTTCTGCTCACGAAGGATCATGAAGAGGCGCGAGTCCCCGCCACCACCGAGCACCTTATTCGCGAGCGTCGCCGCATAGCTCCGCGGGTCGGACGGCGACCAGGTCAAGTTGCCAAGTACGATATTCGACTGCACCGAGCCCGGACGGTGCACGAGCACAATCGCCGACGTCGTGCGGGCATTCTCGATACCGAGCAACGCACCAGCGGGCGCCTTCATCCCATTCCAGCCCTTGAACGCCGCGTTAGCAAGCTCCGTAGCCTTTTCCAACGTGATGTCGCCGGCCAGCACGAGCAGCGCACCGCGCGGCGCGAGCCGCGACTGCTGAAACGCGATGAGATCATCGCGCGTGATGGCTTTTACGCTGGCCGGGTCGGCGCTGCGCCCGTACGGATGCTTGCCATACAACTCGCGTGCAAAGACGCGCGCCGCAATGGCGGCCGGCGACGATTGCGCGAGCTGCAGTCCCGAGAGCGTTTGCGTACGGTACAGCTCCACTTCTTTTTCTGGAAACGTGGGGTGCATGACAACGTCGGCCATCAGCTCGAAGCCGAGAGCCGCGTTCTCCGAGAGGAGATTCACGTCGATCGCGAGGAAGTCGCTCCCTGCACCGGCAGAGAGCGTGCCACCAACACCTTCGATTGCGGCGGAGATCCCGTCGGCGTCGCGCTTGCCAGCGCCTTTCGTGAGGACACCTGCGACCATTTCCGCCATGCCGGATTTGCCAGTCGGGTCGTACTGAGTGCCGGCCGGAAACGAAAGCGAAATGGAAAGCACGGGCAGACGCGGGTTCGACACGACGAGCAGCTTGAGCCCGTTGACGAGCGTCGCTTGCTGGAAGGGCGGAAACTGCGCGGTCGTGATCGGCAGAGCTGCCGGCGGGCGCGTGGGAAAGGTTTGCGCCGCCGCAGTGGCAGTTGCAAACACCAGGGCGGCGCCAACCCCGCGACCAATCGTGAACGATCGTTGCCTCATTGAGTCCGCAGAGGAATGGTTCACGGGACCGGCCCTCCCTTCTTCGCGTCTGGATTGATCGTCACGACGAGCGAGTTCGCCGGCACGAGGTACGTCGCAGCAACCCGCTTGATGTCGGCAACCGTCACATTGGCGTAGCGATCAAGGTCGGTGTTGATGGCCTCGGCAGAGCCGAGGTAGATGGTCGCAGCCTGAATCGCCTCAGTCATCTCGAACGCGGTCTGCCGTTCGTTCACCTTGCCAGCGCGGTACTGGCTCTTGGCCTTCGACAGTTCCGCTTCTGTCACACCGTCGCGGGCGACGCGCGCAATCTCTGCCGTCATCCCCGCTTCGAGCGAGTCAACCAACACCCCCTGATTGGCGATGGCAAGCGCGAGCCACATCCCGGGGCCGCGGCGCGGACCAAAGGGATTGAGATAGAGCTGCTGGCCAAGCGCGAGCTTCTTTTCGCGCGCGAGCACCTTGTTGAAGCGCGAACTCTCTCCCGTGCCGAGAATCGCAGTGAGCAGGTCGAGTGCGGGATAGTCGGCATGCGACGTGGCCGGCACGCGGTAGATCGTCATCACGGCCGGGAGCGTGGCTTTGTCGTCGCTCACGCTGGCCCGCTTGGCGCCGACGTTGAACTTCTGGTCGCACTTCGGCTTGGGCTGGTCTGGCTGGCGCGGAATCGAGCCGAAGTACTCGGCCACCATCTTCTTTACTTCGGACGGCTTGATGTCGCCGGCAATCGTTAGGACCGCGTTGTTCGGCGCGTAGTACTGGGTGAAGAACGCCTTGACATCGTCCACCGACGAGGCATTCAGGTCATCCATCGAACCGATGAGCGAGTGTGCATATGCGAAGCACGAGCCCGCATCGAACAACGGGAGCGGGGCTTCCCAGATCGCCTTGCCGTAGGGCTGGTTGTCCACGCGAAGCCGTCGCTCCTCCTTCACGGCTTCGATCTGATTTTTCAGGTTCTCGGCATTGACCGTAAGCGAGCGCAGGCGTTCGGCTTCGAGCCAGAGCGCGAGGTTCACGCGATTTGACGGCACCGTTTCGTAGTACCGCGTGATGTCGTACTGGGTATTGGCGTTCGTCTGGCCGCCGGCTCGCTCGATCAGCTGCCCATGCTCGGCCTTCTTTACGTTGGCTGACCCCTGAAACATCATGTGCTCAAAGAGGTGCGCAAATCCCGTCTTCCCCTTGAGCTCATCTCGCGCGCCGACGTCGAACCAGAGCGACACCGACACCACCTGCGACGAATGATCCTCGACCAGCTGCAGTCGGAGCCCATTCGGCAGCGTGGACTTGTCGATGGCGATCTTCCCGCTCTTCGACGCGGCCGGAATTGCTTGTGCGGCGGGTGCAGCCTTCGATGCCACCTTGGACGACGCCTGGGTCGGCGCCTGGATCGGCGCCGCGCCGCCCTGCGCTTGCAGTGCGGCCGCTGAGGCGCCCAGCAGGGCAATGTTCAGGAGGCGATGAAACGTTCGGGACATCAGGAAAACTCCTCGGCCTAAGTGGTCCTGGGTGGCCTCAGCTGGTCCGGTGAGCGGTCGCAGGTCCGGTCCCCGTGGACCCAAATCCGCCGTCGCGCTCTGTCGTGCGTTTGACACTGCCCGTCGAAAAATCGTGCGCTTCAAATTTGGCGAAAATTGCCTGCGCGATGCGCTCGCCGTGAGTGATCGTCAGGGTGCGGGTGCCGCCATTCTTGACAGGGACGCACCATTCGTCGGCGTAGTCCGGGTCAATCGTACCCGGCGCATTGACGATCACCAAGTCCGTCTTGACGCTCGTTCCCGAGCGAGGCCGTACCTGCGCCTCCACTCCGGGCGGCAGCTGCGCCTTGAAGCCGAGCGGCACAAGCGCCTTTTCGCCGGGGGCGAGTTCGAGCACGAACGTCTCGCCCCGCATGACAGCCGCCCGATCAGAGGCGATGCCGTCCGTAAAGACGCGAGCCGTGCGACCGGTGAGGTACGCCGAGAGGTCGTAGCCGGCGCTCGCCGAGGTGCCGCGATGCGGCACGGGGGTGTCTGGGTGAAGCGGTTCGAAGATGATCACGCTGTAAGATCGCCTCGTGCCCTATTGCCCGCGCCAGTCCCCCGTGACCATTTATGGATGTGCCGGGTAAAACTCTCAGAATGACACACCTGTTACGGCCTGTTGCTCCGTGGGCGCTGCTCGCCCTGGCGACCCTCGTTGCGCCCGTTCGCGGGCATGCCCAGATCATCCGCGGCGCTCCGCCACCGCCAACTGCGGGCGCGCCGGCGAATACCGCCGATACGCTGCTCTCTCCGCTGGACCGCGCGCGAATGGCGCAAGCGGCGTTCGAGCGATTCCGTCGAATGAATCTGCCGCAGTATCGTGGCACACGGGGCGGATCCAATCGTTGCGATGAGCCCGTCGGCCCGTTCTGCTACTGGTATGACGAAGAGGCGCCGCACGTCGTTGAGCCACCGGTCGTTACGGGCCGCCGCGCCCAACTCACCAAGCTGCTCGACACGCTCGGCAAGCGCGCGCCGGAAGACGGCTGGATCCTCGGCCAGCGGATCCGCTATCTCGTCGAGGAAGGACGGCCCGCCGACGCGTTGGTCGCGGCCAAGGAGTGCGACGGCGACAACTGGGTGTGCGGCGTCCTGCTCGGGTTCGCGTTGCACGAACAGGGTGAATACGAGGCGGCGGATAGCGTCTACACGGCGGCCGTAGCGAAGATGCTTCCGCGTGACCAGTGTAAATGGAACGACATTTCGATGCTGCTCGATCCAGATGCCAACCAGTCGTACAAACGGTTGCAGTGCGGCGACCCGGCGCGAAAGGCGTACGAGATGCGCGCCTGGTGGTACGCTCGTACGCTGTACCTCATGCATGGCAACGACTCGCGCACTGAGCACTATGCGCGCATGACGATGGCCATGATGCTGGAAAATGCCGCCACGGGCCACTTCGAGCCGTTCAGCGACGACCAGCGTGAGCTGATGTTGCGCTTCGGTTGGGAGACGGCGTGGAGTCGCGACGCGGCGCGTGGGCAACAGAGCCGCGAGGCCCCACCCTTCAACGTGATCGGCCACGAGCCCTGGCCCGCGTACCGCTACATCCCGGCCGGGTTTGTCCTCAACAACCCGGCGATTTCGGATTCAGCCGACTGGCGGCTGCAGCTCCCGCCCGTGATGGGCCGATACGCGCCGCCCTATGCCAAGATTTTCAAGCCGCTGGAGCACCAGAAGGCGATGTTCCGTCGCGGCGACACCGCGCTGGTGATGGTGTCGTACGACGCGCGGTCGTTGACGGACCTGCAGAACACGCAGGTTGAGGCTGCCTTGACCGTTTCACCCGGCGACAATCCGCGTGAGTACCAGGCGCGCCGCTCTGGTGGCGCCACGAACGGCATTCTCACGGTGAAGGCTCCGTGGGGCCCGCTGATCATGAGCGCGGAGGTTGCCGCGCCGGCCAAAAACGCCGTCGCGCGAGCGCGGTACGGCGTGAGCCCGCCCTATGCGGTAGGCACGCGCATGAGCCTGTCGGACCTACTCTTCTACAAGCCGTACGGGAGTTTCCCGACCACGGCTGAGGAAGCGATTCCGCACGCGCTGCCAACTGAGCGCGTATTGGCCCACGAGAAGCTCGGCGTGTTCTGGGAAGCCTACAACACCGATCCCGAAGGCGAGAAGATGGGCATTTCGTTGACCGTGGTGCGCGAGGTCGGCGAGCAGCGCAGCAGCTTCCTGAGGCGGTCGATCGGACTTAGCCGCGAGGTGACGCCGGTGAGCGTCAGCGTGCAGGACCTGTCGGCGATCGGCAAGCGGACCTCGGCGCGCGCGATTGAGCTCGACATTTCAACCCTGCCAAAGGGCTCGTACATCGTGCAGCTCGAGGTGAGCGTGGCCGGCCAGTACGTGATCCGCACGGATCACCGGATCGAGATCATCGGACCCTAGGGGTGAAACCGGGACTCTCCGCTGACAACCGCAGCGGAGAGGCGCGGAGAGTGCGACAGCAAATAGGTGGGAACTGCAACAACAGCCGCGCAGGCGACTAGTTTTCGCCGCGAGATGATCCCCAACACTGCCCGCACATTCCTTGCCGCCGCGCTCATCGGCGCGGCCAGCACGTCAGTCTTCGCCCAGACCGACACCGCGCCGAAAAAGAAAGCCGCGCTCGATTCAACGGTGCGCGCGGCTGCAACCCAGACAAAGTCGACCAAAGCCGCGCGAAACAAAGCACCGCGCGACACGACGAAGAAGGCGCCTGCACCGCCCAAAGGACTGACCGGCCAGGCGCTTCGAGATTCGATTCTCGACGCGATGTGGCCCGTGAAGGGCCCGGACGCGCTGCCCGGCGCGATTCTCCCTGCGAAACGGGTGATTGCCTTCTACGGCAACATTCTCAACACGCGCATGGGCGTGCTCGGCGAGTACCAGCCAGACGAAATGCTGCGCCGCCTCGACGAAGAGGTTTCGGCGTGGCAGAAAGCCGACCCGGGTACGCCGGTACAGCCCGCGCTGCATTTCATTGCGGTGGTGGCACAGGCCAGTGCCGGCAAGGACGGCAAGTATCGCGCGCGCATGGATTCGGCGACGATCGAGAAGGTGGCTGCGCTCGCGAAGCGCCGCGACGCACTCGTGTTCCTCGACCTGCAGGTGGGGCTCTCGACTCTGCGTGAAGAGCTGCCGCGCCTCGCCGGATTTCTGTCGCGCCCGAACTTTCACCTCGGCGTGGATCCCGAGTTCTCCATGAAGAACGGTGGCCTGCCGGGAAAGAAGATTGGCACGTACGACGCCGCGGACATCAACTTCGCAACCGAGTTCCTCGCCGATCTCGTGACGAAGAACAAGGTGCCGCCCAAGATTCTCGTGATCCACCGGTTCACGAAAGCCGGGCTCACCAACTACAAGAACATCAAGCTGGATCCGCGCGTGCAGGTGGTCATCGACATGGACGGATTCGGGCCGCCGGAGCTGAAGAAGGGCACGTTCCACAACTACATCAAGTCAGAGCCGGTGCAGTTCGTGGGATGGAAGCAGTTCTTCAAGCCGCGCAACGACAATCCGCGCACGACGATCGCCGAGATTCTCCGTCTCTGGCCGCGGCCGATCTACATTCAGTATCAGTAGACGGCCTCACTCCGCGAACTGCGGAGCCGGGATGACCGCCCGCTAGACGAAGCGGGCCTCGCGCCCCTTGAATCGGGCCTTCATCACGCGAATCGCTTCGGCATTCGAGTCCACCAGCACGACGTCGCGGCCATGCTTGTCTGCCGCGTCACCGAAGCTGCCGCTCCCGGCAAAGAAGTCGAGCAGCTTGTCGCCGGGCTTCGTGTGCACTTTCACGATGCGTTCGAGAATCCCCAGCGGCTTCTGCGTCGGGTAGCCAGTCTTCTCCTTCCCCGTTGGGCTCACGATGGTATGCCACCAGGTGTCGGTCGGCATCTTGCCGCGGGCGCGCTTCTCTGGCGTAACCAGCCCTGGCGCCATGTACGGCAGCCGGTCGGATTCGTCGGCACGGTACGTAAAGCGCTCGGGATCCTTCGTGTACCAGAGAATCGTGTCGTGCTTGGCGCTCCACTTCTTGGTGGTGCGTGCGCCGTAGTCATACGCCCAGATAATTTCGTTCTTGAAGGACTCGCGGCCGAAGATTTCGTCGAGCATGACCTTCACGTAGTGCACTTCGCGATAGTCGAGGTGCACCATGAGACCGCCCCGCGCGCGCAGTACGCGCCGCGCTTCGAGCAGCCGCGGTTCCAGAAACGCCAGGTAGTTATCGAACTTGTCGGCGTAGCCTGACGACCCGACCTGTTTCGTCGAATAGCGCTTTCCGCCAAAGCCGGTGCGATTCCCGGTGTCGTCGCGTGACGTGAGCAGACGAGCGCGCCGCTGCTCCTTCCCGGTATTGAACGGCGGGTCGATATAGATAAAATCGAACGTGCCCGCGCGAAGTCGCGCGAGCACGTCAAGATTGTCACCGCGATGGACCGTGATCACGTGGGCAATATGCCCGCGCGCGCGGCTAGAACACCACTAGACGGCTAGAACCCCATTAGACGGCTAGAACACCACGGCCGCGAGGAGGATCACGGCGATTACCACACCAGCTCCTACTTTGGTGGCCGTCGCGAGCGTCCGGCCAATCGCTGCACCGGTCGCCGCGCGAGCGGCGCCTTCAGCCGGCGCGCCGGTCGTCAGCTCAAAGGCGAGCGCGCCGAGGAAGCTGCCGCCAATCGCGCCAACGATGGGCCCAATGATCGGGATCGGCACGCCGACTACCGCGCCGACAATGCCGCCGATGATCGCACCCCACGCCGCGCGGTTGGATCCGCCGTATTTCTTGGTGTAGCGCGAGGCGAACACGAAATCGAGGATCTCGGACGCCAACGCGATGGCCACGCACCCACCAATCACCAGCCACCCCGCGTGCCCAACCGGCGACAGCCAGACCATGCCGAGTGCGGCCGCAATCATGATCCAGATCCCCGGTACTCCGAAGGGGATGGAGAGCAGCGCGAGGAGCAGTACGAGGCCGAAGAGTGCGATCACGAATCCCACGCCTGAAGGGGGTTGTTCACACTACGAGTGGCGGATGGAGGTAGTTTCCTTCTTCTATGGAATACACCCGCCTCGGCACCTCCGGCTTGATGGTCTCGCGTATCGCCCTCGGTTGCATGACCTACGGCTCGTCCAAGTGGCGCTCGTGGGTGCTCGACGAGGACAAGGCCAAGCCCTTTTACAAGCGGGCCGTCGAGGCCGGCATCAACTTTTTCGATACGGCCGACTTCTACTCCATCGGCGTCAGCGAGGAAGTCACCGGCCGCGCCCTGAAGGAGTTTGCCAAGCGCGACGAGATCGTCGTGGCCAGCAAGGTCTACTACGAAATGGGCGCCGGCCCCAACATGAAGGGACTCGGCCGCAAGCACATCATCCAGGGCTGTGAAGCGAGCCTCAAGCGCCTCGGCATGGACCGCCTAGATGTGTACTACATCCATCGCTGGGACCCCGAAACGCCGATTGACGAAACGCTCGAGGCGCTGCACGACCTCGTGAAGTCGGGCAAGGTGCTGCACATCGGCGCGAGTTCCGGGCCCGCGTGGATGATGGCGCAGGCCCTCTCCACAAGTGAGCGCAATGGCTGGGCGCGCTTCATGGCAATGCAGAACCACTACAACCTCATCTATCGCGAGGAAGAGCGGGAAATGATTCCGCTCTGCAATCACGAGGGGGTGGGATTGGTGCCCTGGAGCCCGCTGGCACGCGGCATGCTCGCCCGTCCACGCACGGCAGACCGCAAAGTGACGAGCGCCGGTACCGATCGTTCGAAGCTGGATGCGTACTCGGAAGCGCTCTACGATTCCGAGGCGGACTGGAACGTCGTTGAGGCCGTGGAGAAGGTCGCAAATGCACGTGGCGTTTCGATGGCGGAAGTCTCCATGGCGTGGCTGCTCTCGCGGCCGGGTGTCGCGGCGCCGATCGTTGGCGCCTCGAAGCTCGACCAGCTCGATGCGGCAATCAAGGCGGTTGATCTTAAGCTCACCGCCGAAGAATGCGCTGCACTCGAAGCTCCGTATGAGCCACACGGCGTGCGTGGGTTTGTGATTGGGGAAACGCGGCCGACGGGGGCAGCAAAGCCGAAGTAGGCGCGGGTCCGTGCACAGCTGTCCGCACAGCGGGTCGGGGCCCGTCGCGCGAGGAGCGGCGCAACGGGTGTCGAATGATGACGCGCCCTTCCGCACCATCCCTCAGGCCATAACTTCGAAGGATGCGTCTGATACGAGCTTTTGGCATTCTCGCGCTCGCCGTGCCCAGTTCCGCGCGGGGGCAAACGGCTGGGCCACTCGCCCTCCTCCTCCCCGCATCCGCCCGCTCCGCAGCCCTCGGTAACGCCTGGGTCGCCGGCCGCGACGAGTACGCGATCTTTTCGAACCCGGCGCAGATCAGCGCGACCAATGGATTCGGCGTCAGCATCGCGACCTTCGGCGACGATGGTCGCGGATTCTCCGCCGCATCAGCTGCGACAATGGGACCGATGACCTACGGCTGGGGTGTCCAGCTCGTGGACTTCAGCGCGCCCCGCGCGGCAATCAAGTACCCGCTCGCGCCCGCAACGGTCGTCGGCAGCGGCGAGGCCGATCAGTTCAGCATGGTGGCGCTCGTCGCCGGCGAAATGGTGTGGAAAGGCTTTCGCATCGGAGCCTCCGGCAAGTACGCCGAGGACATCGTGCCGCGCGAAGCATTCACCTCGTCGCTCCTCGTGCTACCGTCTCGCGGCTCGGCGTTTCTCGCGGACCTCGGAACATCGCATCCACTCTGGACCGGCGTGGCCGGCCTCTCGCTACAGAACATCGGCCATCCCTACATGATGCGCGGCAAGCGCTACAGCGTGCCAACGCAGCTCGCGCTCGGATGGACCGCGCAGAAGAGCTGGGGTCCGCTCGACTTCGGCTTCGCCACGCAGGTCACCGGGCGGCGTGATGGCTGGGTTGCTCCCGGAGGCGGAGTGGAAATGAGCTGGAGCTGGATTGACGGCTACCGCGTGGAGGCCCGTGCCGGTGCCCGGCGCACCGAAACGGCGGACGAAAAACCCGTCGGCGCGGGATTCTCCTTTACTGCCGACCGGCTCACGCTCGACTACGGCGCCGCGTTCTACACTGGGAATGAAATGGCCCACCGACTGACTGTGCGGTGGCGCTAATGAAACGCTCTTCGGATCTCCGCATGAGCCGCCACGCCGAACGCGCGACCATCGCGGCCGTGCTGCTCGTGGCCAGCGCCTGCTCGCAGAAACTCAAGTTCTCCAAGGACGATTCAGCAGCCGTCCTCGCCTATCAGACGATCACGGCCCCGAATCCGTCGGAGCCGGGAAGCTTCAAGGTCCTTCGGATGTACTACGGGTCCGGCACGGACAAGAACCGTTCGGAGTTCAAGGACTCGGTCGCCTACAAGACGCGATCCGTTGACGTGTCGCCGTACGCGAGCATCGCGCCCGCGCAGGCCGCGGACCGGAAGGACTTCTGGGGCTTCGACCTCAAGGCCGCCCCGGTCAACGGCCGCGTCTGGTATCCCGAAGGCCCGGGCCCCTTCCCGCTCGTGCTCGTCGTGCATGGCAACCACACGGCCGAAGACTACTCCGACCCGGGCTACGACTACCTCGGCGAATTGCTCGCCTCGCGCGGATTCATTCTCGCGTCGCTCGATGAAAACTGGATCAACGGTGCGCTGCGCGGCGAAAACGATGGCCGCGCATGGATGATGCTGAAGCACCTGGAATCGTGGAAGAAGTGGAACGATTCCAGTGCCGGCCCCATGTCGAAGAAGGTAGACATGACGAAGATCGCCGTCATGGGCCACTCGCGCGGCGGTGAAGCGGCCGCAGTTGCGGCGGCGTTCAACAAGCTCAAGTACTACCCGGACGACGCGAAACAGAAGTTCAACTTCAACTTCGCGATCAAGAGCGTCGTCGCGATTGCGCCGGTGGACGCCCAGTACATGCCGGCGTCGCAGTACACGCCGCTGGAAAACGTGAACTATCTCCTGCTCCATGGCTCGCACGACGGCGACGTGTCCACCGCGGTGGGCATGCGCCAGTACGAGCGGCTGAAGTTCACGGACAACCAGACGCACTTCAAGGCGATGGTGTTCATGTACCGCGCCAACCATGGCCAGTGGAATACCGTGTGGCAGAACAAGGACAACGGGCCGCGCAGCGGCCGCTCGCTCGACCTGCGCACACTGGTGCCCATTGAAGATCAGCGCACAGAAGGCAAGCTCGTGATTTCGGCCTTCCTTGAAGCCACGCTCCATGGAAAGAGTGAATACCTGCCGATGTTCCGCGACCATCGCACTGCCGGTCACTGGTTTCCCAAGACGCTCTATACCACGCGGTTTCAGGAGAGTGGCTATCACGCGGTGGCCGAGTATGAGGGCGATGTGGACCTCACGACTGGCGCGCGTGGCGTCACGATTGACAGCGACAGTCTTGGCACCTGGCGCGAGAATGTGATCCCGTTCCGCGGCCAGGGCACCGACGACCAGCGCAATAACGCCGTATGGATTGGCTGGAACAATCGCATTGCGGGGCCGGACACCACCAAGATGGGCCGCCCGGCCAGCTACACGCTCACGCTCTCGGATTCGCTCATGAAGGCCTGGGCGATCACCGACAAGGGCGCCGTCTATCTCTCCATCGCGCCGCTCAAGGACAAACCCGGTCCGCGCGCCGGACCGCGTGACACCACCAAACGCGACACGTCCAAGGCCGCAGTCGCAGCTCGTGCAAAGGCGACTGCCGACTCGATCAAGAAATTGCCAAAGCCGCCGAAGCCAAATCCCGAGGCCGACACGCTTCCGATTGACCTGACCGTTGAGTTCGTGGACTCCGATGGTCACGTCGCCCGGATGCCCCTCTCGCGCTACGGCGCCGTACGCCGCCCGCTCGAGGTGCACCTCTACCGGCGCGCCGGCCGCGACGAACAACGATTCAAGAGCATCTTTGAAATCGTGCCGCAGACCTTTGTCCTGCCGATCGCAGACTTCTCGGCAGCATCTCCGGATTTCAAGGCCGACAAGTTGAAGTCCATCCGGCTCCGTTTCGATCGGAACTTTGCCGGAACGATCATCCTCGACGACGTGGGCATCACGCCGGCGATGGACGCCATCTACCTGGCCGCGCCCATCAAACCCTGACCAATTTGACCTACGCCGCCATCACCGGCTGGGGGGCCTGCATGCCCCCGGCCGTCCTGACTAACGCCGATCTCTCGACCTTTCTCGAGACATCGGACGAGTGGATCGTGTCACGCACCGGGATGAAAGAACGCCGCGTGTCGCACGTCTCGGCGATTGAGCTCTCCACCCTTGCTGCCGCCCGAGCGCTCGCCTGCGCCGGACTCGACGCCGCCGACTGTGAGCTGATCATCTACGGCAGTTGCAGCAACGAAGAGGCCGTTCCGAATTGCGCTTCCGGCGTGCAAGTCGGGCTCGGCGCCACCGGCGCCGCGAGCATGGACATCAACACGGCCTGCACGAGCTTCATTTACGGACTCGCGACCGCCACCTCGATGATTCGCACCGGCGTGGTCAAGAACGCCGTCGTGATCGGCGTCGAGTTAATCACGCGCTACATGGACTGGTCCAATCGCAACGTCGCCGTACTCTTTGGCGATGGCGCTGCTGCGGTTGTGCTTCAGGCCTCTGACACAGAATCCGGAGTTATCGGCACGGTGCTCGGCTGCGACGCCGAAGCGCGTCCCACGCTGCGGGTGCGCGGAATCGGCTGCGGCTACGCCGGCCGCGGCGTTTCGCTCGGCGATACCCTCTGGGATTTCGATGGGCCCGCCATCTTCAAGCGCGCCGTGAAGGCGATGGCGGAAGCGTCCGCGCGGGTGATGCAGGAGAATGGCGTCACTGCCGATCAGATTGATCTCGTCGTGCCGCACCAAGCCAACCTGCGCATCATCGAGTCCGTCGCGAAGTACGCCGGTGTGCCAATGGAGCGCGTGATGCTCACGGTGCAGAAATACGGCAACATGAGCGCGGCCACCGTGCCCGTCGCCCTGGTCGAGGCACTCGACGAAGGACGCGTGAAGCCCGGCGCATTGCTCTTGATGCCCGGGTTCGGTGGCGGACTCACCTGGGGTTCCCTGCTCGTTCGATGGGGCAACCGCGTGACGCCGCTCGGAACGTCCGACCGCGCGCTACCGCCCTGTACACAAACGGCACTCGAGATCGTGAACGGCATTCGCGGTGAGCAGGACCCGCATGGCCGCTCGCAACCGGGGCTGATGTCGCCTGTGTTCGCCGAGGCTTGAAACTGACGGCTGCTGGCGTCGCCCAGGCCTGCATCTCCGCAATCACCCGACGCAATTCCGCCACAAGTTTGGTGAGCGAGTACGGCTTCTGCAGCTAACCCACGCCGCGTGTGCCGGGCGCGCGTCCGATCATCCGCATTGTCGGGCATTCTCCCTGCTGCACCGGCTTACCTGTTGACGAACTGCTCGAGGGCTTCGGCCTGTCCCTCAGCGTCCGCTTCGCCGATTTCGATGAGCTTCGCGATGTAGTCGCGCTGAAAGAGAATCAGGCTCAGGAAGTCCGGGCTCGACGTGTCTTTCGTGCCGAGTCCGCGCGTGATGTACTTGACGAGTGCAGGCAGGCGCGATTCAAACTCGCTGGCCAGGCGGCCCAGATCTCGTGATGGCCGAATCACCATGATTTCGGCGATTCGCATTCCATCGCGACCGCCATATGGCAGTCGCTCCAGGAGATGGTTCACCTTCTGGAGCCGCGCAATGTCCTCGTCAATCAGATCAAGGAAAATCGAGTTGTAGAGTACGCCGAGCACTTGTGCCGGCGGAGGATAGCCGACAATCGCGGGTGCGGCGGCTTCAGCGTGCGAACGCTGGTAGCGCGTGGAGATGGTGAGAATCCGATCGGCGCCGAGGTGCAGCGCCGGCGAGAGGGGCGCGGTGAGCCGCACGCCGCCATCACCGTACCACTCCTGACCGACCGACACGGCGGGAAAGATCATGGGCAGCGCGCTCGATGCCATCACATGCTCAACGGTGAGGTTCGCAAACGCGCTTCGGCGCTGCGGCCGCTGCCAGAGCGAGACGTCGCGGCCCTGCACCCACGACACCGACTGTCCGGTGGTGTAGCTCGTGGCCGAGAGCGAGACCGCTTTCAGCGATCCCCGCTCGATGTTCTGGGCGATGCCCTCTATCGTACCGTCCTCAAGAGGCCGAAGACTATTGAGGAGGAACTGCCGCAGCGGCTGCGTGTCCATCATGCCCTTCATGGGTTCGGCGCCGGTGCCCACGCCGCCGGACGCGAGGCGTGCGCCCCACCGAAAGGCATTCCAGAGCAGTGGCGCGGCGCGAACGTCAAACACCTGATCGGGGGTGAGGCGCAGCCAGAGGTCCGCGAGCTGATCGGCGGCCTCGGTCAGCGTGCCGGTGTTCGACGCGAGGTGAATCGTATTAACCGCGCCTGCCGATATGCCAACCTGAATCGGGATCTTGAGTTTGGGGCAGCGCCGTGCGAGCCCGCGAATCACTCCGGCTTGATAGGCTCCGCGTGCCCCGCCGCCGCCGAGGACCAAGCCGAGTGCGCCTTGGTCTTCCTGGACCGGAGGGAGCGATTTGGAAATGCGTGCCGGCGGTGGTGACGTCATTTCAGCGCGTTGACAATCGGGGCGTCTACGCCCATCAACGCACACACGCCGAGCCGCGAATCTTTGGTAATCGTGTAGAGCTCGTGGAGCCCAGCGCTTCCGATTCCGGTGATGACAGTCCCGACGAGCTGCTCGATGGGCGTCGACGAGTTCGCGGCCATCACGCGGCCAAACGATATCGTCGAGCGCAGCGCAAGCTCCGCCGAATCCTTCCGGCCTTCCGAGAGATGCCGGGCGGCCCGTGACACGGAGGCGTAGGCGAACTCCTTGGTCGCACCAAACTTTGGCACTGGCATCGCCCACATCGTGGCGTCCGGGCTCAACGGAAGGTCGAACCGGCCACCAACCAGGTCGGCCGATGTCGCGCGCGCGAACAGATCGTACTTCTTCCACGCCGGCGCCGTGGCGATCACGCGCAGCAGTTCCTTTTCCTTTGGGCTGAACCCCTTTTTGACCTGTGCGAGAATCGTCGTGTTGTTCGGCCCATCCCAACTGCTCCGGTTGAATCCGTTGAAGAGCGTCTGGTCCGCCGCGATCGAACGCTGGACCGTGTTCGACGGCCCCCAAGCCACTCGACTGACCACCGACACACCATACGGCAGCACAAACTAGGCCACGATGTACATCACGCCCAGCACGACCACGGCACCCTTCAGCCAGCTGGCAAATCCCTTAAGCGCTCGGCCGGCGACCCCCTCTGTTTTTTCATCAGGGCTCGCCGGCACGAGTGATGCAACAAACGGAATGTCGCTCCGGAGTGGCGCGGACTCCCGCGCAGGGGCGGAGCGTTGCATCTGGCTACTTCGCGGCCTTCACCACGAAATCGTACTTGCCCTTCGAGGCATGTCCGTCCTTTCCGGCCACGGTCCAGTCCACCGTGTACGTGCCCGGCGCAAGCTTGTCCTTGACCGCGAGGACGATCGGCGCGTCCTTGGCCTCGCCGAGGTATGCCGGGGCGCTCAACGCCTGCGCCTTGCCTGCAGAGGTCAACGCAATCTTCGTCAGCGGAAGCTCGACCTTCTCCGAGTACCAGAGCTTGAGTGAATCCGGCGCCTTGGCAAGCGAGTCGTTCTTGGCCGGCCACGCGTTTTTCAGATCAGCGTGGTACAGGGTCGTCGTCGCGGCGCCAAGAATTCCGGCGCCAGCAACAACGCCGAGGGTGGCAATCAAACGCGTGCGAACAAAGTTGACGAGCATAGTGTGGTTCCTGTCAGGTGATTGGGATCGATTCTATGATACTGTATACCCCACCCCGGGGGCACAAGGCCGGTCATGGGAACGAATAAAACAAACCGCCCCACGAGCACAGTGCTCCTGGGGCGGTTGTTCACGAATCTGCCAGATCGCTTAGCCCGATCCGGCCTTGTCTTGTTCCCTACTTGCCTAGATCGCCAACCGAGAACGCGAGCTTGTGCGCCGTTGTGGCGTCCGACGAACCGCGAGCGTCCGTGTGGAGTGCCGTGGCCATCTTCGTCAGGGCATCCTTGCGGGGCTGGCCCGAGAGCTTCTCGGCGGCCGCGAGTTCAGCACGAATGCTCGCCAGCTTCGCGGCCGTGTAGCCAGCCGACCGCTCGAGCTGGTCGAGGTAGGCGCGCGACAACGAGAACGACGGCGGCCAGGTCATCTTCTGCTGGCCCTGCACGTTCAGGTAGTCGAAGTGCGACGTCTTGGCCGCGTCAATCTCGTTCTGTGAGAGGAACGCGCTCGGCTGGAGCTCGAACACGTCGAGACCGCGGCCGATTTCCGAGCTGTACATGTAGCCGTTGTACCAATACACCGACCACGAGCCAGCATTGGCACCAGCGCCCGTCACATCGTAGGGTCCACGATCGTGGAACGCGATTTCCTTGGGGTGCGCGACGTCGCTCCAATCGAAGATCGACACGCCGCCCTGGTACCAGGCCTGCACCATGATGTCGCGGCCCGGAATCGGAATCAGCGAGCCGTTGTGCGCCACACAGTTTTCAAACTGCGTCTGCGCGGCGGGCATCTTGTAATAGCTCTTGAACGACGTCGACTTCTTGTCGGCGGCAATCGTGAAGAGCGCATCGGCGCCCCACTCGTAGTGATCGCTCGCGCGGCAGCGCGGGGCGGAACCACCGCCCCACTCGTCGCTAAAGAGCATTTTCGTGCCGTCGTTGTTGAACGTGGCCGAATGCCAGAACGACATGTTCGAGTCCGCAGCCGCATATGCACGAACCGGCGCTGCCGGCTTGCTGATGTCGAGGAGCACGCCGTAACCGCCACAGGCACCGCCGGCCATGCCAACCGCAGGGTACACGGTGATGTCATGGCACTGCACGGGACCACGGTTGGCGGGCACCGCACCGCGTCCGCCCGGCGGCGGACCACCGCGGCCGCCACCACCCGCACGGCCACCACGACCAGCTGCGGCGGCCGTAGCCACGCGGTCAATCGAGTCCGAGGCGGTGCGACCCGCGTTCGTCGGTGCGCGGTTGAGCTCGGCGAGAATCGGAGCCTTGGTCACCACCTTCGAGTTCATCGGGTTCGCCAACGGTACCTGAATGACTTCAATCTTGAAGAGTTCGCTGTTCGGATCGAGCGACGGATCGAGGTCCGAGCACCCGGCGAGTTCGGTCGGCGAGCGGACAGCCGACGAACCCGACACGTAGATGTAGACGTTGTTCTTGTCGTTCGGATCTTCAACGACCGTGTGCGTGTGCGAGCCACGGCAGGTCTGCACGCTGTAGATGTACTTCGGGTTCTTCAGGTCCGTGGCATCGAAAATGCGGATGCCGCGGAAACGGTCCTTGCTGACCGAGTCCGGAATGCCGCTGAGGCCGCAATCCAGACGGCCGCTCGTGGCTTCGCCCGAGACGAAGATCAGGTTCTTGTAGACGGACACGTCGCTCTGCGAGCCGCGGCACACCACTTCGTGGTAAAGCGAGGGGCTGCGCGGATTGCTGATGTCCCACACTTCGTAACCATCGTAGTTGCCCTGCACGATGTAGTTGCCACGAAACGCGAGATCGGAATGCGTGACGCCGACGAACGGGCCATTCGGCTCCATCGACTTGACCAGGTGCATGTTCCACTCGGTTTCGGCCGCGCGCGTCAGGACCTGACGCTTCGTCGTGTCCTTCGCGTACTTCTGCGTCGTGCCTGCGCGAAGACCAATGCGCGGATCAGGACTCGGCTTCTCTGGCGACATCGTAATGCGGCCACTGCCCGACGGCGCAGCGGCGGTCGAGCCACCCGATGAACCGGACGACGCGCACGCCGAGGCGTACAACGTCACGCCAGCCAGCGATGCGGTGAGGAGTGCAGCGGTGAGACGCCGCGTGGTTGAAACGGATGCCATATCTGGTACCGGTGTGGGGGAAGTTTTTGATTCTGCAACGGTCGTACGACAACGGCGAACCCGCTGCGCGTCGTTAGGGACGCCCAGCCGGAACGGTGACGAGCATCTTCTGCATGCGATCGATTTCAGTGGTCTGATCTGCGTAGACGTCGGCGGAGAAGCGATAGACGACGTCGTCGTTGTTTGAGCCGGGTGACGCGAGCAGCGCATCAACCATCGTGATGGCACCCGCGTGGTGTCCGATCATCGCCTGAAGGAAAAGGCGATCGAAATCACTTCCGCGTGCCGCATCGAGCGCGGCGAGCTGTTCCGCGTTGAGCATGCCGGGCATGATCGTCTCGTGCACCATGCCGGCCATTTTCATTTTGTGGGTCGTGGCATCGGCCGCGGGGACTTCGAGGCCGCGCTCGCGCAGCCAATGCTGCATGAGGCCGATTTCATCGCGCTGACCGACCACAATGCGCTGGCACAGCACGAGCACGTCCTGGCGGGCGCCGTGCGACTGCGCCCATCCCGCGATGAGTACCGCCTGCGCATGATGCGGAATCATTCCGGACATGAACTCGACGTCGGCGTCGCTGATCGTCCGCGTCGGTGCGGAGGGCCCGCCGCTCGCTGGCGCAACTCCAGAACCAGTCGCCATGCGGGTGCCCGCGGAGCACGCCGAGAGCAGGCCGATCGCGCAGGCCAACACCGCCGGGTGAATGGCAGACCAGCGATTTGATTTCATGATGGGGCGATCTCCTGTTCGTCAGCCGGGACACGCCGACAAGGCGCGGGCAAACTGGCCGCGCACCATACAGTTGTCCCCGTACGATTCTACGGTATGCGCCCGCGGTTGGTAAGGCGCTGCGATCCAACCTTTCGCGGCGATTAACAGCATCTGGCCGCGCGGGGTCGGTGAGGCGACCTAGTGGACCGTCGGCTGCGCCAGCAGCAGGTCGAGGTCGCTGCGGAGGTTCTCCATCTCCAGGGCAAGCGTGCCGTTGTAGACGCCGCGGATTCGCCCCTGCTGGTCGATGAGCAGCACCCGCTCGGTGTGCTCAATGGTTTTCACACCCCAGGACGCCGCGGAGGCCGGGAGCAGGTGATATGAATCGCTTGCCAGGCGCCGAAGCGTCGTATCGGGCCCAGTGAGGAGATGCCAGCGATGACCGTCGATCGTGTGCTCGGCGGCGTACTCGGCGAGCCGCCCCGTGGAGTCGGCGCCGGGGGTGACCGTGTGCGAGAGGAGCACGACACGGTCGTCGTTGACGTAGCGCGAAGCGACTGAGCGCAGCCGGTCGCGGGTGATGGGGCAGATGTCACCGCAGCGGGTGTAGAAGAAGTTCACGATGGCCACGCGGCCAGCGATGTTCGCGTGTGTGATGCGTGCGCCGGTCTGGTCGGTGAGTGCAAACTCTCCGACGCGTGGGACTCGAGCGAGCGCCTTCTTCGAGATGGGAATCCACTGCGGAGTAAACGTGGCGTCGGAGTAGTAGGGCAGCTCGCGCAGACGATGGCTGCGCGCGCCGGCGGCGATGGCCAGCGCAAGGAGCACGACGACGGGGACCTGCCAGAGGAGGCGGGCGACTTTCATTTTGGAGTGCATCCCAGAGCGCCGATAGTTCCATACCGGCGCCCGTCACGAACTTCGTAGCTCGCACGGAGTGTGCCGTCCGCATCCCACATTTTTTGGGGACCTTCTTCCTGACCGCGCCGATAGTTCGCGACGCGGTAGATCTGACCGCTCGCGTACCACTCCTGCGTTTCACCTTCGAGCACACCGTTTTCATACGCGTAGAGGAACTTTTTGCTGCCATCGGGCCACCAGCCCTGATGCGCGCCGGATTCTTTTCCGGCGCGATACTCGCGAATCCACATTGTGCGGCCGTTGGGGTAACGCGCATGCACCACGCGGTCGGACGGCGGCGTTGACGAGCCGTGGCTCGCAAGGATTGCGACGAGCATCAGCGTCGCACGACATGTGATCAGCATCTAGCGGCCCACCGTGCCCGGCGTCCCTTTGAATCCGGTGCCGTTGATGTAGGGCGAGTCCGCCGTCACGTGATAGTGATAGATCCCGTTTGGGAACTGCGCCGTGGCCGACGTGTGGCCATGGAGCGCGTCGAGATCGCTGGACACCAGCGTTTTGCCATTCTCAAGTGGGCCGTACACCGGGAAGCCATCGAGCAGGACGCCAATGAGCCCGCCCTTCCCGACCTTAGCCGTGATCCAGAGCGGCTCGACGTGATAGTGGTACTGCCCGGTTTGCTGCGGATGGCCGCCGTACTGGTCGAACGAATCGATTTCGTTGGTGAGCGGCTGATTGGGGCCGGCGTACTGGTTGAAGATCGCCACGCCATTCACCGTCACGCCGATGGGTCCGAGCGGTGTCGCACTGACAGACGCGGCGACTGCCGGCGTGGATGTGATGCGATAGACCAGCAATTGATCGGCGATGCGATTGGGATTGAGCACGAACCGCGTGTTGGTGCCGTTGTACGCCTCGTACCGCGCGTCGGTCGGCTGGAAGTACGGGCTTTTGTGGTCGGGAATGTTCGTGGAGGTGACCACGACGGTCGCCCCGTTGCGCGTGACGACACCTGAGCCGCCGAACGCCGCATATATGGCCGAGGCATCGACGGATCCGCCGGTGGGGGTCGTTCCAGTGTTCGTTCCGGTCGTTCCGCCAGTGGTTGTTCCGGTGGTCGCCGTTGGCGACGAGGCCTGGCACGAGGCGATGGAAACCAGAGTCGTGAGCAACAGCCGAGTGTTTCGCATTGCGGGTCGTCCGGGAGTGGTTTCCCGTATGACCACGGCGGACCGAGCAATGTTAAGCCGAGTGCGCCGGGAGCCGCTTCCAGAGCGCCCCGTGCGCAAAGGGCCAAGACCTTGTACCATCATGCCATGCCCATTCTCCGATCAGCCGCGCTCGTCATCGCCGTCGCCACTTCGACGCTCAGCGCCCAGGACTCTCCCGAATCCGCCAAGGCCAAGCAGGATGTCCTCTGGGCGCAGATGCAGGACTCGATCCGCTTGATCGCGAAGAACACCGATGCCGTAGTGGGTGTCGCGATCCTCGACCTCACCGACCATCGTGCGTTCTACCTCAACGCCGAATCCACCTATCCCACTGCGAGCACCATCAAGATTGCGGTGCTCGCGGAGCTCTACCGCCAGAATGCCGGTACGGGCGCGAAGCTTGGCGACGTCTATGCGATGGATGTCAAGGATGTCGTCGGTGGAAGCGACATCATGGGCGGACTGACCCCTGGCATCTCGAAGCTCACGAACCGCGACCTCGCCACCATGATGATCGCGGTCAGCGACAACTCGGCGACCAACGTGCTGATCGACCGTGTCGGCATGGACAAGGTGAACAGCTGGCTCGGCGGACTCGGGCTCAAGGAGACGCGGCTGCGCCGACACATGATGGACGTGAAGGCCGCGCAGGCGGGCCGCGAGAATACGGCGACACCGCACGAGCTCGTGACCCTGCTCGACGGATTGCACAAGGGTGATGTGCTCGGTAAGCCCGGGACGGACGAGTTTTTCAAGATGCTCGGCACTGGAAAAATGAGTTTCATCCCCCGCCTGCTGCCCGATGGCGTTCGCACCGCGAACAAACCGGGCGACCTCGATGCCGTGCGTAATGACGCGGGCATCGTGTTTGTGCCCAATCGGCCATTCGCGATTGCCGTCATGACCACCTTCGGCCGCGACCACCGTGAGCAGGAGATGGCCATCGCCCGCATCTCCCGCGCCGCGTGGAGTTATTTCGATCGCGTGGGCAAGAGTTCGGCGCTTGGACGAATCGTGAAGTAGGTCACGCCGTTCGTCGCGTCCCGTCTTGCCCCGATATCGCCGAATTCCGATCGTCGCAACGCGGTGGGGACCGCCGCGAAGGTCGGAATCGACCCTCAGCGCGCGCCGAAGGATTTGCGGATCCAGCTCGGCGAGCGACGGTCCCATCCGACGGCAAACGATTGACATCTGCCTCGCGCACCGGGAAACTGATCCCTCATGACCGTCATCACGAATATTGAAGACTTGCGCCGCCTCGCCCAGAAACGGGTGCCGCGGATGTTCTACGACTACGCCGACGCGGGGAGCTGGACCGAGAGCACCTACCGCGCCAACGAGAGTGACTTTCAAGACATCAAACTCCGTCAGCGTGTTGCCGTCAATCTCGAGAACCGGAGCACGCGCACAAAGATGATCGGCGTGGATGTCGCGATGCCCGTCGCGATCGCGCCCACCGGCATGACCGGAATGCAGCATGCCGACGGTGAGATTCTCGCGGCGAAAGCGGCCGAAGCGTTCGGCATCCCGTTCACGCTCAGCACCATGAGCATCTGCTCACTGGAAGACGTTGCGGCGAACACCACGGCGCCCTTCTGGTTTCAGCTCTACGTGATGCGCGACCGCGAGTTCGTCGGCCGTCTGATTGACCGCGCGAAGGCGGCCCGCTGCAGCGCCCTCATGCTGACACTCGATCTGCAAATCCTCGGCCAGCGGCACAAGGACCTGAAGAACGGCCTCTCCGCGCCACCGAAGTTGACCCTCGGCAACATCGCGAACATGATGACCAAACCGCGCTGGTGCATGGGCATGCTCGGCACCAAGCGGCGGTTCTTCGGCAACATCGTCGGCCACGCTAAGGGCGTCGATACCATGGGCGAACTCGCTCATTGGTCCAACTCGCAGCTCGACCCGTCGCTCAATTGGGGCGACGTCGAATGGATCAAGAAGCGCTGGGGCGGCAAACTCATCCTGAAGGGCATTCAGGACGTCGAAGATGCGAAGCTTGCGGCAGATTCAGGCGCAGACGCGCTGATCGTCAGCAATCATGGTGGGCGCCAGCTCGATGGTGCCGAGTCGAGCATCCGGGCACTGCCGCGCATCGTGGACGCGGTGGGGTCGCGTATCGAAGTGCACATGGACGGCGGCGTGCGCTCCGGCCAGGATGTGCTCAAGGCGACCGCGCTCGGTGCAAAGGGCGTCTACATCGGCCGCGCCTTTCTCTACGGGCTCGGCGCGATGGGACAGACCGGCGTGACCAAGGCGCTGGAGCTGATCCATCGCGAACTCGACCTCACGATGGCCTTCAGCGGCAAGACACAGATCTCGCAGGTGGACAAAACCATCCTGCTGCCGGGGACCTTTCCGGTTTAGGGCACCGTCTTGACCGTGGTCAGCGTCTTGGCGAGCCGCTTCGTGAACTCGAGCCCGTCGTAGAAGCTTTTCACCGGGATCCGTTCGTCGCGGCCGTGCAAGCGCAGGTCATCGGGGTCGACCATGAGGCCGGACACACCATAGGCGGGAATCCCGGCATTGCGCCATGAAAGGGCATCGGTGCCGCCGCCCTGCATGATCTGGATCACCGGGATGTTGCCCCACATCTCCTTCGTAATTCCCTCCACAGCGCGCAGCACTTCTGGCACGACTGCCGCCGACGCGCGCGGCTCGCGCTCCGCCGGAGTGGAGACTTCGAGCGCGGTATCGCCGAGCGCTTTGACGATCGCCGCGCGGACGTCGGACGTGCGCGCCTCGGGAAGCATGCGGCAGTTGATCCCGGCTTCCGCCGTCTGTGGCAGCGCATTGGATGCATGCCCGCCCTTCAGCATTGTCGCGACGCAGGTGGTGCGCAGCATGGAGTTGTAGAGCGGATCCCGCGCGAGGATGGCGTCCGCCTTCGCGTCGTTCGGATTCTTGAGGAGCGCGCGAATCGCGCCGGCGATCTCCGGCGTTTCGATCTTCGCCGTGTTCTCGAAATACGCCCGCGAGATGTCGTTGAATATCACGGGAAACTTGTAGTCGGCCAGTTTCATCAGGCCCGCGGAGAGCTGGTAGATCGCGTTGTCGGGGCGCGGCAGTGACGAGTGCCCGCCGCGATTCTTCGCGGTGACGGTGAACCCACCGACCACTTTCTGTGTCGCCTCGATGGTGTTCGCCACGGGCCTGCCGTTCCGGATAAAGCCCATGGCGCCTTCATTGAGTACGACGGAAGCATCGACCAGGTCGCGATGGTTGCTGAACAGCCAGCGCGCGCCGTTGCAGCAGCCCCCTTCCTCGTCGGCGGTGAACGCGACGACGATGTCACGGTCGGGCACGTAGCCGTCCTTCTTCATCTGAATCACGATGGAGGAGAAGATCGCGACTTGCGCCTTGTCGTCGATGATCCCGCGGCCGTAGAAATAGCCGTCCTTCTCGAGAAACTTGAACGGGTCCATGCCGGCCGACCAATCGGCCTTCAGCGCCTCAACGACGTCGAGATGCGCGAGGAGCAGCAGTGGCTTCGGACCGTTCGGGCCGCCGCTGCCATGATACCGCACGACCACGTTGTGCTTGTTGGCTTGCACGCCGCCGAGAAAAATGTCACTCTCGGGAAACCCGGCGTCGCGGAAGCGTTTGGCGACCGCATTGGCAATGTCGGTTGTCCCGCCACCGATATTGACGCTGTTGTACTCGATAATCTCCTTGTAGACCTCACGCGCGTACTGCTGCGCGGGCGTCAGGGGCGCCTGCTGGGCGGACAGGCAGGGGGCGAACGCCGCGAGGGCGACGAAGCTGGTCAAGGCGACGACGCGAGTACGAGCGAGCATCTGATGGAGCTCCAGAGCGGGTGGTCTGTGCAAGAATCTACGGCGCCGATCGGCTCTGTTCCACCTGAACCGACAAAGGCACCTCCACTATGGAGGTGCCTTTGGCAATCGCACGAGGTCCTGATCAATCGGGACGGCGGGATTCGAACCCGCGACCCCTCCCACCCCAAGGGAGTGCTCTACCGGGCTGAGCCACGTCCCGTACTGCCGGTAAACGAACCCGAAATCTACTCCTAATCCGGGCGCAAAGGCAGCGTCAAATCAGTCCGAAATCGTCCTACTTGGCCGTTACAGCGAGGAACAGCACCGGCACCTTGGCTGCGTTGTGCACCTGCCACGGCGTCGTGCCCGTGGTACGGAGGGTGCCGCCCACCCACTTCTGCGTGGCCGGCTCCACAACATGCACGAGATCCTTGGTGTAGGCGGTGTCCAGCATGATGAGCCACGATCCGCGCGCACCGCTGACCCTCCCCTTGGCAATCGCGTTTGGTGCGACCGTTACCAGCTCAACCTGCAGCTGGTCGGTGTCAAACGCCGGGTGTGATCCGGCCACCGCAGGCTTCGGGCAGTCCATCGCGCCCTTGGCCACGGCCTCTTCACACCGATTCTTCACGTTCGACTGCGGCTTCAGCAACTCGACGGTGATGTTGTTGAACGCACCCGTGCCCGGGTTGCGCGCCACATGCGCGAACTTCCCCAGCGTGTAGTGAATGCTGAGGTCGTTCGACGTGATCGCCGCATCCGGCTGTCCAAGCCGCACATTGACGACTTCGCTCGCGCCGAGGGCAATCCAGAAATAGTCGGGACCATGTTCATGCAGCAGCGTCGTGTCCTTGGCGCCAACGCTCACGCGAAGCACACGCAGTTCCGCATCGTCGAACACCAGATGATGGTGCGGCTCGTTCTTCGCGAGCACCGCGCCCTTGATCGTCTGGGCGCCAAGTGGAAGAGCGAACACGAGGGCAGCACCACCAACAACGCGGCGCATCATGCCTTGGGTTGCGCGGCCGCCTGCGCCGCCGCCGTGCGCGCCAGCCGCTCGCGCGTCAGGTGCGGCACCACACCAACGATGCGCTGCAGCACCATCAGCTGCGCGCGGTGATGCATTTCATGTTCCTTCGGCGAGAGCAGCATCTCCAGGCGCGATCGCGAGCCGCTCTTGTCGAAGTTCTCGACGCGCTCGGCAAGGAACTCGTCCGACAGCGACTCAAGCCATGAGGCAAAGTGCTCGCCCTCGCTCTTCAACGCCGCAATCAGCTGGTCCTTGCCGCTCAGCTTGGCTTCGTCTGCCGAGATCACGGCGATGAGCGCCGGGAAGTTGTAGCCATCAAAACCCGTGATCTTCTTCACGCGGTGCATGTCTTCGGCCACGCGCGAGTTGTACGCGATATGGGCAATCATCTGGGCGATCGTTCGCGTACCGGCTCCTGCCGAAACGCCCAGCCGTCCTTCGGGAATGTCCTCAACCGTCTTGACCGTGTTGCCCCGAACCGTTCGAAATGCCGCCGCGAGTTCGCGGCCACCGTACGCTGTCATCAGTTAGCCATTCTCGTTGAGAGTGTTGCACCGGCTGGAGTGGGCAGCATGCCCGGATTGTTCGCTGGGACCGGTGCATCGACAGTGCACCGCAACCGGCGAGTCCACTGATCGAAGTAAGTGTAAATCACTGGCGTCACATAAAGGGTAATGAACTGCGAAAAGAGCAGGCCGCCAACCACGGTAATGCCCAGCGGACGACGGCTTTCGGCCTAGCGGCTGTGGGTGTACATCATGTCGACCAGCTCATCGTACATCGCCTCGGCCTCCCCTTGCCCAGTCCGGATGGCCGACGTCGCACAATGCTTGAGGTGATTGCGCATGAGTTCGCGGCCGACGCCCCGTAGCGCTTCGTGTACCGAGGCGATTTGCGCCAGGATGTCGGCACAGTAGCGGTCTTCCTCGACCATCTTCTGCAGCCCGCGCACCTGGCCTTCAATGCGCCGGAGCCGCTTGAGGTTCCGGGTCTTGATGTCGGGATCATCAGCCGTGGCGTGTACGTGCGTGCGCGGTTTTCGGGTGGTTGCCATGGAGAGCCAAGTTGAGATTGCGAACAATGCCTACCCGACGCGCGCGCGCCGCAGCCGAAGGCTGTTGGTCACGACGCTCACCGAGCTGAACGCCATTGCGGCGCTGGCAATCACCGGGCTGAGCATGAACCCGAACGCCGGATAGAGTACGCCGGCCGCGATCGGGATGCCGATCACGTTGTAGATGAAGGCCCAGAAGAGATTCTGCTTTATCGTGCGCATCGTGCGGCGGGAAAGCAGAATCGCCTGCGATGCGCTGCGCAGATCGCCGCGCATCAGTACGATGTCCCCCGCGTCCACGGCGATGTCCGTGCCGGTGCCGATGGCCATGCCCACATCGGCCTGGGCGAGCGCCGGCGCATCGTTGATCCCGTCACCAACCATGGCGACCACGGCGCCACTGGCCTGCAGCCGGCGAATCTCCGCGACCTTACCCTCGGGCAGGACTCCGGCGACGACGCGATCGATGCCGGCATCGGCGGCGATCGTGCGCGCTGTTTTCTCGTGGTCGCCAGTCACCATCACAATCTCCAGCCCCATGGCCCGCAACTCGGCGATCGCCGCGCGCGACGTTTCCTTGATCGGATCGGCTACGGCAATGAGCCCGCCGAGCGCGCCATTCACGGCAACGAAGAGCGGCGTCTTGCCCTTCCCGGAGAGACCATCAGCACGCGCACGCAGCGGCGCCACGTCAATCGCCCATTCACGCATGAATGCTTCGTTCCCGACCGCCACGGCGGCGCCACCAACCACACCGGTTGCTCCGCGGCCCGTGTGTGACGCGAATGATTCCACCGTGCGAGTGACCGCGTCGCGCGCGGCGGCGTACCGCACGATGGCACCTGCGAGGGGATGCTCGCTCAACCGCTCCACCGCGGCGGTGAGCGATAACAATTCGAGTCGGCCAGCATCGGAGTCAAAAGGCGAGCCGGAGGCGGGCATCAGGTGCGTGACCGCCGGGCGTCCCTCGGTCAGGGTGCCCGTCTTGTCCAGCACGACCACGGTGACGTCGCCGGCGCGTTGCAGCGCCTCACCTCCCTTGATCAGCACGCCGAGCTCGGCGCCTTTGCCCGTCGCAACCATTACGGCGGTCGGCACGGCGAGCCCCATCGCGCATGGACACGCAATGATCAGCACTGAGACCGCTGCGGCGAACGCGCGAACCATCGGCGCGGTATCGGCCACGACATACCAGGTGACGAACGTCACCAACGCAATCACCATCACCGTTGGCACGAACACCGACGAGATCCGGTCGGCCAGATGCTGAATGGGTGCGCGCGTGCCTTGCGCGTCGTGCATCAGCCGCACGATGTGCGCGAGCACGCTGTCCTCACCCAACGTGGTCGCACGGGCACGGAAGGCGCCCGTCCCATTGATCGTACCACCAATCACGCGGTCGCCGGCGCTTTTCGTCACCGGCAATGACTCGCCCGTGAGCATACTTTCGTCCACCGCGCTCGTTCCTGACTCCACGACGCCGTCGACGGCCACCCGTTCGCCCGGCCGCACGATGACGACGTCTCCCGCTAGCAGCGCCTCCACCGGCACGTCCAGTTCGGCGCCGTTCCGCTCCACGCGGGCTATCTTCGGCTGGAGGTGTACGAGTGCGCGCAGGGCCGACGCGGTATTCCGCTTGGCACGCGCTTCAAACGCATTGCCCGTGAGAATCAGCGCGATGATGATGATCACCGCTTCGTAATACAGGTCCGGCGCAATACCGGCCGCGGCAAACAACTCGGGGACCACGGTGGCGATCACGGAGTAGAGGAACGCGGCGCCCGTTCCAACGGCAATGAGCGTGTTCATGTCGGAGGCACCGTGGCGCGCCGCCTGCCAGGCGCGCAAGTAGAACTGGCCTCCGGCCCATACCATCACCGCGAGCGTGACGAGCATCAGGATCCACGCGGCGGCGCCCATCATGGCCCGCGGTAACACCATCGGAATCGCCATCGTGAATGCGCCAACCACGCCGCTCACGATCGCTTTGCGCCGAAGCACGCGGAACTCCGCGTCGACCGCCGAATCGCGAGCTTCCTGCTCCGCGAACGCGGAACGTTCCGGCGGCGCCAGTTCCGCACCGTAGCCCGTGTCACGGATTGCCTCGACCAATCGTTCAGGCGACACCGTGATCGGATCGTAGATCACGGTCGCGTTCGCCATCATGAGATGGACGGTCGCGTCGGACACGCCGGGTTCGTGCTGGAGTGTGCGCTGCACGCGCGACTGACAGGCCGCGCAGGTCATTCCCGTGACGGGAATGCGAATCGACACGACGCCCGGTGCCGTTGTCCGCGGCGGAAGCGGCGGCAGGGCCGGTTCGGGCGCCATCGTGGCCAGCGGCAGGGCCCGGCTCATGCGGCTTCCGTCACCTGGTATCCCGCGTCCGCAACGGCGTGCCTGAGCTGGGCGACCGTCGCCGTTATCGGGTCAAACCGCACCGTGGCCGCACCGATCTTCACGTCGGCATCATTGACGCCGGCGACGGCCTTGAGTGCGCGCGACACCGCTCCCACGCAGTGTCCGCAACTCATGCCCGAAATCTGCATCGTGCGAGTTTCCATGTCCGGATTGTATACCCCCCTGCCCTATACCGCAATGGGGGATTCCGGCCGCGGGCGACGCGGGTGACGCGGGTGACGCGGGCCACGCGGGTGACGCGGGCCACGCGGGTGACGCGGGCCACGCGGGTGACGCGGGCGACGCGGGCGACGCGGGTGACGCGGGCGACGCGGGCGACGCGGGCGACGCGGGCGACGCCGTCAAGATGCTCGAGAAACTGGGCTGCCGCGTGGATGTCGCCGCCGATGGCGCGGAGGCGGTCGACATGACCACGCGCTTCACCTATGAAATGATCTTCATGGACGTCCAGATGCCCCATATGGACGGACTCGAGGCCACGCGGCGTATCCGCGCGCACGCCGGATCGCACGCGCCCCGGATCGTCGCGATGACTGCGAACGCGATGCAGGAGGACCGCCAGATGTGCTACGACGCCGGAATGGACGACTTCGTGGCCAAGCCGATCCTTCTCGGCACTCTGCGCGACGCCCTGCGCCGTGCCGGGCACGCCACGCTCCCCCACCACATTGACCGCTTCCCCATGGAACTCACGACTGAACTTCCAACACGTACCCACGTGGCAGCTTCTGTTCCGTAAGAACACCTAAAGATGGTGTCCACGAAAATCGGTTCAGCTTACAGCGAGCGCCCCGTTCGCGCCGACGCTGGGATCGCGCTCGGTCCCGGCACTCAACGCGCTCGCCGACGAGATCGAGCGTGAGTATCCCGACGACAAGGCGACGCCCCGGCTGCTCGCGTCATTGCGAGCGTTGACAGCAATCCAACCGAAGGGCACCCGGGCCACGAGCCTAGCGCTAGACGGAGCCGAGGGGGCATTCTACGCGCTATGCCTTCCCAAGTAGATCGTCTCAACACTGCGCTCGCCGGTCGCTACCGCATCGAGCGCGAGCTCGGCGAAGGCGGCATGGCCACGGTCTATCTCTGCGAGGACGTCAAGCACAAGCGGCACGTCGCGCTCAAGCTGCTGAAGCCGGAACTCGCCGCGGTGCTTGGCGCTGAGCGATTCGTGCAGGAGATCACGACCACGGCGGCGCTGCAGCATCCGCATATTCTGCCGCTCTTTGACTCGGGTGCCGCGGACGGGTTTCTGTTCTACGTCATGCCCTTCATCAAGGGCGAGACGCTCCGCGACAAGTTGAATCGCGAGACGCAGCTGGGCGTGGAAGAGGCGGTCCGTATTGCCCGGGAAGTGGCCGATGCGTTGGACTACGCGCACCGGAACGGCGTGATTCACCGCGATATCAAGCCCGAAAACATTTTGATGAATGACGGTCGCCCGATGGTCGCGGACTTCGGGATTGCGCTCGCGGTCAGTGCCGCCGCCGGCGGGCGTATGACGGAGACGGGGATCTCGCTGGGCACGCCGCACTACATGAGCCCTGAGCAGGCGACGGCAGAAAAGGAAATCACGGCGCGGAGCGATGTGTATTCGGTGGGCTCCGTGCTGTATGAGATGCTCACGGGTCACCCGCCGTTTACGGGCGCGGTGGCGCAGCAGATCATCATGAAAATTATTACCGAGCCCGCCGAGGCGGTGACGAAGCACCGGAAGAGCGTGCCGCTCCATGTCGC
>JAPLKU010000021.1 GCA_026387935.1 Gemmatimonadota bacterium | reverse complement strand
CACCGGCCATGCGGCGGGCGAGCGGGCTCGAGATGGTACGGCCACCGTTGGTGCTGGGGGCGGGGGCTGGGGCGGGGGCTGGGGCTGGGGCCGGGGGAACCCTAGGGGACGGCGAAGCCGGCACCGTGGCCACAGGAGCCGCGGCCACAGGAACCGCCGCCACAGGAGCGCCGGCGCTTGCGACAAGCGCCGCGATGTCCTCGCCCTTCGCGCCGATCACGCCGATGAGCGAACTCACCGGTGCGGTGGCACCGTCAGGGATCAACCGCTTGAGCAGAATGCCATCGCCGCGAGCGACGAGCTCCATGATGGCCTTGTCGGTTTCGACTTCGGCAATCACGTCACCCGACTTCACCGCATCGCCCTCATTCTTCAGCCACTTGGCCAGACGACCTTCTTCCATCGTCGGGCTCAGGGCCTCCATGAACACTTTGGTCGCCATGGTCAGCTCTCGATGTACATGACTTTCTTGACCGCAGCGATGGTCTTCGCCACGTCCGGCTTGGCCGCCTTCTCGATCGCCTTCGCATACGGCATCGGCACATCGGCCTGATGCACGCGCAGCACCGGAGCGTCGAGGTGGTCGAAGCAGTCGCGCTGGATGTAATCCACCACTTGCGCGCCAATCCCGCATACTTCCCACCCTTCCTCGAGCACCACGGCGCGATTCGTCTTGCGCACGCTTGCCGTGATCGCGTCCACATCCATCGGACGAATGGTCCGGAGGTCTACGACGTCAATCCGAATTCCGTCCTTCGCCATCTGGTCGGCCACCTGCATCGCCACCAGCACCATCTTGCCGCTCGTGATGATCGAGCAGTGGTCGCCCTCGCGCTTCAACTCGGCTTTTCCGAGCGGAATCACATAGTCCTCGTCGGGCACTTCACCCTTCGTGTTGTAGAGCATTTCGCCCTCGAGCACGATGACGGGGTTGTCGTCGCGAATGGCGGCCTTGAGGAGGCCCTTCGCGTCGTAGGGCGTGCCAGGTGCGACGACTTTCAGGCCCGGGATGTGCGCGAGCCACGACTCCCACGACTGCGAGTGCTGCGCCGAGAGCTGCAGCGCGGCGCCGTTCGGGCCACGAAAGACAAGCGGCATCGGGAACTGGCCGCCCGACATGTAGAGCATCTTCGCGGCGGCGTTCACGATCTGGTCGAGCGCGAGGAGCGCAAAGTTCCAGGTCATGAACTCGACCACGGGACGAAGGCCGACCATGGCGGCACCGACACCAACGCCGGCGAAGCCGAGTTCGGTGATCGGCGTGTCCACCACGCGCATTTCGCCGAACTCTTCGAGCAGGCCCTTGGACACTTTGTACGCGCCGTTGTACTCGCCGACTTCCTCACCCATGAGGAAGACGCGGTCGTCGCGGTGCATTTCGTCGCGGAGCGCCTGATTGAGGGCGTCGCGGTAAGTAATGAGCGCCATCAGGTCGTTGTCTCCACGTAGACGTCTTCGAACAGTGCTTCGAGTGGCGGCTCCGGGCTCGCATCGGCGAAATCCCACGAGTCCTGCACCACCGCGGCGATCTCGGCTTCCATGGCGGCGACATCGGCGTCCATGATCAGCTTGTCCGTGATGAGCTTGGCCTTGAGCAGGTTGATCGGGTCGCGCTTGCGATCCGACTCGAGTTCTTCCTTGCTGCGGTACGTGCCGCTCGCGGCATCAGACATTGAGTGCCCCATGTAGCGCGAGGTGCGAATCTCGAGGAGCGTTGGCGCGTAGTCCTTGCGCGCGCGGTCAATTGCATCCTGCATCGCATCGCGCACGGCCCAGACGTCCTGCCCATCCACCTCGGCGCTTTCGATGTTGTACGTCGCGCCGCGCTTGTACATGTCCTTGATGCTCGAGGCGCGCGCGAGCGCGGTGCCCATGCCGTACTTGTTGTTCTCAATGACGTAGATGACCGGGAGGCGCCAGAGTCCGGCCATGTTGAGCGACTCGTGGAAGGCGCCGTTGTTGACCGCCGCCTCGCCCATGTAGCAGATGCAGACCTGGTCGCCGCCGCGATACTTGATCGCGAAGCCAACACCGGTTGCCATCGGCACGTGTCCGCCGACGATGCCGTGGCCGCCGAGGAAGTTCACGTGACGGTCAAAGAGGTGCATGGAGCCGCCCTTGCCGCGTGAGCAGCCATCAATGCGGCCGAACAACTCCGCCATCACGCTGCGCGGGCTCATGCCGCGCATGATCGCCTGGCCGTGGTCACGATAGGTGGTGAGGACGTAGTCATCGTCGCGCAGCAGCGAGAGCGTACCGGTGCTCACCGCTTCCTGGCCGATATACAGGTGGCAGAAGCCACCGATTTTTCCGAGCGCGTACGCCTCGGCGACTTTCTCCTCGAAGCGACGTTGGAGAATCATCGAATGGAGCAGTGACTTGCCGAGTGCCGGGTCGTTGTCGGATTTCTTCTTTGCGGCCATTTGAAGTGTGTGCTGAGGTTAGACGCCTGCCGCCTGCACCTGCTCCCACGCGTGGTAGCTCGACCGCACCAGCGGGCCGCTCTCCACGTGCCGGAATCCCATCTTCATGCCTTCATCGCGAAACATCTTGAAGTCTTCCGGCGTGACGTAACGGTCGAGCGCGATATGGCCTGCCGACGGCCGGAGATATTGGCCAAGCGTGAGGATGTCGACGTCCACCGTGCGGAGGTCTTCCATGGTGGCGAGAAGTTCTTCGTTCGTTTCGCCGAGCCCGAGAATGATGCCGGTCTTGGTGGGGATGTGGGGCGCGTAGGCTTTGGCGAAGCGGAAGATTTCCTTCACACGCGCATAGCGACCGCCCGGGCGCGCCTTCTTGTAGAGGCGCGGGACCGTCTCGGTATTGTGGTTGTAGATCTCGGGTGAGGCGTCGAGCACCAAACGAATCGAGTCCTCATTCCCCTGGAAATCGGGCACGAGGACTTCGACGGAACAGCCGGGCACCTGCGCATGGATCTGGCGAATCGTCTCAGCGAAGATGCCGGCCCCAAAGTCGGGAAGGTCGTCGCGATCGACTGACGTGATGACAGCATGCTTGAGCTGCATTTTGGCGGCGGCGTCGGCGACCTTGGCTGGCTCGCTCGGATCGAATACCGGCGGGCGGCCATGGGCCACAGCGCAGTAGGCGCAGTTTCGTGTGCAGACATTGCCCAGGATCATGAACGTTGCCGCGCCATGTTCCCAGCACTCGCCGACGTTGGGGCAGTGCGCTTCTTCGCAGACCGTGTGCAGCCCCATCTCCCGCATCATGGATTTGAGGCGGAGGTAGTTCGGTCCGCCTGGGGCGCGCACCTTCAGCCAGTCGGGCTTCCGCAGGGGAAGCTCGGTGGCTCGGTGCCGACCCATGATCTGGTAGAGCTCTGACATTCAGCCGAATCTAGGAGTGAATAACTTGGCCCGCCATATGGAGTAACCGCTATTTCGCTGTTTGACGGTTACTCAATTTATCCGCTGTACCGGGGCCAATTTAGGGGTCGAAGCCGGGCCTGAAACCCTCCGGCTGGCAAACGCGTAGTGCCCAGTAGCTCCAGCCAAGGACCTCACGATGCTGCGCACACTTTTCTCGGTCGGCCTAATGGCGATGGTCGGCATGTTCCTCATGAAGTTTGCCTTCGGCATCTTCGGCGGATTTATCGCCCTGATGCTCTGGCTCTTCTGGATCGGGATCAAAATCCTAATGGTGGGAGCGATGGTCTACTTCGTCATCCGCCTGCTGAGCCCGGATACGGCGCGGCGGATGACCGACTCGTTCTCGGGTCCCTCCTCGAGCTGAAGCGGGCGTCGCAACGCTGGACACCGCCCCCGGAGGCGGAGCGCTGATGAGCGATTGGAGCTGAACGGCCGGAAATGCAGCGCGGGGCCACTCACCTGAGCGGCCCCGCGCTTTGTTTTCTGCTGTTTCAGCCAGTCGGGTGCGTGCCGGACGTTACGGCCTGCGGTTAGGGCCGGCCGAGTCGCTCGACTACCGCCCAGGCCAGCAGCGGGACCATGAGTTCATGGTGCCCGGTGATCTCATAGCCATGGCCGCTGTCCTGCGTCGGACGCTTCACGACGTTCACGTGCGGACGATAGTGGCGCTGCATGTCCATGTCCGCCGTAACGAAACCGCGCGGCTTGCCACCATTCACGTTACGGGCGACGGTCAGGGCTTTGAGGAAGACTTCAGGCATGATCACCGCACTGCCGATGTTCAGCACCGCGCCACCTTCGTCGATGGTCTCGATACTCGCCGCGAGCCGGCGGAAATCACGGTGGCTGGTGTCGCCAATCGCCGCGCCATCGGCCGCAGGATGCTGATGAATGATTTCCGCTCCCAGTGCGGCGTGCACGGTGACCGGTACGCCCAGCCGATGCGCGGCCATCACGACCGACAGCTCCGGATGCGCAAGGTTGGGTTCGCGGCCCAATGCGACGGCCAGCGATTCGCCCATGCCCAGTTGCTCGGCCCGTCCGCGCGTGAACGCCTCGTTCATTCCGCGGCCCGTCTCTTCGGCCATGCCGAACGTGCCGTCACGCAATCCGGCTGCCACGTCCTCAGACGTCGTGCCGAATCGCGCGACTTCGTAGTCGTGAATCGCACCAGAGCCGTTCATGGCGAGATGGGTGATCACCCCGCGCTCCATGAGGTCGATCAACAGCCGCGACAAGCCAGTTTTCACCACGTGCCCGCCGAGCATGACGATCACGCCCTTCTTCGCCCGCGCAGCCGCTGCGATGGCGTCAACAACCTTCGTGAAGTCGCGCGCAACCAGAATGTCTGGCAGTGACTCGATGAACGCGCCGAACGAATGATCCGTCGCGGGCGGCGCGGCGAACTCCTCGGCGCGCACCTTGCTGGCCCGTCCGGCGATGGGCACGGTGCGGATCTTCGAGAAATCGATTTCGCGCGGACGGTCGGCGCTCATGGGCGCCTCGGTCGCGCGCTCTCTGCCGCGTGGAGTGGCGGCAGCGTCATCTTTCGCAGATAGAGATTCAACGAACCGAATGGCAGCTTGGTTCTCATCTGCAGGAGAATGCGTCTTTCGTCGTCCGACAGCCAGATCTCGGCGTGTCCGCCTTCGGAAAAGATTCCGTTCGTTTTGATCATCGGCTGAATCACAATCGCCGGAAAGGTGCCGGCCGGCACGTCGACGGTGTCACGGCGTAGCACGCGAATCGTGACTGGATTGGCCCGGGTGTCGAAGTAGCGGTTGAAGTCGTAGGACTTGCCGACCTCGAGCGGAATCGTGCGAATGAAAAAGAAAAAGCTGGCGTCGTCGAGCGGATCCGGGACCGACTCACGATCCTCGGGCTCGTCGTTGAGCCGGTACCGCTTTCGCTCGGGGAAGATCTCGTAGAAGCGATTGCGCTTCTTGCCGAGTTCGTTGAGCCGCTGTTCGAACCGCAGCGAATTCAAGGTTTCCGCGTCGAGCCAGCTGTCGTATGAATCATTCACCCGTGCGCCGAGCCACGAAACGCCGCCGGAGAAATCGAAGCGAAGGTGCCACGTTGGGCGTCCGCGAAGCGTATCGCGCCCCACGACCTGCATGCGTCCGGAGCCGGCCGGGACCGGGCCGAACTTGACCGAATACTCGAGGTATTCTCCTGCCACCCACGGGACCTCAGGGTGACGCGCGCGTTCCTGCGCGAGGGCCTGCGCGCGGGCCGCCGTCGAAACCGCACTGAGCGCCGCGAGTGTTCCGAGGATCCCCGCGACGGTGCAGCGCAGCGAGACGCTGCGGCCTTTCACGAGCTTCGTGCGGGCGCCGGTCGGCGTGTACCGCGGGTGGCCCACGCGCGCTTGGCGACATCAACGGCGTCGCGCCACGGGTCAATGCGGGTGGCGCGCGGGCGAAGGTCCCAGCGGGTGCTCAACTGGATCGTCTCGACGCGGCGCGCGAGGCGCGCGGTCTCGCGGGTCAGTTCGGAGTTGGCTGCGGACACCGGAAGATCCGCGAGTGTGCGGCCATCGCGCGCCTTGAGCACGTCGCGGGCGACACTCACCCGGATGAGCTTGTATGCGCCGAACGGATCGGCAATGCCGGGAATCCCGACGAACGACTTGAACGGCCAGGCGGATGACATCCACCGGAGCCGCTTGGAGAGTTTCTGGATTGGTTCAGGCGCCGTTGCATCAACGACCCGTTCGCCAACGATCAGGTCGGCACCCCCCTCGAATCGCTTGACCAGCTCGGGCAAGTGCTCAGGCTGATCGGTGAAATCCGCCTGCATGAGCACAATGGCGTCGCGGCGCGGATAGTGTGTGCGCTCGTTGGCCGAGCGGAGCAGGGCATCCACGGCGCGCGCATATCCAACGCGCTCTTTGGCGCCGAGCACGACCAGCGGCATGACCTTCGCATACGGCTCAAGCGTCTCGCGCGTGCCGTCGGTACTCGCATCGTCGTACACGAGCACTTCGTACTCGCGCGAGTACTCCTGGAACACCTTGCGGATGCGCCAGAGCAACACGCCAACTGTTGCGGCTTCGTTATGGGACGGCAGGCAGATGTAGAGCACTCGAGCACCAGCTTGGGATACCGAAAACTAACCGCCGTACGGCCCTATTCGCGCACTACCCGAGCGAAGGCCGCAAACAGCCCCCTGTCCCAGGGTTGTGCCTCCGTGGTGAGGTCTTCTGGATGCCACTGCACGGCCACCATCCACCAGTCGGGATTGGTCGTCTCGATCGCCTCAATTATGCCATCCGGAGCCGTGGCGGTGACCACGAGCTCCCGGCCCAGCCGGTCGGCCGACTGATGGTGGTAGGAGTTGACTCGCAGTGCCGTCACCCCGAGCGCTCCCGCCAGCCTCGTGCCGGGGACGACGGCGACGGCGTGGGTCCGTTCGCCCCGCGCATTGGGCTGGTCGTGCCTGACGGCTGACGGCCGCTCGCTCGGAATATCCTGAACCAGCGTTCCCTCGAGCGCGACGTTGGCGATCTGAAGGCCACGACAGATTCCGAGGACAGGCATGCTCCGTGCCCGCGCCGCGTGGAAGAGCGCGAGCTCAGTGTCATCGCGGGCGCCATGGGGCACCCCGGCGGCGGGATGTGCCGCCGCGCCGTATTGCGCCGGCCCAACGTCCTCGCCGCCAGTGAGCAATAGCCCGGCGCAGGACGCGATGATCGCTTCGGCGGCCGCTGGCGTCCTCAGCGGCGGAACGATCACTGGAATCAGTCCTGCCGCTTCAAGACTCCGGATGTAGTTGATGTGCAAGCGTACGCGCTCGTCGCCGTCCCAGATCTTGGACGATGCGGAAACGGCGATGAGCGGGGCGGGCATTGTCCTGATAAGCTACGTCCATGTTCGAGAGCCTCAAGTCTGCGGTGCAGGATCTCCTGACTGGGCGTGTTGCGCCGGCCGATCGCCGTGCCGCGATCGCCGATATGAAGCGGGCGCTCGTGCTCGCCAAGCTCGGTGTTTCCGACCTCAACGACGGCGTGGACGTGACGCGCCGCCGTGTGGAGGAAGAACGAAAGCAGCTCGAGACGGCCGCGCGTCGGAAAACGCTCGCTGAGGGAATCCACGACGCCGAAACGGTCGCCCTCGCGGAGAAGTTCGTCGCACAGTACTCGGAACGGCTGGCGGTACTCGAGCGAAAACTCGAGGCGCAGCAGGCCGAAGCGGCGCTCGCCGAGCGGGATTACGACGAGATGCTGAAACAGCTGAAGCAGGCGGATCGCGGAGCCGGCAGTGGTATCACGGCAGAATCGCGTGGCCCCACCGACGCGGAACTCGGCCTTCCCGATGACGCGCCGCTACGATCTGAACTCGACGCGCTCGCGCGAAAGGGAAAACGAAGCGATGCCGATGCCGCAGCGGAAGCGAAACTCGCCGAGCTCAAAAAGAAGATGGGCCGGTAAACACCGCAGGCCTCCCCGAAGGCAGGCCTGCGGTGTTTACCGTGCGAGCGCCGTACGCGCTACCTAGGCGCTACGCTCGTGCGAGCATCCGTTTGATCGGATTGATGAGCAGCGCGAGCACGACGGCGAAGACGAGGGCATAGAGCCCCACGACGCTAAAGAGCTGCGGCAACGAGAACTTCTCATAGACGCTCGCCACCTGACCGCCGATGAAGTTTCCGACCGACGTGGCCATGAACCAGACGCCCATCATGAGCGAGCCCACGCGCGCCGGCGCGAGCTTCGTCATGGCGGAGAGGCCAACCGGGCTGATGCACATCTCGCCAACGGTGTGCAGGAAGTAGCAGCCGAGCAGCCACCACCAGCCCACACGGTCGCCGTTCGCTGCGAGCTGCGCAGCCGGCACCATCAGGATGAAACCGGCGGAGACGAACACGAGCCCCAGCGAGAACTTCGTGGCGCTCGACGGGTTCTTGCTGCCGAGCTTGACCCAGAGCCAGGCGAAGACCGGCGCGAGGATCACGACCCAGAGCGAGTTGATCGACTGCCATTTGCCGGAGCCGAATGACATGCCGAACACTTCATTCCTCGTGCTGCGTTCGGCGAAGAGCGTCAGCGTCGATCCGGCCTGCTCAAATACCGACCAGAACACCGCGGCGCCGAGGAAAAGTACGGCCAGAACGATCAGTCGCTTCCGTTCTTCTTTCGTCCAGCCGCTGCTGAAGAGCAACCAGCCAAAAAACGCGACGACGGCCACCAGAAGGAATACGCCGAAGGCATTGCTGATCTTCGATGTGGTGAGCGCGATGACGCCGGTCATCTGCAGCGCCGCGACGCTCGCGATGACCGCGACAAGCGCACCGGCGCCGATTGCGAACTGGCGCTTCGCCGCCGCGGCGTCCTCTTCGCTACTCACGGCCGGCTTCATGCCGGCATCGCCGAGCGTTTTCCCGTCAATCACATACCAGATCACACCGAACGCCATGCCGATCGCCGTGGCGCCAAAGCCCCAGTGCCAGGACGAAGCCGGCGACATTCCCCAGCCGGTGAGGATGTCCTTGAACCACTGTTCCTGAGCGAGCGAGGCGGTGACGAGCGGCGCGAGCAGTGCGCCGATGTTGATGGCGATATAGAAAATCGAGAAGCCGGCATCGCGGCGTTCGTCGTCGGGCGCGTACAAGTGACCGACGATCGTCGAGATGTTCGGCTTGAGCAGGCCCGTACCGAGCACGACGAGTCCCAGGCCTGGGAGGAAGCTGGCTTCCATGGGGATGGCGAGGACAACATGTCCGGCCATGATCAGCAGGCCGCCGTAGAGCACGGCGCGCCGCTGACCGATGATGCGGTCGGCAATCCAACCGCCGGGCATCGAGAAGAGGTACACCATGGCCGTGTAGAGGCCGTAGATCGGTCCCGCTTTGGCGACATCCCAGCCGAGCCCGCCGGCAGCGAGCGGCGCGGTCATGAAAAGCACGAGGAGCGCGCGCATCCCGTAGTACGAGAAGCGCTCCCACAGTTCGGCGAAGAACAGCGTCCGAAGTCCTGCCGGGTGACCGAAAAAGCCGGTCTGGCGCGGGAGGGTCACGTGGGCTCCAGGTTGATGTTCGTTTTGATACACGCGGCCAGATGGCCGGTGGCAAGGCTGACGAGTGGCGGTTGTTGCGTCGTGCAGGCGGCATCCTTGGCGGGATGCGAACAGCGGGAATAGAACGCGCACCCGGTTTGGACGCCAGTAACGCCGGGGTCGCCCACGAGCAGTGTGCGTTCCTTTCGGTCACGCGGATCGGACACGGGCACGGCATCGAGCATCGCCCGGGTGTACGGATGCGCGGGCAAGTCAAAGAGCGCGCGCGAGGGCGCCATCTCGACGATTCGGCCCTGGTACATGACGGCGACGCGGTCGGCGACTTGCTGTACCACCGCGAGATTGTGCGCGATGAAGAGGCAGGTCAGTCCGCGCGCGTCGCGAAGGCGGAGAATGAGCGCCAGCACCTGCGCCTGGGTGGTGACATCGAGCGCGGACACGGCCTCGTCGAGTACGAGGAACTCCGGATCCACCGCGAGCGCACGCGCGATGGCGACGCGTTGCCGCTGCCCACCGGAGAGTTCGTGCGGATACCGATTCTCGTCCGACGCTGAGAGGCCGACTTCCTCGAGCAGTGTCGCGACGCGCGCCTTGGCGGCATCGCCCTTTGCGATACCGTGCACGAGCAAGCCTTCGCCGACGATCGCGCCGACGGTGTGCCGCGGATTGAGCGAGGTAAACGGATCCTGAAACACGATCTGCATGTGTTTGCGCTGGCGACGGAGCGTTTCGCCACGCAGTGCGCGCAGGTCGGTGCCGTCGTAGACCATCGTGCCCTCGGCGGCGTCAATGAGACGGAGCAGTGCCCGCGCCGTCGTCGTTTTTCCGCAGCCCGACTCACCCACGAGCGCCAGGGTCTCACCGCGCGCAATGTCGAAAGTCACTCCAGCAACCGCGGTCTTGGTCGCACGCCGCGTGAACAGTCCCGCACTTTCGTGGCGCACAACGAGCCCGCCTACCGAAACCAAAGGGCGGTCGCTCATGCGCGCCGCTTCAGTTTTGGCATGGCCGCGAGGAGTTCTCGCGTGTACTCGTGCTGTGGCGCATGAAAGAGCGCATCAACCGTCGCCTGTTCCACGAGTTGTCCGTTCTTCATGACTAGCGCCCGCGAGCAGGTCTCGGCGACGACGCCGAGATCATGCGTGATGAGCAGCACGGCTGTGCCTGATTCGCGCTGCAGTTCGAGCAGCAGCTTCAATACCTGTGCCTGCACGGTGACATCGAGTGCGGAGGTCGGCTCGTCCGCAATCACGAGTGATGGTTTCAGCAAGAGCGCGATGGCGAGCATCACGCGCTGGCGCATGCCGCCGGACAACTCGTGCGGGTAAGCGCGATACTGTTCGGCCGGATCAGGAAGCCCCACACGGCCGAGCATGGCGATCGCCTGTTCGCGCGCTTTCTTTTTGTCCCGTTCGCCGTGAACGAGCGCAACCTCGGCCACCTGTTCGCCCACGCGCATGACCGGATTTAGTGCCGCAGCAGGTTCCTGAAATACCATGGAGATCCGGCGGCCGCGCAGGTCACGGAGTTCGCGCTCTGGCAGCGTAAGGAGGTCGCGGTCCTCAAACCGAATCGCGCTTCCAGGGCCGACTCGCGCGTTGTTGGCGAGGAGGCCCATGATCGCCAAGGCCGTCGCGGTCTTGCCGCTCCCCGACTCGCCAACAAGGGCAACGATTTCGCCGGGTTCAACCGTGAACGACGCGCTATCCACGGCAACCCGCTTACCGGAGCGGTCGCCGTACGCAACGCGAAGATTCGAAACGTCGAGGAGCGGAGTCATCGGGCCAGAAAGTTTCGGTCGCGCGGTTGAAGACGTTCGCCAAGCACATTCACGCACATGACGGTGGTGGCAATCACCACAGAAGGGAAGAGCAGGAGCCACCAGGCGTCAGTGGGGTGATCGGTGGCGTCGCGAAGCAGTACCCCCCAGCTGGCGGTCGGCGGCGCGACGCCGGCGCCGATGAAACTGAGCGAGGCTTCCAGCGGGATGATCGCGGCAGCGGCGAGAATGGCCATCACGAATGCTGTGGGCGCCACTTCGGGAAGTATGTGGCGCAGGAAGAGTGAAAGCGCTGGCGTGCCGAGTGCGCGAGCCGCCACGACGTGATCGGAGGCGCGTACTTCGCGCACGCGGGCGCGCACGACTCGGCTCATCTGGGCCCAGCCGGTCAGTCCGAGTAGAAGCGCCAGTGCTGGAGCGGCCAGTCGTCCGGTAAACGCGACCACGGCCAGGACAATCAGCAATCGCGGCGTGGCAAGCAGCGCGTCCACTAGCCGCATCATCCATCGGTCAGCCGCCGCGGGTGCCAGTCCCGAGAGCCCGCCCCACGCCACCCCAATGACAAACAGGATGCCGACTGAGAGCACGGCGATGCCAAGTGAGACGCGAGTGCCCTGCACGACGCGCGCCATGACGTCTCGCGAACTCGCGTCGGTGCCGAACGGATGTGCCGCCGACGGCGGGCTCAATCGATCAGTGCGCAAGTCGCCTGAGTCCGAGGCGCTTCGGCCGAACGAGGTTGGGCCAATCAGTGCGATACCGACGATGATGGCGAGGATTACCGCCGCTGCGATGCCGGTGCGGCGCCCGGCTCGCGATGCCTGTGTCATGCGTCCACCGCGCCTGAAGGACTCACCCAGGCCGCTGCGGCATCGGCGAGTGCACTTCCGACGCAAACAGCAATCGAGCCGACGGTGACCAGAGCAATGACAAGCGGATAGTCACGGCTGCTCACTGCTGCGACGAGGGTGTGACCGGCGCCGGGCCAGGCGAAGACATCTTCAACAATCGCGGCCCCGCCGATGAGCGCGGGAAACAGCAGGCCCAGGATGGCGCAGAGCGACGCGGCGGTTCGCCGCAGCACATGGGTCATGATGATGCGACGGTCAGTGGCGCCTTTCGCCCGCGCCGTTCGCACGAACTCTTCGGACAGTGCGCCGATCACGGCCGTCCGCTGGAAACGGGCCACGGCGCACGCAATGGTCAGCGTTAGCGTCGCGACCGGCAGGGCGGCGTGATGGAGGTAATCGCCGAGCAGGTCGGCAAACGAGCTGTGTGTGGCGCCGATGCGCAGCATGCCGGTCGCGGGAAACCAGCCGAGCCGCACGGCAAAGAGTGTGGCCGCGATGAGTGCGATCAGAAATTCAGGAACTGACAGCACGCCAAGTGTGACGGTGCTCCATCCCCGGTCAGCGGAGCTTCCGGCGCGAGCGCCCTGCCAGGTACCGAGCGCCACACCGAGGAGCACGCCGAACGTCAGTGCCGGCAGCATCAGCAGCAGCGTGTCGGGGATCACCTCAGCGAGCACGGCGGACACGGGGCGCGACTGCGAGAACGACGTTCCGAATTCTCCGCGGGCAAAGTTCATCAGCATTGCCGGGTACTGCTGATAGAGCGGTCGGTCGAGTCCGTAGCGGACCCGCATCTCGGCCCGGGCAGCGGCACTCTCGACGCTCGTGTCGATGGTGGAGAACGGATCTCCCGGCGCGGCGTGGACGAGGAAGAATGCGAGCGAAGTGACGATGATGGCTACGATCGCCGTCTGGCGCGCTCGCGCCGCCGCAAAGCGAAGCACGAGCTGCTAGGGTTTTTTCGCGGAACTTGGTGCGCCGCCGGCAGGCCGCTTCGGCGCGCTGATGACATCCCACGATGGGATTGACTGCCACCATGCGTCCGACGGAATGGGTCCCGTCAGCAAGCGCGTGCTCATGGCGGGCACGAGCAGCGGCTCATAGAGCCAGATCGCTGGTGCATCGTCGACCGCCGCTTGGTAGGCCTTTCGAAAATGTGCCCGCACTTCAGTGGCGCTCAGCGCGGCGAGCGCGCTGTCGACTTGCGTGTCCCACGTTTGATTTGACCAATTGCCGGCGTTCTGGGCTCCCTGCTTCGCCAGCGAAACAGAGCCCCAGAGTTCTCTCGCGCCGCTCGGACTCGGCGATGCGGTCCAGGTGAGCAGCGCGGCATCGAACGTGTGTGGGACGACGTGATCAATGAGCGCCTTTTGGTCACCGAGGTCCACAGTGACCTTGGCACCGACACGCGCGAATGACTGCTGGAGCAGCTCCGAGTAGCGAGCAAGCGGGCGGCTCGACGACGAGACGACGATGGAGAAGGCAAGCGCCCGGCCGGCCTTCGCCCGCATGCCGCCGCCGCCACGCTTCCAGCCGAGCGAGTCAAGCAGGGTGTTGGCCGCGAGCGTGTCGAATGGGATCTGGCGCAGCGTCGTGTCAGAGGTCCACTGCGTTCGGGTGAACGGCCCGAGGGCCGGCCTCGCGAGTGAGTCGAGCACGTTCTTGGCCAGCGACGGGCGGTCCACGGCCATCGTGAGTGCGCGCCGTACGCCCGCATCACCGAACAACGGGTGCGCCGCCTTTCCGTCGAGACTCCGCATGTTAAACTCGAGAACGCCGTACACATAGATCGGCACGGTCATGACTTTCACGTCTGGCGTCCGTGCTGCCTCGGTCATGTCTTCGAGCGTGAACCGCTCATAGAAGTCTGCATCGCCGGCCAGCACCGCTCGAACGGCAGCTTGAGCGTTGCCAATCGTGAACACCACGCGATTCAGCTTCGGGCGCCCGCGGTGATACGCCTCGTTCGCCACCAGCTCGAGCGACCGCGACTTTTCCCACGCGCCGAACTTGAACGGGCCGTTTCCCACAGGATGCGTGGCGAACGCCGAACTGCGCATCGAATCGTGTGGTACCATGCCGAGCAAATGCTCTGGCAGCGGAATCATGCTGTACGCAACGGAATGAAACTGCTCCGGCGTCCGCCGCTTGAACCAGACGGTCGCCGTCAGTGAATCCCCCACACTCACAGAATCCACCGCCATCGCAAAGTCGCGTCTGCCGCTCGCGCCGGTTTTTGGATCGGAGTAGAGCTGGAAGGCGAAGCGCACGTCCCGGGCGGTTACCGCACGTCCATCATGCCAATGCGCACGCGGATCGAGGTGAAAGGCAATCGATAGCGAGTCTTTCGACCATGTCCAGCTGGACGCGAGTCGCGGCTGGTAACCCGCATCTCCCAGCGTGTTTTGGCCGGCCCCAATCTCTGCGAGCTTGTCGAACATCAGCTCGGTGTACGTCCGCGCCTGAGTCTGCGTCCAGAGCAGTGGAATGAGGGCGTCGCCGTCCGCTCCAATCGCAATCACGGCGGTCTTGTCAGCGACTGCGCCGCACGCCATAGCGCCAAGGACCGCCGTCGCCATCCACCACCGTCTGGCTGCCTGCACTCGGTCGCTCCGCCGTAGATGCGCAAACATTAGCCGAATCAGCGTCGCCACGTCCACTCGGGATCACTGAACCTTGACCTGAATGGGGCCGCATAGTCCCGCGCTTCGGCGCTGTCGAGTTCCTCGACGCCTCCACGCTCCGAGGCGACTGCTGCGCGGAGGGCCTCGCGCACTTCATCACGCGTGACTGGGCGGCCGAGCGCCAGCTCGAGCGTTGCGGCTGGCGCCGGATCGGCCATTGGTGCGACGGCCAGTGCCGGAATCCGGCTCTGACGATCCGCGACCAGAATCGATCCGTGCTGCAAGAGCGCACCCGCGTCGCGCTGCTGCGCGCTCGCCACGAGCTTCCGTCCGTCGAACACCAACTCCCCAGCAGACGGCTCGGCGAAGCACGCATCGCGGCCCGGCCGCAGCGCCCGTCCTCGCGACGCCTCGCCAACCACGACGCCGAGGCCGGCGAGTCCGGCCATGAGCAAGGCGTTGAGTCGCGCAAAGGCAGAGCGAACAGATTCGGCATCAGATGCCGGCGCCGTGATGCTATAGGTGACGTCTCCTTCGTGGAGCAGCACACGTCCACCCGTAGGCCGCCGAACCGCGTCGACGCCATGCTGCGCCAGGTGGGCTGGAGAAAAACGGGTTCGCACCGACTCATTTCGGCCGAACGAGAGGGTGGGACGCGTCCAGCCATACACGCGAAAGGTGGCTTCGCCCGTCTCTCTCGCGCGGGACATGAGTCCCGCGTCCACCGCCATCTGTTCCGCTCCCGGCGCGTCTGCCGAGGCAAGCCATCGCCAGCGGAGCGCCGTCAACGGTCGGCTAGCGAGTGATGGCGAAGTAGATCACGTAGATCCAGCCCAGGAATCCCTGGACAATCGCCCAGAAGATCGAATGGTGTTGGCTCCACGAAATCGCGATGGCCAGCGCGCTGCCGAAACTGATGCCGGCGCGCGCGGCGTTTCCCGCCGACACAAAGGTGACCCGTCCGGAATCATTCATGCAACAAATGTATAGAAATTCGGCGCCGCGTCATGGCAATACGAGTATTTTTCAGGTTCACTCGCACCCGACAGGAAACGCCCGTGCCCGCGATTCCGACTCCAGACACCTTCGTTTCGCGCCACATCGGTCCTTCAGACGCTGATGTGCGCGATATGCTGCAGACCCTTGGCATGCCGTCGCTCGACGCGCTGATCGATGCCACGGTCCCCGCCAACATTCGGTTCCGGCGTGCCCTCGCGCTGCCGCCCGCGACTTCTGAACAGGAAGCACTCGCCGATTTTCGCGCGATGGTCGCGCCCAACGAGGTCTGGCGCAGCTTCATCGGGCTTGGCTACTACCCGACGCACACTCCGCCGGTGATTCAACGCAACATCCTCGAGAATCCCGGCTGGTACACGGCTTATACGCCGTATCAGGCGGAGATTGCGCAGGGGCGCCTCGAAGCACTGCTCAACTTCCAGACGGTGGTTACCGACCTGACCGGGCTGCCGATGGCGAGCGCCTCACTGCTCGACGAAGGCACCGCCGCCGCCGAGGCCGTGCAGTTGGTTCATGCGGTCGCCGAGGGCCGCGACGAGTTCATTGTCGCCGACGACTGCCATCCGCAGACGATCGATCTGGTGAAGGCGCGCGGCGCCGCACGCGGCATCGCGGTCAAGGTGCAGTCGAAGGAGAACTTCACCCTCACCGAGAAGGTGTGCGGCATCCTCCTGCAGTATCCAAACACTTTTGGCGCAGTTGAGGACTACCGTGCACTCGCCGAACGCGCGCATGCGGCCGGCGCGATGGTGGTGGTCGCGACCGACCTGCTCGCGCTCACACTGCTGGCGCCGCCCGGCGAGTGGGGTGCCGATGTCGCGATCGGGAGCGCGCAGCGCTTTGGCGTGCCGATGGGCTATGGCGGACCGCACGCCGCGTTCTTCTGCACGCGCGACGAGTTCAAGCGGCACATGCCGGGCCGGATCATCGGCGTCTCGAAGGATGCCAACGGCCGTATGGCGTTGCGCATGGCGCTCGGCACACGCGAGCAGCACATCCGGCGTGAAAAGGCAACGAGCAACATCTGCACTGCGCAGGTGCTGCTGGCCGTGATGAGCGGCATGTACGCCGCGTGGCATGGACCGGCCGGCCTGACGCGCATTGCACAGCGCGCGCACCATCTGGCCGAAGCATTTGCTCAGGGCGCGCGCGATCAGGGCCACACGGTGCTGCACGACGAGTTCTTTGATACGGTACAGGTGCGGCCGGCGGCATCGCGCTCGGTGGCGGCGATTCGGGCCGAAGCCGAGAAACGCAAACTGAACCTGCGCTACTTCGCCGATGGCAGCGTTGGCGTGTCGTTCGCCGAGACGCATACCGACGCTGATGTCGATGAGCTGCTCGCGGCGCTTGGCGGGAGCGCGAAGGGCAATGCCGCATCGCTGGTGGCTCGAGTGGACACGCGATTCGACGAGCGTTTCGCGCGCACGAGCGCGTTTCTCACGCACCCGGTCTTCAACTCGCATCATTCGGAGACGGAGTTCCAGCGTTATGTTCGTCGGCTCGAGGCGAAGGATCTTTCGCTCGTCCACTCCATGATCGCGCTCGGGTCGTGCACCATGAAGCTGAATGCCGCGGCCGAGATGTTCCCGGTCACCTGGCCGGAGATCGGTGCCCTACATCCGTTCGCACCCCGCGAGCAGGCCAAGGGCTACGCGGCAATGTTCGAACGTCTCGAGCAGGCGCTGGCGGAGATCACCGGCTTCCACGCGGTGTCACTGCAGCCGAACGCCGGCTCGCAGGGCGAGTACGCCGGTCTGCTGGTGATTCGCGCGTATCATCTCTCGCGGGGCGACACGCACCGCAACATCTGTCTCATTCCACAGTCGGCGCACGGGACGAATCCGGCGAGCGCCGTGATGGCGGGCATGCAGGTGGTGGTGGTGAAGACCGATACGAGCGGCAACATCGACGTGGCCGATCTGAAGGCGAAGGCCGCACAACACTCGGCGAACCTTGCCGCGCTGATGGTGACCTATCCGTCAACGCATGGCGTGTTTGAAGAAGCGATCACCGAGGTGACGGCCGAGATCCACAAGCATGGCGGCCAGGTGTACCTCGATGGCGCGAACATGAATGCGATGGTGGGTCTGTGCCGGCCGGGTGACATCGGCGGCGATGTGTGTCACCTGAATCTCCACAAGACGTTTTGCATCCCGCATGGCGGTGGCGGACCCGGCATGGGGCCGATTGGCGTAGCGAAGCATCTCGCGCCATTCCTGCCTGGACATGCGGTGATTGCCACCGGCGGTACGAGCGCGATTGGCGCCGTGAGTGCGGCGCCGTGGGGCAGCGCGAGCATTCTGCCTATTTCGCTGATGTACATCATCATGATGGGCGGCGATGGCCTGACGCTCGCGACGAAGATCGCGATTTTGAATGCGAACTACATCGCAAAGAAGCTCGAGCCGCACTATCCGGTGCTCTACAAGGGAACGAATGGCACCATTGCGCACGAGTGCATCGTGGATCCGCGTGGGCTGAAGCTGTCGTCGGGCGTCGAGGTGGAAGACATCGCCAAGCGGCTCATGGACTATGGGTTCCACGCGCCGACGGTCTCGTTCCCGGTGGCGGGAACGCTGATGATCGAGCCCACGGAGAGTGAGCCGAAGGAAGAACTCGACCGGTTCATCGAGGCACTGATTTCTATTCGCGAGGAAGCGCGAGAGATCGAGTCTGGAGTCCTGCCACGCGACGACAATCCGCTGAAGCACGCGCCGCACACGCTCGAGACCGTGTTGAGCGACTCCTGGTCGCGGGCCTACTCGCGTGAAAAGGCGGCGTTTCCGCTCGCGTGGGTGCGGGGGCGGAAGTTCTGGCCGGCAGTGGGGCGAGTGGACAACGCGTTCGGCGATCGCAATCTGGTGTGCGCGTGCCCGCCGATCGAGGCGTACTCCAACGGGTAGTGCGTAGCCGGTAGCGGGTAACGACAACCGCAGTGCCGAGTCGGTACCCGCTACTCGCAGTGGTCCCTACGCCCTACTGGCTACCGCCGTTACTTCCCCGCCAGGTGGGCGGTGTACGCCGCGCTGTCCATCAGCGCGTCCACGTCCGCTTGATTCGCGACCTTCAGCTTGATCATCCAGCCTTCGCCGTAGGCGTCGCCGTTCACCACGGCCGGCTCGGCGTCGAGCCTCGTGTTGGATTCGACAATCTCACCCGCGACCGGGCAGTAGAGGTCGCTGACGGCCTTCACGGCTTCAACCGTGCCGAACGTATCGTGCGCACCGAACTTGGCGCCGGCCTTTGGAAGGTCGAGGAAGACAATGTCGCCGAGCTCGCCCTGCGCGTAGTCGGTGATGCCAACGAGATAGACGCCGGGCTGCCCAGTGGGCTTCAGGTATTCGTGGTCCGCAGTAAAGCGGAGACCGGAGGGGACGTTTGACATGCGCGAATGCTACGACTCGCGCGCGTGGTTCTCAAGGAGTTGACGCGCAAACGAGCGAGCGCGAGCGGCCCGTGCCTCGAGGTCGTGCCACACAACATCCACCTTCTGCTGCAGCGCTTCAAGCGTACTGTCGTTGTCGATGACGATGTCGGACTTGCCCCGTTTGATTGCCGCATCGTCCTGCGCCGCCATCATGGCGCGGGCATCCGCTGCTGAAAGTCCGCGGATGCGCACGAGCCGGTCGAGGCGGGCGCTGTCCGGCGTGGCGACCAGCACGATCAGGTCGAATTCAGCTGCGAGCCCCGCCTCGAAGAGCAGCGGCACGTCTGCCACGACGATGCGGGCTCCGTTGGCTCGGGCTTCCACCGTATCGGCAATTCGGCGCCGCGCGACTTCGGGGTGAATGATGGCCTCGAGATCTGCGCGCGCCCGGGCGCTGGCAAACACGATCCGTCCGAGCGCCGCCCGGTCGAGCGCACCGTCAGCGCGAAGGACCGACGGCCCAAAGCGCGCGACGACCAGGTTCAGCGCGCCCGAACCCGGCGCCACGGCCTCGCGGGCATACTGGTCGGCATCGAGGACGGTCGCCCCGAGCGCTGCGAATCGCGACGCGACCGTGCTCTTTCCGCTGGCGATGTTGCCGGTGAGTGCGACGTTGAGCATTGGAGAGAGAAGGGCGATGAGATCTGGAGAGTATTACGTTTAGCGGCACACCGCCGCAACAACCTGGCCACACGCCGATGCCCATCAATCGCCTGTTTCGTGCGACGCACACTAGTGCAGGAACAGGACTCATCAGGAACTCAACGCCTGGCCCCTGCATGGCCCAGGCCACGCACCGACGCCCACCATTCTTCCCGCTGAGGGGCAGGTACGCGGACTCCAAGTGGTCGGAAATCGATCCGCAGATCGCGTCCACCTGGGCGATGATCAAGACCTACCTCGCCGGGCTCCGCGGCAACAACCGCCCGGTGCCGTAGGCGCGCACAAACACCGCGCTAGAGCAGTTTGCCCTGCGCCTCGTTCGGCAGTGCGATCGTGTGGCACGAGCGGCAGCGCGCCTCGTATGAATCAGCGCCGCCAACCATGACAATCGGGGAGTCATAACGCGCCGGCTTTCCGTCAATCAGGCGCTGGTTGCGTGTGGCCGGCGCACCGCAGACCACGCAGATCGCGTGCAGCTTGTCGACGATTTCCGCAGTGGACATCAGGAAGGGCATCGCGCCAAACGGTTCGCCGCGAAAGTCGGCGTCGGTGCCGGCGAGAATCACCCGACGCCCGCGATTGGCGAGGTCGTTCGTGAGCGCGACAATCCCGGCGTCGAGAAACTGCGCCTCATCTATCGCCACCACCTGTGCAAGCGGGTCGAGTCGCAGCGCAATCTGTTCTGACGAATCCACCGGCACGGCTTCGATCGTGCGCCCGTCGTGTGATCCGATCGTAAATACGCCCTTGTATCGATCATCCAGGTGCGACTTGAATACCTGCACGCGCTTTTTCGCGATCAGCGCACGACGCACCCGACGAATGAGTTCCTCGCTCTTTCCGCTGAACATCACACCGGCAATCACCTCGATCCAGCCGCCATTTGGCTGGAAGAGTCCGACGGTCATCGGTCGTCGCGCGGCCGATCGGGTCGCGAAGGCCGTGGCTTGAACGGTGGGCGCGGGCCGCGGCTGCTCGGGCCATCACGGTCGCGTGGTGGGCGAGGCCGGTCGTCGGGACCACGGCCGCGGGGCGGCCCATCGAACTTCCGCGGTCCACGGCTGAACCCGCCTTCGCGGGGCGGCCCATCAAACTTGCGCGGTCCGCGGCTGAATCCACCTTCGCGCGACGGCGGGCTGCCACGCGGCGAGCGCTCGCGCGGCTTTTCGCCGCTGGACGGGGCCGCCGCCGGACGCACTTCTGACTGTTTGCGGGCTGAACTGCGGGCCTGTTCATACAGGTGCAGTGCGGCGCCGGCGAGCACGAGGGGATCGAACTCGGTGAGCAGCGGTTCGAGCGCGAGCATCTCGCGCGAGGGAAGACCTTCGCGAATCACCCGACGAATCTGCTCCCGCTGACGCTCTTCTTCCATGGCCGCTTCGCTCAGCGCGGTGGACGGCGCGAAGGTGACGAGGGTTGCCGACGGTGCTGCGGCAGCGAGCGTCGAGCGCTCACGGGTCGTGACAAGCGCAATCGTGCGTGCCGCCGGTCCGGCGAGCATCGCGGCGAGCACCGCCGCGGACGGAGGTCCGACGAGCACGACGAGCGGAGCGCCACCCGTCGAACCGTCCATGGCCACACGTACCAGCTTCGAGTCAACGCCAAAGCCGAGGGTCGCCATCACAGCGCGAACGGCCGTCTCGCGCCGCGCATCGGCGGGCACGATGGCGACGTTCGGCGCGTCAATGCTTTCGAGGACGTCGCCGAGCGCTGCCGCCGGCGACGCGGCAGACACCGCGCGCACTTCGATGCTCCGCGCGTTCACGGCCACCGAAGCATCCACCGGGGCGGCCATCACGCGGCGCGCGCCATGCATGTACTGCTCCATCACGCGATCGATGAATGCCGTCGCCGTCGCGGCGGTCAGCAACTTGGCGGCGCCTGCCGGAACTTCGGCGAGGATCTGCTCCAGCGTTGCTTCATTGCGTTCGAGTTCGTCGGCGGCACCAAGCAGGATGGCGCTCACCGCGCCCAGCGAAAGCGCGCTGGCCTTGATGAGCGCGCTGACGGTTTCAGGGGTACCGATCACGACCTGCGGTGTCAGCGCTGCGGCGAGCCGGCGCGAACGGCGCGGCGCGGCAAGCGGCGCGACCCGCACGTCGGCTGCCGTACCTAACGCCGAAACCTCGCGCATCAACTCGGCAACGTCGTCGGCGGTCGGCACAAGCGCGAGCACCTGCACGGAAGCGACGTCGCGATCGACACGCGCAATGAGGGGCGCGATTCGCGCCGCGACTTCGGGCCACGAAACGGGGATGAGATGCGCGACGTGCATGCTGCGTGCGCTTGCTGAGGGGGACTCAGCGCGCTCGGGATCGGACACTTACTGCCTCCGCTGGATTTGGCGCGGAGGGTGCCCCGCACATAACGTTCTCTTCCAATCTAGCGCCCCCGCCATGACGCCGCCTGAGTTGACTTTCACGCCTTCGGCGAACATCGCCCAGCTGAAGGAATCCGCAACGATTGCCGCTTCGCAGCGCGCCAAGGCCCTCCGGGCCGCTGGCCGCCCGATTCTCGACCTCGGCGCCGGGGAGCCCGATTTCGACACACCGCCGATGATCCGAAAAGCTGCTCAGGTGGCGATTGACAGCGGTGCGACCCGATACACGGCGACCGAAGGCATTCTTCCGCTCCGGACCGCCATTGCCGAGCAGGCCACGGCCCGCCGGGGCCGCGGCGAGACGATCACCGCGGCCGAAGTGGTCGTCTCGAATGGATCGAAGCAGTCGTTGTTCAATGCCTGTTTTGCCCTCTTCGGCCCTGGCGATGAAGTCCTGATTCCCACGCCGAGCTGGACGAGCTACTACGAGATGGTATCGCTTTCGCGCGCGACGCCCGTTGCCGTTCGCGGCGATCCCGCGCGCGGATTCAAGGTCACACCGGCCGATCTCGCGGCGCACGCGACGGCCCGCTCGCGCGGACTGATGCTCAACTCACCAGTCAATCCGACGGGCTCAGTGTACTCGCGCGCGGAACTCGCCGACCTGATCGCATTTGCACGCGAGTGCGGCATCTGGGTGATCAGCGATGAGATCTATCGCCGCATCTCGTATGTCGGTGAAGCGGCGTCGGCGCTCGATGTGGCGGAATCGCGCGACCACCTCGTCGTGGTTGATGGCATCGCGAAGGCGTACGCGATGACGGGGTGGCGGATCGGTTGGTCCATCGCGCCGGCGCAGCTCACGAAGGCGATGACGGCGTTCCAGTCGCACACGACGTTCAATCCGTCGTCGGTGTCGCAGGCGGCTGCCGTGGCCGCATTGACCGGCGGCGCCGCAGTGGATGAAACGGTCACGGCGATGGTGGCAGAGTTTAGGAAACGCCGGGACGCGGCGCTGGCGATCCTCGCAACCGAACCGCGAATTCGCGTGACTCCGCCCGACGGCGCGTTTTACCTCTTCCTGCAGGCGCCCGGCGCAGGGAAGATTCCCGATGCCGGAACGGTGTTCGCCAACCGGCTGCTCGAGGAACACGACGTCGCGGTGGTGTCCGGTTCGGCCTTCCAGACGCCGGACTGGATTCGCGTGTCCTACGCGACGGACCTCGCACAGGTCGAGTCGGCGATGCATCGTATTGTGGCGGCGTACCGGAGCGCCTGACCGGCCGCCGTTCCCACTCCCTCCCTCCTCCTGCCAGCCATGATCACCACCATCGTCCTCATCCGCGCCGAGCCGAAGCTGATCCCGCAGTGCGCGAAGCACCTGGCCGGTATCGATGGTGTCACCGACGTGTACTCGGTGTCGGGAGACTGGGACCTCGTCGTTCTCGTGAAAGTCGCGAAGTATGAGGACATCGCGCGTATTGTGACCGAGCAGTTTCCAGTCGTGCCGGGCATCGTGCGCACCACGACGCTCACGGCCTTCCGCGCCTATTCGAAGGCGGATGAACAGCAGGCCTGGGACATCGGCACTGGGTGATTCAGGCGGAGCGGGCCAGCCGCCGGCTGGGAACCGCCGCCGCTACGGCTTCTTCGCCGCCTCGGCCACCCCTGCCGGGTAAGACCGATCGGCCGAATAATTCCGTCGACTACGGCGGCGATCGGAATCATCTTCGGCTCGGCCTTGTCACCGAACACCTGAAAGAGGAGCTGCGGGTGGGCGGAGAGATCCAGCGCCTCCGCGCCAACGGGGAGCACCTGGTTGGGATCGCGCTTCGGCTCATTGCCGCACGCGAGACCAGTGGCTAGCGTGGCAAGGATGACCACGCTCGGGCGAAATGGCCGCGAAGGGCGCGTACGCGAATCGTATGCCGCCCCCAGTGGGGGAGCAAACGTTCGCGAGGTGCAGCGCGTGCTGGCGCAGCATGGCGGATCGGCTCCCGCAGCACGGGGCGGATCGCTCGAAACGCACTCCACGACGATCACGCCGCCGCGCCTCGATGCCGCGCAGGTGGTCGAGGGTTCGCGTCTCGAAGCGCGGGTGATTGTCGGTGCGCCGGTCGCCGCGTGCGGCGGGTTTCTCGACGGAATCCAGCGGTCGGTGGTGGCCTGGTATCCCCGCGCCATGCTTCCGGCGATTCATGCGACCGTTGCGGCGGCCATCCGAACGCGTGCGCATGACCGCACGCTGCACACCTGGCGTGGCGCACCGCTCGTCGAACGGGCGCTCTACCTGCCCGTGGCGCTCGCCGGCGCTGAGCTGGTCGCCGCGCTCGGGGCGGCCGGTGTCTCGGTAGTCGATACCCTTCCTCCGGATGAGCACGCCGGTGACCGCCATCCCCAGGAACTGATCGGCGTCGCACGGCAGGCCATCCAGGAACGCCGCGCGCAGCTGGAGGAGCGGCTCGCCACCGAGTGGTGCGCGACGGAACAACTGCCGCTGTATGTGGACGGCGGGATCAGTGGTTTCGCCGCTGCGTCGCGGAGCCCGCTCGCGATTGGCGTGGTGAAGTCCCACCGTACGCTTTATGTGGACGCGGAGGGCATGGCGACGCTCGCCGCGCTCGAGCCGGGCCAGCGGTCGTCGGCCATGCGCGTTGCGTCACGCGGTCGCACGCAGGTGGCCAGTTGGTACCTGCGCCTGCGCGCCGAGGGCGACCCGCTTGGCGGACTGGTGCGAATCGAGGTTGCCGAACCCGGGTTCAACTCCGAGCGCGCCGACCTGGTTTCGCGGTGGGTGCTCGCCGAACGGGAGCCAGCCGCACTGCCCGACGCGCGCTGGCGGGTGATGGCCTATGGGATTCGCGATTGTGAGGAGTACCTGAGGGCCGTGGCCGGATAGTTCCGGGAGGGTAGCTTTCAGGTATGGGTGAAATCCTGGGCCGGGTCGTCGCCACCGAACGGCGTCCCAACACGCCTCACGAGTTCCATTTCTGGACCGCGCTCGATGCGCCAGTTGGCATCGGGACCATCGTACGCGTGGAAGGCACGAACCCGGTCTCGGGTCACCTGCCGCGGGTGTACGGCGTCATCGTCGAGGGCTTCAGCTACTCCGATCTTGAGACGCCGCTTCACGATGTCCTTGGCGCCGACGGCTCGCCCGACCGCGCAAGCGACGCTCCAACGCGGCGAACGGAGATTCGCCTGTACAAGGGTGCCGTGCTGCGGCACGTGCCCGACGATCCGCTGCAGCCCGTGCCGCTCGGTTCGGTTTTCCTGGCGTCAGAGCAAGACGTGGCCGTGGCGCTCCGAATGGACGCGTACATGAAGGAAGGGCAGAGCACGGGCATCCCGATCGGGCTCTACCGCGCCGGCGCGATGGCGTCGCCCATCTTTCTCGACGCTGACTTTTTGCTCGGGCCTGAGGCGGCGCACCTCAACATCACCGGCGTCTCCGGCCTCGCCACCAAGACGAGCGCGGTGGAGTGGCTCCTTGGCTCCATCTTCGCGCACTTTCCGGAGAAAAAGGGAACGGTGGCCGCGCTCTGCTTCAACGTGAAGGGACCGGACCTCTGTTTTCTCGACCAGCCGGCGACGCGGCTCGAACCGTCCGACCTTGAGCTGTATGACAAACTCGGCGTACCTCCAGCACCATTTGCCAACGTGGAGTATTTCGCGCCGTACACCGCGCGTGGGTATTCGCTGAACACGCTGCGCTCCAACGAGTCGCTTTCGCACAACCTGCGGCCGCTCACCTGGGGGCTGCGCGAAGTGCTGCAGTACGCCGAAGTCCTGCTCAACAAGGACGATGTGGACGCGAAGGCAGACGCGCTGATCGATTTCATTCGCGAACGCGTGGTGGATCAGGATTTTCAGGACGCCGCACTGGGCACCACTCCGCATCGCGTGCAGTCGTTCACCGAACTCGAGCGCTTCTTCCGCGAGCTGCTGCGGGCGATGGAAGAGAAGAACCATGAGCAGTGGCGTACGCATCACGTCGCGACCATCAGAAAGGTTCGGAACCGTCTGACGAATATTTCCACGCGCTGCCGCGGGCTCGTGACGGACGATGGCACTGTCAGCGATTTGCCATGGGGTGCATTCCAGGATCGCGGTGTGTACGTCGTGGATGTCGCGAATCTCGAGGAAGACGCGCAGGATCTGATTTTCGCACGGGTCGTCACGCAGCTGCGCGAACGTCTCGAAAAGCGTACGCTCGGCGTGGACCACGTGGTCGTGTTCGTGGACGAGCTGAACAAGTACGCGCCGTCGGACGGGCCTGACACGTACGTGCGCAAAATGCTGCTCGATGTGGCCGAGCGCGGGCGCTATCTGGGGCTGGTGCTGTTTGCGGCGCAGCAGTTCCGCTCGCAGGTGCATCGGCGGGTCGTGGGCAACTCCGGTACGGCGCTATTCGGGCGAATGGACTCCGACGAACTCGCGACGCCGGGCTACGCGACCCTGGCACCGGCGACGCGAACAAAGCTCGCGACGCTTGACAAGGGCGAATTGATGGTGCGGCATCCGCACTTCACGCAGCCCGTGTTTGTGCGCTTTCCGCGACCGGCGGTGTTGTCGGGCCGTGAAGGTGTCGAGAAGTTTCCGCCGGCCGAAGAGCCCACGCTCGATGAAGCAATTGTTCGCGCGCTCCGTCCCCTCGACCGCACGATCACGCTCGACTGGGTCAAGGAAACGATCGCGCTCGCCGACGAGGACGAGGTGCTGCGCGCGCGAAACCGCACGCTCCAGGTCCGGCCGGATGATCCCAAGGCATTTTTCCGGGCGCAACTGAAACGACGGATTCCCGCCGAGACCGTCGCGCCGCGGCCAAGGCCGGCGATTCGCACGAGTCCGAACGACGACCCATACGCGTTCTGAGCATGCGCATCGTTCACCTCTCCGACCTGCATCTTGGATTTCGCCAGTTTCAGCGCGTAACTCCGGGCGGCATCAATCAGCGAGAGGCCGACGTCGCGCGGGCGTTCGCGAATGCGGTCGACAAGATCATCGCCATTCGCCCGGACGTGGTCTGCATCGCCGGCGACGTGTTTCACACTGTCCGTCCGACGAACCCGGCGATCCTGCACGCCTTCACGCAATTCTCGCGGCTCACGCAGGAGCTTCCGGAAACTGCCGTCATCATGGTGGCCGGCAACCACGACTTGCCGCGGTCGAGTGAGACGGTCTGCATGCTTCGCCTCTTCTCGCAGCTGCGAGGCGTATCGGTGGCAGACACCGCGATTCATCGGTTCCGCTTTCCGGAGCGAAACCTCAGTGTGCTCGCGGTGCCCGAGCTCACCAATCAGCCGGTCGCGTACGATCCAGACCCAAGCGCCAAGTACAACGTGTTGCTTGCCCATGCCGAAGTGGAAGGCATTCATCCCGAGGACGAGCGGGCAGACGAGCATACCTCGCTGAAGCTTCCGCCCGCCGTCGTGGCGTCCGAAGAGTGGCCCTACATCGCCCTCGGGCACTATCACGTGTACCGTCGCGTAGGGCCGAACGCGTATTACTCCGGCGCACTGGAGTATGCCTCGTCGAGCTTCTGGACAGAACTCGCCACGCAACGTCGCGAAAAGCTGCCGGGGAAAGGACTGATCGAGCGCGACCTCGATTCGGGCAAGCAGACCTTTCATCCGCTGCCGACCGTTCGCGAGTTCGTCGATTTGCCGCTCCTGAAGGCCAAGGGCCTTTCGGCTGCGGAGCTCGACGTCGCCATCGGTGCGTCCGTCGATCGGATCGTCGGCGGTGTTGATGGCAAAGTGGTTCGGCTGGTTGTCAGCGACGTGCCACGGCACATCGTCAGAGAGCTCGACCACAAGGCGTTGCGCGACCTCCAGCGTCGTGCGCTGCACTTTCAACTCGATACGCGCCGACCCGAGCTCATCCCGTCCGAGGGGAGTGGCGCACCGGGCCGTCGCCCTTCGCTCGCGGACACGCTGCGCGAGAGTCTGCGCGGTCGTGAACTCTCTCCCGACATCGATCGTGAACGCCTGATCGAACTCGGGATGCGGTACCTCGCCGATGCGGAACAGGTTGGCGCGATGCAGGGGCAAAGCGCTCCGGACGACGAATCATGAGGCTGAATCGGCTCAAGCTTCTGAATTTTCGGCAGCATGCCGACTCCGATCTCACGTTCGAGGGCGGCCTCACCGGCATAATTGGCCCGAACGGCGTAGGAAAATCCACGCTGCTCGAAGCGATCGCCTGGGCGCTGTACGGCGGCGACACCGCGCGCGGCGGCAAGGACACGATTCGGTTTGCGCGCGCCGCTGCCCGCGCACAGGTGAAGGTCGAGCTCGAGTTTGAATTGGCCGGCCATCAGTATCGCGTCGTGCGCGGACTCACGATCGCCGAGCTGTATCTCGATGGTGGTGAACAACCGATCGCCAATTCCGCCACCGCTGTGGGCGAACTGCTCCAGCGACGAGTCGGCATGTCGCGCGCCGAGTTTTTCAATACCTACTTCACGGGCCAGAAGGAACTGGCGGTGATGGCCTCGCTCACGGCGACGGAGCGGGCGCAGTTCCTTTCGCGCGTGCTGGGGTACGAGCGCCTCCGCATGGCGCAGGAACTGGCTGACCAGCGCCGGCGCGATCTGCGCAACGAGATCGCCGGCATGCGGAGCGGCATGCCGGACGCCGACCTGCTCGGGGCGCAGGAAGCAGAAGCGCGAGGCGCTGTTGACGAAGCAAAATCGCGACTGGCCGATGCCGAGATCGAGCGCTCGCGGGTGCAATCGCAACTGGATGCGCTGGTCCCGAAGTGGACGGAGGCGCAGCGTCAGCGCGACGAGTTGCAGCTACTGGAAGCGGATATCCGTGTGACGGACATCGAACTCGCCGCCCAGCGACGCAATCTGGAGCGACTGTCCGTCGAACTGCACCATGTGGACGAGGCGCGAGTCGCGCTGACGCCGCTCTCGGCGCAGCTCGCCCCGTTCGATAACCTTGGCCAGGAACTCGCGCAGCTCCGTGACCTGGCGGCGCACAATGGTCGGCGGCAGGCGCTGCTCGAGCAAGAAACGGCCATGGCGGCGGAGCTCGAGACGCTGCGCACCGAACGGGAAGGACTGGTCAACGCCCCGGCACTTGAAGAGCAGGTGACCCTCGATGTGGAGGCGAAGCGTCGCTACCTCGAGGAAGCACACGGGAAACTCGAACTGCGTCGCACGGAGTGGGTGCGTGACCGCCAGGAAGCGGAGACACGCCGCAACGCATTGCGGGCACAGTATGCCGAATTGCGCGAACAGCGTGACCGCCTTGTCGCGCGCGGTGAGCAGGGGGTCTGCCCCACGTGCAACCGTCCGCTGCTTGATCACTTCCGTCAGGTGCTCGACGTCCTCGACAACCAGCTCGAGACCGTGAGCGCAGATGGGATGTACTTCAAATCCCGGCTCGAACAGCTCGAGGCGATGCCCGAGCATGTGGCGGAGCTCGACGACGAGCGGAAACGCATGCAGCAGGATGTGAGCGCGCTCGAACGGAAGCTCGCGCGGACCCAGATGGGGGTACAGCGTCTCGAGTACATCGGTCGCGATGTCACGGCCAAGGAGAACCGGCACGAATCGTTGGCAAAGGAGCTGACGGAGATTCCGGCAGGCTACGACTTGGCGCGCCACCGTGCGGTCGAGAGTGATTTTGAGCGTCTGGTGGCCCTCAGCGCCCAAGCCAATCGGCTCACCACACAGGTGGAGCGCGAGCCGGCGCTGCGGCGCGAACAGGAACAAGTCACCCGCAGTGTGGCCTCCTTGTCTTCCCGGCGCGAAGATCTCGGGTCGCGCCGGACGGCCCTAGTCCTCTCCGAGGAAGAGTTTGGACTCCTCAGGGATCAGCACGCATCAGCGGCGGCACAGTTGCAGTCCGCCTCGGTCTCAACGGCGATGACCACCAGCGACCTCACAAACGCCCAGGTGGCGCTTGAGCGCGCCCAGGGCTCGCGCCTTGAACTCGAACGCGCTGCCGCGCGTGTTGCCGTGCTCGAGTCCGACAAGCTGCTGCATGACGAACTGCACCGCGCGTATTCGGACCTTCGCACCGATTTGAACTTTGCGCTTCGCCCGGAGCTGGCCGATCTCGCCAGTAAATTCCTTAATGCGCTGACCGATGGCCGCTACACCGAACTCGAACTCGACGACAAGTACCGGATCGTCGTCCTCGAGGAGGGCGTGCCCAAGCCCGTCATTTCGGGCGGTGAAGAAGATCTGGCGAACCTGGTGCTGCGACTGGCGATCTCGCAGATGATCGCCGAGCGCGCCGGGCAGCCATTCTCGCTGCTCGTGCTCGACGAAGTGTTTGGCTCGCTTGATGAAACGCGCCGCCAGAACGTCGTGTCGCTGCTGCGCGGACTGCAGGACCGGTTCGAGCAGGTCATCCTCATCACGCACATTGAGGATGTGCGTGATGGCCTCGATCAAGTCATGGAAGTCCGATTCAATGAGCAAACCGGCGCGTCGATGGTGACGCGCGCTGGGGCCTCAGGTCGCGAGCTGGCCGAGGCCGTTGCTGCGGGCGAGACGCCACCACTGCTCAGCGCCGAGTGATGGCGTCGCGCGCGGAACGCGTTGTGCACTTGCCGCTCGCCGGCCCGGCGATGATTGGCGTGAGCGACATCACTGAGCTCAACGCGCTCTTCAGCGACGCGTTCACCGAGCGCTACCGGCGCGACGGGCTCGTTGGCGTTCGCGTGCCGCCGCTGAATCCTGCCATCTGGCGCTATGCAATTGACGGTGCGGGCATCGGCGCGATGCTCTGGCGTGATGACACGGGGGCTATTGCCGCGTTCAACATTGCGCACGCGTCGGGGCTGGAAGGGTGGATGGGACCGCTCGCCGTGCGCGACGACTGCCAGGGCGCCGGGCAGGGAAAGGCGATCGTACGAGCGGGCATCGCACGTTTGCGCGCGGCGGGATGTCACACGATCGGGCTCGAAACGATGCCGCGCACGGTCGAGAATATCGGATTCTACGCGGGGCTCGGTTTCGTGCCGGGGCACATGACGGTCACGCTCACGGTCGAGGCATCAACGGCGTCGAGCGTGCCCGGCTTGCTCTCGACGTTTGGTCCGGCCGCGCGAGACACGGCCATCGCAGAGTGCGCGGCGCTCACGCACACACTGGCTCCCGGGGCGGACTACTCGCGCGAGATTCGGCTGACGCATGAGTACTCGCTTGGCGACACGTTGCTTGCACGGCGCGGCGACTCACTGGTCGGGTTTACCGTTTGCCATGCGGCGCCACTGGTTGAAGGGCGGCCGCGCGATGAGCTGCGGGTGCTCAAGCTGGTCGCGCTTGACGATGACGCCTTCAGCACGATGCTGATCGCGCTCACTGCGCTGGCACGGCGCTCGGCGACGGCGCGGGTCGCGATTCGGATGCAGGGCGAGCACCGGGGTGCGTTCACGCGGGTCATGGCGGCCGGCGGTCGCGTCCGCTGGACGGACCTTCGGATGACGCTCGACGGTTTTGCGCAGGTGATGCCGCCGCGCGGCATCGTGTTGTCGAACTGGGAGATTTAGCGCCCGCCTGCGTTCTTCTTCGCGGCGGCGGAATCTGCTGCAGGACGGCGCGTCACGATGCGCCAGACGAGCAGGAACACGCCCGCGGTGAGCAGCAGGTGAATCCAACCCGGTGCTTCGAACCAGGTGCCTGCCGCCCAGACCAGGAGCATGACGACCGACAGGATGATGATCGGATCCATCCACACAATCTAGCACTATTGGCCAGTCAACTGGGCACCCGTTTGCGCGCGAATTGGTCTGGACGCTTCCGGCACGTGTTCCTACATTCACGAGGTGAATCAGGGGACCGATTTTTTGAGCCGATAAGTCCTTCGGGTGGGTTCGATATCTCTGTTGACGCCATGCCCGCACGGCGGGAAGACGGAAGGCAGGGTGAGGACCTCATACATTCGACAGGGCTTCAAAAACCTCCCCTCGTTCAGTTGTAGCGGAAGCTCCGGTCGCACGTTGGCGTCACGCTTGCGTTCGGCCGGAGCTTCCGTCTCTCCAACCCTTTGTCGGATGCCGACCGTCACGATTACGCGGCTCGCGCGCTTCAGCGCGGCGCACCGCCTGCACAATCCGGCGTTTTCCGATGAGGAAAACCGCCGCATTTTTGGCAAGTGCAACAGTCCGAACTATCACGGGCACAACTACACGATCGAAGTCACGATCGGCGGAACGCCGGATGCGGCGACCGGCTACGTGATGGACTTCGGTGACCTTGATCGGATCGTCGAGCGTTCGTGTATTGACGATCTCGACCACAAGAACATCGATCTCGATGTGCCCTGGATGACCGGGACACGCTCCACCGCCGAAAACCTCGTCGTCGCCTGCTGGCGGCGACTTGCACCCGCGCTGATGGAGCACCAGGCGCGGCTCGTCCATCTTCGTCTCTGGGAGACGGAGAACAACTGCGTGGAGTACGATGGGAACTGAACGGTCGGCGGCGAGCGCGCTTGCCGAAATGCGCGAGTGTGGAGAAGAGCCGTCACGCATCGGCGACACGAAGTGCAAGGAGCTCCAGAATCTGGTTCGCCGTCAGATCGAACTGATTGGCGAAGACGCGAATCGCGAGGGGCTCCAGAAAACGCCACTCCGCGTCTCCCGGTCCATGGCGTGGCTGACCCGCGGCTACGACATGAGCGTCGCCGAGGTCGTGGGTGACGCCGTGTTCGAAGAGAAGCACGAATCGATGGTGATGGTGCGCGATATCGAGTTCTACTCGATGTGCGAGCACCACATGTTGCCCTTTTTCGGGAAGGCGCACATTGCCTACATCCCGAATGGCAGGATCATCGGGCTCTCCAAGTTGCCGCGAATCGTCGATGTCTTTGCCCGGCGCCTGCAGGTGCAGGAGCGGCTGACAGCCCAGGTCGCCGACGCCATCCAGGGAGTGCTCGCTCCGGTCGGCGTGGGCGTGGTGGTCGAGGCCTACCACCTCTGCATGATGATGCGCGGCGTACAGAAGCAGAATTCCCGAACGGTCACCTCGTCGCTGAAAGGCGCCTTTCGCGATGATGCGCGCACGCGCGATGAATTCCTGCGCCTCGCCTACGCACCCACGGGAAGCATTTGACCCTGCCGTCGGCGCAGGGCCCACTGGCCGGGCAACACGCACTCGTCACCGGCGCGTCGAAGGGCATTGGTGCGGCTACGGCGCGCGCGTTGGCGGCGGCGGGTGCCGTCGTCGCGGTGAGCGCCCGTTCGGCGGCTGCGCTCGAGGCGCTCGTGAAGGAACTCGGCGCCGGCCACCGAGCCATTGTTGCGGATCTCTCGACCGCCGCAGGCGCTGACGCGCTTATTGCAGCGGTTCGCGCCTGGGCTGGCGGAGCGCCCGCCATCATCGTCAACAACGCCGGTGCGTTTCCCCATGCCGCGATCGGCGCGCAGGAGGCCGCCGGGCTGTCGCAAACCCTTCGGCTCAACCTCGAAGCGCCATTTCAGATCGTCAACGCTTTCATCGGCGACATGCGCGCACGAAAGTCGGGCGACATCGTGACGGTCGGCTCCGTCGCGGACAAGACGGCATTTACGGGCAACGCCGAATACAGCGCAAGCAAGTACGGCGTGCGCGCGATGCATGAAGTGCTGCGCTCAGAGACCAAGGGATCCGGCATCCGCGCCATCCTCGTCTCACCGGGTTCGGTGGATACCGAAATCTGGATGCCGTACGAATCGCTGCTCGGCTCGCGATTTCCGGCCCGCGAGTCGATGCTGGCGGCCGACGATGTCGCACGCGCGATCGCCTTTGCGCTCACGCAACCGCGTCACGTGGATATCGACGAACTGCGTCTTACGCGCAGCTAGCGTCGCGGCGCCAGTCGCATGTTGCTCGCCCTTACGGACCACCTGCGCTGCACCGAATCCCACGCGGAAACGTGGCTCGTCGCGCGCGCCGATCGCGCCGCACACGGCTGGATGATCGAGGGAGTGCTCGGCTGCCCGGTGTGCCATACGGAGCGGATGGTGCGCGGAGGCGTGGTGTTCTGGGCCGACGGCGGCGTGCGCGCGAATCCGGCGGCAGGTCCAGATCCGGAAACGAGCATCCGTCTCGCCGCACTCCTCGGTGTGACCGACGCCCGCGCGCCGTTCGTGCTCTGTGGTGCGCACGGGGTGCATTCCGCCGCGATCGGCGGAATGGCAGACCTCACGCTGGTGCTTCTCGATCCACCCGATGACACCGGCGCCGGCCTCGCTACCGTGATTCGCGGAGCGCCGCGAGTGCCGCTCGGCGAGCGGTCGGTGCAGGGCATCGCGCTCGATGCGTCCCACGCTGCCGCTGATCGCATCGATGCGGCGGTGGCCGTGCTCGTCCATGGCGGCCGAATGATCGCTGACGCAGGTGTGCCCGTCCCGACCGGCATCAAGGAACTCGCGCGCGACGCCGCGCAGTGGGTGGGAGAGCGGGTCGCGACGTCGGTGCCGGTACCGCTCATGCGCGCGGCACGCGACACGCGCGCCACCTGATCGTTACGCGGGCCTCTGCGTCAGCTCAGCCGCCTGGCGGGTCTGCACCGTCGTAGAGGCTGTTGATGAGTGGCGCATGGTTCTTCTCGACCACCCGCCGCTTGACCTTGAGGGTCGGCGTCAGTTCGCCGCGTTCGAGTGAGAAATCGTGTTCAATGAGCGCGATCTTTTTCGGCGTTTCGTAGCTCGCGAGCCCGGTGAACTGCGACTTCACTTCCTTTGCCATCTTGGCGTGAATCGTCGGCATCTCGAGTAATTGCGAGCGCTGCGTCCAGATGATGCCCTTTCGTCCAGCCCACTTTTCGAGTGAGTCCCAGTTCGGCACGACGAGCAGCACCGGATACTTGCGCTTGTCGCCGATCATCACGGCCTGGCTCACGTACTTGTTCGTCTTGATCTGGTTCTCGATCGGCTGCGGCGCGAGGTTCTTTCCGCCCGCCGTGACGATGATGTCCTTTTTCCGGTCCGTGATGCGGAGGAAGTTCTCCTCGAGGACGCCGATGTCGCCCGTGTGGAACCAGCCGTCCTTGTCAATCGCGTTGCGCGTGGCTTCCGGATTGTTGAAGTACCCCTGCATTACGTGCGGGCCACGCGTGAGAATCTCGCCGTCGGCGGCGATCTCCACCTCGACACCCGGCGCCGGTTTCCCCACGGTGCCAATGCGGAACGCACCGGGAATGTTCACCGAAATGATGGGCGACGTTTCGGTGAGGCCGTAGCCCTCGAGAATCGTGAGGCCGGCGGCGTAGAAAAAACGATTGATCTCCGGTGCGAGTGGCGCGCCGCCTGACACGAAGTAGCGCAGGCGTCCGCCAACCCGCTCCTGAAGCTTGCTGAACACGAGTGTGAACGCGAGGGCGTACGCCATGGTGAGGAACGGTCCTGGCGTGCCGCCAGCGAGCGTCACATTCGCACGGCGATCGGCCACGCGCCGTGCCCACGCAAAGATCTGTTGCTTGACGAATCCACCGGAGAGCGCGTTCTCCAGCACGCGCGCGTACATCTTCTCGTACAGTCGCGGCACGGAGAAGCAGAGCGTTGGCCGTACCTCTGAGAGGTTGAACGGCACGGCATCAAAGGATTCGGCGTAGGCAATCGACGTACCGGTCGCAAAGAACAGGTAGTCGCCCATCCGCTGAAAAATGTGGCAGAGCGGCAGGAACGAGAGCGCGACATCCGTGCCCTGCTCAAACGGGATGAGCACTCGTCCCGCTTCGACATTCGAGAAGACGTTGTCGTGCGAGAGCATCACGCCTTTGGGCGGCCCCGTCGTGCCGGAGGTGTAGATCAGCGTGGCCAGATCGTCGGGCTGCACCTGCTGCGCGTCGGCGCGCCAGGCCGCGATCGCCGCTGGCCCTGCCACCGTGTGGCCATGCGCTTCCAGTGCCGCGAGCGTCAAATCGGCGCCGGGGACGAGTTCCGGGGTGAACACGATGACGTGCTTCAGATCGGGTACGTCGGCACGAATCTTGGCGATCTTCGCCGCCTGCGTCTCATTCGAAACGAAGATCGCCTTTGCGCCAGAGTTGACCAGAATGTGGATGATCTGTTCGGCTGGGAGCGTCGGGTACACCGGCACGTCGGCCAGTCGCGCGGTGAGGCATGCCCAGTCGGCATAGGCCCATTCCGGGCGATTCTCGGAGAGAATCGCCACGCGGTCGCCGGGATTAAGGCCGAGCGCCCGGAGGCCCATGGAGAAGCTGCGGACGCGATCCTGGACCTCGGCGGCGTTGATGGGCTGGTACTTGCCAGCACGTTTCACCTGATACGACGCGGTGTGATGGTACCGGTCGATGGCAGTGAAGAAGAGGTCCACCAACGTGCCTCGGGCCGGGCGGGGTCCACCGCTGGCGATCATGGCGCGTGCTCCTGTGGTTTCCCCGGTCTGGTGCCGAGTCTTGGGGTGGTGCGTGCCTTCCGAACGCTTACTTCGGTCGCACTAGAATTACGAAACGCACCGGACTTCCGCGAACTGCCGCGCCACGGTACTTCACGGTCGCGATCACCACGACGGAGTCGAGGGCGGTGGTAATCGCGACCGGCCGAACGCGCACCCGGCGCGACGCTGATCCGTCGGAGGACGTGGTGTCGAGTCCGGTCCGCTGCGTGCCGTCGCCAACCAGGAATGCCGCCGAGGTATCTCCCGTCGCCACGGCCTTGCCACCGAAAAAGGCTTGGTACGACACGAGCCATCCCTGTGTCGCCGTCACTGCCTCCGTGGTGTCCCGGGTCGTAATGCGAACGCCAAGCGCAGCCGAAACGTTCGACGCGGCGTTGTCCGGCACCACATAGCGCAACGTATCTCGCAGCTTGCCGACGACGACGACTGAGTCGGGGCGCCGCGCGACGAGTAGCGACTTGATCGCCGACTGGATGACGCTGGTGCTGGCCACAAGACGGATCGCGCCCGAACGCCGCTGCGAGATGAGAAAGTCGTTCCCGTCAATCGTGACGCCCGTGTCGAGCGAGATGTACTGGATGTCGGCGCCGGCAATGGCATCGCCGGCGCTATTGAACGCCACGGCGCGCAACGGTGCCGCGCGACCCAATGAGTCGCGGAGCGAGTCGCCGGCGACCACCGACGGGTAAGGCAGTGTGTCAAACGACAGCGACGACACGTGATCGGACGCGGCGTTGATCTCGGTACAACCAACGGATGCCACGGTGGCGACCGCAGCCACCAGCGCGCCGATGGGCAGCAGCCGGGCAGGGATGCGCATCAAGCCACTCTCATCCCGCGAAACGCTCGGCGAGCCTGGTGGCGAGGTTTACATAGGCCTGCGATGCCGGGTCCGAGGGCGAGCGCACCACCGCCGGCTGCCCGGCGGCGAAGGCGTCGCTGAGGGCGCTGCTCCGCGGAATCATCAGGTCAAACACCAGGTTCGCAGGGACGTTGGCACGGACATACTGTACCGTCCGCTCGCACGCGGTGTTCCCTGCTTCGTACATCGTGAGCAGGATTCCGTCGAAGGCGAGCGCCGTGTGCTTCGACGTGATGTCTTTGATGGCGCGGAAGATCTGCGGCGTGGTTTGCAGCACGAGGGGTTCGGCCTGGAGCGGCACGAGCACGCGGTCACTCGAGGCCAGTACGCGGCGGGTGATATGGCCAAGCCCCGGCGGCGTGTCCACCACCACCACATCGCATCGTTCCGCCGCAGTCTCGAGCATCTTCGGCAGGATATCGCCTTCGGCAATCTGGTTCGCGTAGTCGGTGTGGTCGGCGTCATCGACCACCGAGCCTACGAGCATGACGCGGAGCCAAGGCAAGGACGTGGGCAGGATCACGTCGCGGAGCGGACGGCTGCCATTCAGGTAGTCAGCGAACCCGTATGTGGCGTGTCCTTTCTTGAGGCCGGCACCGAAGCGCACCGACCCCTGCGGGTCGACGTCGACGATCAGCGTCTTCAGCCCGCGGCGCGCAAACGCCGCGCCGAGGTTCACTGCTGTCGTGGTCTTGCCGACTCCGCCCTTCTGGCTGACGATTGCGAGGATTCTTCCCACGTCAGCTCTCGGTCCGTTGTTCAGGCGGCGCCGGAGCCGCGGGATTCTGCAATTGCTCGAGCGTCGTCTGCGCATGGTGCACCCAGCGCTCCGCCTCGTCGCCCGACGGTGGGTCCGCCAGAAACGCCTGAAGGTGCTTCGTCGCCCCATCGGATTCTCCCCGCTTGAGCAGCAGAAAAGCGAGCCCGTAGTGGGCCCCCGAGAGCCTTGGATCAATTTCGAGCGCCTTTCGATACGCGCGGACGGCCTCGTCGAGGCGCCCGATGCGCGAAAAGGCGATAGCCATGTTCTGGAGCACTTTCAAATCGTTCGGTTGATCGCGCAACGCCAAGCGGTACGACGTCAGTGCGGCGTCGTAATCGCCCTGACGTTCGAGGACGAGCGCCTCATTCAAATAATCGAGGCGCTGCGTCTTCCTCTCCGTCGTGGGCTTTCCGCCAAAAAAGCGGCTCAACCAGGACATGCCAGGCATCCTACCAAAAGACGCGCTCCCAACGTTCGATGGCACAAGCTATTGTCGCTCCGGAACCTCAGCAACCAACGGTATCTTCCGTGCAGCGGCACGGGTAGTATGCGCGTAGTATGCGGTTGGTACGGGTACCACCAGAATCTCCCGTTTTCGCGCCTTTCCTACCGGGATCCAATGCCACGCAAGGCGAGGTCAGTTCCAGCATCAGCGCGAGAGATTTTCAACGTGGACTGGCCGCTCTTTGGAGAGCTTTCCCGGGCCTTGGCGCTGCGCGTGTCTCGCGAATTTGATCCCGAAATCGTCGTCGGGGTGGCCGCAGCCGGCGTCGTCCCTGGCGCCGTGGTTGCCGCCATGCTTGACCGGCCCTTCCGTTCAATCATCGTGAGCCGCCGGTATCATGCCGACACGGTTCGCGAGACACCGGCCGTTCTGGGCGCGGCGCCGTCGGAAGTCCGCGGCCACCGGGTGCTCATCGTGGACGAGACCTGCGATTCCGGCGATACCCTGCGGCTCGCCGTCGCAGCGGTCGTCAATGCCGGCGCGATGGAAGTGCGTACCGCTGTGAGTTTTCGCACTGGAGACTACGAGCCGAATTTCGCCGCGCTCGAGACGGCCGCGTTGATCGTCTTGCCCTGGGATCGCGAGATTCTGATTGACGGAGAACTCGTCGCCAATCCGAAGTACGACGACCTCGGGTAGCCGGGCTGCCTCAAGAGGCTAGATCAGCGCCTTCGCGGCCGCGTCGTAGTGCTCGCCGGCGGCCATTCGTTCGTAGAGGTGGCTCATGACTTCCGTGGCCCCTACCAGGAAGCGGCAATGCGCGCTCCCCGATGACCGGCACTCCACCTCGAGCACGGCCAGCGGCGCGGCCGCCGTGCGCCCGAAGAAATCGGCGAGCATTCCGGTCGTGTAGTGGCAGGAAGGGTACGGCAGCGCACTCACGGGATCGGCTTCGGCCCAGTCGGCCGAGTCCACCATCGCGACCACATCGCCAACTGGCGCGATCGTGATGCTGCCCCAGCCCGACGTGCGGAAAAACTCGGATGCCCGCGACTGAAACTCGGCCAGGTCGAAGGTCGCGACGTCTTCGCCCTGCCCGCTCAGCCACGACCGGAAGGCGGCAAACACCGCGTCACCTCCGGCATATCCCGCTTCCTGCAGGTACGTGGCGTACGAGCCACCCATGTCCCGGATAAGCGCGGCGCGCAACGCGAGCAGCGATGCACGAGGGAAGGCGAGACAATTCGACGCGGCGAGGTCCATCGGGGCGGATCGGGCGGAGAGCGTTTGGATGCCTTGAAGCTAGGCACAGCGCGGCCGTCAGGCTACCAATGTGCGGCCTGTCGTGCACAGATTGGTGTGACCGGCGTCACGCTGTCGCGCCAGCCAGCCGTTACCGGCGAACCGCCACCGACTATCCGACTGTCCGATTACTCGATGAGCCGGCGGAGCAGTTCTGCCTCGTCGATGATTTCCACGCCGAGCGACTTCGCCTTCTCGAGCTTGCTGCCGGCGTCCGCGCCGACCACGAGGAGACTCGTGGACTTCGAGATGGAATCGGTCACTTTGCCACCCGCGGAGATCACGCGCTGCTTGGCGTCGTTTCGGCTCAGCGTCGGAAGCGTTCCGGTTATGACAACCGTCATGCCGGCGAAAATGCTCGACGTTGCGGCTTGCGCGGGCTCGTCCATGCGGAGTCCCAGTGCCTGGAGTCGCCCCAGCACTTGGCGAATGCCAGACTCGCGAAAGTACGCATACACCGACTCCGCGATCGCCGGACCGATGCCGTGCACGGATTCGATCGTGTCGCGATCGGCCGCGCCCTCCGCATCAGCACGCGCGAGGTCTCCAGCAAGCGCGCCGAGCGTGCTGAAGCGTCGCGCGAGCAGGACGGCCGCTTCCTGCCCCACGTGCCGAATTCCCAGTCCAAAGAGCAGGCGCGAGAGCGGCTGCGCCTTCGAGGCCGCGATGGCCGCCACCAGCGATTCGGCGCTCTTCTCGGCGAATCGTTCGAGCTGTGCAATGCGCTCGGCGGTCAGTGAATACAGGTCGGCCACGTCCGTGACGATTCCTTCCTCGACAAACTGCTCGATGCGCGCGTACGACAGGCCGTCAATGTCCATTGCCGCGCGGGAGGCGAAATGCACAATCGCTTCCAGCCGCCGTCCGTCGCACCGGTCATTGTCGCAGAAGATGTCCTTCTCCTCAACGCGCACCGGCAGGCCGCAGGCGGGGCAAGTCGCTGGCACGGTCACGGGAACGGAATCAGCCGCCCGCTTGTCCGGAACCGGTCCAACCACCTGCGGAATTACATCGCCGGCCCGCTTCACCTGGACGACGTCGCCAATCCGGAGATCCTTCTGCTTGATCAGTTCGAAGTTGTGCAGCGTGGCGAACTTCACAGTGGTGCCGCCCACTTCGACGGGGTCGAGCACCGCATACGGATTAATCTTTCCCGTTCGCCCGACATTCACCCGGATTTCGAGCAACCGCGTTTCGACGATGTCCGGCGCAAACTTGCGCGCGATGGCCCAGCGTGGTTCACGCCCACCGATGTCGCCGAGTTCGGCTTGCACCGCGGCCGATTCAATTTTCACGACCATGCCGTCGATGCCGAAATCCAGAGTGGCGCGCAGTTCGTGCTCGATGAGGCGCGCATGCTCGTTCACCTCCGCGAGCGTGGTGCAACGGCGGCGATTCGGTGCGATCGGAATGCCCCAGGCCGCGAGCGTGTCCAGGAGTTCGGTCTGCGTCGTGAAGATTGATCCGCCGTCTGGAACGGCCACGGCATAGCCAAAAAACTTCAGCGGCCGTTTGGCGGTTTCCGCTGGATCGAGCGCCCGTAGCGAACCGGCGGCGGAATTCCGCGGGTTGGCGAACACCGGTTCGCCGGCCGCCGCTCGCGTGACGTTCAGTTTCTCGAAGGCCGAGAAGGGGAAATACACCTCGCCGCGGATCTCGAGAAGCGGCGGGTGTCCCGTGCTGCGCAGCCGCAGCGGAATGCTCGCGATCGTCCGGAGATTCGCGGTCACCACTTCGCCCACTCGTCCGTTGCCGCGCGTCGCGCCGGTCACCAGCACGCCATTGCGATAGGTGAGCGCGATGGCTGCGCCGTCGATCTTCAACTCCGCAGAAAAGCCTCCTTCACCAGCCACCGGTCCTGCAACCTTGACGGCCCGTTCATACCAAGCCTGCACCTCGCCGTCATCGAAGGCGTTGGGCAGCGAGCCCATCGGGACCAGATGCTCGTGCTTCTCGAATCCATCGGCTGGCGCCGCACCCACGCGTTGGGTGGGCGAGTCGTCCGTGCGGAATTCCGGATGCTCGCATTCGATTTCCTGAAGTTCTCGAAAGAGCGTGTCGTATTGGGCGTCTGGCAGTGTTGGCCGATCGAGCACGTGATAGTCGTGCGATGCCCGCGCGAGGATGTCGCGCAGTTCGGTGGCGCGCGCCGACGCACCATGACGTGCGGTCACGACCGTCCTACCCGTGCGCCGCGGTGGGCCAGCTCACCCTTTGGCCTCTTCCGCGATCACGTTGAGCGCCACGCCAACTAACCGTTCCAACGCCACGCGCTGCAGGTCCGATGTGCGCTGCTGCAATGTCTGGTCGGCGCCGGTCTTTACAAGCGATTCAAACCGGTGCGCATTGCGCAGCGCCTTGGCCGTGAGATCGGCCACGTGCACCTCGAGGCGCGTAACATCCTCCGCGAAGTTGCGTGAGCCGGACGGGCGGTGGCCTTCCGTTGGCGTGGTCATAGCTTCTTGAAGCGCTCAGCCGCCTGTCGCTTGTAGAGGTCGTCGTTGCTTTCGACCACCGGCGCCGAGGCAATCCAGTCGTAGAGTTCACGCGCCTTGGCTCTGTCGCCACGGTCCGCGCAGATGCCGGCCAGATCGAGCCGGTGCACGATCCGCTTTGGATCATGGGCCACCGCCGCCTCGAGCAGGCGTTGCGCTTCGGCCCAGTTGGCCAGGCCGAACACGTCTGCCCCGAGGAACGTCTTCGCGAAGGCGCGCGCAAAGCCGTTCACGCGCATGATCTCCGCGTTCCACATGCCCAGTACATGCAAGGCGCCGGCATGTGTGCTGTCGTACTTCAACGCATCAAGCGCTTCTGACCGAATAATCTTTGAAAAACGGATCCGGTCCATCGTACCGACGGAAAGCGCCTTCCGTCCCAGCGCGCGGGCAAGCGAGAAGTGTCCCTCGGGATCAGTGCCGCGTAGCCGAACAGCGACTTCGGCATTGTGCTGCGCGGCTGACATCAGGGAATCCATGGCAGGACCTTTCGGCGCGATCTCGGCCAGGTCCACCTGGGCGCGTGACGCTTTCCAGCGTGACTCGTACTGCGTCGAGTCGGCGGCGATGGCCTTGAGGAAGTGGTCGAGCGCGTCCTTGGGGCGGCGCTGATCGTACGCGGCGTCGCCGAGTGTCACGCGCTCGGCCGCCGATTGGGCCTCCATAGGTGGTGCGGCGGCCCAGATGCTCAGTGCAAGACCCGCTATTTTCCCGAGACGGTTCATGACTGGCGCGAACTCCTTCGCTCGATGTGACGGAGAGGACAACGTAGACCTCTTGAATACCCCGGGTCAATGACGCTTCGTGACCTTATAGTACGCAAACGCGACGGTGGCGCACTCTCGGTCGACGAGTGGGCGTTTTTCGCACGCGGCGTGGCCACGGGAAAGTTCCCCGACTACCAAGTCGCCGCGTTGCTGATGGCGGCTTTTCTTCGCGGCCTCACGCCGGCGGAGACGGTGGCGCTGACGGACGCGATGCTCAAGACGGGCCGCACGCTCAAACTCGACCACCTGAAGGTTGGGCGCGTGGACAAGCACTCTACGGGCGGCGTAGGCGACAAGGTCTCGCTCGTGCTGGCGCCGCTGGTGGCCGCCTGCGGTGTCGCCGTGCCGATGGTCTCCGGGCGCGGCCTCGGGCACACCGGTGGCACGCTCGACAAGCTCGAGTCCATTCCAGGATTCAACACGCGGCTCTCGCTGGCCGAAGCGGCGAAGCAAGTGGAACGCATCGGGTGCGTGATGATTGGTCAATCGGCGGAAATCGCGCCGGCTGACCGGAAGCTGTATGCGATGCGGGACGTCACGGGCACCGTGGCGGCGATGCCGCTCATTGCCGCAAGCATCATGAGCAAGAAGCTCGCTGAGGGTCTCACGGGCCTGGTGTTGGACGTCAAGACGGGGATTGGCGCGTTTCTCCCGAGCCATGATGAGGAACTCGCGCTCGCGAAACAGATGGTTGCCATTGGCGAGCATTATGGGTGCCCGGTCGTCGTGATCATGTCGAACATGGATTTTCCGCTCGGTCGTGAGTGTGGCAACGGCAATGAGGTGGCGGAGTCGATCGCGGCGTTGAAGGACGGCGGGCCGGCTGACCTGCGCGAGCTGACCCTTCGCCTTGGGGCGGAGATGCTGATTCTCGGTGGCGTCGAGACGGAGATTGGGGCCGCGACGGGCCGGCTCGAGCGGGCGCTGGCGAGTGGCGCCGCACTCGAGAAGTTCCGCGAACTCGTTGCGGCGCAGGGCGGGGACCCCTCCGTGTGCGACGCGCCGGAACGTGTACTCGCGCAGCCCGTTCGGCGGCAGCCCTACCGTGCGCTGCGCGACGGCATTGTGCAGTGCGTCAATGCCCTCGTCGTGGGCCGCGGCATTACCGCGCTCGGCGGCGGACGTGAGACCATGGAAGATGTAGTTGACCATTCCGTGGGTTTCACACTCGAGACCATTCCGGGCACTCGTGTGAAACGCGGCGATGTGCTCGCGACGATACTGGCGAAGGATGATGACGGCGTCGGCGTAGGGAACGCCGTGCTGCATGAGGCGATCGTCATTGGCGACGCGCCGGTGACGTTGCCGCCGCTCATCTCACACCGCGTGACGGCCGCAGGCGTGGAACGGCTGTAGGCACCGTAACTGGGGGCGCAACGGCCGGGTTGCGCGGGCAACGACCATCCCGGCATTTTCCACTCGTCCTCACTGACGAACGAGCCATGATTCCCGACAAGTTCCTCAAGTTCGCGGCCCTCGGCGCCCTCGGAGTTGCACCGGGCGCCTTCGCACTCTACTTCGCGCTGCTCTTCGTGTTCCGCCCGACGCCGACGAGTGGCATGCCGGGCAACGGCGGTGGATTCGATATGATCGGCTGGTACGCCGTCGCGGCGGCGATGTTTGTTCCGATCGCGCTTGCCGCTGCGTGGCATGTGGACTTCGGCCGGCAGCTGAAGGCCGGAAAGAACTCCTGCCCGGGCGTGTAGTCCTACGGCGTGGCCGCGGAGACTCGCGGAGAGGGACTGAGGTTCGCTGAGAAAAGCAACGGCAAAAATGGGGGAACTACTACGACACTTTCCTGTCGTGGCAGTTCCCCCAGTCTGTTGTCATTCTCCGCGAATCTCGCCGTGCCGTTCTCCGCGGATCTCCGCGGCCACGCCTTGGAACTCAGATGTCCAGGTTCGACGCGAACTTCGCATTCGCCTCGATAAACTTGCGGCGCGGTTCGACTTCGTCGCCCATGAGCATCTGGAAGGTCTGGTCCGCCTGCACCGCGTCCTCGATGTTGACCTTGAGAATCGTGCGCGCCGCCGGATCCATCGTCGTCTTCCAGAGTTGTGGCGGGTTCATTTCGCCGAGGCCCTTGTAGCGCTGGATGATGATGTTCGCCTTGCCCTCGCCGCTGCCGAGCCGCTTGATGATTTCGTCACGCTCGGCAAGATCGAACGCGTAATACTCTTCCTTCCCGCGGGCCACGCGGAAGAGGGGCGGCTGGGCGATGTAGATCATCCCCGCCTCGATCAACTCGGGCATCTGGCGGAAGAAGAACGTCAGTAGAAGTGTGCGGATGTGCGCGCCGTCCACGTCGGCGTCCGTCATGATGATGACCTTGTGGTAGCGCGCACTGTCGAGGGTGAAGTCTTCCTTGATGCCCGTGCCCACCGCCGTGATGATCGTCCGGATTTCTTCGTTCGACAGGATCTTGTCGATGCGCGCGCGCTCGACGTTCAGGATCTTGCCGCGCAGCGGCAGGATGGCCTGGTACATGCGGTCGCGCCCCTGCTTTGCTGAACCGCCGGCCGAGTCGCCCTCGACCAGGTAGAGTTCGCACATCGCGGGATCGGAGAGCGAGCAGTCCGCGAGCTTGCCCGGCAGGTTGCCGACGTCGAGCGCCGACTTTTTGCGAGTCAGGTCGCGCGCCTTGCGGGCGGCTTCTCGCGCGCGGGCTGCGGCCAGTGCCTTGTCGAGGATGATGTTCGCGACGCGCGGATGCTCTTCGAGGTAGCCCGCGAGCCATTCGTTCACGAATGTCTTGACCGCGCTCTCAACTTCCGAGTTGCCAAGCTTCGTCTTCGTCTGGCCCTCGAACTGCGGTTCCTTGACCTTCACGGAGAGCACCGCCGTCAGCCCTTCACGCACATCTTCGCCGGAGAGCTTCAGGTCCTTGTCCTTCTTGGCGAAGCTTGATTTGTCGAGGTGCTTGTTGATCACACTCGTGAGCGCCGACTTGAAGCCGGTGAGGTGCGTGCCGCCCTCGTGCGTGTTGATGTTGTTGACGAACGAAAAGACGTTCTCGTTGTAGCCGTCGTTGTACTGCATGGCCACTTCAATCCCGACTTCGTCGCGCTCGGCGTCGGCGTACACGATTTCCGTGTGGAGCGCCTTTTTGCTCGAGTTGAGGAAGCCGACGAACTCCTTGAGGCCGCCCTTGGCGTGGAAGATCTCTTCCTTCTCACTCCCAGGCCGCTCATCGCGGAGCGTGATCTTCACGCCCTTATTCAGGTACGAGAGTTCGCGCAGGCGCGACTCAATGATCGTGTAGTCGTAGACCGTCTCGGTGAAGATCGTCGGGTCCGGCTTGAACCAGGTCTTCGTCCCCGACTCTTTCGCACCAACCTTCCCCAGCGTCTTCAGCTTGGTCGTCGTGTCGCCACGCACGAAGTCCATGTAATGCTCTTTCCCGTCGCGCTTGACCCAAACCTTCAGCTGCTCGGAGAGGGCGTTCACGACGCTGACGCCCACGCCGTGCAGTCCGCCGGAGACTTTGTAACTGCTCTTATCAAACTTCCCGCCAGCATGCAGGACGGTCAGCGCGAGTTCGATGCCGGGAATGCCTTCCGTCGGATGGATATCAACCGGAATGCCGCGGCCGTTGTCCTCAACGAGGATCGACTCGTCGGGGAGGATCGACACCTGCACATCGTCGCAATAGCCGGCGAGCGCTTCGTCGATCGAGTTGTCCACGACTTCGAACACGAGGTGATGCAATCCTCGTGAGCTGGTGGAGCCGATGTACATGCCGGGACGCTTGCGAACGGCTTCGAGGCCCTTGAGGACCTGAATGTCGGATGCGCCATAGCTGGAAGCGGCTGCGTCGTTCGTCTTGGCCATGTCGAGATACTGGAGTTCGAGGTGGGCGACGAATCCAGTTCCGAGGGCAAAAACCGCGCGAACAAAGGCCGAAAAAAGGCCCTTCGGATTGGACCTCTTAAATTAATGTGCTACCCATAAAGGCGCAACGGGCCAAACCCTGTCCAAACGGCTGCCCGCCAACGACTTACCGACGTAGAACCTGGCCGTCAGCGCGCCAGCTCCCAGCGTATCCGTTTGACCGGTTCGCGGCCCTCGCGCGCGTTGAGTTTCGCGAGAAGTTGAACCTCCATCAGCGACAGCTCGTTCATCCACCCGTGCGTTTGTACGCCGACGAATAGCGTGCCGTCTGCCGTGATCTGGCGCGGGGTGGTCACGTGGGCGATTTGCGGACCCACGAGCGATGCCCACTCAATGAGAATCGAGGCGCGACCCACGCCCTCCTCGAGTCCGCGTGACTTGAGGAAGCTGGCCAGCGCGTCGCCGACCGACGCGGGCTTCCCGCCGCGCTCAGTCATGACGACGCCCTGCCCAGGTCACGCGCAAACACGCCACTGCGCACGCGCCATCGCTCGAGCCGCGTGAACTCTGCCGGGATTTCGTCAGCACGAGGCACGCAGAGAACGATCTGTCCCACGCCGTTCATCGTCACGGCATCGACGAGTTCCAGCACCCGCGCGGCACGGCCGCGATCGAGTTCGGCAAAGGGGTCGTCCAGCAACACGAGGGGCTGCGTCCTCGTGCGCACGCGAAATGTCTCGGCTTCAAGGAGCCTCAACGCAATCGCCGCGGTGCGATGTTGCCCGGCCGATCCCGTGGTGCGCAGGTCGTGCGTCCCGAGCGCGATGCTGAGGTCGTCGCGGTGCGGGCCCGTCTGCGTCACCCCGCGATTCACATCCTGTTCGCGCGAGGCGTCGAGCGCGGCCGTCAGCGCGACTTCCGGATCGGCCGCGTCGGAAAATGCCGAGCGGTACTCAAGCGTCATTGGCTCGGACTCGCCAACCGCCGCAACGAGGGCCGTAAACCGGTCGCGGAAGGCCGCGGCCCAGGCGCGGCGGGTGTTGACCAGCGTCGCGCCATTCGTGGCGAGTGCAGGCTCCCACGCGCGCACCGCTGCGCGGTCGAGGCGGCCCATGCGCAACGCGGCATTTCTGCGTGAGAGCGCCGCCCGATACAAACGCAGCGCGGCGAGGTAGGCCGGCTCCGTCAGTGCGAGCACGATGTCGAGGTAGCGGCGGCGTTCCGACGGGCCGGCAGCAATGAGCGTGACATCGGACGGCGAGAAACAGACGGACGGCACCGCACCGAGCGCATCGGCCATGCGCGGCTGGTCAGCCCCGTCGAGCTGAATTCGCTTCGTGCCCAAGCGGTCCGCGCCAATCGACACGCGGCGTGCACGCACACCTTCCACATGCGCGGCGATATGAAACGTGTCGCACCCAAATGCGATCACGTCGCGATCGCGCGCGCCCCGCATCGAGCGGAGCAGTTCGAGGTAGGAGATAGCCTCGAGCAGATTGGTCTTGCCATGTCCGTTGTCGCCAACGACGGCGATGCCGTCCGGTGGGAGCGCGATTTCCGCTTTCGCAATATTCCGGAAGTTCGTGACCGACAGCGAAGTGACGCACGCGCGATCGGAAGCCGCCGCCGGTTCGCCGGAGATCCCATGGAGTGCGTGAAGCGTCGCGGGTAGCGTCACGATCTGCCGCTCAGCTTCCCGTGAACACGGCCGCGCGCTTTTCAATGAATGCGCGTGTCCCTTCGCGCATGTCGCTCGTATTGCCGAGCGAGCTGAAGAGCTTCGCTTCGACGTCCAGTCCTTCGTCGAGCGAGCGATCGAGGCCGAGGTCCACGGCCTCGAGTGCTCGCGCCACCGCCACCGGACCGACGGCCAGGATTCCTGCCGCGAACGCGCGCGTCGTGGCCATCAGCGCGTCAGGTTCAGCAAGCATGTCCGCGAGGCCTATGCGATGGGCTTCTGTGCCATCAATCGGTTCGCCACTCAGGATCAACTTGAGCGCTGGTCCGCGGCCCACGAGGCGGGGCAGGCGCTGCGTTCCGCCATAGCCGGGGATCAGGCCGAGCTTGACCTCTGGGAGGCCGAACTTGGCCTTCGTGGAGGCCACGCGCACGTGGCACGCCAGCGCGAGTTCGCAGCCGCCGCCGAGTGCGAATCCATTCACGGCAGCGATCACCGGCTTTTGCGTGCGCTCGATGGCCCGAAAGGTTCCCTGGCCCTTTCGCGCGAATGCTTCGAGTGCCGTGGAACTCTCGGCGGCGATTTCGCCGATGTCGGCCCCCGCCACAAATGAGCGGCCTGCTCCGGTGATGATGATGGCGCCGACGTTGTGGTCTGCGGCGAGCGCGCCCATCGCCGTGGCGAGTTCGGCAAGCATTGCCGCGTTCAGCGCGTTCAGCTTGTCGGGGCGATTGATCGTGACCGTCGCGATGCGATCGGTGGTCTCGACGAGCAGGAGTTCGAATGGCATGTCGTTTCGCGCCTCGGTAGGGCGGGAAAGTTAGTCCACCGGCCGTGCGGACGTCGGCTATTTTCTTCAGGTGGAACCGATTCGTGCGGTGCAGTGGTCGCCCGGCGGAGATGCTGTCCGCATCATTGATCAACGTCGCCTCCCTGGCGAGTTCATCGAACGCGACCTCCGGTCGCTCCACGACGTTTGCGATGCGATCGCCACCTTGGCCGTGCGTGGTGCGCCCGCGATTGGTGTCGCAGCGGCAATGGGGCTGGTGACCTCGCTGCAGGATTTTCGCAGCGACGATCGCCACGCCTTTGCCATCATGCTCGAGTCGCACGCGCGTGCGCTCGCGGCAATGCGGCCGACGGCGGTGAATCTGGCCTGGGCCATCGGGCGCATGCGGCAGCGTGCTGCTGCGACGAAGGCCGCTCCGCAGAATGTGCTGGCCGCGCTTCGCGTGGAGGCGACGGCCATCCTCGACGAAGACCGCGCGATGTGTGAAGCGATCGGGAGGCATGGGCAACGGTTCTTGCCGAGCGGCGCGCGAGTGCTCACGCACTGCAATGCCGGCGCGCTCGCCACGGCCGGCATCGGAACGGCGCTCGCCCCGGTCTATGTCGCGCATGCTGCTGGTCGCTCGGTCAGTGTCCTCGCCGGAGAGACCCGTCCGTTGTTACAGGGCGCGCGTCTCACCGCATGGGAACTCAGCCGCGCCGGTATTCCCGTGCAGGTGATCACCGATGGGATGGGCGCGTCCGCCATGCAGAATGGCGCGGTGGATGTCGTGATCGTCGGCGCGGATCGCATCGCCGCCAACGGCGACGTGGCGAACAAGATCGGCACCTACTCGCTTGCCGTCGCGGCACACCATCACAACATCCCGTTTGTTGTGTGCGCGCCGTCGTCCACGATCGATCCGCGCACGGCGAATGGTGGCGGCATCGTGGTTGAGATGCGTCACGAGGCCGAAGTGCGTTCGCTCGCCGGCGTTCCAGTGGCCGCACATGGCGCCGGCATCTGGAATCCCGCCTTCGATATCACTCCTGCGGCGCTCATCACGGCCATCGTCACGGACCACGGCGTGCGGCTTCCTCCGTATTCTTTTACGTCATGAAGCGCAGCGTACTCGCGATTGACGAAGGAACCACCGGCGTCACCTGCCTGGTGATCGCTGAAGACGGGCAGGTCGCCGGGCGGGCCTATCGGGAAATCACCCAGTACTTCCCAGAGCCAGGTTGGGTGGAGCATGACGCCGAGGAAATCTTCGAGCGTACGCGCGACGCGGCGCGCGAAGCCATCGCCCAGAGCGGACTCGAGCCGGAAGCGATCGGCATCACCAACCAGCGCGAAACGATCGTCGTCTGGGACCGCACGACTGGCGCGCCGCTCGGCCGCGCGATCGTCTGGCAGGATCGGCGTACGGCGGCTCGTTGCGCGGCGCTCACGCCGCAACGTGACGCCATCTACACAGCCACCGGTCTCGTGACCGATCCCTATTTCTCCGCGAGCAAGCTCGAGTGGATCATCCAGCACCGGGCGGCCGGGGTGCGTGGCGGACTCGACTCGCTCGCCGCCGGCACGATTGACAGTTGGCTCATCTGGAAACTGACCAACGGCGCTACCCACGCGACCGATCCGACGAATGCGTCGCGCACGATGCTCTACGATATCGACACGCATGCATGGAGTGCGCCGCTGCTGACGTTGTTCGGCGTGCCGCACGCGATGCTACCGGAGGTCCGGCGATCGTCGGGTGATTTTGGCGTCGCGGCCGCGGAACATTTTGGTCGCGCCATCCCGATTACCGGAGTGGCCGGTGATCAGCAGGCCGCGCTCTTCGGGCAAGGGTGCTGGAATGCCGGCGCGAGCAAGAATACGTACGGCACCGGCGCGTTTCTGCTGCTGCATACGGGCGACGCACGACCGGCCGGCGGTGGCGGACTGCTCACCACCATCGCCTGCGATCCCCGCGGCGGACCAGCCTATGCGCTCGAAGCAAGCATCTTTATTGCAGGCGCCGCCGTACAATGGCTGCGCGATGGACTTGGCCTCGTGTCGCACGCGAGTGAAACGGAAGCGATGGCACGGGCCGTAGAAACCAACGACGGCGTCTATTTCGTGCCGGCGCTCACGGGGCTTGGTGCGCCGTCGTGGGAGCCGAACGCGCGCGGCACGATTGTGGGTCTCACGCGCGGTACGACGCGCGACCATCTCGTGCGCGCGGCACTCGAGGCGATGTGCTACGGCACCGCGGATGTCCTTGGCGCGATGCGCGGAGCCAGCGGCGCGCCACTCGATGTGCTGCGCGTTGACGGGGGTACAACGGCCAACTCGTGGATGATGCAGTTCCAGGCCGACGTGCTGGACGTGCATGTGGAGCGCCCCGATGTGATCGAGACGACGGCCATGGGCGCTGGTGCGCTCGCCGGCCTTGCCGCCGGTGTCTGGGCCACCGGCGAGGACTTCATTCACTCACGAAAGTTCGACGGCTTCACGCCCGGCGCCGGTCGCGTGCGCGCTGCGGAAGGGCTCCGCGGCTGGCACCGCGCCGTTCGGGCGGCGCTCTCTTGGGCACGGGATACCGCCTGATGCGATGGGCGCTTGTGTTCGTGCTGTGGGGGAATCCGGCGCTTCCATCGGATCGCGATCCCTGGTTTGGGCGCGACAAGGTTTTTCACTTCGCGGCGTCGGCGCTCACCACGCTCACGGTCGGAATCGGGAAGGAACTGTGGGATCGGCACCAGAAGCGAGACTTCAGTCTCCGCGATCTCGCCTGGGATGGAATTGGTGGCGTCGCCGGCGCTGTCGCCGTCCGTCAAATCGACAAGGCACCCTGATGAACCGGTTGATGGAGTTCGCTGTCGCCCTCGCGCCGGTGTTTGCTGCCTGGGCAGTCGCGGCCTCGATCGCGTCAATCCGTACGGCCCGCGCGGACTTGGCGCAGTCCGCCGTTCGCGGCTTGGTCGCGGCAACGGCATGCGCCGTGATCGCCGCAGCCGGATTGACACGCGCACTCATCGAGGGCGACCTCGCCGTTCACTATGTAGCACAGGCTTCATCGGTGCTGATGCCGGTTCGGTACGTGCCGGCGGCGCTGCTGAGCGCGCCCGGCGGCGCATTGCTCATGTTGGCCGCGCTCAGCGGGATTGTGGGACTGCTGGTCGTACGAAACGCGAGCGGCCCGGCGCGACGCTGGGCCACGACCGTTGTCGCCGCCGCGATGCTCGTCTCGCTCCTTATTGTCGCCGCCGCGGCCACGCCCTTCGCGCTTCGCGTTGCCCGCGCCGATGGCGCCGGCCTCTCCTCAGATCTGCAGCGTGGCGGCGCCGTGCTGCATGGAATCGCCCTGCTGTTGGCGACCGTGTTCGCCACGGCGTCATTTGCGGACACACTCTCCGCGCTCGCCACCGGTGGCATTGATGACTCGTGGAGCCGCCGCACCCGCCGCTGGAATGCGCTGGCGTGGACGTCGCTCCTGATTGGTGTCGTCGCCGGCGCGCGATGGTACGCGATGAATCCCGTGCGCGGTGCGTGGCTCGAGTCTCCAGTCACGGCGCTCTGGTTGCTGCCCTGTTTCGCGGGCGCGTGGTTGATCCACCTCGACGCCGGCGTGCAGGATGCCAAACGGGTGGTCACGCGATTACTCCTCGGGGCGGGTGCGTTTATCGCACTGATGATCGCCGTCGCCTTCACCGATGGTGCCTTCCTGCGAGGAGTGAATCAAGGTGAGGCGGATGTCGCCGGCGCGCTGATCGGGATCGTGCCGGTCATCGCGATCGCCGGCCTCATCGCGCGCCTGAGGCGTGGCGCTGGTGTGTTGCGCGCCATCGCTGGTGTGCGGGCGCAGCCGAAGTCGCGCCTGGGCGGTTGGATCGCGCACGCGGGGTTCATTCTGCTCGTCTGCGCCGCCGCGGGCTCGCGGATGAGCCGAGAGCATACGGTCGCGCTGCGCGACGCCGAGATCTTCCGGGCGTCAGATCCTTTTGGGCATCGGTGGCAGTTCTCCAGCCAGGGCATGTCCACACTCCAGCGCGAGAACTACGCGTCGCTGACGGTATCGCTTCTGGCGCGTCGCGACGACGTCTCGATGCCAATGCTCTCGGCCGAAGCGCGATCGTACGGACTCGCCAGCGGAAAGGAATCCGGGCTGCCGGCGTTCATCACGGGAACGCTCAGCAGCCTGTTCATGGAAACGCGACTGACGATCACACAACCAGACGGCAAGCGTCCAACGGTGCGCATTGCCTTTGTCCCGCTCGCGCCTTGGGTCATGGTCGGCGCATGGCTCATCGTGATTGGCACACTGCTGCCGCTGGCGCCTGCGCGCACGGAGACGCCAGCATGACGATCGTCGGTGGCATCATCGCGGCCGTGCTCTCGCTCTGGGTGGCCGCGCCGCTCATCTGGGGCGCGGCGGCGGCTGGCGTCACCCGCGGCGATTGTGCCAGCTGCGGAGTGCGTCTGGAGCCGGACGCGCGATTCTGCGCCAGCTGCGGCGCGACGGTGTTGTCGTAGCCGTCTCCGAGCCTCGCGCTACGCTTTCTCGCGCAGCCGCTTGGTGAAGCAGTGTTTTTCACCAACCTGGAGTTCGCTGCGGTCGATGCGCTCGTAGCGGGCGATTTTCTCGGGGTAGTTCGAGAGCGCCGAGCGACTGAAGCCGCAGGCGAGAAACAGTTCGTCGGAGAAGGACACCGAGAACAGCTCGTCATAGCCGCGCTTCCGCGCGAGTTGTTCAGTCGCCTCGATCAGTGCCTTGCCATGGCCGACGCCTTGCTCGTCCTGCGACACCGCGAGCGAAATGAGTTCGACCACCGACGGGGAGTACTCATCGAGCGCGGCGCATCCGACGATTCCGCCGTCGCCATCCCGAAGCACCCGATAGTCGGCGAGGTGGGCGTAGACGAATTCCTCGCTCCGCATCAGCGTCAGGCCTTGCGTGGCGTACCGGTTGTTGAGCGCGACGATGTCCTGGATGTCGGGCTCGTTGGCGTGTTGCACGCGGCTCATCGTTCCACTTTCTCCAGGCGGCGCAGCGCTTCGCGAACGGGGAAATAGGTCGCGGCCGCGCAGAGTGCAGCCGCCGCGGCGAAGCCAATGATCATTTCGGCGGGACTGATTGGCGTCTTGAACGTGCGGTCGGAGACGTACCCGTACACCGGTCGCGCCTCGAGCATCACCACGCCGCCGATCACCGCGACAGACGCCATCATAAACAGCAGGCCGCCGAACGATGTGGGAATCTGTGCGGCGTTTTCCGTTTCGAACTGCGGAAAAATCGTCCCGAACCCAATGGCCATTCCGCAGACGGCAAAGGTGAGGCCGATAATGGACAGCACCGACACGGCGAACATGAACGGGGTCACCTCCAGCAGAAAGTTCGTGATGCCGACGATGACGAGCGCCAGCACCAGGAGCGGCGTGGTGCCAACCCAGAACTTCGCCCAGAGCAGGCCGCGCATGCTCATCGGACTCGATCGCAGCAGCCAGAGCGTTTGTCCGTCAAGCGAAACGGCCGGGAAAATGAATCGCGCCGCGATGGACGCGAGCACAAAGCCGGCGAGGACGAGGTTCAGGAAGGGGACGATGCTCACAAGGGAGAACGTGGTGCCTTCGCCGCGCAACGGCAAGAACTTGATGTTGAAGACGTACACAATGACCAGCACGGCAAGCAGGATCAGCTGCGACCACTGAGTGGTGTCGCGAAAAAAGAGTCGCAGTTCTTTGAGTATGAGCTCCGCGCGCAACACCCCAAGCGGCCGCAACGTGCGGCGCAGCAGATCGGCGCCGGCGCCAGAACGCACCCATCCCTGTGAACTCTCCTGGGCCTGGGAGAACCCCGTCGCGTAGAGCGAGCGGTGCAGCAGCGCGCGTTCGGCGAGCCGTTGTACTTCGCCGACGAATAATTCGCGGCGCGCGAGCAGCGCGAGTCCGGCCACCCACGCCACGATCAGCCGCGCTGTCCGTCGCGAGCGCGCCGGTAGAACTCCGCTGCTTCTGGCGAACGTCCCATGCGGTCGAGCACGATGCCCACGCCCTTGAAGGCGCGCCAGTTTTCTGGCTCGATCTCGGCGGCTCGGTGATACGCCTCGAGCGCCTCGCCAAGACGGTCGAGCTTGCTGAGTGCCTCACCCAGGTAAAAGTGGCCCTGCCCACAGAGCGGATCAATCTTCACAACACGGGCGAGGGGTTCCACGGCCTCGCGCCACTTGGCGCGTCGGCAGGCGAGGATCCCCTGCTGGAGGAGCACTTCCGGATCGTCCGGCTTCGCCTTTTGTGCGCGCTTGAGCTCGCGTTCGGCGTCTTCGTACCGTAAACGACCGCTGAGAATTGTCGCACGAGCGCAACGCAGCGTCACCGAATCGGCGCCGGCGTCGATGGCGCGCTGCAGCACGCCGAGCGCACCCTCGATGTTGCCGCGTTTGGCGAGGGCATTCGAGAGCGCCATGGCAGCGTGTTCGTCGCCAGGATGCGCGTCGTGAATGCTCTTCAATTCGTCGAGCGCGGGAAGCGGCGTCGGCGGGGTCATGCTCCGCGCGAGTGCGCGCGGCGCGGGTGGCGCAATCCGTACTCCAGGCGCAGGCGGCACGTCTGCTTTTCGCAGCTCGCTCCGCGGAGCCGAAATGGCGACTTGGTACGGCGGGGTTGGCACGAACGTCGCGCCTGAGCGTGACTCCGGCGTTTCATCCAGATCGAACGACCATTCGCCACAGACCGGAGGCTCACGGAGCGCCACCTGGCCGTCTTTGGTGCCACCCGCAGGGGCGGTGTCGCGCGCCGGTGCTGGCGCCGGCGCGGACGGGTCCAATCCGCCCAGCGTGAGCTGGTCCGGATCCGGCACCTGCAGGCCAATAATGGACGTGCGGTCGCGAGGCGTGACCATCAGGCCGCCACGTCCGGTGTCGCTCGCGTCCCCTCGACAAGCGCGTTCGGCATCGAGGCGAAATCTATAAGAACGCGGTACTCCCGCGCTTGTATCCGGTCCCGTAGCCCACCAGCTTTATCAGGCTATGGCCGAAGACGCCCTCATTGTTCGCGGCGCCCGCGCGCACAACCTCAAAAATGTCGACGTCACGATCCCCCGGGATAAGCTGACGGTCATTACGGGGCTGTCCGGTTCGGGCAAGTCCTCCCTCGCGTTCGATACCATTTTTGCCGAAGGGCAGCGACGCTACGTCGAGTCGCTGTCGGCGTACGCCCGTCAGTTCCTCGGCCTGATGGAAAAGCCGGACGTCGATGCCATCGAAGGCCTGTCACCGGCCATTTCGATCGAGCAGAAAACGGCTGGCCACAATCCACGATCCACCGTCGGGACGGTCACGGAGATCCACGACTACCTGCGCCTGCTGTATGCCCGCGCCGGCACGCCGCATTGCCCGAACTGCGGCCGCGCGGTTGAGCGGCAGAGTCCTGGCCAGATCGCCGAAGTCGTGCTCGGATGGACCGATGGCACGAGGATCGAAGTACTCGCCCCACTCGTGAAGGGACGAAAGGGCGAGTTCCGGGACCTCTTTGAATCGGCGCGAAAGCAGGGATTTGTTCGCGCGCTCGTGGACGGTACGGTGATCGAACTCGACTCGCCGCCAAAGTTGAACCGTCGTGTGAACCACGATGTGGCCGTGATCATCGACCGGCTCGCGGTCCGTAAGTCGGACCGCGGGCGACTGACCGACTCGCTCGAGACCGCATTGCGCCTCGCGGAAGGGATCGTCGAGGTCGTGAAGGTGTCCGGCGAGAAGCGTGTCACCACCATGTTCAGCGAACGCTTCGGATGCCCGGACTGCGGCATCTCGATGCCCGACCTTGAGCCGCGCCACTTCTCGTTCAATTCGCCCTTTGGCGCCTGCCCGGGCTGCAGCGGTCTCGGCACCAAACGTCTCGCAAGCGCCGAGCTCGTCCTGGGTGACGCCGGAATCTCGATCCTCGAGGGCGTCGTGCTGCCCTGGGGCGAACCCGACGGTTACCTGCGTAAGGTGATTCTGCCGGGCTTGGCCAAGCAGCTCAAGTTTGACCTGAATTCGGCGTGGGGAACATTGCCGGCCAAGGTGCAGGACGCGTTGCTCCACGGCCTCTCGGTGAAGCGCGGCGATGCCGAGTCGGCGGGCAAGTGGGAGGGCATTCTCTCCAACGTCCAGCGTCGGTACTCCGAGACCTCGAGCGACAGCATTCGCGCCGAACTCGAGGAGTACATGGTCGTGACGGAGTGTCCGGACTGCTCCGGCCTCCGACTCAGGCCGGAATCGCTGGCCGTCTCCGTACATGGCAAGAACATCGGTGAGCTCGGCGAGGGCTCCGTAGCCGAATCGCTGAAGTTTCTCGAGTCCGTGCCGCTTCGCGCGCCGGGAAAGCCAGGCCTCGACCCCGATATTGCGGCGCCGATCGTGAAAGAAGTCTCTGAGCGGCTCCGTTTTCTGGTAGACGTCGGGCTCGAGTATCTGACGATGAACCGCAGTGCCGAATCGCTCTCTGGCGGCGAGGCCCAGCGCATCCGGCTCGCCACGCAGATCGGTTCGCGACTCGTGGGCGTGCTCTACATCCTCGACGAGCCGAGTATTGGCCTGCACCAGCGTGACAACGCGCGCTTGCTGACCACACTTCGCAAGTTGCGCGATCTCGGCAACACGGTACTTGTGGTTGAGCACGACGAGGAGACGATTCGCGCCGCCGACTACGTCATTGATCTCGGGCCCGGTGCGGGAAAGCATGGCGGTGAAGTGATCGCGGCAGGGACGATTGACGACGTATTGAGCAATCCCAAATCGGTGACGGCTGCTTACCTGAGTGGCCGCAAACAGATTCCCGTTCGCGCGGAACGTCGCCCGCGTGACGTGCGCCGCACGCTGCGCGTGGAAAAGGCGAGTGAGCACAACCTGCGCAACGTCACGCTCGAAGTACCGCTCGGTCTCTTCGTCGCCGTCACCGGCGTCAGCGGTTCGGGCAAGTCCACGCTGATTCAGGACATTCTCCACCGCGCGCTGGCGCGCCATTTTTATCGCGCGCGGGTTGTGCCGGGCGCCCACGAACGGCTGACCGGACTCGAGCATCTCGACAAGGTCATCGACATTGACCAGAGCCCCATTGGGCGCACGCCGCGCTCGAATCCGGCGACGTACACGGGACTCTTCGCTCCGATTCGCGATCTCTTCGCGGAATTGCCCGAATCGAAGCTTCGCGGTTACGGACCCGGACGCTTCTCCTTCAACGTGAAGGGCGGGCGCTGCGAATCGTGCCAGGGGGATGGGCTGGTGAAGATCGAGATGCACTTCCTGCCCGACGTCTATGTCACCTGCGACGCCTGCCGCGGCAAGCGCTACAATCGCGAAACGCTCGAAGTCCGCTTCCGCGGCCTTTCGATCAGCGATGTGCTGGAACTCACGGTCGAGGATGCGCTCGAGAACTTCAGTAACCAGCCGCGTATTTACGAAAAACTTCGCGTGCTGAACGAAGTCGGTCTCGGGTATGTGCACCTCGGCCAGAGCGCGACCACGCTCTCCGGCGGCGAGGCGCAGCGGGTGAAGCTCGCGACCGAACTCGCCAAGCGCGATACCGGCCGCACGCTCTACATCCTCGACGAGCCAACGACCGGTTTGCACTTCGAAGACGTGCGGATGCTGCTCGAAGTGCTCCATCGCCTCGTCGATCGTGGCAACACCGTGCTGGTCATCGAACACAATCTCGACGTCATCAAGACGGCCGACTGGGTTGTGGACCTCGGTCCCGATGGTGGCGACAATGGCGGCACGATTGTCGCGGCCGGAACGCCGGAGGACGTCGCGAAGGTCGCGGCGAGTTACACGGGGCAGTATCTCAAGAAAATGCTGCGCTGATGGTTTCTCTGCTCGACATCATCGGCCCCGTCATGGTCGGCCCGAGCTCCAGCCACACCGCCGGTGCTTGTCGGCTTGGCTTGCTCGCGCGCAACCTCGTGGGCGGGACGCCCGAGCGCGCGTTAGTCGAACTGCATGGGTCGTTCGCTCGCACCGGCGAGGGCCATGGCACCGACAAGGCGATCGTCGGCGGCCTGATGGGATTTCGCCCGGACGACGAGCGTATTCGCACGGCGCTCGATATCGCTGAACGCGAAGGGCTCGCGTACTCATTCGACAAGACGAAGCTTGGTGAAGAGAACGAAGTGCACCCCAACACCGTGCGCATCACGCTCGAGCGCGCGGAACGTTCGCATGTGATGATGGGTTCGTCACTCGGCGCCGGTCGCGTGTTCGTCACGGAGATTGACGGATTCCCCGTGGAGGTGCACGGTAACCATCACACGATTGTGCTCGTGGCCGAAGATGTGAAAGGAAGCGTGGCCCGCATCGCGGGACTGCTCGCCGATGACGGCATCAATATCGCCACCCTGCGTTTGACGAGAAAGCAGAAGGGCGGCGACGCATTCATGGTCATCGAAGTGGACGATCCGCCGGGCGAGGAAGTGCGGGATCATCTGCGCGCATTCCCCTGGGTGCGATGGGCGCACCGGCTCGACAAGGTGTCCGGCTGATGTTCACCTCACTGCACGCCGCGATTGCCGCCGCAGAAAAGGAATCGACGTCGCTGAGCGCCGTGGCGCTCGCGCTCGAAGCGAAAGATCAGGGCCGTCCGGTCGCTGAGATTCGCGATGCGCTCCGGCGGGCGCTCGTGGTGATGCGGGGCGCGGTAGAGCAGGGGCTCGTCGGTGACCTGAAGAGCGCGAGCGGCCTCGTCGGCGGCGATGCGGCAAAGGTGCACCAATCGGTTGCCGGTCCATTTTCCGGAACACCATTTGCCAGCGTGATCGCACGCGCGCTCGCCGTGCAGGAAGTCAACGCCGCGATGGGCGTGATTGTCGCCGCGCCAACGGCCGGCGGTGCCGGAGTGCTCCCGGCGGTGCTCACCGGCCTAGCGGAAGCAAAACAGATCGACGATGAACGGCTCATCGATGCCCTCGCGACTGCCGGGTTGATCGGCGCGGTCGTCGCCGAACGCGCGTCGTTGTCAGGCGCCGAGGGCGGGTGCCAGGCAGAAACGGGAGCCGCCGCAGGAATGGCTGCCGGAGCCGCAACCGAGATGTTGGGCGGAACGCCGCGCCAGGTGGGCCACGCCGTCGCCCTCGCACAGCAGGGGACGCTCGGGTTGGTCTGCGATCCGCTCGGCGGTCTCGTCGAACTGCCCTGCGTGTTCCGAAACGCGACGGGTGCGGCGATTGCGCTCGCGGCAGTCGAAATGGCGCTTGCCGGCGTTGAGTTCGCGATTCCGGCCGACGAAGTCATCGACACGATGGGGGAAATCGGCCGGTCCATGGACGTTCGCTATCGGGAGACAGCCGGCGGTGGGCTCGCGGCCACACCTACGGGGCGCCGGCTCGCCAAGGAACGTCTGGTCAGCATCAAGCGATCAGGGGCCTAGTCCGGGGTAGTATTAACGACCTGTGCCGAGACCGATGCGCCGATTCCTGACCCTCCTCTGCTGCGCCGCTGCAACGCTGGTCGTCCCCCAGTCCCGCGCGGTCGGACAGGGCGCGATTTCTGGCGTGATCTACGATTCACTGAAGTTGCGCGGCCCGCTTCGCGATGTGAGCGTGATGCTCACCGAGCTCAATCGGGTCACAACGGCAGACGCGCGCGGACGCTTCAAGTTCGATTCGGTGCCGGACGGACAGTACCACGTCACGTTCTTCTACTCGGCCCTCGACTCACTCGGCATCGGTGGTCCGATTGCGACGATCACCGTGTCAAACGGTCGTCCCGCAGAGGCCTATCTCACCACGCCATCGCCGGCGGAACTGTACCGGCGGCTCTGTGGGCCGCCGAAGGACCCTTCCGTCGCCGCCGTGCTTGGGCACGTGCGTGACGTCGATACAGGCCAGCCGATTGCCGACGCAAATGTCGAGACCTTCTGGGCCGAGTTCGAATACGTGTCGCGAAACTTCCGCCGACGAACCTTCAAGGCGATCACGAGATCCGGCCCGCAGGGAGCATTCATACTCTGCGGTGTGCCGGCGGACGTGCCGCTCGACATAACTGTGCGCTCCGGCGTGTTCGAAGCCGGGCCCGTGACCGTCACGCATGGTCGCGATGTCGTGGCGCGACGCGACATCGCCGTAAGCCGGCGCGACAGCGCGGCCCGTGCCGACACGATGCGGCTGGTGCGCGACAGCACGCACATCCCAATCGGTTCCGGAGTGGTGCGCGGTACGCTTCGCGATCGCAACGGAAAGACCGTGGCTGATGCGCCCGTTCGCATTGTCGCCGACGCACGCGAGACTCGTAGTGGCCCTGACGGAAAGTTCGTGCTCACCGGCGTGCCGGCCGGGACGCGCACCGTTGAAGCCCGCGCCATCGGCTATGGCCCGGCAACGAATGAGGTAGACGTGCCGACCGGGGGCACGGCCAACGCCGATATTCTGTTTGATCGGCGTGCGCAGGAACTCAAGGCCATCACCGTCGTCGGACAACGCCCGCGTCGCGACATCGAAGGGTTCGCCGTCCGCCAGCGCGAAGGGCTCGGCAAGTACGTCACCGACGATGACCTGAAGCGCCGGCCCGTTTCACGCGTGGGCGATGCGATTCTTCGAAGCGGCAACGTCACGTACGATCTCACGTCCGTCGGCCCCGAACTCAAGATGCGCGCCACGGGGTCGATGACCAACGATTCGCGCTGCATTCCGAATTTCTTCCTGGACGGCATGCTCATTCCGGCACCGGAGCAGGGCATGCGCCAGACCATGCTTCAGGCGATTGAGGCCATGGTCAATCCCGAGGATGTGCGCGGCATCGAGATCTATGGTGGCCTCGGCGGCATCCCGCCCGAGTTCAACCGGAACAACGGGTGTGGCACCATTGTCATCTGGACCCGATAGCCCCGATTTCTGCCCACCGCGTGCTGCCATCTGCCAACTACGCACCACCGTCTGCCTTCTATATAGATGTGCCGACTGGCGCCGACCCCGTGTCGGAGCGAAACTTCCGGCGTGGCCAGTCTCGTAGGGCCATCAGTGCAACGGGAGCCTGAGGTTATGGTCACGAAAGACGATCTCGAAACGTTCTTGGACCGTCTCGATTCGACGGGAGCCACCTACTCCGAAGTCTCGGAGGGGCTCTGGAACATCCGTCCCGCGGGCGATCTCGACTTTGGCGTAGTGGTTCACCACTCGCCGCCGGTCGTGGTCCTGCGCGTGAATGTGATGGGCCTGCCCCAGGACAAGGAAAAACTCGCCGCGCTCTGTCGGCGCCTGCTCGAACTGAACGCTTCCGACCTGCTCCACGGGTCGTACGGCATCCAGAAAGAGTCCGTCGTGCTTACCGACGCGCTCGAACTCTCGCATCTCGACTACGAAGAGTTTCGCGCGGCATATGAAAGCATCACCCTCGCACTCGCGTCGAATATTCGCGAGCTGTCGACATACCGTGAGGCACGCTGACGATGGGCATCTTCGACCGCATCGCCACGCTGTTCAAGTCCAACATCAATGACCTGATCTCCAAGGCGGAGAATCCGGAAAAGATGCTGGACCAGATCGTGACGGACATGAAGAGCCAGCTTGGCAAGGCCAAGCAGCAGGTCGCGTCGGCGATCGCCGATGAAAAACGCCTCAAGGACCAGGCCGAGCAGGAGCTCAAGGCGTCGCAGGACTGGGAGCAGAAGGCGATGCTCGCGATCAAGGAAGGCCGCGACGATCTGGCCAAGCAGGCGCTTGTCCGCCATAACGAACACTTCGAGCACGCACAGAGTCTCCAGACCACCTGGCAGTCGCACGCGCTCGAAACGGAAAAACTCAAGAACTCGCTGCGCGACCTCAATGACAAGATCGAGGAAGCCAAGCGAAAGAAGAATCTGCTCCTCGCGCGTCAGCGCCGGGCACAGGCACAGCAGCGTATTGCTGAGACCATGTCGTCCATGTCCGAGAAGAGCGCCTTCGAGGCGTTCGCGCGGATGGAAGAGAAGGTCAACCAGAACGAGCGCATGATCAAAGCCTCGTCGGAAATCGACGAAGAGTTCTCTGGCGACAAGCTTGCCGGCGATTTCAAGCGACTGGAGAAAGTTGCGGGCTCGGCGAGCGCCGATCAACAGCTTCTGGCGCTCAAGGAAAAAATGGGCATGCTCGGCACCGGGTCCGCCGGCCGGCCAAAGGCGCTCGGCGCGGGCGAAGAGACGGTGCACGCTGAAATCGAGGACGCACGCCGGGACAAGAAGTAGCGTTGGCTGATTTGCAGAGTTCCGGCACGGCAGAACCAACGGCCGTGGAAGGCAACACCCTCCGCCGCGTCATCCTGACGCCCGGCATCGCGGCCGTTGTGCTGACGGTGCTGGTGTTGCTTCTGGCGGGACAGGCCTCGGACCTCCTGCTCCTCCTGTTCCTTGCGGTGCTCGTCGCGGTCTATCTCGGCGCCTTCACCGACGAAATCGTCAAGCGCACCGACTGGAAGCGGCCCATCGCGTTCGCGACGGCCATCGTCGTCACGATCCTCGTGCTCTGGGGTATCGAGGCACTCCTCGTCCCGCCCGTCATCGCGCAAACCAAGGCGCTGGTTGCTGGACTGCCCCGTTACATCGCGGCTTGGCAACAGTGGCTGGTGCGACTCGTCGAGCGCTTCCCGGCGCTCGAGCCATTCGTTGGCGGCGACCGCCAGCAGGAAGTGATCGACGGCCTCATCGCGCAGGCCGAGTCGCTCATTGCCGGCATTTTCCCGCAGGTATTCAACCTCGTGCACGGGCTGATCAACCTCGTGTCCGTAATCGTGATGTCGCTCTATCTGGCGCGGACGCCGCAGGTCTATATCGACCTGGTGGTTTCACTGACGCCGCCGCGCCACCGCGAGACAACGCGCCATGTGCTCGCGGCGATTGGCACCACGCTCAAGTCCTGGGTGTTCGCGCAGATTTTCAACATGGTGCTGCTCGGCATGCTCACGGCGTTCGGGCTCTGGATTCTCGGCGTGCCATATTGGCTCGCCTTTGGAATTTTCGCCGGACTCGCCGCGATCGTGCCCTTCTTTGGCACGCTGGTCTCCACGGTCCTGCCGGCCCTCTTCGTCGTGGATCAGGGACTGACGAGCGTCACGCTCGTACTCCTGCTCGGCGTCGTCGTGCACGTCATCGAGGGCAACTTTGTAGCACCGTTGGTGTTCCAGCGTGGCGTGCACCTGCCGCCGGTCCTCACGATCATGTCGGTGCTGATCATGGGGTCCATTGTCGGACCGATCGGCCTCCTCGTCGCCGTGCCGACGCTCGCCGTGCTCATGGTGCTCCTGCGAAAGATTCTGATGGAGCAGGTCTATCGCGATCCGATGCCGGACCCGGCACCCGAGCCGCACGCAACGAAATGATGTTGATGGCGTGCGCGTGATGACGCGCACGGTTCCTGTGCAGGCCAGTGTGTTCGCATGCACACTGCACTCGAACTCCGTGACATCACCATTCGCTACGCCGCTGCGGGCACTCGTCCGATCCTGGATAGCGCGTCGCTGAATGTTCCCGAGGGAGCCTGCATCGGCATCGTGGGCAGCGAAGGGTCCGGGACGAGCACGCTCCTGCTCTGCGCAGCTGGACTCGTTGGCGCCGATTCGGGAAGCGTCCGCTGGTTTGGCTCGCATCGCTGGCACACCGCCCGCGCGAGCGTGGCTGCGGCCGCCCCTGAGGCGCACCCCTACCTCTCCGTGCAGGCCTGGCTCGAGTTCACCGCTTCGCAACTCGACGACGCCAGCATTCCAGAGCCGGATGTTCGCGCCGTGCTGGCACTCGCATCGCTCAACGAGTTCGCACGGATTCGCGTTGGACACCTGACGCCTGGCGTCGCCGCACGTGTATCCCTCGCGGCGGCGTTGCTCCGCACGCCGCGGATCCTCCTGCTCGACCGTTCGTTCGACGTATTGTCCGGACCGGAGCGCATGCGGTTGGCGCAAACACTCGGCTTTCTACGACAGGCAGGCATGACGATTGTGGTCGCAGCCCACGCGGCGGGCATGCTGGCCGCGCTCGCCCCTGGCAGGATTCACGCGCTGATCGCGGGCCGCCTCGCCTCGGCCACAGCAGAAGAAAAAACGCTCGAGCTCGACGTGCCGCTCCCGATCGAAGCGCGATCGCGCCTCGCCCTCCGGGTCCCGTCGGTGTACCGGCGTGGCCGTTCGCTTCGCGTTCCGCTGGCGCGCCTGTCGCCGGAGCAGGTCCTGTCCGAATGCCGGTCGCTGGGGATCGAGGTGCGCGGGTCGCGCCTGCTCGGCCATGAGGAGCCGTCGCGCCGCCGGGTGGCCGAACGTCCGCCGCGCGAGGCCTGACACCGGTTGCTGCAGGTAGACGCCGGAGTCGAGCCGTCGCACACCGCTAGGGGAGATGGCTAACTTTCCCTCGTGCCCGAATTCCGCCTCTACAACTCGCTCAGCCGGAGCATAGAACCCTTCGTGCCAGGCGATGGCACGACGGTCAAGCTCTACACCTGCGGCCCGACCGTGTACAACCCGGCGCATCTCGGAAATTTTCGCACCTTCCTTTTCGAAGACCTGCTCCGCCGCGTGCTGCGCATGCGCGGGTGGGCCGTCGAGCAGGTGATGAATCTCACCGACGTCGACGACAAGATCATCAAGCGGGCGTCCGAGCGAAGCATTTCGATTACGGACCTCACGGATCCGGTGGTCGAAACCTTTCACGCGGACCGCGAGTATCTCCGCATTCAGCGCGCCGAGCACTATCCGCGCGCGACGGCGTTCATTCCGGAGATGATCGAGCTGGTGAAGCGGCTCGAAGCGAATGGCATCGCCTACAAGGCGGACGACGGCACGGTCTATTTCGCGATCGACAAGTTCCCGACGTACGGCCGTCTCTCACGACTCGACACGCGCGAGATCCGCGCGGGCGCCCGCGTGGCACAGGACGAGTACGCCAAGGAAAACGCGCAGGATTTTGCGCTCTGGAAAGCCGCGAAGCCCGAAGACGAAGCCTGCGGCGCCGCCTGGGATTCACCGTGGGGCCGTGGACGTCCCGGTTGGCACCTCGAGTGCTCGGCGATGGCGATGGCCATCCTCGGCGAGACGCTCGACATCCATGCCGGTGGCGTGGATCTCGTCTTTCCTCACCATGAAGATGAAATTGCGCAGAGCGAAGCCGCGACCGGAAAACCGTTCGCCCGGTTCTGGTGCCACGGCGAGTTCCTGCTGACTGACGGCGCGAAGATGGCGAAGCGCGTTGGCAATGTGAGCACGGTCGAGGATTTGCGGACGAACGGCGTGAGCGCGGCCGCCCTCAGACATTTTGTGTTCTCCACGCACTATCGCAAACAGCTCAACCTGTCGGGCGGCGCCCTCGAGGCGTCGATGGAGGCGGTGCGTCGCGTCGGCGATTTTTCCGATCGACTCTCGCGTGAACGCGCAGGGAATGCGGGACTTGCGGAGGCGGCCGACACCCTCATCGTTGAGGCAACGACGGCGCTCTCCGATGATTTGAATGCGCCGCGCGCGCTCGGTGCGCTCTTCGATTTCATTCATGCGGCGAACAAGGCGCTCGATGCGAAGGGCACCGACGCCGGCGCGCTGAACCGTGCCAGGGACGCGTTCCGGCAGGTGAATGCTGTCCTGGACCTCGTCCCGGATCGCGGAACCGACGATTCTGAGCTCGCCACCTGGGTGGAAGAACAGCTGGCAGCGCGGGCGGCCGCCCGCGCCAAACGGGACTTCGGCGAGGCGGACCGGGTGCGGAAGGTGTTGGAGGATAAGGGGATAGCTATCGAGGACTCCCCGTCCGGGACCCGCTGGAAGAAGGTGCATTAGCACCTTTTTGCATTCGGATTTGCCGGGATTCGTGCCCAGCGCGAGAACTGACCTAACTATCTGGCTCTCAACGGCTTGACGCGATTTCGCGAGCACGATAAGTTTTAAGGCTCGCGAAAAACCGCTCGTCGATGTCTACAAGGGTTGTTCTGGCTGACGTAGCTCAATTGGCAGAGCACCTGATTTGTAATCAGGCGGTTGCGAGTTCGATTCTCGCCGTCAGCTCTGCCTGTAGTGTTTTTAGTCTCTGGATGTTGGCGGTAATTCGGGGTTTTTTGGGAGGCGTATCGAAGGACTCGGCTGGCAGCTCAGGTGGGGTACCCAAGTGGCCAACGGGATCAGACTGTAAATCTGACGGCGCAAGCCTTCGAAGGTTCGAATCCTTCCCCCACCATTGCGGTTTGTGGTTGACAGTGAATGAAAGTGGTGTGCAGTGATGGTGCAGTGTTTGGTGTGCAGTGTGCAGCGTGTGGTAAGCAGGTGACGGAGTATGACAAACCGCGGGAGTAGCTCAGCTGGTAGAGCGCAAGCCTTCCAAGCTTGATGTCGCGGGTTCGAGCCCCGTCTCCCGCTCTGGGTTGTTAGAAGGCAGTTGGCAGTCGGTGGGATGAAGACAAGGGCGTGCTTGCACGCGTAGCTCAGTTGGTAGAGCACCCCCTTGGTAAGGGGGAGGTCACCAGTTCAATCCTGGTCGCGTGCTCTGAGTGAAGCAGAAGTCAGAAATAAGAAATAAGACCTGGGGATTCGATAAATGGCTCGCGAAAAGATCATCCTCGCCTGTGGCGAGTGCAAAAACCGGAACTACTTCACCATGAAGAACAAGCGCCTCCACCCGGAGCGCGTGGAATGGAAGAAGTACTGTCCGCGGTGCAACAAGCATCAGGTCCACAAGGAGACGAAGTAGGTGTCGACGACGGTGCAGGTGGTTGACAAGCCGACTCTGTCGCACCGGATCGTGGCGTTCTATCACGACGTCATGGCCGAGATGCGGAAGGTCACGTGGCCCGACTGGCCGCAGGTGCGCCAGTTGTCTATCGGCGTTGTCTTCCTCTCGCTCTTCATTGGCGTCGTCATCTGGGTCATGGATTTCATCCTCCAGCTCGTGCTTGTGAGCTGGCTGCCGAAGTTGTTCGGTGGTTGAGTTCTCGATGGCCCACCGTTTCTACGCGATCCAGACGACGTCTGGTCACGAGAACAAGGTGCGCTCGCTGATTCAGCGTCGCATTGATGCCGACCCGACGCCAGCAGAGGAGCGCCAGATCCGTCAAGCGCTCGTTCCCGTGGAGCAGGTCGTCGAGATCAAGAATGGCAAGAAGGTGACCGTGGAGCGGAAAGTGTTCCCGGGCTACGTGCTCGTCGAAATGGTCGTCGACCAAGAGACGTTGCACACCATCGGCTCGATCCAGGGTGTGATCAAGTTCGTGGGCAAGGACCGGGATCCGCAGCCGCTTCGCCCTGAAGAAGTGAACCGGCTGCTCGGCATCGCCGACGCAGTGGCAGAAGAAGCGCCGAAGGAGGAGATCCCGTTCCTCATCGGCCAGGCCGTAGCGATCACCGAAGGACCGTTTACCGATTTCAACGGCACAGTCGAAGCCGTGATGCCGGACAAGGGCAAGGTTCGGGTGTCGGTGAGCCTGTTTGGTCGCCCCACCAGCGTGGAGCTCGATTACCTCCAGCTCCGCGGGCACTAGGCAGTTGTCGTTGCAGTACCGTCGGCGACCACACCGACGCTAAAACATTTGTGGGAGCCAGCGGACCTCACCGTCCGCTACTGCGAAGAGGAGTACAATGGCAAAGAAGGCAGTCGGTTTTGTCAAACTGCAGATTCCTGCAGGGAAGGCGAACCCGGCCCCTCCAGTCGGCACCGCGCTCGGTCCGCAGGGCATCAACATCATGGCCTTTTGCAAGGAGTTCAATGCAAAAACACAAGGCCAGGATACGATCCTTCCGGTCGAGATCACGATTTACGCCGACAAGTCTTTCACTTTCATCCTGAAGACGCCGCCAGCTGCGGTGCTCGTCAAGAAGGCAGCGGGGATTGAGAAGGGTTCGGGCCAGCCAAACCGCAACAAGGTGGGTGTCATCACGACGGCTCAGGTGAAACAGATCGCCGAGCTCAAGATGCCCGACCTGAATTGCGATACCATCGAGTCGGCCATGGCGATGGTTGCCGGCGCCGCGCGCTCGATGGGCGTGGAGGTCAAGGGCTAATGCGCAATCACGGCAAGAAGTACCGCAAAGCAGCCGAAGGGCGCGACATCAACGCGAATCTCCAGGCGCGCGCTGCGCTCGAGCTCGTGAAGAGTGGGGCGTTTGCGAAGTTCGACGAGACCATCGACATCGCCGTCCGTCTCGGCGTTGATCCGAAGCATGCCGACCAGGCCATTCGTGGCACGGTGGTCTTGCCCGCGGGCACCGGTAAGACGGTGCGAGTGCTCGTCATCGCAGTCGGTGAAAAGGCGAAGGAAGCCGAAGCCGCTGGCGCCGATTTTGTCGGCACCGAGTACATCGCGAAGATCAAGGAAGGCTGGACAGATTTCGACGTGATGATCGCCACGCCGGACCAGATGGGCCAGGTGGGCCAGCTGGGTCGCGTGCTCGGTCCGCGTGGCCTCATGCCCAACCCAAAGGCGGGCACGGTCACGATGAACGTTGGTCAGGCCGTACGGGAAACGAAGGCCGGTAAGATCGAGTTCCGTGTCGACAAAGCGGGCATTGTCCACGCCGCCATCGGCAAGGTCTCGTTCCCGGTCGAGTCGCTCGAAACGAACTTCACGGCCTTCATGGACACGATTGTCCGTGCAAAGCCGAGTGCCACGAAGGGCGTGTACGTGCGAACCGTTGCGGTGTCCAGCACGATGGGCCCGGGCGTGAAAATCGACACCACTCCCTACCGGTAACGCGCCATGAAACGACCTGAAAAAGAACAGCTCGTTGCCGAGCTCAAGGACAAGATCAAGGGCTCAACAGCCCTCTATTACACCGATTTCACCGGCCTGAACGTGAAGCGGATGACCGACCTTCGCCGGCGCCTGCGCCGCGCGGGCGTCGAGTACGTGGTCATCAAAAATTCGCTCGCGCTCAAAGCCGTCAACGAAAGTGGTCTGGCCGGCATCCGGCTCAAGGGACCAACCGGCGTCATCGTCGCAAAGGACGCGATTGCCGCGGCCAAGGTGCTGACCGATTTCCGCAAGGAAAACGACCAGCGCCCGCTCGTGAAGGGTGGGTTGTACGAAGGCGCCGCAGTAGATGAGGCGCTGGTCAAGAAGCTGGCATCCCTGCCCACGCGCGATGAGGCCCTCGGGCAGCTCGTCGGCGCGATGAACAGCGTGCTGGCGATGTTCGCGTTGGCGCTGGAAGCAAAAAAGACCCAGATGGACGCCCCCCAGCAGGCGGCTTGATTCCCCAGGCGTTTGCCTGACACACACACGCCCCAGGTAACCCTGGGAAATACTTACGGAGAACAGACAATGGCTACCACAACCCTGAGCAACGACGAGATCCTCGAAGCGATCGGCAACAAGTCGGTCATCGAGCTCGTCGAGCTTATCGACGCTTTCAAGACGAAGTTCAACGTGACCATCTCGGCGGTGGCGGCTGGCGCCCCGGCTGGCGGTGGTGGCGGCGCGGCCGCTGCGCCCGAAGAGCAGACGGAATTCAACGTCACGCTCAAAGAAGCCGGCGCGAAGAAGATTCAGGTCATCAAGGTGGTTCGCGAAGTTACCGGTCTTGGCTTGAAGGAAGCCAAGGATCTGGTCGATGGTGCCCCGCAGGTCGTGAAGGCCGGCGCCACCAAGGACGAAGCGGCTCAGATCAAGGCCAAGCTCGAAGAGCAGGGCGCGACCGTCGAGGTCAAGTAACGGCTGACAGATGACAGCTGGGGGTTGGCAGTAACCACTGCCAACTGCCCGCTGCCTACTGCCACCTCTACTTGACTTCGATTCCGTGACGACTTCGCTCCACCGCTACACTCGCAGCACCGCGGTCAGACTGCACGCGCACCGTCATCCCACAGAACAACCTGTCGGGTGCCGGGGCGTGGCGCTTTGTGCATGGCAGAAAACCTCCCGGGTGAGCCCCGGAACGACATGATTAAGCAGATTTCCTTCGGAAAGCTCGAGCAGGGCATGGGGATGCCCCACCTGCTCGACATCCAGACCCGCGCCTTCGAGTCGCTGCTGCAGCTCGACGCAGCCGCGGCCAATCGCGAGGACGTGGGTCTCGAGCGGGTCTTCAAGGACCTGTTCCCCATCACCGACGTCCACGAGAACTTCTCGCTCGACTTCAAGAAATACACCTTGGGTGAGCCGAAGTACTCCGTCGAAGAGTGCATCGAGCGCGACATGACCTACTCGGCGCCGCTCAAGGCGACGCTGATCCTGACGGTCTTCGAGCCCGAGCCCGTCGAAGGCAAGAAGCGCATCAAGAACCAGATCGAGAAGGAGGTCTACCTCGGAGAGCTTCCGCTGCTCACTCCGCTCGGCACCTTCGTGATCAATGGCGCCGAACGCGTCATCGTGAGCCAGCTGCACCGCTCGCCTGGAGTCGTGTTCGAAGAGTCGACGCATCCAAACGGACAGCGGCTTATCTCGAGTCGCATCATCCCGTTCCGTGGCTCATGGGTGGAGTTCACTGTCGACATCCACGACATCATTTACGTCCACATCGACAAGAAGAAGAAGTTCCCGGCCACCGCGCTCTTGCGCGCCTTCGGGTACGGCTCGAACTCCGACATCCTGCGTCTGTTCTTCGCGGTGCGTGAGCTCGACCTGACCAAGAAGCGCGAAGGCCGCGCCGAGAACCGCGAAGTCATCGGGGCGATCGTCGCGGAGACGGTTACCCTTGCCGGAGAAGCGGCAGTAATCGACGCACCAAAGCTCAAGACCAAGAAGGCCCGCGCCGAGCGTGAGCGCGCCGAAGCCGACTTGGCCGTGCGCGAAGGTGATGAGCTGACGGAAGAGGTGTTCAACCGCCTCCGCCGCCTCAAGATCGACACGATCAAGGTGTTCGCGAGCTATGGCACGGTGGACCTCCGAGACGAACTCGAGGCCCTCGAGCGTGGCGAACGTCCGGTGGCGCGCGTGATTGCCGTTGACGCGTCCGACCCGGAAACCGGCGAAGTCATTGCCGAAGCTGGCGACATGCTCAAGGAGACCCTCGCCAAGCGCCTTCGCAAGCACGGCCTGAACAAGGTCCGCTGCTTCGTGCCGAGTGGCCGCGCCGAGAGCACGCTCATCAAGAACACGCTCGCCAAGGACCCGACAAACCCCGGCCACTTCGACGACGAAGCCCGTCGTCGCCGAGGCCACAAGGAGTCGACCGAATCCGAGTTCGGCGAAGCCGAAGCGTTGAAGGCGATCTACTCGCTCCTCCGTCCGGGCGACGCACCGAACAAGGAAACCGCCAAGCAGGCGCTCGAGCGCCTGTTCTTCTCGCCCAAGCGCTACGACCTCGGCCGCGTCGGCCGCTACAAGATCAACCAGCGCCTCGGTCTGACGACGGCGTCAAACCACACGGTCCTGACGAAGGAAGACTTCATCGCCATCGTCCGGTACCTCGTGGAACTCCACGAAGGCCGCGGCCATGTGGATGACATCGATCATCTGGGTAACCGCCGCATTCGCTCGGTGGGCGAGCTCATCGCCAACCAGTTCTCGGTGGGCCTCTCACGTATGGCGCGCCTCGTGAAGGAGCGCATGAGCATCAACCAGGACACCGAGAAAATCGCGCTCGACGACCTGGTCAATGCCCGCACCGTGAGCGCCGTCATTCAGGCGTTCTTCGGGTCGAGCCAGCTCTCGCAGTTCATGGACCAGACCAATCCGCTCGGCGAGCTGACGCACAAGCGTCGTCTCTCGGCGCTCGGACCTGGCGGCCTCACGCGTGAGCGTGCCGGCTTCGAAGTCCGTGACGTGCACTACTCGCAGTACGGCCGCATGTGCCCCATCGAAACGCCAGAAGGTCCGAACATCGGACTCATCACGTCGCTGGCGTGCTATGCGCGCGTGAACGACCTCGGTTTCGTGGAAACGCCGTACCGCGTCGTGAAGAACGGCAAGGTGAGCACCACCGAAATCACCTGGCTGGACGCGAACAAGGAAGAAGACTCCATCATCGCGCAGGCGAATGCGAAGTTGGCCGACGACCATACCTTCGTCGACGAGCTCGTGCTCTGCCGTCATGGGTCGGACTTCCCACTCACGCCGCCGTCGCGCATCGACTACATGGATGTCGCGCCGGAACAGCTCGTCTCCATCGCCGCCGCGCTCATCCCGTTCCTTGAGCACGACGACGCCAATCGTGCGCTCATGGGCTCGAATATGCAGCGCCAGAGCGTGCCGCTCCTCAACCCGCAGACGCCGCTCGTGGGCACGGGCCTTGAAGAGACGGTCGCGCGGGACTCGGGCGCCATGGTCATCGCCAAGCGTAGCGGTGTCGTGACGCGCGTAACGGCCGACGAGATCATCGTTGATGCCGGCCCGGCAGAGAAGGGAAAGAAGGGCGCCGACGAACCGCTCGCGCGGCTCACGCAGCAGGACCGCTACAAGGTCCGGAAGTACTGGCGCACGAATCAGGACACGGCAATCAATCAGCGCCCGATCGTCCGGCGCGGTCAGACCGTCAAGGCGGGCGAAGTGCTCGCCGACGGCGCCGCAACGGAACATGGCCAGCTCGCCCTCGGCTCCAACGTGCTCGTCGCGTTCATGCCGTGGTATGGACACAACTTCGAAGACGCCATCGTGCTCTCCGAGCGCCTGGTCAAGGAGGACGTGTACTCGTCCATCCACATCCAGGAGATGGAACTTCATGTCCGCGATACCAAGCGCGGCCAGGAAGAAATCACGCGGGAAATCCCGAACGTCTCGGAAGAGTCGCTTGTGGATCTCGACGAGCGCGGCATCGTTCGCATCGGCGCACATGTGCGTCCGGGCGACATCCTCGTCGGCAAGATCACGCCGAAGGGTGAAACGGAGCTCTCGCCGGAAGAGAAGCTGCTGACGGCCATCTTCGGTGAGAAGGCGAAGGACGTGAAGGATTCGTCGCTCAAGGTTTCGCCGGGTGTCGAAGGCGTCGTCATCGACGTCAAGATCTTCTCGCGCGTTGAAGACCAGGTGGTCGAAAAGGACCGCGGCGAACGGATTGGCGAAGTGCGCCGCCTCGAAGGTGAGGAAAAGGTGCACGTGAACGACGTGCGTGACGGCGAGCTGAAGGAACTGCTCGACGGTCAGGTCGTCGCGCTCGCGCTTAAGTCCGGCACGGTGGAAGAGGCGATTCCCGCGGGCACGAAGCTCTCGGGCGATGTCCTCGACGGCGTGCGCCTTGCCACGCTCGACCTCAAGACCTTCCGGGTCGAGAACAAGAAGGTGAATGACGCCATCCGCGAGATCATCGACGCGGCCAACGAAGTGAAGGCGCGCATCGAAGAGAAGGCGGAAGAGCGCATCGACCGCATTCTCCAGCCCGATGAGCTCCCGCCGGGCGTGATTCAGCTTGTGAAGGTCTACCTCGCCGAGAAGCGCAAGATCTCGGTGGGCGACAAGATGGCCGGCCGTCACGGCAATAAGGGTATTGTTGCCCGCATCGTGCCTGAAGAAGACATGCCGTTCCTGCCGGACGGTCGTCCGGTGGACATCGTGCTCAACCCGCTCGGCGTGCCGAGCCGTATGAACGTCGGGCAAATTCTCGAAACCCATCTTGGATGGGCGGCGCGGATCCTCGGCTTCTACGCAAAGACGCCGGTGTTTCAGGGCGCCAACGAGCGCGAGATCGGCATGCTGCTGAAGCTGGCCGGTATGAACTGGGTGCGCGACGCGTTGCGCCTGAACGCGCCGGCGCCTGCGCCGACCGACAAGGAAATCAAGACGCTGCTCAGGGACATTCGCCCGGAAGTCGGGGCGGAAGCACGAGTTGAGCTGCTCGCGGATGCGACGCTGAACGATCTGGGCAGCCGCACGATGTCGCAGGACGCACGCGACGTGTTCCATTCGATCCGCGATTTCATCGCGGCCGCCGCCAAGGAGCTCTCCGATCGTGAGATCGAGGCGCTCGGCCACGGCGTGAAGTTCAATGAAGACGCCACCGAGAGCGAGGACTTCGCCGCTGCGCGGAAGCCTGAGTTCAAGAAGGCGGCCAAGGAACTCGAGAAGCGGTCCGCCATGACCGGTGCCGAACTGCTCGAAGAGGCTGGCTATCCGGCGCTCGCCGCGATGCTGGTCAAGAAGTCTGATGCCGACGTCGACAAGGCGGCGGTGGAGCTCCTCCGTTATACGGGACTCCAGCCGGGCGGCAAGATCTTCCTGCGCGACGGCCGGACGGGCGAGAAGTTCTCGTCGCCGGTGACGGTGGGGCATGTCTACATGCTGAAGCTCAGCCATCTCGTCGACGACAAGATCCACGCGCGCTCCATCGGACCGTACTCGCTCGTCACGCAGCAGCCGCTCGCTGGTAAGGCGCAGTTCGGCGGCCAGCGTTTTGGCGAAATGGAAGTGTGGGCGCTCGAGGCGTATGGCGCCGCGCACACGCTCCAGGAAATCCTCACGGTCAAGTCGGACGACGTGAACGGGCGTTCACGGGTGTACGAGGCGATTGTGAAGGGGCAGAACCTGCCTGAACCGGGCACGCCGGAATCATTCAACGTGCTCGTGAAGGAGCTCCAGGCGCTCGGCATCCACGTCACGATGGATGCGAATGCCGACGGCTACAACTCTCCCTTCACCAATGGGAGCGAGGAATAACCCATGATTGATTTTCGCAACGCACGCGAAACGCGCTCAGCCGCGTTTGACTATATCCAGATCCGGATCGCCTCCCCCGAGGAGATCCGTGGTCCGCGCGACAGCAAGGAACGGGAACGTCTCGAGATGGCCGGCCTGCGCTCCTGGTGGTCGTGGGGCGAAGTCACCAAGCCGGAAACGATCAACTACCGTTCGTTCAAGCCCGAGAAGGACGGCCTCTTCTGCGAGCGCATCTTCGGTCCCGTCAAGGACTGGGAATGCCATTGCGGCAAGTACAAGCGCATCCGATATCGTGGCGTGATCTGCGATCGCTGCGGCGTCGAAGTGACGCTCAGTAAAGTCCGGCGCGATCGCATGGGCCATATCGAGCTCGCGGTACCGGTAGCGCACATCTGGTTCTTCAAGACGCTGCCGAGTCCGATGGGCAACCTCCTCGACCTCACGCTCCGTGAGCTCGAGAAGGTCGTCTACTACTCGAACTACGTCGTGATCGAGCCGGGCCAGCAGGAAGTGCACGCGAACGAGCTGCTCGATGAAGAGCAGTATCTGACGCTGCGCGCCAAGGCCAAGGAAGAAGGCGACACGGCGTTCAACGCCGACATCGGTTCACCGGCGGTGCGTGAACTGCTCCGCCGTATTGATGTCGACAAGGTTGCCGAGCAGCTCCGAAAGGACGTGCTCGTCGAGACGTCGCAGCACAAGAAGAAGCAGCAGCTCAAGCGGCTGAAGGTGGTTGACGCCTTCCGCAACTCGGGTGATCACGGCGACGTGCGCAACAAGCCGGAATGGATGATTCTCGACGTGATCCCCGTGATCCCGCCGGATCTCCGTCCGCTCGTTCCGCTCGACGGCGGCCGCTTCGCGACGTCGGATCTCAACGATCTCTATCGTCGTGTCATCAACCGCAATAACCGCCTCCAGAAGCTCATCGTGCATCGCGCGCCGGAAGTCATTCTCCGGAACGAGAAGCGCATGCTCCAGGAATCGGTGGACGCACTTTTCGACAACGGCCGCCGCTCCAAGGCGATCCGTGGTCGTGGAAAGCGTCCGCTCAAGTCGCTGTCCGACATGCTCAAGGGCAAGCAGGGCCGGTTCCGTCAGAACCTGCTCGGCAAGCGCGTGGACTACTCGGGCCGCTCGGTCATCGTCGTGGGCCCGGAGCTTTCGCTCCACCAGTGCGGCCTCCCGAAGGCGATGGCGCTTGAACTCTTCAAGCCGTTCATCATCCATAAGCTCGTCGAGAAGGGCATCGCCGAGACGGTCAAGCGCGCCAAGAAGATCGTGGAGCGTGAGTCGAACGAAGTCTTTGAAATTCTCGAAGAGATCATTCGCGACCATCCCGTGCTGCTCAACCGCGCGCCGACGCTTCACCGTCTGGGCATCCAGGCGTTCGAGCCCGTGCTCGTGGAGGGCAAGGCCATTCGAATTCACCCCCTCGTTTGCGCGGCGTTCAACGCCGACTTCGACGGTGACCAGATGGCCGTGCACGTGCCGCTGTCCTATGAGGCGCAGCTCGAAGCACGCGTGCTCATGCTCTCGAGCAACAACATTCTCAAGCCGGCCGACGGTCGGCCGGTGGCAGAGCCGTCACAGGACATCGTGCTGGGGTGCTACTTCGCGACCAAGGCTCCGCCGGGCTTCGACGATCTGATCAAGGATCCGAAGCAGGTGGCCAAGCTGCCGTCGTACACGTCGGCAGTGGAAATCGAGATGGCGCTCGCCATGCGCCGCATGGACGTGCACTCGCCGGTGCGGTACTACCTCACGACGGACGACACCAAGCCGAAGTGGGAAATCACGACCGTCGGCCGCGTGCTCTTCAACCAGATTGTCCCGCCTGGAATCGGTTTCCAGAATCGCGACATGAAGAAGAAGGCGCTCTCGGAGCTGGTGTTCGAGTCGTATCGCCGCTCTGGCCTCGCCACGACGGTGTCGTTCCTGGATCGTCTGAAGGAATTCGGCTTCCGCAATGCCACCCGCGGCGGTGTCTCCATCGGGATCGAGGATCTCGAGATTCCGGCGGAGAAGGAGTCGCTCCTCGAGGAAGCCAGCACGCGCGTCGAGCGTTTCCAGAAGGCGTACCAGACCGGCAACATCACGAACGGCGAACGCTACAATAAGGTCATCGACACCTGGACCCACGCGAATAACGACATCGCCGACGCGATGGTCAAGCACATGCGTGAGTCGCAGCAGGGCTACAACCCAGTGTTCATGATGTTCGATTCCGGTTCGCGAGGGTCGCGTGACCAGATCCGTCAGCTCGCCGGTATGCGCGGCCTGATGGCGAAGCCGCAGAAGAAGCTCACCGGCGGTATCGGCGAAATCATTGAAAGTCCGATCAAGTCGAATTTCCGTGAAGGCCTCTCGGTGCTCGAGTACTTCATCTCGACGCACGGTGCCCGTAAGGGTCTGGCCGACACGGCACTCAAGACGGCCGACGCCGGCTATCTCACGCGCCGCCTCTGCGACGTCGCACAGGACGTGACGATCAGTGAGGAGGATTGCGGCACCATCATGGGTCTCCAGATCGGCGCCTTGAAGGAAGGCGAAGACATCATCGAACCGTTGTCCGAGCGCATTGTCGGCAACGTGGCCGGTGAGGACATCGAAGATCCGCAGCTGCTGGACGCGTCCGGCCGGCGCACGTTGCTGGTCGAGGCTGGCCAGATGGTCGACGAAGACACCGCGCGCACGATCGAAGAGTCGGGCATTGAAACGGTCAAAATCCGTTCGGTGCTCACCTGCGAAGCGAAACGGGGACTCTGCCGCATGTGCTACGGCCGCAATCTGGCCACCATGCAGATGGTGGACCTCGGCGAGGCCGTGGGCATCATCTCCGCACAGTCGATCGGTGAACCGGGCACGCAGCTCACGCTGCGCACCTTCCACATCGGCGGCACGGCAGCGCGTATTGCCGAGCAGACGGCGCGGAAGACGAAGGTGGCCGGCATCATCGAGTTCGGTGATCGGCTCATCAACGTCACGAACAAGGAAAACCAGCAGATCGTCACGTCCTACGAAGGCGAGATCTTCATTCGCGCTTCGAAGGACAAGAACGCGACGATCACCGCCCGTCTGCAGGTACCGCTCGGCGCAATCCTGTCGGTCAAGGATGGCGACGACGTGCAGAAGGACCAGGTGGTCTTCAGCTGGGACCCGTACACCAACCCGATCATCGCGGACGTCGCCGGCGAGATTCGCTTTGTCGACCTCGTGGAAGACGAAACGTTTGCCGAGGAGCTCGACGAGCTCACCGGCCTCCGTCAGCGCGTCGTCATCGATGACCGTGAGAAGAAGCTCCACCCGCATATCGAGATCTGGCAGACCAAGGGTGGCAAGGAAAAGCGTATTCGCGACTTCGTGATTCCGGTGGGTGCGCAGCTCACCATCGAGAATGGCGACGACATCACGGCGGGCACGGTGCTCGCGAAGATTTCACGCGAAGCGTACAAGACCCGCGACATCACGGGCGGTCTCCCGCGCGTCGCGGAACTCTTCGAAGCGCGTCGTCCGAAGGATCCGGCGACGATCTCCGAAGTGGACGGCATCGTGCGGTTTGGCGAGATCAAGCGCGGCAAGCGTGAGATCTTTGTTCAGCCGCTCCGGACGGATGGCTCGCCGGACGAAACGCAGACCGCCCAGCTGTATGAAGTGGCGGCTGGCAAGCATCTCCGGGTGCACGAGGGTGACCGCGTGCGCGCCGGCGACCGTCTGTCGGAAGGTCCGGTGAATCCGCACGACATTCTTCGCATCAAGGGCCCGCGCGCCGTGCAGGAGTATCTCCTGAACGAAGTGCAGGAGGTTTACCGACTCCAGGGCGTGAAGATCAACGACAAGCATATCGGCGTGATTGTGCGCCAGATGCTGCAGAAGGTCCGCGTACTCGATTCGGGAGATACGGAATTCCTCGAGGGCGAGAACGTGGACAAGATCGCATTCCGCGACGCGAACGACCGGGCGAAGAAAAAGAAGCACAAGCCCGCGGCGTCCGAGCCGCTTCTGCTGGGGATCACGAAGGCCTCGCTGACGACGCAGTCGTTCATCTCGGCGGCGAGCTTCCAGGAGACCACGCGTGTGCTGACCGATGCTGCCATCCGTGGCGCCAAGGATAACCTCCTCGGCCTCAAGGAGAACATCATCATCGGCCACCTCATCCCGGCCGGCACAGGTATGTACCGGTACCAGGAAGTGGACATGGACATCGAGCCGCCACCGATGCCGGTGGAGGCGACGTCCTTCAGCACAGATACGATGGCGTCCGGATTGCTCGGCACGCCGTTGGCAGAAGGGCTGGTGCCTTTCGCGGCGTTGCCGGACGAAGAGTAGGCAGCGCGCAGCAGGCAGTAGGCAGAACGGCCCGGGGCGGTGGTTCACCGCTCCGGGCCGTTTCGTTTAGAGGTATGTTTTCTCGGAGCGGTTTGCCCACTCTGACCGGAAGGAATCCGATGCAGAAACTCACGTACGCATTTGCCGCGGTCGCGGCGGTGGCATTGACGTCGACCGTGGCGCCGGCGCAGGCTCCGGCCCAGCCCGCCAGCCCGATGAGCTTTTTCGTCACCAGTGCGGGCAAGGGTGACGGCGCCAATCTTGGCGGACTCGATGGCGCTGATGCGCACTGCAAGACGTTGGCCGACGCGTCAGGTGTCGCGCAGGCGCCGGGCCGGACGTGGCGTGCCTATCTCAGCGCAACGGCCGCCGATGGCAAACCGATCAATGCGCGTGACCGGATCGGTAGCGGTCCCTGGCACAACGTGAAGGGCGCGCTCATTGCCGCGAATGCCGCCGACCTGCATGGCGACATCATTCGCGACCGTAGCCAGATGAACAAGGTCAACGCGCTCACCGAGAAGGGACTTCCGGTGAACGGCGTTGGCGACACGCCGAACACCCACGACATCATCACGGGCTCCGACTCGTTTGGGCGCGCCGTAGGCGGCACGTTCGACACCACCTGCAGCAACTACACGAGCAACGCCGCCACGGGCAGCGCGATGCTCGGTCACAGCGACCGCACGGGCGGTGGTAACTCGTCATGGAACTCGACGCACGCGTCGCGTGGGTGCAGCCAGCCCAATCTGGTTGCGACCGGTGGCGCCGGGCTGTTGTACTGCTTCGCGGCCAACTGAGCACCGACTCGTCCGTGCGCGCCGGCGGCGAGCCCAGCTGACATGACGGAACCGACCCGAGTCATCCCGCAGCGTGCCGTGGTGAGCTGGGTGCTGTACGACCTGGCGAACACGATTTTTTCGATGGGCGTAGTGTCGCTCTACTTCTCCCTCTATGTGCGCGACGAAGTCGGGGCCCAACGCGCCGACTCGGTGTACGGCATCATCACCACGATGTCCATGGGGATGATCTTTGTCATTTCGCCGCTGCTTGGCGCGATGACCGATCGTGCCGCGCGCCGGATGCCATTCCTCATTTGGACGACGGTCATCTGTTGCGCCTGCACCGCGCTGATCGCGCGCGGCTCGTATCTCATGTCGGCGGGGCTGTTCATCGTTGGCAACGCTGCGTATCAGGCGGGGCTGCAGTTCTATGATTCGCTGTTGCCCGAGGTGACAACGGAACACAACCGCGGACGGATCAGCGGCATCGGCGTGGGCGTCGGGTATCTCGGTTCGTACCTTGCCGTCGCCATCGGCCTCCTCCTCGGCACGAAGGACAAGCCGCTGCTCTTCGGAATAATTGCCGCGACCTTCCTGATCTTTGCGATCCCCTGTTTCCTCTTGGTGAAGGAGCGAGGGAACCCCAATCCGCGCCCGGTGTTTGGGTTGGCCGTGATCAAGGAGTCCACGGCCCAGACCCTTCGCACATTGAAGGAAGGCCACAAGTATCCCGGCCTGCTCCGATTCCTGCTCGGGCGGATTTTCTATACCGACGCGATCAACACTGTGATTTCGTACATGTCCTTGTACGCGATCAACGTCGCAATGGTGAATGGCGGTACAAAAGAAGCCGGCGAGCACACGGCACAGCTCGTTATGATGGCCGCGATTTCGTTCGCGGTGGTCGGTGGATTCGTGTGGGGCTGGCTCGTGGACAAGATCGGACCCAAGCGCACCCTGAACATCGTGCTCTTTATCTGGCTCTGGACGTTCACGCTTGCGGCGGCGATCGGTTTCTTCCGGTTGCCCGTCGGCTGGCTCTATCTGGTGGCCGTGCAGGCTGGAGTGGCAATGGGCGGAATCTGGAGCGCAGATCGTCCGTACATGCTGCGCCTCACGCCGCCGGATCGTATCGGCGAGTTCTACGGACTCTACGGAATGGTTGGTCGTTTCTCCGCCGTCACCGGTCCGCTTCTCTGGAGCGTGATCATGTATGTGGTCGTCCAGCGGAATGGCGCGCCAGAGCTTACGGGACAGGCCATCGCGCTGGTGTCGCTCTTCGCGATGGTGCTCGTCGGCTGGAGGATCCTTCAACCCGTGACGGATGCGCCGCGGGACTGGAATGCGCTGGCGAAGTAGCCACATGCACGGCGTGGCCGTCCGGTTGCATCAACGGGGCGTATTTCCCAGCTCTGGCGGTGTCATCGCTGCGACCGTTCTCCGGCGCTAACATCCCGGTGCGCATGCAGACGCCATGATTCGCTCGAACCTCCTCGCATTCGGGCTGGGCGCAGTTGTCGCGATTGGCCTGATGTTGCTCCTCACCGGGGTCGCCGCGCGCTGGTGGCGGCGGTGGGCCCATCGCTCGTCGCTCCGCGCCCACAAACGCTTCGGTGCGCGCGTGGACCGCTTCAAGCTCGCCGACCGCGCGACGATCATCGCCACGCTGCTCGACGACGCGGAAATCGCAGCGGCAGTCAGAGCCCACGTCATCGAGCATGGAGTCACCGAACACGAAGCGTGGACGCGCGTTCGCACCTACCTCAATGAAGTCGTCCCAGCCTTCTCGCTCTGGTTCTATTACCAGATCGGGCTGGCTGTCGCTGAAGCGGCAATCAAATTGTTCTTTCGCGTTTCGATTGTCGACAAGCGTGCATCGGCAGTGGCGGAGCTCCCGCGCGATGCGGTGATCGTTTACCTGATGAACCATCGGTCCAACGCCGACTACATCCTGGCTGCGCACGCGCTCGGCGGGCAGGTGGCCATCTCCTACGCCGTGGGCGAGTGGGCGCGCGTGTTTCCGCTCGAGTACCTCTTCAAGGCTTTTGGCGCGTATTTCATTCGGCGCCGCTTTCGCGAGACGCTCTATCACGCCGTCCTCGAGCGCTACGTGCAGCTCATCACGAAGAACGGCGTGACGCAGGGAATTTTCCCGGAAGGCGGACTCACGCGCGACGGAAATTTCCGCCCGGCCAAAATCGGACTGCTCGACTACATCATCGGCGTCGCGCGCGACCCGGCCGTCGCCGAGCGCGTGTATATCGTGCCGGTGGCGATCAATTACGATCGCGTACTCGAGGATCGCTCGCTCCTCCGCGAGTTGCACCCCGAGGATGGCCACCGTCCGCCGCCGAGGATCGTGCAGTTCAGCATGGTCCTCTGGTATGCGCTCTGGAACACGTTTCGCATTGTCACGCGCAGCTGGAAACGTCACGGCGATGCGGTCGTGGTGATCGGCGAACCGGTGCCGCTCTCGCCCTGGTTCGCCGAGCTCAAAGCCCGAGGCCGCAACATCTTCGCGCTCGAACGACACGAACGCTTGGCTGAAGTGCAGGGCATTGCCGACGACGCGATGCGGCGGATTGGCGAACTCATGCCCGTGCCGGCCGTGCCACTGGTATGTGCCGCGATTCAGTCACTTGACGCCGATTACGTACCGCGCCCGCTGCTGCTGGACCGCGTCGGCGAACTTCGTCAATCGCTGATCGAAGATGGCCGCCAGATCGTTGACGCCCACGCACCGCTGGACGCGGTGATCGATCGGGCAGTAGAGTTGCTATGGATGCGGCGCGCCGTGGCGCGCGGTCCGGACGGCATCGTAGTGCTTCCCAGGGGACGTGAGCTCGTGAGCTACTACGCCAACTCCATTTCGCATCTGCTCGGCGAGTTCGAAGCCGCCGTGCGCGCGCGAGATGTGCTGCCCGTGTACACGGTGGTGGATCTGTGAGTCCGGCCCGTCGCGACGCTGCCGCCTTGCGTCCGGTCGTTGCGCTGTGCGCGGCTGCGCTCCTCGCCGCACCGCTCTTCGCGCAGGACACGACCGTGCGCGCGCCGACGCCTGGCCGCGTACGAGGCAGGGTGGTGGTGGATAGCGGGGGTGCGCCGGTGGAGGGCGCCGAAGTATTCATCGCGTCACTTCAGCGTTCCGTGCGCACCGACACGGCCGGGCGCTATGACATTCCGAATCTTGCATCGGGAAGTGTGATGGTTCGCGTCCGGGCGATGGGCTTTCGCGAGGAATCGACGACGATTGATGTACGCGAGCGTCGCGTGGTCAGTCTCGAACTGCGGCTTGCGTACGACGACATCGTCATCACGCGCCCACGCGGAGCGCCGTCTGGGCCGGTAACGACAATTGAGGTGGCGAATCCCAACGCGCCGGATGGGTCCGCGAAGATGAGCGAGTTCTTCGCCCGTCAGAAACAGGGCGTCGGCCGGTTTTTTGGGCGCGACGATGTGGCGCGGTGGAGCAAGAAGCGCACGGCCGAAATGCTCGACGCCGTCGGTGGACTCAAGATCGAGAACAGTGGGCTGCAGTCGTTTGCCGTCAACGGGCGAGTGCCGGTTTCGACTTGTACGGTGTGTCGTACCGCCGTTGCGGATACCCTCGATCCCGCCGTCATGATTTCGACCGGCACGCGCGCCGCCTGCTACATGGACGTGTACCTGGACGGCTCGGCCGCGTACCAGTTCGGCATGGAGCCTGCGCAGCCGTTGTTTGATATGAATGCCATCGCGCCAGATGGTATTGAGGGCGTCGAGGTGTACACCGGCGCCGCGCAGGTGCCGGCCAAGTACGGAAGCCGCTTCCGCTCGGGCTGCGGTGTGATCCTCTTCTGGAGCCGCATCAATCCGGACAAGAAGCCGTAACTGATACGGTGCCCCGGCCGAAGCGTCCCGGGATCCCGTAGGGACCCCGTTACCCCTTGCCGCAGCGCCACTTAGCCAGCTTGAAATCGGGCAGGCGCCCGTCTATCTTTCGAGACTGTTCCGTGCCACCCTAACTCCTAGGGTGATCCACGCAGAAGCAGATCGACGAACAAGACTCAGGGTTAGATGCCGACAATCAACCAGCTCGTTCGCAAGAGCCGGCGCGACGTTGCCCGCAAGGAAAAGGCGCCAGCGCTCAAAGCGAATCCCTTCAAGCGTGGCGTGTGCACTCGCGTGTACACCACCACCCCGAAGAAGCCGAACTCCGCGCTCCGTAAAGTTGCGCGTATTCGCCTCACCAACGGATTCGAAGTCACCGCCTATATCCCCGGCGAAGGCCACAACCTGCAGGAGCACTCGATCGTGCTCATTCGCGGCGGCCGCGTGAAGGATCTTCCAGGCGTGCGTTATCACATCGTTCGTGGCAAGCTTGACGCATCCGGCGTCAACGGCCGAAACAAGAGCCGCTCCAAGTACGGCACCAAGAGGCCGAAGGGTGGCAAGGTCGGAGCGACCACCAAATGAGCCGCCGAAAAAAGAGTGTCAAGCGCGTGATCCTCGCGGACGCCCGCTATGACAGCCAGACCGTTTCGAAGTTCATCAACGTCCTGATGTACCAGGGCAAGAAGGCCACCGCCGAAAAGATTTTCTACGGCGCGATGGATCTTGTCGAGACGCGCACGTCACAGTCCGGCGTGACCGTCTTCAAGCAGGCGCTGACGAACCTCAAGCCTGTCGTCGAAGTGAAGAGCCGCCGAGTTGGCGGTGCGACGTACCAGGTGCCCGTTGAAGTCCGCCCCGAGCGCCGTACGGCGCTGGCGATGCGCTGGCTGATCTCGTTCTCGCGCGATCGGAACGAAAAGTCGATGGCCGAGAAGCTGGCCGCCGAAGTGATCAGCGCCTCGAAGGGTGAAGGCAACGCGGTCAAGAAGAAGGAAGACACGCACCGCATGGCGGACGCCAATAAGGCGTTTGCGCACTACCGCTGGTAAACGACCACAAACGTTGACCGTAGACCGTGTACGGTAGACGGTAGCCGAAGAACTACAACGACACAGAGGGCCCGGCGCATGCGCGCCGGGCCCTCTGGCTTTACGGCAACTACCCGGCGCGCGTGATGCGCCCTAGACTTTGCCCGGTGAGATTCGTCGCCGCGTTCCTTCTCGCATCGGTGCTGCGTGTGGCTCACGCGCAGCAGACGATTCCGCTATACGAAGCGCGCAAGGCGCAAACGTTGCTCCGTACACAAACCGCCTGTCTCGGGTGCCACGAGCTCGACGGTGACGGCGGTCGTAGTGCGCCGTCGCTAAGCACCGTTGGCGCGCGTCGATCCGCCGCATACATCCGTGCAATGATCGAGGATCCGCAGCGTACGCTGCCCGGCGCGGCGATGCCGAAGCCGGTGCTCGCCGTTCCCGTGCGCGAGCTGATCATCAAGTTTCTCTCAAGTGGCGCCAAAGGCGCCGACGTTCCGCTGGCCATGACAACGGCCACTGCGCCGCGCACCGCCACGACCGTCGCGCCGAATGCGCCGGCGCTCTACGCCAAGTGGTGCGCGAGTTGCCACGGCGCCACGGGTAGTGGCGACGGACCCGACGCGAAGTACCAACCGATTCCGCCCGCAAAACATTCCGACGGAAATGCAATGAGTCGCCGACCCGACGATTCGCTGTATGACGTGATCGCCACCGGCGGACTCAACGCGGCGCGATCGCCGCGCATGCCCGCCTTCGGGGCAACGCTGACGCCAACGGAGATTCGCGCGCTCGTCACGCAGATTCGCACGCTCTGTCGCTGCCAAGGGCCGGGATGGTCGCGGCCGGGAGCGGCGCCATGAGTCGCGGTGGAAAGAACAAGCGGCCGCAACGCGAGAACGACCAGTCGCGGCCTGACCCGCGCGCCGCTCGACGGGCCGCCGCCTCGCGTTGGTCACCGCGCGCCCGAACGCGGCTGCTGCGCGCCGCAGGAATTGTCATCGCGATCGCAGCGGCGGTCACCGTTGCGTGGCGCACGTTCCGGTATGCCCTCCCGGGTCCGCTCGGCAGCGCCACGATGCCCGCCCCGCGCGAAGCGGCACCCGTTTCCCGTTTTGCCCCATCAGACTTTGTCGGTGCCGAACGCTGCGCCACGTGTCACGCTGCGGAGTTCGCGAAGTGGCAGGCCTCGGTTCATGGGCGTGCCGGCGGACCGGCATCACCGGATGTCGTCATCGCCGCGTTCAACGGCAACCCAATTCGGTTTCGCGACGCAGTCGTCACGCCGCGCGTGCAAGCCGGCGCGTACGAGTTTGTCATCACGCGCGACGACGATTCCACGCAGGTGGTGCACGTGGATGGTGTGATTGGCCGCGGGCACATGGAAGGGGGCGGCACGCAGGGCTTCGTCACGAAGCGGCCCGACGGCACGATGCGATTTGTGCCCTTCGACTGGTCGCGCCACGGCAACAACTGGTTCTGCAATACCAACTCGCGAGCGGGGCGCGGTTGGGTGCCGATCACGGAGTCCATGCGCCTTTCCGACTGCGGTGACTGGCCGCCGGCGCGCGTACTCGGTGACGTACCACGCTGGGCCAACTGCCAGAGCTGCCACGCGAGCCAGCTGCGCGTCACGCAGACGGATGCCGGCCGCACAACGACCTTCACATCGCTCGCGATCAACTGCGAGAGCTGTCACGGCCCCGCCAAGCGTCATGTCGAACTCGCCGAGCGTGGTGCGCTCGCGAACCGGGCGGACGTCGGCCTCGTGTCACTCCGAACCCTCGACAAACAAGCGTCGGTGCGCGTTTGCTACCAATGCCACTCGGTCAAGGACCAACTACGTGAGGGGTATGTGTCCGGCGATTCGCTAGAGCTGTTCTATTCGCTCAAGTTGCCGATGCTCGGTGATCGTCCGCTGCACGCCGATGGTCGTGTGCGCACCTTTGCGTATCAGGAAGCGCACTCGTCGAGTGATTGCTACATCAACGGCGGCATGACCTGCACGTCGTGCCACGATCCGCACACGCAGAGCTATCGCACGGTGTCGGGTGACGCGATTCCGGGCCGCAATGACAACCGGCAGTGCACCTCGTGTCATGCGAGCAAGGCTGAACAGGTCGTGGAGCATACGCATCACGCCGCGAGCTCTGCCGGCAGCAAGTGCACGGCCTGCCATATGCCGTATCTGCAGCAGCCGGAAACGACCGATCCGAAAACCGGGCGTGCGGCCGTGCGGTATGCGCGTTCGGATCATAGCATCGCGATTCCGCGCCCGCGCGCTGACAGCACGCTCGGAGTCGCCACGGCGTGCGCCTCATGCCACACCGCAAAGTCCACGGCGCAGCTCGAGGGCGAAGCGAAGGCCTGGTGGGGCCGTGGCAAGCCACCCGCCCGCGAGATGCTCGGGCAGCTGACGGTGAATCGCGACCAGCGGGCGTATGAGCGTACGCCGCTGGTGATTGACGGGGGACCGGCCGAACCGCTGCAGCGCATGCGCCGACTCCTGCTGTCGTACGACTCGATTGGTCCGCGGCGAAATGTGGCGGCGATGGCCGCCGGCGTCGCGCGCTACCTCGAGAGCATTCCGGCGCCCGACACGACGCGGATCGAGAATGATGAGCGCCGCCGCCTCGAGCTGTTGAGCAAGGATCCGGACCTCGACATCCGCGCGCTGGCGCTTGCCTCGCTGCACCTGATTGGCGGAAACGAACCGGTGGTCCGACGGCAACTCGCCAGCGCCGCGGCCCGTGAGGGTTCGCATGATTTCGCCTTGCGCTCCCGCTGGTCAGTGGCGCTCGGATTCATGGGCGACAAGTACGCGGAGCGCGGTGATTATCCGGCGGCGCGGATCGCGTACCAGCGCGGCCTCGAAGTGGCGCCCGGCAATCCGCGATTGCTGCAGAGCCTGGGCAACGTCGAGCGTGCGGCGGGCGACTATCGGGCGGCGATCACTTCATATGAAGGGGCACTCGCGCGGGACCCACGTAACGCGCTCACGATGGTGAACCTGGGCATCGCACTTGGCGCGGCGGGGGACAGTACGGCGGGCGAGGAGGCGCTACGACGCGCAACCGATGCCGATGCATCCGAACCACTCGGCTGGTTCAACCTTGCCAACGTGACCTTGCTGAAGGGGGATTTCACGAACGCCGTGCGGTATTTCGACCGCGCGGTGGCGCTCGACGGCGCGCTCGTGCAGGCACATTTCCAGCTCGCGCGCATCCATTTGCTGCAGCGTGACAACGCTTCTGCGCTGAGAGAGCTTCGGCGTGGACTCGCGATTGACTCATCGGATGCCATGGCGCGGGCCATGGCGCGGGAGCTTAAAAGGCAGGACCTCCCTAAGTCGCGCTAAACACAGTTGTTACATGGCGTTGACAGAATCGAGGTTCGGCGGGTAATTACGAGTGCCGTGATCTCGGTTGCACGTGACCGGGGTAGGCCTCTCAGTTGTCGAATTCCTACGCTCTGACCCCCCAAGCTGGAGGGAAGCTCATGCTGCGATCTGTAATAAGGTGGCGCGCCGCTACCGCCTTTCTTGCCCTGTTGGGCCTCGCGCTGCCCAGCGCACTGCTCGCCCAGGGTACGGGCACGGTGGAAGGCACCGTTGTTGACGGTGCAAGCCAGCGCCCGTTGGCCAATGCTCAGGTGTCCATTCAGGGCACCGGCGCAACGGTCGGCGCGCTCACGAATGCTCAGGGCACGTTTCGAGTTCCAAACGTCGCCGTGGGCACGCAGACGGTGCGTGCTCGCCTGATTGGATATGCCGCGGCGAGCACCACCGTCCAGGTGACGGCCGGCGCAATCGGCCGCGTGTCGATCACGCTGCGCCAATCCGCCATTGAACTGTCGGCCGTCGTGACGACGGGTACCGGCGGCAGCCAGGTGGAGGCCCGTAAGCTGGGCAACACCGTGGCGTCGGTCGAGCTGCCGGCGAATGCTCCGATCTCCAACTTCTCCGATGCGCTGCAGGGCCGCGAGCCAGGCCTGATGCTGCTGCCCTCGTCGGGCACCACCGGTGAAGGCGCGCGCATCCGCATCCGCGGCAATGCCTCGCTCTCGCAGAACAACGAGCCGATCGTCTACGTGGACGGTGTCCGCATCGACAACGGCGGCGGCTTCGGGTCCGGCTTCGTCGGCACCGGCGGCGGTGGACGTCCGTCGCGCCTCGACGACATCAACCCGGCCTCGATTGAAAAAGTCGAAGTGCTGAAGGGCGCTGCCGCGGCCACGCTGTACGGCACAGAAGCGTCGGCCGGTGTGCTCCTCATCACCACAAAGAAGGGCTCGGTCGCGAACACCAAGTGGTCGCTCGAAATGGAGCAGACCGCCAAGACATATCCGACCAACCGCATCAGCGACCAGTTCGGCTTTGCCGGTCGCAGTTGCGGTCTCATTGCCGCGGCACAACAGTGCGCCGACACGCAGGCCACGCGCCTGGCGTTCCACTACGGCACGCCGGTCGCCGCGTACAAGGTGATCTCGCAGAACGTCGCGAAGAGGCTATTCGAGACGGGCAAGGCGACCACCGCCAGCGGCCAGGTATCGGGTGGCACGCCGACGTCGACCTACTTCGCGTCGCTCCGTGCCTACCTCGAAGACGGGCCGTTCACTGCCAAGAACTTCGACTGGCAGAACCGCGGCACCTTCATGCAGGACATCAACAACAAGTACCAGGGCACGATGGCCATTGGCCTGACGCCCTCCAAGGATTTCAAGCTGCAGTTCAACTCGCTCTTCGCGTTGACGCACAACGAAATCCCTGAGAACAACAACAGCATCTACGCACCGTACACGGTTGGGCTCTTCTCGAAGCCTGAGAACGCCCAGTGCGACGCCTCAAAGACGAGCGCGACGGACGCCACGTATGGCAGTCTCGGCAACGGGCTGTGCAAGGTTTCTGGCAACCCCACGGGTGCCAGCACGTTCGGTTCGGAACGTGAACTCCTGCAGTACGCCATCAGTCAGGATGCACGGCACTACAACGGCTCGGTTCGCGCCAGCTACATCCCGTCCGCGACACTGAACTTCGACGCGACGATGGGTATCGACTTTACGGCGCAGCGGTCGGCCAGCTTCCTGCCATTCGGCAACAACATTGATCGTCGCACCAATCGCGCCAATGAGGGCTCGGCCGGCATCGATGATCGTACCAACCAGGTGCTCACGATATCGGTGAACGGCGGCTGGTCGTCGAATCCGTTCAACCTCACGTCGAACCTGATCTTCGGCTCGCAGGGGTACATCACGAAGACCAACGACGAAAGCAGCTCGAATCAGGGATTCCCTGGCCCTGGCATCGAAGTGGTCGGCGGCGGCTCGTCACCCCAGGTGTTCGAGTCGTTCGGCTCGATCGTGAATGCCGGCGTATTTGCACAGGAACAGCTCGGCTGGCACGACTGGGTGTTCGGCACCGTCGGCGGCCGGCTCGACTACAACAGCGCGTTCGGCAAGACGTCCGGCGGGGTGCTGTATCCGCAGGCGTCGTTCTCGCTGGTAATCAGCGATCGCGCCGGATACAAGGAGAGCTTCCTCGGACGCTATCTGTCCACCTTCCGTATCCGTGGCGCGGCCGGCCAGGCGGGTCGCCAGCCCGGTGCCTTTGACAAGCTCACGACGTACCAGCCGCTCACCGCGACGACCGGTGGCGGACTCGTGCCGGGCAACCTCGGCAATCCGAACCTCAAGCCGGAAATCTCGACCGAAATGGAGTTCGGCGCGGAGTTCGGCCTGTTTCATGACAATGTGTCCATCGACTTTACGCGTTGGCAGCGCAAGCTGAAGGACGCTCTCGTGGCTCGCCAGTTCCCGGTGTCGGGTGGTTTCCGCGCCCTGCAGCTGGACAACATCGGCGAGATGACGTCGTTCGGTTATGACATCAAGATGAAGGCGTTCCTCGTCAACCGGGCGAACTTATCCGCCGACGTGTTCGCCTCGACAGCATTCCTCAGCCAGCTCGTCACGAGCATGGGCGGCGCTCCGGCCCTCAAGGTTGGTGGCAGCTATCCGCGCTACCGCAACTTCATCAAGCAAGGGTGGGCGCCGGGTGCGTTCTTCGGCGCGCGCCTTCCGCTCGCGTGCGAAGCGGGCCGCACCACACATCCGCTCGGCGGACTCTGCCTGGCCCCTGGCCAGAATCCATATACGGTGCCGGGCACCACGGGGCCGAGCACCGATGCGCAGCTGCTTGCCTATCTGGCTCAGCCGCGTACGCTGGCCAACCTGGGCCCACTGCAGTCCGACGACAACAAGAACGGCGACTTCCTTGACCACTACAGTGGCAAGCCGCTGCCGGACTTCGAAGGTTCGTTTGGCGGTTCGCTCACGTGGCGCAAGAACTGGCGTTTCTCGACCAACTTCGAGTACCGCGGTGGCCACTACACGATTTCGGACCTGACCGACGCGTTCCGCACCGGCAGCCCGACCAACGGTGGAAACAGCGAGCGTCGAGCCACGGTTGAAATGACTGTGCAAAATCCGGCCAGCACGCCGCAACAGCGTGTTGACGCCGCCAAGGAGTACTGGAACTCGGTCATCGCGCTGTCGCCGTATGACGGCATCAACCAGCAGTCGCCGGGTGACTTCGTCCGTTGGCGCGAGCTCAGCGCCACGTACACGGCGCCGTCGGCCTGGGCGCGCAAGGTTGGCGGAACGGATCTTTCGTTCACCCTGTCGGCGCGCAACTTCGCCCTGTGGACCAAGTACAAGGGCGCTGATCCGGAAATCAACATTTTCGGTCGCGGTTCAGGCGGCGGCACGGACCAGAACGTCGGCGAGTCCATCGACGCGTTCGGCTTCCCGATCCCGCGCTCCATTTCCTTCAACATCCGCGTGGGCTTCTAACGATGATTACTTCCCACAGCACCTATCCCGCGTTCCGTCGCGGCGTCCGCTTGGCCGCCGGCGCAAGCATGCTGCTTGTTGCCACAGCCTGCACGGGCCTCCTGGACGTGAAGAACCCGAACAACGTCGCCGAGTCGTCGCTTGCCAACCCGTCTGCCGCTGGGCCGCAAGCGAGTGGTGCGCTCGCCTCCACGATGCGCATGCTGTCCAGTCTTTCGTTGGTGTACGCCGAGTCGACGGACGAGATGGACTGGATTGGCTCACGCGACGCGTGGAACGACCTCGATACCGGGGCGATTGCCAATTACAGCAACGAGTTTTCGGATGACACGTTCAAGTACGTCGGCGAGGCTCGGTATCTGGTTGACCAGACCATCGCGCGGCTCGAGGCCTTCGACAAGGAGGGCACGCTCACCTCGCGTGCCGATCTGATGCGCACGTATCAGTACGCCGCACTCGTCTACGCGACGATCGCCGATACCTACGACGATTTCGTCTTCTCAAACAAGACAGTGGCGGCCGCGCCGATTGGGCGCGCGAACATGTCCAAGCTGTATGACACCGCGGTCAGCTACCTCGACAAGGCCCTGGCCATCGCCACGTCCAACACCGACCGGTACAACATCACGGCGTACCGTGCCCGGGTGAAGCACGCGAAGGGCGTCTGGGCCAAGGTCACTCCCGTCGGCGCCAGCGCGCCGGGCAATCCGCTCGTAAACGACGCCGGCGCAGTGGCCGACGCGAACGCGGCGATTGCACTCGGTTCGGCTGACCAGAAGTTCACGCTGGTCAATAATCTTGAATCGACGGCCGGCACGAATGTCTGGTACGAAGTCAACGGTCGCAACGAGAGCGCGGTTGGCGTTGTGTACAAGAACCTCAAGGACCCGATCAGCGACGCATTGGATCCTGTTGTTCAGGCTTCGTTGGCCGCGTTCAAGGCTTTTGGAACGCAGTCCGGCACGTTCACGATCACGAGCACGCGCGAACTCCGGCTGATCCTGGCTGAGGCCGCTCTGGCCGGTGGGAATACGGACGGCTTCACCTCGCAGATCAACACGGTGCGTGCGCTGGGCGGCAAGCCGGCCTTTACGGGCCAGATTGCCAAAAACACGATGCTGGCGTATGAGCGGCAGGCACAGCTCTGGCTGATGGGCCGCCGCCTGTCGGACATGTACCGCTTCGGTCAGAAGGATCCGCGCTGGACGGCGAACGCGAACTACGCCTCGGCATTCAACGTCGTCGGGCTGTTCTTCCCGATTGCTCAGGTCGAGCGACTCGGAAATCCCTGCGTGGCCGACGCCACGAAGTGCAAGTAGGGAACCCGGTAGGGAACGAACGAATCAGCTAGTCGTGTGGTAGTACTCGTGGGGCGGGCTTGCCATGTGGTTCAATGGCGGGTCCGCCCCACGGTCTTTTTTGTGCGTGCAGTGCCGCGTAAGTTCCGCTGCGGACATGGACTGGCATCAGGGAGGGTGTACTAGTGTGGATTGTCGTGCGACGGTCGGTTGGAGTGGTGATGGCGCTCGCGATGGGCCTGAACACAGCATGCTATTCGTTTGTGCCGACGGTTTCGGGCGCGTCGCCGAAGTCCGGCCAGATTGTGAAAGTGCGGCTCAACGCGACCGGCACCGACGAGCTGGCGCGTTACCTCGGTCCGCGGGTGGAGTACGCCGAGGGGATGCTGAGCGAAGTTCGCTCTGATGGGTCGGTTGTTGTTGGCGTCACGAACATCCGGTTGCTCGACGGGATCGACCAGTTCTGGAGCGGCCAAAGTGTGGTGATCTTTGCGCCTCAACAGGTGGTGGAGGTCCAGGAGCGGACGCTCGACACGCACAAGACGCGGTTGGCCACCATCGGTGGTGTGCTCGGCGTCATTGCGGTGTTCGCCCTGGCATTTGCCAGCGGCGGTTCGCACGGTGGCGGCGACACGGGGAGCACGCAGCCTCCGCCGTAATGGGGATCTCGAACGGAGCGCCGTGTCGGCGGGCGTTCTGCAGGGCGATTCACACCCGTGAGCTGCGAGGCGGTGTTTTCTAGCCACCCGCGCCGGTTGACACTGAGCCGCACCCCACTATCTTCCTAAGGCTCTGGGGGAAGTGTGTTTACACCCGGAGTTTTTCGACGTTTTTCGGTTGGTGTAGGTGTTGTTCCGGCGAACTGCGTGCCGGCAAATATGGGATCGCCAACGACCGGGTTAGCTGTGCGTTTGCAGTTGGTCGCGCGATGGAGCGATGGACCGCTCCGATTGATGACGCACGGCAAGCAGGAGTACGCCTGTGGTGCCGCGCTGAGGTTCCCGAAAAGCAACGCAGGACAATTTGACGTTTGGGATGGACGCTCTCGAGAGAGACGCCAGTAGAATATCCCCGACGCGCCGTGGGTCCCCGTTCGCGCAACAATGCGAACGTACCCGGCGACAGCGGATGGATACCGGCCTCACTGAGGCGCTGGTCCACCCGCGTTTGTGTTCCCGGTAGGAAGCACGTTCGACACCTGACGCGAGAATCGACGCACTTGTCCAAGACGATCGGCCGCGAGACTGAACTGCAGTATTATCGGAATATCGGCATCATGGCCCACATTGATGCCGGGAAGACGACCACGACTGAGCGCATCCTCTATTACACGGGGAAGTCGCACAAGATCGGGGAAGTTCATGACGGCGCGGCCACCATGGACTGGATGGAGCAGGAACAGGAACGCGGAATCACGATCACGTCGGCAGCTACCACCTGTTTCTGGAAGCGCCACGGATCGTCGCACGACACCGGCTCGGCGACGGGCCCGGAATACCGCATCAATATCATTGACACGCCGGGCCACGTGGACTTCACCGTTGAAGTCGAGCGTTCGCTGCGCGTGCTCGACGGCGCCGTAACGCTGCTCGATTCCGTCGCCGGCGTTGAGCCGCAGACGGAAACGGTGTGGCGCCAGGCCGACCGTTACAAGGTTCCGCGCATCATTTTCGCGAACAAGATGGACCGCGTGGGCGCGAACTTCGAACGCTGCATGGAGATGATCCGTGGGCGCCTCTCGAAGGACGCTTATCCGCTCCAGCTGCCGGTTGGCTCGGGTGAGCTCTTCACGGGCCACATCGACGTCATCGAGCGCAAGCAGTACATCTTCAACGAAGAGACGCTCGGCAAGACCTTCACCGTCACGGATGTCCCGGATGACATGAAGGAAATCGTCGAGAAGACGCGCTACGCGCTGGTCGAGGCCGCGATTCAGTACGACGACGAGCTCATTGAGAAGTACCTGGCCGGCGAGACGCTGACGGATGAGGAAATCCGCCATGCGATTCGCGCGGCGACGTGCAAGATGCATTTCGTGCCCGTGCTCTGCGGCGCCTCGTTCAAGAACAAGGGCGTGCAGGCGCTGCTCGATGCCGTCATCGATTTCCTCCCGGCGCCGAGTGATGTGCCCCCGATTCAGGGCCACCTGCCGGCGCATGACGAGCATCTCGACACCCGTATTGCCAACGACGAGTCGCCGTTCGCGGCCCTCGCGTTCAAGATTGCGACCGATCCGTTTGTCGGAAAGCTGACGTTCTTCCGCGTCTATTCCGGCGTGCTGAAGGCGGGCTCGGGCGTCTATAACTCGACGAAGGACAAGACGTAGCGCGTGGGCCGTCTGCTGCAGATGCACGCCAACAAGCGTGAAGAGATCGAAGAAGTGCGCGCGGGCGACATTGCCGCCGCCATCGGCCTCAAGGACACGCGCACCGGCGACACGCTCTGCGATGAAGATCACGCGATTATTCTCGAGGCGATGAAGTTCCCGGCGCCAGTCATCGACGTCGCCATTGAGCCGAAGACGAAGGCCGACCAGGACAAGCTGGCCATCGCGCTGCAGAAGCTGGCGGAAGAAGATCCAACGTTCCGCGTGCACTCGGACGCCGAAACGTCGCAGACGATCATCTCGGGCATGGGCGAACTGCACCTCGAGATCATCGTCGACCGCATGATGCGCGAGTTCAAGGTGGACGCGAACGTTGGGCGCCCGCAGGTGGCCTATCGCGAAACCATCCGCAAACAGGTCAACAAAGTCGAAGGCAAGTTCATCCGTCAGTCGGGCGGTAAGGGCCAGTACGGCCACGTGGTCATCAACGTCGGTCCGGCGGAGCCAGGTCAAGGCTTCGTGTTCGAGGACGAGATTGTCGGTGGCACGATCCCGCGCGAGTACATCAAGCCCGTCGAAGCCGGCATCAGGGAAGCGCTGGAAAACGGCGTGCTGGCCGGCTACCCGATGGTGGACGTGAAGGTTGCGCTGGTCTACGGCTCATACCATGACGTGGACTCGAGCGAAATGGCGTTCAAGATTGCGGGCTCAATGGCCATCAAGGAAGCGTGTCGTCTGGCGCATCCGGTGCTGCTCGAACCGCTGATGAATGTTGAAGTCGTGACGCCTGATGCGTTCATGGGCGACGTGCTTGGTGACGTGTCGTCGCGCCGCGGTAAGATTGGCGGCATGACGCAGCGTGGCGAAGCGCAGGTCATCGAGTGCACGGTGCCGCTCTCGGAGATGTTCGGGTATTCGACGAAGCTCCGTTCGATGTCGCAGGGCCGCGCGGTGTACTCGATGGAGTTCGCGCACTATGACGAAGTGCCGAAGTCGAAGGCGGAAGAGATTGTTGCGAAGCAGAAGTAAGTAAGCAGTAAGCAGTAAGAAACAGGTTCTCACCACTTTTCACTTTTTCCTTTCTCAGGACGCACATCATGGCCAAGGCAAAGTTCGAGCGGAATAAGCCGCACGTAAACGTCGGAACCATCGGTCACGTTGACCATGGCAAGACGACGCTGACGGCAGCCCTGACGAAGATCTCGGCGGAAAAGGGCTTCAGTACGAAGTACATCGCCTACGATCAGGTCGCCAAGGCGTCCGAGTCGCAGGGCCGTCGTGACCCAACGAAGATTCTCACCATTGCCACGTCGCACGTGGAGTACGAGACGACCGCGCGTCACTATGCGCACGTCGACTGCCCTGGCCACGCGGACTATGTGAAGAACATGATCACGGGCGCCGCGCAGATGGACGGCGCGATTCTCGTGGTGAGCGCCCTGGACGGCCCGATGCCGCAGACGCGCGAGCACATCCTGCTCGCCCGTCAGGTGAACGTGCCGAAGATTGTCGTGTTCCTCAACAAGTGCGATCTCGTGGAAGACAGCGAGCTCCTCGACCTCGTCGAGCTCGAAGTCCGCGAGTTGCTCTCCAAGTACAACTACGACGGCGACAACGCCCCGGTGATTCGCGGTTCCGCGATCAAGGCGATCGATGGCGATGCCGCCTGGATTGCGAAGATTCAGGAGCTGTATGACGCGCTCGACACGTTCATTCCGCAGCCCGTTCGCGAAGTGGACAAGCCGATGCTGATGCCGGTCGAAGACGTGTTTTCGATCACGGGTCGCGGCACGGTGGCCACGGGTCGTATTGACCGCGGCAAGGTGAAGGTGGGCGACGAGCTCGAACTGGTCGGCTTCGGCACGGACAAGAAGACGATCGTCACGGGCGTCGAAATGTTCCGGAAGCTGCTGGATGACGGTCAGGCCGGCGACAACGTCGGTCTCCTCCTCCGCGGCGTGGACAAGAAGGACATCGAGCGCGGCATGGTGCTGGCGAAGCCGGGTTCGATCACCCCGCACACGAAATTCGAAGCCGAGGTGTACGTCCTCACGAAGGATGAAGGCGGCCGTCACACGCCGTTCTTCAAGGGCTACCGGCCGCAGTTCTATCTCCGTACGACCGACGTGACGGGCTCGATTGAGCTCCCCGAGGGCACGGAGATGGTGATGCCGGGCGACAACACGCAGATGGTCATCGAGCTGATCATGCCGGTCGCAATGGAAACGCAGTTGCGTTTCGCCATTCGCGAAGGCGGTCGCACGGTGGGTTCGGGCGTGATCACGAAGATTCTTAAGTAAAAAAAGACGGTAGACGGTAGAACAACGAGCTACGAGGCGTACATGGCAGGAAGAATCCGAATTCGACTGAAGGCTTTTGACCACGCCGTGATTGACCAGGCGGCGGGCGACATCGTGCGCACGGCCGAGAAGACCGGCGCGCAGGTGTCGGGGCCGATCCCGTTGCCGACGAAGACGCAGCGATGGACTGTGCTGCGCTCGCCGCACGTGGACAAGAAGTCGCGCGAGCAGTTCGAACTGAAGACGCACAAGCGCGTAATCGACATCCTCGATTCGCGTGCTCAGACAGTGGACGCGCTCACAAAGCTCGATCTGCCGGCTGGCGTGGACGTCGAGATCAAGGTGGAATAGCCGATGATCGGGATTATTGGTCGCAAGCTGGGCATGACCCAGATTTTCAACGAAGCGGGACAGCAGATTCCCGTGACGGTTGTAGAAGCCGAGCCGAATCCGGTCACGAAGGTTGTGGCGAAGGAGACGTCGGGCTTTGCCGCCGTCGAACTCGGCATGGGCGCGCAGCGCCTGGCTCGCGAATCGAAGAAGGGCGAGCACACGCCGCGTGGTGGTCGTGCAGCGAAGGCCGAAGTTGCGCATGCGACGAAGGCCGGGCTGTCGGCGCCGCCGACCGTACTGCGTTCGTTCCGCCTTGACGACGCACCGGGCAAGAATCCGGAGATTCCGACGTACGCTGTTGGTGACAAGGTGACGGTCGGCATCTTCACCCCGGGCGACACGGTGAAGGTGACTGGCACGAGCAAGGGTCGCGGCTTCCAGGGCGTCGTCAAGCGCTATGGCATTGGCGGCGGTCCGAACACGCACGGCAACACCAAGCACCGTCGTCCCGGATCAATCGGCGCCGGCACAGATCCGTCGCGCGTGATCAAGGGCAAGAAGATGCCGGGCCACTACGGCGCCGCGCGTCACACGCAGACGCACCTTCGCGTCGAGAAAATCGACGCGGAGCGCAACCTCATCTACATCCGCGGCTCAGTCGCCGGTCCGAAGAACGGGATCGTGCTGGTCCGCAAGCAGGGATAACGGACATACACATGGCCGAATCAACGACAGGAACACCCGTCCAGGCCTTGGCCTTCTCGGCGCAGGGCACCCCGCGTGATCGCGTGGCGCTCCCTGACGAGACGTATGACGGGACTGTGAACATGGCCGCGATGCATCTCGCGGTGAAGATGTATCTGGCCAACCAGCGCCAGGGCACGCACTCGACCAAGACGCGTGGCCTGGTGGTGGGTGGTAACCAGAAGCCGTGGCGTCAGAAGGGCACCGGTCGCGCCCGTCAGGGCTCGATCCGCGCACCAAACTGGCCGGGCGGTGGTACGGTGTTCGGTCCGACGCCGCGCAAGTACACGCAGTCGATGCCGCGCCAGGCGAAGGCGCTCGCTCGCAAGAGCGCGCTCAACGCCCGTGCCGGTGAAGGGGCGCTGCACGTGATTGACTTGTTCGGGTACGACACGCCGAAGACGTCCACCCTCCTGCAGTTGCTCGCGCGGCTCGACATTGCGCATAAAAAAGTCCTGATCCTCACAGACGGCGTGAAGAACAACGTGTTTCTCTCGGGGCGAAATCTCCCGAAGGTGCATGTGATGCCGTACTCGGATGCCACGACCTACCACGTCCTCTGGTCGGATGTCGTGCTCGTGGAGTCGGCCGCCCTCGGTACGGCGCTCGCGCCGGTGTCCGAAAAGGCGTTGGCGAAGGTGAAGGTCGTCAAGAAGAAGCAGGAACGCAGCCGCAAGGCTGAAGGCAACGCTGCTGAAGGAAAGGCCAAGTCCGCAAAGAAAGTTGCGGCCAAGAAGGCGTCGGCCAAGGTGGCGGCGCGCAAGGCAGCTCCAAAGGCAGCTTCAAAGGCAGCTTCAAAGGCAGCTCCAAAGGCAGCTCCAAAGGCAGCGGCGAAGAAGCCGGCCGTCGAGAGCGCTGCGAAGAAGCCGGGCAAAGCCGTCGCGAAAAAGAAGGGGAAGTAAGCCATGCCAACCATCAATCGCACCATCGTTCGTCCGATCGTCACTGAGAAGAGCTCAGCGGCGTTTCAGGACCGTGGTGAATACACATTTGAAGTGCATCCGACGGCGAACAAGATCTCGATCCGGCAGGCGATCGAGTCGTTGTTCGGCGTGAAGGTCACGGGTGTGTGGACGTCGCAGCAGCGCGGCAAGCCGCGTCGCATGGGCGGAAAATCAGGACTCCGTCCGCGTTGGAAAAAGGCCATCGTGACGCTGAAGGCCGGCGACACGATCGAGATCTTCGAGGGTTAAGCCAATGGGCATTCGCCAGTTCAAGCCGGTCACAAAGAGCTCGCGGTTCCGCTCAGTGCCGGACAATGACGTGGTCACCAGGTCCACGCCGGAGAAGTCGCTGCTCGAGCCCGTGAAGCGTACGGGCGGGCGTGACAACCACGGCCACATCTCCATGCGCCGCCTTGGTGGCGGTCACAAGCGGATGTATCGCCTGATCGATTTCAAGCGGAACAAGTTCGGGATCGTGGGCACGATCAAGGAGATCGAGTACGATCCGAACCGTTCCGCGCGCATCGCGCTCGTCGAGTACACCGACGGCGAGAAGCGTTACATCCTGCACGCGAAGGGTCTGGTGCAGGGCGACCAGATCGTGTCAGGTCCGGGCTCGGACGTCCGTACCGGCAACGCGATGCCGCTGAAGGAAGTGCCGCTCGGTACGGCGGTGCACAACGTGGAACTGATCCGTGGCAAGGGTGGCCAGATGGCGCGTAGCGCCGGCACGAGCCTCCAGGTCGTGGCGAAGGAAGGCGACTACGTGACGCTGCGCATGGCCTCCACCGAAATGCGGATGATCCATGGCGAGTGTCTGGCAACGATCGGCGAAGTGGGCAACGCGGAGCATGAGTTGCTCTCGTGGGGCAAAGCCGGTCGCATGCGCTGGGAAGGACGTCGCCCGCGCGTTCGCGGCGAAGTCATGAACCCGGTGGATCACCCGCACGGTGGCCGTACGCGCGGCGGCCGGAACGTGGTGAGCCCGTGGGGAAAAAAGGAAGGCGTCAAGACCCGCAACAAGAAGAAGGCGTCGACACGGTTGATCGTGCGCGGACGCAAGCGCGGCAAGGCCACGCAGTAAGCGTTAGCGATCGAATACAGTATCACAACCCGGATTCGACACGATGGCACGTAGCGTAAAGAAGGGCCCATTCGTTCAGGACAGCCTGCGCAAGCGCGTAGACGCCCAGAATGCCCGCAGCGAGAAGAAGGTCATGAAGACCTGGTCTCGTGCGAGCACGGTGCTTCCCGACTTCGTCGGGCACACCTTCGCCGTTCACAACGGGAACAAGTTCGTTCCCGTGTACGTGACGGAAAACATGGTCGGACACAAGCTCGGCGAGTTCTCACCGACACGCACGTTCCGCGGCCACACGATGGCGCGCGCAACGGAAGCGGCGCCGGCAGCGGCGGCGCCAGCGGCGGCGCCCAAGGCGGCACCCAAGGCATCGAGCGACGCGAAAGCGAAGCCAGGCGCAGCTGCCAAGGGAGGCAAGTAACCCATGACAGAATCACGCGCGATCCAGCGGACGACGCGGCAGTCGCCGTACAAGATGCGCTTGGTCATCGACCAGGTCCGTGGCAAGCGAGTCAATGAAGCGTTCGCGTTGCTGCGGTTCAGCAAGAAGCTCGCGGCCAAGCAGATCGAGAAGGTGCTGAAGAGCGCCGTCGCGAATGCCGAGCAAGCGGCTCGTGCCTCGAGCGAAGCGCTCGATGTGGACGATTTGTTCATCACGCACGCGATCATCAACGAAGGCCCGAAGCTCAAGCGCTTCATGCCCGCCGCGATGGGCCGCGCGACTCCGATCAAGAAGCGGACCAGCCACGTCGAAATCTTCGTGGCCGATCAACAGGCACCTAAGCGCAAGAAGGCTCGCTAATGGGACAGAAGACTAATCCGATCGGCTTTCGCCTCGGCGTCTCGAAGCAGTGGCGCTCGAAGTGGTTTGCCACTGGCAAGGATTTTCCGGCACTCCTCAAGGAAGACGAGTTGCTGCGGAAGTACCTGAAGGCGCGCCTCGCGGGCGCCGCGATCAGCGACATCATCATCGAGCGCAAGCCTGGCAAGGTGGTGGTGACGATCCACACCGGTCGTCCGGGCGTGGTGATCGGCAAGAAGGGCCAGAGCGTCGAGGAGCTCAAGAATGAGCTTCAGCAGCTGACGGGCAAGGATGTCGGCGTGAATGTGGAGGAGATCAAGCTCCCGGAGATCGAGGCGCAGCTGGTCGCCGACAACATCGCGGCACAGCTCGCGCAGCGTATCTCGTTCCGTCGCGCGATGAAGCGCGCGGTGCAGAGCGCGATGCGCATGGGCGCCGGCGGCATCAAGGTGAAGTGCGGTGGCCGTCTCGGCGGTGCGGAAATCGCGCGCGTCGAGGGTTACCACGAGGGTCGTGTGCCCCTTCACACGTTGCGCGCGGATATCGATTACGCCACGAGCACGGCGAAGACGACGTTCGGCACGATTGGCGTGAAGGTCTGGATCTTCAAGGGCGAAGTCGTTGAAGATCGGCGTGGAAAGACATACTCGACCGACGCGTAACGAACAGACGGTAGGCAATAGACGGTAGCAGGCAGGCGACGGACAACACCATCAGCTCACGATAGACAATGCTGTCACCAAAGCGCGTCAAATTCCGAAAACAGTTCAAGGGTCGCATGAACGGCATCGCGACCCGTGGGAGCGAAGTGTCGTTCGGGCACTTCGGCCTGCAGGCGCTTGATCCAGGTTGGATCACGGCGCGGCAGATCGAAGCCGCTCGTGTGGCGCTGACGCGTCACATCAAGCGCGGCGGCAAGGTTTGGATTCGCGTGTTCCCGGACAAGCCGGTCACGAAGAAGCCGGCCGAAACCCGTATGGGCAAGGGCAAGGGATCGCCGGAGCTCTGGGTGGCGGTGGTCAAGCCGGGCCGCGTGATGTTTGAAATCGAGGGTGTCGACAAGGCGCTCGCGCAGAAGGCCCTAGGCCTGGCCGCGGCGAAGATCGGCATTCGCACGAAGTTTGTGGCGCGCGAGGAGGCGCACACGGAATGAAGCCGACACAGATCCGCGAACTCTCGCCTGAAGAAATCGCCACCCGCATCGCGGAGCTGGAGCGTGAGCGCTTCAACCTGCGGTTTCGCGGCGGCACGCAGCCCTTGGAGGATCCGCTTCGGTTGCGCGTCATCCGCAAGGACGTGGCTCGACTCAAGACGGTGCTGCGCGAGAGCAGCGTGAAAACGGCGGGCACTGCCCGCATCGGAGGGAAGTAACCGATGGCTGAACTGACGAATGTGGCGGCGACGGACCGGAACGCGCGCAAGGCGCGTGTCGGCGTGGTTGTCAGCGACAAGATGATGAAGACGGTCGTAGTGTCCATCGAGCGGCGGGTGCCGCACCCGGTCTACGGGAAGATGATCACGCGGTCCACGAACCTGAAGGCGCACGACGAGCAGAACGAGGCCAAGACCGGCGATACGGTGCGGATTATGGAAACTCGCCCGATGTCGAAGGACAAGCGTTGGCGCGTGGTCGAGATCGTCAAGCGCGCCAAGTAGTCATACCGGAGACTTTGCAATGATCCAGCAGGAATCAATGGTCCGTGTGGCGGACAACAGCGGCGCCAAGCGCGCGCTGGTCATCCGTGTGCTTGGCGGCACCCGCCGGCGCTATGCCGGCTTGGGTGACATCGTCATCGTCGCGGTGAAGGACGCCCTGCCGAATGGCACGGTCAAGAAGTCCGAAGTGGCGCGCGCCGTTGTCGTGCGCACCGTCAAGGAGACGCGCCGGAAGGATGGCAGCTACATCCGCTTCGACGAGAACGCCGTCGTAATCATCAACGACACGGGCGAACCCCGTGCGACCCGCATCTTCGGGCCGGTGGCCCGCGAACTGCGCGAGAAGAAGTACATGAAGATCGTCTCGCTCGCGCCAGAGGTCATCTAGCATGCGCATTCACACCTATAAGAAGAACGCCGGCATCCGCTCGCGGAAGCGGCACCAGATCAATGCCGAGCGCACGACGATCCATGTCGCGAAGGGCGACACGGTGCGCGTGGTGCGTGGCGACGACAAGGGCAAGGAAGGAAAGATTCTGCGCGTGTTCACGAAAACGGGCCGCGTGACGATTGAAGGCGTGAACATCGTCAAGAAGCACCGCAAGGCGCGTCGCGCCGAAGAGCAGTCGCAGATCATGGAAATGCCGGCACCGATGCACGCGTCGAACGTCATGCTGCTCGACCCGAAGTCGGGTGAGCCGGCACGCATTCGGTACCGCGTGGATACGGACGGCACGAAGGAACGCATCAGCGCCAAGTCCGGCGACGCGTTCCCGCGTACCGCGAAACAGAGCTAAGACACCCGAGCTCGACTCACAGGAATCGACCGATGGCTGACGATAAAAAAGACAAGGACAAGAAGGACAAGAAGCCGGCTCCGCCAAAGCAGGAAAAGAAGCCCAAGGCGGAGAAGGGCAAGAAGGCTGCTGCGCCACCCAAGGAGCACACGGGTGTCGGGCTGCCGGTGCCGGCGGCGCGTTTGCGCATTCACTACCAGAAGGTGGTGCGTGCAAACCTGACCAAGCAGTTCAGCCTTAAGAACCCGCACCAGGTTCCGACGCTCGAGAAGATCGTGCTCAACGTCGGCCTCGGTGAGGCGATTAAGCAGCCAAAGCTTCTCGACTCCGTGGTTGAAGAGCTGGGCATTATCACGGGCCAGCGCCCGGTGCGGAAGAAGGCGAAGCAGTCGATCGCCAACTTCGGGCTGCGCGAGGGACAGGAAATTGGCGTGGCGGTGACGCTGCGCGGTGCACGGATGTGGGAGTTCCTCGACCGATTCATTTCGGTGGCGATTCCGCGAATCCGCGACTTCCGCGGGCTCTCGACGCGCTCATTTGACGGCCGCGGGAACTACAGCCTGGGCATTAAGGAACAGATGATTTTCCCCGAGATCAACTATGACTCGGTTGACCAGATCCACGGCATGGACATCACGTTCGTGACGACGGCGCCCAAGGATGAGCAGGCGTTCGCGCTGCTGCGCGAACTGGGGATGCCGTTCCGCGGCGACGATAAGCCGATCGTGGTACAGTAGGCAGCAGACCGTAGGCAGTTGGCAACACGACAGAGACGACAACACCAATCACCCACAGCGGGCGACCCGATGGCCAAGAAGAGCAGCATTGAAAAGAACGAGCGGCGGAAGAAGCTCACGGCGCGTTTTGCGGCGAAGCGGAAGACGCTCAGGGCTGTGATGCAGAGCACGACGGCGACGGCGGAGCAGAAACAGGCCGCACAGTCCGCTCTGCAGAAGCTGCCCCGCAACTCGGCGAAAGATCGTGTGCGGCATCGTTGCTCGATGACCGGGCGGTCGCGCGGCAACCTTCGCGAGTTTGGTCTCTCGCGCATGGTCTTCCGGGAGATGGCGCTGTCTGGGCTGATTCCCGGGGTGCGGAAGGCGAGCTGGTAGGGAGTAGTTGGTCGTTTGCCGTGAGCAGTTGAAGTCTGAACCCATTCATCCTAGAAGTCCGGTTGACCCGGATACCATAGGAGCGAGACGTAACCGATGAGCATGACCGATCCAGTAGCCGACATGTTGACGCGCATCCGCAATGCTTGCGGATCGAAGCACCGTCGCGTGGACATGCCGGCCTCCAAGTTGAAACTCGAAATCGCGCGCCTGTTGAAGGAGAACAACTTCATTACCGATTTCCGTACTGTGCCGAACGAAGCGGGACGCCCGATGCTGCGCGTCGTGCTCAAGTACGCGCACGGCGGGCATGCGGTGATCCGCAACCTGCAGCGCGTTTCGAGCCCCGGCCTCCGCAAGTACGTCGGCGTGGGCGAGATCCCGCGTGTGCGCAACGGCCTTGGGGTCGCGATTCTGTCCACGCCGAAGGGCTTGATGACGGATCGCCAGGCGCGCCAGGCCCGTACCGGCGGTGAGTTGCTCGCCGTGGTCTGGTAGGAGGAGAACATCATGTCACGAATTGGCAAGCTCCCGATCAGCGTTCCGAAGGGCGTCACTGTGGCCATCGTTGGCCAGAAGGTGACGGTCAAGGGACCGAAGGGCGAACTCTACCGCGACGTCCACGTGGACATCAGTGTCAAGCTCGACGGCGACGTGCTCACGGTGACGCGTCCGTCGGACGAGACCAAGCACAAGTCGCTCCACGGCCTCTCGCGCACGCTTCTGGCCAACATGATCGAGGGCGTCACGAAGGGATACGTGAAGCAGCTCGAAATCACGGGTGTTGGTTACAAGGCGGAGCTCAAGCCCTATGGCCTGCTGCTCTCGCTTGGGTACTCGCACACGATCGAGTACAAGTCACCGGTTGGCATCAAGCTCACGGCGCCACAGCCGACGTCGGTGATCATCGAAGGACCAGACAAAGAAAAGGTTGGGCAGGTGGCGGCGGAAATCCGCTTGCTGCGCAAGCCTGAGCCATACAAGGGCAAGGGCATCAAGTACGTCGGCGAAGTGGTTCGCCGTAAGGCCGGCAAGGCAGGAGCCAAGTAATGCCAGGACAACGTGTACCCAAGACGCCCGCCGGGCTTCGCACGCGCCGTCACATTCGCGTGCGCTCGAAAGTGGCGGGCACCGAAGAGCGGCCGCGCCTCGTCGTGTTTCGTTCGCACAAGCACATCTATGCGCAGATCGTCAACGACGTGACGCAGCGTACGCTGATGTCCGTTTCCGATTCCGCGCTGAAGGGCAAGAAGTCGGAGAAGTCCACGGCGGTGGGCAAGCTGGTCGCCGAGAAGGCGAAGGCCGCGGGGATCACCAAGGTGGTGTTCGACCGTGCCGGATACCGATATCACGGCCGCGTGAAAGCAGTGGCCGACGGAGCCCGCGAAGGCGGGTTGGAGTTCTAAATGGCAGAAAACGAAGGCACTCAGGCCGGCGCAGCGCCGGAAACTCCGACGGTAGGCGCGGCGCCGATGGCAGGCGCGGCACCGATGGCAGGCGCGGCGCCGCAGGGCGGTGGCTCAGCCCGTAGCGGCGGCGGCAGCGCGCGCAGCGGTCGCGGCGGTGGTGGCCGTGGCCGAGGCGGCCCTGGTGGCGGCCCCGGTGGCGGGCGCGGTGGCCCGGGCGGTGGCGCCGGCGGTGGAGGACGTGGCCCCGGTGGCGACCGTGGCGGTCGTGGCGGCGGTGATCGTGGTGGACGTGGTGGTGATCGCGAAGAGAGCGGCCTGGTCGAGAACGTCATCGCGATTAATCGCGTGGCCAAGGTCGTGAAGGGTGGCCGTCGCTTCTCGTTCAACGCCCTCGTGGCGGTGGGCGATGGCAAGGGCAACGTCGGTATCGCGACAGGCAAGGCGAACGAAGTGTCGGAAGCGGTCCGCAAGGCCGTGGAAGCCGCGCGTCGCAAGATGGTGTCCATCCCGATGACGGGCGCGACTATTCCTCACGAGATCGTGGGCGAGCATGGCGCTGGAAAGGTTTTGATGAAGCCGGCAGCTCCCGGCGCCGGCGTCATTGCCGGTGGCGCGGTGCGCGCGGTGATGGAATGCATCGGTATCTCGGACATCCTCACCAAGTCGCTCGGCTCAACGAATCCACACAACATGGTGCTCGCGGCGATGGATGGCCTGCAGAGCCTCACAACTGTCGAACAGATTGCGAAGGAGCGTGGCGTCGAAGTCTCGTCGCTCGGCTACCGTTCGCGCGCAAAGGTGAAGGTGGCCGCTCATGCCTAGGACATTCGTTTGGCACCCGACCAAGGGTCCAAAACACACCGAGGCCAACACCCTGACAAAGGGCAAGGTCCGGATCACGCAGGTCAGGTCGGGCATCGGGCACACGGCGCGCATGCGTGCCACGCTCGAAGCCATTGGGCTCCGCCATCATCAGTCGTCGGTGATCAAGCAGGATTCGCCGGCGTTGCGGGGCATGATTTTGAAGGTGCGTCACCTGATCAAGGTGACCCCAGTGACCGCAGACAAGGAGTAATACGGTGAGCGACAAGATTGGACTTCATAACCTGATGGCCAACCCAGGCTCGCACCGCAACCGGAAGCGCATCGGTCGTGGTCCGGGTTCAGGAACGGGCAAAACGTCGGGCAAGGGACATAAGGGCATCAAGGCGCGCTCGGGCCATCATGGTCCGGGTGGCGGAAAGCCGCAGTTTGAAGGCGGCCAGATGCCGCTCACGCGTCGTCTGCCGAAGCGCGGCTTCACGAACCCGTTCCGGGTCGAGTCGCAGACGCTCGGATTTGATGATCTGGCCAAGTTGCCGAAGGGTGCAGAAGTGACCCGCGAGACGCTTGTCGCGGCAGGACTTATTCGCACGGCGAAGGGTCCGGCAAAACTGCTCGCCAATGGTGAGATTTCGCAGGCGTTCACGGTTCGTGGCATCAAGGTCAGCGCGTCGGCGCGCGAGAAGATCGTGGCGGCCGGCGGCAAAGTCGAGGAGTAAGAGAACCACATGGCTCAGGCCAGCCCGACCCAGGCCGTTGCGAACATCTATCGCACGCCGGAGCTCTGGGAAAAGATTGTCTTCACGTTCATCTGCCTCGCGGTCTATCGCGTAGGCTCTTACGTCGCGGTGCCGGGCGTAAACGTGCAGGCGATGGTGAATTTCTTCCAGAGCCAGCAGGGCGGTGGACTGCTCGGGCTCTACGACTTGTTCGTGGGCGGCAACCTGTCGCGCTCGACGGTCTTTGCGCTCGGCATCATGCCGTACATCTCGGCCAGCATCTTCTCGCAGATCGCGGCGGCGGTGATTCCGCAGGTCGAGAAGATGCAGAAGGATGAAGAGGGCCGAAAGCGAATCGTTCAGTACACCCGTTACGCCACGGTTGGCCTCGCGGTGGTGCAGGGATGGGGCTATGCGCTCTTCACCGAGAGTGTGCAGGGCGCGGTGACGTCGCCGGGCTTCGGCTTCAAGACGGAAATGGCGCTCTTCCTCACGGCCGGCGCGGTGTTCGTCATGTGGCTGGGCGAGCAGATTACGGAGCGTGGCCTCGGCAACGGCGCCTCGCTGATGATTTTCTTCTCGATTGTCGAGCGGTTCATTCCGGCGATCTGGAGCACCGTGCAGCTCGTCTCAACGGGCGGTGTGGGGATTCTCTCGGTGATCGCGCTGCTCGCCGTCATGGCGGGCGTGATCGCAGGCGTCGTGGTCATCACGCTCGCCGCGCGTCGCATTGCCATTCAGATTCCGCAGCGAACCATGGGCCGCGGGCGAATGCGAGAAGCGGCGAAGAACTTCATTCCGCTCCGCATCAATGCGGCCGGAGTGATGCCGATCATTTTCGCCCAGTCACTTATCGTGGTGCCTGGTGCGCTGGCGACGTTCTCCGGCAACGAAAAGCTCCGAGATTTCTCGGATCTCTTCCAGCCGGGCACGGCGCTCTATTTCATTCTGTCGGCCGTGCTGATCATCGCGTTCACGTATTTCTATACGGCGATCGTGTTCAACCCGGTTGACCTCGCGGAAAATCTCAAGAAGCAGGGCGGCTTTATTCCCGGTGTGAAGCCGGGCTCGAAGACGGCGGAGTACATCGATCATGTCGTGAGCCGCATCACGCTGCCTGGCGCGATCTTCCTGACTGTCATCGCGTTGCTGCCGGTCTGGATTGCCGACTTCGTGAATGTGACGTTCCGCTTTGGAGGCACCTCACTCCTCATCGTGGTGGGCGTGGCGCTCGACACGATGGCGCAGATGAACCAGCACCTTCTGCTCCGGAAGTACGACACGTTCATGAAGAAGGGCCGCGTGCGGTTCCGCGGACGCCAGCAGGGCGGCTTCTAGCAGGCAGGCCCAGCGGCCATCATGATTGTCGTGCTGCTTGGGCCTCCGGGCTGCGGGAAGGGGACGCAGGGAGAGCGGCTGGCAGCAGCCCTGAAGGTGCCGAAAATCTCGACCGGAGACGTCATCCGGGCGGCGATGAAGAACGGGACGCCACTCGGCCTCCAGGCCAAGGCGTTTTACGATCGCGGCGACCTCGTGCCCGATACGCTCATCATGGACATCATCCGCGAGACACTCGCGGCCCCCGAGCAGGCCCGGGGCGTCGTCCTCGACGGCGTGGTGCGCACGACGCCGCAGGCTGAAGGCCTCAATGGCGTGCTGACCGAACTTGGCCGCAAGGTGGATCTCGTTCTTCTGTTCGAAATCGCCGATGAAGAACTCGTCGGCCGACTCTCCGCCCGCGTGGTGTGCGAGGCGTGCCAGTCGCCGTTCATGGGACGCCAGCCGGGCGAGCGGCACGCCGACTGTCTGAAGGATCCCAAGGGCACGCTTGTTCGCCGCAAGGACGACGAACCGGAAGCGATTCGTAACCGGCTCACGGTGTACGGTGTGCAAACGGCACCGGTCATTGGCTGGTACCGCGAGCATGGCGCGAACATGAAGTCCATTGCCGCGCTCGGGACGGTTGATGGCGTGACGGCGCTCGTGAACGCCGCGGCGGGTGTCGCGTAATGGTGCAACTCAAGTCGCCACGGGAAATCGAGACGATGGCCACCGGCGGGAAGATCCTCGCGGCGACCCACGAACAGATGCGTAAGTCGATTCGCCCAGGCATCTCCACGGCGGAGCTGGACCGCGTCGCGGAGGAGTTCATCCGCTCGCACGAAGGTGCGACGCCGAGCTTTAAAGGCCTCTACGGATTTCCCGCGAGCATCTGCTCGAGTGTGAATGAGGAAATTGTGCACGGCATTCCGTCGCCACGTCGCGTGCTCAAGGACGGCGACATCGTGTCGGTGGATATCGGCGTTTACTACGGTGGATTGCACACCGATTCGGCGCGGACGTTTGGCGTGGGCACGGTGGATGCCCAAACACAGAAACTGCTCACGGTGACCGAGGAATCGCTCGAGGCGGGCATCGCGGAAGCGCGTCTGGGCAATCATGTGGGTGACATCGGCGCGGCGATCGAAGCGCACGTGAAGAAAGGCGGCTTCGTGGTCGTTCGCGATCTGGTCGGGCATGGCGTTGGCCAGTCGATGCACGAAGAGCCGCAGGTGCCAAACCACGGAAAGCCGAAGCGCGGCGCGAAGCTTGCTGCCGGTCTCACCATCGCCATTGAGCCGATGGTGAATGCGGGGCGCGCCGAAACGCGCACGCTGCCGGACAAGTGGACGGTGGTGACGATTGACGGCAAGCGAAGCGCCCACTTCGAGCACACTGTCGCCGTGACGGCCGACGGGCCGCGAGTCCTGACGCGATAAGACTGCAACAGCGGGTGGACGGTTGACGGTTCACGGCTGTCGGTAGGGCTAGCTTCCATGCCAATGTCCGCCAGTGCATCCCACCCCACCCCGCTCGACCGTGCCGCCGCCCGCGTTGCGCTGGCGGCGATTGTCGTTGGCGTGGTGCTCCGGATCTGGGTGCTTACGCAGCGCGGGTCACTCGGGCTCGACGAGGCCTCCCTTGCGCTGAACATCCTCGGCCGGGACTTCGGCGGGCTCGCGCGGCCGCTCGACTGGGGGCAGGCCGCCCCAGCGGGCTTTCTCTGGTTGGAGAAGGGGCTGACGACTGTTCTGGGGCCCGCTGAGTGGGTGCTTCGGCTCTGGCCGGCGGTGACGGGCGCGGGAACGCTCGTGGTCGTTTGGATCGCCGGCCGCCGGCTCGTGCGGCCGTGCGCCGCGGCGCTGACGGTCACGGTCCTGGCATTCTCGCTGCTCGCGCTTCGGTACTCGGCCGAGGCCAAGCCGTATGCGAGTGATGCATTTGTCGCGGTCGCGCTGGTGGGTTTTGCGCTGCAGGTGCTGGACGAACCCGCATCGCTGCGCCGCTGGATGCTGCTCGGTGTCGCGGGGACTATTGGCGTGTTGATCTCGCTGCCGTCCGCGTTCGTGCTCGCGGCGATTGGCGCGGCGCTTGTGCGCGACGCGTGGCGGCAACGTGCGGCGGTGCGGACGGTGGCGTTCGGCACTGGTGCCCTCTGGCTCGCAACATTCGGGGTTCTCTGGCTGCTGGTGATTCAGGAGTCGTCTGGAGGCGAGTATCTGCGCGAGTATTGGGCGCCGGTGATGCTCGATCGGCGCGCCAGTGATTTTTCGGCGCGCATGATTGGGGCCGTTGCCTCGACGGTTGCCACTCCGGTGCAGTGGATTGGCTCGGTGCCGCTGGCGCTCGGGTTGGTTGCGCTTTGGTTTGTTGGCGTCGTGCTGGTGGTGCGGCGCGACTGGCGAATCGGATTGCTCGCGGCCGGTCCATTTGCCGTTGCTGCGCTGGCCTCGATCGCCGGGGTGTACCCGCTTTCAGACCGTCTGGCGTATTTCGCCGCGCCGCTTGCGCTGCTCGTGGCTGCTGAGCCGGTCGGGCAGTTGATTACTGGGCTTGTGGCACATCTAAAGGGAGCGGTCGCAACGAGCGCACTGGCCTACGCCGCCGCGATCCTCCTCGCCGCCGGAGTCGGCATGGACGGCGCGCGAATTATTCGCGCGCCAGGTTCGCTCGAGCCGACGCGGGCGCTATTTGCCGGCGTGAAGGCCTCGGCGGATTCGAGTGGAGCGGGCGTGTATGTCTTTGCGCGCGCGGTGCCAGCTTGGGCGTATGCGACGACGGATTGGGCCTCGACCAATCGCGAGCGAGTCAGCGCCTTTCTCGAGGCCGCCGGCTCGACGGATTCACCGGGGCACGAAAACTTTGCCCGCGTTGGCGGCGTGACGGATGGCGAAGGGGAGGGGCTCGTCACGCGCGCCGAACATGCCCTGCGCAACGGGCGCAGCGCGTTCGTGGCGCTGGAGTTCGTTGGGCTCGGGACCGGCGTGCGCTACCGGATCGCTGGACCGACGAGCATCGACGGGCCGTCGCTGGGTTGGGCGGAAGAAGAAGCGCGACGCGTTTCGATGATTGTTGACGGCACGTTTGCCGGGACGGCGTGGGTCGTTGCGAGTCATTTCTTTGAGGGTTCTTCGCGCGACGAACTTCGCCCGCTCGTCGAAGCGATCAAGGCGAAGGGGCTGCAGGTGGTTGAGGAACGGCGCGGCGGTCGCGATGCGGTGGCGCTGCGGATTGTGGCGCCGTCAGCAGCGGCCCACGCGCGCTAGCGACGGCGAGCTGCTACGGTCGCTCCCACGCGGCTTACGGCCCGCGTGTTCGGGTGCCGCTCCTAGCCAATCTGCTTTTCAATGGCCAGCGTCGCGCGTGTGGCCGATTCGCTCGCGGCGGCGACCAGGCGCGTGGCCTCGGCGGCCATTGGTGCCCCGGCGGCTTTGTCGGACATCGACGAGACATTGATCCGCACGTTGTAGGCCGCTCCTCTGCATGCCGCCTCGGCGAGCAGCGCTGACACGCCGGCGTCGCTGGCGGCATTCGCGTTGCCCTTTTCCGCGCAGATGGCGGCGAGGGCTGCGACTTCGGTGGCGGCACGGGCTGTGTCGAGCGGCACGGCGGCGGCGTGCATCAGCGCGGCTTGAATCGCAACGTCGCGCGTGGCCTGCTGCTCGGGTGATTCCTTCGGGAGCTTGTACGCGCTGCTGACGACGGCGTAGGCAGCGGCGTCGAGTGTCACGAGCGCGGCGAGCCTCGTCTTCAGCGCGTCCGCGGACGCGGCGAGGGTGCGCATTTCGGCGTCCACGGCGACGTACTTCTTTTTGCCGACGGTGAGGCCAGCGACCATTTGCGCGAGCGCGCCGGCGAGCGCGCCGACATGCGCGGCCACGCTTCCGCCACCCGGGACAGGGGCGCTTGACGCGACCGCGGCGACGAACTCGTTGACTGTTTCAGAGGCCATCGCCTCGGCGACCTTTTGTTCGAGCACCATCGCGCGTGAAAATCCGCGAAGCTGTACGGAATGCGCGGCGGTCTCGAGCACCGCACGCTCTGGCACGAGGCCGACGATTTCACTCCACGTGACGTCCACTCCGCGCGCGGCAGCTTCGGCCTTCACGGCTTCGTAGGCGCGCCAGATCGGCGTGGTGTCAGTGTCGGTGAGGTTCATGGACACCTGCGCCTGGCCGTCCACCTCGAGGCCGAGTCCTTTGACGCAGGGGAGCCCGCCGCTGGAGAACCGCACTTTCTTGGCGACTTCCTTGGCAACGGCGACGTTGGTCGCGGGGCCGAGGTAGACGTTGTAGGCGACAAGAAAGGGTCGCGCGCCGATGACCGTGGCGCCGGCGGTGGCGTGGATCTTGTTGGGGCCGAAATCGGGTGTACGATCGGGATTGGTGCCGATGTCGTCGCGCGCCTTTTCGAATTCGCCGCGGCGGACGTCGGCAAGATTCGTGCGGTCGGGGCGCGAAGCGGCGCGCTCATAGAGAAAAACGGGGATTCCGAGTTCCTTTCCGACGCGCTCGCCGAGCTGTTTGGCCAGCGCGACGCACTCGTCCATCGTGGTGTCACCGAGGGGAATGAAGGGGCAGACGTCGGTGGCGCCGATGCGCGGGTGCTCGCCGCGATGCGTGGTGAGGTCGATCAGTTCGCGTGCTTTCGCGATACCACGGAAAGCCGCTTCGACGGCGGACTCGGCGGGCGCGACGAAGGTGACCACGGTACGGTTGTGCGAGGCGTCGCTGGATGCGTCGAGCAGGACGGCGCCGGGCGTGCTGGCGATGGCGTCGGTGATGGTCTTGATGACGTCGGGCCGGCGGCCTTCACTGAAATTCGGAACGCACTCGACGAGGCGGGGCAACGGGAACTCCATGCGTTGACGGTAGCGGGTGGTCGGTAGCTTCACGAAAAGTACCGAGTACCGCGTGTTGCGGACCGGGTTGTGTTCACGAGGTTGGTTGCACTCGGTACGCGTACTCGGTGCTCGCCGTTGTCGTTACCGGCTACTCGGTACGCAGTTCACCCATCAGCCATTCGTGTATCGCAGGATTGCCCGCCACAATCCCCGTCCGAGCCACGGGGCATGGTGCGCCGGCCAGATCCGTCGCGATCCCTCCGGCCTCGCGGACAAGGAGGATTCCTGCTGCGATGTCCCACGGTGAGAGCACGGTTTCCCAGAAGGCCTCGAACCGACCCGAGGCGACCGCGGCGAGGTCGAGCGCGGCCGCGCCGGCGCGGCGCACGCCGGCGGTGCCTTTCATGATGCCGGCGAGCTGGCGGGCGTAGGGATCGACTTCTTCGACCCGCGTAAATGGAAATCCGGTGCCGATCAGCGAACGGCGCGGATTGTCAATCGGCGAGACGCGGATCGGCTGGCCATTGGAGAACGCGCCTCCGCCGGCGGTCGCGGTGAAGGTCTCGTTCAGCGCGACGTCTATGACGACGCCGGCGGCTGGGCTGCCGTTGATCAGGACGCCGATGGAGACCGCGTATTCTGGGTAACCGTGCAGGAAATTCGTGGTGCCATCGAGCGGGTCGATCACGAACAGGACGCCCCTTTCGCGCTCCTCGGCAGACTGCGCGGACCCTGACTCTTCGGCGAGGATTCCGGCGTCGGGGAGAGCGGCTCGGACGATCTTGAGGATTGTCGCCTCAGCGGCGAGGTCCACTTCGCTGACGAAATCGGCCGGTTTCTTGGTTTGCCATTCGATGGATCGCACCCGTGGCGCGGCGTCGCGGATCACGGCTGCACCGGCATTGGCGGCCTCGAGGGCCACCTCCAGGAGGCGGCCGGGTGAAGGCAGGGAGTTTGATCGGTCTCTCATCGACGCTTAACTTTAGCCGATGGCCCGAATCTTCAGCGGTATCCAGCCGTCCGGCGAACTCCATATCGGCAATTACCTCGGTGCCGTGAAGAACTGGGTCGCGCTCCAGTCGCAGTACGAGTCGTTCATCTGCGTCGTGAACTACCACGCCATTACGCTGCCGTACGCGGCACCTGACCTCATCGCGCGTACGCGGGAGATGGCGATTGGCCTCCTCGCGGCTGGGATCGATCCAGAAAAGGCCACGCTCTTCATCCAGTCTCAGGTCCCGGAGCACACCGAACTCGCCTGGATCTTCAATACGCTCACCCCGCTCGGCGAGCTCGAGCGGCAAACGCAGTTCAAGGAGAAGTCGGGGCGCCAGGAACAGGTGATGGCCGGCATTCTCAACTATCCGGTGCTGCAGGCAGCCGACATCCTTCTCTATCTGGCGGACCTCGTGCCGGTGGGCGAGGATCAGATTCAGCACCTCGAGCTGTCGCGAGTGATTGCGCGCAACTGGAATGCGCGCTTCTCGCCGGATGCGCCGTACTTCCCGGAGCCGCAGCCGAAGCTCACGCAGACGCGCCGTATCGTGGGCCTGGACGGCCGGTCGAAGATGTCCAAATCGATTGGCAATACGATCGGCATCATGGAAACGCCGGAGGCCATCTGGGAAAAGCTTCGTCCTGCGGTCACCGATCCGGCGCGCCAGAAGAAGACCGATGCGGGCGACCCGGACAAGTGCCCGGTGATTTACCAGCTGCACAAGGCGTTTTCGCCGCCGGCGGTCGTCATCGAAGTGGAAGAGCATTGCCGCGGAGCGAAGTGGGGCTGCATTGACTGCAAGAAGTCGCTGCATGGCCACCTCGTCGCGGAACTCGCGCCAATTCGAGCGCGGGCGCAGGAACTCGCCGGCGACCCAGCGAGTCTCACGAACATCATGGACGCCGGTGCCGAGCGTGCCCGAGTGGTTGCGCGGAAAACGATTGCCGATGTGAAGGAACGGATGGGCTTGCCGCTCGCCGCTTCGGCGCACTGACGTCGCGCGTCCCAACCCCGGAATCACCCTCGAGCGGGTGCAGGAGCGATTGCAGGTGGAGGGCCTCGCATCGTGAAGGCCCACCACTTCCATCATTCCACCGACCGCGTTTGTGAATTGCGCGTCAAAGGCCCGGCCCGCCGATTCAAAATTGCGCACACCGAGTTGGCCTCACGTTCCGAAGTCAAAAACGTCTTTTTCGACTGATGTCGCGGCTGGCGTCGTACCGTTCATTGTGGCAGCTTCCGAGCGTTCTCCCTACCCCGTGACCGGCAGGCTGGGCACTGATGGAAAAGATCATCAAGGCGGCGGTTGACCGTGGCGCGAGCGACCTGCACATCAAGGCCGGCGATGTGTTTCGCGCGCGCATTGATGGCAAGTTGCAGCCGCTCACGAAGCAGGTGCTGACGCCCGAGCAGACGCGGTCCATCGCCCTCCGGCTGATTCCCAACGAGGAAGACCGCTCCAAGATCGACAAGATCCAGGACTACGATTGCTCTTGGGGTGCGCAGGGCATCGGACGGTTCCGCGTGAATATCATGAAGCAGCGGTCGAGCTTCATGATTGTCATGCGCGTGATTCCGTTCGAGGTGCCGTCGTTCGAGAAGCTGCACCTTCCGCCGGTGCTGAAGACCATCGCAGAGACCGAGCGCGGGATGATTCTCGTCACGGGCGTGACGGGCTCCGGCAAGTCGAGTACGATGGCGGCGCTGATCAACCACATCAACGCGACGCAGCACAAACACATTCTGTCACTAGAAAATCCGATCGAGTTCCTGCATCGCGACCTGCAGTGCTCGGTGACGCAGCGTGAAATTGGTGTGGACACCGACAGCTTCAAGATGGGATTGCGCGCTGCGCTCCGGCAGGATCCGGACGTGATTCTGATCGGTGAAATGCGCGATGGCGAGACGATGGACACGGCGATGAAGGCCGCCGAAACGGGCCACCTTCTCGTGTCTACGCTTCACACCGCCGACGCGACGAGTACCATCCTCCGCGTGCTGTCGATGTTCCCGCCGGAAGAGCAGGAAGTCGTGCGCGTGCGCCTCGCCGACTCCCTCGCGGCGGTGGTGTCGCAGCGGCTGCTGCCGAAGAAGAACGGCGCCGGCCGGGTTGTGGCGCTCGAAATCATGATCAACACGGCGGCGATCCGGGACCTCATCCTCGATAAGGATCGTACCGGTGAAATCCGCGACTTCATTGCGGAAGGCCGCGAGCAGTACGGCATGCAGACGTTCGACCAGCACCTCATGGATCTCGTCACGAACGACGAGGTGGAGTTTGAGGTCGCGATCGCTGCGTCGTCACGGCCGAGCGACTTCGAACTGAAGATGAAGACGTTCCGCCGCCGCTCGACGACGGCGAAGCGGATTGATTTGCCGCCCGAGCACGCGACACCGGCTGCGGCCTCCGACCCGGCGACGATGACGGGTGGGATGGATGGGATGAGCAATGGGTTTGAGTTCTGGGAAACAGTTGGTAGGCGGTAGACGCCCACACACCACTAACGACCATGACAATCCGACTCCAAGGCGTACTCGCTCCCGTCATCACACCGTTCCACGAGAAGTCTGAAGACCTCGACGTGGCCGCGTTCACACGAAACGTTCACGCGCTCGTTGGCGCCGGACTGCACGGCATCGTCGTGTGCGGCTCGACCGGCGAAGCGGCGCTCCTCTCCGATGATGAGCGGCGCGTACTGCTCGAAGCGGCGCGTGGCGCAACGCCGCGCGACCGCGTGCTGCTCATGGGTGCCGGCGCGGAGTCCACGCGCCAGACACTGAAGCGTTGCGTCGATGCGAAAGCCGCCGGCGCCGATGCGGTGCTTGTCGTCGCTCCGCACTACTACTCGAACGCGATGAACATCGAGGCGCTTCGGGTGCACTATCGTGCCGTGGCCGACCAGAGCCCATTGCCGGTGATGCTCTACAACATCCCCAAGTACATGCACTTCGCCTTGCCGCCTGAGCTCGTTGGCGAGCTCGCGCAACATTCAAATGTCATCGGCATCAAGGACAGCTCGGGCGATCTCAACATGCTCGGCGGATTCCTCAAGGCGCAGAGCGATTCGTTCTCGGTGATTACCGGCAACGGCAGCACCTTTGCGCAGGCGCTGCAGGCGGGCGCGCGTGGTGGAATCCTCGCCGTCGCCGATTTTGCACCCACGTTGTGTCTGCAGGTGTATGACGCGTTCAAGAAGGGCGACGTGGCCACGGCGAATGAGATGCAGGTGGCAATGAAGCCGCTGGCGACGGTGATCGTCGCTGAGCTCGGCGTGCCCGGCGTGAAGACGGCGTGCGACGTGGCTGGTCTTGCGGGCGGCACCGTCCGCCGTCCACTTGTGGATCTCGACGAGGCGGCGGAGCAGCGCGTGCGCGAGCTGCTGGCGGGGATTGTCGTCGCGGCCTGACCTGCCGCTCGGGATTGAAAGCGCCCCCGGAGCTGAGCTCCAGGGGCGCTTCGTTTTCGACGAACCGTTACGGCCTCTTCGCCGGTGCTGCTGGTGCCGCCCATCTTTCCACTCAGCGTGGTGCCGTCGGAGTACTTGGCGGAGAAGGTGCCGGTCGACGTGTTGCCCTTGAAATGCGACGTGGTGCGCGTGGTCGTCTGCAGGCCCTTCTTGGCGACGCTGTCCTTGGGGCCCGTCATGACCTTGTTCTCCCAGGTGCCAACAGCGCCGGCGGGCCCATCGCGCAATCGCCGGTCGCTGTTGCCCCGGCGTTTGCGCTCAGTAGATTTCACCAACGCCCCGGAGACATTCCCCGGGGCGTTTTTTTGTGTCCTCCAACGCATTGCCACGGGCCCCCATGTTCGCCTCCAAGACCCGCACGCTCGTTGTCGTAGGCGCCCAATGGGGCGATGAGGGCAAGGGCAAGCTCGTGGATGTACTCGCCGAGCGTGCTGACTGGGTGGTGCGTTACCAGGGCGGCGCAAATGCCGGGCACACGGTGCACATCGGCGACAAGCAGACGGTGCTGCACCAGATCCCGAGCGGCATTCTGCATCCCGGCGTGCGCTGCGCAATTGGCAACGGCGTGGTGCTCGATCCGGAGACGCTCTTCGACGAAGTGGACGAGTTGGTGAAGGATGGCGTGGACGTGAACGGTCGGCTCTATGTCAGCGATCGGGCGCATCTCGTGATGCCATACCACAAGCTGGTAGACAAGGAGAGCGCGGCGTCGAAAGCGATCGGGACCACCGGGCGCGGCATCGGGCCATGCTACGAAGACAAGGTGGCCCGCCGCGGCGTGCGTGTGCTCGACCTGCGGCACCCGGAACGCCTCAAGGGCCTCGTGGAACGTGGCACGGCGCATGCGAATCAGCTGCTCGCTGGCTTTGGATCCACGAAGCGCGCCGATGCGGCATTCACGCTGCAGGCGCTGAACGCGCTGGCGCCACGGTTGCTCGCGATCACCGAGGATGTCGGCCTCGCCGTGCATCGCGCGGTGAAGGCCGGCGCGAATGTGCTGCTCGAGGGCGCACAGGGCTCGTTGCTCGACATCGATCACGGGACCTATCCGTTTGTGACGTCGAGCAGCACGACGGCTGGCGGCGCCGCAATTGGTGTCGGCATCGGTCCGCGTACGATTGACGAAGCGCTCGGCGTGGTGAAGGCCTACACGACGCGCGTTGGATCGGGGCCGCTCCCGACCGAATTCGACGATCTGATGGGCGAAAAAGTGCGCAAGCTCGGCAATGAGTACGGGGCGACCACCGGACGTCCGCGCCGCTGCGGCTGGTTTGACGCCGTGGTCGTGCGCTACGCCGTTCGCGTGAACGGCCTCAGCTCGCTTGCGGTGACGAAGCTCGATGTGCTCGATACGCTTGACCAGGTTGGGCTCTGCACCGGCTATGAAGTGGGCGGCGAGATGCTCGAGGACTTTCCGGGCGACATTGCGGACCTCGAGGGGCTCAAGCCGCGGTACGAGTGGTTTGAGGGGTGGCAGACGTCTACGGCGGGAGCGCGGAAGCTGTCAGACCTGCCAGCGAAGGCCCGGAAGTACCTCGACCGCGTTGAGGCGCTGGTGGAGTGTCCAATCCGCTATGTGTCCGTGGGCACGCGGCGTGACCAGATTCTCGAAGTGACGTGAGCTCTCCGGCCCCGGCCCCGGTCGCGATCGTCGGCGCGGGGCCGTGTGGGCTGGCGGCAGCGGTGGCGCTGCACGCGGTCGGCATTCCGCACATCGTCTTCGAGAAGGCGACCGTCGCCAGTTCGATCGAGAACTATCCGACGAACCTCGTGTTCTTTTCGACGCCGGAAAAACTCGTCATTGGCGGTGTGCCGTTTGAGTGCGCTGCCGAGCGGCCCACGCGCCGCGAGGGGATGGACTACTACCGCGCTGTTGCCGCGACGCATCGCTTGGACGTGCGCGAGCGAGAGTGCGTGATCCGCGTGGAGCGGGCGGACGATGAATTCGTCCTGCATACCAGGGCCGAGCGCCGCGATGCTGGAGCAGGCGCGCCGAGTGGCCCGGTGATTGTGACGCAGGCGCGCGCCGTTGTCATTGCCACCGGGTACTTCGACTACCCGAACATGCTGGGTGTTCCGGGCGAAGACCTTCCCCACGTTTCACACCGGTTTGTCGAGGGAGAGTCCGCCGTTGGCCACGAAGCCGTCGTCGTCGGTGGTGGGAATTCCGCCGTCGAGTGCGCCATGGAACTCGCGCGCTGCGGCGCCAGCGTGACACTCGTGCATTACGAAACCGGTTTTGTGTCGCATCTGATCAAGCCCTGGATTCTTCCCGAGTTCGAACGTCAGGTGGCGTCCGGCGAAATTCGGCTCCGATGGAGCACCCGCGTGACCGCGATTTCACCGACCGCCGTTTCTCTCTTGACCGACGACGCCACGGCCACGCTTCCGGCGCGGGTCGTCTACCTGATGACCGGCTACACGCCGCGACCAGGCCTGCTCGGCGAACTCGGCGTGAAGTTCGACCCCACGACCGGTATTCCGGAACATGACCCGGCCACGATGGAAACGCCGGCGCGGGGCGTGTTTGTGGCCGGTGTGCTGACGTCCGGGATCAAGGCCAACGGCGTGTTCATCGAAAATGGGCGGGGACATGGCGCGCTCATTGCGGCCGCGCTGGCCGCGCGGGGTGCCGGCGGCGGCTGACCGAGGCACTCGGTACCGTGGACAGCCCCTCTCCCGAGAGCGAAATTGCCCTCATGGCATATCCTGACGTTCTCGAAAAGCTTGTTTCGCTGGCCAAACGCCGCGGGTTCATTTTCCAGTCCTCCGAGGTCTATGGGGGCACGGGGTCCGTTTGGGATTACGGGCCGCTTGGCGTGGAGCTGAAGAACAACGTCAAGGCGCGCTGGTGGAATTCGATGGTGCGCCAGCGCGACGATGTCGAAGGCCTCGACGCGGCGATCCTGATGCATCCCAAGGTGTGGGAGGCGAGCGGTCATGTAGCCGGATTCAGCGACCCGATGATTGACTGCAAGACCTGCAAGGCGCGTTTCCGCGCCGACAAGCTCAACGACGCGCCTTGCCCGCGAAAGCCGTCGAAGCACCCGGGTGAGCACGCGGATTGTGAACTCACCGAGCCACGTCAGTTCAACCTGATGTTCAAGACATTCATGGGGCCCGTCGAGGATTCGGCGAGCGTCGTGTACCTGCGCCCGGAAACGGCGCAGGGCATTTTCGTGAATTTTCTCAACGTCCAGCAGGCGACGCGCCAGAAAGTGCCGTTCGGCATCGCGCAGATCGGCAAGGCGTTCCGCAATGAGATCACGCCCGGCAACTTCACGTTCCGCACGCGCGAGTTCGAGCAGATGGAGATGCAGTTTTTCGTTGAGCCCGGCACGGACATGGAGTGGTTCGAGAAGTGGAAGGCGGCCCGCCGCGAGTGGCACATCGGGCTCGGTCTGTCGGACGACCGCCTGCAGTTCCATCAGCATGACGAGAAGGAACTCGCGCACTACGCGCGCGCGGCGTACGACATCGAATTCGATTTTGGTGGCACGCTCGGTTTTCAGGAAATCGAGGGCGTGCACAATCGCTCCGATTTCGACCTGAAGCAGCACCAGGAGGCGTCGGGCAAGCGTCTCGAATACATCGACCAGGTCGCCAACAAGAAGTACCTCCCGTATGTCATCGAGACGTCGGTTGGCGCAGACCGTGTGACACTCGCGGTGCTCGTGAATGCGTACCGAGAGGAAACGGTGCCAGGTGAAGAAGAAGGCCGTACGGTGCTGGGTCTTCATCCGACGCTGGCGCCGATCACCGTGGGCGTGTTCCCGCTGACGAAGAAGGATGGCATGCCGGAGAAGGCGCATGCACTCGAGGCCAGCCTGCGAAAGCATTTCAACGTGTTCTACGATGATGCGGGCGCGATTGGTCGGCGCTATCGTCGGCAGGACGAGGCCGGTACGCCGTTCGGGATTACGATCGACCACGAAACGATGGCGAGCGACGTCGTGACGATCCGGTTCCGCGACGACATGCAGCAGATCAAGGTGCCCATCGGCGAGGCGGCTGGCCGGATTCGGGCGTACCTCGATTCGGACGTCCCGACGGCTGAGGTCAAGCGCTCCAAATAAGGGTAGAACGACTTAACGTCTACCTGTACAGTTACGTCTGTCCTGTAATGGCAGGCGGGTACCGCCCGGGGGGGGGGGGGGAGAAACGCCTTCCCGGGCGGACGTGTCAAAGCCACCAGCCCTCTTGCTCACGACACCCATGACCGAACAGACCCTGAAGCTCAGACGTCGCCAGAAGGGCGGGTTCACCCTGATCGAAATCCTGGTCGTGATCGTGGTGATCGCCATTCTCGCTACGCTTGTCGCGCCGAACGTGTTCCAGAACGTCGGCACGGCAAAAGCCACGACGGCCAAGACGCAGATCGAGATGCTGGCCTCGGCGCTGGATGCCTACCGCCTCGACACGGGTGCGTACCCAACCACGCAGCAGGGCCTCGCGGCTCTCCAGCAGCTGCCGACGATCGATCCGCCCGCCAACTGGCGCGGACCGTATCTCCGAAAGGCGGTGCCGGCCGATCCGTGGGGGCGTCAGTATCTCTTCATCTCGCCGGGCGAAGTCAACCCGACCGGCTTTGACCTCTTTTCGTACGGAGCGGATGGTGCGCTCGGTGGCGAAGGTGAAAACGCCGACGTTCTGAGCTGGAAGTAGGACCGTTTCGGTCTTTCCATGCCCACGTTCGCGTACGAAACCGTCGATGACGCTGGCCGTCGCCAGCGCGGGCACGGTAGTGCGGAAAGCGCCGGCGCGCTGACCAAGTCGCTTGAGGCCCGCGGTCTGCTCGTGCTGCAGGTGGCCGAGTCGGATGCGTCGTCAGGCACAAGCTGGTGGCGTCCGGGCCGAAAGCGCGAAGTACTCGAGTTTACGCGTGCCATGTCCGCGCTGCTGCCGGTGGGTATGCCGCTGGCGCGCGCCCTCGATGCGGCAACCGGCGTCGTCACCGGCGACGTAGCCGACGCCGTGCGCGATGTTCGCTCGCGTGTGGAGCGTGGCGTGCCACTTGCCGACGCGCTCGCCGAACACCGTCGCCTCTTCGATCCGCTCTATGCCGGCATCGTGCGCGCGGGTGAGCGCAGCAGCGACCTCGACACGGCGTTTGCGCGCCTCGCCGAGCAGCTCGAACGTGAGGAGCAGCTCAACGGTCGCATCATTTCCGCGGCGATCTATCCGTTGCTCCTGGCTGCGGCCGGGTGCATTGCCGTGACCGTGCTGATCTTCTTCGTGCTGCCGCGTTTTGTCACGTTGCTGGAGGGGAGCGGCGCGACACTCCCGGCCACCACGCGCGCGCTGCTCGCGTTCACGGGCGCGATTCGTCGCGGCTGGCCCGTGCTCGCGCTCCTGCCCTTTATCGGGGCGGCGCTCTTCGCCTGGGTGAAGAACACCGAAGACGGCCGGCGCGCTTGGGCGTCGTTTCTCCTGGCGCTGCCGGTGGTGCGTACGCTGCGCCAGTACGCCATCTCCGCGCGCTTCGCGCGGCTCCTCGGCGTGCTGCTCGCCGGCGGTGCGCCGCTGCTGCCAGCACTCGACGACACGATCGAGAGCATCGGCGATCCGATTGCGAAGGATGAAGTCGCGCGCGTGCGCGGGCTTGTGCGCGAGGGGAGTTCGATGCGGGCGGCGGTTGGTGAAAGCACGCTCTTCTCGCCGCTGCTGGGCCAGCTGATCGGCGTCGGTGAAGAGGCAGGCGACATGCGCACCTTTCTCCTCAAGGCCGCCGACATTTTCGAGGAGCGGACAGAGCGCGCAACGCAGCGCGTGGCCGCGCTCGCCGAACCGGTGATGATCGTGGTGTTCGGCGCGATCGTCGCGTTTGTCGCGCTGTCGCTGCTCCAGGCGATCTACGGCATCAATGCCGGATCGTTCCGGTAATGCGCGCCGTGCGCCGCGGGTTCACCCTCTGGGAAATGGCCCTGGTCCTCGCCGTTCTCGCGATCTCGCTGCTGCTCGCTGCCCCGGCGATCGGCAACTTTGGCTTGACCAGACCGCGCGGCGACGCCGAGCCCTTGCTGGATCTGCTGCGCACGGCGCGTGGTGAAGCGGTGTTCGCGAGTGCGATTGTCGCGGTGCGGCTCGATCCGACGAGTGGGGCATTTCGAGTGGACACGACAGGCGTGCACGGCATGGGCACCTATGCGGCAGGCCATATAGATCTCGGTGGCGCGACCGTTTTTGTGAGCGACCTCGATCGGTTGCAGTTCCTCTTCCAGCCGAGTGGTGCGTCGTTCGCGGATTCCGTGGCGGTGCGCGGTCCGGGTGGAACACAGATGGTGAAGGTGGACCCGTGGACGGGGGTGGCGCGTGCCGAAGCGCGGTAGGCCCCGTTTTCGTCGCCGGCGCGGCGTGTCGTTGTTCGAGGCGGTGGCCGCGATGGCCATCGTCGGGATGGTCGCGATTGCGGCACTCGAGACCGTGGGCACGGAGATGCGAACGGCAGAAAAGGCGCGCCGCGCAGTGGAGTCGGCAGCGCTGGCGCAAACACGGCTCGACTGGCTCGACTTCTTGAATGAAACGGCGCTGCGCGCGCTGCCGGACACCGTGAAGAGCGGCAAGTTTGCGGAGCCGCTGCATGAGTATTCGTGGCAGACGGAGTCCAGTCCGATGTCGACGCAGCCCGGCGTGTATGCGGTGACGGTGCGTGTGCTCTGGGCGAAGGACGACGTGTTCGAGCTCAAGAGTTACGTCTACCGAAGTCCAGTCATCACGACGGGGAATGCGCGCGGCGGCGGCGGGCGCGGCGGGTCTGACGAATGACCCGCGCTCGCGGAAGCACCCGGAGCGGTACCCGCAGTGGCATGACGTTGATTGAACTCGTCATCGCGATCACGATTCTCGCGATGATGGTCACCGGTGGTTCGGTGGCGTTCGGAACGATCATCGATCGTCAGCAAACGATTCGCTACGCATCGGCCGAGGTGGAGCGCGCCGCGTCGATGCGCGAGATGCTGCGGCAGTGGATCCTGCAAGGCGAGCCGCAGATTCAGCAGGGCGGGGTGCCGCGCGGCGCTCGGGCAGGTGCGCAGGTCGCAACGGTCGCGCTCGGGTCGCGGGCCGGGAGCGCGTCCACCGCTGGAGTCACCGCGGCCGCTTCAACCGGCAACGAACTGACGATTGTCACCAGCGCGCCCAATCCGCTGATGACGTCGAATGTGCGGATCCGGATCTTCGTGGACACCGACGACAACACGCCGGAGCGCGGGCTGACCATTGAGTACCAGGCGAGTACGCAGACGCCGCTGATGCGCCGTGAACTCGATAGCACGATCGGCGATCTGACCGTGGAGTTCTATGACCAGCGCACGAGCCGGTGGATTCCGAGCACGGAAGCAGCGACCGGCACGCCGATCGCGCTCCGGATCACGATGATTCCGGCCGACGGATTTGTGTTACCACGTTTGCTGACGCTGCCACTGACGGTGGTGTTCGGTGAGGTGACGCCATGAGGAACCGTCGTGGCGTTGCCATGCTGGCTGCGCTCTGGCTCGTTGTTGGCATTACCGTGGTGGCGGTAGAGTTCTCGTTGGTCGGCCGTGAGCGCCGGCAGGTGGGCATCGCGGCCGCCGATCGGGCGCACGCGTCGGCCGGGGCGCTTGGGGCGTTTGCCACGACCCGCGCACGACTCGAGGCTGCGCTCCGGGCCGGGCCCACGTCCACCGCCGGTGCAATTGGCAGCGCGCGCGCGGCCGACCCATGGCTGGGCGTCGACTCGAGTTACTCCGGCTCCATGCTCGTGGACAGCATGCGCGTGGATATCCGCGCGGTTGACCTCGGCACCCGGCTTAACGTCAACACGCTTTCGGAGTCTGAGTTCCGTACGCTGTTCTCCAATGTGCTTAACGACTTCGTGGTGGCAGATCAGCTCGCCCAGGCCATCATGGACTGGCGGGACCCGGACGACATCGCGCGTGCACGCGGCGGTGAGCGCGATGATTACCTCAAGGCAAAGCTCCTGCGGTTGCCGACCAACCAGAACTTTCGTGACCTCGAGGAGCTCCTAGACGTGAAGGGGATGACGCAGGACATCTATGCCGCCGTCAGCCCGTATCTCACGACGCTGGGGAGCGCACAGGTCAATCTCAACACCGCGCCGGTTCCGGTGTTGCGTGTGCTGCCGAACATGACTGACGAAATCATTGCGCGAATTCAGGCGACGCGTGCGCGCGGTGGACGCATCGCGAGCGTCGCGGACGTGATGCCGCAACCGCGCGCCGGCGCCGGGCGCGGCGTGCAGAACGCACAGACCGCGCAAAGTCAGCAGGCACAGCAGGCGATTTCGGCGCGGGCTGGCGTGCTCACGACGCAGATCGAAGTCACGCTGATGGCCTACGCGAGTCCATCGGCGAAGCCGGTGCGGTTGCGCGTACTCGTCCAGCGGAGCCAGGTAAATGGCGCTCCAGCGGCCGGTGTGGCTGCGGAGGAATGGCGATGAGTCACAAGTCATCGTCGGCGGGCGTGCTGGGGATTTCGCTGACCCCGCTATCGGTGACGGCGGCCTCGGCTGCCGTGGCGACTGTGTGGCAGCGGGAGTTGGCGCTGAATGATGGGGCCAACGGGTCGCGTGAACTGCTGGGTACGGCGTTCGCAGACGCCGCGCGCGCGTCGGGAATGGAGAAGCCGGAGTTGGTGATTGTGTTGATGCCGCCGCTCGCCGAGACACGCGCAATTGCGCTTCCGCCGCTTTCGGAAGACGACCGCAATCGTTTTCTCGCGCGAAACGCCGGCCGCTACTTCGTGGCGGCACGCGGTGCGCAGGTGGTGACCAGTACGGCGACTGGCGCCGGGAAGAACGGCAGTGCGCCGTCAGCCCCAAGCGCGACGCTTGCGTCGTCAGCGGCCCAGTTGCTGACGCAGGCCGTGCACGCGGCATCAATCGCTGCGGGATGCGAACTGCGTTCAGTTGTCCCGGCGGAATCGGCGTGGGCGGCAGCTGCGGTGGCGCTGTGGCCGGTGTTTGCGCGCGGCGCGGGGTATTTCGTCATTGCGCGCGATGGTCGCGCCGATCTGCTGACGCTTTCGCATGGCCGGTTGGATGGGGTACGGCGCTTTCGGGGTGCCGGCGATGCGGTGCAGATGGCGAAACTCATCGCCGACGGCGGCGACCGCGGTTCGGCGCGTGTGGGAGTGGCTGGACCGAACGCCGCTGCGCATGATATGATCAACGCGCTGACGGCCGCCGGGCTGCGCGTGCTCTCGCCGGAACCGAAATGGACCACGCTCGCCGAGCACCCTGATGCGCTGGCCGCGCGGTTTGCCGGCGACGCGGACGGGCTCGAGTTCCGGAGTGATGCGTCGGTGGAGCGTGACCGCGCCAGGGTGAAGCGCAACGCGTGGTGGGCACTTGGCGCAGCAGCGGCGACGCTGCTTCTGGCTGCCGTCGTCCACTACATGGGAGTAAAACGCGAACTGGCGCATGTCCAGACGTCGCGTGCCGGCGTGCGGACGCAGGTGGAAGCGACGCTCGTCGGCCGTTCGTCCGTGGATGCCGCGTACCGTCAGGTGGCGTCGCTCGCTGGCACGTCGCGATCAGCCCGGCGATGGTCGGCGGTGCTGGCCGATCTTGCGGCGTATCTGCCGATTGACGCGTCGCTCACGGCCGTTCGCGCCCGCGGCGATTCGGTGTTTATTGATGGCGTCGCGATTCGTGCGGCGCCGGTGTTTGACGCGGTCGCGCGCATTCCCGGAGTGGCATCGGTGCGGGCCACAGCGCCGGTGCGCCGCGAAGCCGTCGAAGGGGAAGAGCCGCTCGAGCACTTTTCGCTCGGCGCGGTGCTGGCCGGGGCCAAGCGATGAAGATGCCAACGCTGAATGCGCGTGACCGTCGCGCCCTGCTGCTTGCGCTCGCCGTGCTGGTCCCGTCGTTCGGTTGGATCTGGGTGGCGCGGCCGATGCGCGCTTCGCTCGCCGACCTCAATGAGCGGATCGTCTCCGAGCGTGACGCGTTTGCGCGTGAGCAATCGGCGATTAACGGCGCCAAGCGAAACCCGGAACGCAAGCAGATCGCCGACTCGGCGGTGGCCGTCGCCGCCGGGCGCGTCTTTGTGGGACCGAACGACGTGGCTGCTGGCGCGACCCTCGTGACGTATCTCGGAGAAGTCGCACGGAAGAGCCATGTCTGGCTTGCCAGCGCGGCTACGCGCGCCGCGCCGTCGAATCTCGTTGGGCGCGCACCCGTCGCCCCCACGGCAAATACGGATGGACTGCGTCCCCTGCGCGTCGAGCTTCGTGCGGAATCGGATTTTCAGGGCGTGCTCGATTTTCTCGACGCGATTGAGCGCGGCGACAAGATCGTCGTGATCGAGCGGCTCGATGTGGCGAAAACGTTGCGCGCAGGCGAGGACGATCGGGAAACACTCTCGGTCAGCGCGACCGTTGTCGGCTACGCACTGCCGATGCCGGTCGCGGCCGTCGCGCCGAAGCCGGCGTTACCCGTGTTGCCGTCAACCGGCGGGAAGCGCGGACCATGAGCGCCTCCATGCTGAACCGCGAGATGATGCGCGACCGATTCTTCCGCGCCGCAGCGGGCGTGACGGCCGCTGCCGTGGTGGTGCTGGTCGCCACCATGGTTGGTGCGGTGCGGGTGCAGGGCGTGGAGGCCGCACCACCATCAGTGTCGATTCCGGATTCGGCGTTGCGGTTTCCGGCGGCCACGCCGGCGGCCGATCTCGCCGCGGCGGTGGCACACGATGTATTTGCCGACGATCGCCAAGCGCCGGCGAAACGGTACCGGCTGCCAGGTGAAGCCGTTGCGGTTGCGCGGCAACCCGCTGCGCGTCCGGTGGTGCTTGGCACAGCGATCTCGCTCAATGGCGAAAGCTTTGGCACCGCGCAGCTCCCCGGCGGCCAGTCCACGATCGTGCGGGTCGGCTCGAAGGTTGGAGAGTTTGTCGTCGTTTCGATCGAACGCGGACGGGTCGCGTTCCGAGCGGCAGATGGAGAGCGGTTTTCGGTTGACGCAAGCAAACCAGTACCCTGAGTGATCCCATGAAGTCCTTCCGTCTGTTCCTCATCGCGCCCATCGCTATGGCGCTCCTTGCACCGGCGTTGCCATCGCCACTGGCATCGCTACTGGTGGCGCAGCGCAGTGCTCCGCCGGCGCGACCACCGGCCAAGCCGGCAGTCGGCGCCGTCAAGGTGGACACCATCAAGCAGCAGGGTGCCTTCGCGCTCGACTTTCAGAATCAGGAACTTCAGGTGGTGCTCAGTGCGCTGTCGGAGGCGGGAAACCTGAACGTCACGATGACCAACATTCCGTCGCAGCGGGTGACCGTGCGCATGGCGCGTGGATTCACGCACGATACGCTGGTCGCGATGATTCGCGGGCTCTCCGAAGCGAGCGGGGTGAAGTTCACCACGCAAGGTGCGCTGATCCGGCTCGAGGGCGATCCGAGTGCCGCCCCAGCGGCGCAGCAGACGGCTCAGCAGCGCGCGCAGGCGGCGGTGCAGCAACAGCAGCAGGCGGCGGTTGAACTCAAGCTGTACACCTATCGGCTGAAGCACGCGAGCGCCGTGACCGTGGCCCCGGTGCTGATGAACCTGCTCGGCGTGCAGAATGGCAACGCGTTTGGTGCACAGGGTGGCGGGCTGAACTTCACAGCACCCGGCGGCGCTGGTGGTGGCCGCGGCGGCGCTGCTGGCGGCGCCGCCGGTGGGGCTGCGGGCGGCGGTGCGGCCGGTGGCGGCGGCGGTGGCGGCGGTGGACGTGGCGGTGGAGGCGCTGGCGGCGGTGGGGGGGGCGGAGCCGCTGCCGCACTGGGTGGTTTCGGTGGTGGCGGACGCGGGGCCCAGAATGCACTCGTGCAAGGGCTCATTGGCAACGCCCTCGGTGTTCAGGGCGGCGTTGGAACGCTGTCGAACGCTTCGGCGCAGATCCGAATCGTTGCTGACGAGGCAACCAACTCGCTGCTCATTCGGTCGACGCTGCCCGACTTCCAGCTGATTCAGGGTCTGATGACCGGTATCGACCTGCGCCCGCTGCAGGTGCTCATCGAGGTCACGATCGCGGAAGTGTCACGATCGACCGACCTCAATGTCGGCTTGGGTGGCGCCGCGACGAAGAAGGGCGCGACGGCCGATGCCCGCGACACCGTCGGCTTCCTGGCGGGGAATCCGAGCGCGCGCGATTTCATTTTCAAACTCACGAGCGGCAACGGCTCTATCAACTATGCCGCGGCGCTCAACGCGCTGCAGTCGCGTGGTGATGTGAAGGTCCTCTCGATGCCGGTGATCATCGCGCAGAACAACAAGCAGGCGGTGCTCAACGTTGGCGAGCAGCGGCCGTTCGTTCAGGTGAACCAGAGCGTGACGACCGGTACGGTGCCGACAACGGTGCAGACGATCCAGTACATCCCGGTGGGCACGACGCTCACGATTACGCCAACGATCAACGCCGACGGCTATGTGAATATGGCCGTGGACCAGACCAACGACGCCGCGACGAACGAAATTCAGTTCAGCGCGCCGGTCATCTCCAAACGGCAGGCTACGACGCAAATCTTCCTTCGCGACGGACAGACGACGGTGATTGGCGGTCTTGCCGGCAACAACCAGACCAAGTCGACGTCGGGCGTGCCGATTCTCTCAAAGATTCCGTTCATCGGCCAGTACCTCTTCGGCAACACGACCAAGACGACGACGACGAACGAATTGTTCCTCTTCCTGACGCCGCACATCATTTCGTCGGATGAGGACATCGAGCGCTTCCGCAACTCGCTTGAAGGCAGCACGGAACTCCTCAAGGAGATGCCGCTCAAGCCGCGCATCACGCCTGAGGATTCGCTCAAGCGCTCGCCAGCCGACACGTTGCGCCGCCGTCCGCCCGGAGCGGCGAAGTAGCGTGGCCACGAGTGACGCCGCCCGTCTCGACGAGCTGACCGAGCTCGCCGGCGTGCAGCGCCTGTCACGGGCGCTGTCAGCCGATTGGCTCGAGCAGCATGGCGTGCTCCCGTTGCAGTTAACGGGAAACGCCTTGCGCGTGGGGACTTGGCTCGACGCGGTCGATCCGCTCGCGCTCGACGATCTTGCCCTGATGTTCGGCGCGTCGGTGCAGGTGGAGTCGCACACCGAACACGATGTCCGCAGCGCGATCCGGCGCGTGTACGCGCAGGATGAAGTGACGGCCGAGGGCGTGATTGCCGGTTTGGCCGGCGAGCGGGCGAACGGCAACGACGACGAGATTCCACTCGACGATCTGCTGCACCTCGCCAACGAAGCGCCGGTGGTGCGCCTCGTGAACCTGCTGCTCATCGAGGCGCTCGACGCGCGCGCGTCTGACGTGCATCTCGAGGGTTACCAACATGAGCTGCGCGTCCGATACCGCGTGGACGGTGTGCTGCAGGCTGCGCCGTCGCCGCCGCCGCACCTGGCGGCCGCGATCGTGAGCCGCATCAAGATCATGGCCGAGCTCGATATCGCCGAACGGCGCATGCCGCAGGACGGCCGCATTCGTTTGCGGTTGCAGGATCGCCAGGTGGACGTGCGCGTCTCCACGGTCCCGACCCTTCGAGGCGAGAGCGTGGTGCTGCGCTTGCTCGACAAGCAGGCCGGCAGCATTTCGCTCACCGGGCTTGGCATGGCGGCCGACACCTTGGAGCTCTTTAAGGATGTCATTTCGCGTCCACACGGCATTGTGTTGAGCACGGGCCCAACGGGCTCGGGCAAGTCCACGACGCTCTACGCGGCGGTCGAGCTGCTCAAGACCGGCCGGGAAAAGATTCTCACGGTCGAAGATCCGGTCGAGTACGAACTCGCCGGCGTTCCGCAGGTGCCGGTGAATGAAAAGGTCGGGGTCACGTTCGCGAATACGCTGCGCGCGATGCTGCGCCAGGACCCCGATGTGATTCTCGTCGGCGAAATCCGCGACGCGGAAACGGCCCAGATCGCCACGCAGGCCGCGCTGACGGGTCACCTCGTACTCTCGACGTTGCACACCAACGACGCGCCGACGGCGCTCACGCGACTGCTCGACCTTGGTGTCGCCGCCTATCTCGTCGCCAGCACGGTGGACGCGGTGCTGGCGCAGCGCCTCGTGCGCCGCATCTGCCCGCACTGCCGGGTGGAAACGGCGCCCAGCAAGACCGCCGCCAAGCATCTCGACCTCAAGGCGCTCGGGATTGAACAAGTCTGGAAGGGTGCCGGGTGCGCCGAGTGCCGCGACACCGGCTACCGCGGCCGCACCGGCATCTACGAGTTGCTCGTCATGGACGCCGAACTCCGCCAGGAAGTGCAGCAACGCCGTGGCTCCGAGGAACTGCGGCAGCAGGCGATCGCCAAGGGGATGCGCACCCTGTTCGATGACGGCATCCGCCTGGTTCGGCAGGGGGTGACCACGGTCGACGAAGTCCTTCGCGTCGCGCGCGGCTGACCAGCATAGTGTTCTGCTCAGCGATGCCCTGAGCGACTAGATTCTGGGATGTCTCTCGACCAGATCCGAACGCGCGGTGAAGCCTTCCTCGAGGACGTGTCGCGTGAATACCACGCCGCGCACGCCGGGCTGAAAAAAGGCGCCGACTTGCAGCCGATCTACGCCCGGCACGCCGGCGCGTACGGCCCTGAGGCGATGGAGGAGGTGCGGTCGGCGTACGACAGCGCCACGCCTGGAAGCGAGGACCATCGTTCCGCACGCCTCCTGCTCGACTGGCTGGTTGGCTCGCAAGTGGGTCGCGAGCTCGCCCCGATCGAGGAGCGTGAGCTGACGTGGGAAGGGAGCGCGTCCATCGCATTGCCCGATGGCACGGCAGAGCCCTATCAGCGCGTGGCCATCACGATTTCGAACTCGACCAACGCAGCCGAGCGCCGCGCGCTTGACGATGCGCGCGTGAAGTTGGTCGCGGCAGAACTGGCCCCGCTCAAGCAGGAGCGGTTGCAGCGCGAGCGCGACTTGGTGGAAGCCGCCGGCATCGCGCCCAGCTACATCGGGACGTTTGAAGCGCTGGCCGCGCTCTCCCTCAGCGACCTGCGGGCACAGTGTGAAACATTTCTGCGCGACACCCAGGGCATGTGGGACGATGTAAAACCAAAGTTTCTCAAGGAGCGTCTCGCGCTCACGACCGCCGAGCCGACGCGCGCCGATGCGCTGGCCCTCTTTCGCGCGCGCGAGTTTGACGGGGCATTTCCCGCTGAGGCGATGGAACGCGAAGTGCGCCGCCAGGTGACGGAGATGGGCGCGAGTCCCGACGCTGAGGGACGTGTGCGCTACGACACGGGCGATCGGGACGGGAAGCGGTCGCGCGCGTTTTGCTCGCCGGTGCGGATTCCGGAGGAAGTCCACTTGGTGATTCGGCCGCATGGGGGGCAGAACGACTGGCAGACGCTGCTGCACGAGCTTGGCCACGCCCTGCATTTCGGCAACGCCGAGCGGTCGTTGCCCTTTGAGTATCGCTGGCTCGGCGACAACTCGGTGACCGAAGGGTACGCGATGCTGTTCGATCACCGCCTCAAAAGTGAGGGCTGGCTGCGGCGGTACACCGGGCTCGATACGGCCGATATTCCGGCCTTCCTTCGATCGTCGGGCTTTGAAGAGCTGCACTTTCTGCGGCGCTATTGCGGCAAGCTCATCTATGAGATGGACCTCTACGGCGGCAAGGTGCCGTGGGGCGCGCTGCCGGAGTGGTACGTGGAGACGCTCTGGCGCGCGACTGGGTTCCGGTATCAGCGCGCGGATGCCTTCGTGGATGTTGATCCCGGCTTTTATTCCGCGCGCTACCTGCGGGCCTGGCAACTGCAAGCATTGCTTGATGAAACGCTCACGGAGCGATTCAACGACGACTGGTGGCGCAATCCCAACGCCGGCCCATGGATCGTGGGCGAACTCTTCGGGCATGGCCAGCGCGAACTCGCCGATGAACAGGCGATGCGGGTGAGCGGCAAGGCCCTGGGGTTTGCGCCGCTGGTGCGTTCGATCGAGCGGATGCTGCAGTAGTCCGCCGAGAATGGCGGACGAGCGGACGCACTTGCCGACTACGGTCCGACGCGCTCGAAAATCAGCTTGGCGATGGACTGGCCGTCGCTCTGGGCCAGCGTGTGGCCACCGCCGCGCACGATGACGCGAATCAGCGTAGAGTCCACGCGCGCGCAAAACGCCCCCGTCTCCTGACGCCCGTAGGCGCAGAGCAGCTTCGTGCCGCGCAGGCGCTCGAGTTCCGGCATCACGGGCAAATCGGTAGTGCGCGGCCGCTTGGTGACGGTTTCGCGGATGGTCAGTTCGAAACTTGCGCGACCGGCTGGGCCGAGAAGAATCACCGCGTCGAGCTGCGGCTTGAGGTCGGCCGAGAGCCGGTTGGCGATGAATGGCGCGATGTCGGCGCCGCGGGAGTAGCCAACGATCACGATGTGTGCGCGGTTCCAGACGCGCGCATATCGACGCAGGGCTTCTTCCACCGCGCTCGCGGCTGTCGCCGGAGATTTGGCGGTGCTGAGAAAGACTTTAGCGTCGAGGATGATCACGCCGCTGCCGCTGTCGGCCAGTTCACGCCCCAGAGCCGATTCAAAAGCGGTGCGCCCGGCTTCTCCGCTGATCAGCACGACGACGCGCGTTCCCGGACGGGTGGGAGCGATGGTCGTGATGGGGAGTGGTGCCGCCAGTATTTCAACGGCCTCCCCGGCAGTGGCCGGCGCTGCACCGGTCAGGCCCGTGAGCAAGGCCGCGGTCAACGAAACTGCCACGATGCGCGCAACGCCTGGGAACCGGGGAAAAGTCATCGTAGAAACTCAGCGCGGGTGCGGCGACTCGCGTCGCCGCACCCGCGCGAGTCGTTCGTACTAGTTACGCAGGCTTCTTTGCAGCCTTCTTGGTGCTGTCCTTCTTTGCGCCCTTCTTGTCGGCCTTCTTATCCATCTTCTTCGTCGTGTCAGCTGCCGGAGCGGCGGCTGCTGCCGGAGCGGCGGCGGCTGCCGGAGCAGCGGCCTTCGGGGCGGCCTTCGTGCCCTGAGCGACGGCGGCGGAACCAGCGACCATGAGCGCGGCGGCCAGCGTCAGAACGTTGCGGATCTTCATATCTTCTCTCCCTGAGTGTGATCGTATACGGTGGCAGCGCAATACACCTGCAACACCGCGGGGCGTCTTTTCCTGGGGGGACACCCACGGATGAACCCTAAGAGCGCGCACCTTAATACCCGATTACAGAAGAGGGCTGTTTTATGAGGTTATTGGTGGTGGAAGACGACGGCCGGCTGGCGGACCTTCTTGCGAGGTCGCTGCGGGAAACGGGGTACGCGGTGGATGTGGCCCGTGACGGCGAAGCCGCGATCAGTCAGGTGGTGATGAATGACTACGACGGCATCATCCTCGACGTGGCATTGCCAAAGAAAGACGGGCTCGCCGTGAGCCGCGAGATTCGGGGGCGGGGGAACCCTGTCCCGATCCTCATGCTGACGGCGCGTGACGCCGTGCGGGACCGCGTCTCCGGGCTCGATGCCGGCGCGGACGACTACCTGACGAAACCGTTCGATCTCGAAGAACTGCACGCGCGGGTGCGCGCGCTGCTCCGGCGGATGCCAGAACTCTCGCCCAGCCGCATCACGGTCGCCGACCTGATCGTCGACTCGTCAGGGCAGACGGCGTCGCGCGCGGGTCAGCCGCTGAACCTGACCACGAAGGAATACGTCCTTCTTGCGTATCTCGCGCGGAATGCTGGGCGCGTCGTGAGCCGCACCGAGTTGGTGTCGCATGTGTGGGATGAAAATCATGATCCGCTCACCAACGCTGTCGAGGTATACATCAATCGCCTTCGGAAGAAGGTGGACACCGGGCACGCCCCGTTGATCCACACGCGCCGCGGCTCGGGGTACATGCTGTCGGAGCGGCCCGAAGGGGATCCTACACCCGCTCCCGAGAGCGGGCGCTGAGCAGGGGCCGGCCCATGAGACTCTCAATTCGCCTGCGGCTCACCTTCTGGTACACGGGGCTATTCGCGCTCTACATCGCCCTCATTTCGACCGCCGGTTACCTCTTCTTCTCCACGAGCAGTCTCGCGGACGTGGACGAACAGCTCGCGCGCTCGGCCGCGACTGCCGCGACGGCCATGGAGTTTGAGCGCAACGCCGGCGCGCCCGACACCATCGCGATCCAATCGGTCGTGAAGGGATTGCAGCTCCCCGACATCGCCGTTGTCATCCTCGACGCGAAGACCCGCGAAGCCAGGCCCGCCTCCCAGCATCCGCAGCGGCCGGTGCCCCTCCCTGAATCGACACGCCGCCAGCTTGATGATTCTCTTGATCAAGCGGTACGCCGCGCGCCGGCGCGTCCGATCGCTTCAACCCTGATCCTCGACGGACCGGACATCCGCGTCTTTACGCTGCCCTATGTCCTCGGCGCGCATCCACTCATCATCGGTGTCGCGCGCGTGATGGCGGCCCGCGACGAAATGCTGGCCGACGCGCAAATCGGTCTTCTCGTCGGGTTGCCGCTCCTCCTCGCCCTCGCGGCGGCCGGCGGCTACTGGCTCGCCGGGAAGAGTCTGGCGCCTGTCGCCGCCATGTCGTCGCGTGCGCGGGAGATTGGTGCACGCAACCTCCACGACCGGTTGCCGGTGCGAAATCCTGGCGATGAACTCGGGCAGCTCGCCATCGTGCTCAACGACTTGATTGGCCGTATGCAGCATGCATTCGAGCTTCAGAGCCGGTTTGTCGCCGAAGCGTCGCACGAACTGCGCACGCCGGTGGCCGTGATCTCGGGCGAAAGCGAATTGGCGCTTGCCAAAGAGACGCGCACGGTGGCTGAGCTTCGTGAGGCGCTCGGTGTCATTCGTTCGGAGAGCGGCCGGCTGCGCACCGCGATTGATGATCTCTTTTTCTTGACCCGTGCCGACGCCGGCGAGCCGGTCGTGCGTCCTGAGCCGGTATCACTGAGGGAACTTGCTGAACATGCCGTGCGTGCGGCGCAATCGCGTGCGCAGGGAAGGGTCGTGACCCTCGCAGTCGGCGCCGACGTCGCGAATGGATCGGCTGACCCCGAGCTGGTTCGCCGGGTGCTCGACAATCTTCTCGACAACGCCATCAAGTATTCGCGGCGCGACGGGGCGATCACGGTGTCGCTCGCACGAGCAGGCGCGGCCTGGCATCTCGAGATTACCGACACCGGGCCCGGCGTTCCCGAGGCCGAGCAATCGCGCCTGTTTGAACGGTTTTTCCGCGGCGAGGATGCACGCTCCGTGACCGATGCCGGTGGCGCCGGGCTCGGCCTGGCCATCGCCCGGTGGGTGGGGCGGGCCCACGGGGGCGATGTCACGCTCGCCGAGTCAGGCGCAGATCGGTGCACGTTCCGATTGACGATTCCGGCCCTCGAGGGCGCTTTTGTCCCTCTCTCGCCCGTTGCCGTGACCCCGGGCGCACAGGCACCTTTCAGCATATGAATTCCGTCTTTCTCAACGGCGCGTACCTCCCGAAAGATCAAGCGCGCATTTCGGTTGATGACCGGGGCTTCGTGTTCGGCGATGGCATCTACGAAGTCGTCCGAATCATTGAAGGCCGCATCTTTGCGTGGGGCGAACACGCGGCACGCATGGCGCGCGGACTCGACGCGGTGCGCATCCCGTTTTCGGCGTCCGACGTCGCGGGCCTCGAGGCCGTCTGCAACACGCTGATCGCCGACAATGACCTCCAGAGCGGCGAAGCGACGGTGTATTTCCAGGTGTCGCGGGGCGCGGCGCCACGGACGCACTACTTTCCGCCGGCCGGCACGCCGCCGACCGTGTATGCGGCGCCGTCCCGTTTCACCCCGTCACGCGACATGCGCGAAAAGGGCGTGAAGGCCATCACCGTGCCCGATTTGCGCTGGGCGCGCTGCGACTTGAAGACGGTGAACCTGATGGGTGCCGTGCTCGCGCGTCAGGCGGCCCATGAATCGGGCGCGTACGAAGCGCTGATGATTCGTGACGGCATGATGATGGAAGGTGCCGCGACGAACGCCTTTGCCGTGATTGACGGCGTGGTGCGCACCTATCCACTCTCGAACTACATCCTGCCGGGGATCACGAGGCAGTACGTGCTCGATGCGGCGCGCGATGTGGGCGTGCCGGTTTCCGAGGAGCCGGTGACGCAGGCACAGATGTTCGCCGCGCCCGAGCTGTTCATTGTCGGCACGACCACGGACGTCGCGCCGATCGTGTTGCTCGATGGCAAGACGGTGGGCAGCGGTTCACCGGGCCCGGTCACGAAAAAAGTGCAGGCCGCGTTTCTCGCTCGGCTCTATGGCTCGGCGGCGGTTGCGCACTAGCGCACGGCCCGGGGAGCAGGCGCGCTGAAGCCGCGCCGGCGGTACGTGGTTCGCCGCGCCGCGCCGGCGCGCGCGACGCCGGCGGACATTCCGGGCCAGCGTGAGCTGCTCGCGGTCCGGGAGATCGTTCACTCCTTTCTGTACGCCGACCGGCCAGAGGAAGCTTTTCAATTCGCGCTCGATCGTGTCGGTCCGGTCGTTGGCGCGTCGCTGGCGTCGGTGTATCTCGTGGAGGGTGCGTCTGAGCTCATGCGCCTCGCGGCAGTGCACAACTGGCCCGAGCAGCACCGCCCCTGGCTGGCCGACGTGCGGGTCCGCGTCGGGTTCGGTCCGAGCGGCGAAGCGGCGAGTGAGCGGCGGGTGATCGAAGTGCCCGACATTTTTGCCGATCCCGATCTCGAGGACTGGCAGGATATTGCCCGCGAGCTCGGGTTCAGTGCCATCGTGTCGCTGCCGCTGCAGTCGGCGGCGTCGGTGCTCGGCGCGGTGACCTTCTACTTCAAGAACTGGGACGATTTCACGCTCGAGCGCCGTGGACTGTTGCGCCTCGTGGCCGACCTGATGGCGGGCGCAGCCGAAAAATCTCACGTGTTGGATCGCGTCCGGCGCGCGGAAGCCGCGGCGGCGGATGCGCAGAACGATCTCGAGCGCCAGCAGCTGCTCGCCAATGAATCGCGAAGGGCGCTGGTGGAGTTTGTCGCGTCGGCCGTGACCGCGCTGCGGTACGCCGTGGAAGGCGCAGCGGACGGTGAACCCGGCCTGAGCCGCGCCCGGGCGCTGGTGGATGACCTCGCGCTGATCGTGGCGGTGGACGCCGGAACGGCCATCGTGACGACCGACACGTTTGATCCGCGCGTGCCCCTGCGCGAGGCGATGCGCGCGGTGGCCGCCGACTATCCCGAGGCCCACCTCACGGCGGAGGAGCCGATTCACGCGCTTCCTCCGCTGCATACGGACATGGAGAAAGTCGCGCTGATTCTCGCTAGATTGTTGGCACGGGCCGTGAAAGCCACCGTTTTCGAGGGCGTGGAGATTCGCGCCACGATCGGAGCGACCCGGGACCGCGTGGAATACCGCGTGCCTGGTACGAGCGGTGACGATGTGCGCTGGCGCTTTGCGGCCGGCGTGAGCCGATTGCTCGGAGCGTCGCTGGAAACGGAGTCAGGACCTGCAGGGTCGATGGTGGTGCTCGCGTTACCGGTGATGGTCGAACGAACAGAAACGAACTGAACACACGACGGAGATTCTGGTGGCCAACATTCAGCGCGCTCGCACGTTGCAACAGGCGACGACTTCACTCACCGGACCGGCCGTTCTGGCCGCCGCGCGCGAGTTCTTCTCGCGCCAGTCGGGGATCTATTCGGCGTTCGTCGAGCAAGAAGGCCCGACGCACCTCACGCTGCGTGGTCAGGGCGGCGAGGAAATCGTCGTCGGCGTTGCCACCGTGAACGGCACGACGGCTGTGAACGCCTCGTCGTACATGTTCGACCAGCAGGTCGCACTGTTCATCACGGGTTTGCCGCCTGCCGCGGCGGGAGCGGTCGCATGAGCGGCGTGGCGAGCGGCGTGGCGAGTGGCGCTGCCGTGACACCTCGTCCTTTTGTCACGGCCCTGCGGACCCAGCGCGGATCGGTGCTCAGCGTCGGTGCCACCGGTGGTGACCGGATGACGGTGCGCGTGCAGTTCGAGGCGCTGTGGGATGCCGTCGCAATCGATGTGCGCGCCGACGAGTCTGTGGCGGCGCTGGTGAAGTCTGCGCTGGGACACTTTGCGATTCCGAATCCGACGCCGGCGGAGTTCATCACGAAGCTGAACGGCTGGGAAGTGAAGGACGCCGAGGTGTCGGTGGCCGCGAGTGGCGCAAAGGACGGATCGACGTTCCTCGTGGCGTATCGATTTCGGCGGGCGGTTCGGTAGCCGAAGCTGACGGAACGGCGAAGATGACCACCTCCGTCGCGTACATCTCACATTCGGATTGCGGTCGGCACGACACCGGGTGGAACCACCCTGAGCATGTCGGGCGGCTGCGTGCCATTCCGCGCGCGCTGCGCGAAGACGCCGATCTCTTCATGGCGTTGCAGCACCTCGAGGGGCGTCACGCGAATGCGGACGAGCTCGCCCTGGCGCATGAGCCGGCGTATATCGCGCTCGTGAAGCAGGTTGCCGAATCTGGCGGCGGTCACCTGGATGCGGACACGATCGAGAGCGAAGGGTCGTGGGACGCCGGCACCGCTGGCGCTGGCTGTGTGCTCGACGGCGTGGACATGGCGCTGTCTGGTGCAGCAGTGCGCAGCTTCTCTGCCGTGCGCCCGCCCGGCCATCACGCGCTCCGAGCGAGCGGCATGGGGTTTTGTCTCTTCGGCAACGTTGCTGTCGCCGCGCATTACGCGCGAAAGGTGAAGGGGCTTGAGCGCGTGCTCATCGTGGATTGGGACGTGCACCACGGCAATGGCACCCAGGCGCTGGTGGAGCACGAGAAGGACATCCGGTTTGTCTCGATGCACCAGTGGCCCTGGTACCCTGGTACCGGCGCCGCTGATGACCGCGGCCCGCACAAAAATGTCTGGAACGCGCCTATGCCGGCCGCGCGGCCGCGCGAAGAGTATGTCAGCGCATTCCTGAAAGCCGTGGACGCCGCGACCGTCGGCTTCACGCCCGACCTTTTGATCGTCTCTGCCGGTTTCGACTCGCTCGCTGGCGATCCGCTCGGCGGCTTCACGATGGAACTCGACGATGTCACGCGCCTGACGCGCGAACTCGTGTCACGGGCCGAGCAGTGGTGCGGCGGCCGCGTGGTGAGCGCGCTCGAGGGCGGCTACGCACCGCAGCGGCTTGGCGAGGCCGCGGTCGCGCACATGAAGGTGCTGCTGTAGGGCGGGGGCGGCGGCTAGTCCGCGAGCCGCAGTCCGTACGACTTGAAGAGCCGGAAGTCTTCGACGTTTGCGGTGGCGAGCGCGGCGTCGTCCTCGATCGCGCATGCGGCGATGAGGCAGTCCGGCAGGGAATGCCTTCTTCGGCCGCCAGCATTGAACAGTGCCGCCGCACGCTCAGCGTGGGTGATGCCCACGTCGAGTACGTCTCCGATGAACTCGATCTCCAGGGCACGCTCGGGCGCACCCACCGAACCGCAAAGAAACTCAGCCCATACCAGCGAGCAGATCGCAAGCGGCTCGCCGCGTGCGCACCAGTCATCAAGCTGCCGAGCCTCGCGCGTGCCCTCCACAAGGCCTCGAATGAGGAAGTTCGTGTCGAGGTGGATCACTTGTGGCGACGCGGTGGCGATTCGGCCACGCGCTGCGGCGGCGGCTCCGTCCTCCAAATCCGTTCGACGCGGTCACCGTCGAGCCGCAGTTGCTTGGCCTCATGCACCCAGGCATCCGCCGCTTCGGGCGTGAGCGCCAGCCGCTTGCGCAGGCGTGCAAGTGCCGCGACACGGGGATCAGGACCCTGCGCCTTGGCCGCCGACCCGATCGCCCTCCGCAGCGCCTCGGACTTGGACACGCCCAGGCGGCGCGCCATCGCCTCGAGGGCGCGCACCGTGTCCGGGTCGAGAGTGTAGGTGGCTTTTATCATTGGTATGGCCATATAGTAAAAGTATGGCCGGATTGCATTACCGGCAACGCCCGCACCACTGACCGAGGCCAGACGTCGTCCGTAGCTTCGGCAGCGAACCTCTCCCCGAGCCAAGCGAGTCCCATGAGCGCACTTCCATCAATCGTCCGCCGCCGCACTGCACGCGCTGGGCGGCTCGTCGCGGCACCGGCCTTCATGGCGCTCGCGCTGTTCTCGCTGCTCGCGTCGGATGCATCGCGCGCCGGTGCACAGGCCCCTGCAGCCGTCACCGCCATCGTCGGTGCCACGCTGATCGACGGCAACGGCGGCGCTCCGGTGGACGACGCGGTCGTGGTCGTGACGGGCAACAAGATCACAATGGTGGGCAAGCGTGGCGCTGTCACGATTCCGCCCAACGCGCGGGTGATCGATGCCAAGGGAAAGTGGCTCGTTCCCGGTTTCATAGACACGAACGTGCACATGTCGCTCTACTCGCAGGTCGAGAGCATGGCGCGGTATGAAGATCGGTTCACCGACATCGCGATTGAAGGCACGCAGCTCCAGCTCAAGTTCGGCTTCACCTCCGTCCGCGACAGCTACGGCATGTTGAAGCCGCTCAAGGCCGCGCGCGAGAAAATCGAGCGCGGTGAGGCCGTGGGTGCGCGGCTCATGTTCGCCGGCAACATCGTCGGGTGGGGTGGCCCCTGGTCGCTGACCTTCACCGGCACGCGCCAGGACAATCTCTCGCTCTTTCAGGAGCAGATGAACGACGCCGTCGCGGCCAACGGCGGCGAGCCGCTCATGAACATGACGCCCGCCGAGCTGCGCATCGCCATCAACAAGTACATGGACCAGGGCGTGGACTTCGTGAAGTATGGCGGCACGAGCCATGCCTTTTTCCCCGCGATGATCGGCTTTTCGGAGGCGGCGCAGAAGGCGATGGTCGAGGAGATCCACAAGCGCGGCAAGGTGGCCGAGACGCATTCCACGTCGCCCGAGGGCCTTCGCATCTCGGTCGAGGCGGGCGTGGACCTCGTGCAACATCCTGAGGCCACCGACGCGATCATCCCACCAGACGTGCTCGAACTGATGATCAAGAAGAATGTCATCTGCTCTATGCTGGAGAATACGATCACGGGAAAGGCGTGGACCGATTTCCAGCGCCGGCTCAAGGGCAAGGCCGACTCAATTACCCGCGCCGACAGTGTGCGTCGGCTCGACAGCGCGAAGTTTGCACGTGGCGACACCCTGAAGACCTATATGGACAGCACCCTCGCCGATCTGCTGCGCCGGCCGATGCGCGCGAAGACGATGATCGAGCTGGCGGCGGATTCTTCGAACTCGCGCATGATCTACCGGCGCAAGAACGCCGAACAGCTGATCAAGGCCGGGTGTATCACGACCGTGTCCACGGACAACTATCGGGCCAGCGCCCCGGAGTTCACTCGCGTGCCACGCGCGGAAAATCAGCAGCCGGGGACGGGCTCGATCATTGCGCTCGAAGGGTTGGTCGAGCTCGGGATGACGCCACTGCAGGCGATCACCGCTGCCACGAAAAACGGCGCGCTCGCGATGCGAATGCAGGACAAGCTCGGCACGGTTGAAAACGGCAAGATTGCCGATCTGCTTCTTCTTGGCGGTGATCCACTCGTCGACATCAAGAATGTGCGCAAGCTCGCGATGGTGATGAAAGACGGCGCCGTGATCGACTTCGCGAAGCTCCCGCTCAGGCCGGTGTTCTACAAGCCGGTGCCGAAGCCGGGTTCGTAGCGTGCAGCCCCGCGTGAACACGATGATGGGCCTGGCGCTTCGCGCGGCGTGTCTTGCTGCGATCGCGCCGCCGCTGGGTCTCGCGCAGGCAGCGCCCCGAACGGCGACCGTTGCAAGTCACGGAATCATCAGCGGTACCGTCACTGACACGGGCCTTCGCGTAATCGCCGGCGCAAACGTCTCGGTGATCGGCACGGGGAGCGAGCTCCTCGCTGACGACAATGGCCGGTTTGCGATTCTGCAGGTGCCGCCCGGCGAGTTCCTCGTCTGGGTGCGGAAGCTCGGATACCGGCCCATCTCGAATCTCGTCCATGTGGAGCAGGGCGACACGCTGCGGCTCGCGTTTACGCTCGAGCCGACGATGACTGACCTCGCGCCAGTCGTTGTGACGGAGAGAGTGAGGTCGCCGAGGATGCGGGAGTTTGATGAACGCCGGAGGGCCGGCTTCGGGGACTTTCTCGATCAAGCCCAGATCGAAAAGATGAACTTCGTCCAGGTTGAGGCCGTGATCCGGACCTTCAAGGCGGTACGTGTGACGCCTGCCGGCGGCGCAGTGAGCGCGCGAGAGCCGCCCGGTGTTGCCGCCTGCCCGATGCAAGTATTCCTCGACGGGATACCGCGCGGATCAATGCTCGGAGACCTGCCATCACCCAGAGAGATCGCCGCGATCGAAGTCTACGCCGGGCCAGCGACCACTCCGGTCTGGGTGCCAAAGTATGAGCGGGCCGGGTTGGTCGGGAAGCCGTCGTGCGGAGTGATTCTGATCTGGACGCGCGACGGGGGATGAGCCGCCACGCGACGTGCTGCCGCCACGCCCCTGCGCGTGGCACCAGAGCGCCCCCCGTTCACACCCGCAGCCCCTCTGCCCACGCCGTAGATTTGACCGAATGTTCTGCCCTGATTGCGGAACCTGGAACCGCGGTGTCGCCAAGCAGTGCGCCAAGTGCAACGCGGCGCTGCCCGACGTGCGTGTGGCCAGTGAGGCCCCCGGCGCGCTGATCACGTCGCTCCGCCAGGCGATGGGCAACCGCTATCGCATCATCAAGCGTTTGGGCGCCGGCGGCATGGCCGATGTGTACGCTGCCGAGCACGAACAACTCGGCCGACCGCTCGCGGTGAAGGTCATGCACGCGCATTTGGCCCGTGACAACGAAATGCGCGAACGCGTTCGGCGCGAAGCGGAGGCCGCGAGCCGGCTGGTCCATCCGCTCATCTGTACGCCGATCGACTACGGCGAGGTGGGTGAAGTGGTCTACCTCGTCCTGCCGTATCTCGGCGGCGGATGTCTCGCCGACGATCTCAGCAAGACGCGCACGATTGAAGCGAATCGCGCAGTGCGCATTTGCGCGCAAGTTGCGACGGCACTCGACTACGCGCATCGCCAGGGCGTAGTGCATCGCGACGTAAAGCCCGACAACGTGCTCTTCGATGACGATGGCAACGCGATTCTCACTGACTTCGGCATTGCCACTGCCCGATTGCACGGGCGGCTCACGGCCGGTGGGCGCGCCATGGGCACGCCCCACTACATGGCGCCCGAGCAGGCGATGGGGAAAACGCTCGACGGCCGCGCCGACATCTATGCCGTCGGCGTGATGCTCTACGAGTGCCTCGTTGGGTTTCCGCCCTTCGATGGCGTGGACGGCTACTCGGTGGGGTACAAGCATGTCCACGAGAAGCCGGTCGCGGTGAATGAGGTGGATTCGAGCGTGCCGCCCGCGCTTGCGGCCATCGTCATGCGCTGTCTCGCCAAGGATCCCGGCGAGCGTCCGCAGCGCGGCCACGATCTCGCCGACACTCTCTTCAACTATCTCCACCAGCTCGGTGATCACACGCCGACCTTTGTGCGCGCGGTGCGGCCCGATGAGGCGCCCAAGGCGTGAGCGCGGGCGCAGGTGCTGATGACGCCGCAGGCGCCGGCGTGGTGAGCGCAGACGGCACGGACACGCGGCGGTTGGTCGAAGTCGCGGTGCCACTTCCGTTCTACGGTACGCTGACCTTCGACGCGACCGCGAGCACGCGACACCCGATTGTTCGCGGGTCCAGAGTGCTCGTCGCGGTTCGCGGTCGCAAAGTGATTGGCATCTGCACGGGCGATACTCCAGCCAACTCGCCGTCACGCGCGCCCGAAAAGGCCACGAAGCTCAAGCCGGTGGACGACGTCCTCGACGCCGAACCGGTATTCCTGCCGGATTTGCTCGAGGTGGGCGGTTGGCTGGCGGACTACTATATCGCGCCGGTGGGGGTGGTGCTTCGCGCTGCGCTGCCCGTCGCACTCGGCGCCGCCAAACGCCCCGACCCGGCAATGAAAACACGTCGCGTGCTTGTGATCGCCCGCGAGCTGCCGACGTTGACCGAACGTGAGACGCTCTTCAAACGGGCGCCGCAGCAGCGCGCACTCTATGAGCTGATAGACGCCTCTGGCGGCCGCCTCGATGCCGACAAGGCGATCGGAACGCTTGGCTGCTCCGCTGCGACCATCACGGCGCTGGTGAAGCGTGGCGTCGTGGCGATCGCACGGGAAAACGTCGCGCGCGACCCGTTCGCGAAGCGCGCGGGCGAGACGGCATCATCGCACGCGCCAACGCCTGCGCAGGCAGCGGCGATCAGCGCACTCACAGCAGCCGCGCCTGGCAGCGTGACGCTCCTCCATGGCATCACGGGCAGCGGCAAGACACTCGTCTACCTCGAGTTCCTGCGCGAAGTGGTGATCAATCGCGGTCGTACCGCAATCGTGCTGGTCCCAGAGATCGCCCTCACGCCGCAGACCGTGGACCGGTTCCGCGCGGTCTTCGGCGACAAGGTGGCGGTCCTGCACTCGGCGCTCTCCGACGGTGAGCGGTACGACGCCTGGCGCGCACTGCGCTCTGGTGAAAAGCGAATCGCAGTGGGTGCGCGCTCCGCGGTGTTTGCTCCGTTGCCGGACCTTGGCGCCGTGATTGTCGACGAAGAACACGAGTCGAGTTACAAGCAGGGCGAGTCGCCGAGATACCACGCGCGCGACGTGGCCATCGTGCGTGCGCGGGCGGCCGGTGCCGTCTGCGTACTCGGCAGCGCAACGCCGAGCCTTGAGAGTTGGCAGAATGTGATCGACAAGAAGTATGTGAAGCTCTCGCTACCCGATCGCGTGGGCGGCGGCGCGCTGCCTCCGGTGGAGATCGTGGATCTCCGCGAGGCCTCGAAGGCTGCACCCGCCGGTGCAGAACGCCAACTCCGCAATGTGCTCAGCGAACCGCTCGAGCGCGCATTGCAGGAACGCATTGCACGGCATGAGCAGAGCATTTTGCTGCTCAATCGGCGCGGCTACTCGTCGTTCGTCCAGTGCAGCGATTGCGAATGGGTCTGCGTGTGTCCGCGCTGCTCGATTTCACTCACCTATCATCGTGTCCCAGAGCGGCTGGTCTGCCACTACTGCATGCATGGCGAAGCGCCGGTGTCGGCATGCCCACGCTGCGGAGCCAGCACGCTGCGGCAGAAAGGGCTCGGCACACAGCAAGTGGAACGCGTGCTTGGCGAGCGGTTTCCTGCGGCGCGCATCGCGCGCATGGACGTGGATACGACGAGTGGCAAATGGGCGCATGCGACCATCCTCGACCGGGTGGGCCGCGGAGAGGTGGACATTCTTCTCGGCACGCAGATGATTGCGAAGGGGCTCGATTTTCCGAATGTCACGCTCGTCGGTGTGATTGACGCCGACGTCGGAATCAACCTTCCCGACTTCCGTTCCTCTGAACGGACTTTTCAGCTCGTGAGCCAAGTCGCCGGACGAGCGGGACGAGGGCCAAAGGGCGGGGAAGTCATCGTGCAAACGCGGGTGCCGTCGCATCACGCACTCACCTGCGCCATCACGCACGACTACGAGGGATTCGTGGCGCAGGAGCTGCCTGCCCGCGCGAGCCCCGCGTATCCGCCTACAGTGCGCCTCGCGAATATCGTGTTGAGCGGCACGCGAGAGGACGCGACCGCCGATCTGGCGATTCAGGCCGCCGAGTGGTTCACCCGCGCGCTCGCGACCTTGCCGGAGGGCGCCATCGAAGTGATCGGCCCGGCGCCCTGTGCCGTGGACCGCATCAAGGATCGGTTTCGTTGGCACCTTGTGCTGCGCACGGCGAAGTCGTCGGTGCTCACCAAGGTCGCGCGGCACTTTCTTAAGACCTTTGACGTGCCAGCGCGGGCCGGGCTTCGCGTGACATTCGACCGTGATCCCGTGAGCCTGCTGTAGTGACTCGCGCTATCTTGTCTGCGTGATCAACGAGACCCGCGAGCGCTTTCTCAAGGCCATCCTCGAGCAGATTCCTCTCGAGCGAGTCGTTGAAGTGCATCTCTTCCCGGCGATTCGGCAGGGCCAGATGGAAACCGGCGTCGCCGTCATTGCGGTGACACCGCTGTGGTCGGCTGATGCGCCAGCACCTGAACTCGATCTCGCCGACACCGAGCCGCCTGCCGAACGGGCGGAAGTGCACACGGCCACCTACGTCTGGACCCGGAAGGGCCCCGATCGCGGGAAGTGGGTCGTTGATGTCATCGCGCAGGCCGACGCGCCGCTAGCCACGGTCGAGACGGTCGTCCGCGGCGTGCAGGTCCGCTCCGGCGAAGCCCTCGACGCACATCGCGTGACGGCTGCCGAGCTTCACGAGATGTTTGCGCATGATCCGATGTTCGCGCCTGTTGCTGCCGCGCCGGCGGTGCCTGCCGACGTCAGGTCGGCGCCTGACTCTGCGAGCGACGCCGCGCCCGACGCCGCGCCCGACCCTGCGCCCTTCGCCGAAGGCTCTCCCGCATGACCACTGGGCTCGAACTCGCCCGCGACGAATCAGTCGAGCGATTTCGCGACTGGCTCAAGGCCCGACACCTCCCGGCCACACCGCAGCGACTGGCCATCGCGTCATTGGTACTTGGCGCTGAGCGGCCGCTCTCCGCTGAAGATCTGGTGGACCGATTGCGCACGAAGGGTCCCGCACCGGGCACTGCGACGGTCTATCGCACCATTGACTTGTTGATTGACTGCGGGCTCGTTTCCGAACTGGCCGATCGGCGAGAAGGGTTTCGCCGGTTCCAGCCCTTTCGCGACGACGTGTCGTCGAACGAGTTGCTTTGCACCGCCTGCGGCAGCGTCGCGCGCGTCCCCGACGAAACCGTCGAGGCTCGTGGCCGTGCCCTGGCCCGCGCGAATGATTTTGTGCCGGTGCGTCACCGGCTCGTCGTCTACGGCATGTGCGCGGCCTGTCGCGCGCAGCGAGAAACTGGTCAGGCCACTCCCCAGGAAAAACTCCACGTACGAGAGGTTCGTTGATGCAGCCGACTGGCGGAGTTGGAATGTTCATCGCATTCACGGCGGGACTGCTCTCGTTCCTCTCGCCCTGCGTACTGCCGCTGGTGCCGAGCTACGTCACCTTCATCACCGGCTTGTCAGTCGAAGACGTCAGCAAGTCGCGTCGCACGGCGGTGACGCATGCGCTGCTCTTTGTCGCCGGATTCACGATCATCTTCATGTTGCTTGGCGCCGGCGCTACGACGCTGGGATTCGTGGTCAAGCAGCAGCGCGTCTGGCTCGCGCGCATTGGCGGCGCGCTGATCATCGTCTTCGGGCTCTACCTGCTCGGCGTGCTGAACATCGGCTTCCTGGCCCGTGAGCGGCGGTTTCATCTGGCCGATAAGCCGATGGGCTATCTCGGGACGATGCTCGTGGGAATCGCCTTCGGCGCCGGGTGGAGCCCGTGTATCGGGCCTATTCTCGGCGCGATTCTCACCTACACGGCGAGCGAGGCCGATCTCCAGCGTGGGATGCTGCTCCTCTTCGCGTATTCGATGGGGCTGGCCGTGCCATTCCTCGCCGCGGCGTTCGCGGTGGAGTGGTTCCTGAAAATGTTCTCGAGGTTCAAGGGCTACCTCGGCTATGTGCAGAAAGTGGCCGGTGTGCTGCTGATCGCGGTGGGCCTGCTGATGGTGACGAACTACTTCACCATTCTCGCAACGGCGCTCCAGGCGTTGACGCCCGAGTTCCTCCGCGCGCGGATCTAGAACTTCAGTCCCATCCGGACCGGCAGCCAGTTGCTGTTCTTGTTTCCGGTGAACAGCGTTGTCGCCGCGAACTCGGTGAAAAGCTGAATACTGCCCGGCGTTCCGAACTTGATGCCGATGCCTCCGGTGAATCCGAAGTTCTGACCATTGCGCGTACCAGCCGCTCCAGCGTCCGCTGTGGACTTGTAGTCGTAGCTCGTGGAGCTCAGTCCAATACCGGCGAACTGATAGAGGTACGGGCTGGAAGAATGGACGATGTCGAAGCCGTACGAGATGAACTGCACATTGTTCAGCGCGCCCGTGCCATTGAATCGGTCGAAGCCGAAGCTGCCGCGGCCGCTCCAGGTTTCGCCGCCCTCGCCAAGTCCCGTGTGCAGCGCGAAGCCGAATCCTGACTGAACCTTGTTCTTGAAATCGCCCGTCGCCGTGTTGTACGAAAGGCCGACACTGGTGCCGTGAAGGCTCCCGCCGCCGAACTGCGCCGACGCGGTGGTAGCCGTCGTCGCAATGAGTGACGCGGCGAGCAGGAAGCGTGCGGATACTGTCATGAGATCGAGAGGGATTCTGGTGTGCGACGGCACCGGCGCCGCTTCCGTCGGCTACCACAATCAAACGTCGTGGTTCCGTTTCCGTTAGAGGGCTGCCGATGCAAGCTCTTCGATACCTGGCGCCAGCGGTGCCTGCTGTAGTGGCGCCGGCCACGCCGTAGAACTCAATATCCGACGGCAACCCCTCCCGATCGCGGCTCACCAACCCCATGCCAGCCGCCCTTCACTCGCAGAATCGAGTTCGCAGTGGCCAGTGAGCCTCGCGTGGCCACGGTGTGCCCCATCGCCTTGAGCGAATCGACCACCGCGCCGGATAGGCCGCGCGTCTCGTAGGCCAGCTCGTCCGGCAGCGCCTGGTGATGCAAGCGTGGCGCCTTCATCGCGTCGGCGAGCGTCATGCCGTGCTCGACTACGTTCAGGATGATCTCCATCGTCGCGGTGATGATCGTCGGGCCACCGGCGGCGCCCGTCACCATCATCAGCTGGCCACGCGGATCCACGACGATCGTCGGCGACATAGCCGAGAGCATGCGCTTGCCCGGCTGGATCGCATTCACTTCACCCTGCACGAGACCGAACATGTTCGCCTGGCCCGGTGCGGCGGCAAAGTCGTCCATCTCATTGTTCATGAAGAAACCGCCGCCGCGAATCCAGACGCCGGAGCCATAGCTTCCGTTCAGCGTCGTGGTCGTCGCCACCGCGTTGCCGTACGGATCCACCACCGAGTAGTGCGTCGTGTGTTCCGGCTCCGGGCCCGCGTTGAACGCCGGAGTCTTCGAGGCGTGTGCCTTGTCGATTTGCGCGGCGAGTGATTTCGCATACGTCTTGCTCGTGAGCTGATCCATCGGAACCTTCACGAAGGCCGGGTCGCCGAGCTTGGAGTTGCGGTCAATAAAAGAACGGCGGAGCGCCTCGCCCACGAGGTGCGCATAGCCCGCGCTGCCGGCCGGCGGGAGCGGCGCAAAGTTTTCCAGGATGTTCAGCGTCTGCAGCATCGTGATGCCGCCCGACGAGGCCGGCGGCATCGTGATCAGCGTGTGCCCGCGATAGGTGCCGATGATCGGTGTGCGCCAGACGGGCTTGTAGCCCTTGAGGTCGGCCTTGGTGATGATCCCGCCGCCGCGCTTCATCTCGGCCACGAGCGAGTCGGCGATGGCGCCTTCGTAGAACGCCTTTGGCCCGTCAGTCGCAATCAGGTTGAGCGACCGCGCTAAATCTGGCTGCTTGAACACCGTGCCGCCCTTGAGGGCCTCACCGCCTGGGCAGAACAGGTCCTTGCCGCCAAACTGCGCGATGAGCCGGCTGCACTGTGCCGCGCCACGCGACGTGTCGCGCTCCACCATGTAGCCTTCTCTCGCCAGACGAATCGCCGGTGCCATCACGCGCGCGAGCGGCATGGTGCCGTACTTCGCCAGCGCCTCGGCCATGCCGGCCACCGAGCCGGGCACGCCAGAGGCGAGGTAACCGACCGTGCTCTTGTTCGTGAGCTTGCCGTCAGCATCGAGATACATGTTGCGCGTCGCAGCAGCCGGTGCGGTTTCGCGGTAGTCGAGCGTGGCGGTGCGGCCGTCGGCCATGCGGATCGTCATGAATCCGCCGCCTCCGATGTTGCCATTGCTCGACGAGGTGACGGCGAGCGCGAATCCGGTCGCGACCGCGGCATCAACCGCATTGCCGCCCTGCTTCATGATTTCCACGCCCGCCTCGCTCGCCAGCTGCCGAACACTTACCACCATCGCGTGCTCCGCGAATGTGGCCTCAGTGCCAGGTTCAAAACGCCAACCCGGCGGAAAGGCGCCCTTGGCTGCGGCGGCTGCGCGCACGGGGTCCACCGGGCGGGGCAGCGCATCGGCGCGAACCGGAGGCACTGGCGGCCGATTCGACGGCGATGGTGCGGTGCCGGCCGCGCCGCCAGCACAGGCACTCAGCGCGAACGCAGCGGCTAAGGGGGCGAACGTCGAATGAAGAGCGAAGCGACGAGCAGTCACGGAATCCTCCGGTGAATCAGCGGGCGGGGGCGGCGCGGTCATTGGCCCTCTCGCGCCCATTCCATAACTTAGCAGTCGTGGACTCGCGCGTCACTGAACAACGCAACCCGCGGACGGCGGAGATCGACCTCGCCTCACCGCTCGAAATCGTCGACCTCATCAACGGCGAAGACCGTGGTGTGGCCGCCGCCGTCGCGACGCAGCGCGAACAGATTGCGCGCGCCATCGAATGGGCTGAAGCCGCTTTTCGTGCTGGAGGGCGCCTCTTCTATGCCGGCGCAGGCACCTCCGGCCGGCTCGGCGTGCTCGACGCCACGGAGATTCCGCCCACCTTCGGCGCTGATCCGAATTTGGTGCAAGGGATCATCGCTGGTGGCACGTCCGCGCTGACGCGCTCCGTGGAAGGTGCCGAAGACCAGCCTGATGTTGCTGGCCGCGATGTCGATACTGCCGGCGTAAAAAAAGGCGACTTCCTCCTCGGCATCGCTGCGAGTGGTACGACGCCCTACGTGCGCGCTGCATTGGTGCGGGCGCGGGCCGTTGGCGCGCGCACGGCGATTCTGGCCTGTTCACCGCCGCCTCCAGAAGTGCTCGCCGCCGCCGATCTCGCGATCGTCGTGATTACCGGTCCCGAAGTTGTGACGGGCTCGACGCGCATGAAGGCCGGTACCGCCACGAAAATGGTGCTCAATACGATCACCACCGGCGCGATGATCCGCCTTGGCAAGACCTACGGCAACCTGATGGTTGATGTGCAGTCAACGAATGTGAAGCTCGTCGACCGCAGCGAGCGCATCGTCGCCGAAGTGTGCGGCGTGTCTGGCGATGACGCGCGCGCCGTGCTCGGCAAATCGAACGGCTCGGTGAAGCTGGCCATTGTGATGCAGCGACTCGGACTCGATCTCGAGTCCGCCGCACAGAAGCTCGAGGCCGCCGGCGGCCGCATTCGCGAAGTGGTGCCAGGTCCGCCGCCGCCGGTGAAATGAACCGCACGGTCTGGCCGGGCACGACACGTCCCGAGTCCGACGTGATGGTCGGCCTGATGTCCGGCACGTCGCTCGATGGCATCAGCGCGGCCGTCGTGCGCTTTCATGAAGATGCGATGGGCGTGATTTCGCAAAACCTGCTCGCCTTCGTGCAGCACTCATATACCCCGGCGTTTCGCGCGCGTCTCGCCGCGGCCATGACTGGCGCTTCGCCGGCGGAATACGCGCGCCTCGATTTCGAGATGGGCGCGCATCTTGCCGATGCGGCCGTCGCGGTGATTGCCGAGGCCGGCATCGCCCGCGCGGACATCGCGGCGGTTGCTTCGCATGGCCACACCGTCTGGCACGATCCGCCGAATGCCACCTGGCAGTTTGGACAGAGTGCGGTGATCGCCGAACGCGTTGGGCTTCCCGTGATCTCTGATTTTCGGGTCCGCGACGTTGCAACCGGCGGGCAGGGAGCGCCGCTCGTGCCCATCGCGGATGCGCTGCTCTTTGCCGCGCCGGACTACTGGCGCGCGTTGCAGAACCTTGGTGGCATCGGGAACATCAGTATCGTGCCGCCGTCAGGGGTCGCTTCAGGGGTGGCTTCAGGGGGCGCGCAACTCGGCGCAGTTCGCGCGTTCGATACCGGCCCCGGCGTGTGCGTAATTGATGGCGTTACGCGCATTCTGCGGCCCGATCTGCCATATGACCGTGACGGAATACTCGGTCGGAGTGGCGATCCCGTGGTGGACGTGGTTGATGCGTTGCTGACCGATCCATTCTTCACTGCGGAACCGCCCAAGAGTACCGGTCGCGAGCTCTTCACACCGGCGTATATCGAGTCGTTCATCGCGAAATGCCGCGCTGCGCGAAAGGGGTGCAGCGACGCCGATGTCGTGGCCAGCGCCGTGCTGCTCACGGCACGCAGCATTGCCCTCGCCTTCCGGCGATTCGTGAATGAGCCCGTCGCGGACCTGCTCCTCTCCGGCGGCGGCGCGCGAAATCCTGCGTTGTTCAACGCCATCGAGCGCGAAGTCGGTGCGGTGAAACCCGCGGCCGGATTCGCGCGCATCAGGATTCGTCGTTTCGACGATATCTGCTTCGATGGTGACGCGAAGGAAGCGGTCGCTTTCGCGCTGCTCGGCTGGCTGCACCTGAAGGGACGCGCCGGAAACGTGCGCTCGGCCACTGGCGCTCGTGGCGCTCGAGTGCTGGGCAACTACACGCCGGCGTGACAACCGGCCGGACGCACGCGCGACACGGCCGCTCCCCGTGACCACCCACGCTCGTCTGATTGCGCCGGCGCTCCGCTGGGACCGCGCGCATGGATTTTGCTATCTCGAAGGCCTGATCGACGACGCACTCGAACTCGGCGTCGGTGGGTTTCTCATTGAAGGCGGATCTCGCGACGAGGTTGCTGCTCTGATTGGCCGCCTCCATTCGCAGTCGAAGTCGCCGATTTTGGTTGGTGCACGCGCGGAACGCGGCGCCGGCGAGACCATTGAGGGGCTCACCGAGTATCCGCCCCTCGGCGCGCTGGCGGCGATAGCCGCGATAGATGCGGACGGCGGAGGTGTGGCTTCGCTCGACGTGGATCTCATTCGTCGCACTGCCCGGCTCACGGCTCGCGAATTCAAGAGTGTGGGTGTTAACTGGGCCCTCGCTCCGGTCTGCGACCTCGACGTGGCACGCGGCTCGCAGCGTATCGGAATCCGCGGCGCCGGCAGCGAAGCGGCCATTGTCGCCGCAATCGTTTCCGAGTGGGTTGACGCCTGCCAGGCCGAAGCCGTCGTGGCCTGTGCAATGCATTTCCCCGGAATCGGCCGCGCCATCGATCAGTCCACGGGTGCTCCGTTGCTCAAGGACGCCACTGCCATGTGGCGGAACTCTGATCTCGTCCCGTTTACGGCGGCGATTGACGCGGGCGCCGCCTCCGTGATGATTGCCCACCTCAGCGCGCCCGGACTTGGCGCGCCGGAAGGGGTAATGCGCTCAGCGGCGCTCGTTGCAAACGTGCTGCGTACGGAGATGCACTTCGACGGGATCGTGACCACGATAGCCTTCGATCGTGAGCCGACGCTCGACGCCACGCGTGAGGGAGAGCACGCCGTTGCTGCAATCGCCGCAGGGTGCGACCTGATTCTTGCGCCCGCCGATCTCTCGGGTGTTGCTGATGCGCTCGCGCGGGCGGAGAAGACCGGGGCACTCAACGCCAATCGCATTCGCGAAGCCACCATGCGTATTGATCGCTGGGCCGGCTGGGCCAGGTTAGTCACGCCGAGCGATGCACGCGAGCCGTCAATGGACGACGTGATGTGGAGCCGCCAGGTGGCGGATCGGTGCGTGCGCCTGATCAGTGGCTCGCGGCCGTGGGTCGGTGCGACGATCGAGGTCGTCGAGGTCGTCGAGGTCAGGCACGATGATTCGCGCGACCCGCTCGTGCATTTCGCCGCGACGTTGCGCGCGCTGCACATCGAGGTGGCCGAATCGGCGGTGCCTACTCCCAGGGAGCGGGCGCCACTCGCGATTCTGTTCGCTCCGGGAAATGGTCCGGGAGACGCGATCAGCCGCGATGAACTAGACAATGCGCGGGCCGTGGCAAAAACGTCAATCGCCGCCGGCCGCGACACGATCGTTGTCGCGTACTGTCATCCGCGCGCCGCAGCGGCACTCGGAAACGATCTGTCGATTGTCTGTGCCTGGGAACCCACGCGCGCCATGCAGCAAGCGTCAGCGCGGATGATCGTGACTCCACGCTAGCGGTGCGCCGAAGGTGCGCCGCCGCTATTTGACGATGGCCGCGCCCTCAGGCGCCGCGCGCCCGAACTCGGCCTTCGGTCCCGCGTCGCCGAACGAGATGACCTCGCCTTCGGCAAGCACCCGCTCGCCCGTCACTCGTTGGCCATTCACGTATGTGCCGTTTGTGCTGGCCAGGTCCTTCAGCGTGACCGTGTCACCGACAATCCGGATTTCCGCGTGCTTCGACGATACCTCGGGATCCTTGTCAACGTCGAATCGCAGGTCGTTCATCGGGTGGCGCCTGACGGCGATGACACTCTTGTCGAATACCTCGCGCTGGTCCGCGCGCGAGCCGCTCGTGATGCGGAACTCGACACGCATCAGCTGCGACGAATCGCCGTGAAAATCAGGTAGAGCGCGAGAAGCGCCGCCAGCGAGCCGAAGATGATGCGCAATACGCCAATCGGAATCTTGTTTTGCTCAGCGGCGGCGGCCGGCTTGGCCGATTCACTTGGCGGCACCGGAATCGCCGAGACTTCGTTGGTCACCGCCTCCGGCGAAACCTTGGGGCGATCCTCGTCGATTCCCGGGATCGAATCCGTGCGCACGCGCACCGTGGCACGCGCTTCGCTTTCGCCGGAGTACACATGATACACGGGATCTTCTCCGGTGTTCGGAGCCATCAGGCCCGGACCTTCGAAGCGCGCGGCAATGACCGTGATGTTGTCCGGTCCGCCATTGTCGTTGGCGAGGTCAATCAGTTTGCGGCAGGTCGCGACGAGATCGGGATCTTCGTTGACGATGCGCGAAATGTCAGCCGTTCGCATCTGGCCCGACATGCCGTCGCTGCAGAGGACCAGCGTGTCGCCCTGACGCACCTGCTGGCTCGTGAGGTCCACCTTCACCATCGGCTCCGGGCCAAGGGCCTGGAGGATGATGTTGCGGCGCTCGCTCACCTCGGCCTCTTCAGCCGTCAGCTCACCCGCTTCGATGAGCTTCTGCATGAGCGACTGGTCCTTCGTGATCTGTCGCGCAACGCCGCCCCGCACGAGGTAGCCGCGGCTGTCGCCGACCTGCGACAGAAAGAGCATATCGCCGAGGATTCCGGCAATCGTGGCCGTCGTGCCCATGCCGCGGTTTTCGGGGTGCTCCGCGGCGTAGCGATTGATACGCGTGTTGGCGGCCTCGGTGGCGTCCTTGAGGGCACGGGCGAAGGTCTCTGGGCTGCTGTCCGACGCCTGGCGCCAACGGAGATCGAGCTCGCTGAGGACGACTTCGGTGGCCATGGCGCTGGCGATTTCGCCCGCGGCTGCGCCGCCCATGCCGTCTGCGACCATGAAGAGCGTTCCACGCGCGCCCGGCGCGTGCGTGCGCACCTCGGGCTGCAGCGTGGCGTTCATCGTCGTCAGGTCAGCGACGATGAACGCGTCTTCATTGTGTTCACGGGTTCGGCCAACGTCCGTACTTCCGAAGACATGTACGGTGATTTCGCCGCTACGCGCTGCTGATCCGGTCACGGCGATATCAGGGGGCTGGCCAGTGGATTTTCACGGTTACCAAATATGACGGTAACGCGCGGTCACGGCGAGTATCCATTGATTGCAGCGCGAATCAAAAGGGATGCAGGTCACTTGCATGGCGCGCCCTCCATTGTGAACATCGGATCGATCAGCTTGCCAAGACTTGCTGATCCTTCGCTCCGTGCCTGCCCGAGCGTCTTGCACGCCGCGGTCTTTCGGCCTGTGATGATCTGCGCCATGCCGAGATACTATTGCGCGCGCGCGTGATCTTCGCCCTTCAGGTTCGGCAGACCCCGGCTTGAGAACGGCGGCAATCGAAATGACGCGAGCGCCACCGGTAATGACCGGTTTCCCGCAGTCGATGCAGAACTTGGACTGCTCGTCGTTTTCGCGACCACAAAATCCACAGCGAGTCACGTGGGCTCCGTACTCGGCGAACCGTCAAATAGCTCTGAAAGGGCGAACATAGATGTGGGCTTGGGTGGCGGCTAGCCAACCGAGCCCCTACACTTTGGCCAGATGCGAAGGGCGCAAGGGCTTCTGCAACTGACGGTTACGCTGTTGAGCATCGGGTGCGCCGGGGGGCCGCCGCCCGGTGCTGCGCCGTCGCCTGCGGGCCCGGGCGGAACGAGCCCAGTTCGGCCGCCTTCTGGCGTGTCATCTGTGCTGCCGGCTGGTGCGGCAAATGCCCCGCTCTCGCCGGCGAATCGGTCCGACCCCGCCAATGGGCAACGTGCGATTCGATTGGCGTCGAACGGCCAGATGATCGAGCCGGCGGTTCCTGGTGTTCCAATCGCTATCGCGCCAGCAGATGGTCCGCTGGCCGTGAAGGTCGTCTATCCGCGCGCCAAACAGTTGATCGCGGTGCGCGACTCAACTTTCCTGCTCGGCTCAGTGGGTACCGGGCAGGCGACGCTGCGTATCAATGGCGCAACCGTCCCGGTAAATCCCAACGGCTCGTTTCTGGCATGGCTGCCGGTGCCACCGCGCGACGCATTCAGGTACGATCTGGTCGCCGTCAAGCAGGGCGATACTGCCCGAACGTCCGTAGCGATCGACTACCCGCGTCCGGGACCTGCCGCTCTGCCGGTGCCACTCGTTGTTCCTGACGTGCCGCGATTCGTCGAGCTGGTCAACTCCAACGAGGACGCCAAGAGCGACACCGACGCGGTCACGATCCTCCGCCCCACGCAGGCCGGCACGTACAAGTGGTTTCTGCATCCAGGCACAAAGGTTGAGGTGACCGGCACGCGCGGCGTGTGGAGCCGCGTGCGGCTTGACGCGCAGCTTGAGGTGTGGACGGAGTCGAAATTCACGAAGCCGTCCGACCGCACTGTTTCTCTGACACGCACCGCGTCGAACGCACGAGTCACATCGACCGAACAGTGGAGCGATGTGCGCATTCCAATGTCGGAGCGCGCACCCTTTCTCATTGAAGAGCGGCGCGACGCCCTGGTGCTCACGCTCTATGGGACCGCGAGTGACATGGACATCGTCAACTTCGCGACGAACGATCAGGTCGTGCGCGACCTCACCTGGGAGCAGGTCGCAACCGATCGCCTGCGCGTCACGGTGCACCTGCGCCAGGCGCCATATGGGTACATCACGCTCTGGGAGCGCGGCGCGTTTGTGCTGCGCGTGCGCAAGCCGCCTGTTGTGCTCGATCCATCGCGTCCGCTGGCTGGTCGCGTGATTGCGGTTGATCCCGGCCATCCGCCAATTGGATCCACGGGCCCCACGGGATTGTATGAAGGGGATGCGACGCTCGCCGTGGGACTCGCGCTCAAGCCAATGCTCGAAGCCGCTGGCGCCACGGTGATCATGACACGCAACGCCGCAGGCCCAGTCGCGCTCGGCGATCGCGCGATCATCGCACGCCGCGCCGCCGCCGACGTGATGGTGAGCATTCATCTCAACGCCCATCCGGACGGCGTGAATCCGTATCGCACGAATGGCAGCGGCACCTATTTCTTCCACGATCGCGCCGAGCCGCTCGCGCGCGCCGTGCAGCGCGGCATGGTTCGCTGGATGGGCCTTCGCGACCTCGGCGTGAACTACGACAACCTCGCGGTGGCGCGGCCCACCTGGTTTCCCGCGATTTTGTGCGAAGGGGCGTTTGTGATTCTGCCCGATCAGGAAGCAGCGCTGCGCACGCCAGAGTTCCAGTCCCGATATGCGATCGGTATTCTTGAGGGTCTCGAAGAATATTTCAGGAGCCTAGCTCGATGAATCCCGTGCGCCGCGTCATCCAGCAATTTTTCCGGCACTGTTCCGCACCCGCGCTAGCGCCGAGGCCGTTGCGGGTCGCGCTGTCGTTCGTTGGCCTTGTCACGAGCCTCGCCGGCGCGCAGGTCGCCCCCGACCTCCACTGGCGGACGATCACCACCGCGCACTTTCGCGTGAGCTTCTCCGACAGCCTCGAGCGCACGGCGCGCCGCGCCGCCGGATCTGCCGAACGTGCCTACGCGTCGCTCGCGAAAGAACTCGCAACACCGCGTGGGACGATTGATCTCGTGGTCGCCGACAATCTCGACATCTCGAATGGCTACGCCACGCCACTGCCGTCCAATCGCATTGTCATCTATGCCCGCCCGGCCGTTGACGCGAACTCGCTGAAGTTCCTCGACGATTGGATCGATCTCGTCGTGACGCACGAGCTGGCGCACATTTTTCATCTTGATCGCACCCGCGGCTTGTGGCGCGTCGGCCAATGGGTGTTCGGGCGCAATCCCTACCTCTTTCCGAACACCTATTCGCCGAGCTGGCTCACGGAGGGCATCGCGGTCCATTACGAGAGCAAGCTTACCGGCGCGGGACGCGCGGTAGGCACGGACTTCGGCGCGATCATTCGTGCGCACGAGAATGCCGGCGACACGCCGGGCCCGCACGCGCTCTCGAGTTCGTCGCCGCTCTATCCGCTCGGGAATGTCGCTTACGCGTACGGAACGCAGATTGTCGAGCGGGCGATTGCGCGTGGTGGTGTCAGTTCGTTGCGAGATTTCATAGACATCAGCGCCGGCCGCACGATTCCGTATCTGCTCAACACGAACTCCAAGGCCGCCTTCGGCATTGCGTTTGACTCCACATACGCCGAGTGGGCCGATTCGATGCACCGCGAAGCGCAACTCGAGTTGCGGCGGCGGCGAGCGCCACCGGCGCTGGTTCGTGACGCGTGGAACGCACAAAAGGCGCGCTGGGTGGATAACAGCACGATCATCTGGGGCGGTTCGGATACAAAGTCGGTCCCGTCGCTTCGCGAAGTGACCGTCGCGCCGGCGGGCGAATCGGCGGCGCGCGATGCGCGCGTGATTGCCACGCGAAACACGAATGATGCGACCACGCCGCTCGCGAACGGCTGGCGGGTGTACGCTCAGCAGGAGTTCACCGACGCGTACACGCAACGCAGTGATCTCTGGGTGGAGCGGGGCGGTCGCGCTCGGCAGATCACCTTCGGCGAGCGCCTCGTCCAGCCTGACGCGCGGGTGTGCAAGGGAGGAATCGTTCCGCCGGTTACCACCGGGGCCACGGGTCCCCTTGGCAGTTCCGACTCACCGACCTTCTGCGTTGTCGCCGTACAGCTTCGGCCCGGCATGGCGCGGCTCGTGCATGTGCGCATCGCCGGGGAGCTCTTCGAATCTGCCGCGCTCACCGAATCAAGCGACGAGGAACTCTGGACTGAGCCGCGCTGGTCGCATGATGGACGCCGAATTGTCGCCACGCATTGGCTTCGTGGCGGCATCAGCGAAATCGCCATCCTTGACTCCAACGGGAAACTGTTGCGCACGTTCGGCCGTGCGCGCGCCGTCAACAGCTCGCCGGCATGGGGAGTTGGCGACACAACCGTGTTCTTCACGAGCGATCGCAGCGGCCGCGCGGCGCTCTACCGCGCTATTCTCGCGGGTGCGGCCGACGGCTCACTCACGCGCATCGCCGACTCGCCGACGGGACTGTTTGAAAGCGAACCGTCACCCGATGGCAAACGCATCGCGACCTTCGTGCTCGGCAACAACGGCATGAATCTCGCCGTGATCGAAGCACCGGCGCGCGCCGCCGTCGCCGATTCCACCAGCGTGCTTCCGCCGTCACGCGGTACGCCGCTCGCGGTGAGCGATGCGCCCGTCGGCGACTACTCCGCGTGGCGCACGGTGCTCCCGCGCTATTGGCTCCCTGAGCTTTCACAGGGATTCCGCGACGAGTGGCGCTATGGATTGACGACCAGCGGCTACGATGTCATCGACCGGCACAGCTGGGCATTGTCGGCGTCGCTCGACCCCAAGGTGAACGAGTCCGAGTATAACGGAACCTATCGGTTCAGCGGATTGGGCAACCCGGTGATCACGATTGGCACATCCGGAATCTGGGATCATCCCGGCATTCCCGATTCGGCGCGCAAAGTCTTGTTGCCCATCGGCCGTCGCAAACAGGTCGCGGATCTTTCTGCGTCGTTCGTGCGACGTCGGTTCCGGACCTTTCTGTCGTTCACGGTTGGTGGCAGCTACGAGTGGCGCGACTTCCGCACGCTCGCTGATGCACCTCTGTCTCGATTCTCACCGGCCGACCGGGTGGTTATCGGACAGCGCTTTACCTATCCCTCATTCTTCGTCGCAGCCGGATTCTCCAACGCCCGCCAGCCGGCGCTCGCGCTTGGGCCAGAAAACGGATTCATTCTTGCGACCATGGTGCGTCAGCGCTGGCGTTCCGATGTCGCCGATGCCACGCGCGCGACGAGTGTCGTCGGCACGATTGCCGGGTACCGCGGATTCGATTTCGGGGGACGCATTCATCACCTGCTGGCGCTGAGATTCGCCACCGCAAACGAAGATGCCACTTCGGGAAGCGAGTTCACCGCCGGCGGCGGCAGCGGAAATATCGTGCAGCTTGCGCCAGGTGTGACCGTCGGCGACGGGCGTCGCATGTTTTTCGTGCGCGGCTTCGAGGGCGGCACGCTTGGCGGCAGTCGCGCGATGGGCATGAACGCGGAGTGGCGCGCACCGCTCGCCCTCCCGGCGCGTGGGGTCTGGGCTTTGCCGGTGTACTTCCAGCGGCTTTCAACGGTGTTTTTCGCTGACGGCGCAACTGCGTGGTGCCCCGCAGCGCGCACCGGTTCGCCGATTTGTCCGAAGGCCACGCCGATGGAATGGATTGGGAGCGCGGGCGCCGAGTTGCATCTCGATACGGCGTTGCAGTACGACGCGCCGTACCGGTTCCGGCTTGGGTACGCGGTGCCGACGGTTGGGTCGAAATTCGCGAAGCGTGCGAGCGGGACGGTGTACGTCTCTGCCGGGTTGCCGTTCTAGATCGGTGCCGTGCTCGAGCATCACCGACTTTGAACTACGATAGTGCGGATTTGGCAAGGCGATTCAGCGAATGTACGACAACTGATGGGGGCACTGCATTCACCGCACGCGGTGCAGTTGCCGTTTCCCAAGCATTTGTAGTTGTAGTATTCGATTGATCCGATGCCCTGATCAGATTTGATCGTAGTTCAAGGTCGGTAATGCCTATCGATGCCCGCTCGATCCCAAAAGCCAATGATTCACGAAACAGCATTCATTCACGAATCCGCCACCGTGCTCGGCAACGTCTCACTTGGCGAGCGCTCGAGTGTATGGCCTGGCGCCGTGCTGCGCGGTGACACTGACCGCATCGTCATTGGTGACGAGAGCAATGTCCAAGACGGCGCCGTGCTGCATTGCGACGAGAACATTCCCTGTCTCATCGGCAAGCGCGTGACCATCGGCCACAGTGCGGTGGTCCATGGCGCAATCGTGGAAGACGGCGCGCTCATTGGGATTGGTGCGATTGTCTTGAATGGCGCGCGTATCGGCGCTGGTTCGCTGATCGGCGCGGGCGCGCTCGTATCCGAAGGCACGAGCATTCCACCCAACTCACTCGTGCTCGGCGTTCCCGGAAAGGTGAAGGGTCTTCTCAGCGACGAGCAGCGCGCGCGGGTCGCGCATGGGTACGCGGCGTATGTCGCGCTCGCGGCAAAGCACAAAGCCGGTTACATCGTGCGGCACCGCTAGCCATACGCCACAACGGGTGTGATTCGAGCGTGATCTTCATTACTGTCACGTTCTGATGCGCCCTGCGCGAGACGTTGCAGTTGCCTTGCCTGCACTCGAAGCATCCGAACCGTCCGGCCGTTGTCCGCCAACGCGTTAGCGCCGAGACCCTGGCTTGGTGAGCGCAGTTGTTACCGGCTTGAACTTCTTTTCGTCGTATTTGTGCTTGTGTTTGTAAGCAAGCCCTAGTGGAGCGGAGCGGAATTTGATTAGAATGACACCCCCGCCCGCAGGCCGGAAAGGTTCCGTGTCTTCGGGCGGGTCGTTGTTTCCGGCAGTGTGTAAGTCATTGTTTAAGATAGGGTTAGCACTGAGACACTCGTGACGAGATTGTGTCGGCTTTGTGTAACGAGAGCCGCCAGTATTGCCTCACGGTGTAGCGGTCTGTTCACAACACACATCCGATTCGTATCTGTGACTTTATGCCGGAAAGTCATTGTCTTGTAACGACTTAGAAAGCGCTGGCGTGGATACACGAACAGCCCTACTATTACCGTCCTTGCTCTCGGTCTGTCGACAAAATCGCCGACTCTGAGCCGTTTCACTGCAGCAACACTGTACAAAACGCGTCCACGATTCTTCTTCACCGTAGTTAGCCGGTACGTAGCCACATGCCTGAAGCCACACGGTCCACTCCACCCGCCACGCCCGCTTCGCTCTCAGCGAACGCGCGTATCGTCCTCGAAAAGCGCTACCTGGTCCGCGACAAGACAGGGAAGCCAACGGAAACAGTCGAGGAGATGTTCTGGCGAGTCGCGAGTACCGTGGCGGAAGCCGATCGCAAGTACGGAAAGACCGACAAAGAGATCCACGCCACCGCGACGATTTTTTATGAACTGATGACGCAGCGCCGGTTTGAGCCCAATTCGCCGACGCTCATGAATGCCGGCCGTCCACTCGGCCAGCTCTCGGCGTGTTTCGTGCTGCCCGTTGAGGATGCCCTGAGCAACGGCTCCGCCGGCATCTATGACACGCTGCGCTCGATGGCGCTTATCCATCAGAGCGGCGGCGGCACCGGCTTCTCGTTCAGCCGCCTGCGCCCGCGTGGCTCCATGGTGCGTTCCACCACTGGCGTCGCCAGCGGTCCGATCAGCTTCATGAAGCTGTACGATGCCTCGACTGACGCAGTTAAGCAGGGTGGCACGCGTCGTGGCGCCAACATGGGCATCCTGCGCGTCGATCACCCGGACATTCTGGAGTTCATCAGCTGCAAGGAAGATCTCACGCAGATTGTGAACTTCAATATTTCGGTTGCGATCACGACGACGTTCATGAAGGCGCTCGAAGCCGACGGCGAGTACGACCTCGTTGACCCAATCAGCAAGAATGTCGTGGGCCAGGCGCGCGCCAAGGACATCTGGGACAAGATGATCGACGGTGCATGGCGCACCGGCGAGCCCGGCGTCTTCTTCATTGACGAAGCCAATCGCTACAACCCGGTGCCGCACCTCGGGCCGTACGAGGCGACGAATCCGTGCGGTGAGCAGCCGCTGCTCCCCTACGACGTCTGCAACCTGGGCTCGGTGAACGTCGGCTACTACGTGAATGACGGGAAGATGGATTGGGATGCCTACGCCAGGGACATCCACCTCTCCACGCACTTCCTCGACAACGTCATCGATGCCAACAAGTACCCGCTGCCGGAGATCACGTCGCTCTCCAAGCGCATTCGCCGCATCGGTCTTGGCGTGATGGGTTTTGCTGACGCGCTCGTGCGCCTCGGCATTGCATACGACTCGCCCGAAGGCGTCGAGTTCGGCCGCAAGGTGATGGAGTTCATGGATGTCGAGGCCAAAAAGGAAAGCACGCGGCTCGCAGAAAGTCGCGGCGCGTTTCCGGAATGGGCGCAGAGCATCTGGGGCCCGAATGCAATTGCCGCAAAGGACGAAAACGGCAAGCGCATTCGTCCCGAGATGAACCTGCGTAATTGCAACGTCACGACTGTGGCGCCGACGGGCACCATCTCGATCATCGCTGGTTGTTCATCAGGCTTGGAGCCGCTCTTTGCCGTGGCGTTCATGCGCAATCAGGCTGGCGCCATGATGCCCGACGTGAATGAAGACTTTGTTGCCATCGCCAAGAACGAGGGCTGGCACAGCGACGAGCTCATGGAGCGCATCGCCAAGACCGGCCATGTGAATCACACAGAAGTGCCGGCCAAGTGGCAGAAGGTGTTCATCACCGCGAATCACATCGCGCCCGAGTGGCACATCTGGATGCAGGCCGCGTTCCAGGAGAACTGTGACTCGGCCATTTCCAAGACGACGAACTTCGCGCACACTGCCACGAAGGACGATGTGCGCCGCATCTATGACCTCGCGTACAAGACGCACTGCAAGGGCGTCACCGTGTACCGCGATGGCTCGCGCGACAACCAGGTGCTCTCGACCGGCGCCACGCAGGGTGCGGCGGAAATCCGGAAGACCGGCGAGATGCGCGTGGAGAACGCAGACGCGCTCGAGGCGGTCACGACGCTCACGTCGGAAAACGATCGTCTCAAGAAGCTGCTGTTCGATGCGGAAGCGGAGAATCTTCAGCGCCGCCAGAAGCGCTCGCGCCCTGGCGTACTGCGCTCGACATCAATCAAGAAGGAAACGCCGCTTGGTGTGATGTTCGTGCACATCACGGAAGACGATAAGGGTCAGCCCTTCGAAGTCTTTATCAACCTTGGTAAGGCCGGCGGCAGCGCGATGGCCGATGCCGAAGCGCTTGGTCGCATGATTTCGCTCGCGCTGCGCTCGGGCATTCCGCTCTCGCAGGTGCATCGCCAGCTGCGCGGCATCTCGAGCGACAAGGCCGTGGGCCTCGGACCGAACAAGGTCATGAGCGTGCCCGATGCGATTGGCCTCGCGCTGGAAGAGTGGATGCGCGCGAAGCAGGGTGTGCAGCAGGAGTTGATGGTGCAGCCGACGACGGAATCGCAGAGCCCGATGGTTTCGGCGCCGGTCGGCATGCCGGTGACGATGGCGACTGGTGCGGGCGGGGAAGCCACGATGTTCGAGGCTTCGGGCGACTCCGGAGGTCAGGCGTTTATCGGCACCTGCCCGGACTGCGGATCGCAGTTGGAGTTCGCGGAAGGTTGCGCGAAGTGCCACGTGTGCGGGTTTTCAGAGTGCGGGTGAGGTAGCTCCGCAGTCGACAGTGAAATAGAAACCGCCCCGGTCTCGAAAGAGGCCGGGGCGGTTTTCTAATCGGCTTTGCGACGTATGCTAGAGCTGAACGTGACGTGACCCCTAACTCTGTACCGAGGATTATGTCGGTCCGGTGGATGGGGTCCGGTGCCCCAGTCTTTCGTAGTTGCCGTATCCGCCAGATCGCTGTACCAGTCGGCTAGATCGTCGTTCTATGTCGGTGTTCTCCACCAGCCGGCACCCAACCCGGAATGCCAGGCGCGCGCACCGCACGAATCGGATAGTTTCCTCTCTGTGAGCACCGCCGGGCTCGATCCTACATTCATGGCCTTCCAGCTGGCGCTGGCCGGCCGCTATTCCATTGACCGCGAGATTGGCCGCGGCAGAATGGGAATCGTCTATCTCGCGCGCGAGGTGCGCCTCGATCGCCCCGTGGCCATCAAGCTGCTGCCGCCCGATCGCGCCGCTGATCGTACGCTCAAGGAACGGTTCCTCCGCGAAGCGCGGCTTGCCGCCACGCTCTCGCACCCGAACATCCTTCCGATTCACACGGTCGCCGACGAAGGCGGATTCGTCTTTTATGTGATGGCGTACGTCGACGGCGAAACGCTTGCCAATCGCGTACGTACGCGCGGCCCGCTCTCGGCGTCTGACGGCACGAGAGTATGGCGCGAGGCCGCCTGGGCGCTTGCCCATGCACACTCGCAGGGCCTGGTCCACCGCGATGTAAAGCCCGACAACATCATCATCGAGCATGGCACGGGCCGCGCGCTCGTCGCCGACTTCGGTATTGCCGCCGCAGCCGGCTCCATTGCCGCCGACGGCGTGAGTGGCACACCCGAGTTCATGAGCCCCGAGCAGGCGCTGGGGAAGGAACTCGACCCGCGTAGCGACATCTATGGACTGGGTGCGACGGCGTTCTTCGCGTTCACCGGACGACTGCCATTCGAAGGGCGTACGGCAACGGAAGTGCTGGCCAAGCAGATCACAGAGCCGGCGCCGTTGGTCGCCTCACTCGGGATCGCGTTGCCGCGCAAGGTCGGGCTCATCATTGATCTTTGCCTCGCTAAGGAGCCTGACCACCGGCCGCCGAGCGCTGAAGTGCTGGCAGAGCAGCTTGGTGTGGCACTCGAGCAGCGCAAGGATGTTCCGGCGGCGTTGCGCGCATTTGTGATGCGCAACGGGCGGCTCGACGGTGGCTCATCGCTGCTCTATCCGGTTCTGCTGCTCACCGGCTCCATCATTCTGTCGTCCGAAATAGACGTGAGCGTTGGCTGGCTCACGTTCATCGGCGGGATGACCGTTGCATCGTTTTCGTATTGTGTTCATGCCGCGCGGCGCTACCTGATGCTCGGGTTCGCGCACGACGACCTCGCACCGGCATTTCGAAATGAAATCGAACAGGCCCGCGAGGAACTTGCCGTAGTCGCGCGGCGCGAGCCATCGCTGTTCGAACGCATTCTCAAGCGCGTGGCCATCACCAGCGTGCCGCTCGGGCTTCTCAGTCTCGCCGGAATGATTGCGTTCGGTGTGCTCTGGAAGCGCTTCAATCCGATCGTCGCTGCGATGCTTACCGGCATCAATGTCGTCTTCTTCACGATGGGGCCGACGGCGCTCGTTTCCGGAGTCGCCTATCTCCTGATGCTGCAGCGCCGCCGCGACGTGGACACCGGGTTCTGGCACAAATTGTGGATGGGCCGCATCGGGAAGTGGGCGTTCGGCATCGCGCACAAACTGGTAGGTACGCGCACGGTCGGGTCGGCCATCACGCACCGGGCCACCGAACTCTCGCTCGGCATGGCCGCCGAACAATTATTTGACGCACTGCCGCGCGAGACGCCCCAGGCGCTCGGCGATCTCCCGTCCGTGCTGAAGCGGTTGCAGGGCGATGCCCAGACGCCGCGCAAACACTATGACGGCTTGCAGGACGCGATCAACGATGCGGGCGACCGCACCTCACTTTATGAGTACGCCGAAGTGCGCGCCACCCGCGACGAGATCAAAACCAAACTTGGCGATGCGGTTGGCGCAATGGAAACGATTCGACTCAACCTCTTGCGCCTGCATGCCGGCTCAGGAACTGTGGAAGGCTTGACCACACACATCGGGCTCGCGCTCGAAGTGTCAGGGAAAGTCGAACGGCTGATTGCGGCGAAAGCCGATGTTGAGCGCGGACTCAGTTGTCCGAGAGAGATCGCAACGACACCCGCATAGGAAGGGTCTCGGCGCTAGCGCGGGTGCGGAACAACGCCGGATGAATCGGACTGCTCTGTGCCGGCCCTGAACAATCCGAACTGTCAGGCCGTTGTCCGTACCACCGATAGAGCCGAGACCCTGGCACCACAGCTCACTTTCACTCGAGTCAAATCATGAATCGCCGGATCATCGCAGTAGCAGCCCTGATCGTCTCCGCCACAAGCGCGCACGCGCAGTCCATCACAAGCCAGTACTCGCAAGCCACCCAGCGGATCGCAGCGGCTGCGCTCTCGGATAGCGCTGCCTGGAATCGCATCGCCGAACTGACGGAAAAGTTCGGCAATCGGATCAGCGGCTCGCAGAGTCTCGAGCAGGCGATTGACTGGATCATCGAGAAGATGAAGGCCGACGGACTCGACAATGTGCGTGGCGAGCCAGTGATGGTCCCGCGCTGGATTCGCGGCGAAGAATCGGCGACCATGGTGGCGCCGCGCACGCAGAACCTGCCGATGCTCGGGCTGGGCGGCAGTATCGCCACGCCGCCCGCAGGTGTGACTGGCGAGGTGCTCGTGGTGACGTCGTACGACGATCTCACGGCGAAGGCCGCACAGGCAAAGGGGAAGATCGTGTTGTTCAATGTGAACTTCACGAACTATGGCGAGACGGTGCGCTATCGTTCCGGCGGCGCCGTGGCCGCGGCGAAGGTGGGTGCCATCGCGTCAATGATCCGGTCGGTGACACCCTATTCGCAGCGCACGCCCCATACCGGCGGCATGGCCTACGACTCGACCGTCACGAAGATCGCTCACGCGGCGATTACGCCCGAAGATGCCGACATGATTGCGCGCCTCACGGCGCGTGGCGAGAAGGTACGCGTGACCCTGAAGATTTCGGCGCATTTCCTTCCCGATGCGCCGTCGCGCAATGTGATGGGTGAGATCAAGGGACGGGAGTTTCCGAACGAAGTGATCGCGATGGGTGGCCACATCGACTCGTGGGACGTCGGCCGCGGCGCGATGGATGACGCCGGCGGCGTCGTTGCCGCGTGGGAGGCGATTCGGATCCTGAAGCGGCTCAACCTCCAGCCGCGCCGCACGATTCGCGCGGTGGGGTGGACGAATGAGGAAAACGGCACGCGCGGCGGCAACGGCTACCGCGATGCGCACAAGGCCGATGCGGCCAATCACATCCTGATGATTGAATCGGACGGCGGCGTGTTCCGTCCGCTCGGATTCGGCTTCACCGGCTCAGATGCGGCGATGGCGATGGCACAGGAGATCGGCGGGCTCATCGAGAAGGCGATTCCGGGTTCCGGTGCGATTACGAAGGGCGGCGGCGGCGCCGACATCGGCCCGATCATGGCGCTTGGCGTGCCGGGTATGGGGCTGAACGTTGATGGTACGCGCTACTTCTGGTACCACCACACCGATGCCGACACCGTGGACAAGCTCGACCCGAAGGAAGTCGCGCAATGCGCGGCCGTGATGGCGATCATGGCGTACGTGGTGGCCGACATGCCGACGAGGTTGCCTCGCTGAACGCGAAGGGAACGAAAACGAGGACGATCAGGCGGATATGACGACGGCGTTGCGGGCGAACGTCGGTGGCGTGGTATTGGCGGTGTGCGCGGCGGCCTGGTCCGTCGCCGGTGCGCAGGCGTCGCAGCCGCTGGTCGTCCGGCAGTCAGCCACGCCGTGCCTCAACGTGCGCGTTGAGCCAAAAGCCGACGCGGCGCCAATGGTGTGCGTGCTGCCAGGCACTGCGATCACCGGCGATTCAAGCGTGCCGTTCTGGCGCCGCATTCGCGCGCCTGATGGCACACATGTGGTTACAGGCTGGGCGGCAAAGAAGTTTCTCGACACCGCGAGCACGGGTGCGGTGGTCGCCCCTGCGAGCAGCAACCCCAACACGATTCCCGACAGCGCCTGGCTCGAGATTCACATCGTGGATGTGGGCCAGGGCGATGGCATCTGGATTTCCACCTGGGACGACGGCAAGCCCGGGAATGGCCGCTTTGACGGAAAGAACATTGTCATCGATGGCGGGCCCGACGGAAACGATGCGAAGGACGAGATGCTCAAGTACCTCGAGCAGCATGCGCATCACAACGCCAAGATCGACGCACTGATCATCTCGCACCCGCACAACGATCACTATCCTGGCGCGCGCGGTGTGTTGCGCCACTTCGAAGTGTGCAGCTACTACGATCCCGACACGCCGAACGGACAGGACTTCGACAAGTTCCTTGTCCAGGTGGACAGCGCCGGCTGCGACGGCAAGCCCATCGAGAAACATCGCGGCTTGGCCAACCTCGGCACGCCGAAGTGGGGCTCCGAACTGACCGTCGAATGGCTCTGGGGCGGACCGATCACCGTGGCCGGCATGGGCACGGGCAACACGAAGACGAACAACGCGTCGCTCGTGATGAAGCTGACGTACGGCACCCAGAGCTTTCTCTTCATGGGCGACGCCGAAGGGAAGGAGCGCACCGGGTCGCCTGATACGCCGCGCTACGCGGAGAAGGCGATGCTCGATGATCCGGCCGTCGCCGTGAAGCTTAAGTCCACGATGCTGAAGATTGCGCATCATGGGAGTGAGTCTTCGAGCACGCTGCCGTTTATTGCGGCGGTGGATCCGGAGATCCTCATCGTCAGCTCGGGCCGCAAGAATTTCAACGGACCTTTTCTGCCCGACCGTGCCACGCTCAACCGGTACTGCGCGCACAACGCGAACGTGCACATCTATCGCACGGATCAGAACGACGAGGCGGAGGGTCGGACGACGGCGAACGATGCCGACGGCGATCATATCGTGATTCGCACCAACGGAAAGCGGACCATCGTGCAGGCCTTCGAGAACGGTCAGCCGTTTACGCCAACACCGGGATGTCATCCATGAAGCGTCTCATGCTCAGCACGCGGCTCACGGGGGCGACGGCGATTGCTACGGCGGTCGCTACGGCGGTCGCTACGGCGGTCGCTCCGGCAGCAGCCCAGGGTGCGCCACCGCAGTGGCCCGCGTTCGCGAGCCAGCTCACCGCGTATGTCGCGGCGGACTCGATCGTCGGCGCGGCAGCACTGGTAATGAAAGACGGCCGAGTTCTCGCGCACCATGAAGTCGGCTTCGGCGACCGCGCACTCGGCCAGCGTGTGGACACGAACACGATCTTCCATTGGGGCTCGATGACCAAGACGCTTACGGCGATCGCCGTGATGCAGATGGTCGAGGCCGGGAAGCTTTCGCTCGACGCGAAGGTGACGTCGTTCATTCCCGAACTGCGAAAGGTCCACGCCTTTCCGGGCACGTCGATTGACGACATCACGGTGCGGATGCTGCTCTCGCACTCGTCGGGCTTCCAGAACGGCACCTGGCCCTGGGGCAATGGCAAGCCGTGGGAGCCGTTCGAACCGACGACATGGGACCAGCTCGTCGCGATGATGCCCTACTCGGAAACGGGCTTCAATCCCGACGCGCACTACAGCTACTCGAATCCCGGTTTCGTCTACCTCGGCCGCATCGTCACCGAGCTCACCGGCGATCCGTGGGAGGCGTACACGCAAAAGAACTTCTTCACACCGCTGGGGCTCACACGCAGCTATTTCAATTCCACGCCGCGGCATCTCGCCGCGTTCAGGTCCAACAACTACTCCTACGCGACGGATTCGTCCGGCACTCGTGTGCGTGCGAATGGCCGCGACTTTGATCCAGGCATCACGATCCCGAACGGCGGCTGGAATGCGCCGCTGGGTGACATCGCGCGGTACGTGGCGTTTCTCACGAGCGCGACCGGCCCCGACGTGCCGATGCGCGGCGAACCGGCGCCGCGGGGCGACGCGGCGACTCGCGTGCTCTACGAGACGATCCTCAAGCGCCCAACCCTCGAGAGCATGTGGGTACCGCGGTTCCCGGTGAGTCGCGACTCCAGCGGCGAGTGGATGGGCCTCTCGTTTTTCGTCGAGAGCTACCCTGGCGGCAAAATCGTGGGGCACACCGGGAGCCAGGCGGGTTTCCGCTCGTTCTTCTATTGGAACCCTACCACCAAAGCGGCCGTAATACTTGAAGTGAACACGAGCAACAATGTGGATGGCCGCAGCTCCGGTGAAGGGTTCCGGAAGCTCATTGCGGCGGCAAAAGCGATGTTGAAGTAAAATTCAGGATTCGCACAATTTTCGGAGCACTGTCGTGAACCATCGCACCACCCAGAAGCTGCTCGCGCTCGCCATCGTCTGCACCGCCAACGCTGCCGCGGCCCAATCCGCCATCGACTGGTCAGTGCTCGAGCGCGCGCGAACCAATGCACCCAAACCGACGTCCACGGCGGTCTCCGCAGAGGATCTGCGCACCCGCCTCTTTCAGTTCGCCGACGATTCGATGCGCGGCCGCGAGCTGGGCGACATCGGCAACGTGAAGGGCACCGCGTACATCGCGTCGGAACTCAAGCGGCTCGGTCTCGAGCCGGCCGGTGACAATGGCGGATATCTGCAGCTGGTCCCTGTGGTAGAGCGCGGATTCGACGCCGGCTCGCGGCTCACGATCGGTGATCAGGCGCTCGAGGCCTGGAAGGACTACCTGGTACGTGATGTCGGTGCTGGGCAGCGCCCGTTTGAGGGCCAGCCGGTGATCTACGGCGGCATGTGGGGCGACCCGTCGAAGATGATCACGCGCGATGCCGCAGCCGGAAAAGTGGTGGCGATCACGTCGCCGATGACCGAGACCGGGGGCGGCGCGCCCGGCGTGCCGATGCGAGGACAGGTCATGGCCTACTTCGAGAAGGCAGCGGCGGTCGTGATTGTCGGACTCGAGCGGCTCCCTCCCTCGAACATCGCGGCATTTCAGGCGACGGGTGCCGGCCTCCAGGCCGACGCGCCGAACCCGATCGTTTCATACGTCTACGTCACCAGCGCGGTTGCCAAGACGATCTTTGGCGCTGATCCCGCGACGATCGCGCCGGGGACCGCAGGGCGTGGGTTTACCGGCCATGCCGGCTACCTCAACAAGCCCATCGCCCAGCCCGGCTACAACGTGGTTGGCATCATCCGCGGTTCTGACGCAACGCTGAAGAATGAATACGTCGCGATTGGTGCCCACAACGATCATATCGGCATCGAGCATGATCGGCCCGCGGCGCACGATTCGACCTACGTCATCAATCATCTCTTCCGCGAGCAGGGCGCCGACGCGCCCGACCCGAAACTGACGCGCGCGGACGCTGATCGCGTGAACGCGCTGCTTGCTGAGATCCGAAAAAAGACGAACGGTGCCTCCGCGCGCATTGACTCCGTCTACAATGGCGCCGATGACGATGGGACCGGCTCGATGTCGGTGCTGGAGCTGGCTGAATACTTCGCCGGTCAGCGCGTGAAGCCCAAGCGCTCGATGCTCTTCATCTGGCATGTCGGTGAAGAAGAGGGCCTCTTCGGCTCGGAGTACTTCACCGATCACCCGACGGTGCCGCGCGAATCGATCGTGGCCGAGCTCAACGTTGACATGATTGGCCGCGGCGACGCGACCGACGTGACGGGTTCAGCAAAAGATGGCAAATCGATTCGCGGCGGGGAGAGCTATGTGCAGCTCATCGGCTCGCGCCGCACGTCCACCGAGCTTGGTGATCTCACCGAGAAGGTGAACACAGACAAGAAGCACAACCTGATATTCGACTATTCGCTCGACGCCGACGGGCATCCGCAGAACATCTTCTGCCGCAGCGATCATTGGTCGTACGCTCGCTACGCCATTCCGATCGTGTTTTTCACCACGGGCGGCCACGCGGATTATCACCAGCTGACTGACGAGCCGCAGTACATCAATTATCCGCACATGGCAAAGGTCGCGAACTTCGTGCGGGATTTGGCGACAGAGACGGCGAGCCTCGATCATCGGCCGAAGGTTGACAAGCCGAAGCCGGACCCGAAGGGCGCCTGCCAGCAATAAGAAAGTTCCTGTGGGTGACGGCGCCGCTGCTTCTGGCAGCGGCGCCGTTGCGTAGTACGCACAATGTGGCCAACGCGCAGCGCCCGACGTCCGTCCGAGTCAGTGCCGACAACGATGCGTTCAACTTCTGGGTGCCGCCCTGGGCGCGGCCCGACGAGGAGTACACCAGCGGCGTACGTGGCTCGCTGGAGTATCAGGGGCCGCTCAAGTGGTGGCCGTGGACTCGCGTCGGGCGCGACACGTCGGGCACGTCGACGCACACCTTCTCGCTCGGCCAGGACATCTATACCAATCCCGTGGCGTATGACCCGAAGCTGCTGGCGCGCTATCGGCCGGGCACCTACCGTCCCAACTCCGCGTGGCTCTTTCTCGAGGCGGCGCAGCGCGACTCGTCAGGCGACGTGTGGACGGAGCTCTCGATTGCGGTGGGAGTAGTGGGGCGACCGGCACTCGGCGAGCAGATGCAGCGCTTCTTTCACTCACTTGCGCCCGAGTTTAACCGCAATCTTGACTGGCACCGCCAGCTGCCATTTGAGCCGGGTTTCATCACGCGGTACATGCGAAGCGACCGGGTCTATGGGTTTGGCGAAGGGACGCGTGTGAGCGGCACGCTTGCGACGGAAGTGAGTGGCGCGCTGGGAACGATTCTCACTGAAGCCACCGGTGGCGCGACTGCCGGCATGGACTGGCACATCGGCAGCGTTCCGGACACGCACATGCCCATTCACCTCGCGCTGTCTGTCGGGGTCAAAGGGCATCTGATTGCGCGCGACGAGTTGCTTGACGGGACGTTGTTCAGCGCGAGTGAATCGGTGAAGCGAAACGCGTTTGTGTATGACGACAACGCCGCGATCACGCTGCGTGTTGGGCCGTTTGCCGCGCACTATCGCGCCACGCGCGAGACGCGGCGCTACCAAGACCAGTTTGATCCCCCGCGATGGGGAACGCTCGCGGTGGAGTGGCGCATCGTGCGCTGAGAGTGACCGGCGCACAGTGCCGGTCGGCGTGCCGAGAGCTATGATTGGCGCAACCCGATTGGAGCTACTCGATGCCCCCACGCCTGCTGACCGTTGTCATCACACTCGTCCTCACTGCATTCGCGCCCCACGCTGCCTCGGCGCAAGAACCCTACGCATGGCGCAACTCGCTCGTCTTCCACACCTTTTCGATTGCCGCGATTGATCCGCGGACTGGCGAGGTCGGCGTCGCCGTCACCACGCGCGTGGCATGCGTTGGCAACGGCGTGCCCTGGGTGCGGAAAGGCGTCGGCGCGGTAGCCACGCAGGCCAGCACGCGCACCGAGTACGGCAACGAGCTCCTCGACGCGCTCGCCAAGGGCGAGGCGCCGGCCGCCGCGCTCAAGCGCCTTCTCGCCGCCGATAGTGGATTCCAGCAGCGACAGATCGGTGTCATCGCGATGGATGGGCGCTCGGCGCAGCACACCGGGACCGGTCCCAACCAGTGGGCGGGAGGCCGTGCAGGGAAGAACTACGTCACACAGGGTAACATTCTCGTTGGGCCGGAAGTGATTGATGCCGTGGCCAAGAGCTTTGAATCGAGTGAGGGCCAACCGAAGCATCTCGCTGATCGCCTGATCGATGCCATCCACGCCGGCTTTAACCTCGGCGGCGACAAGCGGCATGGACTCCGCACCTCGGCTGCAGTGCTCGTGGCTGATTCGCGCCCCGGCATGTCGCGTCGTACCGACGGCCAGACCGTCAACATCAACGTCTGTGAGAATGCCGATCCCGTCGGCGAGCTGCGCCGCATCTACGACGCCGTGTCACAGACCCTCGGCTATCGCGACCTGCAGCAGTTCTCCGGCGGCGACGTGGCGCAGCTAAAAGTCATGCTCAACGTGCTGGGCTTCTATAAGAAGGGTGAAGCGGTCGCCGCGGCTGGTCAGGGAGCGAATCTTTACACGCCTGAGACCGTAACCGCGGTGGATGCGTTTCGTGCGAGCGAGAAGATGGGAACGCCGCAGGTGGGTGGTTCACCGGCGGGGCTCGTGGACGCCGAAACGGTTGTACACCTTTGGGCGGCACTCGAGCGGGTGGGGAAGGCGAACGATGTAAGGAAAATGCTGCTCGACGCGACAATGATCCGTCGTTAGCAACTGCGACGGCGGCTTTGAACATTCGCTGAGAACTCTACCGGACCGAATTCATGCAACGACGCGACTTTCTCGCCGACATCGCCGCCTACTCCGTGCTCTGTGCGGGAGTGCCGAATATCTGGCGCGTCACGACCACTCCCCGGCTCGCGGACGATCCGTTCACGCTCGGTGTGGCATCAGGCGACCCGACGGCCAACAGCGCGATGATTTGGACGCGGCTCGTGCCGAAACTCTATGAGCCCGACGGCGGACTCGATGGCGTGAAGGTTGTCGTGGGGTGGGAAGTGGCAGAGGACGAGCAGTTTGCGAAGATCGTCAAGCACGGGCGGTATACCACCGTCCCCGAACTCGGCAACTCCGCGCACGTAGATGTGACGGGACTTGAGCCGGACCATTGGTATTTCTACCGATTCACGCTTGCGGCGGGACCGAGCCCTGTCGGGCGGCTGCGAACGACACCGGCCGACGGCGCGCAGACTCCGCTCAAGTTCGGTTTCGTGAGCTGCCAGCACTACGAGTCGGGGCTCTTCACGGCATACGACCATCTGTCGCGCGAGGGGAAGCTCGATCTCGTCACGCATCTGGGCGACTACATCTATGAGTACGGCCCGACGCCGGGGCGCCCTCGTCGGTTTGCGACCCCCGAGTGCCAGACGCTCGACCAGTATCGGTACCGCTACGGACAGACGAAGAGCGACAAGATGCTGCAGGCCGCGCATCACGCCGCACCCTGGCTGCTCACCTGGGACGATCACGAGGTGGACAACAACTATGCCGGTGTCGTTGGCGAGAACGACATGGAATCAGAAGAGCAGATGCACGAGCGCCGAAAGGCGGCGTACCAGGCGTGGTGGGAACACCAGCCGGTGCGCGTGCCACGCGCCAAGAGCTGGGGTGACCTCAATATCGTGCGCACGATGCAGTGGGGCGCGCTGGCCAAGTTCCACGTGCTCGACACACGCCAATACCGAAGCGATCAGGCCTGCGGCGACAACAATCAGGATGTGCCCTGCGGCGATTGGGCCGATCCGGCGCGCACGATGATGGGCCCGTGGCAGGAAAAGTGGCTCGACGACGGCATGGCCACGTCAAAGCAGCGCTGGCAGGTGCTCGCGAATCAGGTTCGACTTGCGCCCTGGGATGAGAAAATCGGACCCGGAAAGCGCGTACATCAGGATGCGTGGAGCGGCTACCCCGCGGCGAGTGCGCGCCTCTTCAAGACGATTGCCAATCGTGCGCCGAATCGCACGGTGGCGATCACCGGCGACATTCACTCCAACTGGGTGAATGAGATTCGTTCCGACTACGATCGCGGGGATGCGAAGACGATCGGCGCCGAGTTCATCGGCACCAGCATTTCGTCGGACGGCGATGGCATGGAGGCGCATCCGAATTGGGATGCCGCGCACCGCGCTGAGAATCCGCACTGCCTCTGGCACAACGCGCGGCGCGGCTATGTGATGTGTGACGTCACGGCAGACGAATGGAAGACGAGCTACCGCACGGTGCCGTTCGTGTCGAAACCTGATGCACCGCTGCAAACGCCGGCGCAGTTCATCGTGCGCCACGGTAGGCCGGGAATCGAAAAAGTGTAGCGTGACTCGCTGGCGGTCCGCACCGGCCACAGGGCGGGAAGCACCAGCCGCCGCGCGGTAAGCTTCTCTCTCCCTGAAACGTTCGTGAGGATCTATGGCGACGAAGAAGAAGGGCAAGAAGACGTCGAAGCCGGCAAAGGCAAGGAAAAAGATTGTGACGAAGAAGCCGGCCTCGAAGAAGGCGCCATCAAGGAAACCCGCCGCGAGTGCAAAGCCCGCGCCTAAAGCCTCGGCGCACAATCCGTGGAAGGCGTACGCCGAGCAGCTCGCAACGGAAATGGCGACGACACTGAAAGTGATGCGCGCCTATCCGGCCGATCAGGCCGCATTCCAGCCGCACCCGCGCTCCGGCAGCGCGCATCAGTTGTTCCATACGTTCGGGATCGAACAGGAGATCGCGCTCAAGGCGGTGAAGGGCACGCTGACGATGCCGCCGAACTTCCCGCCGCCGCCGGCCACCCTCGCGGAGTGCATCTCCGCGTTTGAAAAGAGTGCCGCTGCAGTGGTTGCCGCGGCACGCGCCGCGAAGGCCGAAGATCACGCTCGCACGCTCCCGATGTTTACCGGACCTGGCACCATGGGACAGGTACCGGCCGGCGCCATCGCCGGGCTGATGCTGGCAGATCAGATCCATCACCGCGGACAGCTCTCGGTGTATCTGAGGATGGCGGGCGGGAACGTGCCGTCGATCTACGGACCGTCAGCCGACGAGCCGTGGTAGGCGCCTGGCAGGCTCCTGATAGACGCCTGAGGTTTCGATTGGAGTTGAAGCGAAGGATGACGATTCGACCGGTGCTTGTCGCCGCTGCCGCGCTGATTGTGGCGGCCGGCTGTGGGCGCCGGTCGCTCGTTATTCCGCCGTACGCTGATCCGCTCGCCGCGGAGTTTGGTGAGCGCGGCCCCGATCATTGGGTCGCGGTGTTCACGACAACCAAGGGCGACGTGACGCTCGAGGTCACGCGCGAACTGGCCCCACTCGGCGCGGACCGGTTCTATCACCTGGTGAACTCCGGATTCTACGACGGCCAGCGCATCTCACGCGTTCGGCCGAAGACCTTCGCGCAGTGGGGACTGCACTGGGACACCGGCGTGATTGCCGCGTGGAAGAATTCGTATATCCAGGACGATCCGCCGCGCACGAAGAACTCGCGCGGCACTATCGCGTTCGCGTTCAAGGATCCCAATACGCGTGCGACGCAGGTGTACATCAACCTCGTTGATAACGCGCTGCAGGACACGCAGGGGTTTGCGCCGTTCGGGAAGGTCACGCGGGGTATGGACATCGTGGACAATTGGTACGACGGGTACGGCGAGAATGCCGGGGGCGGGCTTCGCGCCGGGACGCAGGGACCCATCGAGCGCGAAGGGGCGGCCTGGCTCGACAAGAACTTCCCCCTCCTCGACCGGATCGTCCGCGCGCGGATCACTTCGATTCGCTGAGCTGGCCCCTGCGATGGTCAAACTCTGGCTGAATGCCGCGTCAGCGAGTACCGACTCCAAACCGTATGTTCTGAGAGCGAAACACGCTGTTTTCGCCCTGCAAGAGTTCATGATTTGTTCACAATTGAGTTTTCCCCACACACACCGTTCATCGCAATGAATAACACACTCCATCGTGCTCTCCGCGCCATCGGAGCCGCCGCTACGGTTGCGGCTTTCGCGTCGATCGCACAGGCGCAGGCGCTTGACTCGACGACGATTTCAGGGCTCAAGTGGCGCAACGTCGGCAACGCGAACTTCATGGGCCGCATGTCCGACGTGGTCGGCATCCCGGGCCCCTCGAAGACGCTCTTCGTTGCAGCCGCGGCCGGCGGCATTTGGAAGAGCCAGAACAACGGCCAGACCTGGCGTCCGGTGTTCGACGACAAGCGCATCATCTCGATGGGAATGCTCGCCATTGCGCCGAGCGACACGATGCAGGTGTGGGCGGGCACGGGCGAACCCAACTCGCGCAACACCATCGAGCCCGGTGCCGGCATCTACAAGTCCATGGATCAGGGCATCACCTGGAAGTTCATGGGCCTCGAAAAGACGCAGCACATTGGCGGAATTGTGGTGCATCCGACGAATCCGAACATTGTCTACGTGGCCGCGCTCGGTGCGGCGTGGAAGGCCAACCCCGAACGCGGCATCTACAAGACCACGGACGGCGGCAACACGTGGCAGCTGGTGAAGTTCATCAGCGACAAGGCCGGCTTCGTGGACGTGAAGCTCGATCCGCGCGACCCGAATGTCGTCTGGGCGGCGGCGTGGGAGCGGCTCCGCACGCCGTACTCGCTCAAGTCGGGCGGCGTGGGTTCCGGGCTCTGGAAGTCGACGGACGCCGGTGCGACCTGGACCGAGATCAAGGGAAACGGTTTCCCGACCAGCACCAAGGGACGCATCCGCATCGGCATTTCCCGCTCCAGCCCCGACATCATGTATACGATGGTCGAGGCGGCGCGTCCGTCGGCCGACGGCAGCTACATCCCGGAGCGCAACCCGCCCCAGAACGGTCTCTATCGCTCGGCGGATGGCGGCAAGACGTGGACGCAGCAGAACAATATCAACACGCGTCCGTTCTACTATTCGAACATCGCGGTCGATCCGAAGAATCCGGACCGCGTCTACTTCTCGAGCACGCAGCTCCAGGTGTCGGACGACGGCGGCAAGACGGCGCGTAACGCCGCGCAGAATGTGCACGTGGACGACCACTCCATCTGGATCGATCCGAATGATCCTGAGCGGTGGGTGCTCGTGAACGACGGCGGTGTGACGATCACGATGGACAAGGGCGGCAATTTCGTTCAGGCCCAGAACATCCCGATCGGCCAGTACTACGAAGTGAGCTACGACATGCAGGTGCCGTACAACATCTGCGGCGGCGCGCAGGACAACGGCGCCTGGTGCGGCCCAAGCAAACGAAAGGGCGCGGTGGGCAACGCGTACTGGTACACGATTTCGGGCGGCGACGGCTTCTACACGGCGCAGGACCCGAACGATGCGAACATCGTCTACGGCGAATCACAGGGCGGTAATGCCTCGCGTCTCAACCTGAAGACCGGTGAGCGGAAGAACTTCGGCAAGCCCGGCTGGCAGGACCTCTACAAGAAGTGGGACGACTCGCTGGCCGTGCTTCGTGGCGATCCGCTCAAGGCGCCCTCGAAGGAATTGGCCGCGACGCTGGCCAAGCTGCGCAACCAGCAGGTGCAGGATTCCATTGACCTGTCGCTGCGCTTCAACTGGAACGCACCCTTCTTCCTCTCGCCGCACAACTCGAAGGTCATCTACTTCGGCGGCAACCGCGTGCTGAAGAGCAGCGACCAGGCGGAGACGGTCTTCCATCCGATTTCGCCTGACCTGTCGAAGAAGTTGTGGGCCAAGATCGACACGTCGACGACGTGGACGGGTGGCATCTCCGTGGACGCGACCGGCGCCGAGACCTACGGCACGGTGGTGACGCTCGCCGAATCGTACGTGAAGCCGGGCATGCTGTTCGCCGGCACGGACGACGGCAACACCTGGATGACGCATAACGACGGCGGTAGCTGGGAAAACCTGACGGGCCGCTTTCCGGGTCTGCCAGGCGAAATCTTCTCGGCGCGCATCGAGCCTTCGCACTTCGACACGCTCACGTTCTATGTGGCGTTCGATGGACATCGGAGCAACGATTTCACGCCGTATCTCTATGCCACGAACGACGGTGGCAAGACGTTCCGCTCCATCGCGGCGGGCCTGCCGAACACAAGTCCGGCCGACTACCTGCACGTGATTCGCGAAGACGTGAAGAACCGCGACCTGCTCTTTGTTGGCAGCTCGCTCAGCGCGTACGTCTCGATCGATCGCGGCGCGACGTGGGCCAAGTTCGCGGCCAACCTTCCGTCGGTGCCGGTGTTCGACCTCAAGATCCACCCGCGTGACGGCGAACTGATTGCCGCGACGCATGGTCGTTCGTTCTGGATTGTTGATATCACGCCGCTCCAGCAGGTGACGACCAAGACGGTGGCGCAGAGCGTGCAGCTCTTCACGCCGAAGGTTGCGCACCAGTGGGGCGAAGGCCCGACGCTTTCGGCGAGCGGCAATGGCAACGCACAGAATTTCTTTGCGACGCCCAGTCCCGCCTACGGCGCGTCGATTTCGTACCGCGTGGGTGCCGCGCAGCAGGGCGCGGCTCGCATCATGATCTCGGATGTGGGCGGCGACACGATTGCCACCCTCACGGGTCCCGCTGCGGCGGGCCTGCACACGGTGGTTTGGAACTACGCCGGTCGTCGTCCAGTTCCGCCTTCTCCACCGGCTACGCTTTCGCCCGCAGAGCGGCGCGACAGCATTCTGCGGGTTGCGCGCGCGCCGATGGTGCTCGACTCGTTGACGAAGGCCAAGTATGACACGGCTGCGATTGCACGTGTTCGCACGCTGATCGCACCGGCTGCGGCTGGCGCAGCTGGTCGCGGCGGTCGCGCCGGGGGTGGGGGTGGTGGGGGTGGTGGGGGTGGTGGAGGCGGCCGCGGTGGCGCCGAGTGTCACATGCCGCTCACGCAGTGGGAGACGTTCTGCGCACGGCCGGCGGAAGCCGCCGGTGGTCGTGGCGGCGCGCCTGCCGATCCCAATGCCGATGCGTTCGGCGGCGGCGGACGCGGCGGCCCGGCTGGCCCCGAGAGCGACAAGGTCCGCAAGATTTTTGACATCATCGGGTTGAAGGTTCCCGGCGGTGGCGGTCGTGGGGGCGGAGGTGGTGGCCGGGGTGGCGCTGGGCTGCCCGGCGGCTTCACGGCCAGCACCGGTGACTACCTCGTCACGCTGGTCATCGGCGGCCAGACGTACAAGACGAAGCTTCACGTTGAGCGTGTCAGCGGGTCGGGCGACGACAACAGCCCGTTCGGCGAAAGCGATGACGCCTCACGCCAGACGAGCAAGAGCAAGTCGAAGTAGCGCTCGGGGCGCGACTAACTAGCCACTGGCGGGGTAGATGGAAGGGGCGGGGCGCGGTTGGGTGGTTCACCCTCCGCGCCCCGCACGTCTTTTGGAATCCTTCCCCATTTCGCATCTTTTGTGAGCCGGTATTCGACCACCGCACGGCCCGTCCGACTGAACCATCACCTACCCGGGGTTTCATGCGTTTGCGTGCTGCAGCTGTCCTGATCGTCGCCGTTGCTGCCCGTGCTGGAGCCCAGGCTCCTGCACCGACTTCCACCGTGGCCGGGGTGTACACCGAAGTGCAGGCCACTCGCGGTGAAGCGGTGTTCCAGAAGTCATGCAGCGAATGCCATGTGCCGGCGGACTATCAGGGCGACCCCTTCAAATCGAAGTTCGTCGGCGGCTCCGCCTTCGACATGTTCGAGGAAATCCGTACGTCGATGCCGCAGTCAGACCCAGGCAGCCTCCCCAAACAACAGTACGCCGACCTTCTGGCGTATTTCTTCAAGCTCAACGGGCTGCCCACCGGAAAAGATGAGCTTGGTTTTGCATCGGACTCGCTGAAGGCCATCAAGGTTGAAGCGAAACCCCCGCTCCTTCACACGACACTGCAACACGGAATTCGCCATGGATCGCCGCACATTCGTTAAGGTCGCTGGTGCTGGGGCCGGCATCGCAGCCACTACCACAGCTGCAACAGGGGCGAAGTCGGCCTACGCCAGTCCGCTCGTTCACGGCACGCCGGACAAGCCGGGTCAGGCGCCCGCGCAGAGTCGCCGCCTCCCCGACATCATCGTCATTGGCGCCGGGTCGTTTGGCGGCTGGACGGCTCTGAACCTCCAGCAGCAGGGCCAGCGCGTGCGGTTGATTGACGCGTGGGGTCCGGGCAACTCACGGTCGACGTCTGGCGACGAGACGCGTGGTGTGCGCTCGAGCTACGGCGATCGTCCCGGCGACCAGGCGGTGCAGTGGGGAAGTTGGGCGAAGCGCTCCATGGGCAAGTGGCGCGACTGGGATGCGACGTGGGGCAAGGAGATGAAGATCCAGCTCTTCTTCACCTGCGGCGACTTGATCGCGCGTGCCACTCCGACCGATGCCTTCCTCCGCAACAACAAGACGTTGTGGGACAAGATTGGCGGAAAGTACGAAGAGCTCACGAAGGATGAAGTGCGCTACCGGTATCCGCAGTTCCAGCTCGAAGACATGGAAGGCTTCCTCTACGAGCCCGAAGCCGGATTCGTCCGCGCGCGACGCTCGTGTGAAGCCGTCGCCGGCGTCTTCAAGCAGTTCGGCGGCGAACTGCAGATCACGCGCGCGTGGCCGACCACGCAGTCGGGCGGCAAGATGCCTGCACTGCAGACATCCAATGGCGATCTCGTGAGCGCCGGGCAGTACGTGTTTGCGTGCGGGCCATGGCTGCGGAAAGTCTTTCCCGTGCTGCTCGGCAATCGCATGCGCACGCCGATGGGCAGCGTCTACTATTTCGGTGCGCCGGCGGGTGAATACCGCATGCAATATCCGAATGTGCCCACCTTCAACTTCCCCGGTGCGACCGGTTGGCCCTCGCCACCGGATGACAACCTCGGCTTCCGCGTGCGCGGCGGCGGTGGTGCGACGGGAACGGATCCCGATACCACCGAGCGCGTGTTCGACAAGGCGGCCATGCAGCGCACGATCGATTTCACCTCCCTGCGCTTTCCGCTCCTCAAGAATGCTCCGGTGCTTAAGGAGCATTCCTGCCACTACGAGAGCGCGTCAGGCGGCAACTTCATCATCGACAAGCATCCGGAGATGAGCAACGTCTGGATCGTCGGTTCAGGGATGTCGGAAGGCTTCAAGCAGGGGCCGACGATTGGCGAGTACGCGGCCAATCGCATCCTTTGTCAGGACAAGGAACCGCAGTACGCGGATTCGTTCCGTATTCCGCTCCTCGAGTATGCGCCGCAGGACACGAACGGCTTTGGCGGCCCAGGTGGTGGTCAGGGTGGTGGTCAGGGTGGTGGCGGACGTGCGGCGAATCCAGCCAACACGCCTGCTGGTCAGGCCGCTGGTGGTCGAGGCGCAGCCGGTGGGGGCGCAGCCGGTGGGGGTGGAGGACGCGGTCAGGGTGGCGGCGGTCGCGCTGCTGCTGATCCTAACGCGCCGCGCCTGCCGTACTCGTCGGCTGATGTCTCAGGTACGTTCGGGAAAAAGTCGTGCTAACGCAGTGCTAACGCAGTGCTAACACAGTGCTAACACAGTGCTAACCAGGACCATTTCTATGAAGAACATTCGTGCCGCCGGCCTCGCGGCCCTGAGCATTTTCGCTGGCGCCTGTGCATCTGCGCCGATCGTCACGCCGATGAACCAGTTTGGCCTGCCGGCCAAGCTCGCACCGACGCCGACGGCGGCTGCCATCAGCGAAGCCGATCTCAAGACGCGTCTCTACATCTTTGCCGACGACTCGATGCAGGGTCGCGCCTACGGCCGCGAAGGGAACATGAAGGGCACGACGTACATCGCGAACGAACTGAAGCGACTGGGCGTCGAACCGGCTGGCGACAACGGCACCTACTTCCAGGAAATGCCGGTCGTGCAGCGCCGCTTCGCTCGCACGTCGGCGCTCGCCACCGGCGGCCGCGCGCTCAAGTGGGTGGACGAGTGGATCGCGATGCCGGGTGTTGCGGCGCCGCGTCCGTTTGATGGCGCGAAGGTCATCTATGGCGGAACCGTCGGCGACACGACCACCCAGATTACGGCTGCGCAGGCCAATGGGAAGGTCGTGATTCTGATGCCCGCAGCGCCTGGTACGGGCGGACGCGGTGGCCCGCCGGGTGGTGGCGGCGCGGGTGGTCGCGGTGGTGCACCCGTCAATCGTTTCGCTGGCGCCGTCGCAATCGCGACGGTTGATCTCGACGCGATGAACATGGGCAGCCGCGCGTTCATCAATGACAGTCCGCAGGGCCGCATCAATGCGCCTCCAGGTGCGCTTGCGCCGCCAGACACGACGGCCGGTGGGCGTGGCGGTCGCGGCGGTGCCGCTGGTGGTGCCGCTGGTGGTGCCGCTGGTGGTTCTGCTGGTGCTCCTGCCGGCCCGCCGCAGGCGCAGATCCGCATCACCCGCGCGGCCGCATCGGTCCTCCTCGGCGCTGCAATTGAAGGGGCTCGCCCGGGCGCCGAAGGTGGCACCGTGAGCGGGAAGCTCGATTTCGTCGAGACGCCGGTCCCTCAGTTCGCGCGCAATGTGGTTGGCATCATTCGCGGCAGTGACCCGAAGCTGAAGAACAGTTTTGTCGCGCTCGGCGGGCATCCGGATCACGTGGGCTTTGATCGTAACCCCATCGACGCCGATTCGCTGCAGATGTATAACGCGGCTCGCCAGGCCCTGATGAACAAGGGCGGCGAGCTGCACCAGGCCACGCCCGCCGAACTTGCGAGCATCAAGATCAATCTCGATAGTGTGCGCAAGCTTCGTCCCGTGCGGCTCGACTCGATTCGCAACGGCGCCGACGACGATGGCTCGGGCTCGATGGCGCTGCTGGAAATCGCCGAGCAGGTGCAGGGGATGACGGTGAAGCCGAAGCGTTCGTTGCTTTTTGTCTGGAACAATGGTGAGGAAGTTGGCCTCACCGGATCGGCCTGGTTCACGATGCATCCCACGGTGCCGCGCGATTCGATCGTTGCGCAGATCAACATCGACATGATTGGCCGTGGCCGCTCCAAGGACATTCCCGGCGGCGGCGATGACTATCTCGCTGTAGTCGGGTCGCAGCGCCTGTCGACCGATCTTGGCCAATCCGTAGTCGCGAACAACCTGAAGCAGCCGTCGCCCTTCCGGCTGGACTACCGATTCGATTCTACGACCGTCTGGCCCGGGTACAACAACATCTATGGGCGCAGCGATCACGCGAACTACGCGCGATTCAATATTCCGATTGCGTTCTTCTTCACGGGCCTGCACGCAGATTACCACCAGTTGTCGGATGAGCCGCAGTACATCGACTATCCGCACTACGCCCGGATCACGCAGTACATCAATGATCTGGTCCTTGATCTGGCGAACAAAGAGAAACGTCCGGCCCTGTTCAAGCCGTAGATGCGGGTGAACCGACGGATGGCGGCGTTCGCACGGCACGCTCTCGCGAGTGTGCTCCTCTTTGGCGGAGCCGCGGCCGCGCAGAATCAGCGCGCGATTGAGTTGCGCGCCCCGCCGGCCAAAGGATTCGCAGCGATCGCGGGTGTGGTGGACGATTCGATTCGTGGCGGCGTGCTTAGTGGCGCGACTGTTGCGCTGATTGGTTCAAGCTTGCGGACGACCGCTGACAAGGACGGTTTTTTCCGCCTCGACAGCATTCCAGCCGGTGAAGCTCAGTTCGCGATTCTGCATCCGCTGCTCGACACGCTCTCGGTGGTAATCACGTCGCCCAAGCTGACGATGGTCGCCGGGCAACTCGAAGAACTCCTGATCACCACGCCAACGCTTAGAACTGTTCGCGAACAGGTCTGTCCGCGCGGCGGCGTGGCCACGGGCACGGCGATGTTGGCTGGCCGAGTGGATGGGGCCGACGAGGACAAGCCGATGGGCGGTGCCGTGGTGTCGCTCGTGTATGTCGATCCGGCGACGCGGACGCCCATTCAGCGCGTGCGCACCACACGCACACGCGCCGACGGGTTTTATGCGATTTGCGGTTTGCCGGAAACGATTACGGGCACGGTGCAGGCCGCCGTCGGCGCCTTCACGAGTTCGGAAATCCCTGTCAACATGAAGGCGGAGTACCTGGCGACGGCGAGTTTCCTCGTCGGCACGCCGTCCAAAGACAGCACTATCAAGGGAACGGCCGTGCTCTCCGGACGCGTGACGGATGTGGCCGGCGCACCAATGGCGCAGGCGCAGGTCGCGGTTGAGGGCGGAAACGCCATTGGCATCACGAATGCCGACGGCACCTATACGCTGCGCGGGCTCCCGTCGGGTACCACCAGCGCTGTCGTGCGAAAGATTGGCTATTCGCCCGCACTTCGGACTGTGCACCTGCGGGCTAATGAACCCCAGCGTCTGTCCGTCGTACTTGCGGCTGGCGTTCGCGCGCTCCCCACGGTGACGGTCACCGGCACAATGGACGCCGCGCTCAAGAAGCTCGGCTTCAACGACCGTCGGAACATGGGCATGCGGTCGGGTTTCCTGCTGCCGGCGGACATCGACAAGCGGATGGCGAAGAACTTCACCGACCTTTTCCGCACGATGACCGGATTCCGCGTGACGGATTCCGGGATGGGGCAGATGATCGAAGGCACGCGCTCATCCATGGGCGGTGGACAGTCGGGTTGCGTCGTGGTGTATGTGGACCGGGTAGCGTTCGAGCAGATGTCGCCTGGCGACCTCGATTCGGCGTACCCGATCAACATGATCGGGGCGGTCGAGAGCTATGCGTCGGCGTCAGAAACACCGGCGGAGTTCCAGATGGCGGGGCGGTCCTGTGCCACGATTGTGGCCTGGACAAAGATGAAACTCTCCAAGCCCTGATGCGGGCCTAACAAGGAACTCAACAAAGCGCCCCGGAAAGGGGTAACTGTTATAGATGTAAGCCTCCGTCCTTGGTCTTCCGAATCCACCCAGTGTTCGGCGCCCTCTTTCAGCTGCTGTTCAAGTACCGGCCGGCAGTCTTCGAACAGGGAGACTTCGCCCTCGGCGCGCCGATGTCTGTCATCCTCATCGTCCTGCTCGCCGCTGCGCTGACGATCCCCGCGCTGCTCACGTACTTCCGTGTTCGCGGAAAGAGCACGCCGCGCGACCGAATCGTGCTGACGGTGCTCCGCGGAGCGGCGCTCCTGCTCCTCATGGCGTGCCTTTTCCGCCCGATGCTGCTGCTCTCGGAAGCTGTACCGCGCCGAAACTTCATTGGCGTGCTGCTCGACGATTCGCGCAGCATGCGGATTGCCGATCGCGGTACCGGCGCCAGTGCCCGCACTCGCTCGGACTTCGTGCGCGACACACTCGGTGAAAAGTCGGATCTGTTGCGGCAACTGCGCAAGAAGTTCCAGGTGAGGTTGTTCCGGTTCGGCGGCTCGTCCACGCGCACCGACAGCGCGGGCGGCATGCGCTATGACCAGCGCGAAACACGCCTCGTGGACGCAATAGAGGCGGCGCGCCAGGACCTCGAGGCCGTTCCGCTTTCAGGGCTCGTTGTCGTCTCGGACGGTGCGGACAACGCCGCGGCGGAAGTGAACGATGCGCTGCTGGCACTGCGGGCGCGTGCCGTGCCGGTGTTCACGGTTGGACTCGGGTCGGAGCGGTTTGCGCGCGACATCGAGGTGCAGCGGGTGGAAGCGCCGCGCCGCGTGCTGAAGAACGGCACCCTCGTTGCCGATGTGATCATCCGGCAGCGCGGGTTCGACGGAGAGACGGTTCCGCTCATTGTGGAAGACGGAGGCCGCATCGTGGCCCGCGCCGACATCCTGATGCCGGCCGGATCGGATGCTTCGCCGGTGCGGATCACGGCAAAGCTGTCGGAGTCTGGTGCGCGCACGTTGACGTTCCGAATTCCGGTGCAGGATCGCGAACAGGTGATGGAGAACAATGCGCAGCGCGCGCTGGTGCAGGTGCGTGACGCACGCGAGAAGGTGCTCTACATCGAAGGCGCGCCGCGGTACGAAGTGCGCTTCATTCGCGAAGCCGTCGAGCTGGATTCGAACATTCAACTCGTGGTCCTGCAGCGGACGGCGGACGGCAAGTTCATCCGCCTCAACGTGGACAACGGCGACGAACTCGTCGCGGGCTTCCCCAAGACGCGCGCCGAACTCTACAAGTACACGGCGGTCGTACTCGGCGACATCGAGGCGAGTTTCTTCACGCACGACCAGCTGGCCATGCTCACCGACTTCGTGAGCGTGCGCGGCGGTGGGCTGCTGCAGCTCGGCGGACGCCACTCGTTTTCAGAGGGTGGGTACGCGGGCACTCCGCTTGCCGATGCGATGCCGTTTGTGGTTGAAGGACCAGCCGTCGCGGATAGTCTGAGTTTCTTTGCCGATCTCGCGCCCTCGCTCACGCCGGCCGGCTTCGCACATGCGGTCACGCAGATTGGCACGGCGAAACTGACGGCGACCGAAAAGTGGAAGTCCATGCCGTCGGTAACGGCGGTGAATCGCATCAAGAAACTGAAGCCGGGCGCGGTGGTGCTGATCACCGGCAACGTTCCGGTCGGCGGCCGCGCGGGGATGCCCGGCGAAACGATGACCCGGTATGAACAACCGATCCTCGCATACCAGCGATTCGGCCGCGGACTGGCCGTCGCGCTGGCGGTGCAGGACGATTGGCAGTGGCGCATGGCCGGCTCGATCGAGATTGACGATCTGTCATTTCAGACCTTCTGGCGGCAGTTGCTGCGCTGGGTGACGAGCGATACGCCCGAACGCGTGGAAGCGCGCGCGACGCCGGATCAGGTGAATCCGAAGTCGCCAGTGAACCTGCGCGCGATAGTGGTGGACAGCGCTTTCCTGCGCTTGAACGATGCGAAAGTCATCGCGCAGGTGACGGCACCGTCCGGCGCGAGGAGCGACCTGCCGCTCGACTGGGCCGTGGAGCGCGATGGTGAGTACCGCGCCGTGTTCACGCCCGCTGAAGAAGGCGTACATCGCGTGCGCGTCACGGCGACAACGAGTTCGGGGGTTGTCACCGACACGACGTATATCCGGGCCGCAGCGCTCGATGCGGAATACACGATGGCGGAAATGCGTCGGCCGTTGCTGCAGCGCATCGCCGATGAGACGGGCGGGCGGTTCTACACGGCCGATAAAATCAGCACGCTGCCGGACGACATCGCGATGACCAAGCGCGGTGTGACAGTGGTGAACCAGATGGATCTCTGGGATATGCCGGTGATTTTTGTATTGCTCGTCGGGTTGGTGAGCGCCGAATGGGGATACAGAAAGGCGAGAGGGCTGGCATGAGGCGAACCATTGCGGCAGTTGCATTTGCGCTGCTGGCCGCCGCACCACTGCGCGCGCAGACGCAGGTCCTCATCGTTGGCGGTCTGGGTGGCGAGCCGAAGTTTGTGGAGCGGTTTCGCATGCTCGGGGCTGAGTTGAGCGGCGCGCTGCACGCCCGATTTGGAATTCCTGACGCGAGTATTGCCTGGCTCGGCGAAGACTCAACGTCGCGCGACCCGCGATACCGTGGGCCGTCCACGCGCGCGGCGGTGGAGAAGCAGATCGAGGCGATCAAGGCGCGCTGCGCGCCGGGCAGCCAGGTGGTCATCATCTTCATCGGTCACGGCGCTGGGACTGAAGCCGAGTCGCGCATCAGTCTTCCCGGTCCAGATGTCACGGTCGCGGATGTGAAGCGCTGGATGGACGGGTTTCCCCAGCAGCGGCTGGCGTTTGTGAACCTGACCAGTGCGAGCGGCGACTTCCTGCCGATCATCGCGGCGCCGGGGCGTGTCGTGATCACGGCGACGAAGACGGGTTTCGAACGCAACGAATCGCGCTTCGCGGAGTTCTTCGTGAAGGCACTGTCACAGGATGTGGCCGACGTAGACAAGGACTCACGCGTCTCGCTGCTCGAAGCGTTCCGTTACGCTGCGCGCGAGACGAAACGCGTCTATGACAACGCCGCGAAGCTCCAGACCGAGCACTCGCAGCTCGACGACGACGGCTCCAAGCAGAACACGGCCGACCCGACGGGTCGCGGCGGGCAGGGAATGCTCGCCCGCCGCTTCTTCCTTGATGCGCGTACTGCAGTGACAGCGGCGGGTGGCGACGCCGCGCTTGCCGGACTCTACAGCCAGAAGTTCGAACTCGAAGTGCAGGTGGACTCGCTGCGCTCACGCAAGGCCTCTACGCCGAAGGAGAAGTACGAGAGCGACCTTGAACAGGTGCTGATCGATCTCGCCCGCAAGTCTCGCGAGATTCGCCGCGCGGAGGGCCGGCCATGAGGTCCCTCGGTCGCCACCGCAGCATTCGATACGCGCCAGCATTCGCAGTGGCCTGCGCGTGGGCTGTGCTCGCGCTCGTCGCCGTCGCGCCGGCTGCGCGTGCACAACGTGCCGCTGGCCCACAGAGCGTGGAAGAGGCGCGCATCGCGAATGCCATGGGCAAGTACGCCGAAGGCACGGGATTCCTCGAGCGCGTGGCGAAGACGGATTCGTCATGGATGGACGCGCAGGTTGAACTGATCCGTGCCTTTGTCATCATCAGCAAGTACGACGACGCGGAGCGACTCGCCCGCGCGGCCGTCGCGGCACCAGGGGGTCGCCAGGCACTGACCGCGTACGGCGAGGTGCTGGCCACGCGGGGCAAGTACGCTGCCGCCGATTCAATGTTTGCACGCGCAATCGCCGAACACGCTTCCGACAGCCTGATGGCGTCACTGAACCTCGCCCTCCTCGCCAAACGCCGCGGTGACATGCCCCGCGCGACGGCCGGCTTCGACCGCTTTATCGACATTTACAACACCGCTTCGCAGACGCTCACTAGCCGCGAGATGATGGCCGTTGGCATTGCCTGTCGCGAACTCGGCGCCGGCAACCCGGAACTGTTCAAGGACGCGCTGAAGGCCCTCGACCGCGCCGTCGTGATCGATCCGGCGAACATGGAAGCGCGGGTCCTGCTCGGTGAGCTGTTCCTCGAGAAGTACAACGGCGCTGAGGCACAGAAGACGCTCGACGAGGTGCTGCAGATCAACGCGTCCAATCCACGCGCCCTGGTGGCGTCGGCGTCGCGCCTGATTTTCGACGGGCAGCCTGGCGCAGATTCGCTCCTCCTGGCCGCCCTCGCAGTGAGCCCCGAGTTTGCGCCGGCGCGCGTGTTAGCGGCGCACGGTATGGTGGATGTCGAGCGCTTTGCCGACGCGATCAGGGAAGCCGAGCGCGCCTTGAAGGTGAATCCGGCCGATGCGGATGCGCTGGCCGTGCTTGCGGGCGCCAAGTTCGTGAGCGGCGACGAGAAAGGGTTTGAGGAAACGAAGGCGCGCGTGCTCGCGATCAATCCGCGCGATGCGGGCTTTTTCGTGGAGCTCGCAGAAATGACGGGACGCGTTCGCCGGTATTCGGTGGCGGCCGATTTTGCGCGGCAGGCGATTGCGGCGGACCCGAAGAACTGGAAAGCCCATTCCGTGCTCGGCATGAACCTCATGCGCCTCGGAAAGATTCCCGAAGGGCGCGCGAGCCTCGATACCGCGTTCAAGGGCGATCCGTTCGACGTGTGGGTAAAGAACACCCTCGACCTGCTCGATACGTTCAAGAACTACGACAACTCGTCCACCGCGCACGTGAACTACATGATCGAGAAGACGGAGTCGGCCGTCATCTCGGTGTATCTGCATGACCTCGCGGAAAAGGCCTACTCGCGGTTCACGCAGCGCTATCAGTTCACTCCGCCACCGCCGATTCGCATCGAGGTGTATCGGAGTCACGCCGATTTCTCCGTGCGCACCGTTGGCCTCGCCGGCCTTGGCGCGCTCGGCGTGAGTTTCGGCACGACGCTGGCGTTTGATTCGCCGGCGGCGAAGGATGCCGGCCCGTTCAACTGGGCGTCGACCGTCTGGCATGAGCTCGCGCACACCTTCACCCTCGGGTCCACCGACCACCGTATTCCGCGCTGGCTTTCGGAAGGGTTGTCGGTGTGGGAAGAGCATCAGGCGCGCGCCGGCTGGGGTGCGAGCGTGTCGCCGGGTTTCCTCGAGGCGTTTCGCACCGGGAAGCTCGTGCCGGTGAGCCGAATGAACGACGGCTTCATGCGGCCGAAGTATCCCGACCAGATTCCGTTTTCGTACTTCCAGGCGTCGCTGGTCTGCGACCTGATCGTGCGCGACTTCGGCGAGAAGGCGCTCATGGCGCTGCTCAACGAGTACAAGGCCGGTCGCACCACAGACGACGCGTTCCAGAAGGTGACGGGGCAGGACATGGCTGCGTTCGACAAGCGGTTCGACACCTATATGAAACAGCGTTTCGCGGGCCCGCTCGCGGCGATCGCGATTCCGGGTCCGGAATATCCCGCGGGCATGGGCGTCTCCGAGTTCAAGGCGCGCGCCGATTCACTCCCGGGGAGCTATCGCGCGCAGGTGCTCGCCGGCATGGCGTTCATCAAGACCAACCAGAACCTCGAAGCCATCAGGATGCTGGAGCGGGCGCATGCGCTCTTCCCGCTGTATGGCGACAACGATTCGCCCGCGGTGATGCTCGCCAAGCTCTACGGCGAGTCGGGTGACAAGGCGAAGGCCATCGCGATGCTGAAGGTGGTGGCGCTCTCCGACGAATCGGCGTTCGACGCGAACGTGCAGCTCGGCACCTTGCTCGCAGCGGCGAACGATTCTGCCGGCGCGATGGACGCGCTCGAGCGCGCCGTGTTCGTCAATCCATTCCCGGCCGACGTGCACAAGAGCCTCGCCGCCCTTGCCGCTGCGCGCGGCGACCATGCGCGGCACGTGCGCGAACGTGAGGCGCTCGTCGCGCTCGACCCGGTGGACAAGGCCGCCGCGCTCTTTGATCTCGCGGTGGCCTACCGCAGTGCCGGCGATGAGATGAAGGCCAGGCGCACGGTATTACGCGCGCTTGAGGACGCCCCCAATTTCGAACGAGCGCAGGATCTGCTGCTCGCCATCGTAGACGGGAGGAAGCCATGAGGACGTATGCGATCGTGCGGCGCGTTGGCGCGGTTGCCGTCGGCGCCATGCTCCTGGCGCAGGCCGCTCACGCGCAACGCGGCGGGGGTCGCGGCGGCGGTCGAGGACCGCGCGGCTTCGACATGTCGGCGCTCAGCGATCCGAACGGCTTCTACACCCCCCCGGATTTCCGCGGCAATCCCGTTTATGATGGCCGATTCACCTTCGCGCGGATCAAGTACCGCGGGTATGGCTACTGGTCAGGACGTGAGGGGCCGGGCTGGTCGCATGACTACCCTGACGCCGACGTGCATTTCATGAAGATTCTTCGCGAGATCACGAGCATGCGCCCGTTCACCGATTTCGGGAACGTGCTTGGCGGCGCGATTGTCTCGCTCGACGATCCCGCGCTCTTCAAGTATCCCGTGAGCTACCTCTCGGAGCCCGGTGGCTGGTTTCCGAACGCGGAAGAAGTCGCCGGGCTGCACAAGTATCTCTCGAAGGGCGGCTTCATGATTGTGGACGATTTCCCCTTTGAAGCCTGGGGAACGTTCACGAATGCAATGGCCCGCGCGATGCCGGACCTGAGGCCCATCCAACTGACGGGGAAGGAGCCGATCTTCGACTCGTTCTTCAAGGTGGATATGGCCAAGGTGCGCCGTGGCTACAGCGGCGGCGGCGGCCGCAACGGCGGCGACTTCTACGGCTATTTCGAGAAGAACGACCCGAAGAAGCGATTGATCGTGCTCGCCGCCTACGGCCAGGACATTGGCGAGTCGTGGCAATGGTCGGGGCAGGGCTTCATGCCCGTCGATGTGTCCAACGAAGCGTTCAAGCTCGGCGTCAACTTTGTCATCTACGCACTCACGCACTAGGAACGAATGACTTCCACTGCTTCAGCGCCCGCGCTCGAATCCTCCGACGACATTGCTCTGGCTGACCGACTCAAGTCAGGTGTGGATGCGGTTAACGGTGAACTGCACAAGCTCATCGTTGGGCAGGAAGGGGTCATCGACCTCGTGCTCCTCTCGCTTTTCGCGGGCGGCAACAGCCTCATCATCGGCGTGCCGGGCCTCGCGAAAACCCTGCTGATCAACACGATCTCGCAGGTGCTCGACCTCAAGTTCTCGCGCATCCAATTCACGCCCGACCTGATGCCGAGTGACATCACCGGCACCGACATCATCCAGGAAGATGAAGGCGGGCGACGGAAGCTCGTCTTCACGCCCGGACCGATTTTCGCCAACATCGTCCTCGCCGACGAAATCAACCGCACGCCGCCAAAGACTCAGGCCGCGCTACTCGAAGCGATGCAGGAAAAGCGCGTGACGGTGCAGGGCAAGACGTATCCGCTCGACCCGCCGTTCCATGTGTTTGCGACACAAAACCCCATCGAGCTCGAGGGCACCTATCCGCTCCCCGAAGCGCAGCTCGACCGATTCATGTTCAACATCAACATGGATTACCTCGGCGAGGACGATGAAGTCCTCGTCGTGACGCGCACGACGGCGACCATGAATCAGCAGTTCAAGCACGCGATGACGGGCGACGATGTGCGCGCGTTCCAGGCGCTCGTGCGCCGTGTGCCGGTCGCGGACGCCGTCGCGCGCTATGCCGTGAAGCTGGCCCGAGCGAGCCGTCCGGGCCCGGGCGCACCGAAGTTCATCAATGAATGGGTGTCGTACGGGGCGTCCACGCGCGCTCCGCAGCAATTGATTCTCGGTGGCAAGGCGCGCGCGCTCATGCAGGGTCGCTACCACGTGAACTTTGACGACGTGCGTGCGCTCGCGAACCCCGTGATGCGGCATCGCGTCCTCATGAACTTCCACGCCGATTCCGAGAAGGTCACGTCCGACCAGATCATCAAACAGCTGCTTGACGCCGTGCCGGTGCCTGGCTCAGGAATGCGCTAGGCTCACGCGGCTACCCAGCAGAACGTGACCGCTGCCGCGCGTCCAACAGGAAACGAGTTTCTCGATCCCGCGATTCTGTCGCGGATTGGGAACCTCGAGTTCGTCGCGAAGGCGGTCGTCGAAGGATTCATCAACGGCTTGCACCGCTCGCCGAACCTCGGATCGTCCACGGACTTCGCGCAGCACCGGCAGTACACGCCGGGCGACGACATTCGAAAAGTTGACTGGAAGCTGTTCGCACGCACCGACCGTTTCTATGTGAAGGAGTTCGAGGCCGACACGAACGCGAACTTCCTCGCGATTCTCGACGTCTCGCCCTCCATGCGCTACAAGGGATCCACGAGCGGCGACCGCGGCGTGAGCAAACTGGAGTACGCCTGCTTTCTCACGGCGGCGCTGGCGTACTTCTCGGCAGGACAGCGCGACCGGGTTGGGCTCGCGACATTTGACCACGGCATCGTGGACTACGTGCCGCCCTCGTCGAAGCACCTTCGGCTCGTATTGCACTCACTCGACCGCGCCAATCGTGCGGCCGCGGTGCATTCGCCCGGTGAAAGCGGTGGCGCGGCCATCACGGCCGCCGCTGATGCAAAAACGCTGACCGGACGCGCATCCATGATGCCGCCGATGAAGCAGCTCTCCGAGTCCACGCGACGCCGGAGTATCGTGCTCGTGATTTCGGACTTCTATGAAGATCCGCAGGCGGTGTTCGATGCCGTGGATAACCTGCGCGGCCGCGGAAACGATGTCATCTGCTTCCAGTTGCTCGACAAGGATGAGATCGAGTTCCCGTTTTCGGATTCGAGCAACTTCATTGACATCGAGACGGGCGAGAAGATGCCGCTTATCCCCGACTATCTCCGGAAGGAATACAAGAAGCTCGTGGCCGAGCACACGGCGACGCTCGCGAGAATGGCGGCGGAACGCCGGATTGATTACACGCTGTTCGATACATCGCAGCCCATCGCCGACGCGCTCTACGCCTACCTCGGCGCGCGCGAGCGGTACAACCGGGTGCGGTAGCGGCCATGTCATTTCTCGCGCCTTGGTTTCTCGCCGGCCTCGTCTCGATTGGCGTGCCCATTGCCATCCACCTGATCAATCGCGAGCGGAAGACGGTCGTGCCCTTTCCGTCGCTGATGTTCATCCAGCGCGTGCCGTATCGCTCGGTGCGGCAGCAGAAGCTCAGGCATCTCTTGCTGTTCATTCTGCGCTGCCTCGCGCTCTTCCTGTTTGTCGCCGCGTTCGCGCGCCCGTTCTTCGTGAAGCCGCCGTCACTTGCGGCGGGCGTCGGCGCGAAGGAAGTCGTGATCCTCCTCGATCGCTCGTATTCGATGGGATACGGCACACGCTGGAAGGCCGCGCAGGACTCGGCCAAGGTGGCGATCGCGTCGATTGGCCCCAAAGACCGCGCTACGATCGTGGCATTCGCCAACGACGCGTCGGCGCTCACGGAGCCCAGTGCTGACCACGCGAACATGGAACGCGCGATCGCGCGCGCGACAATCAGTTCCGAAGGCACGCGGTTTGGCCCGGCGCTGAAGCTCGCGGGCGACATCCTTGGCGCGTCGAACATGCCGCGCAGGGAAGTGGTGTTGATTTCGGATTTCCAGCGCCGCGGCTGGTCGGGGCAGTCGGAAATCCACCTGCCGCAGGGCGTCGAAGTCATTCCGATGGATGTGTCGGGTAAGGATGTGGGCGACGTGGCGGTGGCGTCGGTGGAAACCGATCGCGCGTCGGATGAAGCGGGAGCACCGGTGACGGTCACGGCGCGTCTCACCAACACCGGTAGCGCACCGCGCACGGTTGAAGCGACGCTCGAGTTGGCCGGCCGCACGGTTGGCTCCAGTCGTGTCACGATCCCGCCAGCGGGTTCAGTGCAGGCCCGGTTTGCGCCGACCACCGTCCCGGGCGGAATCACCAAGGGATCGGTGAAGATTCCGTCGGACGCGCTCGCCGCGAACGACCAGTTCTTCTTTACGCTCGCGCCGGATGAGGCCGTGAGCGTGCTCGTAATCGAACCAACCTCATCGCGCACGAATCAGGCGCTCTTTCTCAAGCGCGCGCTTGAAATCGGCGACCAGCCGCGGTTCCGCGTGGATGTGAAGCGTGTGGACTCCATCACGCCACGCGATTTCGCCTCGCGCGGACTCGTCGTCCTCGACGAAGTTGCGCCCCCGGGCGGCGACCTTGGCGTGGCGCTTCGCGCTGAACTCAAGGGCGGCACCGGCATTCTCGTGGTGCCCGGCGATGTACCGGGTGATCGTGTGCCAAAGGAATGGACCACCGTGCTGCGCGTCGGTTACGGCGATGTCGTGAACCGTGCGAATGCGGGAGGTGCGCGACTCGCGCGGCTCTCGTATGCGAGTCCGGTGTTCGAGGCATTTGCGGCGCCCGGCAGCGGCGACTTTGCGTCGGCGCATGTGTTTACGCATCGCACATTGCGGGTGGTCGGCGACAGCGGTGTGCTGGCCTGGTACGACGATGGCACGCCGGCGCTCGTCGAACGCTCGGTTGGGCAGGGGCGGGTCGTGGTCTGGTCAACGTCCATTGATGACTACTGGACCGACATGCCCACGCAGCCGGTGTTCCTCCCCTTCATGCGCCAGCTGGCGCGCCACGCGGGGCGGTTCAGCAACTCACGCCCCTGGTTTACGGCAGGTGAAGTGCTCGACCTCTCGCGGCATGGCGAGCTCACGGTCGGGCTCGCGACCAAGGCTGCTCCTGGCGCGGATGCGCCGGTGCTTTCGCTCATGTCGCCGTCGGGCAAGCGCGCACGCTTCAGCGACTCCACCCACGCGTCCGCGCTCCTCGAGCGCGGATTCTACGAGCTCCGCACGCAGGCAACCGCCGATGGCGCCGGGCGGCCGGTGGCCGTGAATGTTGATATGGCCGAGTCGGATATGGCGCATATGGAGCCGCGCGAGCTGGTGGCAGCTGCGACGGCAACTGCCGGCACGGTGAACGGTGCCTCAACAGCAGAGGCAGGCACGGCCGCTGAGCGGGAACGCAATCAACGGATGTGGTGGTATCTTCTCATAGGGGCCTTCCTGGTGCTGGCGGCTGAGACAATTCTCTCCAACCGGCTGTCCAGAACGGTCACCACGTAGGCTTGGGAGGCGGGACGATGACGGATGCGAGCCGGATCATGAGTGGCGGTGATGCGCTTGGCGCTGCCGTGCGCGACGTGCGCCTGCGCTGGCGCATCAAGCACGCACTGCGCGGCGCGGCTATCGCGATCACGATCGTCGCTGTGCTCTGGATTGGCCTCTCAGTCCTGATGCGCATTTCGCATTACAACCCGACGCTCATCATTCTTGCGCGCATCATTGCGCTCGCGGGAGCGGTTGGCGCGGCCTGGCGTTTCGTGGTTCGTCCGCTGCGCGACACGCCGGACAACTCGCGCGTGGCGCTCTACGTCGAGGAGCATGAGCGGTCACTTGGCGGTGCGTTCGTTACGGCCGTGGAAATCAACGAGCGCGCGGCCGATCGCGTCGCAGCCGGTGGAATCGCCGCCCGTCTCGTGCGCGCGGCGCTCGATGGCCTTCGCGGCGCCGAGTCTGGCAAACGCGTTGATGCCGGAGGGCTGAAGAAATCGGTCGGCCTCTTTCTTTCCGTTTCGCTTGGAGTGCTCGCGATCTTCGCCGGTGGTCCGCTGGCGTTGCGTACGGGCGCACAGCTGCTGCTAACGCCGTGGGCCGGCACCGATGCCAATCGTGCGTTCACGATCACGGTGGCACCAGGCAACAAGACCATCGCCAAGGGTGGCGACCAGCTCGTCGCCGCATCACTGACCGGATTCTCGACTGAGCGCGCTGAGCTTCTTGTGCGCGGTGAGGGCGCCGTGGCCTGGACGCGTCTCGACATGGCGGCCGACTCGACGGGCAAGTGGGCGTTCCGGCTCTTCGATGTGGCGACGCCGACTGAGTATGCCGTTGAAGCGTCCGGCATTCGTTCGGCGACGTTCAAGCTGACTGTCGCGGCAATTCCCTACGTGGCGCGCATGGATCTCGAGTACCGGTATCCCGCGTACACGCAGCTCGCGAACAAACAGGTGGACAGCACCGGCGACGTGGCTGCGCTGACGGGCACGATGGTGCGTGTTCGAGTCTCACCGACAGTGGCGACCAGTGCAGGTCGCCTGGTCATAGACGGCGGCGACACGCTGCGTCTTGCTCCCACGGCCGACGGCAAGCTCGTCGCCATGATGCGCGTGACGAAGAACGGCTTCTACAAGGTTGAGCTCGAGGGCGCCGACGGCCGAGCGGTGAGTGCGTCACTCGACTACACGATTGACGCGCTCCCCGACCGCAAGCCGTCAGTCGCGATCGGCAAGCCCGGCCGCGATGTGCGCGTGCTCTCGGTTGACGAGGTGTTTTCGGATACCAAGTCGCAGGATGACTACGGCGTTTCGAAGCTGGACATCACCTACTCGATCAACGGCGGCGACGAACGCACGGTTGGCCTGTTCTCTGCGACGGCGCGTGCGCTGAGGGAGATCGCCGCCGGTCACACGTTCATGCTCGAAGACATGAAGCTGCAGCCTGGTGACCAGATTTCGTATTACGCCAAGGCGACGGACAACAACGTCGTCACTGGGCCCGGCACCGCGAGCACGGACATGTACTTCCTCACGGTGCGTCCGTACGACATGGACTACAAGCAGGGCCAGGGTGGTGGCGGCGGTGGTGGGGGAGGCGGTGGTGGTGGGCAGCAGAACAATCCCAATCAGCTCTCCGAACAACAGCGCCAGGTGATTTCGGCGACGTTCAATCTGGCGCGCGATTCGGCGACGCTCGATGCGAAGACGTTGGCCGAGAACGTCGCCACGGTGCGGCTCGCGCAGCAGAAGGTGAAGGAGCAGGCGGCGTTGCTGGCCGAGCGGCTCGTGACGCGCGGCATCGTGGGCGGTAGCGACACCACGGGATTCAACAAGATTGCGAAGATCCTTCCGCGCGCGGTGGCGCAGATGGATTCAGCCGAGAAGAAGCTGATCGCGCCGACGCAACGTGGCGCGTTGAGCAACGAGCAGAAGGCGCTGACGGAACTCGGTCGCGCCGAAGCGGTGTTCCGCGAAATCCAGATTCAGCAGCAACAGGGTGGCGGTGGTGGTGGCGGCGGTGGTGGTGGTGGCGGCGCAAATGCGTCGGACCTCGCCGATATCTTCGAACTGCAGCAGGACCGGCTGCGGAACCAGTACGAGTCGGTGCAGCGCGGCCAGGAAGCGCAGCAGGGCGGCCAGCAGCAGGATCCGGCGGCCTCGACGCTGGACGAGACCGCCGAAAAGTTGAAGCAGCTCGCGGCGCGTCAGCTGCAACAGGACGCGCGCGCGCAGCGAAAGGCCGACAGTCTATCGCAAATGGGCCAGGCCGGTGCCACCGGTGGCGACGGGCAGCGCCAGTTGGCACAGGATGCGGAGCAGGCGGCGCGTCAGCTCGAGCGTCTCGCGCGTGAGCGGCAATCGCAGCCACTCGCGGACGCCGCGCGCAAGCTTCAGGAATCAGCCGACCAGATGCGTCAGTCGGCGGCGAACGGCCGGAGCGGGAGCGCGAATGCCCGCGGCGCCGCAGATCGATTGAATGAAGCGCGCCGTTTGCTCGAGCAGGAGCGGAGCGGCAGCGCCGGCAAGGACATCGAAGCGGCGCAGGCGCAGCAGCGCCGGCTCGCCGATGCCGAGAAGAAGGTGCAGGATGAGATCAGCAAGATTGAAGATCCCAAGCTGCGCCGCGATTCGGTGCAGCGTTCGATTCAGGCGCAGAAGAACCAGATGGCCGGCGAAGTGCGCGCGCTCACGTCGCAGCTCGACCGGCTCGCGACGGAGAATGCGCGCGAGCAGCCAAATGTGTCGCGCGCGCTGCGGAACGCCGCGGACTCACTTCGCAACAAGCGGCTCGCGGAACGGATGCAAGGTTCCGGGCAGGCCGTCGGGACCGCGCCGCAGGCGTATCTGAACGAACAGGAAAAACTGATCAGCGGTGAGATTGCGGACCTCGGCCGGCGGTTGCAGGAAGCGGCCGGTGCGGCAGAACAGGGTCAGCAGGCGCAGGCCGGTGCGCAGTCGGCGGACCGGATGCGCGATCTCGTGCGCGGGCTCGAGACGGTGCAGGAAGGGATGCGCCAGGCGCAGGAGCGGAGGCTTGCTCAGGGTCAGCAGGCCGATTCGGCCCGCGCCAACGCGCAGCAAGGCGGCCAGCAGAATGGTCGTCAGGGTCAGCAGGGACAGAACGGTCAGCAGCAGGGACAAGGTCAGCAGGGACAACAGCAAGGCCGTGGTCAGCAGGGCCAACAGGGCCAGGGCCAAGGTCAGCAGCAGGGTCAGGGCCAAGGACAGGGCCGAGGTCAGCAACAAGGCCAGGGCCAGGGCCAGGGCCAAGGACAGAGCCAAGGACAGGGCCAAGGACAGGGCCAAGGACAGGGCCAAGGACAGGGCCAAGGACAGGGCCAAGGACAGGGCCAAGGACAGGGCCAAGGACAGGGCCAAGGGCAGGGCCAAGGGCAGGGTCAAGGGCAGGGTCAAGGGCAGGGCCAAGGTCAGGGTCAAGGCCAGCAGATGGGTCAGGGCAACGGCGGCGGTCGCGGAAACCAGCAAGGAAATCAGCAGGGCGGACGCGGCGGTGGCGGCGGCGGTGGCGGCGGCGGCGGTGGCAACTACAACGGCGGCAATCCCGGCCAATACAACGGTCCGGATAGCCAGCAGCTGAACCGCGACTTGCAGCAGCGGTTGCAGGAGGCCGAAGCACTCGCGCGCGATCTGCGTCGCCAGGGACAGGAAGTCGCGCCGCTCGACCGCGCGATCGAGGCGATGAAGGGCATGCCGAGCACCTTCACCTCGCTCGACGACAAGAAAGCGGAAGCAACGCTGCGCACACAGGTGATCGAAGGCCTCAAGGCGTACGAGTTCGCGCTGCGCCGTGCGAGCGGCGACGAGGCGGGCGGCCGCATGCTGCTCGAGCGCTCGGGCGAAGTGCCACCGGCATTCAAGGCGATGGTGGAGGAGTACTACCGGTCGCTATCGAGGACTCCGAAGAAGCCCTGAGTTCGAGTGAGTAACCGCGGTACACATCAAGCGCACGGAACTTTCGCATCATTCCACGGATCGGTACGGCAGGAGGGGAAAGCCACATGACCAAGATCAAACCCGTAAACCCCGAGCTAAAGCAGAAGCTCACCGAAGAGCAGTACCAGGTCACGCAATGCAGCGCGACCGAGCCGCCGTTCCGGAACGCCTTCTGGGACCACAAGGAGAGCGGCATCTACGTTGATATCGTCTCCGGTGAGGCGCTCTTCTCGAGCATCGACAAGTTCGATTCCGGCACCGGGTGGCCCAGTTTCATCCGGCCCATCGAGGCGGAGCACGTCACTGAGCACAGCGACTCCGAGTACGGCATGCGGCGCACCGAAGTCCGTTCCAAGGACGGTGACTCGCACCTCGGCCATGTCTTTCCTGACGGCCCCGGCCCGACCGGACTGCGCTACTGCATCAACTCCGCGTCGCTGCGCTTCATTCCGCGCGACAAGATGGAAGCGGAAGGCTACGCCAAGTACCTCTCGATTTTTGGAGCGACATCCAAGTGACCGGCACGATGAGCAACGACACCACGACACTCGCAACTGCGACCTTTGCCGGCGGCTGCTTCTGGTGCCTCGAGGCGGTTTTTCTTCAGCTCAAGGGTGTGTCGCGCGCGCAGAGCGGCTACGCCGGTGGCCGGCGGCCGAATCCCACCTACGAGCAGGTGTGCACCGGCGTGACTGGTCACGCCGAAGTCGTGCAGGTGAGCTTCGACCCATCGGTCATTTCGTTCAACGATCTGCTCGACGTCTTCTTCACCATCCACGACCCCACCACGCTCAACCGTCAGGGCGGCGACGCCGGCACGCAGTATCGCTCGGCGGTGTTCTTTGAATTGCCCGAGCAGGAAACGGAGGCGCGCGCGAAGGTCGCGTCTCTCGACGCCGCGCACACGTGGGACGATCGCATCGTGACGGAAATCGCACCGCTGACGGCGTTTTACCCCGCGGAGTCGTACCACGACGACTACTTCGCGCGGAACCAGCAGAACCCGTACTGCGCGGCCGTGATTGCGCCCAAAGTGGCCAAGGCGCGGAAGTACTTCTTCGAGAAACTGGCGAAGTAGTCTCGTTTGGCGCATTGTTGGCTCCGACCATTTACGGAGCCAACGGTGCTGAAACGTCCCGACGTCACGGCGGTCCTGCTCTTCGTCGCGCTGCTGCTCGTGGCACTGGTGGCAGGCGCACTCAAGGTGACGAGCGCTGCGGGCGACCGTGCGCGGCAAGCGAGTGTGATGAATATCGCGAATCTTGTCGTGATGGTGTACGTCGCGGCGCAGGCGTGGGTGTTCGTGGACATGTGCCTCGCTGCCAACGCGATCGTCAATCCGCAGTTCCGGAAGACCTCCGACGCTACGCTGTCTGCGCCTGCCGTAACGCCAACGTCAGCGCCGTAAGCACGAGGAGCGCCCCCGCCTGGTGGGCCACGCCGACGAGCACCGGCACGCCGAGCAGCAGCACCGTGATGCCGAGCGCGACCTGAAGGCCGACGGCGCCGAGCACGAGGTGCATTCGCATGCGGAGGGCAGGCGACGCGTTGGCGCGAAGCCGGAACCATCCCGCGAGCACGGCAAACAGCGTCACAATGGCGAGCACGCGATGGTCGAATTGCGCCGCCGCCGCGTTCTCGAACAGGTTTTTCCACCACGGCGTGATTGAGCTGTATTCGGCGGGCACGAATCCGGCGCCCATCATTGGGAACTCGTTGTAGATCTTTCCGGCGCGAAGGCCCGCGACGAACGCGCCGCTGATGACGGTCGCAAACGCCAGCCCAAACAGCGCGCCCAACCATCCGCGCGCTCGGGCTTCCTCCGATTGCCGTGAACTGGCAACCGTCGATCCCCTGTTGTGGATCAGTGAATCCGCCGTCCACACCGTCAGCAGATAGATCACCAGCGCCAGAGATAAATGCGCAGCCAGCCGGTACTGGCTCACATTCACCCGCTCGGTGAGCCCGCTCGCCACCATGTACCACCCCATCGCGCCTTGAAGCCCCATCAGCACGCCGAGGGTGGCGAGGCGCGGGAGCAGGTCACGCGGGATGCGTTTGCGCAGCGCGAACCAGAAAAAGGGAATCACGAACAGCCCGCCGATAAAACGCGCTGCAAACCGGTGGAGAAACTCCCACCAGAAGATTCCCTTGAAGTCGCCGAGCGTCATACCGACGTTCAGCCGCGCATACTGCGGAATCTGCTTGTACTTCTCGAACTCGGCGGTCCACGCGGCTTCCGTGAACGGCGGAACAACGCCGCTGATCGGCTTCCACTCCGTAATCGAGAGCCCGCTCTCAGTGAGCCGGGTGCCGCCGCCGATGAGCACGAGCAAAAAGAGCGAGCCGGCCCAGATGGCGAGCCAGCGGCCGATCGCTACGCGGTCGAGAGTGTGGTCGGACATTCGATTGGAAACTTAACTGCGGTTGCAAGCCGACCGCTGCCTCCCCCTTGCCTTGCAACCTTCGCAGGCGCAACGTCTTATCCATGCAGAACCCATTAGTCGTCATCATGTTCGCTCTGAGCGCGATGCACGCGTCCACCGCCAGCGCCCAAGTCAAACCCGACGCCCCTCCCGCGCCGAAACAGGTCACGCCGGCGCCATCAAAAGGCGTGGATTGGACCGCCTGGGGCGGCGACGCCGGCGCGCAGAAGTATTCGCCGCTCGCCGATATCAATCGCGACAATGTGAAGGGGCTGCAGGTCGCGTGGACCTACGACGCGAGCGAGCAGCCGATCCCCGCGAGTGAAGGCCAGAAGGCCGCACGCGCCGGCCAGTTCCAGGCCACGGCGCTCGCGATTCACGACACGCTGATTTTCTCGACGCCGTACAATCGCGTCATCGCGATGGAAGCGATGACGGGAAAGCAGTACTGGGCATTTGACCCTGAGTCGTGGAAGGGGTACGGTCAGCCTTCGAATGGCACGGGCCTCGTGCACCGCGGTGTGGCCACCTGGACCGACGGCAAGCAGCGCCGCGTGTTCATCAACTCACGCTGGCGCCTCTTTGCGCTCGACGCAAAGGACGGCAGGCCGATCAAGAGCTTCGGCACCGACGGCCAGATCGACCTCACGGCCAATCTTTCGCGCGCGATTCGCAAGGAGCACTACACCAACACCTCGCCGCCGCTCGTCTGGGGCAACCTCGTCATACTCGGCAACGGTGTGGGTGATCGCCTGCAGTACCGCGGCGATCCGCCTGGCGACATTCAGGCGTTCGACGTGCGCACCGGCAAGCGAGTCTGGCGATTCAAGACGGTTCCTGAGGCCGGCGAGTACGGCAACGACACCTGGAAGGACGATTCGTGGAAGTACGTCGGCCACACGAATGCCTGGGCGCCACTCTCCGCCGATGAAGCGCGCGGCATCATCTACGTGCCCGTGGGAACGCCGAGTAATGACTACTACGGCGGCGACCGAAAGGGCGCGGGACTGTTTGGCGAGGCCATCGTCGCGCTCGACGCCCGCAATGGAAAGCGTCTCTGGCATTTTCAGACGGCGCACCACGGGCTCTGGGACTACGATCCGCCCACCGCGCCGGTGCTGCTCACCGTCACGCAAAACGGAAAGAAGCGCGACATCGTTGTGCAGGCCACGAAGCAGGGCTTTCTCTTTGCGTTCGATCGCGTGACGGGAAAGCCGGTGTGGCCCATCGAGGAGCGCCCCGTGGCGCAAAGCTCGGTGCCGGGCGAAGCGAGCTCGCCTACGCAGCCCTTTCCCACAAAGCCGGCGCCATTTTCGCCACAGGGCTTCACCGAAGCCGATCTCGTCGACTTCACTCCCGAAATCCGAAAGGCCGCGCTCGACGTAATCGCGGGATTCAAGACGGGGCCGCTCTATCTCCCGCCGTCGCTCGAAGGCTCCATCGTGCGCCCCGGCGTGATTGGCGGCGCAGGGTGGGGCGGCGTGGCCATCGATCGCGAAACAGGTTGGGCGTACGTGAAGGCGACGAATGACCCGGCGATGATGGCGATCGCAAAACGCGAAACGCAAGCGGACACAAACGACGCCCCGTATGCCATCGATAACACGCGGCGCGCGCTGACCGTGCGCATCCCCGCGCCGGGAGAGGGCGGTGCAGCAGGAGGCGCGGCAGCCGGCGGCCGCGGCGGTCGTGGCGCTTCAATCCCCATCGTGAAGCCGCCCTATGGCACTCTCACGGCGATCGATCTCAACAGTGGCGACACGAAGTGGACGATTCCACTCGGCGACAACGCCGACGTGCGCAACAATCCCGCGCTCGCCGGTGTGAAGCTCCCTGACAAACTCGGCGTCGTCGGTGCACCCGGCGCAATGGTCACAAAAGGCGGACTACTCTTCCTCACCGGCGGCGGGCGCACGCTCTACGCCATCGACTCCAAAACCGGTGCGTATCTCTGGGAGCACGACCTTGGGCAGGTGGCCTATTCGAATCCAATGTCGTTTCGCAGTCGCGCGGGGAAGCAGTATGTGATCATCGCAACCGGCGCCGGCACGACCAGCAAGCTGATGGCGTTTGCGCTTCCATAGCTTCCATAGATGGACCGGAAGCGCATCGTCAGCATTCTCCTCACCGGCACTGCAGCCGGAATCATTACCGGCGTGATCGTCGCGATGATCAATCGGGTGATGCCGATGCCTACGGCTGTCATGGGCGCCGTGATCGGCGCGGTCACCGGGGCTACGGTCACGTCGATGCACATTCGAAAACCGTCCGCGTGATGCCGGTGTCCACGTTCGCCGTCGCAGCACTCGCAAGTCTTCTCGCCCACTACTCTTCCAGCACCTGAACGGAGCTTTGCCCGATGCGTGTGCAGCCGCTTGTCCTTGTTGCCGCTACCGTTGCGTACCTAGCCGGCGCGCCATCAAGCGCGCTGGCCCAGGGTTCCGCACCTAAAGGCAAATGGCCGGTCGCCTCGCCCGCGAGCGTCGGCCTGAACAAGGCGGTGCTCGACTCGCTCGACGCCGAGATTGCGGCGGGCAAGTACGGCTTTATCGACCGCATGCTCGTGATTCGGCACGGCAAGGTGGCCTTCGACAAGGCATACGTAAACGACTATATGAAGGCCTACGGCGACTCGGCCAAGGTCAAGAACGCGCTCAACGCGCACGACGTCACCGGGCCGTTCAACTATTTCAATACCTGGTGGCACCCGTACTACCAGCGCGGCGATCTGCACACGCTGCAATCGGTGACAAAGACGGTCGCATCAGCCGTCATCGGCGCGGCCGTGACCCGCGGCGACTTTCCAGGCATCGACACGCCGGTGCTCCGGTTCTTCGACACCACGAAGGTCGCGAACATCGATGATCGCAAGCGTCGCATGACCGTGCGCCACCTGATGACCATGACCGGCGGCATCGACTGGAACGAGAGTCTCCCGTACATCGATCCCAACAACACGGCGTCTGGGCTCGAATCGAGCCCGGACTGGATCGCGTTCACGATCAATCGCCCGATGATGCGCGAGCCGGGCACCAAGTTCAACTACAGCAGCGGCGAGAGTTCATTGCTCGCGCACGTATTTCGGCAGGCCACAGGCACCGACATCGAGGAATACGCGGCGCGGCACCTCTTTGCCCCCATCGGCATCACTCGGTGGTTCTGGAAGCGTACGCCGTCGGGCACGGCGGACACGGAGGGCGGCCTCTACCTCGCAGCCGGCGATCTCGCGCGCATCTGGTACCTCTTCACGCAAGACGGAATGTGGAACGGGACCCGGGTCGTCTCCGCCGACTGGGTAAAGCAGTCCGTGACTCCTGCGATCGCGACGGGCACGTCGCCAAACGCCGCTCAATACGGCCTTAAGTGGTGGCTCTATCGCAGCCCGGTAGACTCCACCAAGTACGTCTGGAGCGGGTCAGGCTTCGGCGGCCAGTTCCCAATGGCGTTTCCAGATCTCGACCTGGTCGTCGTGTTCAACGCGTGGAACATCCTGCCACGCCAGCCGGGCCTTCCCCTTGGCAAGGTGCGCGAACGGCTCGCGAAGGCGGTCGTGGGAAAGTAGGGGCGGCTTCAAAACCGCCCGGCAGGTTGTTGCCCGGGGCTGTTTGGCGCTATTCTCTATAGATGCGCCTAATCCCCATCGCTTTCGCATTTGCGGTTACCGCCTCCGCGGCAGCCGCGCAGTCGTCGGCCACGATGCCGCCGACCAACGACGCCCCCAATTTCTACAAGACCGTCGACGGCTTCGCGAAGATGCCCGCCGGTCGCACCTGGGGCTCCACTAGCGCCGTGGATATCGACAAGGATGGCGTCAGTATCTGGGTCGGCGAACGCTGCGGCACGAACAGCTGCGTCGGCTCTACGCTCGACCCCGTTCTCAAGTTCGACAAGGACGGCAATCTCGTGAAGAGCTTCGGCGCGGGGCTCATTGCCTCGCCCCACGGCATCACGCTCGACAAGGACGGCAACGTCTGGGTCGTCGACTGCTCGTGCACGGGTGGCGGCGGTGGTGGCGGTCGCGGTGGAAGAGGTGGTGCAGGTGCTGGTGCTGGTGCAGGCGGTGGACGTGGCGGAGATTCCGCATCGGTTCCGCTGCGCACGGTGCCGCCGCCGGCAACGACGGGCCACCAGATCTACAAGTTCGACAAGGACGGCAAACTCCTCATGACGCTCGGGAAGGCGGGCGGTGGGCGCGATGCGGAGTATTTCACGACGCCGAACGCCATCGCTATCGCGCCGAACGGTGACCTCTACGTCGCCGAAGGGCACAGCTCGGTGCAGGGCCAGTCGCCCGCTCGCGTCATCAAGTTCGACAAGACCGGCAAGTGGCTCGCCACCTGGGGCACCGTGTACGACTCCACGAAGAAGGACGAGCCGTACGCGTTCAACCAGCCGCACACGCTGGCGTTCGATTCCAAGGGCCGGCTCTTCGTTGGCGATCGCGGTTACAACCGCATCAAGCTCTTCGACCAGAGCGGCAAACTGCTCGACACCTGGTACCAGTTCGGTCGCCCAAGCGGAGTCTTTATTGATTCGAAGGACAACATCTACGTCGCAGATTCTGAATCGGGCACGGTGAATCCGCCGCACTGGGCATGGATTCGCGGCATGCGCGTCGGGAAGATCTCCGACGGCAAGGTGACGGCCTTCATTCCCGATCAATCGCTGGCGTGCCCCGGCCGTCTGCCGGCTGAAGCGCCGGCGTCAATGACCGGAGTTGCCGGTAGTTGTCAGCCGAGCACCAGTTCGGCAGAAGGTGTGGCAGTGGACAAGAACGGCGTGATTTACGGCGCCGAAGTGGGACAGAAGGCCCTGAAGCGTCACGAAAAGAAACCGTAAACCGTAATCGGAGCCAATATGCCAGTCACGTTCAAGCTCAACGGAAAGTCGACGACGGTGGATGTCGCCGCTGATACGCCGCTGCTCTGGGTCCTTCGCGACACACTCAACTACAAAGGCACGAAGTTCGGCTGCGGCGTGGGCCAGTGCGGCGCCTGCACTGTGCAGCGCGCCGGTGTGGCGGTGCGCTCCTGCCAGCTCAAGATTTCGACGCTCGAGGGCGCCGATATCAAGACCATCGAAGGGCTCTCTGCCGACGGCACACACGCGCTCCAGAAGGCGTGGGAGGAACTCGACGTTCCCCAGTGCGGCTACTGCCAGGCCGGCCAGATCATGTCGGCGGCGTCGCTGCTCGACAAGAATCCGAATCCGAGCGACGCGGACATTGACGCGGCGATGAACGGCAACATCTGCCGCTGCGCCACGTACATCCGCATTCGCGCCGGCATCAAGCGCGCGGCGGAGATCAAGCGTGGTGCGGGTGCGCAGCCGGCGAGCGGCGGGAAGCCCGAGGGCAGGCCGGAAGACGCGCCGGCCGATGGCCGTCCGCGTAGTCTCTTCGAAACCGCACGCTAAGGAAATCCAACCATGGCTACCTCAGTGCGAATCTCAACAAAGAAGAACCTCGACCGCCGCGGCTTCCTGCGCGTGTCGTCGATTGCGGGCGGCGGCATGATGATCGCCGTCTACGCGCCCGAACTCGAGGCGATGGCCGCAAAGCTGAGTGGCAACACGAAAAACACCCGCCGCGCGGACTACACGCCGAACGCATTCATCAAGATCACGCCCGACAACATCATCACGATCACGTCGAAGAATCCTGAAATCGGGCAGGGCGTGAAGACGCACCTCTCCATGGTGATTGCCGACGAGCTCGACGTGGACTGGAAGGACGTCCGCATCGTGCAGGGCGATCACAACCCCGCCATATACGGCGGCCAGGGCGCCGGCGGCTCGACCGCGACGCCGCAGAACTGGAACTATCTCCGCCAGGTTGGCGCCTATGGGCGCTCGTTGCTCGTGGCCGCTGCCGCCGCAACGTGGAGCGTGCCGGAGTCCGAACTCACCACCGCGAGCGGCACGGTATTCCACAAGGCGAGCAACCGCTCGATGAAATACGGCGCGCTGGCCGACAAGGCGGCGACGCTGGTTCCTGCAACTCAGTTGAATCAACAAGCGCTTGCCGCGCTCACGACGCTGAAGCTCAAGGATCCGTCGGAGTACAAGATCATCGGCACCAAGGTGCCGGGCTACGACACGCACAAGATCGTCACGGGCCAGCCGCTCTACGGCATCGACTTCACGATGCCGGGCATGCTCTACGCCACATACGTGAAGTGCGCCGTGTTCGCCGGCAAGGCGACGAGCGCGAACCTCGACGATATCAAGAAGGAGCCGGGCATCCGGCACGCCTTCATTCTCGAAGAGCCGGCGCCGCAGCTCGGGCAGAACGGCACGCCGATGCCGCGCAATCTTGCGGGCTTGCTGTCTGGCGTCGCGATCATTGGCGACAGCTGGTGGCAGGTGCAGTCGGCGAAGAAAAAGCTCAACGTGCAGTGGGACGAAGGCACGACGGTGAACGATTCGAGCGCCGGCTTCCATGCGACCGCCGAGACGCTGTCGAAGGGCACGCCCAACCGGAACCTGCGCAAGGACGGCGATTTCGCCGCGGCATATGCGAGTGCGGCGAAGAAGGTGGACGCGATGTACTTCATTCCGTTCATCTCGCACGCGCCCCTCGAGCCGCAGAACACCGCGGCGCTCTTTAAGGACGGCAAGCTCGAACTCTGGTCGGCCACGCAGCAGCCCACGAGTGGGCGCCAGCTCGTGGTGAACACGCTCAACATCAAGACTGAAGACATCACGCTGCACATCATGCGCTCGGGTGGCGGCTTTGGCCGTCGTCTCACGAACGACTACATGGTCGAGGCGGCCGCCATCGCGAAGGCGGTTCCCGGCGTGCCGGTGAAGCTGCTCTGGACGCGCGAAGAAGACATTCAGCACGACTTCTATCGCCCGGTGCAGTGGCACTATTTCTCGGGCGGCGTGGATGCGGCCGGCAAGCTCGTCGCCTGGCGCGATCACTACATGAGCACGGGTCCGGACGCGAACACGTTCGGCAACAGTGCGGCTATCGGGAACAACGAGTTCCCCGCGCGCTTCATCAGGAACTTCCAGCTCGAGGCGTCAATCATTCCGTCGGGCGTGCCGACTGGTGCGCTGCGCGCACCCGGTTCCAATGGCATCGCCTTCGCCGTGCAGTGCTACATCGATGAACTCGCCGAAGCGGCGAAGAAGGATCCCGTCGAGTTCCGTCGCGATCTCCTTTCGCAGTGGCAGGCCGATGCGCCTCCGCCGGCTCCGGCTGGTGGTGCAGGTGGACCACCGGGTGGTGGTCGTGGCGGCCCGGGCGGCCCGGGCGGTCCGGGTGGACAGCCGCAGTTTGATGCGGGCCGCATGCGCGCCGTCCTCGATCTCGTCGCCGAGAAGGCCGGGTGGGGGAAGACCACGTTGCCCAATGGCACGGGCATGGGCGTGGCGTTCCACTACAGCCACCTCGGCTATTTCGCCGAAGTCGTGCAGGCAACTGTGAGCAAAGCCGGCGCCATCAAGGTGGACAAGGTGTGGATGGCCGGCGACGTGGGCAGTCAGGTGATCAATCCGCTGCACGCGGAGAACCAGGCGCAGGGCGGTGTGCTCGACGGGCTCGCCGAGGCGCTGGGCCAGGAGATCACTATCGAAAAGGGCCGGGTGGTGCAGACGAACTTCGGCACGAACGCGAATCAGTTCGCGCTGATGCGCATTCGTCAGGCCTGTCCGGTGGAGATCAACTTCCTGAAGACGAACAACCCGCCGACGGGGTTGGGTGAGCCGATGCTGCCGCCGGCTGTGGCCGGGCTGGTGAATGCGGTGTACGCGGCGACGGGGAAGAGGGTCAGGGCGTTGCCGCTGAGCAAGGCGGATTTGAAGTGGGGGTGAGGTAGGGTATCGCCCGCAAGTGTCTTGGACGGGGTCGGCACTCAGTGCCGGCCCCGTTTTGCATGTGCGAACAAATGATGGCGGTCGTAGCGAATTGATGTCGCGCTCCGCGAGTCCGACGCAGACCATTCGACCAAGCAGTCGGGAAACACTTGCGCGACAAGTATGCGCGCGGTTGAGACGAATGTTCTCGTACGCATCGTCGTGCGCGACTCGACGGGGCGACACAGCTGTAGGCTTTGCGCCGCCGCTGGACGCCGACCGCCTCAGGGGCGATATCTCTGTCTCCCCACCACGACACCAATGCGCAAACTCCTCCTCGCTGCCCTGATCCTCCTCGCGCCGCGCGTCGCCGCGGCCACCTGGTCCGTCATCGCCATCGATATCCGGACAGGGCAGGTGATCATCGCCTCGGCCACCTGCGTGAGGCAGTCGGCATTCCCGCAGCGCCAGCCCAACCCGGCACGCGACCTGATGGACGTGCAGGCAGTGATAGTGCCCGGCATCGGCGTCGCAGCCTGCCAGGCTGGCGCGGATAACACGCGCGCCAATCAGATGCTCGTGTACACCGAGCTGAAAAAGGGCACCTCGCCACGCGACATTCTCGAAATGCTCAAGAAGGATCCCAACATCGAGCGCCGCCAGTTCGCCATTCTCGCGATTCCCAACGGGACGACGATCACGGCGCAGAACAACATGGTGGGCTTCAACGGCTCCGGAAACTCGAACGAGTCGCTTTACTTTGGCGGCCAGGTGGGTGACATCTACTATCAGGTGCAGGGCAACACGCTGCTCGGTTACGATGTGGTGCAGAAAGCGGCGCTCGCCTTCACGCGCGCCAGCGGTGCAAACCCCACCATGGCCGACCGGGTGCTGGCCGCGATGGAAGCCGCCGACGAGAATGGTGGCGACAAGCGCTGCAACTGCGGCAACAATCCCCTCGACTTCGTTCCCTGCGACAACAAGACGGCGCATGTGTCGTACATCGCCATCGCGAACAAGGACGACCAGAGCGGCGTCACGCACAACGACGGCAAGTACTTCGCCTACATCAGCGCGAGCGACAACGACATCGTGAAGGGCGAGAGCGCCAATCCGGTGAAGACGCTCCGGATGCGCTACGAAAAGTGGAAGAAGGACGGCAGCAAGCGCACCGCGGCGCCTGGGCCGACGCTCTACAAGCCGGCATCTTGATAGGCGGAACGGCGCGTATGATTCAATACGTTCGCAGCGTGGTGTTTCAGCGGGGTCGGCACTCAGTGCCGGCCCCGTTTTGCGTCCTACACACCGCAACTTCGACGAAGTGTTGCTCGTGATTGACTCACTCCAGCGCACGGCGAAGCACGCGGTTTCCACGCCCGTGAACTGGAAGAATGGCGCAGACGTGATCATCACCGGCTCGGTGACCTACGAAATGACCAAGGTGACGTATCCGGAAGGCTGGAAGTCGCCGAAGCCGTACCTGCGGAGTGTTCCGCAGCTGAGGTAGGGCCTTCGCGCTGGCCCTTGCGGCCGAAATACCGTAGGATTGGCGGATAGCGTTACCGTTCCGTACCTCCTTTAGGGGGCTCCAATGGACTTTCCGCAGCCTGTTTCGCGCCGCCGCTTCATTGGTGGCGCTGCTGCCACCGCAGGTGTTCTCACGCTCACGCCAAGCGAACTCGCGCTCTGGGCGCAGGGCACGCCGAACGCGCCGGCAATTGCGCAGGCCCAAGGCGGCCAGCAGCGCGGAAGCGACGCCGAGTATGACGCGTTCGCGAAGCTGGGCAACAACGAGAACTGTTACGGCCCGCCGGAGTCCGTGATTCAGGCGATGACCAAGGCGTTCAAGTACGCCAATCGCTACGGCTATCCTGACGGCAACATCACGCAGGAAATCGCCGACCATCATGGAGTGAAAACCGAGAACGTGCTCTTGGGCGCGGGCTCCGGTGAGTTGCTCGACGTGGTGGGGCTCACCTTCCTCGACGCGACGAAGAAAGTCGTCGGCTCGGATCCGTCGTATGGCTCGGTCTACCAGCAGGCCACCACGATCAAGACCGAGGCGATTCGTGTGCCGCTCCTCGCCGATTATCGGCAGGACATTCCGGCGCTCATCAAGGCGACCAAGACGCACTACCGCGACGTGGGCTTCGTCTATGTGTGCAATCCGAACAATCCCACGGGACAGATCATCCCGAAGAAAGAGATGAAGCACCTCCTCAATGAGCTGCCGGAAGACATGCCGGTGCTGATTGACGAGGCGTACCACCACTTTGTGGACAACTCGGACTACGAGACGTCGGTGCCGATGGTGCTCGAAGGCAAGCCGGTGATCATCGCGCGCACCTTCTCCAAGATCGCGGCGCTGGCGGGCATGCGGCTGGGCTACGTGATCAGCACGCCGGAAATCATTCGCAAGATGCGCGCGCACCAGACGGGCACGGTGAATGCGGTCGTGAAGTGGGGCGGGGTAGCCGCGCTCAAGGACACGGCGAGCCAGGCAGATGTGAAGCAGAAGGTGATTGCCTCGCGCAAGCAGGCGGTGAAAGAGCTGAAGTCACTCGGCTACGAGAGCATTCCGAGCGAGGGCAACTTCTTCATGGTGCACATCAAGCGCCCGGTGCAGCCGGTGATCGCGGAGTTCCGGAAGAAGGGCGTGATTGTGGGGCGGCCGTTCCCGCCGATGCTCGAGCACCTGCGCGTTTCCGTTGGTACGAACGAAGAGATGGCGCGGTTCGCGAGTGCGTTCCGCGAGATCTTCCCGGCGGGCGGCACGGCTGGCGGGAAGAGCGGCTCGTAGATCCCGTCAGGAACCACGGAGAACCGCGGAGACCAGGGCTGAGAAAACGCGGAGACTAGAACTGATTGGGGGAACTGCAACGACAGCGCGCGCTGAAGTTGTAGTGCCCCCAAGTCTTTTGCAGTCTCCCTGAATCTTCGCTGCAGGTGTCAGCGGATCTCCGCGGTTTCAGCGCGGTTCCGCCCCGATTCTCAGCTCAGCATTTCGGCACTTGAACTCCAGCCGCTGCCGGCACCGCCTTGGCGCCGGCCTTCGACAGCACGCCGTTGAGTGCCGCGAAATCCTTGCCGTTGATCGACTGCCAACTCGCGACCGCTTTGCCGAGGTCACGGCAAGATGTCGCGAGTCCCTGAATCATTGCCTCGGTTGGAGCCAGGTCGCCGTTGTCCTGCGCGTTGATCATGCCCAGCAGGCGTCCGTGCAGCGCGAAGAAGTTCGGTGGCGGTGTGCGTCCGCCGCCGCGCCCGCCGGAACCACCTCGTCCGCCGCCACCGTTGCCGCCCACGGTGTCGATTTTTGCGCGGAATGCGCCAATCGCCTGCGCGGCTTCCGACGTCGAGTCGGCGGGCATGGCCGCGGTCAACGCGGACCGCATCGTGACTACCTGTTGGTACGCGTCCCACGCGGTCTTCACTCCGACGTTCAGCTTACGGAGCAACGCCCCCTGCGCGCGAGCGTCGGCCGCCGTCGTCGGTGAGCGCGGATCGTTCGTGACCGTGACCTGTTCCGTGTATGCCTTGCCGTTCACGGTGAGCTTTACCGTGTAGGTTCCCGGCGGCGCGAGGATGCCTTCGGGTGACGTGGGCGTGAGATCGGGGTTGGCGTTGATCTCGAATGAATGAGCGAACGCCGGTGGAGCATCAAACCGGAGATCCCAGTGTGTTCGGTTCAACCCAGCGTCCGCGGGAAGCGTGAACGGCGGGGCAATCCAGAAATTCGGATGCGGTGGCTTGGCCGCTTCGGGCGCCGGTGGTGTTCCGATGCTCGAGAGATGGCGAATGGCCACCCCCGCGGAGTCGAGCACGTCGATCGTGATCTCACCAGACGGTCGGCTGCCGAGCGAATAGAAGATGGCGGCGCCGTCAGGCGGGTTGAGCGCATGCGGTACTTCGCGCGGCAACGGCGTGTTGTACCCTACGTTGCGCCGCACGCGCACGGTGGGATCGGGCTTGAACAGGTGCACTGGCTCGTCGGCGATGGCGGCCTTCATCTGCCGCACCACCGTGCCGCCGTCGAGCACCCAGATGCCTCGGCCATACGTACCGACGATGATGTCGTTGCCCTTGAACTCGATCGCGCGGTATGAGGTGTTTGGGAGGTTCTGCTGGAACGACTGCCAGTTGTCGCCGTCGTCGAACGAGACGTACATCCCGCTTTCCGTACCCGCGTAGAGCAGGCCGGCGCGTTTGGGGTCCGCGCGGACGACGCGCACAGAGCTGCCGGTCGCCTCATTCGTGCGGAGCCCGTTGATGATCTTCGTCCAGCTCTTCCCATAGTCCTTCGTGCGATAGATCTGCGCCGCGAAATCGCCGGCGCGAACCGCACTGACGGCCGCGTACGCTTCGCCGGCAACGGTCGGCGACACGTCGAGTCCTTCGATGAGCGCCCGCGCCGCGTAGGGAAGGTTCGGGATGGACACATCGTCCCACGTCTTGCCCTCGTCCTTCGTGACCTTGATGAGCCCGTTGTTCGTGCCGACCCAAATTGTGCCGCGCCCCACGGGCGAGGCGGCGATCGTTTCAATCGCACCGGCCGGGAACGCGCCGGGCACTGGGGCGGCCGTGTCGGGCGGCGGCGTCATGCCCTTCGGGTAGCCGAGGTCGGGGCTCATCCGGGTCCAGTGTGCACCACCGTCAATCGTGGACATCACCATCTGAAAGCCCGTGATGAGTTGGCGCTGGTTCCACGGCGCCCACACGAGTGGCTGCGACGACGTGGTGCGCAGCCGAGCCTCGGGATTTGCGGCGGGGCTCACGCTAATCCACTGCTCACTCGGATAGCTGATCTTGTTGATACCGTTGCCGCTCGCGTACACCACGTTCGGGTTGAGCGGATCGGCCACTATCGTGCCCCACTCCCAGCCGTTCACACCGTTCCAGTCGAATGGTGTGATGGCGCCAAGATTGCCGCGGCTGCGGGTACGAATGGCCCCCGCATCCTGCTGGGTGGCGTAGATCCAGTACGGAAACGAGTTGTCCGCCGAAACGTGATAGACCTGCTCGGTTGACTGGTTGTACCACGAACTCCAGGTGACGCCGCCATCGAAGGTGACGATCGCGCCCTGATCATAGCCGAGCAGAATGCGATTGCCGTTGGTCGGATCAATCCAGTGCGCCTGCGGGTCGTCGCCGCCGGGCGCGCCGCGAAGTCCGGTGAAGGTGTTGCCACCATCCGTGGACTTGTACGCCGCCGTGTTGAACGTGTACACCACATCGGGGTTTTTCGGATCGACGAACATGCCACAGTTGTAACCGCCCTGGCCGTTCCGGATTCGCGCGTCGTCCTGCGCCATGCGGCGCCACGTGCCGCCGCCGTCGTCGGAGCGGTAGAGTCCGTTGTTGTCGATCACGAACACACGTTGTGCATTGGTATTCGGCGCCACGGCGAGGGATGTGCGGCTCGCCGAAATGCGCGGAAGGCCGCCACCAGTCACTTCCTTCCACGTCACGCCGCCGTCAGTGGACTTGAAGAGCGATGTTCCGGTCGGAGCGGCCGCCTGGCCTCCACGTCCGCCTCCGGCACCAGCCGGCGGCGCCGGTGTCACGCCACTCATCGGCGGAAGGGCCGCGTAGTGCCGAATCGTCATCGCGAAAACAACGTCGGGCCGGTCGTAGGCGATGGCAAGCTTCTGGATGCCGATGCTGTCGGCCACGAACAGCGTTTTGGTCCATGTCGCGCCACCATCAGTCGTGCGATACACGCCGCGGGTGTCCGTCTTGATATGCGCATCGCCTTGCGCGGCAACGAGCACGACATCCGGGTTGCGCGGATCAATGATGATGGACGGGATCTGCTTGCTCGCGACGAGCCCGATGTGCTTCCACGTTTTGCCGGCGTCGACCGACTTGTAGACGCCATTGCCTTCATTCACCGTGCCGCCCGTGACCTGATCGCCGGTGCCCACGTACAGGATGTTCGCATTTGACGGCGCAACCTCCACCGCGCCAACCGACGACACCTCTTTCACGTCGTCGAACACCGGGTACCAGACCTGTCCGGCACTTGTGGTCTTCCACACGCCCGCCGACGGGAACCCGGCATAGAACGTGCCTGGTTCGCCGATGGCACCGGTCACGGAGGAAACGCGCCCGCCACGAAATGGGCCGACGTTGCGCCACATCAGACCCGAAAGCAGGTCGGGCTTGATTGGCGTTGCGGCGGAGAACGCCAGCAACGCAAGAACCGCGATGACTGCGCGAGCGCGAGCGCGAGCGCGGGGCGGGGCGGTGTGCGGGCGATGCGTCATGAGGTCTTCACACGGTAAACGGGAGGGACGAGCATTCCGCAATATCTCTCCCCGAAGGGCTCGCGGCCATGTCGCGACGGGCCCGGTGTGAGCGACGTCACGGTCACCAGGATCGATGACACAGGCCCGATCTCATCCGGCAGCTCGGTTCACGAGTATTTCGTCCCAGTGGACAACGGGAACGGCCTCGTTGGCCAAGCATCTCGATGTGAACAACGTGATGGTCACGCTGGGCCAGAAGGTGAAGCAGGGCGATGTGATCGTCGGCGGCCCGAGCGCCGAATGCATGCTCATTGAAAACAATCGCACGGATGGCGAACGCACGGGTCCGACGGGGAGATCGTACGTGCCGTCCGTGGGAACCGGCGCTTACAAACCCGTCGCTCTTTCATGACTGGCAAAGGGGAGCCGTCGCCGGCGAGTGGATCTTGACGAACAAGGGGTGGCACAGCAGGCCGGACCCGTCGTACTACGATCTGATGACGATCTTCGACGTGACCAACACCTTCGGACATTGGCAGCACGTCGAAGCGGCCGCGATCTATGTCACGCGATCGGCGACTTACCTCGGCGCAGACGCGGCGATGCTCGGCTTGGTGCCGTAGTTCCTACAGCGGAACCGCGGAGGTCCACGGAGAACGGCACAGCAGAGATTCCCAGATACCACAAAAGACTTGGGGGAACTACAACGACATTCATCAGTCGTGGTAGTTCCCCCAGTCAGTTGTCGTCTCAGCGCTTTCTCAGCCCAACTCTCCGCGGGTCTCCGCGGTTCCGCAGTTACGGCAACCGGAGTGCGTTGAGCTTCGTGCTGCCGCCCGCACCCGACGCAAACACGATGTACTGCTTGCCCTTGTGCATGAACGTCATTGGCACGGCCGTGTTCACCGCCGGAATCGCCACGGAGTCCACCATTTTGCCCGTCGCCTTGTTGAGCGCGTAGAGCTGCGCAGAGGGCGCCGCGACCGGTGCACCACCGGCGCCAGCGCGTCCGCCACGTCCTGGACCCGCTCCGGCTCGGCCACCACCCCCACCGCCGCCACGGCCCGTGCCGTTGATCAGGAGCGTCTTCGTGACGATGATCTCGGGCTGGCTGCTGTTGTTTGGAAGCTTTGGAAGGCTGGTCACGCCCGCCCAGAGCGGCGACTGCGGAACCTGTGGTGCCGTGCGCCAGATGCCGCCGTTCGGCGACCACCACGTCTTGTCACCCGTCTTCATGTTGTACGCCGTGATACCACCCTTCTCGGCCGGCTTGAGGATCGAGATGCCGTCGATCACACTCGCAGGGCCGCCGCGGCGGAACGCACCATCGTTGCCCTCGGTGTTGCCCTTCGGGTCGTATCCCGCCACAGGCGGAAGCGCGCCGAGCAGGCCGCAGCTGTTATGCGGCGAGGTGTACTCGATTTCCGAGCACGGGTCCCGCTGCACGCTGATCGTCGTCAGGCCGGTCTGCGACCCGACGTACATCATTCCCGTTTCGGGATCCACCGCGCTGCCGCCGTCAATGTTGACGCCGCCACTCGCGCCCGGAGCGTACCACGAGCACTTGTACTGGGCTGGGCCGTTGGCGCCCTTGCCGTCTGCCGGCGAACCCGGGATGAAGTACGGACCCATGCGGCAGAGCTTCGCGATTTTCAGCGCGGAGTCCTTGATCGCCGGGTTGTAATCAATCAGGTCCTTTTCGACGAGCCCAAGCTGCGAATAGGGCGCCGGCTTGGTGGGAATCGGCTGCGTCGCGGCGGTCACCTCGCCGGGCACTTCGCTCTGACCGACTGGCGTCTCGACGATCGGCCAGATTGGCTCGCCCGTCACGCGGTCGAGCACGTAGAAGATGCCGTTTTTCGTCGTCTGTCCGAGAATCTTCCGGGGCTTCCCGTCGATGACAACGTCGAGAAGATTCGGCGTCATCGAATTGTCGTAGTCCCAGATGTCGTGGTGCACAAACTGGTAGTGCCACTTCCGCTTGCCCGTCTTCACGTCAATCGCGACGATGCTGCTCGAATAAAGATTGTCGCCCGGGCGATGACCGCCGTACTCGTCAGCGGGGGGCATGCCAACCGGGATGTAGACGAGGCCGAGGTCAGGGTCCGCGGCGTACGTCGCCCACGGATCCACCTTGCCCACGCCAGGCGTACCGATCTTGGATCCGTTCTTCCACGTTTCCGCGCCGAACTCGCCGGGCTGCGGAACGAGGTTGAACTTCCAGAGTTGCTTGCCGGTCTTGATGTCGAATCCGCGGACGAAGCCGGGGATGTTGACCTTGCGCAGCGGGTAGTAGCCGTGCATCGACGAGTTGCCGACGACGATCACGTTGCCCACGATGATCGCCGGTGAGCTGTTGGCGATCTGGCCGTTGACCGGGTCGATACCGATGGTGCCATCCGCGCCCGTCTTCTTGGCCGCGTCCCAGCCTTCGCCCGTTCGCGCGCGGCGGGCCGGTGCTGCTTCTGAAATGATGAGCGGCCCCGAATCGTCCACCGCGAGCGGAACGAGCGGATATCCGAGGCCATCCATCAGGTCCACGACGCCCTTCTTGCCGAAGAGCGGATCCGGCTTGCCCGTCTTCGCATCGAGCGATGCCAGGTGATAGCCCGGCGTGATGACGACGGCGCGTTCACTCACGCCATCGGTCCAGTAGGCGAGGCCGCGGCCGGCGAACTGGCGCGGCGCCTTCTGCCAACGGATGCCCTCGTCGAGCTTCCATTCCCAGAGCGCCTTGCCGTCTTCTGGATTGATCGCGTACGCGTACCGGTGCGTGGTGGCGACGGTGAGGATGCGGCCATTCGCGTAGAGCGGCGTGGTCCGGTAGTACTCGTCATCGCCGTCCTTCGCGGCATTCCACTGCCAGGCCACCTGCAGCTTGCCGAAGTTGGACTCGTTAATCTGGTCGAGCGCCGAGTAGCGCGAACTCCAGGCGTCGCCGCCCCACACGCGCCATTCGCCGGGCTTGTTACCGCGGACAAGTCCGCTGCCCTGGCGTGCGCTGGATGTCGAAGCCACGAGTGCCGTCGCCACGATCGCGACGGCCGTGAACATCAGGAGGAGAAACGAGCGCTGGCGGGGAGAGCGTTGCGTCATTTTCCGAATCCTTTCCTGGTGGTGTCCGGCGCCACGACGCGAATTTTCGCGAGTGACACCGAGTCGCCGGGGAGCGGTCGCTCTCCAGCGGGCATCGTGTTCAATTGCAGAATGTACGCCGTAATTCCGGCGTAGTCCTCATCGGTAATGCTTCCCGGATTGTCCTGCGGCATGTTGCTGCGGATGTATCCAAAGAATTCGCCGAGCGGCCTTCCGACCAACCCGGACCAGAACTTGTATCCGGCCAACTCAACCGGCTTGTGGCAGGAGAGACAGGTCGTGTCGAACGCGTCCTTGCCCTTCGCGGCCTGAACGGCCGTGTAGATCTTGGAAAGTGTCGTCAGCGAATCGGCTCCTTGGGCCGCGGCCTTCGCTGACGGCACGAGCAGTGCGGTTCCAGCGACGACAAGCGCGGTACGAACCGATCGGGAGGAGAAAGTCAGCATCATCTAGAATCTACGAATCAGGGCGTCCCTTCGCTGCCCCGGGAGCGGTCGTTCCCGGGGTCGGAAATGGACCCCAGCAGGCGCCTCACGATGGGCCGTCCGTACCAGATGGCCGCACCGGCGACCAACGCGAGGGTCGCGAAGCGCAGCAGGGCTGCGCCGAACGCCGCATCCAGTGCGGGCATTTCGAAACTGTACTCGCGCAGCAGGCTCCCGCGGTCGAGCATCCAGTTCCACGCCGTATGGGCAACGAGCGCCGACAAAATGATCGTTCCCATGCGCTCGGCTACCACGCGGCGAAAGGCCCAGTTCAGGAGCGGCACGGCGAACAACAGCACGAGAATCTGCCCCAGCTCCACGCCAATGTTGAAGGTCGCGAGCGACATGGCGAGATGCGTTCCGGCGAACTGCAGCGACTCGCGTAGCGCGAACGAGAAGCCGAAGCCGTGAATCAATCCGAATCCGAACGCAATCATCCAACGCCGTTCGAGTGTCGCGCCCACGATGTTCTCGAACGCCGTGTAGACGATGGAAATCGCGATCAGTACCTCAACCAGAGGTGGAAACCAGAGCGCCGTGGGCGCGAATCCAAGGGCCGACGCCACCATCGTGATGGAATGCGCGACGGTGAATGCTGTGACAACCACCAACAGCGGTCGCAGCCGGCGGAAGGGAATCACCAGGCAGATGATGAACAGCAGGTGATCGATGCCGTCGAGGATGTGGTTGAAGCCCAGGGAAACGAACTGGCCCGCTGCCTGGAACCACTGCGGGTCGAGATGCACCAATCCCGGATCACCGAGGTAGGTGAACACGCGCTCGCTGCCATCCGGTGGCAGAAAGTGCAGGACCGTCGTGGTGCGAACGCTGAGCCGGGCGAGCGTCGGATCAATCGAGAAATGCGCGTTCGCTGACGTAATTGGATATTCGAGCACGACATCTACCATCGCCTGCTGCCAGGCGAGGTCGGTGGACGCCGGAATCGTGGGTGCACTGAAGTGGGCGACCGCCGCTTCATATGACTCAAACACTCGGTCGCTCTGCAGCGAGATTCGGGCGTTGGTGATACGTGGCGCACCGAGCTGGGTGCCTTCTTCAAAAATCCTGAGGTTGTCCGAGACCCAGATTTTCGTGCCATCGTGCAGCAGCGAATCGAGCTGCGTGAGCACGAGATAGCCCGGCCCACGCAGCGGCCACTGGATGTCGCGCATGGCCTCGAGGGGGACGCGCACCACGAGGCGCAGCGATTTTCCCTCAGGTTTGAGATATGCCAGGATCGTGACGCTCTTGGGGATTTCGTGCGCGGCGCCGCCGGTGGGTGCGGCGAGGAGTAGGGCGGCGGCTGCGGCCAGTACCGTCGCCGTGCGGCGGGGCGCGCGCAACAGCGCCAGCGCGACTGGACGCAGGCGCGTAAATGGCCGTAGGTTCAAGTGTTGCAGGAAGTCCCGCATAGTCGCACGAACTTACACTCCCACACAGCGCCCTCACTAGACATGCGGGCGCCCCCACCGGAGATCAGGGAATGGAAGTGAGTTCCACGTTGTTCACGCGCGTCGCGCCGGCTCTTATGGTTGCGGCATCCATCGCCTCGGCGCAGGCCGGGAAGGCGCCAGGCAAACCCGCCGGTTCGGCAGCGAAGCCAGCGGCCGCTGCGCCACAGGGCCCGTCAGCGCCGCAGTTCACCGTTGATATGCTTTGGCCGAAGCCACTGCCCACGCATCAGCTCATGGGCTCGGCCGTCGGCGTGGCGACAGACGCGCAGGACCATGTGTTCGTGGTCCACAAAATCGACTCCTTCACGGCTCGTACCGAGACGGGCGCAAACGCCACTCCGCCAATCGCAGAGTGCTGCCTGAGCGCACCACCGGTGCTCGAGTTCGACGCGGCCGGCAAACTCGTGAACGCCTGGGGTGGTCCCGGTGCCGGGTACGACTGGCCGGCCGTTCCGTCGGGCATTGGCATTGATCCCAAGGGCAACGTCTGGATCGCCGGCAGCGGCGGACTCGACGGCCAAGTCCTCGTCTTCTCGCACGACGGCAAGTTCATTCGCCAGATTGGCAAGGCTGGCTCGGCGCCGGCGGCAGTTGCAGTAGCAGTTGATACCGCTTACCAGGGTGTTTCGCCCGGCGGGCGTGGTGCGGCCGCCGGTGGTCGGGGCGCTGCAGGAGCGGCTCCAGCAGGTCGTGGCGGTCGCGGTGGTCGCGGCGGCGCAGCGCCTTCGCTTGCGCCCAACAGTGCGAGCGGCGACATGTTCGGCGGCGCCACGCGCATCTCGTTCGACGCGCTCGGCACCACGGCCTTCATCGCGGATGGCCTTCGCAATCGTCGCGTCGTAGCAGTGGACGCGGCAACCGGTGCGATCAAGTCGTTCTGGGGCGCGTATGGCAAGACGCCGAGTGATGCGCCAACGCCGGCGTACACCGCCGATGGCGCACCGTCACAGAGCTTCTCGGCTGTCACCTGCGCCGAAGTCTCGAAGGACGGCATGGTCTACGTCTGCGATCGCAACAACGACCGCATCCAGGTCTTCAAGACCGACGGTTCATTCATGAAGGAAGCAAAGGTTGCTCCCGCTACGCTTGCTGACGGATCGGTATGGGACATCGCCTTTTCGGCGGACGCGGCGCAGAAGTACCTCTATGTGGCCGACGGCATGAGCGACAAGGTGCGCATCCTCGATCGCGCGACGCTCACGGAGCTCACGGCGTTCGGCGACGGCGGCCGCGTCCCGGGCACCTTCTACGCAGTGCACAGCATTGCCGTGGATTCCAAGGGCAACATCTATACGGCTGAGACGCTGGAAGGAAAGCGCGTCCAGAAGTTCAACTACAAAGGAGTCGGCTCAGTGACCAAGGCAAACCAGGGCGCGCTCTGGCCGGGAGCAGGACGATGAACATGAAAAAGAGTGTCCTCATTGCGACCGCACTCACGGTCGGTTTTGTTGTGCTGCACCAGGGGCAGCAGGTGCTGCAGGCGCGCGCGAACGAAGACATGGTCAATGCGCCGCGCTTCGAAGTGGATCCCGTCTGGCCGAAGCCGCTGCCGAATCACTGGGTAATGGGCAATGTGATCGGCGTGGGTGTTGACGCGCGCGACCATGTGTTCATCGTGCATCGCGCAGACACGTTTGAGCCCAGTGGCAAGGAAACCGGACTCGCGCAGACTCCGCCGACGGCGGAGTGCTGCACGCCGGCGCCGCCGGTGATCGAGTTTGATCCGGCCGGTAACGTGGTCAACGCCTGGGGCGGCCCACCGGCGGACAAGTCGTACGTGTGGCCGACGTCGAACCACGGCATCGCGGTGGACGACAAGGGCAATATCTGGATTGGCGGTAACGGAAACGGCAACCCGGCCATCGGACAGGGGCCGGACTCGCACATCCTGAATTTCACGCATGACGGCAAATATCTCCGCACGATCGGCGTGCCGGGGCAGAATACGAACAGCAACACGAACGATCACTTCGGTAAGGTCGCGAAGATTTCGTTCGACATCAAAGCGCAGGAAGCCTTTGTCGCTGACGGGTATGGCAATCACCGCGTGGCGGTGGTGGACATGGGCACGGGTGCAGTGAAGCGTTACTGGGGCGCGTACGGCAACGTGCCGAGCGATTCGAACTTCGGCCCGTACAATCCGGATGCGCCGCTCATCAAGCAGTTCCGGACGCCCGTGCACTGCGCCGAGCCGACGAACGATGGCCTGGTGTACGTGTGCGACCGTCCAAACGATCGTATTCAGGTGTTCGACAAGTCCGGCAAGTTCGTGAAGGAGAAGATCATTGCGCCGCGCACCTTGGGCGACGGCAGTGTGTGGGACATCGCCTGGTCGAAGGACAAGGAACAGAAGTACATGTTCCTCGCCGACGGCAAGAACGAACGCATCTATGTGATGGACCGCGTGTCGCTCGAGATCATCACGAGCTTCGGCGACGGCGGACGTCAGCCCGGGTCCTGGTTCGCGGTGCATTCGATCGCGACCGACTCAAAGGGCAACATCTTTACGACGGAGACCTACGAGGGCAAGCGCGTGCAGAAGTTCTCGTACAAGGGCATGGGCATGGTGACCAAGGCGAACCAAGGAGTGGTTTGGCCCAAGAAGTAACGCGAGCTTTTGTAGCGTCGGTAGAAGGCGAATACCGGCGCTACAAGGCTCGCGCTGAGGGAGCGTTTGCGGCGCGCCTGGTGTCGAAGCCCGCGTGCCTGGCGAAGTGGGATGCAGGGTGGAAAATCCTGCTCGTCTCCCTCGTCTCCCTCGTCTCCCTGGGGATCAGCTGATGGCCGCTGAAGTGAAAACAAAGCCCACGAATGCCAGCGTAACGGCGTTCCTGAAGAAAGCCGCGAAGGATAAGCGGCTCGAGCTCTGCGAGACGATTGCCAGGATCATGGCGAAAGCCACAGGCAAGAAGCCGGTGATGTGGGGAACGGAAATCGTCGGGTACGACACGTACCCCATTGTCTATGCGGATGGGCACACCGAGCAGTGGCCGGTCGCGGCGTTTTCGCCGCGCAAAGAGGCGGTCGTGATCTACGGAACACGCGCATCGCCGCAATACACCGCGCTCTTGAAAAGGCTTGGCAAGCACAAGGCTGGCAGCGGCTGTGTGTACATCAAATCGCTCGCCGATATCGACGTGAAGGTGCTCGACGAGTTGATCGCGACTGCGGTGAAGGGGCGGCTCGCGAGGGTCAAGCGATAGCCGCGCCTCGCGTTCCACCCGCGGTGCGCCGATAATAGAGGCATGCGACGCCTGTTCGTGGTCGAGTCGAACAGGGACGGCAAGCCATTCAGCCGGAACGACCGATCGGTGGTCTAGGCCCGCGCGAAAGGCGAGCTTGACACGCTACCGTTTGGCACACAGAAGGATGTGTACACGGTTGGCTACGAGTGGATTAATCACTCGCTCGCGCCGGTGCATCCGGATCCCACCGGTGCGCGCATCATGGTCGGCGGCGACGTCGTCTGGCAGATTGGCACCGGCTATTTCAGCTGCCGCAATCACGATGGCACCTTCAATCTCGACCAGTTCACCGAGCGGGCGCTGCTGCCGAACGTGCAGATGATCGAGCTCAAGCTGTCGCAGGGCGCCAAACCTGGGCATGGCGGCATCCTCGTGAACGCCGGATTCCAGATCGCGACGAAAGTCGCGCTTGGCGCCGCGGGGCTCAAGCATCCCCGTGACCTGAAGCCCTGGTATCTCAATCGACGCGTGAGTGCGCTCGGGACGCTGACGTATGCGTCCATCTACCCAAGTGTCGAACCCGGTGCCCTGCTCAGTACTCCGGCGACCGGCATGCTCGCCAACGTCTGGGCAGCGGCGAGCGCGGACCGATTTTAGCTTTCACGGTGTGACACTGTCCGCTCCGCTCGTCGCACAGCAGAAGCTCACCTATCCGCCCACCAGGCGCGGTGAGGTGGAGGACACCTACGGCACAAAGCCGGTGGCGGACCCCTATCGCTGGCTCGAAGACGCCGACAGCGCCGAGACCAAGGCGTGGGTGATCGCGCAGGCTGCGTTCACGGAGCAGCAGCTGGCTGAGCTGCCGATGCGGCAGTGGTTCAAGGATCGCATCACGAAGCTCTGGGACTATCCCAAGACCGGTGTGCCGACATTCGAGGCCGGGACGCTGTTCTATTCGAAGAACAGCGGCCTGCAAAAGCAGGCACCGGTGTTTGCGAAGCGTGGCAGCGCCGCCGAAAAGCAGATTCTCGATCCGAACCTGCTCGGCGCCGAGGGCTCGATTGCGCTCGCGAACTGGGTGCCTTCACCGGACGCGAAGTTGCTCGCGTATGCCACGTCAGAAGGCGGCGCCGACTGGCAGGACATTCACATCCGCGATCTGGCCACGAGCAAGGATCATGCCGAGGTGGTGGCGTGGGTGCGCTTTTCCGGGTTGAGCTGGACGAAGGACTCTCGCGGCTTCTTCTACTCGCGCTATCCCGAAGTGGCGGACCGCATGCACGCCGAGTTGAAGGATCAGGCGCTCTACTATCATCGCATTGGGACGCCGCAGTCGGCCGACGAACAGGTGTACGCGCGGCCCGACATGCCCAGCTGGTTCATCAATGGCGGCGTGTCGGACGACGGCCGCTGGCTCTTCGTGTACATGGCGAAGGGGGCGGAGAACAAGAATCGGCTCTATATCGCCGAGTTAGGCGATGCCAAGAATCCGAACGTATCCGCGCCGGTACGGCCGCTCTACGAGGCGGACGACGCGGAGTACGGCCCGATCGGAATCGTCGGCACGACGGTGTACTTGCGCACCGATCGTGGCGCGCCAAACCGGATGATCGTCGCCGCCGACGTCGCCCAGCCTGATGCCGCCAAGTGGCGCACCGTCGTGCCCGAGAGCAAACACGCCATTGAAGGCGCCGCGATGACGAAGGATCGCATCGTGGTGCAGACCCTCGTGGATGTGCAGAGCCGGTTGACGCTCTGGACGCTTGAAGGAAAGGCCGGTGACGATGTCACGCTTCCGACGGCCGGCACCGTCGGTGGACTCTCGGCGCGACAAGACGTGCGCGACATCTACTACGCCTTCACCTCGTTCCTCTCTCCGCCTGCGGTGTTTCACTGGGATGCGGCCGCGGAGAAGAGCACGCGTTGGGATCAGGCCGTTGCAACCTTCGATCCGTCGGCGTTCGAGACGGTGCCGGTGTTCTACGCATCGAAGGACGGTACAAAGGTGCCGATGTTCCTGTCGATGAAGAAAGGCACGCAGAAGAACGGCAACAGTCCGACGATGCTCTATGCGTACGGCGGATTCTCGGTGTCGATGTTGCCGGCGTTCAGCCCATCCGTGATCGCATGGATGGAGCAGGGCGGGATCTATGCGCAGCCGAGCCTTCGCGGTGGTGCGGAGTACGGTGAGGCCTGGCACGAAGGCGGCATGCTCGGCCAGAAGCAGAACAGCTTCGACGATATGATCGCCGCGGCCGAGTATCTCGTGCGCGAGCAGTGGACGTCGCCGCCGCATCTGGCCATTCGCGGCGGATCGAACGGCGGTCTGCTCGTTGGCGCGGTGATGGAACAGCGGCCGGATCTGTTTGCTGTCGCCATTCCGCAGGTCGGCGTGATGGACATGCTGCGCTACGACCAGTTCACCGGGGGGCGCGCCTGGGTCACAGAGTACGGCTCAGCGCAGGACCCGACCGCGTTCGAGTGGCTCATCAAGTACTCGCCGCTGCACAACGTCAAACAGGGTGGCTGCTATCCGGCGACGTTGGTGACGACGGCTGATCACGACGATCGCGTGGTGCCCGGGCACTCGATGAAATTCGCGGCGGCGCTGCAGGCGGCGCAGGGGTGCACGAACCCCACGCTGATTCGCATCGAGGTGCAGGGAAGCCACGGCTACCGCCCGACGGACAAGGCGATTCTCGAGGCGGCGGACATCTGGAGTTTCACGCACAAGTACACGACACAGGCCGCGACGCGCGTCGTCGCATGACGCAGCGCACTTGTTCATGCGGCCGCTGGGAATGAAGCCGCGGCGGGTGGTAGTGAATGACCGCATGCAGCGTGGGTATGTCTATCTGCGCACGGAGCCGGTTGGGCGGAACTTCGATCCCCAGTTCAGGCCGCAGCTGACGCCGCGGGAGATGCTCGCGCTTGGTGTGTTCGGTGGGCGGTACATGACCGATTGCGCCGCGGAGTTTCCCGCATCGTGGTTCAAGGGCGCGAAGCTCAGCCCCGGAGCACGCAATCCAAAGATGAACTGCTTTGGCGTCAATGCCTCGCAGCCGCTCAAGGAATGGCGACGCAAGCGTTGGATCTGGCACGAAGATCCGCGCGGCTGGTTCCAGTGGTACTGTCGCTACTACATGGGGCGCCGCTCATGGGACGACGAACGGCAGGTCAAGCGATGGCGCGCGGTGACGCGCCACATCGCGGCGCTCACGAAGAACTGCGTGCGCGGCGATTTCGCCTGTCGGCCCCGTCAGCGCCAGGCGATCCTGCACTGGGCCTACGACTCGCGGAAGATGTGAACGAGGGCGAGTGCGCAGCGCTCCCCGCCTATTTCACCCGTTTGCCGTGCTTCACCACGACATCCACGTTGCGTAGCACGCCGATATCGCGGAGCGGATTGCCCCGCACCGCGATGATATCAGCAAACTTGCCGACCGACACCGTCCCGTTGTCCTTCTCGACGTTCATGGCGACGGCGGGCCAGAAGGTCGCCGCGCGAATCGTCTCCATCGGGTCCATGCCGTAGCTACGAACCCAGGTGATCATCTCGCTGATCGCGGCGGCACCATGGAAGTTTGCCGGCACTCCGGCGTCCGTCCCGATCAGCAACCGCACGCCTGATTCGCGGAGTTGGCGAAATTTGTTGCCGAGGGTTGGCTTCCGATTGGGAACGAACCGGTAGTAAGTCAGCGTGTCGAGCCGGTCGAGCGAGCTCCGGATGTCCTTGACCACCGAGTCGGCCAGCCCCAGATGCCAGATAGGGTCATCGAGGAACTCGAGGTCGTCACGCCTCACATCGAAGTTCGTCAGCACGTCGATCGTCGGTGTCCAGAAGAGCGGTGGCTTGTTGCCCTGCGCGGCGCGTGCACGAAGACCTTCGATGATGTCGGCGGGATACTCCGAAGCCGTCGCGAGGCCGGTATGCTCAAAGTCATCAACGCCGGCCGCGAGTCCGCGACGGATTTCTTCCGGACGGTGGGCGTGCGCCACGACGGGCAACTTGTACTTGTGCGCTTCATCCACGACAGCGCGAACTTCGTCCATCGTCATCTCGTCTTGATCGATCAACTTGATGACGTCCACCTTTGCTTCGGCGAGGCGGCGGACCTTGGCCCGTGCGTCATCGGGTCCGTTCACCCCCCACCGGAACGCCTCGGTACCGGCGTAGGGTGCGTGTTGGATGAACGGCCCGCTCGTGTACACGGTCGGACCGGGTAGCTCGCCGCGGTTGATCCGGTCACGCGTGTGGATGAGTGGATCGAGTGGACCGCCGAGGTCACGAACGCTTGTCACGCCCGCCATCAGATTCTGGCGCGCGACCGCCGGAATGATCATGTGCTCGAGCAACGGAGGATACTTGGCATCCCAGTGGGCATAGTTGCCGTGCCCGGCGAGCATCAGGTGCACATGCATGTCCCAAAGCCCGGGAAGCACGAACATTCCTTCGGTGCTGACGACCGTCGCACTGCGTGGCACCGCAAGCGTTCCGACCTGCCCGATAGCGGTGATGCGTTCTCCTTCCATCAGGATCACGCTATTGGTCAGCGGTGCTCCGCCGTGCCCATCAATGAGCGTGCCGCCGACGAGCGCCGTGACGGGTCGGGGCTGCTGCGCGGACACAGTGGCGGTGGCGGCGACGAGTGCCACCAAGAGAGTGCTTCGGAGTAGGAGTCGCATGGCACAACGGTACCCATGGAGCGGGAACATCGCCAGCGCTTCAACGGGAGAGGAAATTCAATCGCCGTCCCGGGCGCGTCCGCCGCGCTGATGTCCGGCGCGCCGACCCTTGACGGGGCCCCGCACAGACTGATTGTTTCAATCAAACAACCCCGAGGCACTCGTTGACAGCAGCACATGAAGTGACGGCAGCGCACGACCCGGTGGCCCCGCCACCGCGGGTCTTGCTCACGGGTGCAAGCGGGTATGTGGGCGGACGGCTCCTCAAGGTGCTCGAAGGCCTCGGCGGGTTCCGCCTTCGCTGCCTCGCGCGACGCCCCGCCGGGCTCAAGGCAAAGGTGGGTCCAGCTACCGAGGTCGTCGCCGGCGACGTCCTCGATCGGGCGACCCTCGAACCGGCGTTGCGGGGCGTGGACGTGGCGTACTATCTGGTTCACTCGATGGGATCGACGGGCTCGTTCGAGGAGGCCGACCGAGAGGCTGCCCGAAACTTCGGTGATGCGGCGAAGGCGGCGGGCGTAAGTCGCATCATCTATCTCGGCGGCTTGGGTGACACTGACGAGGAGCTCTCGCGCCATCTACGTAGCCGGCACGAAGTCGGCGATGTGCTGCGCGAGTCGGGCGTGCAGGTGCTCGAGTTCCGCGCATCGATTATCATCGGTTCCGGCAGCCTGTCATTCGAAATGATTCGTTCGCTGGTGGAGCGGCTGCCCATCATGGTCACGCCGAGGTGGGTGAACGTTCCGGCGCAGCCCATCGCGATTGATGATGTCCTGGAGTACCTGGTGCTGGCGCTGGAGCATCCAGTGGACCAGAACACGATTTACGAGATTGGCGGCGCAGACCAGGTGTCGTACGCCGGCATCATGCGGGCGTACGCCGCGCAACGCGGGATTCGCCGGCGCATGCTCACCGTGCCGGTCCTCACTCCGCGCCTCTCCAGCCTCTGGCTCGGTCTCGTCACCCCACTGTACGCGCGTATTGGCCGCAAGCTCATCGAGAGCATCATCCACAGTACCGTTGTCCGCGACGCCACGGCGCTCGAGACGTTTGCGGTCCGCCCAATGGGCATCGAAGCCGCCATTCGCCGCGCCATGATGAGTGACGAACGGGAGTTCGCCGAGACGCGATGGTCGGACGCCCTGTCGTCGTCCGGCGCGTTGCCCACCTGGGGAGGGGTACAGTTCGGCACGCGGTTGGTGGACTCGCGAACGCTGCACGTCGCCGCCTCACCGAAGGCGGCCTTCGCGCCGGTGCTGCGCATTGGCGGCCAGACTGGCTGGTATGCGTGGAACTGGCTCTGGCAGTTGCGCGGCGCGCTCGACTTGCTCGCCGGGGGCCCGGGCATGCGGCGTGGACGGCGTTCGAGCACACACCTGAGCGTTGGAGATACGGTGGACTTCTGGCGTGTGGAGCGGGTCGAGCCAAACCTGCTGCGGCTGGTCGCCGAAATGAAGTTGCCTGGCCGGGCATGGCTGGAGTTCGAGGTCACCGGCAGCGGCTCGTCGGCGACGATCAGGCAAACGGCGACCTTCGATCCAGTTGGACTGATAGGGAGAGCCTACTGGTACGCCTTATATCCGCTGCACCAGCTCGTCTTCGGTGGAATGCTCCAGGCAATCGCGAGCGCCGCCGTGCGCGAGCCGGCGGCCGCCGCCGGCTCGTCGATGCCCAAACATCTCTGATCGTCTCGTGTCCGGCCTTCGCAGCGGATGCGCGCGAAGCCGGCCGCGGCACCACCTTTCGTCAGCTTCTCCATCCAAAGGCCCTCATGCCGTTCGTGCCGACGTACGCTTTCCCGACCGTGCGACAGATCGCCGCCGCCGCTGCGGTCGCCGCCCTCTGTGCGCCAGCATCACTCGCCGCACGGCAGGCGAACTCCAAGCCGGGTCGCTTGGTGATCGTCGGTGGTGCGCGCAACGCGAACAACGAGGCCGTGTACCGCACGATCCTCGAGGCGCGGGTCGGCTCCGGTCCGTTCTGCGTGATCCCGACCGCTGGTGCCACACCCGACTCGGCGATGGCCGGCCCGGTCGCCAATTTCAATCG
>JAPLKU010000020.1 GCA_026387935.1 Gemmatimonadota bacterium | reverse complement strand
CGCCTTGTCCACGGCATGTGTGATCGTGACGAACACTGTGTCGAGCACGACAATCCCCAAGCTGACGGTGACGTGCGGGAGCAACGTAGTGCAGATGTGGGACATCGAGTATGTCCGATTCAACGACAAGACCGTCAGTGTATTGCCGTGAGTGACGCCAGCTGCGAAGCATAGGTATCGAGCGTGAACGCACGCAGGTAACGACAAAGCCCCGACATCATCATCGGGGCTTTGTTGTTTCTACATGTAACAGCTAATAAAAGATTACAATGTGCGTGGTGCGTAGTGTGATGCGATTTTCGATTGAGTGGAAATTGCGCGTTCGTTAGCAATAAATGTTTGTAGGTTCTTACAATCTTCATCAAGCTCTGCGCGCGTGATAGCTCGCTTCTGATATAAATCTGTAATGGATTTGCCAGCGTGCCCCATATACGCAATGATTCTACTGCGCGGGATGTTTGCTTTTTCTGCCCAGATTGCCCACGAACGTCTAAAGTCTCTGCTGCGACTTAGTATGTTGGTTGGCTCGATAACTTCATTTAATGCTTTGTCTGTTAGACGATAAGTTCCTAACTTTGAAACTTTATAATGAGTTGGGAACAAAAGCATCGGTACAACTCTTATTGCATTTGCTGTTTTGGTGCCCTTGATTCGCAAATGTCCCGTGAGCGTGTCTCGTTCCCACTTCAGTTCAAAAAACTCGGTTGGACGAAACGGATGAAACGCTAACATCTGTATTGCATCTTTATACATTTGCTTCTTATCTGCTGATGTACGAGGCTTATCGTTAATCTTTTCAATAAGTGCATCTACATCTCGCGGCGATTCAAACGGGTGATGTTCTTTTAATCGCGTAATCTTTAATGGTTCTAATCTTTGGATTGCTTGATATAAAACTGATTGTTTCGAATGTCCGCAATGTTTCCTCACGAAGCCGAGAAAAAACATTCTGGCTAGATTAAACATTGTGTGCTTTTTATTTGCTGAATAATAAGTTAGCGCTTTTTGAACTATTGAAGGTAAGTCAGCAATCCTTGAACTGTCACTCATGAACTCTTTTTTGTGAAACGTTGCAAGCCAAGCTTTATTAATCTTGGCTACACGTTCTGTGTGAACACCACTTGTTCTGTATTGCTCAAGTTCAGGCAATAGCATCTTGCTTTCGTTACCAGATAAGAGATGTACAGTTCCTTGTTTCCAAGCCTCGTACACATCGAACAGTTTCAACTTCTTGTCTCGCATTTGCATAAAGCGTTCAACACTGTGAGCTGAACGATTCATTTCCTTCAACATCAACTTCATTTCTGCGATGATTGTCGCAGCGTTTCTAGTAACGGGATAAACGGAAGTTGTGAGTTGAAGTCGCTTGCAATGCGAAAAACGAGTTTGAAACTGTATGATGTAAGAACCAGTTTCTACTCGTTTCCCATTCTTTAGCGTTTTGATTCTGTGGGTTCCGTTAATCTTCATGAGTTACTAAAGAAGTTACTAGAGAAAAAAAAGTCGATGTTGTAAATCTATTACGCACACAGACTTAGCTGACTGTCCGAAATCTTGTTGTAGAAGTGCGGAGCCAGACGGATCCCCGGGCGATCCTGGGCGTTGTTGCGCCCGGTAACGACAATCTTGTCCTTCTCAGCCAGCGCAGTAACCAGCTTGCGTGGGTCGAGCGAACCCGGCTGAAGAATCACGATGGCGGCGCGGCGTTCCGGATCGGCATGGGTGTGGAGTTTCACGCCACTCACCTTGCTTAGCTCGGTCACGAAATGGTTCGCCAAGCCGCGGGCCCGTTTCTCGATTGCTGCGCGGCCGACCGATCCCTGGAACTTGAGCGCCTCGACGACGGCCGCGATCGAGGCGTCGTCGCGCTGGCCTTCATTTTCAAATGTTTTGGAGATGCCAACCGCACCGCCGTAGACACCGATGATCGTCGGCTGGAGTTTTTCCTGCACGGCCTTGTTCACGTAGAACATCCCCTTTTCCTTCGGGCCGCAGGGCCATTTGTGCATCGAGCCCGTGTAGAAATCGGGCTTAATGGTGCCGAGGTCGAGGTCGAGGATGCCGAATGCCTGCGCGCCGTCCACGAGTGACAGCACATTTCGCTCGCGCGCCATCTGGCAGATCTCCTTCGCGGGCAAGAGGTCGCCGGAGTTGCTGCTGACGTGCGAGATGGCCACAAGCTTCGTGCGCAGCGTGAACGCCTTGGCAAACAGGTCCACATACCCCTGCGTGCCGGGGTGCGTGGGTGGCACGGGGACCGTGACGACGCTGAAACCAAACCGTTTGGCCTTCGTCGTCCAGGCGCCGAGATTGCTGGGGTGGTTGTCGGCCCAAACGACGACTTCGTCGCCGGGGCCGAGCGTCAGGCCGCTGGAAACGAAATTGTTGCCCTCAGTGGTATTGCGCGTGAGGACTATTTCTTCTGGCGTCACGCGCAGCGCTTCAGCGAGAAGATTCCGCGCATCTTCACGCGCATGAATCAGCACCGTGCGCACTTCCGGCGACGGATTCATCTCGTAGTGCCGGAGGTTCTTTTCCATCGCCTCAATGGCCGGCAGTGAGGTTGGACAGAGATTGGCGGCGTTCAGGAATCCGATGTCGCGTGGCACCAGGAAGCGCGAGCGAACTTCGCCCCAGAACTTTTCGTCGGGCTCGGCCGGCGTTCGCGGCAGCGGCGCGGCAGAGAAGCCCATGGCCTCGAGCGACGTGGCTTGCTTGGCGAAGGCTTCGCGGCTGACGAAGGCGCTCGATCCACCAAGCGCGAGGAGCCGGGCAAAGTCGCGGCGCGAAACAGACATATGGCCTCCGGGGGGTCCACGCAGAACCGCGTGGAAAGCGTCTGGCTTGAACCTACCGCGTTCCGGCGGCGGAGCGCCATATTCACGCGGTACGTTCGGGCCCGGCTATGGGCCTGGACCCCGTCACCTCAGCCCCGAGTATCGCATGCGGAATTCCGTTCGTTCTCTCGCGCTCGCCTGTGTCGCGGCCGCGCTCGTCTCCCCGTTGGCGCTCAGCGCGCAGGGCCGCGAAGTCGTGATGACTCCAGGCCGTGGCGGGGCGCCGAGCGCTGGTACCGCGACGCTTTCAAACGTGATCAAGGCTGGCGGCCTCGTGTTCGCGAGCGGTCAGCTTCCGGCGGCCGGCGACTCGACGATTGAGGGGCAGACCACGAGCGCGCTCGGCAAGATCAAGACGCTGTTCGAGGCCGCTGGCACCAGCATGAACAACGCCGTGAAGTGCACGGTGTTCCTGATCGACGTGAAGGATTTTGGAGGCATGAACTCGTCGTACTCGAAGTTCTGGTCGCCGGAAAATCCGCCGCCGGTGCGTTCGACGGTCGTGGTCGCAGCCCTCGTGACTGGCGGTGCGAAGCTCGAGATCGAGTGTATTGCGGCGAAGCCGTAACAGGCGTCGACCGAACGATCTACGGCGTCGCACCCTTCCCGCTGACCGCCGCGTTCAGATCCGCTACTGAGTACACGCGTCTACCGCGGATAACCGTCTCCACCTTGCTCAGTTCGGACACGTTCGTCGCCGGCTTGCCATTGCCGATCGAGATGTCGGCCACCTTGCCTACGGTGAGACTACCGAACTCCTTGTTCTGCGATGCGGTGCGAAACGGCGGGGAACATGCGTTTCGTGGCGCGCTAATGTCGCGTCAGAAACATGCCCAGGCCACTCGCGAGTCCAATGAACACCACCGCTCGCCGGACCCAAACCTGTCCAACTCGCTGCGCCATGCGCGAGCCAAGCGCGCCGCCGGCCATCGCGCCTACGGCCATTGTGAGCGCGACCGGCCAAATAATGACGCCGCTCACCACGAACACCGCGACGGCGATCGCATTGATGTTCAGGCCACACCAGTTCTTGAGGCCGTTCATCGTGTGGATGTTGCGCAGCCCCATCATTTCAAAGGCGGCAAGCATCAGAATGCCCGCGCCGGCGCCGAAGTAACCGCCATAGACGGCTACCCCGAACTGATACGCCAGGAACCGAATCGGCGGCTTGGCACGCTCCACTTCGGCGTTTGTTCCACTATGCCCACCCACCCATTTCATGATCGGGCGTTGGAGCAGAAACAGGGCCGTGGCCCCCCAAATCAGCCAGGGAACGAGGGCCGCGAACTTCGCTTCAGGGGTATAAATGAGCAGAATAGCGCCAGTGATTCCGCCGAGCAGGCTGGGTATAGCCCAGTGGAGCCACCAAGCCCGAATTGGCTCGATGGCTCGACGGTAACCCCAGAAGCTGGTCAGACTGCCAGGCCAAAGGGCGAGTGTACTGGTCGCATTGGCCACGATGGGAGGCACGCCAAGCGCAACCAGGGCGGGAAACGTAAGAAGCGTGCCACCACCGGCGATGGAATTGATGATTCCACCACCCATCGCGGCGACGGCTACCAGGAGAAGTTTTAAGGGCGACACGGTAGCTTTAATGGTACAAACGGGAACACGTGTCTGCCGCATGTGAACCCATCGGGAACCACCTTCAGGAGAGCTGGGAACGAACCATGCCTGGTCCGACCGCAACACCTACACCAACCTCCGGCGACCACCTCGAGATCAAGGACTCCCGTACCGGAAAGTCCTACACGGTCCCGATCACCGACGACACCATCCGCACGGCCGACCTTCGCCAGATCAAGGTGAAGGATGACGATTTCGGCATGATGGGATACGACCCGGCGTTCATGAACACCGCGTCGTGTCGCTCGGCCATCACCTACATCGACGGCGACAAGGGCATCCTGCGATATCGCGGGTATCCCATCGACCAACTCGCCGAAAAGGCGAGTTTCCTCGAAGTCGCCTGGCTGCTCCGCCACGGGGAGTTGCCCACGCAGGGCCAGTACGACGAGTTCACGCATGACATTACGTACCACACGTACGTGCATGAGAACATCAAGCAGTTCATGGAAGGCTTTCGCTACGACGCACACCCGATGGCGATGATGACGGCCGGTGTTGCCGCGCTGTCGTCGTTCTATCCGACGGCGAAGAATATCCATGACCCGCGTGAACGTGATATCGCGTTCATCCGTTTGCTGGCGAAGATGCCGACGATCGCGGCGTTCGCGTACCGGCACGTGAAGGGCATGCCGTATGTGTATCCCGACAACGCGCTGTCTTACCCGGACAATTTCCTCTCGATGATCGCGCGCATGTCGGAGTCGCGATACGAGGCGAACCCGATCTATTCGCGTGCAATTGACGTGCTGTTCATCCTGCATGCCGACCACGAGCAGAACTGTTCGACGAGCGCCGTGCGCGCGGTGGGTTCATCGCACGTCGATCCGTACTCCGCGGTTGCTGCCGGCATCGCGGCGCTCTACGGGCCGCTGCATGGCGGGGCCAATGAAGCCGTGCTCCGCATGCTCCAGGAAATCGGCGACGTGAAGAACATCCCCGCGTTCATCGAGGCCGTGAAGAGCGGCAAGGGCGAGTCGAAGCTCATGGGCTTCGGCCACCGTGTGTACAAGAGCTACGATCCGCGCGCCAAGATCGTGAAAGGGCTGTGCGACGAAGTGCTCAAGGTGTCCGGTGCCACGCAGGACATGGACATCGCGCTCGAGCTCGAGCGCATCGCCCTCTCCGACGAGTACTTCATCAAGCGGAAGCTTTACCCGAACGTGGATTTCTATACCGGGCTGATCTATCGCGCGATGAAATTCCCGACGGACTACTTCACCGTGCTGTTCGCCATTGCGCGTACGGCGGGGTGGATGGCGCAGTGGGAAGAAATGCTGCTGGACAAGGAGCAGAAGATCGCTCGCCCCCGGCAGATCTACACTGGTCCCGGCGAGCGGATTTACAAGTCGAGCCTGGACTACAAGCACAAGATTTCGGTGTAGTGAGTCGCGGGTAGCAAGCAGGGACAACAACGAGTACCGGGTACAGAGTACCGCGTACCGTGTACGCGCAGCGAGGCCGGCGTTCAGTTCGAATGCCGGCCTCGCTCGTTTGCACCCGGTACTACGTACGCCGTACTCGGTAGTCGCGCCAGTTGGTACCGGCTACTCGGGCCGCACGACGTCTCGCGACCGGCAGCCTGCGCTCACCGGGCATACCCCGCACCGCTTGATACGGGCGGTACAAATCAGCGCCCCGAGCTCCATGAGTGCCTGATTGTGCGTCCACGCCGCCTTGCCCGTGCGCGGCAGGATCATTTCGGCGATCCCCCATAGCTGCTTCTGGTCGCGCGGGCTCTTTGGCTTGAGCCGCGGCGCGAACACGCGCGAGAGCACCCGCGCGACGTTCGTATCCACCAGTGCGGCGCGGCGCTCAAACGCAAAGCTTGACACCGCGCCGGCCGTGTAGGCGCCGATCCCGGGAAGCGTCCGCAGCTCAGCTGCGTCGGCGGGGAGCACGCCATCGCGGGTGGCACCGACCTCCTTCGATAGCGCGTGCAGGTTTCGCGCGCGCGCGTAGTAGCCGAGCCCCTCCCACGACTCCATCACCTTTCGCTGCGGCGCGCGTGCGACGTGGCCTAGCGTGGGGAAGCGGTTAAGAAACCGATCGTAGAATTCGACCACACGCGAGACCTGTGTTTGCTGCAGCATGAGTTCGGAGACCAGGATCCGGTACGGATCGCGCGTGCGTCGCCAGGGCAGGTCGCGGCCGGCGCGGCGGAACCAGGTCGCGAGGCGCCGCCGAAACACCAATGCTGATTTCGGGTCAATCCGTGGTTTGGGCATCGGGGCATGAACATAGCTCGGCGGCACTACCTTGTATCCATGTCGCCAATCGTCGTATTTGAAATCGTTGCCGTCGTGTTGGGCGCCTTTTCGGCGATGATCACGGCTGCGAAGAAGAATTTCGACTTTGTCGGCACGTACGCACTGGCGGTTGTCGTGTCGTTTGGCGGCGGTACGATCCGGGATGTACTGCTCGATCGGCGTCCATTTTTCTGGGTCGATCGTTGGGAGTACCTCGTCGTCATCTTCATGCTCTGCATTCCGTTCGTCTACAGCCGGCCGGTGCACCAGTTTGCGAAACGCGTGGTCGCGCGCGGCGAGTTAGTGGACGCCGTTGGCCTGGGGTTCTACGCCGTCGTCGGATGCACGCTGGCGATTGAGGCGAAGCAACCGCTCTTTGTGGCCGTGCTGCTCGGCGTGATCACGAGCACCGGTGGTGGCATCATGGGCGATGTCCTCACCAACGAAGTTCCAGCGTATTTCCGCCATGGCACGCTGTACACGACTGCCGCATTTGCGGGCGCCGTCTCGTTCACATTGTTCCGCGGATTCGGCAATACCATCGCCGTGCCGGTCGCGGTTTCGGTGACCGTCGGACTCAGGCTGGTCAGTCTCTGGTGGGGTGCCAGACTTCCGCGCCCCACGTGGCTGCGCACCGGAACGCATGCAGTCACTTCTGGCGAGCATCGAAAGCCCGGCGCGAGCGGGTAGCCCTACGACCGGCGACCCTGAACTACTTCGGGGTCCAGGTTGGTGCTTCGCGAAACAGTCCGCCCTCCACGACGATCTCGCGCGCGAGGATCAGGCCGAAGATCAACGACAGCGCACCGGCGGTAAACCGTATTCCATGTTGAAACCGCACGACGTGTTGCGTCGAACGCGATGCATACACAGTCGGCGCTGCGACCAGCCACGTGACCACGGTCATGCCCGCGATCGTGCCCAGTCCAAAAACCAGCAGATAGGCCAGCGCCCACGCGGTCTCGGGGATCACCGCGAGTATGAGCAGCGCGACAGCGGCTGATCCGGCCAGTCCGTGAATGACGCCGACCACAAGTGGGCGCCAGCCGTCGGCGCGCGCTAGCGCCTGCTCGTCCGCGGCCCGCTGGGCTGTGATCGGACGAAGATTTGAAAAGCCGAGCACGATGAGTACGACCGCGACCGCAAACTCGAGGCCGAGTCCGACGCGAGGTGGAATGGCGATGCGGAAGAGCACAATTGCGCCGCCGATCACCAGAACCGTCAGCGAATGCCCGATTCCCCAGAGCGCACCGATACGCGCCGCGCGACGGAAGCTCTTCTCTCGCGAGACGATGGCGGTCACCGCCACGACATGATCCGCGTCAGTCGCGTGACGGAGCCCGAGGAGGAATCCGAGCGCCGCGGCCGAGAGTGCGCTGAGCACCGTCTATTCGTGTCGAGCGGCGCGGATCGCTGCTCCCGCCGCCGCGCATGCCACGTCCGCGGCGGGCGGGATGGCCGCAGGCCTCCAGCTTCGGTCGCTGATTCGCGCCGCGAGTCCGTCGGATGCGCGACAATCACCAGGCGTGCCGCGCACAACGCCAAAAAAATCGCGCAGTGCGGTGCTGGCGTACCGCATGGAGTGGTGCGGCTCGAACAAATTGCGAATGATGCCCTGCGCGCGACGCCCGTCGGTGACATCGACGATCTCAATCTCCGATGCGGCAAGCAGCTGCTCGCTGCGGCCCTGACCGGCGCGCGGTGCGTGGTTGATCAGTCGAGAGACAGTCAACAGGCGATCGGCCCCCGACGCGTACAACACGCGCCGGTTCGCCAACGGAACCAGCGCAGGTCCGAGCAGGTCACGAAACCGCGCGGCCGAGATATCGGGCGCGAATAAGATGAGCGCGTGGAGTGGGGCCCGCTTCAGGGTGTCCCGCAGTGCTGATGGCGCCATCAGGGCTTCGCTCGCAAGCTGCGCGCCGAGGCTGTGTGCCACGACGGTGAGCCGCTGCGCCGGCATGATGCTCAGCAAGTCGGCGACTGCGCCACGGAAGGCTGGTTCGCTGGCAGCGGCGCTGATCGAGTCGTCGCGGTAGGCCTTCGAGATCAGCGCCGAGGGGCGCGGGAACGACGCGAAGGCGACGTGAGCCGGCCAGGCAAAGACGACGAACGGCCCGTGATGGCGGCCGCGGTGTGCGATGTCGGAGCCCTGCGCGAGCGCGCGCCCGAATGATGTGGCAAAGCCGTGTGTGTAGAGCACTAGGCCGTCGCCGCGCGCCTCTCTCGGGTTGCTCGACTGCACCACACGGACGAGAAACTCCTCGCGCGTGAGCCGCACCGGCTCGTCCATGCTGCGGGCGAACCCTTCGACCCACGGGTTCGCCACCGCGCGATCGGTACGTTCACGATACCGCACGATGACGTACCCATACTCGAGGGTGTCGGTGCGGCCGCCGACGAACTTTCCAGCGGTGCGGGCGCGGTTCGTGATGTACCAGGTCGTGTCCGTGACCGTGGTCGTGCGCGTGTCGCCGTGGAGCGCCACGGCAAGCGCGAGCAGCAGGTGCACCCCCATCCTACGACACCTTCCGGGTCTTTCGCTTCAGGAAGTCCATGAGGATGAACTGCCCGAGTGTCATGGTGTTGGTGAAGTAGGCGCGGCCACGCGTAATGGACGACACCATCTTCACGAACTCCACCAACGCGCGGTCGCGCGCGAGCATAAAGGTGTTGACCGCGATGCCGGCGCGCCGGCACTCCGTCACTTCGCTCAGTGTCTGCTGCAGCACGTAGGCATCCAGCCCCATCGCATTCTTATAGATGCGGCCGTCGGGCATGGTCAGGGCACTCGGCTTGCCGTCGGTGATCATCACGATCTGCCGCATGTCCTTCTTCTGCGCGAGCAGGAGTCGGCGGGCGAGCTTCAGTCCTTCGGCTGTGTTCGTGTGGTACGGGCCAACCTGAGCCCCAGCGAGCGCGCCGATGGGAATTTCCTCGGCGGAGTCGTGGAACAGGATCACCTTGATGGTGTCGCCGGCAAACTGCGTGCGAATGAGGTGAGTAAGTGCGAGCGCGACCTTCTTGGCCGGCGTGAACCGGTCTTCGCCGTACAGGATCATCGAGTGCGAGCAGTCGAGCATCAGCACCGTGGCGCAGCTCGACCGATACTCGGACTGGCGGACCATCAGGTCCGAATAGTCGAGATCAATTGGAATGTCGAGCGAGCCAGTGCGGAGCATCGCGTTCCGCAGCGTTTCGTTGACATCGAGGTTGAGCACGTCGCCGAATTCGTACGGCCGGCTCCACGCGTCGGACTCGATGCCCGTCGCGAGGTGCGGCGTGTCGTGCGAGCCGAAGCTCGACTTGCCAATGGACGAAAGAATCCCGCGCAGCGCTTTGTAGCCGAGGAAGTCGATGCCTTTGTCGGTGAGCGAGAACTGCACGTCGCGCGCGGCGGCCTGCGCGAGGCCGCCCGGGCCCATCACCGACTGGTGGCCGGCGGGCATCTCGGGTGGGTTGTCGAGCGTGAGATGGCCCTCTTCGATCAGACGCTTGACGATGGAGTCGAGCAGGTCGGAGAGCTTCTGCTCGGACAGGTCATCGCCTTCGCCGCGTAACGCTTCAAGCATCTCGGGTGTGAACTGGCCGCTCTTGAGCAGGGCGTCAAGAATGGCCTGCTTGAGCGCGCTCAGCGAGCGGTCGCCTTCCTCTCCAGTCTCGCCCCAATACGGATGGTACTGTGGCCCCCCGGCGAAGCCGGATTGCAGGAGGAAATCCGCGAGCCCGTCGAGCAGGGACTGGAGGTCCACGGCGTCGCCGAGTTCGGGCGAAAACTTGGTGTAGGTGTGCTCGCGCATACAGAGTGGAATCTAGTCAAATCCTCTGCCCGGCCTCTCCAGTCGTTAACCCGCCATTCAGGCGTCCGGGACGAGGGGCGCGAGTGGCTAGTTTTCTCCTCTGTGACCGCCCCAGCCCAGTCCTTCAACCCGTTCCGCACTCTGGCGGCCCACCGGAACTTCCGGCTCTTCTGGTTCGGGCAGACGGCGTCGCTCATCGGCACGTGGATGCAGCAGGTATCCACCGCGTGGCTGGCGCTCGAGCTCTCGAACGATCCGTTTTTGGTGGGGCTGGTGAGCGCCGCGGGTACGCTGCCGATCCTGCTCTTTTCGATTCCCGCCGGTGTGTTCGCTGACCGGCGCGAAAAGCTCCGGATCGTGCGCATCGCACAGGTGCTCTTTCTCGCGCAAGCGATCCTGCTCTGGTGGTTTACCTGGAGCGACCGCGTCACGATCGGGGTGCTCATCACGCTGGTGTTGGCGTCGGGGTTGCTCGAAGCCTTCGAAATTCCTGCGCGCCAATCCTTGATCGTTCGCCTCGTCGGCAAGGATGACTTGCAGGGCGCGATTGCGCTCAACTCCGGCGGCTTCAACCTCGCGCGGATTCTTGGACCTGCGGTCGCGGCAATCGTGATCGCGCAGTTCGGAATTGCCTGGTGCTTCGGATTCAATGCGATCAGCTACTTCGCGGTGATCATCGGACTTGCGATGATCCGTTTGCCCGCGGGACTCGATGTGGCCGGCGAGAGCGGCCAGTCCACCTGGCACGGGGTGGTTGAAGCGTTCACCTATATCCGTAACGACCGGCTGATGTGGATCCTCATTCGCGTCGTCGCGCTGTTCTCGTTCCTTGGGATTCCGGTGCTCACGATGCTGCCGGTGATGGCGCGCGATCACCTCCATCTCAAAGCCGCTGGCTACGGCACGCTGATGGGGTGTTTCGGCATCGGAGCGCTCACGGGCACTCTGCTGATCGCTGGCGGCAGCGGCCGATTCAAACGTGGCACGGTGCTCACCGCGTGCTCGCTCGTCCTGGGGCTCGCGATGGTTGCGTTCGGACTCTCCACTTCGGTGGTGTTCTCCGGCGTGATGCTCTTCGTGTGCGGCATGGCGATGATGGGGAACAACGCCCTGATCAACGGCCTCATGCAGTCGCGCGTGCCGGACACCATGCGCGCGCGGGTCATGGGGCTCTACGTCACGGTGTACATCGGCATGCATCCGATTGGCTCGGCGGCAGCAGGCTGGTTCGCGCGCGAGTTTGGAGTGTCGCATACGGTAGCAGGAATGGGCACGCTCCTCTTCCTCGCCGCCACCTGGGCTTTCCGGAAGTACCCGGAAATTCGCAACGCATGATCGCGCTTCTGCTGGTGGCGCAGGTCGCCGTGGGAGCTCCTCGGGTCGCAGCGCCGGATACGGCGCAGTACGCCTCGCCGGCACTGCGCGCGCTGGTGAGTGCGGCCGCGCGCGTGAACCATCTTGTACCCGCCGCACTCGGGAAGTACCGCGCGCGCGTCGAGAGCGAGATCTCAATGGGGACGCGCAACGGTTCTGGCTACGAAGCCGCCGTGTCTATTGAACAGACCGCGAACGAACTCACCTGGAGCCGCACGGGCGAATTCGAACAGCGAGTGACGGGATATCGAAACCAAAGCCTTGGATTCCAGATTTCGTCACTTGGATTCTTCCGAAATGCGTGGACGGTGCCCTCGCTCTACGGAAACAGGCTGGCCCTCTTGTTCGGTCGCGACACGACGTGGCGGCGGCCGGGTGCGGCGCCGAGCCGGCGGACGACGTACGCGGTCCACCCCCTCGCCGACGATCGCGATCAGTACTACCGGTATACGGGTGGCGACACGATCGAAGCGTTGAAGGTCGGCGACCGCGAAATCCGGATCGTGCGAATCGATGTGGTACCAAAGGCCGATCTCAAGCCCGGCGTGACGATATTCACCGGCGAAATCGATCTCGACGCTGACCGAAAGCATGTTGTTCGGATGCGCGGGGCATTCCAGAGCGTCACCCAGCCGGAGCCCGCGCTCCGGCGCGCATTGTCGTTCAGCAGCCAGATCGAGGCCATCGCATTTGTGGAGCTCGTCAATAGCGAAGTGAATCAACAGTTCTGGTTGCCGAGTTTTCAGCGGTTTGACTTTCAGGCGCTCGCCCCGGTGCTGGGTGATTCGAAGGCGGTGTTTCGGATTGTGTCGCGGTTCAGGGATTACGAAATCGTGGCACCGGACGCGGCGCAGGTGCTGTCAACCGATACGCTGCGCGCGCAGCCGCACCGGTTGACAATTGCGCCACGGGACACGCTGGCGTCGTTTTCCGACTGGCGGGAGTCGATTGGAACCGCCACGGCGGTGTCGAGCGCAGAAGACTTCGCGGACGTCGCGCCGCTCAAGTGGCGCTCGACTGGCCTGCCCATCTGGACGGTGCAGGGCGAGCGGCTCAGTGATCTGGTGCGATTCAATCGCATCGAAGGGCTATTCACTGGCGCAGGCGTCCGGGTTCGCGCTCGTGATGCGTTGCCGGGATTCAGCGCGCAGGCGGTCGGCGGCTACGCATGGAGTGAGCGCACGGCGCGCGGGCGTATCAGCGCGGACCTCCACCGCGGCGATGGGACGTACGGGCTGCGCGCCGGACGCTCGCTCGACAACACAAACGATTTTGCGTTCGCCCTCGATTCGTCCGGCTCTCCGTTCGCGCCCCTCTTCGGCGTCGACGAGTTCGACTACGTGGACCGTACCTATGCGCACGGCGTCGCGGCCTATCTGTCCCACGATCGCGCGGTGCGCACACGGCTTGAGCTGGGGTACGCCCATGATCGAATGGTGACCCCCGCCCTCACTCGAGGGCCATTGTCGTCGACGGCTTTCCTGCCCAACCGGCCGGTCAGTCCTGGCGGCTATGCGCGAACGGCGCTCCTGCTCGAGTGGCATCCCGACGTCGCGGCGGAGTTTGTGCGCCCGGGCGTTGGTGGCGCGCTGTCATATCGCCGTGGCGACGGCGGCCTCAACTACCAGCGCGCGGAACTGCGGCTCGCGGCGCGAATCAATTCGGGGCGCTGGACGCTGGCGAGCCGATTTGATGCCGGTGCACTCTTTGGCGCTGATCGACCGGCGCAGCAACTGTTTGAACTGGGCAGCACACAGAACCTTCCGGGCTATGAGTACAAGGCATTCGCAGGAGACCAAGCGGCCGTACTTCGCGGGATGGCGATGTACCGACTGAATATCTGGCTGGCGCCCATTCGCCTTACCGAACGCTTCTGGCTTCCAGCGCTGGCGCCGGCGCTGAGCGTGACGGCGCAGACCGGATGGACCGGCGTGTCGACTGCTGGCGCACGCGCGATGGTCGCCGCACTGGCACCGGGATCGGCAACGACGGGAAGTGCGCGAACTACGGTCGCGGGTGGGCTCCGGTTCTTTGGCGGTGCAGTGGGCGTCATGGCCGCGCGGGCGGTGGATCATCCGTCACCTTGGCGAGTGCGCGTCCAGTTCGGCCAGATCTTCTGAGTTGGGCGTGACCGCTACTTTGCAGCACATGCCCCGAGTCGTGGTAATTGGCGCAGGAGCCGCCGGTACGATGGCCGCGATTTTCGCGGCCCGTTCTGGCGTCGAGGTCATTCTGCTTGAGCGCACCAAGGATGGCGGCCGGAAGATCCTGATCAGCGGTGGCGGCAGGTGCAACGTCCTCCCCATGCGGGTGGATGAGGCACGCTTCGTTACCGACTCGTCGGTAAACACCCTGCACAAGATGATTCGTGCCTGGCCGCTCGCCGAGCAGCGCGCGTTCTTCGAGAATGAACTTGGCATTCCGCTGGTCGATGAGGCGGAAGAACTGAAAGTGTTTCCGGCGTCGCACAAGGCGCGCGACGTGCGCGACGGGCTACTCTCGCATGCGCGGACGCAGGGCGTTGATATCCGAATGAACTCGACGGTCGTGCGCATCGCGCCCGAGGCTGGCGGCTGGCGCGTCGACCTCGAGAATGAGCCGCACGTCACGTGCGATCGACTGATCGTTGCCACAGGCGGGCTCTCGGTCCCGAATACCGGCAGTGACGGCTTCGGTCTGCGGACGCTTGCCGCCCTGGGTCACACCATCAACGACACCTACGCCGCGCTCACACCGATTCTGTCGGATCAGGGTACGTATGCATCCCTCTCCGGCGTCTCGCTTACGGTCACGCTCAAGGCGACTTCACCGACGCGTTCGGCAAGTTTCACGGGCGGCTTTCTCTTCACGCATCATGGCTACAGCGGACCAGCGGCACTCGATGTGTCACACGTCGTCGTGCGCGACCGCGATGAGTGTGGGCCGAACACGGCGGCTGAATCACGCGCGCGAATCCGGGTGCAGTGGACGCCACTCGCGGATGCCGACTGGGAACGCGCCTTCGCACCACGGGGAGCACGCACGGTGCGCGGCGCGCTGCGTGATGAAATGCCGGACAGCCTGGCCGCCGTCCTGATGCAAATCGCACAGGTTGATCCATATCGGTCGCTCTCCGATATGCGGCGCGAAGAACGGCTTCGCCTCATCGCGACACTTGTGCGCGGCGAACTGCCCTGGAGCGGCGACGAGGGCTACAAGAAAGCTGAAGTCACCGGTGGCGGCGTCGCCCTCAGTGAAGTGCAGGCGCGCACGATGGAGAGTCGTCGGCACCCCGGACTTTTCCTCTGCGGTGAAGTGCTCGACGCCTTCGGCCCGATTGGGGGCTACAACTTCTACTGGGCGTGGGCCACCGGGCGCGCGGCAGGGTTGGGCGCCGGCGCGGCCTGAGTGAGCTGACCACACCGGCACGGCCGCTGATCGCGCGGCCGGCCAGCGCTACACCGTCATATCGTCAGGTGGTTCTTCACTGCGCCGGCGCCGCGAATCCTCCTGGCGCGCACGGCCGTAACGGCCGCGATCACTCCGTGAAATCTTTCGGCGTGCGACCAGTGCCTCGAGCACCAGCTCGCACGCGAATGCCACCAGCGCATCGTCGTCATCCGGTGCGAGATCATGCTCGATAACCAGCGCGGCAAGTCCGGGCACGGTGTCAAATGCCTTTCTGAGCACCGACGATCCGGCGTCGTCTGCTACCTGCAACGCCGCGCCTTCATCGAAGTAGATCACGATCGAATCCGTGTCGGCGTGTGGCGCGTGCGCGCGGAGCGTGGCATCGGCCGCGCGGCGGATCAGCTCGCGCGCGATGTTGGCGCCGCCCACAATCTCGCCTTCATACTCGAGCTCCAGCTTGCCGGTGATCGCCGGGAGCGCCGCGTACACGTCATCGAGGCGCGGCGCAACGGCTTTCTCTGACAATCGCAGCGCGCGGCGTTCCGCATTCGACACCACGTTCTCCATGGCCGTGATCGGCATCCGCTGGCTCACGCCGGAGCGCCGATCAATCCGCTTATCGGTGCGCGCTTCGAACGCGACGCGCTCGACGAGCTCTTCAAGCAGCGGCGACAACCGCAGCGTCATCCCTTCGCGGTCGGTCCACGACTCCGCGCGCGTGATCTCCATGCCGAGGTCGACTTCCTCAGGATAGTGCGTGATGATTTCGCTGCCAATACGGTCCTTCAGCGGCGTGATGATCTTGCCGCGTGCGGTGTAGTCTTCGGGATTCGCGGTGAAGCAGAGCAGTACGTCCAACGGAAGCCGGACCGGATAGCCTTTGATCTGGACGTCGCCTTCCTGCATGATGTTGAACAGGCTCACCTGCACCTTGCCGGCGAGATCCGGAAGCTCGTTGAGCGCGAAGATGCCGCGATTGGCACGCGGCAGCATGCCGTAGTGAATGGTGAGTTCGTCGGAGAGGATGTGTCCGCCACGCGCGGCCTTGATCGGGTCGAGGTCACCGATAATGTCCGCCACCGTGACGTCCGGCGTTGCCAGCTTCTCGACAAACCGCTGCTCGCGACCGACCCAGGCAATCGGCGTGTCGTCGCCGCCCTGCGCGATGCGTTCGCGCGCGAACTTGGAGATCGGTGCAAACGGCGAGTCGTTGATTTCACTGCCCGCCACAATCGGAATCGCCTCGTCGAGCAGCCCGGTCAGCGACCGGAGAATACGCGACTTGGCTTGTCCGCGAAGTCCGAGCAGGATGAAATTGTGCTTCGAGAGCAATGCATTGACGATCTGCGGAACGACGGTGTCTTCGTATCCGACGATGCCTGGAAAGACGGGTCCACCATCCTTCAATCGCGCCAGCAAATTGGCGCGGATTTCCGCTTTCACCGAGCGGGTTGCCGTACCCAGCTTCGATTTCTTGAGTTGGCCGATGGTGTCCGGAAGTCGTACCATTGTCAGTTGATTGGGGATGGTCGCAATCTAACTTAGGCTCGGCGAAAAATTCACGGCGCGTGTATACAGCGTCTACCCAGAGGGAACTTTCATGCGACACGTCATCATTGCTGGCGCATTGCTCACGATTGTCGCTGGTCAGGCCGCCGCTCAGCAACAGACCGGCCCCGTCATCATGAAGGGCGGAACGCACTCCCCGGTCCCAAACGCGACGTTCCCGGCTCCGGCCGACCAGGTGTACAAGATTTCCTGGGACATCAACGTCGGATCGGCCAAGCCCGGCGACGCGAACGCCAACTTCGACGTGCCGGCGCGGTTCGTGAATCAGGCTGCCGTGCTCGGAATCCCGCGCGGCAACGTGCAGGTCGCGGTCGTCGTGCACGGGTCGGCCGGCGAGGAACTGCTCACCAACGATGAATACCGCGCCAGGAAGGGCGTCGACAACCCGAATATCGCGTTCCTCGAGGAAATGTCGAAGGCCGGCGTACGGATCATCCTCTGTGGCCAGACGGCAGCCAATAAGAAGATGCCGCGCGACAAGATTCTCCCGTTCGTCCTCGTCGCGCCGTCAGCAGCCTTCGCCCACGCCGTCCTTCACCAGCAGGGGTTTACGGTCAACCCGTTCTAGTCATGCCACGCGTTCAGTCGGCCACGCGAATCTCGACGAGATTGTCGTAAAACACGGGGCCGTGCCCCATGTCGGTCTCGAGCTGCGAAGTGGTGTCGTTCGCGTTTTTGCCATCGGACGCAAGCTTCGTCCACCAGATACTCGGCGCGTTGGCGACGCCTTCGCGGACAGAGTCATTGACGCGGGCGATGCCCGTGAAAAATCCGCGGTCGTTGCCGACGACCACCCGGGCGCCGTCCACGATGCTGCGGACGGCCGCGTCGGCGGTGTTCAGCACGATTTCCGGAGACGCATCTCGCCTCAGCGAATCCACGTTCACAAACGTGCTGTTCAGGAACTGATGGCGTGGCGAAGAAATCAGGTTCAGCGGAAAACGCGCCGCGAGCTCTGGTGTGGTCTCGGGGAACTCATGCGGCGGCGTGAACGTTGGCAGTGGATCCATGCCCTGCGCCTTGAGCCGTTCCGAATAAAACTCACACTTGCCACTGGGCGTCGGAAAGTTTCCTTCAGCGAACGGGACGTGCGGTGTCGGCACATTGAGCCGCACCCATCCTTTGTCCATCAGCGAGTCGAGCGTGACGGTCTTCATGATCGGACTCGTGGTGTCGAGCGCACCGCGAATGATGGAGAGGTCGTCTTCGCGAAGCGCCGGATGGTCGAGCCCCATCTTCGCGGCAAGTAACCGGAAGATCTCACTATTCGGCTTCGCTTCACCCATCGGCGCAATCGCCGGCCGGTTGAGCGATGCGTAGAGATGTCCGTAGGAGAAATGGACGTCCCAATGCTCGAGCTGCGTCGTCGCCGGGAGCAACCAGTCGGCCCAGTCCGCCGTGTCGGTCTGGAAATGTTCGAGCACAACGGTAAAAAGATCCTCTCGGCTGAGTCCGCGAACGACCGCGTTGCGATCGGGCGCCACCGCGGCGGGATTCGAATTGTAGACAACGATGGCTTTCACCGGCGGTCCGCCAACGCCTGCATCGGCGGTGTTCAGCGCGTCGCCGAGGCGAATCATGTTGATCGTGCGGACGGGTCCCGGGAGCAGGTCGGGACGCATCAAGGCGTCCTTGTTGAACTGGAACGACTTGCTCATCGAGAGCTGGATGCCACCACCGGGCCGGCGCCAGTGACCGCACACGGCCGGAAGGCAGGCGAGCGTGCGCACCGCCATGCCGCCGCCGCCATGGCGCTGCAAGCCGTAGTTGATGCGGAGAAATGCCGATTTTGCGCGGCCATATCGGCGTGCAAGCGAAATGATCGTTTCTTCGGGAATGCCCGTGAGCGGCGCCGCGCGCGCCGGCGACCATTCCTTCACGCGCTCACGCAGCTGGTCACCGCCGAGCGTGTACTGCTCGATGTAGTCGGCGTCTTCGAGCCCTTCGGCAAAAATGACGTGCATCATGGCGAGGGCGAGCGCTGCATCCGTGCCGGGCCGAATGCCGATCCACTCGTCGCACTGTTCAGCCGTCCGCGTCCGAATCGGGTCGATGGCGATGATGGTCGCGCCGTTCTCGCGCGCCTTGAGCACATGGGGCCAGAGGTGCGGATTGGCCGTGAGCGTATTCGTCCCCCAGAGGAGGACGAGGTCGCTCCACGGGAGTCCTTCACCATCAGCGCCGACGTTCGCGCCAACCGTCATCTGCATGCCGACCGCACCGGCCGTCGAACAAATCGTCCGGTCGAGCTTCGAGGCACCAATCGCGTGGAAGAAGCGCCGATCCATCGATTCGGCCTGTACGTAACCCATCGTGCCTGCATACGAGTACGGGAGAATCGCCTGCGGTCCATCTGACGACGCGCGAATCACGTTCAGCTTCGCTGCAATGTCCGTCAGCGCTTCCTCCCACGTAGCCGGCTCGAACTTCCCGCTGCCCTTGGGGCCAACGCGGCGCAACGGCGTCGTGAGCCGGTCCTTATGGTAAGTGCGCTCGAGATAGCGATTGACCTTTGCGCAGAGGAATCCCTGCGTGAAGGGATGGTTCGGGTCGCCCTGGATCTTCGTGGCGCGGCCGCGCTCGACCGTGACAAGCGTGGCGCAGCAGTCGGGGCAGTCGTGCGGACAAGCGCCGCGAATGACCTGCGTTGTTTCCGGGTCGTGCGTCGCGTCGATTGCCATGATCTGATGAACGACTGTCTCGAGTCGCCTGCGAGTGCCCCGTGAACTGCAGAATGTAATGTTCGGTTCGGATTTCGAAGAACAACGTTCGAATCCGATTCCGATGGCAGGGGTAACTCAACCTCTTACGTCGCTTGCGCTTGCGATTCTCCCACACTTGACAAATGAGTCTGGGTTCGCTACTTTTTGGACCTGTACGAGGACTGCGTAAATGGCGCAGTCATTGCTGCGCCCCACTCAGTTCCGACCAGGAGATTTTCCCCATGAAGCGTATCACCCTTGCGGCAGCGATTCTTTCGCTCGCCGCGTGCGGCGGCGAAAAGGCCGCTCCGGCGCCCGAAGCTGCGTCGCCGGCTCCGGCCGCTGCCGCTGCCGCCCCGATGGACAGCACGATGAAGATGGATTCGACGGCGAAGGCCGCGGCTCCGGCTGCTGGCGCGAAGACGGACACGAAGAAGCCGTAGTTCTGCGCTTCGTTCGACTGCTGAGGGCGCACCCAAAAGGGTGCGCCCTTCGTATTTCAGGCGAAGGGAAGTGGAGCAACCACGGCCGCGGTTTCACCACCGTCCCAGCTGATGGCGACATGCGCGCCATCCTCGATTTCGCGCCGCACGTACGCCAACGCGATGGCGCCGAAGCGCGGCGAGAGCGCGGTCGAGCGCACGAGTCCCGCGTCAAGATTCTCCCCGTGCGCGACACGTGCGCCTGAACGCGGTGCCGCCTCGCACGTCAAACCGCGTAGCGTGCGATTCACATGTCCGCGAAAGTGCACGCGCGCGACCGTCTCCTGGCCTGTGTAGCACCCCTTGTCGAACGAGATCGCGGCGAGGTCGGGCCGATCGAGTGCTGCCTCCTGGGCAAGCGTGTTCTCGTCCATGTCCGTTCCCCAGAGCGGACGGCCCGCTTCGACCCGCAGAACGTCCGCGCCCGCGGCGTCGAGTGCAGTTGCGCCGCTGCGCTCCAGTGCGTTTCGCATATCCGCGAGCACCGCCGTTGGCGCGAAGACGTCGAATCCGTCCACGCCGAGGTCGGGGACGCGCGCCCAGAAGCCGCCCTTGTGCACCATGTGCCCGTACGGAGCCAGTGCCCGCAATTGAGCGCCGTCCGCGCCTCCCGCGGCGGCAAGCACACGCGCCGCCTCTGCTCCGAACACGCCGATCGTCCCGAACTCCGCAGATACATCGCGATACGATGCCAACCGCGGATTGACGTACTTCTTGATCATCGCGCTGAATCCAGGACCGGCAGCGGCGGACGTGTCGACGAGGTACCGGTCGGCAAGCGCAAAGACCCGCACGTCGGCGATGACCTTGCCCTTGTTCGTGAGTGCGGCGGCGTATTGACCTGAGCCGGGCATCAACTTGGTCACGTCGTTGGTGAAAAGGCCATTGAGCGTCTCGACGGCCTTCGCACCGGAGAACTCGATCCGTATGCGGTCGCTGCGGTCGATCAAGACGGCAGCCTCGCGCGCCGCACGATAGGCGTCTGATGGCGGCGTCATCGCGAGCCTCCCTGATGGTCCGCCTGATGGTCTGTCGCGTAGGCTGCGTCGAGCAACTCCACTGGATGCAGTGCTCGCGCATCGCTGCCCGCGCGGATAAGCCCCGCGCTGATGTGCATCATGCAGCCGGGATTTCCGGTTGCGACAATCGTTGCGCCGCTCGCGCCGATGCCATTGAGTTTCGGTGCAAGAATGCGCTGCGACAGCGCCGGTTGAGCAAGCGAGTAGAGCCCGGCGCTACCACAGCACTGCGCGGCGTCGGGAAGTTCCGTCGCCGCGATCCCGCCAATTGCCGCGAGCACGCGGGCCGGTGGATCAGAGAGCCGTTGCCCGTGCATGAGATGACACGGGTGATCCACGGCGACTTTGATCGCCGCACCACGAGCCGGAACAGGGCCTGCCTCGGCGAGCAGCTCGCTCACATCGCGCACCTGTGCGCCGAAGGCCGCGGCCCGGTCGTGCCATGCCGCGTCACCGGCGAGGAGGTGGCCGTACTCCTTCATCGCCGAGCCACAGCCGGCGGAATTCACGGCGACAAACGCCGCTCCAGACTGTTCAAAGGCCGCGATGTTGGCACGGGCGAGCGCGCGCGCAGTCTCGCGATCGCCGGCGTGGGCATGCAACGCGCCGCAGCACTGTTGGCCTTCGGCCGAGCAGAGCGCATAGCCATTTCGCGCGAGGGTGCGTTCCGTCGCGCGATTCACCGGTGCGAGCAGGCCCTCCATTACGCACCCTTGCAGTACCGCGACGCGTGCGCGCGTTACCGGTGCGGGCGGATAGGACGCTGCCGCGCCGCGTCGTGTGGCTTCGAGCGTCGCCATCAGGTTGCCAAGCCGGCCAGGAACGCGCGCGAGCAGCCGTGTGATCCTCAGCGCGCGAAGCAATCGTGCGCCGGCCATGGCGATCGCCATCAACGGCGGATGCGCGAACGTTGCCAGCACAACGCGTGACAGGAATCCGATCGGCCGCGCGGTGGCAGTTTCCGCGCGGGTTTGTTCGAGCAATTGTCCGTACGGTACGCCGGAGGGACAGGCCGTTTCGCACGCCCGGCAGCCGAGGCACTGGTCGAGATGATTGCCGACGGCATCGTCAGTCGCAGACAATGTGCCCGCTGCGAGCCCCTTCATCAGCACAATGCGGCCGCGCGGCGAATCGTTTTCGTCGTCCAGGGTCAGGTAGGTAGGACAGGCCTGCAGGCAAAACCCGCAGTGTACACAGAGGTCCGCGCCGGGAAGTGTTCTTGGGGCGGCGGTCATGCGCGCTCCCCGAAGACGCCCGGGTTCATGATGCCCGCCGGGTCAAATCGTTCCTTGATCCGGCCGGCCACGGCGCCATCCAATGGACGCGCGTCGAGCCGTCGCGGATGCGGATCGAGCGATCGGTAGCGCGTCCACACGGACGCATCGAGCACATGGATCGTGCCGATCGTGCTGACCTCAGCGCGCGCCGCGGCGATGAGCGCCGCATTGCCGCCGAATCGGACGAGTGCGCTCAACGCGGGCACGCCCAGCTCGCGGGCCACCTCGTCGCTGAGCACGTCGCAGGCCAGTGGCGTGATCGTGCCGCGCCGGATTCTTGACAGCTGCTCGCGGGCATTCGGTCCATCGGCCGTCACGCTCCAGGTGACATCGGCCGTTGGCCGTGCGCGGAGCCGTACCGAAACTTCGGTGATCGCGCCGAGCGAGCCGAAGGAGCCCACCATGAGCCGCGTGAGATCAAATCCGGCGACGTTCTTCACGACGTGGCCTCCCGCGCGAATCACCGTGCCGGTGCCATCCACAAACTCGAGTCCGAGCGCGATGTCGCGCGGTCGGCCAAGCGCTTCGCTGCAAGGTCCTGCCGTCGCCGTCGCAAAGGTCGCGCCAACCGTGCCGTGGTCATCGCCCCAGGAAAGCAGGGGACACCACTGATTGTTCGGCGCGGTGATCGCATCGAGTTCGGCGAGTGTGGTGCCGGCGCGGACCGTAAGCGTGAAGTCGTTCGGCACGTAGGATACCACGCCGGAGAGCGCTGCAAGCGACACGCGTTTCGCATTCGGCGAGATGCGGGTTGCCGGCGAGCGCCCATCCGACCAACGGCCGCTGCCTTCAAATCGGAGCGCCGCGCCACGCGCGTGCGCGTCGCGCACCAGTGTGGCGAGTTCGTCCGTGCTGGCCGGGCGAGCCGTCATGCTTCCACTCCGGGAGCGGCGAGCCATTCCTTGCAGCGATGGATGGGCACCACCTTGCCGGGATTTGCGCGCCGCGCCGGATCGAACGCCGAACGCAGTCGGCACATCGCGTCGAGTGAATCCGGCGTAAACAGGGCGTCCATATACGGCAGCTTGTCGAGCCCGACGCCATGCTCGCCCGTGATGGTCCCGCCTTCGGCGATACACAGGGCCATGATCTCGTCGCACGCCTCGTGGACGCGCGCGGCTTCGTCGGGATCGCTGGCGTTGTACGGAATGTTCGGGTGCAGATTGCCGTCGCCGGCGTGAAAAACATTGCACACCGTCACGCGGTAGCGCGCGCTGATTTCCGCAATGGCGCGCAGCACAGGCGCGAGCTTCGTGCGCGGCACAACGGCGTCCTGGACCACGAGGTTTGGCGACATCCGGCCCATCGCGCCGAAGGCCTTCTTGCGCCCCTGCCAGAGTCGCGCACGCTCGGCCGCATCAGTGGCGCTGCGTACGGTGCGCGCGCCCGCGGCGCGACAGATGCGCCCCACGGCAGCGACGTCTTCGTCCAGTCCTGCAATCGGGCCGTCAACCTCGACGATCAGCGCCGCGGCCGCGTCGGTAGGGTAGCCCGCGGCGTAAATGGAAGCCTCGACAGCGGCAATCGTGCCAGCATCGATCAGCTCAAGTGCCGCCGGCACAATTCCCGCGGCGATGATCGCGCTCACGGCCTCGGCAGCACCATCGACGGTCATGAAGTCCGCGAGCATCGTACAGATGCGCGCCGGGTTCGGCGTGAGCTTCACGGTCACGTCGACGGCGATGCCGAAGCAGCCTTCCGATCCGACAAATGCACCGAGCAGATCGATCCCGATCTCGTCATCACGCGGGGCCTCGAGGCGAACGACTTCACCGTCAGGCAACACCACGGTCGCGGCGAGGATGTGATTCATCGTCACGCCGTACTTGAGACAGTGTGGCCCGCCGGCGTTTTCCGCAACGTTCCCGCCAATCGTGCATGCCGTCTGGCTCGATGGATCCGGCGCGTAGTGCAGTCCGTGCGGCGCCGCGGCCTTCGTCAGATTCGCGTTTACGACCCCCGGTTCGACCGTCGCGAAACGTGCGACAGGGTCGAGTTCGATGATCCGGCGCATCCGCTGCATCCCCACCATGACAATGCCGTCCGCGAGCGATCCAGCCGACAGGCCAGTGCCGGCGCCGCGGGCCACAAATGGCGCGTTGGATGCCGCAAGCGCACGCACGACGGCGATGGCTTCCTCACGATTGCCAGGAGCGACAAACAGCCGCGGAAGCTTGTGGTACCCAGGAAGACCGTCGTTCTCATACACGATGAGTTCCGACGGGCGCGCGATGACATGCGTTGCGCCGACGATAGCGGAGAGAGTGCCGGTCAGGGGGTCCACGACAGAATGCTAACGGGAGTGCCCACCCCCGACGCACGGGCCGGACAGGCCCGCGTGCACGGGCAGAGAGAGCGGAACGCACAAAGGGCCAAACTTGCGTTCGGCCCTTTGAGTCAACTCATGTCGCCGCACCGGGGCGGACAGCACCAGTTGGGTGGGGACTGCGTGGGCTCAGGTGATCGCCCAGAAGCCTTCGAGCGACCGCCATTCGGGCGACTCGCGGAGTTTTTCGAATGCGCGCTCACGTATCTGCCGGATTCGCTCACGGGTCACGCCCATGAGCGCTCCGATCTTCTCGAGCGTCATCGCCTCGGTCCCTTCGTCGAGGCCGTAATACAGATTGAGAATCTTCCGTTCACGCGGCGTGAGGTGGTGCTGGAACACGCGAGTGATCGTCTCGCGCATCAGGTTCGCGTCGGTGTTCTCTTCGATCTCGATGCCGTCGGCGCCAGAGAAACGCTCGCCGAGGGTGGCGGCATCGCGGTCGCCGCGATCCACCGGCGCGTCGAGCGACAGCTCGGTGGCGGACATCTGCTTGGAATTGCGAACCTGCTCCGGTGTTTCTTCAAGGAGGCGACCGATCTCATGGTCGGTCGGGTCGCGCTTCAGGACCTGGCCGAGAATCGTCTCGGCGCGCGACAGGCGAATCAGCTGCGAGTTCTGGTTGAGCGGGATGCGGACGGAGCGGGTCTGTTCGGCAAGCGCCTTCAGTACGGCCTGGCGTACCCACCACACGGCGTACGAAATGAACTTGACGCCCTGGTCCGGATCAAACTTTCGCACGGCCTTGAGCAGGCCTTCATTGCCAATGGCGACGAGCTCGGAAAGATCGAGTCCGTGGCCCTGATATTTCTTGACATAGGAGATGACGAATCGAAGGTTCGCCGTCACGAGCCGCTCGGCGGCTTTTTCATCTCCCTTCTGGGCCAGACGCGCCAGCCGTTTTTCTTCGGCGGGGTCCGTAATCAGCGGGAGCTTCTGAATGTCCTGTAGGTACTGGTCGAACGCTGTCGAGGGTGACGAACGGAAGAACGTTTTGCTTCTCGACTCGGACGCAGGCTGCATACATACCCCGGTAAGGCGTTGGGCTGCAGAGCACTCACAGTCATTCTCAAACAAACAACTGCCGACCATGTGCTGAAGGTCGGCAGGGACGAGCAAGGACGAGCAGGTTATGTACGGGTCCGGATTCGGTCAACACCCAAGTCGCATGCCGCCCATCGGGAATTGGGTGAAACGGAGCCGTAACACGTTGTTGGGTAACAGGTTGCGATTATATCACAAATATGACGCAATCGCATTCCCGGTAACTATTGTCGCTGGATGCCGAGTATACCCCGGGCTGAACGGCGTGCGAACGCTAGGCGTTGAGTGCGTTCGCGAGTGCCGCAAGTACCACGTCGTCGGCGACGCGCGTGCCGTATGAGTGCTCGCTTCCGGCGACGGCTCCGATCTCACGTACCAGCGCGTATTCCACGGTGCCCGCGCGCGCCTTTTTGTCGCTGCGTGTTGCGGCGAGCACGTCGTCCGCGCGCATCGCGGCGGTGGGGCGCAGCGGAAGTTGCAGCGCGCACAGTGCCTGCTCGAGTTCGGGCACCAGCGATGTGCCGGCCAAGCCAAGCGCCTGGGCGATCATCGCCTCGACGCGCATCCCGATCGCGACACATTCGCCGTGGAGAATGGAAAACCCCGCGACCGTTTCGATCGCGTGGCCAATCGTGTGGCCGAAATTGAGCGACTTCCGGATTCCATTTTCCCGCTCATCGCGCGCCACGACCGATGCCTTGATCGCCACGTTCCGCTCGACCAATTCCGCGATGATGGCGGCGTCAGGCCCGCTCGAGCGCACCATGGCCGCGGCATTCGCGACGAACCAATCAAACTCCGCGCGGCCCGTGATCACTGCGTGCTTCAGTGCCTCGGCCAATCCGTTTCGCAGGTGTGCCGCGGGCAGCGTGCGCAGCGCCTCGGGATCAACCACCACCAGCAGCGGTTGATGAAACGCACCCACCAGATTTTTCCCGGCCGCCGTGTCCACGCCGGTCTTGCCACCGATTGCCGCGTCGATCATCGCCAGCAGCGACGTCGGCACCTGCACCAGCGGTACGCCGCGCATGTACGTCGCGGCGACAAATCCGGCGAGGTCACCAACGACGCCACCGCCGACCGCGATGACAACCGAGTCGCGTCCGAATCCGCGCGCGAGCATCGCGTCAGTCAGCCGGCCCCACTCCGCGCGCGACTTACTCGCTTCGCCTGCCGGGACGGTAAAACAGTCGTCGCCTGGCACCGCGAGTGCCCGCGCAAGCGGTGCGGCATGTAACAGCGACACGTTCGAATCGCTGATGACGGCCATGCGCCGCGAGCCCGCCGTCGCGCGGATGGCGTCGGTGGCAGCGCCGGTCAGCGCCGCGCCGATCAGGATGCGCGCGCCGTGCAGTTTCAGCTCGACGGACGCGCGCGAGGCGGAACCTACCAGGTGACTTCGCCGGCGCCGGCGCGGTGGTTAGCCACGCGCGCGAGCACGAACAGGAGATCAGAAAGGCGATTCAGATAGACGATCACGATTGGCGGTACATCTGTGGTGTGCGAAAGCCGGACCACGGCGCGTTCGGCGCGCCGGCAGACGGTTCGGGCCACATGAAGTGCCGCCGCCTTTGGCGTGCCGCCCGGCATGATGAAGGCCTTGAGCGGCATGAGTTCTCCTTCGCCGTCGTCAATCGCCTGCTCGAGTTGGGCGATGCGTTTGTCCGAGATCCGCGCTTTCTCGAGTTGCTTCTTGTGCTCTTCCGGGTGCGGCGTTGCCAGGAGGGCGCCAATCGCAAAGAGATCGCGCTGTACCGGCGCCAGCACCTCGTCGATTCGCGGCATCATCTCGGCGGCGCGCGCCGAGCCGATAAAGGCATTCAGCTCGTCGACGTCACCGTACGCCGACACTCGAATGTCGTCCTTCGTGACGCGGCCACCGCCGAAGAGTGCAGTGCGGCCGTCATCGCCGGTCTTGGTGTAGATCTTGAGAGTCACGGGAGAAAAGTATCAGGAAGGGCCGGTGGTCGCCGACGCAGTTTACTCGGGGATCTGGATCATGGCTCCGCTCTTTCGCGCTTCCACCGCGGCTGTACGTGGTGGGGAAGAGGCGCGCGAGGTGGGCCTGCAGCTTCTCCGGTGTACCCACGGAGTCGTGCTTTACGGCCCACTGGTCGAGTGCCAGCCCGAACATCGTGGCGTTGGGCCCACATACTCGATCATGCGGGTGTTGTCAGTCATATCGGCCATGGGAATCGTAGTTGTTTTAAAGGTTGCCCGACGTGGTTACGAGGGCGAATTTGGAGCCATGGCGCACGACATCCGGGACATCACCATCATCGGCGGCGGGCCGACCGGGCTTTTTGGCCTGTTCTATGCTGGCATGCGTGGCGCCAGCGCACAAATCGTTGACGCCCTTCCGGACCCGGGCGGTCAACTCACGGCATTGTACCCCGAAAAATTCATCTTCGATGTCGGTGGCTTTCCGAAGGTCCTGGCGAAGGATCTCGTCAAGTCGCTGCATGAGCAAGCGATACAGTTCGGCGGCACGTTCCACGGCGGCCAGCGTGTCACGGGCCTCGTCGAGACCGATGGCCATCTCGAGTTGATCACCGAGACCGATCGCTTCGCAACGCGGAGCATTGTCATCGCGGCCGGGATCGGCGCGTTTGCGCCACGAAAGCTGCCGCAGGCCGCGGCCGCTCCGTGGGAAGGGAAGGGGATTTCGTATCAGGTCGGCGCCCCGTCGGCGTATGACGGCAAGCACGTCGTCATCATCGGCGGCGGCGATTCGGCGTTCGACTGGGCCGACCAGCTCTCGCCGCGCGCGGCGAGTCTGACACTCGTGCATCGCAGCGACCGCTTCCGCGCACACGCTGCGACCGTGGCGTCGGTGCAGGTCGCGGCCGCGGCCGGCAAGACAACGATCCACACGTTTCACGAGCTGCATGATGTGATCGCTGACGGCGGCAAGCTCTCGGAAATCGAACTGCGCGACGTGAAGACGAAAACGACGCGTCGCGTAAAGGCCGACCACGTACTACCGATGCTTGGATTTGTGAGCGATATCGGTCCGCTGGCGGAGTGGGGCCTGCAGATTGCCAACGATGAGATCACGGTCAACTCGGAGATGCACACCGGCCGTACGGGCATCTGGGCGGCCGGCGATGTGACGATCTATCCGGGCAAGCTGAAGCTCATCGCCACTGGATTCGCGGAGGCCTGCACCGCAGTCAATCAGGCCGTGCACTGGATCTACCCCGAGAAGAAGGTCAATCCGGGGCATTCGTCCAACCTCGCCATTTTCGGGCAGAAGGACGATTGATCCGAGCCTTCCGGGTTGCGCGGTTCGTGGCCTGCGTCGCGCTCCTGGCGTGGCCGGCCGCTGCCGCCGCGCAGGAATTGACGTGCGATCCTGGTGATTTCGAGGTGATGGCGCTGCGCTTCTCCGGGAATCAGGCATTCACTGAAGCGACGCTCGCCGCCGGTATCGTCACGACTCCCTCGTCGTGGGCGCGGCGCAAGCTTCGTGTTTTTGGCAAAGCGCGTTGTCTCGACCGGTCGCAATTCGCGCTCGACGCACTCCGGTTGATTCTGTTCTATCGCAATCATGGCTATGTGGCGGCGACGGTGGACACACTGGTAACCCCCGTCGGCGCGAAACAGGTGGCGATCGACTTTCGGATCACGGAAGGCGCGCCGGTGCTCATTTCGGATATGGTGATTGAGGGCCTGGACGCCGTCGAGTCGCGTGACGCCCTCCTCGCAGGGCTCGCGTCGGCTCGTGGACAACCCTTCGACAAGTACGCGATGCAAGAGTCTCGCGATTCGCTGTCGCGACGGCTGCGCAACGGCGGATACCCGGCGGCCGAAGTATTCGTCGGCTACGACACCCACGCGGCCGCGCACACCGCGACCGTCCGATTCGTCGTGCAGTCCGGACGCCGTGTGAACGTTGGGCCGCTGCGGATTGTGGTGACGCCGCGGGCCGGCGCCCCCCAAGGACTCGACAACCGGGCCGTACGGCGTGTGTCGGGCATTGCCGATGGCGACCTCTACAGTGAGGAACGCCTGGAACGCGCGAAGCGCTCCCTGTACCAGACCGAGGCGTACGACCAGGTAAGCGTGCGGACCGACACGGCCGGGGCGAGCGTCGATTCAGGACGGGTTGGGGTGACGCTGGATCTTGCCGAAGGGTTCATGCGCGCCGCGAGCGCGGCTGTAGGCTACGGCACGCTCGACTGTTTCCGCGCGAGGGGCGACGTGACGCAGTACAACTTTCTCGGCGGCGCAGCGAGACTGGACATCAACACGCGTGTGTCGAAGATCGGCGTCAGTGAACCCTTTGCGAGTGCGGCGCCGCTCTGCCCGCAGGCGAAAGCCGATCCGTACAGCAAGGATCTGAACTACTACGTCGGCGTCTCGGCGTCGCGTCAAGCCGTGTTCCGTGAGTTTGCACCATCGGTGACCCTGTATAGCGAGCGCCGGTCGGAGTACAACGCGTTCCTGCGGACGACCCCGATCGGCAGCGCGTTGTCGTTCGCGCGCACGCTGGGCCGGACGATGCAAGCCTTCGGCTATTCGGTCGAGTACGGGCGCACGGAGGCGCAGCCGGCGCTACTCTGCGCGGTATTCCAGCAGTGCGAGCAGGCAGACCGTGATGCGTTCAGCCGCGCACAGCGGCTGGCGGTGGCGAGCGTCGCGTTCACCCGCGAGACGGGCGACAGTCCGGTCAGTCCCTCGCGGGGGAGCGCCCTCCGCCTGGAGCTGCGCACGGCCGGCATGTACACGGGAAGCGACCGCGCGCTGCAATTCACCAAGGCGCTGTTCGACGGGGCGTTGTACCGTCCGTTCACCGCCGACATCGTGCTCGCCGCGCGGCTGCGAGTTGGCGCGGTAGTCGGATCCAGCCTCGCGTTCACGAACGCGGCGCTCTACGTGCCGCCGCAGGAACGTCTCTTTGCGGGTGGACCCACGACGGTGCGGGGCTTTCCGCAGAATCAACTTGGCCCGGCGGTCTACATCGCGTCGGCGTACGACACCGTGCGCGCAAATGGCACGCGCGGCGGCAGTCCGTCAAATCCGGCAGACACCGTCTACTTCCGCGCGCGTGACAACGCGCCTGGCGAACGCACCGTGCCAACGGGCGGAAACGCGATGCTCGTTGCAAATCTCGAAGCGCGGTTCCGCAGTTTGGTGCTGCCTGATTTACTGCAGTGGACCGCATTCGCCGACGTGGGTGAGGTCTGGAATCGCGGTGCGCCTGGCGCGAGCCTTGGGTTCAGCGCGATGCGTTGGACGCCGGGCGCGGGAGTTCGCGTGAAGACGATCATTGGGTTCATTCGCCTTGATCTCGCCTACAACCCCTACCAACGCCCTGCCGGTGCCGCGTACTTCGACACGCCCGTGAAGGTCGGCGGCGCCCTGCTCTGCGTGAGCCCGGGAAACACGTTGCGTGTCACCACCGCGGCGGGCGGGCAATCGTCGCAGGCGTCGGGCTCGTGTCCTGGTTCGTTCCTGCCGCCCCGCGAGTCGTCGTTCCTGCGCCGGTTGCAGCCGAGCATCTCCATCGGGCAGGCGTTCTAGCGATGGGAATCGGGATGGGCCGCCGCCAACTGCTCGTCGTCGTGAGCGCGCTGATGATGGTCCTCATCAGCGCGGGTGTGGTTGGCGGACTGGTCGCGGCGACGCAGAGCGACGGCGGGCGTGAGTGGATCCGCGGTCGCGTGTCTGGCTTGGCGAACAGCGGCCTGCATGGCCGGCTCCACATCGGTCGGATCTCGGGAAGTTTTCTGACGGACCTCACGGTGGATTCCCTCGAGCTTCGCGACCCCGACGATTCGGTGTACATCGCGAGCGGCCCGCTCTCGCTGCGCTACGATCCGCGCGATCTGCTCGATGGCCGCTTCGTGTTTCGCGCGGTTGACATTCGGAATCCACTGATGGTCGTGCGGCGCGAACTCGACGGCCAATGGAACTTCCGAAAGATTTTCCCGGTCGAGGACGAGTCGGCGCAACCCATGATTCTGCGGCCGCGCGGCACGTTTGGCTCGTTGATTGTGCTGCACAACATCCGGATGCAAGGCGGCGAAGTGCAGCTGACCAAACCGTGGAACCCTGACGATTCCCTGAAGGGACCGCGGCGCGACAGTGCCATCGTGGCGAACCTCGCCGACCTGCGCGAGGACATTCGGCGCGTGGCGCTGCGTGGGCACCAAGGATTTCAAAAGACCTGGCGCTGGGCCCACATCGGCGGCCTCATTACCCGCCTCCGGTTCCGCCACCCGGACAGCACTGGGCGACAGTTCGACATCGCCGAGATGAACGTGAATGAAACAGTGCCGCCGTTTGACATCAAGAAACTGCGCGGCACGGCGCTCTGGCGTGGTGACACCGTTTGGTTCGACACACCGCGATTCACACTTCCGCACTCAGTGGGCGCCGCCGTGGGAAAGGTCGAATGGCCGACCGGCAACATGTTCTGGGATGTGCGAGTGAAGAGTGATTCCACGGCGCTCGCCGACATTCACTGGATTTATCCGACGCTGCCCGTTTCCGGCGGCGGGTCGATGAAGCTGCATATCAAGTCGCGCGCCAATCCCGACTTGATCGACTACGTGATCACCGAGATGGACCTCCGCAGCAACGGGTCACATCTGCGCGGCGATATGACGTACGGCGTTGGCGGGCCGGTGCTCGAAGTTCGGAATGTGAATCTCGTGCTCGCGCCGGCGGATTTTTCGCTTTTTGAAACGCTCAACGGCCGGCCGTTCCCATACCCCTGGCGCGGCCTCGTGAGCGGCACGCTGAAGGCGAGCGGCGGGCCAGTGAACCGGTTCCAGGTGGAACGTGCCGATCTCGCGTTCGCCGATCGCAACGTGCCCGGCGCGACCGCGAAGGGCACGGGCCATGGCGAACTCGACATTCTCTTCCCCGGCAATACGAAGTTCCACGGATTTCAGATGGACGTGGACCACTTCGACCTGCGCACCGGGCAGTTCCTGAACGCGGCCTTTCCGCGAATGAACGGACTCGTCAGCGGACAGGTCACCCTCGATTCCATCTGGACCGACGTTCGCGTACGCGACGCCGATGTGGTGCACACGGACGGCGACGATGCGCCTCCGTCGCGGTTCCGCGGGAGCGGGCGCGCGACGCTCGGGGAAAATTTCCTGTCGTTCGACGTCACGTCCACCGCGCTGCCGCTCTCGACCACGACCGTCGCGAAGTCCTATCCGATGCTGCCGCTGCGCGGGGAGTATCGCGGTCCGCTTCGGGTGGTGGGCACGATCTCCGATTTTGAACTGTCGACCGACTTGGTCGGCGAGGGCGGCCGCGTGCAGCTTGACGGGCGCTTCGACGCCTACGCGCCGGGCTATCGTGGCGTGGCGCGCGGCTCGGTCGCCGGCTTCGACCTGCGTCGCGCCCTCGAAAAACCCGGCAACGTGCAAACGGCGCTCGACGGTCGCTTCGCGTTTGACGTTGCCGGCGATTCGCTCGAGAACATGACCGGGACGGCACAGTTCGTTGCCGACCGCTCCCTGATCGACAGCATCAGGGTGTTCCGTGGCCGGACGGCAGTGCACTTCGGGCTCGGACGCGTCTACGTGGATTCGGCACGGGTAGAAAGCACGGCCGGGGAACTTACGGCCCGTGGCGCGCTCGGCCTCACGGCAGCGGTGAGCGACACGCTGCGGTTCCTGTTCACGGCTGATTCGCTCGGCGGGCTGAGGCGCTACCTCGCCCGCGAGGCCACGATGCAGGCGGTGGCGGACTCGCTCGCGGGGACGCTGCGCGCGACTGGCGTGCTCACCGGCCACACCGGGCGGTATGCGCTCGACGCCACGGTGGACGGCGCCGGCCTGCGTCTCCGCTCCACGACGGCGCGATCGATTCGCGGCACGGTGGCGTTGTCGGCGCTGCCGGACTCGGCCACCGGTGCCGTCACGTTGCGGTTTGATGCACTCCGCTCGGGCACAGCCGTGTTCAACGACGGAGTGATTCGCGCGGACCTGCTTGGCGGCTGGCAGGCGCGCACGACAGCGCAGTTCACCGCGCCGTCTGGCGTCCGTGCGCGCGCGCTCGCCGATGTGCGCCGGGTCGGCGACACAACGCTTGTGCGCCTCGACAGCCTCTGGGCGCGCACCTCGCAAAACCTTTGGTCACTTTCGCGGCCGGCGCACCTCACGTTTGATGCGCGCGGATTCCGGCTCGACACGCTCATTCTCACAGGCGTGCGCGGTGGCCGCGTGTACGCCGCCGGCCGCGCCAGTACGCTCGACACGATCGGTGTGACCTTCCGCGCCGACACCGTGCCGCTGGCCGATGTTGGTGAACTGATCCAGACCCGCGAACCGATGGCCGGACGCGCGTCGATGCGCGCCGATCTGCGCGGTACCCGCGCCCGTCCGGATCTTTTTTTCACCGGTGCACTGCGGTCGGCCCGTCTCGCCGGCTTCGAGCTCGGCGACGTGGAAGCGGACGGACGCTATGCGGAACGACGGCTCACCGCCGCGCTCGCGATGAGCAAGAACGGCGTGTCCGCACTGCACGCCGACGCCGCCCTGCCGATTGACCTCGCCTTCGAACCAGAGGGGCAGCGACTGATCGAAGAGCCCCTCGTCGCGCATATCCGCACTGACAGCGCCGGTCTCGGCTTGCTGCAGACCTTCTTCCCCTCCGTGCGCGAAGCCAAAGGGCAGTTGCGAATGGAGCTCGACTTGGCCGGCACCTGGAAACATCCACGCGCGACTGGCTCACTGTCGGTGAGCGGCGGCTCGCTGGCGATTCGCCAGATGGGCCTCGCGCGCATCGAAGGGCTGGATGCGGATATTGGATTTCTTGGCGACAGCATTGCCGTGCGGCGCATTGCCGCGCGCAGCGCGACCGACCGCACCTCGCTCGCGACAATCACGGGCGGGATCAGCATTCGCGAAGTGAACGATGGTTCCTTCGGCCTCCAGTTGGAGGCGCAGCGATTCAACGTGCTGAACGATCCGCGTGTCGCTGATTTTGATGTGACCGGCAACCTGCAGCTCAACGGTCGCCGCACCGTGTCGTCGCTTACGGGGGGATTCACGGTAGACCGCGGTGAAATCCGCCTTCCAGAGCTGTATCAAAAGCGCGTGATCTCGCTCGACGACCCGAACTTCCTTCGGGTGGTCGACACCACTGCGCTCATTGATCACGGGGTGCTTGCGGCGAGCGACACCGTGTTGATGAACAACCTCACAGTGCGGAACCTGACAGTGCGGATGGGCTCCGATGTCTGGTTGCGATCGGAAGAGGCGAACATCAACCTCGGCGGGTTCGTGACCGTCACGAGCGCGCGCGTCCAGCGCGGCGCCAATGCCGGCCGTTCGCAGCTGGTGCTCGAAGGTCCGCTGCAAACGGTGCGCGGGACGTATCGCCTGAACCTCGGTCCGGTGCAGCGCACCTTCAACGTTGAGAGCGGTGACGTGCGCTTCTACGGCGACCCCGATCTCAATGCGGCGTTGAACATCAACGCCGGCTACGTCGTGCGTCAGGTGGCCCAGCAGGGTGCCCGCCCCGACGTGCGCGTGCGGGTGCGCATCGGCGGGACGCGCCTCTCGCCGACCCTTGAACTTTCAACGCCCGACTCTGCCCGCGTGAACACCGCCGACCTCGTGAGCTACCTCGCCACGGGCGGACCCAGCAGTGAAATCGGCGGCGGGAACAACGGGAACAGCTACAGCTCGACGGCAGGGCGTGCCTTGCTCGCGAGCGTGGGCAGCTACCTCGGTGGCAAAGCGTCCGGCGGACTCTGCGATGACGTACAGCTCTCGACCACGGGTCTGGATGCGTATGGCAGTGGCGTACGCGATGTGGGCGGGAAGGTCCTCCAGGGCACGCGATTCAACTGCGCGAAGCAGTTGAGCGAGAAGTGGTTTGTGCGGCTCGACGCCGGGCTGTGCCCGGTGTCGAGATTCGTTGACGGCGGCGGCGCCTCCAATTCGGCGGCGATTGGCGACACCTTCGGCGCCAAGGTCGACTATCGGTTTTCCAACGGCTACCTCGTGTCGCTGGGGCTGGAGCCGCCGACCAGCGCGCTCTTCTGCCGTGACGATGCCAGCGCGCGCGGGTTTGCGCCGACGCCGCGCCAGCTTGGCGTGGATCTCTTCCGCCTCTGGCGGTTTTAGTGCGGCGCCCATGGCTCGATCGTCAAGCGGATCACCGTGCGCAGTGAGGGTCAGGGAACCGACTTGGTGGTCACGGTGACCGACAGTGGCAACGGTATTGCGTCTGAGCATCTGCCGCACATCTTCAATCCTTTCTACACAACGAAGCATCGAGGCGTCGGGACGGGCCTCGGACCTTCGATCAGTTTTGGCATCATGCGCGAACACGGGGGATCCATCCAGGCGCATTCTCAGCCCGGGCACGGGGCAACGTTTACCGTCGTATTGCCGACTCGCGAAGCGCGCGGGCCGGGGAGTGCGCGCTGATTCATGGCGAGCATCCTCATCCTTGACGACGAGATCGCGATCGCCAGGGCGTTCGCGATGTTCTTTCGACATGGCGGGACCTCCGTCGTGCACGAAGCACACACCGGCACGGCCGTGAAGAACGGGCGTCGGAAGGCTATCCCTGTCAGGGGTGCGGTACCTTCATCTGCTTGCTCTGCAACATGAAGGGTATCGTCCTCTGCCACGCCTGTCAGGCTAAGGCACCACCACCACCGTCGGCTCCAGCGTGAATCCGGACCTCGACGCGATTGCCGCGGGTGGGTTCGGCATTTCAGTTGGCCATGCAACGGACGCGGCGGGCGCCACCGGCTGCACGATCATCCGCGGCACGAGTGGGCCGCTGCGCGCGAGCGGATTTGCCTTCGGCCGGGCGACGGGAACCCGCGAATACGCGCTGCTCGAGCCATGGGCCTCGAATGACCGGATTGACGCGATCCTGCTCACCGGGGGGAGCGCCTACGGACTGGATGCCGCCGCCGGCGTGATGCGCTGGATGGAAGAACGCGGACGCGGCTATGCCATCGCCGGCGGTGTCGTGCCAATTGTGCCGGCTGCCGTCGTGTTCGATCTGGCACCGCTCGGCAGTTTCACCGCGCGGCCGACCGCGGACATGGCGTATGCAGCCTGCGACTCCGCGACGACCAATGGCTGGGCGGAGGGGAGCGTCGGGGTCGGCACGGGATGCACGGTAGGCAAGCTGCTCGGGCCGGCGCGTTGCATGAAGGGTGGCTTTGGAGTCGGCGTTGCTGGATCGGGAACACCGTCCGGCCAGTTGGCGTGCGCCCTGACGGCGGTCAACGCCGTGGGCAGTGTCCGCGGTGTGAACAACGAAATCATCGCCGGCGCACGCGGCGATGACGGCGTGCTTGTCGACGGGAATATCCTCGCGCTTCGGGGTAGCGCACCGGGTCGTCCCGCCGAGAACACAACTATTTCGGTCGTCGCACTCAACCGCGCGTTTTCGAAGACCGACCTGCATCGGATTGCGCGGTCGGCGAGTGCGGCGCATGCGCGCCGCATGGGGCCGTCGGGCACGAGCTACGACGGCGACATCGTGTTCGCGGTCTGTCCGCTCGACGCCGCACCGGGCGAACTACTGCCCGCCGAAGTCGCCGCCACCGTCGCGCTTGAGCAAGCGATCATCAGCGCCGTGCGCTGGGCGAAAGGCCGCGACGGAATCCCGGGCCTCGCGGATTAGCCGTCTGACGTAACCACTCGCTGCCAGCCGCCAATTGGCGGCTGGCGGCTCGCTTCAGCTTACCATCCCGTGCGTCGGTGGCGCGGGCGTTCCGATCCGCACCTGCAGGTACAGCTCGGAGCGGAGCTCACCGTCAAGCTCTACGCGCATCGTGTGCGTACCGGCTTGCTGCATCGGAAGGTCGATAGCCGCGATCACCGGGATGTCTACCTCGAACGTGCCCGGCGGTGGAGTGCCCACCTCGACTTCGCCTGACGACGACCAGATCTCGTCGCCGTTGGGACCCACCCATCCAAAGCTCAACGTATGCACGCCCACATTCTCGTGGTTCGCTTTGAGGCGAACGACGAGCGTCGCGCGGGGATGAACGGCGGGAAGGGTGCCCACCTGCAGTGCGTCGAACACGCCGAGGATGTTCAGCTTCCCTTCCTGCGAGAGGTTGGCCGCGTCGGCGAACAGCGCAAACGAAATGTGCATGTCTGAAAATATCCCGACGGCACTGCGGTCGGCGAGGCGCTCGGAGTTTGGATGGCGGCGCGTCCAACGGTAAATTCTCCGCAATGACCGCTCCCGGCGGCGACACCAGCGCAGCCTACCGACGCACCGTGCTCCTGACCGAGCTCGGGCTCTTGTTGATGGCGCTCATCTGGGGACTGAACTTCACCGTACTCAAGTACGGCACGACGGTGCTCGAGCCGATAGCCTACAACGCCATCCGGATGTCGGTGGGCACCGTCGCGCTGCTGACGCTCGCCACGTTTCTCGCGCCGCGCCCGTCGCGCGCAGACATCGGACGTCTTATGCTGCTCGGCGTGCTCGGCCACGGGGTCTATCAGGGGCTGTTCATCAATGGGCTCGCCATGACGCGCGCGGGCACTGCCGCGCTGGTGGTTGCGGCGAGCCCGGCCGTCATCGCGATTGTCGGGCGCGCGTACGGCGTCGAGCGGATCGACCGACGCGCCGTGCTGGGCATCGCGCTCTCGTCCGTTGGCATCGCCATTGTCGTGCTGGGTTCGTCTCGCGGCGATTCCGGCGGCGGCGAAAAGGTGCTCGGCGACTTGCTCATTCTCGCGTCCGTCGTGGCCTGGGCGTTCTACACCACGTTCCTTGGCGACTTCACCAGGCGAATCGAGGGTGTGACCATTGCGGCATGGACCCTGCTTGGCGGCACGCTGCCCATCATTGTTGTCGCCGCGCCTGCATTGAGTCGCACGAACTGGGGCGCGATGGTGCCACTCACTTGGGCGGCGGTCGCGTATTCCGGCATCGGCGCCATCGGTCTCGCCTATCTCTTCTGGTATCGTGGGGTGCGCGTCCTCGGCTCCACACGCACCGCCATGTTTGCGCAGCTGCAGCCGATGATCGCGCTCCTGGCCGCCTGGCCGCTCCTTGGTGAGCGGCCGACGATCTGGCAGATCACGGGGTCCGGGGCGGTCATGGGCGGTCTCCTGTTGACGCGGTCGAACACGTCCGCGGAACCGGCGCACGGCGAATGAAGATCGCGCTCTTCGATATCGACGGAACCATTCTGCTCGCCCACGGTGCAGGACGGCGATCCATGGAGCGCGCGTTGGTGGCCGGGGCTGGCGCAGTGGGATCGGGCGGACAGCACTACGCCGGCAAGACCGATCCCCAGATCGCCCGCGAGGCGATGCGTTACGCCGGGTTGAACGACGCAGAAATCGACGCGCGCATGGCGGGCGTCATAGAGCTGTATCTGGCCAACCTCGACGCGGAACTCCATGCGTCGGCGCATGACCCGCCGCGCGTGCTCCCCGGTGTCCGTGAAATCCTCGACGCCTGTGAAGCGCATGAAGGCGTCGTGCTTGGTCTCCTGACGGGCAACGTCATGGTCGGTGCCGAACGGAAGTTGCGCGCCGTCGGTGTAGATCCGGGGCGATTCGAAGTCGGGGCATTCGGCAGTGACCACGAAGACAGGCCGACGCTTGCGGAAATCGCGCGGCAGCGAGCGGCCGACTATCTCGCGCGCGACGTTGCCGGCAATGCGTGTGTGGTCATTGGCGATACGCCGGCGGACGTCGCTTGCGGTCTCGCGATTGGCGCGCGGACGATCGCGGTCTGCACCGGAAATTTCTCCGACGCGGAACTCCGCGCATCGGGCGCGCATGTCGTGATGCGCGATTTGTCCGACACCCCTGCCGTCCTCCAAGCCATCCTCAATGGATGACGGCGGCGGACCAGTTGACTCGGGCATACGGCTCGTGATGCCGGAGTTCACGCGGTCGTTGCGAGCCTTTGCATCGGTCCGGGCGGTCGGTACCCTCGAGCACGATCTGGTCTTCGGCCCGTTCATCGCCGCGCGTCGTTCCGCCGCGCGCGTGCTCGCGCCCGAAGCGCGCGCGGCGGCCTTTGACGCCGACCGGTTGCGCCGCGGGCTGATGGACGCGATCGCTGCCATCGCAAAGGACCGCGCGGGCGCCGACGCCCCAAGGCGGCGCGCGTGTGAGGCGACGCTCGAGGAAGCCGCGGTGCCGACCCTTCGGGCGCTCGATGCCGTGCGAGCCGCGGCAACGTCGCTGCGGGCGGCTCCGGTGAGCGCCCGCGCCGCGAATTGGGACACATGGTGCAGGACGGTGCAGGACCTCTTCAATGCCGCCGACCTCTTCTTCCTTTCGCTCGACACCGTCGCCTTGCGCGCGCGCGGTGCCGGTGGTTCGCGTTGGCGCGGCCAGGCGCTCGGGTTGGCGCTCGGGTTGGCGCTTGCGTGCGTCGCAGGTACGTCGGTGTTGCACGCGCAACATGTGACGCTACGCATCGCCGGCGCGCGCGCCGATTCGCTCACGGCTGCCGGGTTCGATGTCGTTGGCGTCGAATCGGGCGCGGTGCTCGTCGTGGCAGATCCGCGCGACCGCGCGCGCCTCGGCGCGCGGGGCCTGCAGGCAACAGAGCTGCCGGCGCGCCGTTCCCTCGCGTCGGCCAATGCGGCGACGGCGACGGTCGTCTATCGCAGCTACGACGATCCGGTGCGTGGCATTCGCGCTTGGACGGACTCGATCGTCCGTGTGAATCCGCGGGTTAGTGTCGATACCATCGGCAAGTCGTTCGAAGGACGGCCGATGCTGATGCTCAAGATTGGTGCGAAGGACGACAGCCCCCAGCGGCCCAATGTCGTGTTTCTGGCCACCTATCACGCCCGTGAATGGGTGGCGACGGAGATGGCGCTTCGGCTCGCGGCGTATCTCGCCGCGCCGCCGGGAACCGATGCGCGTCGCGATTCGCTCGTGCAATCGCGCGACATCTGGATCATGCCCGTCGCCAATCCCGACGGCTATCAGTACACGTTCTCCAGTGACCGTCTCTGGCGCAAAACCCGGTCTCCGCAATTGGGCGGCGCGATCGGTGTGGACATGAATCGCAATCATTCGTACCACTGGGGGCTCGACGATCAGGGTTCGTCTCCCGATCCCCAGTCCGCCATTTTCCGCGGCGCCGCCGCCGCGTCTGAAATCGAGATCCGAAACATCGAGGCGTGGCACACAGCGCACCCTCCGGCGATCGCGCTCAGTTACCACACCTTTTCCGGCCTGTTGCTGTATCCACCCGGATCGAGCTACGGCGTGCTTCCGGCGGACCTTCCCGTATATCAAACGCTCGCCGGGACGAACTTTCGCAGTGCCGTTACCGATCGCCTGCCCGCGTCGGGGCGCACGATGTACCAGCCCGGACCGGGCTGGATGCTCTACACGACGAACGGCGAGTACACCGATTTTGCCTCCAGTCGGTTCGCGTCACTCGCCTTTACGGCGGAGTTGACGTCCGGCTACAACGGCGACGCCTACTATGGATTCGAGTTCGTCGACGATGCGGCGCAGATCGACCGTGTCTTCCAGGACAACCTTCCGTTCGCACTTGACCTGCTCGACGCCGCCCGGAAACCGGCGGCGTTCGTGAGCAATAGCACCGGCCGCGCCACCCGCCGGATTTCCGTCGAAAGCGTCAGTCCGGACATTCGCGCGACGGTTCCATCGGCCGATGCGGCCGGCGCAGCGATATCGGCCAGTGGCCCCGTTGCCTTTCGACTCGACTCCACAGCCGGTGGCCGCTACGCGAAGCGCGTCGTGTCGGCTCTCGTCACGAGACCGGCCGCCTTTTCGATCACGGCCGGTGGCACGTCGGCGAGCTTTCGCGTGCTCACGATTGCCGGCGCGGAAAAGACCGACGCGGCCTGGGCCATGACTGGCTTTGCAATCGACTCGACGATCACGAAGTCAGGGCGCTTCTCCTGGTTCGGCACGACCGGATCGCTGACCACGCCGGCGGTTGTCGTCCCAGCTGGTACAGATACACTCTCCCTCGCGTACTGGACGTTTCACTCCGGCAGCGGATTCACGCCCGAGCCATCGGGGCGAATCGATGCCAGCACCGACGGTGGAACGACCTGGTCAACTGTCGGAATTCAGCGCGGATTTGCGCCGGCCTGGTATACCGACGGGGTGACCGTGGGCGGAGTAGGCGGCAAGACAGTCGCCTTTCGGTTCGTTGCGAACGGGATGCCGTGGCGCCTCGATGAAGTCGCGATCGTTGCCCATGGCGCTGTGACGACCGCCGCGACCACTGTCACCGCTCAGCTGCTCCCGAGCGAAAACCCGGTCCGGAGTTCGGCCGTTCGGTTTACCTGGCCCTTTGGCACTGCATCCGGTGACATCGCCGTTTTCGATTTTTCCGGTCGCGAGATCTGGCGCAAAACAGTAAGCGCCGGTGAGTCCGTCACCTGGGGTGTGCAGGCTTCGGGCGTGGTGAACGGTGCCTATATCGCGGTCGCAAAGAGCGCATCGAAGACGTCGCGACTGAAGCTCTTCATTGCTCGGCGCGCCCCGTAGCACGGGCCGAATAACCAGAGATCGGGTGCTTCGCCGTGTCGGAGACTTGCACAACTAGCGCATTCCCGAGTATTTTACTCGCAATATGGGAATCCTGAGACAACTCGCTACTGTCACAGCACTTACCGCATTCCTCGGTGGGTATTCGCTGCATGCCCAAGAGGGGGTCGGCAAGCGCCTCTCGGCGATGGTAGGCGTGGCCGTTGAAGAGTACGGTAAGGGCGTCGATTCGGCCGGGAAGCTCATTTCGGCAGTCGAGCTCGAAGAGGCGAGCGGATTTCTGAAGGAGGCCCGCGATGTCGCGGTGCGGCTCACCACGCCAAACGGCGGAGCGGTGCGAATCGTGATCGATTCCATGAGTGCGGCAGCGCAGCGGCGCGCAGCGCTCGGAACCCTGCGATCATTCTACCGCGCCTTCACCGACGCGTTGGGTGCTGATGGCGCGCTCGACCTGCCCACTCGCGCAATTGACCTGCCTCGAGGGCGAGCAACATACGAAGCCAAGTGCGCCGCCTGTCACGGGGTCACCGGCGCCGGCACCCCGGCGCCCGCCGGATCGCCGAAGGGTGCTCCCGCGCCCCCCGCCATCGGACGGCGCGACGTGATGCACGAGGTCACACCGGCGCTCACCTACCGTATTCTCTCGGTCGGCGTACGGGGGACCGCGATGGTCGGCTGGTCTGCCACGCTTTCACCCGATGAGCGCTGGGGCGTTGTCGCCTACGTAAACGCGCTGCGCGCGACGGACACCGCGCGCGCGCGCGGAGCAGCGCTGGTCGCGAAGCTCTGCGGATCGGCCTGTGACAGTGTGGCGAAGTCGTTCGCCTGGCAGGCGCAGCACAGTGATGCGCAGATCGCTGCGCTGGTACGTGCGGGAGACGGTGCGGCCGGATTCAATGGCAAGCAGGCGCTGAGCGCCGCCGATGCGGACGCGGTGACAGCGGCACTGCGGCAATCGGTGATCGTTGCGGCGGTGCTGCCGACAACTGCCGCGGCGGTGCGCTCAACCGACCCGCGTGGCCACGCACGCACGGTGCTTCGACTGCTCGACGACGCCGTGTTGGCCGCGCGCACCGGCCGACAGGCCGATGCGCGCGGCCTCGCCTTCGACTCGTACATCGCATTTGAGCCGCTCGAGACTACCGTTCGCATGCGCGACCCGGGCCTGGTGGCGCGACTTGAACGTCAGTTCGCCGACTTTCATGGCGCACTGAAGGCGAATGATATGGCCGCTGCGGAGGCGAGCCGGCTCGCGATCGAGCAGGCGATGCCGACCGTGGTCGAGTTGTCGGATCCCTCGTCAACGCGGTGGGGCAACTTCCTCGAATCGTTCCTCATTATTCTGCGCGAAGGCTTCGAGGCGATTCTCGTCATCGGCGCCGTCGTGGCGTTCCTCATCAAGACCGGAAACCGCGAGCGCGTGCGCGACGTCTGGATCGGGTCGTTCGCCGGGCTGGCCGCGAGCCTGGTGCTCGCCGTACTGCTGCGAACGGTTCTCGCCTCCGTGCCGGCCAGCCGCGAAGTCATCGAAGGCGCCACGCTGCTCGTGGCCGTCGTCGTGCTCTTCTCCGTGAGCTACTGGCTGCTCTCCAAAGTCGAATCAGCGCGCTGGCAACAGTTCATTCGCGAGAAGGTGAACTCGGCGTTGTCGCATGGCGGCAGTTTTGCGCTGGCGTTCGCGGCATTCCTCGCGGTCTTCCGCGAAGGCGCCGAGACGGCGCTCTTTTTCCAGGCGCTCATCACGAAGAACAGCGGTTCGCTCATGCCGGTCACGGCCGGTGTCGGAGCCGGCGCGGCGACCCTTGCCGTCATCTTTTCGCTCTTCTACCGCTTCGGCGTGAAAATCCCGCTGCGGCCCTTTTTTGCCGTCACGAGCGGCCTGCTGTACTGGATGGCGCTCGTGTTCGCTGGCAAGGGCATCAAGGAGTTGCAGGAAGGCGGCGCGATGTCACGCACGCTGCTCCCGGGGTTTCCGCACATCGAGATGCTCGGCGTCTACCCAACCGTCGAAACTGTCCTGGCCCAGACCGTGCTCATCGGGCTGCTCCTCTTTGCGCTGTGGCGCACGCTGCGGCCGATAGCGGATGTCGAGATCGCCTCCCAAGGCGTCTCGGATGCGGAGCAGATGTCGCCGGAGGTTGCCGCGCGCCTTGCCGAACTTCAGGTGACGGCCAAGCGTCTGCAGGAACGGGTCGCGTCGCTCGAGAAGGAAGTGGAGCAAGACGCCACACTCCACGGCGACAAGCGAAAGCCCTGAGGGGACGTTGGTGCGGGCGGGCTTCTCGCGAGCGCTAGTCGGCGCTATGCCCGTGCGTAAATACCCGCGTTGCCATCGCGAACGTTGCGTCGCATCTGCATCCACGCAGCGCCACCCACGATGAAGAGCACTGCGATCACCTGCGCCATCGTGAACGGACCGAAGAACCGGTCGTCCTTCGCGCGGAACACTTCCACCACGAGCCGCTCGATCCCGGCGAGGACGCAGTAGGCCCCGAAGAGCCAGCCCGCCGCGTGCTTGTGGTCGCGAATGCGCCAGAGAATCGCAAACATGACGAGCCCCATGGCGACTTCAAACAGCTGCGTCGGATAGACGGCGACAACCTCGGTCGGCGGGAGCGAGGCGAGTGCGATCTGCTTGAACTCACTCACCATGTTTGCGGCGGTCGACGGCGGAGCACCTTCCGGAAACTTTACCGCGAACCGGCTCGCCCAGGCGCGACCATAGTCGTCACCGACGGCCCAGCACCCTGATCGTCCAACCGCGTATGCGGCCGCGATGCCGATCGCGCACACATCGCTGATCTGCGCGAAGCTCAGCTTCTTGTAGCGGATCCAGGCGTACGTCGCGAGGATGCCGCCGGCGAGCCCGCCCCAGAACACAAATCCCGCACGCTGGCCCAGTGACGACGCATCCTGCATCAGGATCGCGTAATAAATCTTTCCGCCGAGCAGTCCGCCAATCACGGCTGCGATGACGACGTCGGCCATCACCTGCTCGTCGTGGCCGCGGCGGGCGAGCTCCGCCTGCGCCACGATCTGCCCAATCAGGAATGCGCCGAGCATCGCAATGCCGAACCCCGTCAGCGGGAGCGGCCCGAGATGGAACTCGGTCTTGTGATGCATGATGGCCGTCAGCGTTTCGTTCACGAAGAGAATTCTATCGCACTGACGCGGCTTGGGGTACGAGGCCTGGAATAGGCAGCGATGCATAGGCGTTCAGGTCCGGCCCAGCACGCTCGCCGCGCAGCAGCCGAAACAGGCCCGCCCGCGCGATCATCGCGGCGTTGTCCGTCGCCAGCCGCGGACCGGGAGCGTACACCGCCGCGGCCGCACCGAGCCGCTTGGCCGCGCGCTCGCGCATGGCTGTCACCAGCGCGGCATTGCACGCGACACCGCCACCAAGGACGATCCGTGTGCGGCCATGGGCGAGCGCGGCACGCATGGTCTTCTCAACGAGCGTATCAACCAACGCATCCTGGAATCCGCGCGCGATGCCCGCGCGCGCACCCTCGATCACGCCACGCCCTTCGGCGTCGCGAACCGCGTGCAGCACCGCCGTCTTCAGGCCGCTGAACGAGAGGTCGTAGAAGTCATCGTCACCGAGCTTCTGGCCGCCATGGAGCATGGGCCGGGCAAATCGGTGCGTCGTGGGATCGCCGCCGCGCGCGAGCGCCTCGACGTGGCGTCCCCCTGGGTACGGCAGGCCGAGCAGCTTGGCCACTTTGTCGAACGCCTCACCGGCCGCGTCGTCGCGCGTCGCGCCGAGGAGTCGGTATTCGCCCCACGCCGGAACGTCGAGGAGCATCGTGTGTCCGCCGCTGACCAGGAGCGCGGTCAGTGGAGGTGCCGCCTTCGCGTCCTCCAGCTCCGTGGCGAAGAGATGCCCCTCCATATGGTGCACGCCAACGAGCGGAATCCCGAGCGATGCGGCGAGCCCTTTCGCGAACGACACGCCAACCAGGAGCGCCCCCACAAGGCCTGGCGCGTGGGTCACCGCAATCGCATCCAGATCGCCGGACTCAACTCCCGCATCGTCAAGCGCACGGCGTGTGACGGGCGCAATCGCCGTGAGATGCGCCCGCGAGGCAATCTCGGGCACGACGCCCCCAAAGACGCGATGAATATCCTGCGAGAGAATCACTAGCGACCGGAGCGCGGCGCCGTCACCGTCGCCTTCGACCACCGCGGCCGACGTCTCGTCGCACGAGGTTTCGATCCCGAGCACGCGCATCGCGGTGATGGTAGCCGGACTACTTCGGCGGTTCGGCGATCAGTTCGCGAATCAGCGCGCGCTGGTCATCCACGGTCCACGTCGCGCCAATCAGGCGGCGACGGATCACGCCCTGCTTGTCAATGAGAAAAGTCTCGGGGACGCCTGTGGTCTGATAATCGTCCCGAATGCGACTCGATTCATCGTACAGGATCTCGAACGAAAGCCCCATCTCGTTTCGGAAGTCACGGATCGCGTCGGCCATGCCAGGATTGTCGATGCTGACCGCGACGACAACGAGCCCGTCCGACCCGAGTTCCTTGTGCAGCCGCTCGATCCGTGGCATTTCCTCGCGGCAGGGCCCGCACCAGGTGGCCCAGATGTTGAGCAGTACCGCCTTGCCGTGGTACGATGCGAGGGAGCGCGCAATCGGCGTGGCTGGCGGCGCAGGGACCGTTTGCGCATGAAAGTCCGGTGCCGGCGATCCTGGCGCGACGATCCGCGTTCGGTCTGCGCCCATGGTGGCCCACGCCAGCGCGCCGCCCGCGATCACGACGATCGCTGCGACCATACCCCACTGCGCCCGTCCGGTCATGCCTGCTCCGCGCACGCCGCACGCAACGCGCGAATCTCCGCGGCAGGATCCTTCGCACCGAATACCGCGACGCCGGCCACGAAGGTATCCGCACCAGCGCGCCAGCATCCATGAATCGTCTGGCGCGTGACGCCGCCGTCCACTTCGAGCGCCGCGGTGCTTCTGGCTTCGGCGAGCATCGCTCGTGCCCGTGCAATCTTGGCCAGACTCGATGGAATGAACTTCTGCCCGCCGAATCCTGGATTCACGCTCATGATCAGGAGCAGATCGAGATCACCGGCCACATCGCGGAGCGATTCGACAGGCGTTCCTGGATTCACCACGGCGCCTGCTTTGCACCCGAGCTCGCGAATGTTGGCGAGCTGGCGATGGAGATGCGGGGCGACTTCGGCGTGAATCGTGAGCACGCTGGCCCCCGCCTTCGCAAAACTGTCGAAGTATTTCTCGGGCTCCACCACCATCAAGTGGACATCAAGCGGCAGCGTCGTGAGCGCACGGCATGTCTCGATGACTTTTGCGCCGAACGTCAGGTTCGGCACGAACACACCGTCCATGACATCCACGTGAAGCCAGTCGGCGCCGCCCTCTTCGACAACCGCGAGCTGTTCCTTGAGCCGGCCAAGGTCTGCGGCCAAGAGTGACGGCGCGAGGCGAACCGTTGCCGCGCTCATTCGCTCCTCCGGCGGAACCGCGCCGCAAAGGCGCCATCCGTGCCGTGCAGATGTGGCAATACGCGCAGTCGGCCTGCGTCGAGTACGGTCTCGGGGACCGTACCGGCCGGAGGCGGTTCAAGTGCAAACTCCGCATGTTCCGTGAGAAAGGTTTCCACCTGCGCGTCGTTCTCCTCCTGCTCCAGCGAGCAGGTGCTGTACACGAGCAATCCGCCGGGAGCGACAATATCGCAGGCGGCGCGAAGTAACGTGCGTTGCACGTTGCTCATCAACGCGATATCGCTTGGCTTGAGTCGCCAGCGCGCGTCAGGATGACGTCGAAATGTTCCCGTGCCCGTGCACGGAGCGTCGAGCAGCACGGCGTCCATCGGGCTGAGCGCCGGAAACCGCGCGTCGGCGACGAGTGGCACGATGTTGGGCAGGTCGAGCCGGCTGAGATTCTCGCGCACGCGCTGCAGCCGCGCTTCCGAGCTGTCGCACGCCACGACAACACCGGCTTCGCGCGCGAGTTCGATCGCCTTGCCTCCCGGCGCCGCACAGAGATCCGCCACGCGAGAGCCTGGCGCGATCGCCGCGTACCGCGTGACCATCGTCGCTGCAGGGTCCTGCACGAAGCAGAGTCCCTGCTGAAACGCGCCAAGCGACGTCAGCGAGATACCGTGCTGGATACCGAGGCTGTCGGACACGAGCGGTGGTTCGTGGGTGCGAACATCGGCCGCGTCGAGCATCGCCTCGAGTTGCTCGCGGACCACGCCGATCGGCCGGAGGATCGTATTCGCCTCGCGGTTGTTGGCCTCGAGCAAAGCGCCCGTCCGTTCGGCGCCCCAACGCGCCACCCAGCGGGCAACGAGCCATCGGGGATGCGAGTGCGTGAGCGCGAGCGCATCGAGCGGGTCGGTTGGCGCCGGCGGCTCAAGCACCTCTCGCTCGCGATCCACCCGCCGGAGTACCGCGTTCGCCAGTTTTCCGGCGCCAATCCCGTGCTGCAGCTTGACCTGTTCGACGGTCTGCGCGATGGCGGCGTAGGCCGGCACACTGCGCATGAACAGTAGTTGCTGGGTGCCGAGCCGGAGCAGATCGGCCACGCCGGCGTGCAGGCGAGAGGTGCCGCCGCGCACACGCAGGTCGAGTACGGCGTCGAGCCAGGCCCGTTTGCGCAGAGTGCCGTAGACCAGCTCGTGAAGCCAACGCCGGTCGCGGGGGTCGAGGCGGGTGGCCGCCCGGTCGAGAGCGGCGTCAAGCAGCGAGCCCCCGCGCAGGTCGCCGAGGACCTGCGCTGCGGCATCGCGCGCCGGCGTAATCACGCCGCGGCTGCCTGTTCCCACTGCAGATCCACCAAGGTGCGCCATTCTGGCGAAAGATAAGGCCAACTGGCGGGTATTATGTTTTGCGACTCGCTGCCGGAGCTTGCTACCGAACGAATACCGGCGGCCGCACACCGACCGCTTCTGTTACTCTCGGCTTGGGCGGGCCGTCTAGAAGGGTGCAGGAACAGGCCGCGTACTGCTGGGGTCGCAACGATTACAGCGAGTTGGCCGACGGCACGACGATAACCGCCACTTCACCGGTTGCCGTCGCTGGAGGCCTCGTGTTCCGAACCCTCTCGGTCGGTGAGTTCTTCACCGGTGGCGTTGCAAACGCTGGAGCCGCCGCGCCACCAGGATCGCCGCCAATTTCCGCCGGCACCGTGTATAGCTGGGGCGACAACTCGTTCGGCCAGCTCGGTCGTAACACGACCGGCAACGCTACACCAACCATGACGCCGACCAGAGTGCTCTACCAGCCTTGATATCTGAGTTCGTCTGGCATGAGCCGAGGGGAGCCGCTGGTGCGGCTCCCCTTGATGGTTTTCAGGGGGTCGTCGGTGCACCCAGCACGTCGCCCACAGCCACGCCGCGGCCCCTGAGCCACTCTCCCGCACGCTGGCGCTTGCGGCCCGCGCCGTGCACGTCCAGCACGCGCACGGCGCCTTCCCCGCAGGCCACGATGATCGCATCGCCTTCTCCGGTCAGGACCGTTCCCGGCGGTCCGCTATGCCCCGTGGCAACGCGAGCACCATAGAGCTTGACCTCAAGGCCGCTGCGGAATGTCCACGCGCCCGGCTTTGGATCGAAAGCGCGGATGAGGCGCTCCACGACTGCCGCCGACGCGTTCCAGTCAATCTGCGCATCAGCGCGCTCGATCTTCTTCGCGTACGTCGCCGCTTCGGCGCGCTGTGCTGTTTCGGTTGCGCCTCCCAAATCGAGCAGCGCCAGCGCCTCAACGATGCCTTCCGCACCGATCTCCGCGAGACGGAGTTGCAGCTCTCCTCCGGTCTCGTCGGGAAGAATCGGTGTCGGAAGCGCGAGGATCACCGGTCCGGCATCGAGCGCGACTTCCATCCGCATGATCGACACGCCACTCTCCGCACGTCCGTCGCGAATCGCAGCCTGAATGGGTGCAGCCCCGCGATAGAGCGGGAGCAGCGATGCGTGAATGTTGAGCGTGCCGAGGCGCGGCAGGTCGATCACTTCCTTCGAGAGGATATGACCATAGGCGACGACCACGGAGACGTCAGGCTCGAGCGCGCGGAGCGACGACACAAAGTCTTCGCCGCGCGGGCGATCCGGCTGCAAAACAGGAATCCCTTCTTCGGTGGCCACCACTTTGACCGGTGATGCATCGAGCGACGAGCGGCTTCGCCCACCGTTCGCGCGTGACCGGTCGGGCTGTGTGACGACCGCAACGACGTCATGGCCCTCGCCGACGAGCGCGCGCAATGCCGGCGTCGCAAAGTCCGGAGTGCCCCAGAATAGGACGCGCATGGAACCGGCCTAGAGCCGCTCCGACTCGTCGCCTTGTTCGTTGACTGAGTCGGGAGTGAGGATCCGCAGCAGATCGGGATACTTGTCCTTCTCATCTTCCCACAACGCCATGGCCTTCCGCTTCTTGAGGAAGCTCAGGTGGTCAATGAACAGTTTGCCATGGAGATGATCGATCTCATGTTGCAGGCAGACGCCGAGGAGGTCGCGTCCCTCGACGTCAAACAACTTGCCGTCGCGCCCGGTCGCGCGCACGATCACCCGCGCCGCGCGCGTGACGTCGCCATAAATCTCGGGAATGGAGAGGCAGCCTTCTTCCCACTTGATGCTGCCTTCCTCTAGTACGATTTCCGGATTGAACAGCACATGTCGTTCTCCCTCAACCTCGACGACGGCGAGCCGCTCGGTGCGCCCGACTTGCGGGGCCGCGAGGCCAACGCCGCTGGCGGCGTGCATCGTGTCGAACATGTCGTCCGCGAGCTTCAGGAGCTCCGGAGTCACCTTGGTGACCGGCGTCGTCTCCTGTCGCAGGACGGACGCGCCGAGGACATGAATCGGCAGGACCGCCATCGGCGCTAGCTCTCGTTCGACGGCCGGTTGACTCGCACGATCCGTCCACGCTCGACCACGACTTTTGATTCGCCGGACTTGATCGTCACGCGGTCGGCCATGGTCGGGGCCGGAGCGCCGTCCTTGAGCGTCTCCTTGATGTGAACGACTTCGGCGATGATGCCGCCGGCGGTGACCACTTCGTCACCCTTGGTCATCGACAGGAGCGACGCTTCAAGCTGCTTCTGCTGCTTTCGCTGCGGGCGCAGCACGATGAAGTAGAAGATGGCCACGATGACGGCCATCTGACCGAAGAAGATCAGTGGTGACTGGGCGCCCGCGGCGGGCGCGGCAGCCTGAAGCAGCAATGCAGGCAGGAATGACATCAGGGGAGCTCGTCGGAAGAGTGGTATCGCGCGAGCCAGTCTTGGCTCCACGCGGCGAAGGTGCCGTCTGCAATCGTTGCCCGTGCACGCCGCATGATCGCGATGAGGAAATGTACATTGTGCAGCGACAGCAGGCGGAGCCCGAGAATCTCCTCCGTCTGCACGAGGTGCCGGAGGTACGCCCGCGAAAAACGTCGGCACGTGCTGCAGCCGCAGGTGTCCTCGATTGGTCGATCGTCGAGCCGGTGCGCGGCATTCTTCATGTTGAGGCGGCCGCGCGAGGTAAAGGCGGCGCCATTCCTGCCCATGCGCGTCGGCGCGACGCAATCAAACAGGTCCACGCCGCGCGCCACGCCCTCGATGAGGTCCTCTGGGAAGCCGACGCCCATCAGGTAACGCGGCCGGTCCTTGGGCAGCGCCTCGTCGCACGCCTCGAGCATGTCGTACATCGCCGGCTTTTCCTCACCGACCGAGAGTCCGCCGATCGCGATGCCATGCCACGGCCCGGCCGAGACGATTCGCGCGGCGGCCTCGCGTCGCAGATCGGCGTGAATTCCGCCCTGCACGATGGGGAAGAGCGCCTGCGTCTCGGCCTGTCCTTCGTGCAGCCGCACAAACTCCACACGGCAACGTTCGAGCCAGCGAATGCTGCGCTCGCTCGCATCGAGCGCTGCCGCATGCGCACTCTGGCCGGGAATGACATGATCGAACTGCATGATCACGTCCGCACCGAGGTTGGTCTCGATCCCCATCACACTCTCGGGTGTGAAATGGCGCTCGGAGCCGTCAATATGCGAACGAAAGGTGACGCCATCCTCAGTCACGGCATTGAGCGAGGCGAGCGAGAACACCTGGAATCCGCCGGAGTCGGTGAGGATTGGTCCGTGCCACCCCATGAACCGGTGCAGCCCGCCCAACGTGCGAATCGCCTCGTCGCCCGGACGGAGATGGAGGTGATAGGCGTTCGACAGGATGATCTGCGCGTGCATCCCCCGGAGGTCATCGGGGTCGAGTGCCTTCACGGTTGCCAGTGTGCCGACGGGCATGAAGACCGGCGTCTCCACCGGTCCACGTGGCGTGTGCAATACCCCCGCGCGGGCGCGGCCCACCGTCGCCTGCAGATCGAAGCGGAAACTCACAGGATCACCATCGCGTCGCCGTACGAGTAGAATCGGTACCGTTCGGCGACGGCCGCTGCGTAGGCCGCGCGCATCAGGTCGTGTCCAGCGAAGGCCGCAACAAGCATCAGCAGCGTGGAGCGGGGAAGGTGGAAGTTCGTGATGAGGTGGTCGGCGCCCCGCACCTGGTGCGGGGGGTGGATGAAGATCGCTGTTTCACCGTCCCTCGGCGCGACGGATCCGTCAGGCTCAACCACACTTTCGAGTGCACGGAGCGTGGTGGTCCCGACGGCCCACACCGAGTTGCCGGCCGCGCGCGTGGCATTCACCGCGCTCGCCGTTTGGGGCGATACGCTGAACCACTCTTCGTGCATGACATGCCCGGCGAGGTCGTCCGCGTCCACCGGCTTGAATGTCCCGGCGCCAACATGCAAAACGATGTCCGCGGTTGCGACGCCGCGTTCGGCGATTGCCGTCAGCAGTTCTGGCGTGAAATGCAGGCCCGCTGTTGGTGCCGCCACCGATCCGTTTTGTGCCGCGTACACCGTTTGGTATCGCCCCACATCGGCGGGTGAATCACTCCGCTCAATGTACGGCGGCAACGGCACGTGGCCGAACCGCTCAATGGCTTCAGATTCAGGCAGCGCAGTTCGCAGTCGCACGATCCGGGTGCGCCGTGGGGTGATCTCGACCATGTCCACGTCGAACCCGTCAGCGACATGCACCGTGCGCGGCGGATGCAGCTTGTTGCCAGGATGCACCATCGCCTCCCACAGCCCGTCTCCTAGCCACTTTAGGAGAAACACTTCGGCCGGCGCGCCGCTGCCGCGTGTACCAATGAGCCTGGCTCGAAACACGCGAGTGGTGTTGCGCACGAGCAGGTCGCCGCCGCGCATCAGTTCCGGAAGGTCACGGAATACGCGATGCGAGATGGTGCGAGACACACGATCCACTACCATCAGCCGGCTGTCGTCGCGGCGTTCGAGCGGTGCCTGCGCGATGAGCTCCGGTGGGAGCGCGTAGTCGAAGTCGGAGGTCTTCAGGCTCAGAGCAGTTCGGCCTGCGCGCCCGGTGGCGCCTTGTACCCGAAGTGCCGGTACGCCTGCGCGGTCGCCACACGACCGCGGGAGGTGCGATGCAGCAGCCCGTTCTGCACGAGGAATGGTTCGTACACTTCTTCGATGGTGCCCGGATCCTCGCCGATCGCAGCGGCGAGCGAGGCGACGCCGACCGGCCCACCGTCAAACTTCTCGATGATCGTTTTCACAATCCGCGCGTCCATGTCGTCGAGGCCGAAATCATCCACGTCGAGCATCGCGAGCGCTTCCTTCGCCACCGCAAGCGTCACCACACCATCGGCGCGCACCTGCGCGTAGTCGCGAACGCGCCGTAGCAGGCGATTGGCGATACGCGGAGTGCCGCGTGACCGGCGTGCGATTTCGTGAGCGCCGTCTTCGTGCAGCTCGACATTGACCACCGTCGCGGTGCGTTTCACGATCTCTTCCAGTTCCGAGGCCGGATAGAAATCCAGGCGCATCGCCATGCCGAATCGCGCGCGCATCGGCGGCGTCAGCAATCCAAACCGGGTCGTGGCGCCAATCAGCGTGAACTTCTCGATCGTCATGCTCACGGTCTGCGCATGCGGTCCATCCGAAAGACGGATGTCGATCTTGAAGTCCTCCATCGCGGGATAGAGGAACTCCTCGATGACTGGGCGCAGCCGATGGATCTCGTCGATGAACAGAATGTCGCCGGGACGCAGATTCGTCAGTGTCCCGACCAGATCGGCCGGCTTTTCGAGCGCCGGACCGGACGTCGTGTGGATGTTCACACCCAGTTCGCGTGCGATCAGTTCAGCGAGCGTAGTCTTGCCAAGTCCAGGTGGACCATGAAACAGCGCGTGGTCGAGCGGTTCACGCCGCCCGAGCGCCGCCTGAATCGAGATATCAAGCGATTCCTTGAGCTTCGTCTGGCCGATGAACTCGGCGAGCCGCTGCGGGCGCAGCTTGAGCTCAACGACCGATTCCTCGGTGAGGACTTCGGGTGTGGTGATTTCGGCGCGCGACATGTTGTTCACGGTGACGGGAACTTAGCGACGCTGGAGCTCAGCGAGCCCGGCGCGCACGAGATCCGCCGTGCCGTCGGTGCCGGCCGGTTTCTTGTCCACCGCCTTTCGCACCGCCCGTTCGGCATCCGGATGCGAATAGCCGAGCGCCACCAGCGCGCGAACCGCGTCCGCAGCGCCGCCGTCGAGTGTTGGGCCGGGCTCAGCCGACGCCTCGGACGCGAACGCCTTCACCTTGTCGCCGAGTTCGACGCACAACCGTTCGGCGACCTTCTTCCCAACGCGCGGAACAGATTGCAGCGTGACCAAGTCACGCTCCCTGATGGAGCGCACCACGCGCGCCGCACCGAGCGAGGAGAGCAGGCCGAGTGCGAGCGCCGGGCCCACGCCGCTGGCGCTGAGCAGCACGTTGAACAGGGCGCGGTCGCTCTCCGCAGAGAATCCGAACAGTTGCCAGTGGTCTTCCTTCACCACGAGCGCCGTATGCAGGTCAACCGGTTCGCCTACGCGCGGGAGTGATTCGAGTACACCGAGCGGAATCTGCAGCGCGTAGCCGACGCCGCCCGCCGTCATCACCTCAATCCGGTCAACGCCTTTTGCGGCCAGCGTTCCCCTGAGTCGCGAGATCATCGGCCGGTGCCCGTGCGGAGTCGGCTCAGATTCGGGCGGAGTACGGCAACCTGGCGGGCGGCGGGCAGCCGCTGGATGAGCGCGGCGCGTGCCGCGAATCCGGCGCCCATCACACAGGTGAGCGCGCAGGCCACACCATCGGCGGCGTCGGCCGGTTGCGGTGCATGCTTGAGTCGCAGCAACCGCGCGACCATAGCCTGTACTTGCTGCTTGCTGGCGCCGCCGGTACCGGTCACGGTCTTCTTGATCAGCTTGGGCGCGAATTCGTGAATGACGATGCCCGCCCGCTCCCCGGCAAGCAGCACCACGCCGCGCGCGTGCCCGAGGACGATCGTGGTCCGAACATTCTTGGCGAAGAAGACGCCCTCGACGGCCATGGCATCGGGCTTGTGCCGTTCGATGACGTCGCTGATCCCATCGAAGATTTCTGTGACGCGTCGCGCGAGTGTGGTGCGCGGCGACGTGCGGATCACGCCGCACTCAATGAGTGTGGGGCCGCCGGGCTCACCGCCGCGCACCACGCCGTAGCCCGTGGCCGCGGTACCCGGGTCAACCCCAAGGACGATCACGCCGACGCAATCACGAGTGTCAACGCGTCAGCCCTGCGCCATCGCGGAAACGTCCATGTCGAAGTTCGCATCAACCTTCTGCACGTCATCGAGCTCTTCGAGCGCCTCGAGCAGCTTCACCAGCGATTCTGCGTCCTTGCCTTCGACGCGCACGGTGCTCTTCGGAATCCAGGCGAGTTCCGCCTGCGTGGCCGTGAGTCCGACGGCTTCGAGCGCTGCTTTCACCTTGTGCAGGTCAGCCGATGCAGTCGTGATCACGTAGGTATCGTCTTCCTTCGCGAAATCCTCAGCGCCGGCTTCGAGTGCTTTCTCCATCGCCGAGTCCTCGTCCATTCCGGCCGCCGCGACGTAGACCTGCCCCTTCCGGTCGAAGAGGAATGACACGGAGTTGGTCGTGCCAAGGTTGCCGTTCCCGCGCGTGAGCTTCGCGCGTACCTCGGCGACCGCGCGCGTCGGATTGTCACTGAGGGCCTGGATCATCAGCGCGACGCCGCCAGGGCCGTACGCCTCGTAGAGCGTCTCGACATAGTCCACGCCTTCGAGTTCGCCCGCGCCCTTGAGCACGGCGCGCTCGATGTTGTCTTTGGGCATGGACACCGCCCTCGCATTCTCGATGGCGGTGCGGAGCCGCGGGTTGCCGGCCGGGTCGCTGCCACCCTGCTTGGCCGCGACCATGATTTCACGAATGAGCTTGGTGAAGACGCTGGCACGTTTCTTGTCCGTGGCCGCCTTCGCGCTCTTGATGTTCTTCCATTTACTGTGGCCAGCCATACCGTGCTTCCGCGTGCAAAGGGGACGTTGTGGTGACGGCGAAAGATAGCCGCCGCCAGGCCACCACGACAAACCGACGTGCACACGCAGAGGGCGGAGCCACCCGGCTCCGCCCTCTGCAGCACCCCTGAACGTCAGCCTACTGATATCGCAGCAGCATCGCGGCGCGGAATCCCTGCACATCCACCGAGGTGGTGCTGCCGGGATACACATTGCCCATCGAGTACGAGATCGACGGATTCCAGGTGAGCGCGCCCGATCCGAAACGGAACCGCACGCCGCCCGTGCCCACCGCTCCCGCCCGCTCATTGTCACGCATCCAGGCGCGGCCCTCGAGACTCGGCTGCACGTAGACGCTGCCCAGGTTGAACCCGAGCGCTACCGCCACGTTCGAGATGTGCTCCCGTGGCGCCACGGCACCAACCTGCTGCCCTTCGGCGCGATACAGATCCCACTCGCCGATGGAGACGTCGCCCACCGGTGTCGGCATCACGATACTTGCCTGCCCAAGAATGCGAGCACCGGTCGCGAATGACGTAGATGCAACCTTGTCGGAGGAAAATGCCGAGTACGTGCCGGCGAACGAAATGCGTGCGTCGCCAATGCTGCGGTCTACGCCAAGACGGATACGCGATTCGCTGCCTGGTTCGAAGCGCAAGACGCTGGTCTGTACCTGATACGCGTCGAACGGCGACGAATAGCGGTAGCTGCCACCAAACCCGACGTTCCACTCACCGACGGTCCACGCCATCGCGACGCCGCCCGTGAGCGCCGAGCCGCTGCCGCGCCAACCGCCGCGCGCGCAAACTCATCGAGCGATCCGTGTCGGATGTCATCCACGCGCGAGCGCCCTTCAATCGCGAGCACTCGTTCCATCGCCCGGTCCACCGACATCTCGGCCGTGAAAAACGCCGAGTTCACTCCGGCCTGGGCCATCCGGAGCGCCATCGCCAGCGCAAGCGATGACTTGCCGACGCCAACCTCGCCGCCGAGGACAACCAAATCGCCGCGGCGCAGCCCCCCCACCAAGGCGTTTGTCCACGCTCGGAAAGCCCGTGGCAAACGAGTCGCCCGTCGGCGCGCCATCAGTGGCGGCGTCGACGCGCTTCACGAGTCGGGACAGTGGCGAAAGGTCGGTCTGGCGGAGCGATAGATGGGGCGAAGGGGCCAAATTCCGAGCGGGTGGGGCTAACCGGCAATTCTGGGGGTATCCGGCAGATCGCTGCAAGTGACCGAAATCACGTGATGTGCGAGCTGGGACTAGCCCTGAAGGGCAATCGCCAGTTGCTCAAGCTCGGAACGTGCAGCCCGGTCAAGGTAGGGCGCCGTGACGTCCGTCACTTTTATGAGAGCGGCAATCAGCGCCGCCTGGTCGGTTCGGGTGCTGGTTTCGATGAGCCGGGCGACTGCCACTTTGGCTACAGCGGGCACTGCTATTGTGCCGAGCCAGGCGCGGGCGGCATCGGCCCGCGCGAACCGGATGTCGGCCGCGAGGGCTCCCGGGCCGGACGTGGCGGCAGCGAGCCGGGCGCCAGTCAGGACGGCGAGCGCCGCCTCGCGGGGCCCGCCCAGCGGGGCCCGCCCAGCAGCGAGCGCCAACGCCTTAAAGCGAAACGCCGGGATTGCCAGGGCAAAGGGGGAGGGACCGAGCACCCGGGAATTATACTTCTTTCCGTATGGCGGCAGCCCCGAAGCAACTCCTGTGGGTAGACGATGAGGCTGAACTCCTCGAGTCGCACCGCCTTTTCCTGACGGAAAAGGGGTACGTGGTGGAGATGGTCCGGAACGCCGCTGACGCCCTCGAACTCCTTCGGCGACAAGCATTTGACCTCATGCTGATCGACGAGCAGATGCCAGGCATGCGCGGCGTGACCATGGTTCGCGAGGCGCGGGAGCTCGCGCCGACGCTCCCAGTCGTCATGGTCACCAAGTCCGAAGATGACGGCACGCTTCGCGAAGCGCTGGGTGTTGATGTCACCGAGTACCTCGTGAAACCGGTGAATCCACGACAGGTGCTCAGTGTTGTGACGCGGATCCTGGAAGGTCCGAAGATCCGCCAACAGGCCATGGCGCGGAGTTTTGTCGATCGCTTTCGCGAAATGGAGGCATCCGACGCGCGCGCGCTCGACTGGCGCGGCTGGATTGACCGCTATTCGGAAGTCGTGCAGTGGGATGTCGACCTCGCGGCCGCCGGTGAGTCCGGGTTGCACGGATCGTTACGCGGGCTTTATCCGGAAATGCGGCGCGCGTTCGCGCAGTATATCGGCAAGCACTATCCGCGCTGGGTAAACCAGGACATCGAAGGCGAACGTCCTCCGCTCTCCATCGACATTGTCAGTGAGTTCCTGCTGCCGATTCTCGAACATGAGAAGCGCGCGCTCTTCATTGTCGTGGACTGTCTGCGACTCGACCAATGGCGGGCAATTGAGCCACTGCTCGCCCCGCTGTTCGAAGTCGAGACGACGCACTACTACTCGCTGCTGCCGACCGCCACGCCGTACGCCCGGAACGCGCTGTTCAGCGGCCTGTTTCCGAGTGAAATCGCCGCACGCTACCCGGACTGGTGGGGCGAAAAAGAAGACGAAACCCTCAACGCACACGAACGCGAGCTGCTCGAACTGAATCTGCGTGAGGCGCGCGGGAACACGCCCGTGCGGTACCACAAGATTTCGTCAGCCAACGACTCCGACAACCTCGAGCGCAACCTTGCCAACGCGATTTCGCCAGAGGGGGTTACCGCGTGCGTGTTCAATTTTGTCGATCTGCTGACGCATGGCCGGAGCGAATCCGCCATTCTCTATGAAGTGGCGCGCGACGAAATCGCCCTCCGGCAGCTGACGCTGCAATGGTTCAATCGGTCGGCGCTGCTCTCGCTGCTCAAGGAAGCCGCGCGCAAGCGCGTGCCCGTGCTCCTGACGAGCGACCACGGCTCGATCCACTGCAACACGCCGGCCACCGTGCTCGCCCGGCGCGACGCGACGCACAATCTCCGGTTCAAGTTTGGCGCGGATCTTCGCGCTGAAAATCCGGAGCAGGCGCTGATGTTCACGAACGAAGACGACCTGCGCCTGCCTCGGCACGGCGGCTCGACTGCCGGCGGCAATACGCTGCTCGCAACCGGTGATTGCTTCTTTGTGTATCCGACCAAGCTGCGCGAGTACCAACAGCGCTATCGCGGATCGTTCCTGCACGGCGGCGTGACGCCGGAAGAGTGCATCCTGCCGTTGGCGCTGCTCACCCCGCGGAAGTAGGCCATGCGGCTCTATCGGCGCCTGCTTGTGTTCCTCCGCCCGCACGCCGGGCGGTTCGCCGGCAACATCGCGGCCAACGTCGTGGGCGCGGCACTCGACGTGATTGCGTTCTCGCTCCTGATTCCGTTCCTGAATGTGTTGTTCCACACGGGAATCGGCATTCCGCAGGACAAGGGGTGGGTGACCACACTGCTCAACTGGCTCCTTGGCGCGCTCCTCGACGAGCGCCGGCCGATGCAGTCGCTCGAGGGCGTCATCGTGATCATCGTCGGAATGGTCGCGCTGAAGAACGTGTTCCTTTGGCTTGGCGGACAGTTCGGTGCGTCGCTGCAGGAGCGCATCACCCGCGACCTGCGCGATGCCGTGTTCCGTCACATGCAGCGCCTCTCGCTCGGTTGGTTCTCGAGAAACAAGACCGGCCAGGTGATGGCGCGCATCCTCACCGATACGGAGCAGGCGAAGGCGATCCTCGCGGAAGTCGCGACGAAGTCGGTGCAGAACTTCACGCAGGTGCTGGCGACCATCGTGCTCCTGGTCGGGCTGTCGCCGCGTCTTGCGCTCATTTCGCTCGTCATCGCGCCACTGATCACGCTCACGATCTATCCGATCCTCCGCCGGTTGCGCACGGGCCATCGCAAGCTGCGCAACGACTACGGCGAAATTACGAGCGTGCTCCAGGAAGTGATCAGCGGCATTCGCCTCGTGAAGAGCTTTGGCGGCGAGCCCTATGAGGACCAACGGTTCACGTCGGCGAGCGGCAGCTACACCAAGGGCATGGTGCGCATCACCCGCATCGCACTCCTCGCCGGTCCGCTCACGGAAGTCCTCGGCACGACGGTTGCCGTACTCGTCCTCTGGTTCGGTGCCAAGCAGGTGTTCGCCACGCCGGCGCAGATCGATCCCGGGACGCTGATCTCGTTCATGATCCTCGTGATGCGCCTCCTGCCGCCGCTCAAGCAGCTGTCGCAGGCGCCAACTACAGCGCAGCAGTCGCTCGCGGCCGCGGAACGCCTCTTTGAAGTGCTCGACGAGCCCACGGAAGCACAGAAGGACAAGGGGACCCGGGACATCGTCGGTTTGTCGAGCACTATTGCATTCGAGGACGTTGGATTCTCCTATGGCACGGACGCGCCCGTGCTCACCGGAATTACGTTCTCGGCAACGAAGGGCGACGTCGTCGCCATCGTCGGGTCGAGCGGAGCCGGGAAGAGCACGCTGGTCGATCTGATTCCGCGATTCATCGAGCCCACGGCTGGCCGCATCACGATTGACGGCGCCGATACGCGAGACATCAAGCTCTCGGCACTACGCGCCGTCACCGGGATCGTGAGTCAGGACACGGTGCTGTTCAACGACACCGTTCGCGCCAACATCGCGTACGGAGCGGCGCAGCGGTTTTCTCAGGCGCAGGTCGAAGCCGCGGCCCGATCGGCCAATGCGCACGAGTTCATCGCGCAACTCCCGCAGGGTTACGACACGGTACTCGGCGAGCGGGGCACTCGGCTCTCCGGTGGCCAACGGCAGCGTATCGCCATCGCGCGTGCACTGCTGGTGGACCCACCGTTGCTGATCCTCGATGAGGCGACGTCTGCGCTCGACACGGAGAACGAGCGGCTTGTACAGGAAGCCATCGAGCGCTTGCTGGCCGGGCGTACGGTGTTCGTTATCGCCCACCGACTCTCGACCGTGACGCATGCCTCGCAGATTCTCGTGCTCGATCGGGGTCGCATCGTCGAGCGCGGCCGCCATGCAGAGCTGTTGGCGGCGAACGGTCCGTACGCGCGCCTCCACGCGTTGCAGAACGGCCAGCGCCCGTGAACGACGTGGTCGCCTACGCCGGACGCGATGACCGCCCTCCGACGTTTGCGCACAAGCTGGAGTATCTCGCGCTCCGCGCATTTATCGGTGCACTGACACCGCTCGGCGTACGCGGCGCGGCGTCTGTTGCTGGCGCCATCGCGCAGTGGGGCTACTGGCCGCTCGGCATCCGCCGCGGCGTAGTCACGCGCCAGGTCGCTGCGGCATTCCCTGAACTCAACGCCGGCGCGGTGCGCCGCGTGGCGCGCGCAGCATACGACAATCTCGGCCGCGTCGCCGTGGAGGCGTCCATCGTGTCGCGCCGGGGCACTGCCGGCGTGCTTGAGCTCTTTGCGCCCTCGCCGAATTGGGAGATTGTCGAGCGCGCGCATGCCAAGGGGAACGGCGTCGTCCTCGTGGCAGGGCATCTGGGAAACTGGGAGCTTTCTGGTGCATATGTCGCGGCGCGTGGCGTGCCCTGCTTCCCAATCGCTCGCGGCATGTCGAATCCGCTCTCAGAAGCCTATTTCCGGCGAACGCGTGAGCGGCTCGGCATGCATGTGATGCATGACAAAGAGGCCGTGCGCCGAGTACCACGGGTGCTCCGCGGCGGTGGGGCGGTTGGGTTTCTCTCGGACCAAGCGACCGTTGGCCTCGCGTCCACCGTGGTGCCGTTCTTTGGACGTCCCGCAAAAACACCGCGCGGCGCGGCCGTATTTGCGCTGCGGAACGAGATCCCCGTGGTCCTCATTCAGGCAATCCGGCAGCTTGACGGCCGCTACGTGTTTTACGCAAAAGAAATCGCGGTCACACGCAGCGACGATCGTGAGCGGGATGTGGATGACCTCATTGTCCGTTTCTCGGAGGCCCTGGAGCGGCTCGTGCGACAATATCCGGGCCAGTATTTCTGGCAGCATCGGCGGTGGAAGCACCAACCGTCGGACACGCCGGCCCACCTGCGGGAGCCGTAAACAGGCCGTGAGCTATGACACCGGGGCCCTCCGCGCCGCGGAGTTTCCGTGGGCGCCGCGCGGCGAAGCGCTGTTTCTTGATCATGCCTCGACGGGTCCGCTCCCGCAGCGCACGCGCAATGTGATTGCCGATGCCGGCGCACGCCGGGCCGAACCCTTCCGGCTGCGCGCCGAAGATTTCTTTCCCGTGCTTGAGCGCGCGCGTGAGCGCGCCGGCCGGCTTATCGGTGCACCAGCGGGAAGCATTGCGCTAGTCACCAACACGTCGCACGGCGTGAACATTGCCGCGCGAACACTTCCGTACGGCGTGGGGGATGTGGTGCTTTCCACGGCCGGCGAGTTTCCCGCGAACGTGTATCCATGGATGGCCGCGACGCGCGCGCGCGGCGCGGAGTTTCGCATGCTGCCGCTCGCCGGCCATCTCCCCGATGAAGCGGCGATCATGCGGGCGATTGAATCCGATGCGCGCGTGAAGGGCGTTGCGCTCTCCTGGGTCAGCTACTGGAGCGGCCACCGTTTCGACCTCGCCGCGATCGGCGCCGCCTGTCGAAAGCGCGGTATCTGGTTGTTCGTTGATGCGATTCAGGGCGTCGGCGCCGTGGAACTCGACGTGGTGGCCGCGCAGGTGGACATCCTCGCATGCGGCGCGCAGAAATGGCTCTGCTCACCGTGGGGCACGGGCTTTTGCTACGTGCGTCCAGAACTCATCACGCAGTTGGAGCCTGCGGAAGTTGGCTGGATGGCGCAGCCCGCGACCGCCGATTTTCGGGCGTTTCTCGACTACGACGCCAGCTGGTTCGACGATGCGCGTCGCTTCGAAGTCGTGACGCTCGATTTTGTGAACTTCGGCGCGATGGCAGAGAGCATCGGGCTCTTCCTCGAGCTTGGCGTGCGCGACGTCGCGGCGCATGTCGCTTCGTTCGCGGCTCAGGCAAGCGCGTTTGTTGCGGCAAATCCCGCGATCACACTCCTGACACCGGCTGAACCATCGCGCCGCGCGGGGGTTCTCGCGCTGCGGCCGCCTGATCTGGATGCGGCGAGCCAGCGACTCCACGACGCGAAGGTGTTCCATTCGGTGCGGGAAGGATGCGTACGTCTTGCCCCGCACTTTTACAACACGCCCGCCGAGCTTGGCCGCGCGCTGGAGCTTATCGCAGCTTCTTGATTACGGCTGAGACTTCGTGGTCGGCCCAACTCGCGTTCAAGCGAGTAGTGCCGGCGAACGCCTGCTGGCAATCTATGAACTCCCGGTCGGGCGGGAGCGGCGTGGTCATGGGGCTCCGGCGCTAGGCCGGCGGGATCAGCTCGGCAACGGCAACGTCGCGGCCGCCCTTTCGAACCAGAAACCAGCGGCCGCGCACGGCGCTCGATGCCGGCACGGATGTCGCATCCGCACCGAGCTTCACGCCATTGACCGTGACCGATCCCTGCTGAAGCAGGTTTTTGCCCGCCGACCGCGACTGCGCGAAGGCCTGCTCCAGGACATCGAGGACGGGGAGATCGCCCTGTGCCGCGATTCGAACCGACGGAATCTCTCGCGCGAGCGTCCCGAACACTTCATCGCTGATCGTCGCAGGGTCGGCCTTCTTATCGAACACGATCCGCGATGCTTCTTCGACCACGGCAGTCGCCGCAGCGCCGTGCAGCATCGTGGTCATCGCGCGCGCCAGCGCTTTCTGTGCGGCGCGCTCGTGCGGCGCGGTGGCGTGCTCGGCCTCAAGCGCCTCAATCTCGGCGCGCGAATGAAAGGTGAACATGCGCAGATACCGCCCGGCGTCGGCGTCTTCGGTATTGACCCAGAACTGATAGAACTTGTACGGTGAGGTCATCGCGGAGTCGAGCCATACCGCTCCGCCTTCAGACTTGCCGAACTTCTTGCCGCTCGAGGTGGTCACCAGCGGCGCCGTGAGTGCGTGCGCCTCCACTGCAGCCGACCGGCGCAGTAACTCCACGCCCGCCGTCAGATTGCCCCACTGGTCGCTGCCACCCACCTGCACGGTGACGCCGTAACGTTTTTGCAACTCCAGGAAGTCGTACGACTGGAGCAGCATGTATGAGAACTCCGTGTACGAAATCCCGCCCTCGAGGCGCGATTGCACAGAGTCCTTGGCGAGCATGTAGTTCACGCTGAAGTGCTTTCCTACATCGCGCATGAACTCGATCATGCGCACTTCGCGCAGCCAGGTCGCGTTGTTTGCGCCCGTCACGCCGGATGTCCCCGCTGCCTTGAACACCCGATTCAGCTGCTCGTCGATCTTGGCGGCGTTTGTGTCGATCTCGTTCGCGCTGAGCAGCGGGCGCTCGGCCGACCGCCCCGACGGATCGCCGATCATCGCCGTGCCGCCGCCCACGAGCGCGATGCACACATGGCCTGCCCGGGCCAGATGCACCATCAGCATCACGGGCACGAGGTTCCCAATGTGCAAACTCGGGGCCGTCGGATCGAATCCGCAGTAGAGCGACCGCGGCTGCGCGAGGTGTGCGCCAAGCCCTTCGGTCTGCTGGTGCAGCAGACCTCGCCAGGCGAGTTCGTCGAGCAGCGGAGTGGAAGCGGTCATGAGCGAAAGCTAGAGCGCGCGGATAGCGCTGTCACTCTACGCGACCGCTTCCGCCGCGTTGCTCGGCCGGGGACGCCTCCCTAGCTTCCGCAGTCCGGATATGCAGACCAAGAAGCCGCTCCTCCGCCGCCCATGGATGGTCGCCCTGCTCGGGCTTGCCGGCCTCGGCGTGCTTGCACTTGCCCTGCTGGGCATCGGCTGGGCCATGGTCTGCCGTGGCGACAGCTGCCCCACGCTCGCGGGGCTCGAGCAGTACCAGCCGCGGCAAACCTCCCGCCTCTTTGCCGCCGACGGACGCTTCATTGCCGAGATCGGACAGGAGCGCCGAACGCTGGTTCGGCTCGACCAGATCCCGCAGCATGTCCGCGATGCCTTCCTCGTCATCGAAGACAAGCGGTTCTACTCACATAATGGAATCGATTTCTTCCGGGCCTTTGGCGCGGTAATCGCCAACGCGCGCGCCGGTGGTGTGGTGCAGGGGTTTTCGACGATCACCATGCAGTTGGCGCGCAACCTGTTTCCCGAACGGCTCGATGCCCGCGATCGCGGCCTGACGCGCAAGCTCCGCGAAATGAAGATCGCCCGGGCGATTGAGAGCAAATACAGCAAGGACCGAATCTTCGAGCTCTACCTTAACCAGATCGGATTCGGCAGCGGCGCATTCGGTGTGGAAACCGCGAGCCAGCGTTACTTCGGGAAGTCAGTTCGCGAGCTCACGATCGCCGAGGCGGCGACACTTGCCGCGCTGCCCAAAGGACCGGGCCGGTATAACCCGCGACGTTTCCCCGACCGTGCCGTGCAGCGCCGAAATACGATCATCGAGTTGATGCGTCGCGCCGGCGTCATCGCCGACTCATCGGCATCGCTTGCCAAGGCCTATCCGATGCGGCTCGCGCGGCGCCGCGGCGGCTCGGTGGAAACAGCCCCCTATTTCGTCGAGTACGTGCGGCGCATTCTCGAAGAGCGCTACGGCAAGCGGCTCTACGAGCATCCACTCAAGGTGTACACGACGCTCGACCTCGATCTGCAAGGCGCGGCAGAACGCGCCCTTGATCGCCAGCTGCGCATCGTCGAGAGCGGGCAATCGGGCGTCTTCCCGCATCGCACTTACGAGCAGATCATGGCGCGCGCCGCCGGCGGCGGACAAGAAGAATCGCGCACCGTTTCGGCGTATCTGCAGGGCGCGTTCGTCGCGATGGATCCGCGATCGGGCGCAATACGCGCACTCGTCGGCGGCCGAGACTTTGAAGATTCGCAGTTTGATCGCGCCACGCAGGCGCTTCGGCAGCCTGGTTCGACGTTCAAGCCGATTGTGTACTCCACGGCGATTCAGAGTGGGCGTCCACCCAGTTACTTGATTGACGACTCGCCGCTCATCGTGCCGCAGCTCGATTCCACCAAGCCGTGGCAGCCGCAAAACTACGACCTGAAGTTCCTCGGCAACATGACGATGCGCGAAGGACTCGAAGAGTCGCGCAACATGATTGCCATCCGGCTCGGCATGGAGATTGGCGAGCAGAGCGTCGTCGCCATGGCGGCAGGCTTCGGAATTTCCACGCCGGTGCCGCCGTATCCCTCGATCCACATCGGGTCGGCCGACGTCTATCCCGTCGAGATGATCGCGTCGTACTCGGTATTCGCCAACCTCGGTTGGCGCGTGCCAACGTCGCCGGTCATTCGCGTCGAGGACGAGAAGGGCGCCACGATCTTCACCGCCGAGTCGGAGCGCATTCAGGTGCTTTCGCGCGAAGAAGCATGGTTGATGGTCGATATGATGAAGGGGGTCGTTCGCCACGGCACGGCCGCGGCCAGCGTCGGTCAGTATTTCCCTATTCCGGCTGGCGGAAAAACCGGCACGACCAACGACGGCGGCGATGTCTGGTTCATCGGCTACACCGCCGATCTTGTCGCCGGCGTGTGGATTGGCTTCGACTATCCCAAACAGATCATGCCAAACGCGCAGGGCGGGCGCCTCGCCGCGCCGGCGTGGACGACCTTCATGCGCGAGGTGTACGAGCGAAAACCCGCGCCGCCGGATTGGCCGCGCCCACCGGGGATCACGTCGCGGGTCATTGACGGAGTGACCGGTCTGCTCCACGGTGCGCAGTGCCCGCAGGAAGATGCGCGCACTGAGTACTACCTCCCGGGCACCGAGCCGACGCGCGAGTGCCCGCGGCGCGCATCCGTACCAAAGAAACCGTGAGTGAACGTCCCGCGCGCGCGTGGAGCACGGCGTACCACGCGGCCTGGGTCCTTCCAATTTCGAGCGAGCCAATCCGTGACGGGGCGGTGGTGGTCGAAGATGGCCGCATTCGCTGGGTTGGCCGGCGCGAAGATATGCCGGACGCCACACACGCGCATGTGCACGAACTCGGCGACGCGATCCTTGCGCCGGGCCTCGTCAACGCGCACACGCATCTCGACCTCACCGCGCTCCGCGGGCTCCTCGACGGCGAATCGTTTTTCGGATGGATTCGCGCCGTCGTCGAGTCACGGGACGTGCTGACGCCGGCGGAACAACTCAGCAGTGCGCGCGCGGGCGTGCTTGAAGGTCTCGAAGCCGGGATCACGACCTTTGCCGACACGGCGCCTTCGTCCACGGCCTTCGAGGCGATGCGCGAGCTCGGTGCGCGCGGCATTGCCTACATCGAAACCTTCGGGCCGCACCCCGCTCAGGTTGACGCGTCGCTTGCCGCGCTCCGCGAGCGTATCGGCACGCTTCGACCGCTCGAAACACCGCTAGTGAAGCTTGGCGTCTCGCCCCACGCTCCATATTCGGTGAGCGACGCGCTGTACGCCGCTGTCGCGGACTTCGCGCGCGCCGAGCGGTTGCCGCTCGCCATGCATGTCGCAGAGAGCGAAGCGGAGTCCGAGCTTGTGGCGGCAGGGCAGGGCCCTTTTGCCACTCTCTTGCAGGGCCGCGGCATCGACACCGCGCCGCGCGGACGGTCGCCGGTGGCGATGCTCGAGGCCAATCGTGTGCTCGGCTCTGATGCGTTGCTGATCCACTGCGTTCGCTGCGACGCGGCGGACATTGCCACCATCGCCCGAGTTGACGCGGCGGTCGTAACCTGCCCCTACTCGAATCGGTACTTCGGGCACGGCCGCGCGCCCGTGCGCGAACTGCTCGCCGCCGGCGTGCGCGTCGGCGCGGGTACCGACTCCATGGCAAGCAATGAAAGGATGGACCTGCTAATCGAGGCGCACACCGCGCTCGGTGGCCGTGCCGATGATTGGCCAGCGGCGTGGGAGCTCTGCACACTGGGCGCAGCCCGCGCGCTCGGTCTTGACGAAGAAATCGGTACGCTCGAAGCAGGCAAGGCGGCAGATCTCACGGCGTTCGGGGTCTCGCATGCCGAAGCGACCACCGAACAGCCGCCGTGGAAGGTCCCTCCGGCACGAAAGGCGCTACTCACGACCGTGGCTGGAGTGGATCGCGTCCGCAATCGGCGGTTTTCCGGCGATGAAGCTGGGATTACGGTTCGCGCCGCGGCCGCGGCGGCGCAGCTCCGCGAGTGGCGCCGCCGAGGGCAACGCACGTAATATCCTGAACAACCGCACATTTTTCCCAGGAGTTGGCATGGCGCAGAAAAAGGGGCCCACGGCAAAGATCTGGCGCGACGGAGCGCTAATCGACTGGGCTGACGCGAACCTCCACATCATGAGCCACGTTGTGCACTATGGCTCTGGGGTGTTTGAGGGGATGCGGAGCTATGCCACGCCGACCGGCGGCGCCGTGTTTCGCCTGCAGGATCACATGCGTCGTCTGCACGATTCGGCCAAGATCTATCAACTCGACATGAAATGGTCGGTCGACGAGCTCTGTAAGGCCACCATCGACACCCTCGTCGCGAATGACCTCGCGCAGTGTTACCTCCGTCCCCTGGTTGTCCGCACCGGCGAAGAGATGGGAATTTTCGGCGGCAACGCGCCCGTCGAAACGTTCATCATCTGCTGGGAGTGGAGCGAAGCGCTTGGGCACGGCAAAGGCGGCGGTGCACATACGTGCGTGTCCACGTGGCGCCGTGCCGCGCCGAACACCTATCCCGCAATGGCTAAGGCGAGCGGCAACTATCTCAACGCGCAACTCGCCAAGCAGGAGTCCAAGCGGAACGGGTATGACGAGGCGATTCTGCTCGACATCCACGGCAACGTTGCCGAGGGCAGCGGACAGAATCTCTTCCTCGTCAAAGGCAACACGCTGTACACCTCTCCGTTCGCCGCGGGGATCCTGCACGGAATCACTCGAGATGCGATCCTCACGATCGCGGCCGACAACAGCCTCGCCGTGAAAGAGATGGAAATTCCGCGCGAGATGCTCTATCTGGTCGACGAGGCGTTCTTCTGCGGAACCGCAGCAGAGGTGACACCGGTGCTGTCGGTCGATCGCTTCACCCTTGGAAATGGTACGGCTGGTCCGGTCACGACGAAAATTCGCGATCAGTTCTTCGCGATTGTCTCCGGTCGCGCGCCGGACACGCACGGGTGGTTGACCGCCGTCCCTGTCGCCGCGGGCGCGGCCAGCAGGTGACCGCCAGGTGACCGCCAGGTGACCGTCCCGATGTCGGCCGGCTGCCTTGCCCTGAACTCGTCATTCGAACCGCTGACGCTGGTCCCGTTGCGGCGGGCGTTGCGTTTGGTAATTGACGGCAAGGCTGAAGTCGTAGAGGCCGACAGCGAGCGCCTCGTCCGTTCGGCACGGAGTGCCTATCCGCGGCCGACCGTGATTCGACTCACGCGGTTCATTCATGTGCCGCGCCGGTTTCGTCGTCAGGTGACCAATACGTTCCTCTTCGCCCGCGACGCGTACACCTGCCAGTACTGCGGCCGTGCCGCCGGCCAGCTCCGCATGCGCGAGTCGCTCACCCGCGATCATGTGGTGCCGCTCTCCCGCGGTGGCACGAACGCATGGACGAACGTCGTGACGGCGTGCAGCCTCTGCAATACCCGCAAGGCGCATCACCTGCCAGACGAAATCGGCATGCACCTGCTCCAGGCGCCAGTCGAGCCGCACTTCGTGCACCTCTCATGGGCCGTGCGCCGCCTGACGCCGATTCAGTCGAAGTACATCAAACTGTTCTATGGTGTTGGTGTGCTGCGTCAGATCGCGGCCGTGGAGCATCGCGGTACCCCTGCAGCTACCTCGCGCCGCGCCTGAGGGTTGGTGGTGTCGGCGCCCCGGACACCGCCGAGGGTGTTCTAAGGCGTCTTGAAGCGCGGGCTGGTAAATTCGTACTGCGTCTTTTCGCCGCCGAGCAGTCGCGTCGCGAACGCTCGGACGCCACGCGACAAGAACGACCCCGGGTTGCGTCCTGTGACATCGCCTTGCAGCCAGCGTGCGACTTCATCGATGTCTTTTTCCGACAGCACTTCCACCGTCAGCACCGCCTGATAGTACTGCTGGCGCGACGATGGCCGCGCGACGACCGGCGCGGCGTTCGCGCGGCCAATCGCCCGTTCGGCGTCCGCCAGGGCCGCGAACTTGCCGAGTGAAAACGCACGGTCGTCCTGAATTTGCGTGACTTCGTACATCTTCTCGGTCGGGAGGAACCGCGCGAGCACGTCAAACTCTCCCGCGCGCTCGAAATTGTTGAAGAACCGGCCTTCCGACCACAGTTCCACGCGGAAATGAAAGCGAGCCGGAAATCCCGCGTTGAGCAATTCGCGAATGCGATCGCCCGCGAGCATGGCTTGCGCGCGCACGAGCGGACCATGCCGCGTGAGCTGTGAATCCGCCGGCAGGTCGAGGGTCAGCGTCGGCCGTGCCGGTGCTTGCGCCGCCACGGTGCGCACTGGCGCAGCGCCGGCCGCGATAACCGCGACCAGCGCTACGCCAAGGTGCTGCAGCACGAACGGACGGGTGAAGCGCACGTCTTAGAAGCGGTGCTGCAGGCGCACAAAGAACCGGCCGGGCGCATTCCGGTCGCGAACGGCCTTCGCCCAGTACACGCCGAAGTCGCCAAGGTCGATGCCGCCGCCAACTTCAACCTTGAACGAGTTGAGGTCGGGCAGCGCGTCTCCCTTCACATACTGCTCCGACGTTGAAGTGCCGGCATGATCCACCATCCAGCCGCGCCCGGCGTCGGCGAAAAGCACCCACGACGTGCTGTGGTTGAACCCTGGACGCCACCAATCGTCGTCCACGTCATTGCGCCACGCGCTGAACAGGAAGCTCGAGCGCAACTGCGCCTGCGCGAGCGCGATGCGGTCGCATTGGGCCGGCGCACCGGCTTGCGTGACGCCGGTTGAACAGAGGAGCAGATCGGGAGTCGTCGGCGAAATCCGAAACGCATATCCAGGCAGCGTGCCTGGGCCTCCCACGCTTAGCCGGCGCTGCGTCGGCAACGGATCCCCCGCCACCCACCCGCCCGCGGCCACGCGCAGATCCAATCCGATTCCCGGTGCCACGCGATTGTAGCGGCGCAAGTCAATGAACGCGCGCGAATACCATATCTGTTCCGGCTTGAGCGGCGCGACGGTCTGAATTGGGGAACCGTTTCGCGTGATCTTCCCGCCGCCTTGCTCGAGTTCTGCCGCGAGGTACCAGCCGCCGAGCAGCGAGCCTTCCCGTTCACGCGTGTCAACGCGCAGCCGCGTCGTCAACAGGTGCACGCTTCCTGGATCCATGGTCGGATTGGGGCGCCAGGCGTCCCGGCCGTGCGAAAGCGCGAACGGATCGCGCGCGTCGCGGTTGGTCCATTGCTCATCGCTCAGCGCAATGGTCAGGTCGGCGTCACGCCCGGCCACCATGCGCGCGAAGAGCTCGCCACCGTGCCGCACATAGTAGTCGCGATAATCGTCGTGGATCAGCGCCGCGGCGAGTCCGACTTCGGTTTCGCCGAGCTGCCACGTTTCCGTCGGCTGAACGAGGTTGAAGGCACGGGCGCCAACCGCCACGCCAATCGGCTTGCCGAAGAGCAGCTCCGCCTTGGCGTCATGGCCCAGCGTTTCATTGTCCCAGCGCATCGGTTTTGCCGTGCGCGCCACGCCGAACAACTCGATGTTCACCGCGCCGAACGACGTTGGTCGCTGAAGGCGCGGACCGGCGACGAACGACCAGCCCTCAATGCGATTGTAGGTACGCGACGCGACGTACAGGAACTCGGAGTACGCGGCCCCCCGTGTCCATTCACGGCGAATCTTGCGGCGCTTCCACCAGCTATCGTCATACGCGGGTTCGCGGTCGAGCTGCATCTCATCGTGGTCGAGATGGTAGCGGAGCAGTTCCGCCTGTTGAAGAATTTCTCCACCGAGCGTCGCGGAATCCGCGCCGGTAATCGTTCCGCCAATCACAATGAGGTCGCGCTCCACGTGGGCACCCTTGCCCAGACGCACATCGGCGTTGATCGCGACCAAAGAACCGCGAACCGTGCCGGATACGGTGACCGGACCGTTCAGTACCGCAACGCTGCCCTGCGCGGTCTTTCCGCTCGGCAGGTCAAACGCGCCATTCGTACGCGCCGTGGCTGACGCATTCCATATGGCGGCTGCGCGGCGTGTGACGGGTGTGCTCGGCGCCGAAGATGATTGGGTGAAGCCCGGGCCGGCTGCGCCGGCGAGTGCAAGCAGCAACGCGCAGATATGGGTCATCGACTGCTTCATCGGTGTCTCCTGGAGTCGCAAGTTGCCCATCGCAAATGCACAGATCGTGCCGTTCCTGCTGCGCCAACTTAAGTCGCTGTTCTGCCGGACAATGCGGTGCTCGATCGGCGGGTGTCTGCTGCGGACCGTCAGATTCGGCTCGCCGTTGCGTGTCACTTCCGCTCGCCTTGCGTGCGCCACAGAAACATGTCGAAGGGGCGCTTCGTCGCACGCCTACGCGCCGATAATTCCGAGCCGCTTCATCCGACGGTACAAGTTCGGACGATCCGTCCGCAGGCGCCGCGCTGCCTCGGCGACTACGCCATGCGCGGCCGACAGCGCCCGCGTGATCAGCAACCGTTCGTAATCATCGAGCGCATCGCTCAGCGTCACTTCAGGCGCCACGAGATCGGGGAGCGGCGGCCCCGATCCGCCGTCGCCTGCTGGCGGGAGGACACGATGCACTTCGTCTGCCGTGATTTCCCGTCCGGCGCAGAGAATCGAGAGCCGCTCGACGATATTGGCCAACTCGCGCACATTTCCCGGCCAGCGGTACCGCGCAAGCGCCTGCACGCCGGCATCCAACCAGATGGGAGCCGGCTGACCCGATTTCCTGCGCTGCATTTCTGCGAAGTGGCGCACGAGAAGCGACACGTCGCCTGGACGCTCGCGCAGCGGCGGCACTCCTATAGGGAGGACGTTCAGCCGGAAGTACAGATCCTCCCGGAACTGTCCGTCGCGCACCGACCGCGTCAGGTCGCGGTTCGTCGCGGCGACGATGCGCACATCGATCTTGATCGGCTTGCCGCCGCCGACACGCTCGATTTCTTTCGCCTCGATCGCTCGCAACAACTTTGCCTGCGCCTCAGCACCGAGGTCACCCACCTCATCGAGGAGCAACGTGCCAGTGTGGGCAAGCTCAAACCGCCCAATCCGGCGTTCCGTCGCTCCAGTGAATGATCCGCGCTCATGGCCGAACATCTCGCTTTCCACCAGGTCGCGTGGAATGGCGGCGCAATTGACACGCACAAGTGGCCGCTCTCGCCGAGGACTACCGGCATGAATCGCCGCCGCCACCAGTTCCTTGCCCGTTCCGCTTTCACCGGTGATCAACACGCGCGAATCTGTCGGTGCAATCCGCGCGATCATCGCGCGCAGGTCATGCATCGCGGGGCTCTCGCCCACCAACTCACCCGCCAGGCCGAGGTCGGCGCGCAACGCCGTGCGCTCGCGCCGCGCGAGCCGGAGTTCCAGCGCACTCGCCATCGCGAGCAACACGCCCTCAGGGGTGAGCGGTTTTTCGAGAAAGTTTACCGCACCCAGTCGCGTGGCTTTCACCGCGTCAGCGAGGCCGGCGCGTCCGCTCATCATGATGACCGGCAAGTCGGGAAAGCGCTTGCGGAGCCGTTCGAGTACCGCCATTCCGTCAAGCGTTCCGGGAATCATCATGTCGAGGAGGACGAGATCAGGCTCTGACTCTTCGGCTCGCGCTACGCCCGCGGTGCCGTCGCCGGCGTCGCGCACCTCGAATCCTTCGGCCGTGAGCAATGCGCCCACCATCCGGCGGACGTTCGCTTCATCGTCGACGATCAGAACGGATGGCATCTGGGCGAGTGTGGGTGACCGTTGTTCGGCGGGCTAGTTCGGTCCAGCGCCAACAGCCGGCAATGTCAGTGTGACGACCATTCCGCCGCCATCTGCATTCGCGGCAGCGACCTGACCAGCATGTGCTTCCACCGTCTGGCGGACGATGGCGAGACCAAGCCCCGTCCCGCCGGCCTTGTTGGTGACATACGGGTTCCAGATCGTCGCAAGTTGCGACGCGTCCACACCGGGGCCGCTGTCGCGAACCGTGATCGCGATCGCCGGTGCTGCGCCGATCGTCGCGGCTGCCACCGACACCGAGAGGTGCCCACTGGTTCCGCACGCTTCAACGGCGTTCAGCAGCACATTGCCGAGGGCGCGCCCGAGTGCGTCATGTTGGCCCATCAGCGTCGGAAGCCCCGAGGCGATTCGCACGTCGCGCGCAAAGTGGTCAGGCACCGAAACGCGCAGCGCATTGGCCACGAGCTCTGCCACGTCCACTTCGGCGATCGGTCCATCAGGCAGCCGGCCAAACTGGGCGAAGCTCTTCGCCATCTGTTCCAGCCGGGCCGACTCAGTGTGGAGTACCTCAACGGTCTCGGCCAACTCAGGCGACACCTTTCCGCGCAGTCGGGCGACGGCAAAGCGGATTGGTGTCAGCGGGTTCTTCAGCTCGTGCGCCACCTGGCGTGCACTTTCACGCAGCGCAGCCAGGCGTTCCGCTTCGAGTGCGGCCTGCTTGCCCGCTTCAATGTCGGAGGCCATCCGCTGCATCCCGGAGCGTAGGACACCGAACTCCGGAGCGCCTCGTGCTGCGGCAGTCGGGAGTCGCTCCCCTTTCGCGATCAGGCCGGTCCACGCAACAATTTCGTCGAGCGGCCTGCTCAACTGACGAGCCAGATGACCGGCGGCCCGGGCCGCGACAAATGCCAGTAACCCCACGAGCATGAGGCTCGACACAATCAGTGCCTGCGGCGCGCGCTCCGTGATGAGCTCGAACCGGCGCGACATGGTCACTGAGTTGGCGAGCGCGGTTTGGTGCGCCGCGATGGTCGCCGAATCGGCTGCCGTTCGCGCGTTGCGGCGGGCGACTTCGAGCGCTCGCTCACCGGTGACCGACACCGTATCCCAGGCGGGCTTCCCGGCCATCAGCGGCAAGACCTGCGTCATCGTCCCGCCCCACGCGAGCGTGAGGATGACCGCTGGCACCACCGCAAAGAGCGCCAGGAAGACAAAAATCCTGGCCCGAAAGCCAATTCGCATCACAGGGGCCAATACGCCGGTCGGGGGAAGGGAGTTTCAAAAAGATACACCCTGCTGAGCACGGTTGATCCCGGGTTTATAAACCTCGTAGCCTATTGTGATAGATAATCTTAGGACCGAAAGGGTTTGTGTTTGGGCCCTGGATCCGCTACCATTAAGGTGTTGGATAGCGCGCTGTACCCGTTTCCCAAGGCCGCCCAAAAGGGGCGCCGGGCAAATGGATCCGCGGGCCGCCCAGCATCCGCTGGGACGTTGGCCTCTTCGCCATCAGCGTCTCCCGGCAGGGTTTCTTACATAAAGAACACCCCCGGAAGAGTTGATGTGCGCGTTCGCCTCCGCCCCGTCACCATCAGGGCTGAAGTTGCGGCGACCGTGATCGCGTCCCATTCGGGGCGCGCGGCGCCGAGATGTGGCCCGGCCACAGGCGAATTCGCCAGAGACAAATGAAAGGACGTCTAACGCACCTCCCCGCACGGGCGCCAGTCGCTCCGATGCATCGCGGGCCGCAAGCACATGTGCAGGCTTCGATGGGCGGCATGCCAGCGATCGCCGCGCCAATGGTTCACGCACCAAACGCGGCGCTTCTCATCGACTTCGACAACGTCACGATGGGAATTCGGTCGGATCTTCAGACCGAACTGCGAAACCTGCTCTCCAGCGACATCATCCACGGCAAGGTCGCAGTGCAGCGCGCCTACGCCGATTGGCGCCGCTATCCCCAGTACATCGTTCCGCTCTCCGAAGCCTCCATCGACCTCATCTTCGCACCAGCCTATGGGTCGTCGAAGAAGAACGCGACGGACATCCGGCTCGCGATTGACGCGATGGAACTCGTCTTCACGCGCCCGGAAATCGGAACGATCATCCTCCTCTCCGGTGACTCCGACTTCTCGAGTCTGGTCATCAAGCTCAAGGAATACGGCAAGTACGTCATCGGCGTCGGCATCCGTGAGTCGTCGTCCGACCTGCTCGTCCAGAACTGCGACGAGTACTACAGCTACAACGCGCTCGCCGGACTGGTGAAGTCGGGCGACTCGGAAACGATGCGAAAGTTCGATCCGTGGGAGCTGGTCACCGAGGCGATCAATCGCATGGTGCAGAACCACGACGTCATGCGCTCGGATCGCCTGAAGCAGGTGATGCAGGACATCGACAGTTCGTTCGACGAAAAGAATCTCGGCATGTCGAAGTTCTCGAAGTTCTGCCAGGAAGCGGCTCACAAGGGCCTCATCCAGGTGACGAAGCTCGAGAATGGTCAGCTGGATGTTGCGCCGACGTCGTCAGCGCCCTCTTCACAAAGGGCGGCGCGTCCGGCAGCAGCCGAACCGGCTCGTGCCGACGGCACCGAAGCCGCGGCGTCAGGCGACGCTCCGGCGCGCGAAGGTCGTTCGCGCCGCGGACGCCGCGGGGGCCGTGGCCGCAAGCGTGGTGGCGCAGGCGAGACGGCAGCGACCGCCAGCGCTGCGATCAGCGCCGCCGGCGACGCACCAGAGACGGACAACGAGTCAATGACCGATTCAGAGTCGCTGGGTTCCGAGCAGTTTGAGATGGGATCGATGGACGCCACGCCGGCCGCCGCCGCTCAGGACGCGATGGCGCCAGTCGAGCACGCGCCAGCACGCGCGCTTGAGCGCACGTCCGAGCGCGTTGCCGCACCGCGCGCGCCGCGTCCGCCGCGTCAGCCACGCTATCCGGAGCCCGTCGCTCCGGCTGCTCCAATCGCAACCGACGACTCCATCGGTGTCGCCGGTCTTCGCCTCACCCGCGACGAAGCGATGAAGCTCGTCCGCTCGGCCGTCGCCGAACTCACGCATAACGAAGATGCGGTCCCGGACGAAGTCGTCCGGCAGAAGGCGCAAGCCCTGCTTGGACGCGACAGCGAGAGCCTGAGCGTGCGAAATTTTGCCCGCATTCTGCGCGATGCGCATGACCAGGACATCGTCGATTTGCGCCGCCGCGGCAACGCATTCGAGGTTGCGCGTGCGGCAGAGGCAGCCAGTGTCGCCGACCAGCTCGCGGTCAAGGAACAAGAGGCTCGCGCCGCCGAACCACAGGCACCGGCCGCACCGCCAGCGCCTCGTGGCATGGGCCCGCGTGGCGCGCCGCCTCGCGGTGGTCGCGGTAGTGGTGGTGCTGCCCGCAACGCGCCGCCGCCGGAACTCCTAATGGTTGGTGTTGTCGACGAACCGCCCGCCGCCGCTGCCGAAAAGCCGGCGCGGCCACGTCGTCCGCGTCGTCCACGCCGCAAGGAAGGCGACGCACCAGCGGCCGAGTAGTCTCGACCACAAACGCCTCGCGGCGACAACGAAAGTCAGTGAGCGGCGCGGACGGGACCGATTGGGTCCTCTCCGCGCCGCTTTTTTTGATCGCCCCACGAAATGCGTCGCGAGCGATCTGCTCAGGCGGACTATCGACTCGAAGACCTCACCAGCGGGCCGGGCCGGCTCTGCGAGGCGCTCGCTATCAATGGACCGGACCACTATGGCGCCACATGGCGGCGGCGCGGCTATCGCATTCTCGACGGCACGCTGGCGCGCCGAAGCGCCCGCGCGGTCACGCCGCGAATCGGGATCTGCGAGGCCGCGGACTGGCCGCTGCGCCCCGCTTCTTCTTTCTCATTCCGTCGCTGCTACCACTTCTCGTCTATCGCGGGTCCGAAGCTGTAGCGAACGCCGAGTTTCCAGATGTTGGTGAATCCATCGCCGTTCACAAACCAGCTCTTGGATCCCTGCGTCGGCATCACCGTGTACTGAAGGAACGGCGCCCACTGCTTGTAAGAGGCCATGACGCCGAGCTCACCGAAGAGCTTGCCGGTTGTACGGGCGGTTTCGATGCGGGTGTTGATGGTGTCGCGCGCGGCTGGGCTCGCAAAGGAACTGCCCTGCGGCGTGGCTTCACGAATGAAGTTGAAGGCGTATCCGGCGCCGAACCACGGATAGAAATACTTGTACTGCGGCAGGAAGATCATCCAGGACCCACCGACGCGGCGCATATCCTGGATGTCCACGCGGCGCGGCGCGCTCGTCGGGAAGTCCGTGATGGTGCCGACGGCGTTGAAGTACGACTGCTCGGCAAAGATGTTTAGCGCGAACCGCGTCCTGGTGATCATCCACTCCGCGCCAATCATCGGTGCGTTGGTGCGGGCGATGGTCGTCGCGAACGACGTCTGCCCACCGTACACGCCCCAGTACCACGAGTTGGGGCGCACATCCCAGTCGGCACCCTGCGCCGCGAGCGGGGCGCCCGCGAGCACCGTGGCGGCCACAGCCGCCAGGACCGCTTGCGGAAGTCTGGACGATCGCATGGCAAGCACCTCAAACGAGGAAAGAAACTTCGTTACTTGAAGGGACGGGTACCGCCCCGGCCGGCCTATGTGGGATCTGGGCCGCCCAGCTACTCAACAATCCGATGACGGGAACCGGAAATGGGTCACGTCCGGGAGGCCCGGCAATCGATCCTGAGTCCTACTGCGGGAGGTTATTTGACGATCCCCACTTGGCTTGCCACTGCTCGGATGGACCGCACCGCGTGTTCCAAGTCATCCCGGGTGTGGGCTGCCGACACTTGGCAGCGTAGCCGGGCCGTGCCGTGCGGTACGACCGGGAACCCAAAGCCGGTCACGAAAATCCCCTGGTCCAGAAGCATTTCGCTCATGCGGATGGCGTCGGCGGTCTCGCCGATGATGATCGGCACGATCGGCGTCTCACCGTCCAGCGGCTTCAAGCCCGCTTCTCGGAGCGCATTCCTGAAATAGGCCGAGTTTTCGCGAAGGGCGGTGACGCGTTCGGGGTGTGCTTGAATGAAGCGAACCGCCGCCAGCGCACTACACGCGACTGTCGGCGGCAGGGCGTTGGAAAAGAGCTGCGGGCGTGAGCGCTGCGTGAGGATATCGCAAAGGGCTTCCGGGCCAGCCACGAATCCGCCGGCGGCGCCACCCAGGGCCTTTCCAAGCGTGGACGTAATGATGTCCACTTCACCCACGACGCCGAAATGCTCGGCCGTTCCACGGCCGGTCGCGCCGAGCACGCCCGTCGAATGCGAATCGTCCACGATCAGGACGGCATCGTGATCGCGCGCCACCTGCAGCAGCTGTGGGAGCTTCGCAATCGCACCTTCCATCGAGAAAATGCCGTCGGTCCAGATCAGGCGGCGGCGGGCCGACTTCGCGCCCTTCAGTTTCTCGATCAGGTCATCGATATCGCCATGCTTGTACACGGCAGTCGTGCATTTGGTGATCGCCTTCGCGAGGCGAATCGAATCAATGATCGAGGCGTGATTCAACGCGTCGCTCGCGACAAAGTCGCCCGCTTCCACCACGGACGCGGTGACGGCCTCGTTGGCATTCCAGGCCGCGACAAACGACATCGACGCCGGGGTCCCCACGAACCGTGCGAGCGCGGCCTCAAGCTCGCGGTGAATCGTGTAGGTGCCGCAAATGAACCGCACGCTCGATGTGCCGGCGCCAAACCGGTTCAGGCCATCAATTCCGGCCTGCACGATAGACGGTTCGTTGCAGAGTCCGAGGTAGTTGTTCGACGAAAGAATGAGCACCTCGCCGCGCCCTTCCATCTGCACGCGCGCCGCCTGCGGTGAGTCGAGGTGGTTCAGCCGCTTGTACACGCCGTCGGTCTTGAGCTTGGCAATCTGCTGCTCGAGGTCAGCGCGGAATCCCTGATTCAGTGTCATGTCAGCCGATTTCAAAAACGACTTTGCCCGCGTCGCCCGACTTGATGGCGGCGATCGCTTCAGCATGCGCCGATAGCGGGAATCGGTGGGTTATGACCGGGCTCGGGTCAAACTGTCCGCTGCGCAGGAACTGTGTCATTTGGATCCAGGTGTCGTACATCCGTCGGCCGACCACGCCGTATACCGTCGTCCCTTTGAAAATTATTTCAGTGGCGAGGTCGATGTCCATCGGTTTCGCCGGAATCCCGAGGATTTGCACGCGGCCACCGGCCCGCACGAGCGCGAATGCTTGGTGCACGGCGGCAGGAATCCCGCTCATCTCGAGCACAACGTCAACGCCGAGGCCGTCGGTCGCCTTCTTGACGGCGGCGGCGGCGTCGCCCGGCTGAACAGCATCGTGCGCGCCCATTTTGCGAGCGAGTTCGAGTCGTTTGGGGTTCACATCGCTTGCAATGATCCGCGAGGCGCCCGCCGCTTTGCAGATGCCGACGGCGAAAATGCCGATTGGGCCGCAGCCGGTGACCAGTACCGTTGCACCCGGGATCTGGGTGCCGTGCAGCACGGTATGAAATGCGTTTCCCATGGGGTCGTGGATGCCGCCAACCTCGAATGAGATGTCATCATCGAGGTGCCAGACGTTCGTCGCTGGCATCGCGATGAACTCGGCGAAGCAGCCATCGCGATCTACGCCGATGATCTTGGTATTCGGGCAAATGTGGGAATTGCCCGTTCGGCAGAGATGGCACCGGCCGCAGACGATGTGCCCTTCGGCCGTCACGCGGTCGCCGACCTTCACGTCCGATACGAAGCTGCCCACTTTGGCGACTTCGCCGGCAAACTCATGTCCGACGGTAAATGGTGGACGGCAGCGGCCCGACGCCCAGGCATCCCAATCATGGATGTGGACGTCCGTGCCGCAGACACCTGCTCGGCGCACTTGAATGAGGACTTCGTCGTCCCGGATGGTCGGCACGGGCACGTCTTGCAGCGTAAAGCCGGCTGCCGCGGCGGTTTTTACTAGCGCTTTCATGGGGGTGAAACGTCGCATGCGGCACAGCGCCACGAAAGTCCGTCGGTGACCTGGAGGTAACCCCAAACACCTCGGCAGCGTCGATCGTAGCGGTACCGTTCACAGCATCCGAGCGGCAGCCGGCGACCATCTTTGTTCCAGACTATCAAGGGGAACGTCTTACCGCTCGCTACGAATATCTGCGCTCGTCATCGCCGCGTTCACGGGCGTGGCCTGCGCCACTTTCAGGAAAAGCGCCGCTACACCGCAGGCATCGCTCTATGCGCGCCTCGGCGGCTACGCCGCACTTGCGGCCGTCACCGACGACATCCTCGCGCGCGAGGTAAAGGACCCGATGATTGTCCGGTTCTTCAGGGGACTCGAGGTGCGCGATGTGCAGCGCATTCGCCAGCATCTGCTGGGCCAGCTCTGCGCCGCCACCGGCGGACCCTGTTTCTATCCTGGGCGCGACATGAAGACGGTGCACGCCGAAATGGAGATCACCAACGACATCTGGAATGCGTTTACCGGGCACATCGGTGAGACCTTAAACGCCTTCAAGGTGCCGGAGCGCGAACGGAACGAGCTGGTGGTGATCGTCCAGAGCCTGAAGAAGGACATCGTGAACAAGCCGTAGACTCCGCGGCTTCACGGCTAAAAAATCGTCCCCACCTGGCCGCCATCCACCTGAATGGCAGTGCCGGTCACGAAGCTCGATCGCGCGGATGCGAGAAACGCCACCACCGCCGCCATCTCGCGCGGGTCACCCGAGCGCCCGATCGGAATACCACCCATCCGCGAGGCTAGCACGTCCGCGACCGGCTTGCCCTCGCGCTGCGCTTTCATTTCGGCGAGCTGCGTGGCCCGCGCCGTGTCGAAGTGGCCGGGAAGGACCGTGTTCACCAGCACGCCGTCGCGCGCAACCTCGGTGGCGAGCGTCTTGGCAAAGCCAAGCAACCCCGCCCGCGCCGTGTTCGACAAGATCAATCCGGCCACTGGCTGCTTCGCCGCCATTGAGGTGAGGAAGATCACGCGCCCCCACTTCTGCTTCCGCATGGCCGGCACAACGGCGTGTGCGAGCCGCACTGACGCGAGCAAGTTCAGCGTTATCGCCGCCTGATATTGCTCGTCGGTGGTGCTCTCAAACATCGTTGACGGTGGTCCGCCAGCGTTCGCGACGCAGATATCAATCGATCCGAGCGCGTCACTGACCGCCGCCGCCACCCGCGCCGCGGCATCCGGTTGGGTGAGATCGGCAGGCACCGGGATTGCTCTCACGCCGAATTCTTCAGAAATCTTTTTACACTGTCCGGAGAGCTCCGACTCGCGTCGCGCGACCAGTGCGACGTTCGCACCTTCTGCGGCAAGTTCACGCGCAATCGCAAGTCCGAGTCCGCTCGATGCACCGCACACAAGCGCGTTTTTCCCTCTGAGTCCGAGATCCATAGACACCTAATCTGCACGCATGATCGCGTGCGCACGAGTGAAGTGAATCAGCGCAGAATGCTGAAAAGAGTACCCGAATCGATGAAACGCGGACGTGACATCGGTCGTCAGTAGGATAGTACGATGTGGCGCAGGCCCTTGCGCGAAATGAATTCACAGACAATTCTGTAGCACAAGCGGTGCGCGCGTGTCACGATCAACGAAAGTGGTTCGCGCGAAAAACTGAAGGACCAACGAAGAATCTCTTTTGCGTTCAGTGTGTTTGAACGCTCACAAGCGGCGCCGCGGAAACGCGGAACCGATCCCAGCGAACCACCGGGGGTTCGCCAGGGCAACCCACTCCTTCACAGGAGCTTTACAATGGCTGCCAAGAAGAAAGCAAAGAAGAAGGCGAAGAAGAAGTAGTTCTTCGAACAAGAAACAAGAGGGGCACTGGCGAACCGCCAGTGCCCCTCTTGTTTCTTGTGCCACCCGTTTATCGCGCGCCGTCGCACCTACCCTCGCGCGAGCGAACTTGGTCAGGCGACCGCGATCAATTCCTCGGCGAGTTTCGATTCCGGGACCGGACCCCACACATAGGCGGCAAAGCGCGGCGTGTCTTCGCGGCGCGTGCCATTTGAAATCACGATCCCGACCGGCTCGGTTGACTCCGTCGCATTCGTGCGGCGACCACTCGATTCTGTCCGCTTGCGCATGCTGCCTCCGACAAGTGCTGTTCTATAGAATAGGCGCTTCGCGCCACTGCCTTTCTATTGCACGTACAATGCCGTCGCCGGCGAATGCCAGCGAACACCTAACTGACGACCCGGCAATGGGTTGGAAACGAACCGGCCACCTCGGATCGAGGCGGCCGTTGGAGAGTGACACATCTGCACACTGAAGAGTGTGTCAAAACGTTACATCACATGCTTCCTGGCGACGAACGTGCGTGCCGTGCCTGGTTCGTCAACAAAGCTGATATCCCACCCGCGATAGTGACTCCGCAGCTCCTCTTCGGTGAGCGCGACCTGTCCGGCAACGATCGTTTCCACCAAATGGACGCCACCGTCGGCGGTCGCGGTCTGCAACACGGCGATCACCTTTTCGCGTTCGAGCGGCGAGAGGTCGGAGAATGCAGCCGGCGTGCAGATAACCGCGGAGACCGGTCCATCCGGCATCCAGTTCCTCAAGTCCGTCGTCAGTCCCTTGACGCGGGCGCCGAGCCCGGCTTCTGATGCGGCGTTGAGCACGCGTTCGACGACATCGGCTTCCGGTTCGATTGCCGTCACATCGCAGCCGTTCGCCGCGAGGTAGAGCGCAGAGCCCTGCACGCGCGCGCCAGAAACGATGACCGGCGCGGTCAGCGAAACGGAGTTGATGGCGTGCGCGAGCGGTGAGTCGGCCCTGAGGCCCCAGTATTCGGGGCGTTTCGGCTCGGCCGCGTTCTTCATTCGCCGGCGCCGCCAGGTATCGAATGTCGGGATTTTCAGTCGGCGCGCGATGATCCGGTCCACTTCCGCCGCGAGCAGGACGTCGCGCATGCCCAACTGCAGTTCACCTTCGAGGGTCGCGGTGGCCAGATCGGCGATGCCCATCAGGTGCTGGCGCGGCACTGATTCCTTGTACGCTTCGACTTCGCGCTCGAGATACGCGTCGTATTCGTGCCGTAGCGAGCGGGGATTCTTCGTCTGCGTCATGGCGATAAGGTAGAAACGCGCGCGCAGTGGACCAACACACTATCGCCGGAAGCGCGCTCCCACACTACCCCTGTCAGGCAAGACGCGCCGACAGATTCCGGCGTCACGCCGCCGGTCCTGTTCTAGTCGAGCGCTTCGAGCAGCGCGCCCTTCAGGTAGCCAGTCTCGGGCACCGTCACGAGCTCTGGATGATCGAGAGGCTGCGCCGTCAGGCCGCGGAGGATCAGGCGCCGTCCCGACGCGGCGCCGGCGTCGCGGAGCATGTCGAGGAAGAGCGGCTTCGTGAGGTGATAGCTGCAACTCGCGGTGAACAGCAGGCCGCCCGGCGCGAGCAGCCGCATCGCGTGCAGGTTCAGGTCGCGGTAGCCGCGCGTCGCACCGGCCAATGACGCGCGGTTCTTCGCGAACGCTGGTGGGTCCACCACGATGGTCTCATACCGGCGCCCAGCCTGCACCTCGGCGCGAATGAACTCGAAAGCGTCGGCTTCGACGAACTCGATATTCGTCGCCAAGTTGAGCGCGGCGTTCTGTTGGCCACGCGCCAGCGCAGGACCCGAACTGTCCACCGACGTGACGGCGGACGCGCCGCGCGCCAAGTGCAGAGCGAACGAGCCATGATAGCTGAACAGGTCGAGTGCCCGCCCGCGCGCCACTGAGGCCACCAGCGCGCGATTCTCACGTTGGTCGAGAAACGCGCCGGTCTTTTGGCCGGTCCGCAGCGCGGCGACGTACTTCACGCCGTTCTCTTCGACCGTGACTTCGTCGGGGACTTCGCCGTACAGCACTTCCACGTTGCGCGACAGCCCTTCGCGTACGCGCACCGATGCATCATTGCGGGCAATGATTCCGGCGCAGCCAGTCAGCTTCACGAGGGCCGAGACAATCTCGGCGCGAAACGTCTCGAGTCCGGCGGAGAGCAACTGCACGACGAGCCACCGGTCGTAGCGATCAACGATCAGCGAAGGGAGGCCATCGCCCTCGCCATGCACGAGCCGGTAGGCCGTGGCGACCGGCGCAACGGCCGTGCGCCGTGCGATCGCCCGTGCGAGGCGCTCGTGCCACCAGACGGCGTCAATCTTCGTGTCCAGGGCCGAATCGAGCAACCGCAACGCGATCTCCGACGCCGAGCTCCAGAGCGCCGTTCCGATAGCTCGGCCGCGCGGGTCGCGCACGTCCACGACGCATGCTTGCCCAACCGGCGACTGCACCACATCCGACCGGAAGATCCACGGGTGTCCGTCCGCCCATCGCTTGGCCCCGCGTGCCGACACGACCGCGTGTGTTTCGCTCACGGAGTTTTCAATTTCGGAACGGCGGCTTTCGTCGTCGAGTCGGCGGATTGTCGCGTGCTGTCCGGCATCCCTTTCTGGCGGACCATGCGAATGGCTTCCAGATGTTCGGCGTAGGTGCGTCGAAACTCGTGGTGTCCGTCCGCCGCGGCAACAAAAAACCGATAGGGCACCTTGGCCGGCATCAGCGACGCAGCGAGGCTGGCGGCGCCCGGTGCGCCGATGGGTCCGGGCGGCAGGCCGGAATGGATGTAGGTGTTGTACGGCGACTTCACTTTGAGGTCCACGAACAGCACACGGCCGGGCCGGCGGCCGAGCGCATAGGTAACGGTGGGGTCGGCTTGCAGCGCCATGCCGGCGTGGAGGCGGTTGAGGTACACAGCGGCCACGACGGGGCGCTCCTCGCCCCGACGGACTTCGCTCTCGACAATCGACGCCAGCGTCACAATGTCATGCCGCTTGAGCTTGATCCGCGGGAGGATGGAATCCCACTGTGGCTTCCACTCGTGCTCGAACCGATACACCATCGTGTGTATCGCATCACGCGCCGTGGTGCGGTCAGCGAACATATACGTATCTGGAAAGAGATACCCTTCGAGCGTTGGGGTCGGGATGTCGAGCCGGTGGAGCAGGGCCGTGTCGCGCACCGCCGCCTCGATGGAGTCCGGGACGAGGTCGAGCGCGTCGGCGAGCGCCGGCTTGATCTGCGCGATGGTCCATCCCTCGGGAATGGTCAGGCTGTGCACCACGCCGCGCCCGAGCCGAAGGGACGTGATCACCTGTTCCCACGACATCGCGTCGTGCAGTATGTAGGTGCCCCAGCGCAGCGTACGATCGGTGCCGCGGGCGCGCGCATACAACGCAAAGAGTCGCGATGAGCTGACCAGCTGGCTCGCGGCGAGCGAATCTGCGGCCTCGCGGAACGAAGCGCCCTTGCGGATGAAGATCCGGACTTCCTTGCCGCGGCTCAGATTCGCCGGAATACCGACAATAAACCAGCCAAGCACGATGAACACCGCGAGCGCAGTGACGGCCGCGATTCGCGTCGCGCGCCCGGTCGGAACTCGTCGCTTGGCCGCGATCATTCGTGCTGGCGCTCTTCGATCTGCAGCGCAAACTGGAGCAGTACGGTCGCAGCGACGGAATCGAGGTCGCCCTTCCGGCCCCGCGTGGAGCCACCGAGCAGCTTGATCGCGCGCATGGCCGCGGTCGTCGTAAAACGCTCGTCCACAAGGCGCGCGTCCATTCCGGTGCGCTTCATCAGCTCTTCCGCGAGCCGACGTGCTTCGAGCGCCCGCAGACCTTCCTCACCGCGGCCGTCGAGTGGCAGTCCCACCACGAACCCCTTGGCCTCGAGCTCCACGGCCTTGTTGATCAGCGCGGTGAGCGGCACGCGGTGCCCCGACCGTCGGGTGATGAACCCGACGGGTGAGGCGATCGTTCCCGTTGGATCGGCGAGCGCCAACCCGATGCGCCGGTCACCGAGGTCAATGGCCATCCACCTTCCGAGCGCGGCGCTGCTCATTCGCCCTCCGCCATGCGCTCGAAAAACTCTTCGTTGTTCTTCGTGCGCGCCATGCGCTTGAGGAGAAACGCAATCGCGTCCTCGGGCGCCTGATCGCCGAGGAAGTGTCGAATGAGAAACGCGCGGTTCTTTTCCTTGTCGGAAAGCAATAGCTCCTCTTTGCGCGTACCGGAGCGCAGCATGTCGATGGCCGGAAAGATGCGCCGGTTGGCAATGTCGCGATCGAGGACGAGTTCCATGTTGCCCGTGCCCTTGAACTCCTCGAAGATCACTTCGTCCATGCGCGAGCCGGTTTCAATGAGCGCCGTCGCCACGATGGTGAGTGAGCCTCCGCCTTCGATGCGTCGCGCAGCGCCGAAAAATCGCTTCGGCTTTTCCATCGCCTTTGCATCGACGCCACCAGAGAGAATCTTTCCCGACATCGGCGTGACGGTATTGTGCGCGCGGGCGAGACGGGTGATCGAGTCGAGCAGAATCACCACGTCTTGCTTGGCTTCCACCAGGCGCTTGGCTTTTTCGAGCACCATGTCGGCGACCTGTACGTGCCGCAAGGCAGGCTCGTCGAAGGTGGAGCTGATCACTTCGGCGCCGGGTACCGTGGCGATGAAATCCGTGACTTCCTCCGGCCGCTCGTCAATCAAGAGGACGATGAGCTTGACCTCGGGATGATTCTCCACGATGGCCGTGGCCATCTTATGTAGGAGAATCGTCTTGCCGGCGCGCGGTGGCGCGACAATCAGGCCGCGCTGGCCTTTCCCGATCGGCGCGATCAGGTCCACGACGCGCATGGAGATATCCTCCGACGGACTCTCCAGCCGGAGCCGCTGATCGGGGTACTTCGGCTTGAGGTTGTCAAACTGCGGGCGGGTGAGGATCTCTTCCGGCGCGAGGCCGTTGATCGTTTCCACCTGCAACAGGGCGAGATACTTCTCCCAGGTCTTCGGCGTGCGCACCCGCCCGCGGATCGTGTCGCCTGTCCGAACGTTGAATCGCCGGATCTGCGTCTGCGACACGTACACGTCATCAGGGCCGGCGAGGTAGCTGTAGTCGGCGCTCCGCAAGAACCCGTACCCCTCGCGCCCAACCTCCAGGGTCCCCTCCGCATGCAGCGGCGTTCCACGCTCGAGCAGCCCTTGCTCGATGTGGAAGATCAGATCCTGACGCCGATGGCTTGCATCGTCCGGGAGCGCAAACTCCTGGGCCATGGCGATCAACAGGGCGATCGGTTTTCGACGGAGTTCCGAGATGTCCACGTGGGGAACTGGAGCCGTGTCGCGAAACGGCGGAAAGGAGGGAAATCGCGATGCGCGGGGCGGGATTCGAACCCACGACCTCTTCCTCCGGAGGGAAGCGCTCTATCCAGCTGAGCTACTCGCGCCAACTACCGCCTCCCGGAGAGCGACACGGGCCAACCCGTGAGCTGCGAAAGGGGTGGGAAGCGAGATGCGAAAGGTACCTCTCACCGTGGGGAGGGACAAGCCGCGATCCCCCCCCATTTCCAATGGCCTCATGTTGTGCTTGGCGCCGACCGTGACGATCCGCGCTTTCTTGTTGTGACTCCCTCAACGCTGGAAACTGAGACGCGGTAATTGGGTTTCCACGCCGCTGCTAGTGCGCGTCCATCTGTACAGCCTGGCGACCCTTGCCCGTCTTCCAGAAGAACATCAACGGCAGCACAATCAATAACGCCAGCCCGCTCAGCAGGTAGACGCGAGAAAACGCCAACACGCTCGCCTGCACAGACACAGTCCGGTCCATCATTGTGAGGGCGACCTGTTTGGCAACGGACGCACTCATCCCCTTCGCCATCAATCCGTGCGTGTATGCATCGATGCGCGCGAGTGCGTCCGGGGTCGTGATCGACAAGTGTTCGGCGAGCAACGATTTCTTTTCCTTCGTGAAGCGCGAGAGCAGCGTGGCCATCACGGCGATCCCCATTGAGCCGCCAAGCTGTCGCATGAGATTGAACATGCCCGTTCCCTGGGCGAGGTCGCGCGGGGGCAGGCTGGCGAGCGCGATGCTGTTGAGCGGGATGAAAATCAGCCCCAATCCCACGCCACGCACCACCAGAGGCCAGAACAGGTCGGCCTGTGACGTGTCCATCGTCATCTGCGCCAGCTGCCACATGCAGAGCATGAACAAGAGCGATCCGATGACAATGACTGGCCGGCCGTCAGGAATCGAGCGGGCTTTCCGGCCGAGTATCGCCATGGTGATCGCCGAAGCGATGGCGCCCGGGAGGATCACCATGCCCGTCTGATTCGCCGTGAACCCATGCAGCGTCTGCAGGAACACTGGCAGAATGAATACGCTGCCGAACAACCCAAATCCGAGAAGCGCACCCATCACGACGCCGGTGGCGAGCTGGCGGTCCTTGAGGATCCGGAAGTTGATCACTGGCTCATCGGTGTTGAGCTCATGCCAGATAAGCCACGCCAGCGACACCACGAACACGATGCCAAGGCCCGACACGAACGGCGACTCGAACCAATCGTATCGTTCGCCGCGCTCCAACATCCATTGCACGGAGCCAACCGTTACGGTGAGCAGCCCGATGCCGAGCCAATCCACTTTCTCGGCGCGCTCCTGGTGAATCGAATCCTTCACATAGGTCCACACCAACATGGCCGCGATGATACCGAGCGGGAGGTTGATGTAGAAAATCCAGGGCCAGCTCCAGTTGTCGACGATGAATCCGCCAACGGTCGGTCCAAGCGTGGGCCCAACCATCACGCCCACGCCGAACATCGCCTGCCCGATGCCGATCTCCTTTGGCGGAAACGCCTCCCAGAGCGTGGACTGCGCGGTCGAGAGCAACGCGCCGCCGCCAATGCCCTGAATCACACGCCAGAAAATCAGCCCGCCGAGACTGCCCGCCGCGCCACAGAACATGGACGCGACAATGAACAGCGTGATCGAGCCGGTGAGGTAATTCTTCCGCCCGAAATAGGCCGACAGCCAGGGTGACATCGGAATCACGATCACATTCGCGATGATATAGCTCACGCTTACCCACGAGATCTCGTCGAGGGTCGCGCCGAGGTTTCCCATCATGTGGGGAATCGCGACGTTCACGATCGACGTGTCGAGGAGCTCAAGCGTTGCCGCCAGCGTCACCGCGATGGCGATGGCGTATTTGTGCTTGTAGCGGTCATCCGCCTCTACGGCCGGAATGATCGGCGTGGCCGCGGCGCGAAATGCTGCGGTGGCCATCAGTGCCTCAGGACCCCGTCACGACGTGCACGACGACGCTCATGCCCGGCCGCATCGGCATGCCGGCACCACACCCCTTCGTTACGACGATACGCGCCGGCACGCGCTGCACGACTTTCGTGAAGTTTCCGGTCGAGTTGTCAGGCGGAAGCAGTGCAAACCGCGCGCCCGTGGCGGCGCTCACGCTCTCCACCTTTCCCTCGGCGGCGCATCCCGGATAGCTGTCCACCTCGATGAGCACCGGCTGTCCGACCCTGAGATCAGCCAGCTGCGTCTCCTTGAAGTTCGCCGTGATGAACGCGCTGGTATCGGCCACGATCGTCAGGAGCGGCTGACCGGCCTGCACCAGTTGGCCGAGCTCCACCTGCTTGCGGCTCACCGAGCCGCCGAGTGGAGCCGTCACGCGGGCCCACGAGAGCTGCAGCGCGGCGTTGGCGCGTGACGCACGGGCCGCCGCAAGCCGTGCCTGTGCGAACTTCGCGCCGGCTTCGGCACCGGTGACCTGCGCGGACGCGGTGGCAGCCTGACGCTGTGCGGCCGTCAACGAGGCGCTTGTCTCGTCAAACGACGCCTGTGCGGCGTCCAGGGCCTGCTTCGAGACGATTTGCTTGGCGACGAGTTCTTTCACGCGCGCCAGATCGGCCACGGCCTTGGCGTGCGCCGCCCGCGCCGACTGAATCTGCGCGTCAACTACATAGCGCTGCGCCTCGGCCGTCTTCACGGCTGCGTCCGCCTGGCCGGCCATCTCTTTCGTGCCAGCAGCCGCGAGCGCGGCCGCGAGCTCGGCGTCGGCCTGAGCGAGACGCACGGCATACTCCGCCGTGTCTACCTGCACCAGCACGTCGCCGCCCTTCACGGTCTGATTCTCGGCGACGCGAACACCAGTCACATAGCCGCCCACCTTTGCGAGCACGGGAACGATCGTGCCGTCCACCTGCGCATTGTCAGTGCTGATGTGTACGCGGTTGTACATCACGGTCTTTCCGCCCCAGCCGAGGAGTGCGAGGGTCAGCACGCCAAGGATGATCGGTGCCTTGCTGCGCTTGCCGTTTGGGGCGCTTTCGGGAGTTGTCGGGGATGCCATACGGTGTAGTCTCTGCGAGGGAAAGAAGTTGGTGGCGCGTTGCTTGCGCGTTGCCTACGGCAGTTCGGTAACGGTGCCCTGCGCGCGCGCGAGCGCGACGCGAGCCGCCTGAAGCGCGGCACGGGCGTCAATCGTTTGTGTCCGCGCCGCGTTCAGCGTGAGCGAGGCGGTGATCACGTCGGCATTGCCGGAAACGCCGGCGCGGAAACGGTCGCGCGCCTGCGTCAGTTCCTGTTCGGCAAAGCCAAATCGCTCTTCCGAAGCCGCGAGCAGCTCGGAGTACGCGCGCACGTCGAGCAGCGCGCCACGAACATCGGCGGCGGCCTGCTGGATGAGGTCGCGTCGGCGAACGTCGAGCTCGCGAATTGCCGAGCGCTGTTCATCCAACCGCCCTTCGCGGCGGAAGCCATCGAATACGGGAATGGATAGCTGAATGCCCCACTGGTAGGTGCTCAGCAGGTGTGCGGTCGCCTTCCCGTTGAACCCCTGATCGGCAATGAGCGAGAGGGACGGCAGTTGCTCAGCGCGCAAGGCATCGAGCTGGCGTTCGGCGGAGAGCGCGAGTTCACCGATGGCAATCAGATCCGCGCGCGCGTGGCTGGCCTTCGTCATCGCGTCAACTTCTGCCGGTGCCGCACCAGTCGCGCCAATGCCCACGAGCGAATCCGTGAGGATTACCGGCGTGCCGGCCGTGAGGCCCAACACGCGAGCGAGTTCGATCTGTGCGCGTTCGCGTTCGGTGCGCGCGAGGATCAGCTGGCTCCGCATAAGCGAGAGCTGCGACTGCGCGCGCGTCACGTCGAGAGCGACGCCGACACCGGCCGAGAGCTGGTCGCGAGCGATCCCGAGAAGTTCTGCTGCGAGCGTGGAGTCCGCGATGCGCGCGCCAATCTGTGCATCGCCCTTGAGCGCGCGCACATACGCCATCGCCGCGGCTGAAGCAGCCTGTTGCGCCATGGCTGACGCGTCGGCTTCCGCCGCGCTGACGCCAGCCTTTGCCGCACGCAGTTTTGCAAAGGCGCTGGCGTCGAACAGGTTTTGCTTCAGGGTGCCCCGCAGGTCCCAGGTCTTCACCGGGCCGAGGAGCTGGCCATTCGGATTGAAGAGCGAGCGACCGGTTGCCGGATCGGCGAACGAAAAGGGAAAGCTCGCCGAGTTGAGCGTGTTCTCATGGTCGTATGCCGCCGCCGTGATATTCGGCCAGAACGCCGAGCGGCCCTGGCGCACGCGCGCCTCGGCCTGCGCCGTGCGTTGGCGTGCGGCGTCGGGGCCGGCGCTCTTTTCGGCGGCGTATCGGGCGGCGCCGCCGAGTGAGAGCGCGACCGGTGCCTGAGCAGCCAGCGGGACTGTTGCGGCGACGAGCAGCAGGAGAAGGGGAGCGAGTTTCGTTTTCATCGAGGGGCGTCCGGGCGGAGGGCGTGGAGCACGAAGTCGACCATGTCGTCGATGGTGGCGCGGTGCGAATGCGCGACGTTCACCGGGCGCGGCGTCTGCGACCAGAGTACATGCATCAGCGCCATGGACTTGAACATCGAGACCACAACGGGAGGGTCTATTGTTCGAAACTCACCAGTGGCGACGCCACGTTTGACGATTTCGCCAAGCGTCTGATTCGACGCCGCAATGACCTCGGCGTAGTAGAACGCCTGCAGGTCTGGATGCTTGTGCAGTTCGGTGAGGACGAGGCGAATCCAACCCGCCGTTCCCGGCTGGTCGAAGTGGGCCCATTGCAGCCGCATGTATCGCTCGAGCTGTTGCGTCGGCGTTCCGTCGTGCAGCGCGCGCTCTACCTCAACGATTCGCGGCACGAGCAGCTGCTGCACAACGGCGCGGAAGAGCTCTTCCTTGCTCGCGAAGTAGAGGTAGATCGTGCCCTTGGAAACGCCGGCGCGGGCCGCGATCTCTTCGAGCTTTGCGTCGGCAATTCCGTGCTCGGCGAACACTTCGATCGCGGCGATCAGGATCTGTTGCGGCCGTTCCTCGGGCAGTCGTCGCCACTTTGGGTCGGAAGCTGCTTCGACTGCTGGATTCATAAATGACTGAACGGTCAGTCAGTAGGGTTCTGTTGTAAAGGCGGGATTTCTCCCGCCTGATAATAAATAACCGACCAGTCAGTAACTGTCAACTTGCAACAATTGCGAAAGGCATCCCGCCTGGTGGGGATGCCTTTGCAGTGAGTTCAGTCGGGGCGACAGGATTTGAACCTGCGACCTCCTGCTCCCGAAGCAGGCGCTCTACCGGGCTAAGCTACGCCCCGAAATGTCGAACTCGTCGTGAAGAACCGGCCAAACAGTGCGCTCAGAGGGACTCGAACCCCCAACCTTCTGATCCGTAGTCAGATGCTCTATCCAATTGAGCTATGGGCGCAAATCCAACCAGACCGAAAAACTCTGGTTGAGCCACTAAAAATAGACCTGCCCGAAGGGCTGGTCAACGCCGACAGGCGTCGACCAGCTCTTGCAGTTAGGGCAGTGGTGCGTACTTCACGCCGGCCACGCCACCCTTGGCGATCTCGACATTGAACGTGCCGGTGGCATTCGGCGCAACCGGGCCAACGGTCACCGACTTCTTTTCGATGAGCGCACCTTTGTTGTCAATGAACTCGAAATCGATGGTAAAGCTCTTGGCCGCCTTATCGCGATTCTCGACTTCCCCCTGCAGCTGCGTGTTTTCCTTGCCGCGATCGAGGCTGGTATAGATGACCTTGGCCTTCATCGCGTCGGACTTGTTGCTGTACACGACTGCCGAGTCACCATAGGCCTTCTTGGTCGCGGCGTCCTTGGTGCTGTCGGCCAGACCCTTATAGGCATACGCGTAGAGCATGACGTTGTCCGGGTTCGTCGGGTCGAGCGCGAGCAGGCGGCCGACAACCGGGAGCATGTCCGTCGAGCGCTTGAGGTCGAACAGCGTCGCGGCGTAGTTGTAGAGGTAGTCGCGCGAATAGGGATTCGCGTTTGTGGCAGCCTTGAACAGATTCGCCGCCTCGCTGCCGCGGTTGAGGCGCGTGGCGACGACGCCGGCCTGCGCCAGCGCGATATCGCCCATCTTGTCGATGTTCGGCTTGACGGTTTCGAGGACCTGCAAGGCCGCCGTGCTGTCCTTGGTCAGCGCCCAGGCTACCGAGATGCCGTTGATGGCAAACGGCGTCTCCTCGGCGGCCGGATAGTCCTTGATGACGCGCAGGTAGGTCGCGGCCGAGCCCTTGTAGAGCTGAGCCTTCCGCGGTTCCGTGGCCTTGGCGGCATAGTCACCCTGCATGCGGCCGAGGTTGAACATGAGGTTCGCACGAACCTTTCCGTTCGCCGTATCGCCGGCAAGCTTTTCGATGGCGATGTTGAGATATTTTACCACGCCCTCTTCGTCGTTCTTCGCCTGCAGCACGCGCCACATCACGTCATACGGCTGCGGTGCGCTCTTCGACAGGATCAGCGCGCGGCTCGCGGACTTCTCGGCGGAATCGAGCAGGTTGGCCTGGAGCGCCTTGTACGCGGCCTGGACGCGGCCTGCGAACGGCTTGTACTCGCGCCACTGGCTGATTTCTTCCTTGCAGGCCGGCTTTGCCGTCTCGACAATCGTCAGCAGCGAGTCTGCCGCAACGACGAGGTCGATCTGGGCGTTCTTGTCGCCCGGCATGTTCAGATTGCCGCGCGTCTGGACCTCGCCGCCGAACTCGATCGCCATCACCATGTACTGGGCGGCGAGGTAGTCGCGGCCAATGGCGTTCTGGGCGGTGGCCTTGTCAAACACATTCTTCATACCATCGCGAATGCCCTTGCCGCCTTCGTCTGGCGTCTTGGCGGCAACGATCTTGGAGCGCCCCATGGCCGCGAGCGCCAGCTGCTGCGGCACGAGCTGCTCAATGTCACAGGCGGGCGCGGCTGCGGCTGCAGCAGCTGCGCCGGCTTGGGCAGACAGGGGCGTGGCCAGTGGCCCGCCGACGAGCATAGCGGCCGTAAGGGCGAGGAAGCGCTGAGTTCGGTACATGGGGACTCGCAAATGAGGGGAGTACGAGAGCGGTTTGCGATACGGCCGGGTGGCGCGACATTTCATAGAAATGGCGTGCCTCCCGGGTTCGGGCTTACACAATGCTACCCCCGAAAGGCTCTGAACACACGCCTCTTAACGAACATTTAAGAAAGGGGTTTGAATGGGCGGTACAAGACTCGAACTTGTGACCTCCACGATGTCAACGTGGCGCTCTAACCAACTGAGCTAACCGCCCAATTACAGGGATAAAAGCAAACTGGCGGAGACTACCGGACAGAGGTAGTAACGGCATTTCAGAGCGGGAAACGGGACTCGAACCCGCGACCCCAACCTTGGCAAGGTTGTGCTCTACCAACTGAGCTATTCCCGCATCTTACCAACGCTCTCGCACACTTCTGGAACATGTCCGCAAATAGCCGTAAAACAGACGGACACGGCCCCACATCAGAACGAACCGGCGTGGAGGTGAGCGGGATCGAACCGCTGACCTCTTGAATGCCATTCAAGCGCTCTCCCAACTGAGCTACACCCCCGCCGGCATTCGTATTCCCGCAAGACCGCCGATCATAAAGACTTTGCGGCCAACAGGAATCGAAAAAGCTATCTACGGGTGTAATAATGGTCAAGCGTAAACGGTGGCAAAAACATCAACTATGCGCTATTTTTTCACTCCTCTTCCTACCGTGAAGTGAAGTACCACTCAGGAGGCGCAGCTCCGATGAAGTCGGCAAGTGTAAAGCGTCGGAAGCCAGTGCCAACGGCCGCAAAGGCCAAGGCCAAGGCCAACTCGAAGGCCGCGTCGAAGCCGAAGGCCAAACCGGCCAAACCGGCCAAGGCCGTGCTCAAGGCTGTGCTCAAGGCCAAGCCCGCCGCGAAGGCGAAGCCAGCGCACGCCGCAGTACCTGTGAAACCCACGAAGGCCGCGAAGCTCACCAGCGCGGCCAAAACAGCTCTTACCGTGCCGGCGGCAGCAACGCTCGCCGCGGCGCAAAGGACTCCGCAAGCATCCGTGTCAGTCGCATCTGAACCAAAGGCCCGCAAGCGTCGTCGCGCGGCGCCCAGTGGCATTGCGCCCAGTGAACCTGAGCGCGATATCCTCGACCAATATCTCTATGAAGTCTCCACGTACCCGCTGCTCAAGGGGCACGAGGAAATCGACATCGCGCGCAAGATCCGCGCGGGCGACGCCGACGCGCTCCAGGAGCTCGTCAAACGCAACCTGCGCTTCGTCATCTCCGTCGCGAAGAAATATCAGAACCGCGGCCTGCCGCTCATCGATCTGATTGGTGAAGGCAACGTGGGTCTGCTTACCGCTGCACGAAAGTTCGATCCGGACCAGGGCGTGAAGTTCATCTCGTACGCCGTCTGGTGGATTCGCCAGGCCATCCTGTCGTCCTTGGCTCGCCAGGGCCGCACGGTGCGCGTGCCGCTCAACCGCACGGCCGATCTCTCGCGCATCATCAAGGCGTCGGAAATCCTCCGCCAGAAGCTGCGTCGTGAGCCCACGCCGGAAGAACTCGCGCAGCTCACCGGCCTTTCCGTTGACGTCGTCCAGTCGCTCGCCGCGCTCAACACCGGCGACGTGCGACTCGACGCGCCGATGGATCCGGACGGCGATCGATCGCTGATCGAACGGTTCGTCGCCGACGAAATGCCGGACACGGAAGAGGAAGCGATGAACCGCTTCCTCAACGACGAAATCGAATCGGCGCTCAACACGCTGCCCCCGCGCGACGCCAAGGTGCTGCGCCTCTACTTTGGACTCGAAGGCGGGCGCGAACACACGCTCGAAGAAATCGGCTCCATGCTCGGCGTCACACGCGAGCGCGTGCGGCAGCTTCGCGATCGTGCGCTCAAGCGGCTCCGTGAGGGCGAAGTGGGTCGTGCCCTCGGATCGTTCGCGGGGTAGGGCGTGTACGGTACTGCGTAACAACGACACACGTCGACAGTAGACGTTCACCGTAGACCGTAGCCGTAGAACTGCAAAAAGAGGCGGGGCCGGAGATCAACTCAGATCCCCGGCCCCACTCGTGTTTCTACGGCTACCGTACACGATTAACGGTACACCGCCTGCGGAAGTTGTCGTTACCAACTACCGTCTTCTCAGTACCCCTCTTTGGTCCAGATCAGGATCACCCCGCACCCTCTGTTCATCCCACTGAACTGCGGTGGTACCGTGGCCGCGCCGTGGTACACCTCGATGCCCGCGAGATACTTGGGCGACGGCAGGTTCTCGAGATTGAATGGCGTCGGCATCGTCACGTTGTCGACGACGACCACCATCGGGCACGCACCCGTGAGCGGGTTGCCGCCTTCGCGCTTGCTCAGCGCGAGATACTCTGGCGACCCGCCGCTGCCGCTCGTATACGATGGGCCGACGATGATGCCCTGAAATCGCCGCAGCAGTTCGGTGACGTACACCGAGGCGCGCTTTTCGATGTCCTCTGCGGACATAAACTCGCCGAGTCCGACTTTCCGGCGTTGCTCAAACTCGGCCATCCGCCGAGAGGTGCGCTTTTCGGTGATGACGGCTGCCTCGAGCGTGGTGCCGCGCTCGAGTATGTAGGATGGGCGAATCGTATCTGTGCCAACCTGGACGACGGCTGACGTCGGGTGGTAGCCCACGCGCCGGATGATCAGCACGTATTGGCCAATCGGCACCTGCGTCAGGCGAAACCGGCCACTCGGCCCGGTATTCACCTTGACGCTCGTGCTCAGGATCTTGACCTCGGCGGCCTGAAGCGGGCTCAACGCTGTGTCGGTGACGAAGCCGTCGATGGTTCCAACGCGATTGCGCAGCGCGGCTGCAGTGTCGCGCGCAGGGCCGCCTGGCAGCCCCTTACGGATCGTCTGAGCTGATCCGGATGCTGGCACCGCCATGGCGACGGCCAAGGCCAGCAGCGGGGCGGTGCGGAAGATTCGAGTGGCGATAGTCACACTCTAAATAAAGCAGAAGGGCGGGGACCGTTCCATCCGGTCCCCGCCCTTCGGTGCTAAGTCCTCCCGCGCGGTGTTACGGAGCGCAGTTGTTCTGTCCACCCGGTCCGAGCAGGGCGCCCGTGCTCTTTGCACGAACCAGGCATTCCGCCTGCGGAATCGGGAGTACCTTGGCCACGAAGTTCTTGTTCGGGCCGCTGGCGATGTCGAGCGGGAGCGTGGCGAGCAGGTTGTAGCGGCGCGCATCCACCCAGCGATGCCCCTCGAGATAGAGCGAGTAGCGCTTCTCGTAGAGGATGCCGGTGAGGACGTCGGCGTTCGACGACGCTGCCGTCAGCGTGGAAGCCGGGAGGCCACCCGAGTTCACGCGAACCGTGTTGAGGTCGGCAATCGCGCCGGCCTTGTCACCGGTCGCAAGGCGGGCTTCGGCGCGGAGCAGAATGAGCTCCTCGTTGCGAATCACGCCCATCGGGCTCGTGCTGGTGAGGTACAGGTTCGGCCCGAGCGTGGAGGCCGCGCTCGTGGCACCGTCGGCCGTCAGCGGGCCGGTACGCGACGGAAGCCCTTCCTTGAACTTCAGGACGTACCGTGCGTCCTTGGTGCCGTCCGCCTTGAGCTGCGCATCCGTCGAGAACGTCTGGTGCGCATACAGCGTGGTGCTCGTGGCGAGCGTCAGCCCATTCGTAGCGTCACCCGTTGACGTTGAGAAGATCTGATAGACGCCGACGTCAAGCTGCGCGCGCGTGGTGGCGCCGGCGTTGAGGAACGAGTTGCCGAGCGCCGTGAGCGTCGCTGCCCAAGCTGCGGCACCGCCACCTGACGTGGTGGCATAGTACGCACCGGCACGAGCCCGGAGTGCGCGGTTGAACTGGCCAAACGTTGCCGGTGTGTTGAAGCCGGCGAAGCCCGCATGCAGCGTGAACGGGAACGCCGTTCCGCCTGCCAGCAGGTTCGCGTAGCCAGCGTCCAGCGTGCCGATCACGGCCTTGTAGGCCGAGTCACGGTTCACGAACGGCGCGAGGTCCGTAGCGGCCTCACGAATCTCGGTGACAATACCGACGGTGTCGCGCGTCGCGATCAGCTGCAGAAGGGCGTAGCCCTGGATCGTTTGCGCAAACCCGGTGGCCGCCGCTTTCTGCGCTGCGGTCAGGACCTTGTTGCTAGCGATTGTCCCATTGAAGTTGTACGCGTCACGAAGCGTGTTGTACGGGCCGCCCCAGACGCCGGTGGCGAACCCTGACGGATCGAGCTTCTGCTGGCCAGCCACGGCAATACCGATCAGGTAGTGCGTGGTGTTGCGGCCTTCCGTCGGCGTGTACGTGTACGACTCACGTCCGAGAATACCCACGGTCTGTGGATACCCGGTCGTGTTGCCGCGAAGATCCGAGAGCAGGCCAGTGGCAAGCAGCTGCACGGCGAGTGGATCCGCCGCTGCGCTCGCGACCGTCACGGCGTTCGGGTTGGTGATGCTAAGGTCGCTCGTCTTGCAGGCGCCGAGTGCGGCGAGAGCAAGCAGGGCGCCCACGGTGCGCTTATGCATGAAATTCATTCTCCGGATATTTCCGTTGCGGTTCGTCATGGTCTAGTACCCGAGGTCGATGCTGAGGAAGAACTGCTTGCTCGGCGGGTACTGGGCGAGGTCGATGAAACGGCTGAAGTTCGAGTTGCCGAAGTTGTTGAACTCGGGGTCGAAGCTCCAATACTTGGACCACATCGCGAGGTTGCGGCCCTGGAAGCTGATCCGCATTTCGCGTGCACGGGCCATGCTGGCCCAGCTCTTGGGTGCGTCGAACGTGACGCTGAGCTCGCGCAACTTCACATACGTGCCGTTGTCGATGTACGGCGAGATATCGCCCTTGGCGAACGTGCCATAGCGATACTGGCCGAGCGTCTGCGCCGGATCCGGCGACTTGTCGTCAAAGTCACGCGAGTTGCCACCTTCGTCGAAGAGGTTCTTCGTCATCGTCGAGGTGTGGCCACCGTTGCGCCAGTCGAGCAGTGCCGTAAAGCTGAACCGCTTCCACGTCACCGTGTTCAGGAACTGGGTCGTATGAATCGGTGCGGCGTTCGAAATGGTCGAGTCGCGCGTCACACTGCCGGCAACAGTCTCGAGCGGCCCGATCTTGCGGCAAGGCTTGCCATCCGAACCGGTGCCCTGCGTGAAGACGCCGGCGACCGTGGTGTTCAGGCAGCTGTAGCGCTGGTTGCCCCAGATGAGCGATGAGATCGTGCCCTCAACGCCGCGGTTACGGCCATACGAGCTGCCGAAGCCACCGATGTTGAATGCCGGGATGCCCAGCTTGTCCATGTGCTGCTCGTTGTGCTGGTACGTCACCTTCGACGTCCACTCGAGATCGCGACGGCTGATCGGAACAAACGTCAGCGCCATTTCGAAGCCCTTCGTGGACATCTGGCCGGCGTTCACCTGCTGCGTGGCCAGGCCCGAGCTCGACGGGAGCGGATAGTTCAGGAGCAGGTCCTTGATCTTGCGCTCGTACTTCGTGATTTCGAAGCCGATACGCTGGTTCCAGGCGGAACCGTCAATACCGTATTCCGTCTCGTTCATCACTTCGGGATGTACGAGCGGATTGCCGAGCGTGGTCGCGGCGACCAGCGAACTTGCGCCGCCAATGATGCCGCCCGATGCCACGGTGATGTCGCGGCCGCCGTAGTTCGGACGGTTGCCTGACTGGCCCCACGCCGCGCGGAACTTGATTTCGTCAATCCGGTTGGTGAGCTGCTTGAGCGGGTTCACCAGGCGATAGCTCGCCGAGGCCTTCGGGTACGTGTAGTACTTCTCACGGTCGCCGTTGGCGGTGCCACGATCACTTCGGAAACCGGCCGTGACGGCCAGCTTTTCGTCCAGGAACAGCATCTGCTCATTGACGTAGTATGACTGGTCACGGAATTCCGTGATGCTGTTACCGAACGAGTTGTCGACACCGGCCACTGCCACGCGGCGCGACGGCAGCAGGCCGCGGACGCGGATGTTGTAGTTCTGGATGTACTGCGTTTCGTAGGTGCCACCGAACGACGTCTGCGCCGAGTTCCAGAAGCTCCACGTGGGTGTGTACGTCCACACCGCGTTGACGCTCTGGTTGATGAACCGGCTGGTCGTCGTCAGAATCTGCGACGTGCCAAGGAAGCCGTCCGCCGCCTCAAACTGGAGGTAGCCAGGCGTGTACTGGTTGCCTTCGAACTGGAAGCGGTCAACACCGGCGATGTACGAGAGCTGCAGCGTGTTGTGCGCCGATGAGAGCGCCGAATAACCAAGGCGCACGTTGCCGGTCTGGCGCCACGTGTCTTCGTTGTTCGTCAGGTTCTCGAGCAGGTCAAACGGGTTCGACGCGGCCGTGCCGCCGCCGTTCATAAACATGCCGATATACCGGCCGGGACCCGTCTTCTGCGTGATGTCGTAGATGGCCGGTGCATAGCCGAACGCGTAAATCGGGCTGGTGCCCGAGTTGTCGTTACCGCCAATGCCGTTCTGCGCAAAGCTGTGCGTGATGTCGATGCCGCCCGAAACGGTCAACTTTTCGCCGACCGTCTGGTCAATGTTCATGCGCGACGACGTGCGGCGCGCACCGGTGTTGTACATGACGCCCTTGCTCTGGCGGTCATTCAGGCCCGCATAGAAACGCGTGCTGCCCGAACCACCCGAGGCCGAAACGACCGTCTCGTATGACGGGTCGTCGGTGCCGTAGAGCTGGCCTTCCCAGTCGTACCACTTGCAGGCCGCTACACAGTTCGCCTTGGCGGTTGAGTCCGCCTGAGCGCCGCCGCCGAGCCACGGCTGAACCGCCGCATAGCTCGCGTAGTGACGCGAGCCGAGGAGGCGCGTCGCCTTCTGCGTGCCCATGCGCTGGGTCACGTTGAAGCGCGTCTGGCCAACCTTGCCCTTCTTCGTCGTGATCACGACCACGCCGTTCGTGGCGCGCGAGCCGTAGATGGCCGTTGCCGCCGCCGACTTGAGCACTTCAATGCTCTCGACGTCGTTTGGATTCAGGTCGGCAAGTCGATTCGTCGTCTGGTCCTGCGTCGAGCTGGTGGAGCCGGACGAACGAGAAATAGAGGCGAGACCGCCGCCGATCGACTGATTTGAGATCATCACGCCGTCAATGACGTAGAGCGGATCGCCCTGGCCAATGATGGACGTGGCGCCGCGAATCTGGATCTGCATGCCGCCGCCAGGCGTGCCCGAGTTCTCGAAGATCTGGGCTCCTGCGACCTTACCGGCGAGGTTGCCCTCAACCGACTTGGCCGGCGCCTTGATGAGCTCTTCGGCGCTGACAGAGGCGATCGACGTGGAAGCGTTGCGCTTGTCGACCGTCGTGGCGGCACCCGTCACCGTCACGCCTTCGAGCTGCAGCACGTCCTTGTCGAGCTTGAAGTCCATGGAAGCGCCGGTGACCTTCACCGACTGGCGCTTGTACCCGATGGCGCGGACGAGGATCGTGACCTCGCCGGCCGGAACGCGAAGCCGGTACTGGCCTGCAGCGTCAGTACGGACGCCGGCCGGCTGTCCGACGAGGCTGACGATCGCCTCATTGACGGGAGCTCCAGTTTCAGTCTGGGTGATTTTACCCGTGATTTCGCGGCCCTGAGCCAGCGAAACTGACGGGATGGCCGCAACAAGCAGTGCGACCGCAAAAAGAAAAATCCTGCGCACGGAGGTGCCTCCGAAGAAGTAGTGGGGCTTTGCGGATGCCGGATTTCTCCCGGTTGAACTCACAAAACCTTCCGCTGGAACCTTGCTGAACTTCCGCCGATGCCCCTGCTATGTCAAGGCTGTGTAACGACTTTGACCGCTCAATGCCGCCGTAAGATTTTGGAAGTTTGTGACGCCCGCCGCGGTCGCGGGGTAAATCCGCGCGGCAGTCGCGGCCGTCCTATATTGAACTATTGAACCGGCCCCGCCATGATAGTCCTCGACAACGTCCATAAGGCCTTCGGGTCCAAACGCGTCCTCAACGGTTTTTCGCTTGAGGTCCGGGAGGGCGATATTGCCGTGATCCTTGGCTACTCCGGGTCCGGTAAGAGCGTCGCGATCAAGCACATCGTGGGGCTGCTCGAGCCCGATCAGGGATCGGTCACGGTAGACGGAAAGGAGGTCCCGAAGCTGACGCGGCCCGAGCTCTATGAATTGCGGTCACACATCGGCTACGTCTTTCAGTCGGCGGCGCTTTTCGACTCGATGTCCGTCGGGGAAAATGTCGCGATGGGGCTGCGCAAACAGGGGCGGCTCGCCGAGTCCGATGTGCAGGCGCGCGTACATGAAGCCCTGGCACTCGTCGACCTCCCCGCCGCCGCGGAGGTCATGCCGAGCGATCTCTCGGGTGGTATGCGCAAGCGCGTGGGAATTGCCCGGGCGATCGCGCTGCGCCCGAAGTACCTCCTATACGATGAGCCGACCACGGGCCTCGACCCGGTCACCGCCGCCGTCATTGACGATCTCATGCTCCGCATGCAGCAGCAGCTCGGCGTGACCAGCATCATCATCACGCACGACTTGCGCACGGCGTGGGGGATTGGCACGCGCATCGCGATGCTCTATGAAGGCAAGGTGCGCCAGTGCGGCACGCCGGACGCGATTCGCCACACGACTGACCCTGTCGTACGGCAGTTCATCGAAGGCAAGGCCACACCGATCGGCCAGGAACTGCTGACCGTGGCGCCTTGAAACCGGTCCCGCGGAAGACGGCACCACCTCGCGACCAGAAGGCGAAGCGCGAGACGTCGGCGGGTGGTGTGGTGTTTCGGCGCGACGGCGCACGCACACTGGTGCTGCTCATTCGCGACGCGCACCGGAGTTGGGGATTTCCCAAGGGGCATGTCGAAGCGGGCGAAGCATTTCCGGAAGCGGCTGTGCGCGAAGTGCGAGAAGAAACCGGACTCGACCATCTCGATGTCGTTGCCGAAGTGTGCAGCATCGATTGGCGATTTCGCTTTCGCGGCAAGCTGATTCACAAGACCTGCCACTTCTTTGCGCTCGAGACGCCCGACCGTCGCACGAAGCCGCAGCGCGCCGAAGGAATTATCGCCTGTCGCTGGGTGACCATTGAGCAGGGCCAGCGAATGCTGACGCACGAGAATGCCCGCGAAGTGCTGGCCGCTGCCGGCGCGCTGGTGCTGGGCCCCGTGACATGATCGTTCCGGCGCGCGCGATTCCCGCGGCCGGCGATGGCGGCCCCACGGTCGCGGCATACGCCGCCCACGAACGGACCCGCGATCTGGTCAAGCGCGCTTTTCCGCGGCGGCGTGGGCGGATGATTCTGTGCCGCTCCGCCGGCGAACTGGGCGAAGCCTTTGCCCGTACGCTCGTGGACCTCGTCGTCGTGGACGTGGCCGGTCCCACCGACGACACCTGGAAGGCCGCCGGCCTCGCGGCGGATTTTCCCTGCACGCCGTTTTTCGCTTGGACACCACTCCGGGCCGCCGACGCGCCGACGGTCGCGCGCTGCGCGTCACTCGAGTTTGCCGACGTCCTCGGCGATGGTATTGATGACACGGCCCTTCGGGATATCGTCGTGCCGATGGCCTTCACGGCGCGCTTTGCCACGGCGCTCGAGCCGGCGCATGGCGAACTGGGGCTTGAGTCGCCGGTGCAGCGGCGGGCCTGGCGTTGGATTGTTGGCCGCGGCGGACGCCCGGTGCGCACCGATCTTCTCGCGCGCGCGCTTGGTGTGACCCGCGAGCACCTCTCGCGCAGCTTTGCGACGGCGGGGGCGCCGAATCTCAAGCGTGTGATCGACCTCGTGCGCGTGATTGCGGCGGCGGAGTTGTCGAAGTGCCCTGGCTACGATGCGGCTGACGTCGCGCGCGTGCTGGAGTATGCATCGCCATCGCACCTCACGAGTACTGCGCAGCGCGTGTGCGGAACGCGCTCGGCCTCGCTGGCGCGGCTGCGGACCGGCGATATCATCGAGCGGTTCCTGCAGGGAAGGGGGCGCTCGCGGAGCTAGTCGTGTCCGCTTCGACTGGCTGCCGCTGCATGCGCTCGGCTGGGGTCTCGGCTCTATCCGTGATCGGATGAACGCGGATGGGGCGAATCGGGCTGATTCACGGTGCGGGCGGTGTGGACCAGTCTGTAGAACCGGGGTTCAGGGCCGAAGTGGAGCAGGAGCCCAACCGACATACCGGTGCCGCGGAGGTAGTTGAACAATTGGCGTTTCGCGGCCGCAGAGAGCAGCTCCGTCGACTTGATCTCCACGACCAGGCGCCCGTCGACGAGCATGTCGATGCGTTGGAAGGCGATTTCGACGCCGTCGTAAATCACGGGGACGGCGTGCTCCCGCGACACGCTGTGTCCGCGCTGCTTCAGCTGGCGTTCGAGCCCCGCCGCGCAGACGCTCTCGAGAAATCCGAACCCGAGCTTGTTGTATGCGTCGTAAAACGCGCCGATGACGGAGCGGGTGAGTTCCCGCTCGAGGAGGTGTTCACCATGCATTCGGCACGATGCACCGGCGCTGACCGGACGCGGCAACCATGTTGTTGCAGTCCCAATCATTTCACCGTTGCGTATCCACCTTATTCGCCACATTCGCGTTCATCCGATCACACATTCGGCCGAGGCCCGAGCCATGCGCTAGCGGCGGAGGCCTGTCGACGCTCTCTTATGGATGCGCTGGAAGCTTGCGCCAGAAAGCGCTTGTGATATTTTTCACAAGCACCAACTGACCCCGCAGAGACCCCACTCAGGTTTCGATCAAACAATGGCTACGCAGACGTCGCTCCGCCCCGGTGAAATCAAGGACATCCTGCTTCGGGAAATCGAAGCCGCTGACCTGAACTCCCTCGATGTTGAGGAAGTGGGGACGGTGCTTGAGGTGAAGGACGGCGTCGCCCGCATCTATGGCCTGCAAAAAGCCATGGCCGGCGAAATGCTCGAAGTCACGAGCGCCAAGACCGGGGCCAAAATCACCGCCCTCGCGCTCAACCTCGAAGAAGACAACATCGGCTCAGTGGTCCTCGGCGACTATCTGCAGCTCAAGGAAGGCGATGAAGTTCGTCGCACCGGCCGCGTGCTCGAAGTGCCGGTCGGTCCGGAAATGATCGGCCGCGTCGTCGATCCGCTCGGCCGTCCGATTGATGGCCTCGGCCCGATCAACTCGAAGCTCACCCGCAAGGTCGAGAGCGAAGCCCCTGGCATCATCGTGCGCTCGCCCGTGAAGGAGCCGCTCCAGACCGGCATCAAGGCCATCGACTCGATGATTCCTATTGGCAGGGGTCAGAGAGAGCTCATCATCGGCGACCGAGGCACGGGGAAGACTGCCATCGCCGTTGACACAATCATCAATCAGAAGGGCACTGGCGTGGTGTGCGTGTACGTCGCCATCGGCCAGAAGGCATCGACGGTGGCGAGTGTTGTCGAGCGCCTCAAGTCCGCCGGCGCGATGGAGTACACGATTGTCGTTGCCGCGACCGCGTCTGACCCGGCCCCGATGCAGTACATCGCGCCGTATTCGGGCGCGGCGATGGCCGAGTATTTCATGTACAACGAAGGCAAGGCGACGCTCGCCGTGTACGACGACCTCACGAAGCAGGCGGCCGCGTATCGCCAGCTTTCGCTGATCCTTCGTCGTCCACCGGGCCGCGAAGCATTCCCGGGCGACGTGTTCTATCTCCATTCACGCCTGCTCGAGCGCGCCGCGAAGCTCTCGGAAGATCCGAAGATCGTGGACGGCAAGACGATCCTGAAGGCGGGCGGATCGATGACGGCACTGCCCGTCATCGAAACGCAGGCCGGTGACGTGTCGGCGTACATCCCGACGAACGTCATCTCGATCACCGACGGCCAGATCTTCCTCGAAGGCGACTTGTTCTACTCGGGCGTGCGCCCGGCCGTGAACGTCGGTATCTCCGTCAGCCGCGTTGGTGGCGCCGCGCAGACGAAGGCCATGAAGGGTGTGGCCGGCCGGCTCCGTCTCGACCTCGCGCAGTATCGCGAACTCGAAGCGTTCTCGGCATTCGCCAGCGACCTCGATGCGGCCACGAAGCGCCAGCTCGATCGCGGTGCGCGCACGGTGGAAATGTTGAAGCAAGGCCAGTATCAGCCGATGGCGTTTGAGTCGCAGTCGATGATCATTTTCGCCGTGATCAACGGCTATATCGACGACGTGCCGGTCGCGAAGGTTCGCGACTGGGAAACGGGCTTCCATGCGTACCTGAAGGCGCAGTTCCCGCAGGTGGTCGACAAGATCCGTTCGGAAAAGGCGATCTCGAAGGACACCGAGGCTGAGCTGCGCCGCGGTATCGAGCAGTACAAGGCCTCCGCGAAGTAGTCGCAGCCCATGGCCAAAGGACGAGAGCTCCTCGGTCGGATCAAATCCACCGAGAACACGCGCAAGATCACGCGCACGCTGGAGATGGTCGCGACGTCGAAGATGAAGCGGGCGATTGACCGCGTCATTGCGGCGCGTCCGTATGCGTCGGCGCTCTCGGATGTGATTTCGCGCTTGTACAGCCCGGAGAATGCCGGTGCGTTTCCGTTGCTCCGTCAGCCCGAGATCGAGAAGCGCGCGGCGGTCATTCTCCTTACGGCGAATCGCGGCCTGGCCGGCGCCTTCAACTCCAACCTCATCAAGGAAGCGCGCCAGCTGGTGGCTCGCCTCGATGCGGCCGGTACCCAGGTGGACCTGCACGTGATGGGTCGCAAGGGTATTGGCTACTTCAAATACATCGGTCGGACGATGCTCGTGCAGCGCACCGACATCGGTGACAAGCCGACGGCCGATGATGCGGCCTCGCTCGTGGATGGGCCGATGGCGGCATTCGCCGCGGGTGAAGTCGACGCCGTCTATGTCGTGCATTCGCAGTTCAAGTCGCCGGTGTCGTCACCGGCCGTCACGGTGCGAGTGCTGCCCGTGCCACCTCCGGCAGCTGGAACGGCGCAGAAGGACTATTTGCTCTTCCCGTCGGCGGCGGACATCCTGACCACGCTGCTGCCGGCGTATGTGCGCAACGCGCTCTACCGCGCACTGGTCGAGACGTTTGCCGGCTTCTACAGCACGCAGCGCACGGCCATGAAGAACGCCACGGACAACGCCGGCGAAATGATCACGGGGTTGCGCCGCACCTACAATCGCGCGCGTCAGGCGAGCATCACGCAGGAAATCGCCGAGATCGTGGGCGGCGCTGCAGCACTGGAATGATGTGGAGTTGGCAGTTGTAGTTCTACGGCTACGGTAGACCGTCTACCGTCTACTGTCTACGTGTTTTGTTGTTACTCACTACCGTCTACTCGCTTATGACTACCGCCACCGCAACGAACGTCGGCAAAATCGTCCAGATCATCGGGCCCGTGCTCGACGTCGAGTTCCAGAACGAGCACTTGCCCGAGATCTACAACGCCCTCGTCATCAATTCGAAGACGGACACGGGCCAGCCGATCAAGGTGACGGCCGAAGTGCAGCAGCACATTGGCCGCAACCAGGTGCGCGCAGTCTGCATGAGCACGAGCGATGGCGTCGTGCGCGGCATGGACGCGGTTGACACGGGCGCCGCGATTTCCGTTCCGGTTGGCAGTGCCGCGCTGGGCCGCATCCTCAACGTGCTTGGCGAGCCGGTGGACAACGGCGCCGCGATTCCGGCGACTGCTGAACGCTGGCCGATTCACCGCAAGCGTCCGGACTTTGTGAACCTCGAGCCGAAGACGGAAGTTTTCGAAACGGGCATCAAGGTGGTTGACCTCATCGCGCCGTTCGTGAAGGGCGGCAAGATCGGGTTGTTCGGCGGCGCCGGCGTTGGCAAGACCGTCGTCATCATGGAACTGATCAACAACGTGGCCAAGGGCCACGGCGGCAAGTCGGTGTTCTGCGGCGTGGGCGAGCGTACGCGCGAGGGCAACGACCTCTATCTCGAAATGAAAGAATCGGGCGTGCTCGACAAGGTCGCACTCATCTACGGCCAGATGAACGAGCCGCCGGGCGCGCGTCTTCGCGTTGGCCTCTCGGGTCTGACCGTGGCCGAATATTTCCGCGACAAGGAAAACGCGGACGTACTCGTGTTCATCGACAACATCTTCCGCTTCACGCAGGCCGGTTCGGAAGTCTCCGCGCTCCTCGGCCGTATGCCGAGCGCCGTGGGTTACCAGCCGACGCTCGCCACGGAGATGGGCGACCTGCAGGAGCGCATCACCTCGACGCGCAACGGATCGATCACGTCGGTGCAGGCGATTTATGTGCCTGCCGACGACTTGACTGATCCGGCGCCCGCGACGGCATTTGCCCACCTGGACGCCACCGTCGTGCTCAGCCGAAAGATCACGGAACTCGGCATCTATCCCGCCGTGGACCCGCTCGACTCGAGCTCGCGTATTCTCGATCCGCAGTACGTTGGCGCGCGGCACTACGCCGCGGCGACCGCGGTGCAGCGCATTCTCCAGCGCTACAAGGAACTTCAGGACATCATCGCGATTCTCGGCATGGAAGAACTCGCCGAGGACGACAAGAAGGTGGTTGGTCGCGCGCGCCGCATTCAGCGCTTCATGTCGCAGCCCTTCTCGGTGGCCGAAACGTTTACGGGTATCGCCGGCAAGTACGTGAAGCTCGAGGAGACGATCTCGTCGTTCGAGCGCCTCACGCAGGGCGAGTTCGATCACCTGCCCGAGCAGGCGTTCTTCATGGCCGGCGGCATCGACGATGTGGTCGAGAACGCCAAGAAAATGGCGTAAGGATGCTCAGGGTCAGCGTCATCTCACCGGAAGCCGTCCTCTTTGAGGGCGACGCGTCGTCCGTCGTCGCTCCGGCGTTCGACGGCGAAGTGGGTATTCTCACCGGGCACGCCGCAATGGTGACGACCCTTGGCACCGGCACGCTGCGACTTGGCGACGGTCAGTCGTTCAAGGTCGAGGGCGGTTTCCTTCAGGTGGACGAGAACACCGTCCGCGTGGTTACCGAGAAGGCCTCAAAGGTCTGAGCAGCGGCACGACGAGCGCGGCGGAACGATCCGCCGCGCCGAGTCCATCAACAATTACGCGACGCGCGCATTGACCCGCCGTTTCTCCGGCGCTGTCACTGGCGCGCGTTTGCGTGGCGGGATCGTTGACCAGCGACGCGAGCCGCGTGGCCAGCGCCACGCCCGATCCAACGCTGAAGCCGCCGCCGGCGGCGACAAGCGCCACGGCATCGCGGCTCTCGTCGAAGCGGGGCCCGAAAAGCACAGGCGCTCCGTAGGCGGCCGGCTCCACGACTGAGTGCAGTCCGTCATCATGAAATCCGCCGCCGACATACGCGACGTCGGCAAGCGCGTAGAGGTCAGCGAGTACCCCCATGCGATCCACCAGGACGAGATCGGTGTTGGCCGTGGCTGCAGAGAGGCGCTCGCACGTTTTGCCGATCCCGGCAGCGCGCGCTTCGAGTGCCGCGAGTGCGTCTGCGGTGGGCTCGTGCGGTGCGATAATCATGCGCAGTTTCGGAACTGATGCGAGTGTGGACAACTGGGCCCACCCGTCGCAGAGGCAGGCGTCGTCACCGGGCCAGGTGCTGCCCGCGACGAGTGTGGGGCGGACCGATTCGAGTACCGCGAGCAGCGCGGCGTTTGGTGATGGCGCGTTGACCCGTTCCCAGACCTGGTCGTAGCGCACATCTCCGGTGATCGTGATACGGTCCGGGCGCACGCCGATTTCGACCAGGCGCTTGGCGTCGTCGTCGTGTACCGCACCGACGGCGTCGAGCAAACCGTACGCGTCGGAGAGCAGCAGCTTGGCCAACGCGGAGCGGCGCCCTGACGATTCGCTCAGCGCCGCTGACGTGAGCACCAGCCGCACATGTCGGCGGGCCGCTGCCGCGACGAGCAGCGGCCAGACGTCGAGCTTGCTGAACATGATGATCGCCGGCGTCAGCGCCGTGAGCATCGCGTCGGCGGCGTCCGCCGTGTCGAAAGGGAGGTAGTCGGCGAAGTCCACGCGAAGCGATTTCGCGAACTCCTGCGCGCTTGGCGAAAAGAACGTGTACGCGATCTGCGCGTCGGGCCGTTCGTAGCGAATGCGGTCGATGACCGGCTTCGCCATCAGTCCTTCGCCGACGGATGCGGCATGAATCCAGACGAGCGGGGCGCTCGGACTGCGCTCGTCTCGCGCCCAGGCCTGGGCGCGCTCGATGACTCCGGCGCGCGCCGCAAACGAGCGGCGCACTTTTCCTCCGCCGGAGGGCACGAACCCGGCGACCAGGTTCGCGAGCTGGCCCGCCACTTGGTACGGGGCGCGAAGGAACGGATTCATGCCGGCTTCTCGTGCTTCATCGGCCTAGCGCTTGGTCGCGGCGGCGAGTTCGGCATCGATGGCACGCCGAAAGGTGGCGATGGGCTCTGCGCCCTCGATCTTCGCTCTCCCGATGAAGAAGGTCGGCGTCGACTGTGCCTGGGCGCGCGACATTCGGACGACATCGGCGTTCACCAAGGCCGGGATCGACGTGCCGGCCTCGCAGGTCTTGAGCCGTGCCGGATCAGTGCCGCCAGCTTTCGCCACCGAATCAAAGAATGGCCTCGCGTCCTTGAGGTCCTTCCATTTGTCCTGCGACTTGAAGATCAGGTCAGCGACGGGCCAGAACTTTCCCTGTGCCGACGCACACATCGCCGTGATCGCAGCGGGCCGAGCGTTCGGATGCATGCCGAGCGGGAAGTTGACAAAGGCGACGCGGATCTTGCCGGTGTTGACGTACTCCTTCTTCAGCGTCTCCCACGTTTCCACATGCCAGCGGCGGCAAAACGGGCATTGGAAGTCGCTCACGATGAGCAGCCAGAGCGGCGCTTTGTCGGCCGCGGAGAGCGAATCGCCGGCGGATTGGGCGGAAACAGTTGACACGGCGCATGGGGCCGCGGCGAAGAAAATCGCGATCGCGGCGTAGCGGAACGCGGCGGTTGGGTTCAGGGGCATGGCCGTAATATGGCCGAGGCATGCCCCGGTGTGTCGGGCCAAAACTTAGAATGAAGTGCTACTTGCGGCAAGAAAAGCCGTCGACAATTATTCTCAATAACGCAGATGTGTAACGCGGATGTGACGTAGACAGCCCCTGTCCAAGTATTGTCTGCAAAGGAACAGCGCCTTTCCTGCGCGCTGCTCCCAATAGTCATTTGTATCCCCACCCCTTCATCTGTTGAGGGAAGACGATGTCGATTTGGACCCGGTCGCGGTGGCTTACGACGGCGAAGCTGCTCGTTGTAGGCGTGCCCTCAGTGATGTTCGCGCAGGTTGCCACGTTCACTGGTAAAGTCTCCGCCGAGAATGGTACGCCGATGTTTGGCGCCGCCATTGCTCTCGAAGGCGTCAATATTCAGGTCGGTACCGCCCAGACGGGTGTGTACACGCTGACCGTCCCCGCCGCCCGAGTGACTGGGCAGACGGTGATCCTGCGTGCGCGCGCCATCGG
>JAPLKU010000005.1 GCA_026387935.1 Gemmatimonadota bacterium | reverse complement strand
CTAGAGTTGTACTAGAGTTGTACTAGAGTTGTACTAGAGTTGTACTAGAGTTGTACTAGAGTTGTACTAGAGTTGTACTAGAGTTGTACTAGAGTTGTACTAGAGTTGTACTAGAGTTGTACTAGAGTTGTACTAGTGCTTGGCCATTCCGTCGCGGCTCGCCCAGCGGAAGAAGAGCACGCCTGATGCAAACACGATTGCGCCGAACACGCCCAGCTCCATCACGCCACCGGCGAGCTGCTGGTCGGCGCGCGGCGCGACGGCGATGATCGGCGGCGCCAGCTCATAGATCCCGTAGAGCGGAAACTCGGCGGAGAGCATGATCATGCCGATTACGGTATGAAAGAGCGTACCGACGAGCAGATAGAGAATCTTGAGGGGTTCGCCGAATCGCTCGTATTGCGGCACCGGCATGATCACCGGCCACCAGAAGATGAGTCCGCCAATGAGCCAGGCGCTGTCGATGATGAAGGCGCCACTCGGCTTTGGCATGAGACCGTCCACGACGGACGGTACGTGCGTCGCGGCGACGATGACGTTGAAGAGAATCGCCGCGACGAGCGGGTGGACGAGCAGCCGCCCAACCCGATGCGTGGCGGACCCGGGCCGAATCGCGGCCGCGCGTTCAACGAGGCCCGTGCGCGCACCGAGCAGCAGGAAGGGCGCCGTGAACATGGTCACGATGAGAAACTGCAGCGCGTGCGCTGACGCGAGGTAGCCGGCCGCAATCGGACCGAGCGGCCAGTCAAGTGAGAGCCAGAGCGTGATGATTCCGGCGATGAACGCGGAACGCTCCGCGATCGGTGCGCGGGCCCAGCTCCCCGCGCCTGTCATCGCGCGAAGGCCAACGAGTACGGCAATCACAAAGAGCCAGACGCCGGGATAGGCGCGCCAGTTCCAGGTCCAGGTCTCACCGAGTGCTGCGCACCACCATTGCATTGTCAGTCCTGGCGCTTGGCGCCGGTAATTACAGAAACGGGTGTTGTGGCCGAGTCGACGTCGGCGTACGTGATGACCGTCGCATCGGCACGCGCGACACCCGCGTGTTCGAATCGTACGGTGAGGGCGATCCGTTCGCCGCGCACGAGCGGGCGGCTGAGCGGACCGATCATGCCGTGAAAACCGCCCGGGGTGAGTCGCACGGCGCCATGCGGCGGCACCTCGAGCGCGGCAACCGCCATCATATGGATGGTGCCGGCGGCTTTGTCGTGCATGGATTGGTGGAGCGAGGCGGGGCCAATCGCTTCAGTTCCAATGCTGACGATCGTGTCGGCCATCGCGAATGGATTGCGCGCCGTGAAGTAGAGCGCGGCGGGCCCCTGCCCTGCCGGGACGACGACGTAGGCTCGCTCGATCGTGGCGGTGGGGCGCGCCGCGGATTGCGCCGCGGATTGCGCCGACGCCATTGACGCCGTGGCCTCTGCGCCGGACTTGCCGCCACGCGCGAGCAGAAGCGGGATATCGCGCGCCCAATCGGACTGCCGTGTGCCGAAGGGGTACATGACGTGCGCCGTGTCGTCCGCGCTAAAGACCACGACGGGCGCCGCATGGCTCACCGTAGTTGCGCCATTCGCGGTGCCCTTGGCGGTGCCTCTACCGGCGGTGTCGGCCTGGATGATTGCTGCGCCGAACCCGACAAGCTGCTGCGCGGCATCCACTTCCGCGCGCGTGCCACGGAGTCCGATGAAGTTCACGTCAAAGTTGTCGAGCCACTTGCGAATGACCTGCGCCGAGTCGCGTTCAGGATCAACGCTGACGAAAACAACTGTCGTCCGCATCCGGTCGGAAGGCGCGAGCTTGCCGATGACGGTCGCCAGGTTGGCCATGTGGACCGGGCAGACGTCGGGGCAGTTCGTGTAGCCGAACTCCAGGAAGGTGAGGCGCCCGGCGGTGCGTTCAGCGAAGGCGAACGGTTTTCCGTCGGTATCGGTCAGCGTGAAAGCAGGCCGCCGAACACTGACGTCCACGGCCCCCGACTCGGCGGCCACGACACGCTCGCCGCGCGCCGGCCCGCAACCGCCCATGCCGATCAGCGCCAGCGCAAGCAAGCGGAGGGAAGTCGCCCGGGCGGCACGGGGTACGCTCAAACGAGCACTCGGCATCAGTTCAATTTAGCCAATGCTTGCCCCCGTGACGGCGAAAGGCGAATCTATCTCCGACATGCGCAAACTCTTCGGCCTGCTCGGCGTGCTATTAGCGGCACACGTGGCGATGTCGTTCATCCGGCCCGCAGGGGCGGCGGTCGCACCCGTCGGCGATGCCGTGGATGTCGGCATTGTGTTCGACCTCGGCGGCCGGGGTGACAAATCGTTCAATGACGGCGCGTATATCGGCGCCGAACGCGCGGCAAAGGCATTTGGCGCACGCGTCCGCTTCGTGGAGCCGGGCGAAGGATCTGACCGCGAAGCCGGACTCCGCATGCTCGCCGCCGAAGGGATGGACCTGGTGATTGGCGTTGGCTTCATCTTCACCGACGACCTCACCCAACTCGCCAAAGAATATCCGAACGTGTCGTTCGCCGGCGTCGACTTCGCCGTGAGCGTGGACAAGGACGGGAAGGTCGTGCTGCCGCCACTAAATGTGGCGGCCCTCAAGTTTCGCGAGGAGCAGGGATCGTTTCTGGTTGGCGCACTGGCGGCGCTGGTCGGGGGCTCAAAGAAAGTTGGCTTTGTGGGCGGCATGGACACGCCGCTCATCCACAAGTTCGAGGCGGGCTACAAGGCGGGCGTGAAGGCGGTGTGCGCTGATTGCGAAGTGATTGCGCAGTACGCCGGTGTCACGCCTGAGGCGTTTCGCAATCCGGGCCGCGGCAAGGAGCTCGCCCTCTCGCAGTACCAGCAGGGCGTGAACGTGATCTACCACGCGTCGGGGTCCACCGGCCTCGGCGTGTTCGAAGCGGCGCGCACGATGAAGAAAATGGGCATCGGCGTGGACGCCGACCAATACAATGAAGCGCCGGGATTTGTGCTCTCGTCGATGGTCAAGCGCGTGGACAACGCCGTGTTCGACGTGATCAGCCGCGTGAAAGAAAAGAAGTTCAGTGGCGGTATTTACGACTTTGGCCTCGCCGAGGATGGCGTTGGGTATGTGTACGACGAGCACAACAAGGCGTTGATTCCGGACGCCGTCCGCGCGCGCCTCGAGGCGCTCAAGGCGGACATCGTCGCAGGCAAGATCACAGTGCCGAGCAGCCGATGACCGCCTCCGTGGGAGGACCGACCGCCGTCGTGCGGATGAACGGCATCCAGAAATACTTCGGCGCGGTGCACGCGAACCGGGGCGCGGAGATCGAGGTTGGCGCGGGCGAAATCCACGCGCTCGTTGGAGAGAATGGCGCGGGCAAGTCCACGCTCATGAAGATCCTGAGCGGAATGCAGGCGCCGGACGGCGGCGGCGTGGAAGTCGGCGGGCGCGACGTGACCGGCTGGACCACGGCGCAGGCGATTGCGGCGGGCGTCGGAATGGTGCACCAGCACTTCATGCTCGTGCCGACGCTGACGGTCGCCGAGAATGTGGTGCTGGGCCGCGAGCCGGTGAGTGTGGCGACGTTTGATCGCGACCGCGCGATTCGCGAAGTGGAGGAGCTGTCGAAGCAGAGCGGGCTGATCGTGCCGGCCAATCGCCTCGTGGCAGATCTTTCGGTTGGCGAAGCGCAGCGCGTGGAGATTCTCAAGACGCTCTACCGCGGCGCGCGGATTCTGCTTCTCGACGAACCAACGGCGGTGCTTTCGCCGCCAGAGGTGACCGAACTCTGGGCCGTGCTGCGACGCGTCCGCGATACCGGCACGACGATCATCCTCATCACGCACAAGCTCGACGAAGTGATGGCGGTGACGGAGCGCATCACGGTAATGCGCCAGGGCGCGACGGTGGCACGGATGGCCACGCGCGCGACGACGCCCGAGGGCATCGCAAAGGCGATGGTTGGACGCGATGTCGATTTGTCGGTGCAAACGAGTGCCGGGAGTGTCGGGAGGGGAAAGGGTTTGGGCGACGAAGGGGGAGGCGGTACGGGACTGACCGTGCGGAACCTCACGGTTCGCGGCGCACGAGTGGAAAAGGCGGTCAACGACGTCTCCTTCACGGTCAGCGCCGGCGAGATTCTCGGCATCGCAGGCGTTGAAGGAAATGGACAGACCGAGTTGCTCGAGGCGATTTCGGGACTGCGGGGCGTGACATCGGGATCGATCCGTATCGGCGATCGTGAAATCACGCACGCGTCTGTGCGCGAGCGCGGCGACGCCGGACTCTCGCACATCCCCGAGGACCGCCACCAGCGCGGCCTGATTCTCGAGTACTCTGTCGCCGACAACCTGATCCTCGGCCAGCAGCATCGTTTCTCGCGCAGTGGAGTGATGGATCGTGCCGCGGTCGCGACAAACGCCGCAAAGCAGGTGGCGGCATTCGACGTTCGGCCAACGGACGCGTCGCTCGCAGTGCGGACGCTCTCGGGCGGCAATCAGCAGAAGGTTGTCATTGCCCGCGAACTTTCGCGCGATTTCATCGTGCTGCTGGCGGCGCAGCCCACGCGCGGCGTGGACGTTGGCGCCATCGAGTTCATTCACGACACGCTGCGCAAGGCGCGCGATGCCGGAAAGGCGATTCTGCTCGTGTCCGCCGAGCTTCGTGAAGTGCTGTCGCTCGCGGACCGGGTGGCCGTGATGTATGGCGGCAGATTCGTGGCCGTGATGTCGCGGGCCGACGCGAGCGAAGACGCGCTGGGCCCGTACATGACCGGCGCCCGCAAGGCCGAAACCGAGAGCGCGGCATGAGCGACACGACGGCACGTCGCGCCGCACTCGAAGAGGCGCTCCTTCCACCTATCGTCGCGCTCGCGGTGGTGCTGGTCATCGGCGATCTGCTCATCCTGGCCTACGGTGAAGCGCCAGGCGCTGTCTGGCGGCTGATGCTCGAGGGCACGTGGGGCAATGCCTATGGCATCGGCCAGGTGCTGTATAAGGCGACGACCCTCGCCTGCACCGGCCTCGCGGTCGCGGTCGCGTTGCGCGCGGGACTGTTCAACATCGGCGCCGAAGGACAACTCGCGGCCGGTGGATTCGGCGCCGCGATTGCCGGGCTCGCGCTGCCAGCCGGGACTCCGTCGATCATCGCGACGCCCGTCTGCATCGCCGCCGCGTTGCTGTTCGGTGGCATGGTTGCCGCGGTGCCCGGCGTCCTGCGGGCGAAGTTCGGCGCGCACGAGGTGATCGTGACGATCATGATGAACTTCATCGTGCTCGCGCTGCTCAACTACGTGATCGCGGCTCACCTGCATGTGCCCGAAACGTTGCACACGCCGTCGGTTCATGCCGGCACGATCGAGCGCATCGGCAGCGTGATTCCGGCGTTTCACGGCTCCGCGGTGAACTGGAGCGTCGTCGTAGTCGGTACGGCGGTGAGCGCCGTCGCGTGGTATCTGTTTCGTACGCGGGCGGGCTTTGAGTTGCGCGCCGTTGGGCTGCAGCCGGGAGTCGCCGAGTATGGCGGCGTGAATGTCTCGCGCACCTGGATGCGCGCGCTGGCGCTCTCGGGTGCGATCGCAGGGCTCGGCGGCGTGAACTTCGTGCTCGGCTACAAGGGCTACTACGAGGATGGCTTTGCAGGCGGTGCAGGATTTCTTGGAATCGCCGTGGCATTGGTCGGTCGCAATCATCCGTTGGGCGTGGTGATTGCCGCGCTCTTCTTTGCGACGTTGTCGCAAGGCGGGCTCGCGATCAACGCGATGGTGCCGAAGCAGATCGTGGAAGTGCTCCAGGGCATTGTGATTCTGGCCGTAGCAGCGTCGGTTCCGGAGGTGCGTCGTCTCGTGCGCAAGGCTGCGGGGGCGCGCCGCAGTGGAATGCCAACCTCCATGCCGACGGCGACCGAGGAACTGCGGGCCGCGCGCATGAGCGGTGACCAGAGGCCGTCAGCATGACACTGCTCCTCTTCCTCGCGCAGACGATTCGGATTGCGATTCCGTATTTGTTCGCGGCGGCCGGCGGTGCACTCGCCGAGCGTGCCGGCATCGTCGCGCTTTCGCTCGAAGGCTACATGCTGGGCGGTGCATTCGGGGCAGTGATCGGCGCGTACTACACGGGCAGCGCATGGATCGGTGTGGTGACCGGCGTCTGGTGGGGCATCATGCTGGCCGCCATTCACGCGGTGTGCACGCTGCGGTTCAAGGCGGACCAGATCGTCACCGGTGTGGCGATCAACCTGTTCACCGTCGGCATCACACGATTCCTGTTGCAACTCGCATTTGATTCAAGCTCAAACTCGCCGCGCGTTGCCGGATTTGGCGGCGACAATATCGGCGGCGCTCTGGCGCTCGTGTCGAATCCGCTCGTCTGGCTCGGGCTCGCCACGATGCCGGCGCTGGCGTTCGTCGTCTATCGCACCACGTTCGGGCTCCGTGTACGCGCGGTAGGCGAGCATCCCCTGGCCGCCGCAAGTCTGGGTGTGCCGGTCAATCGCGTGCGATGGGTGGCGGTGCTCGGGTCAGGCGCGCTGGCTGCGCTGGGCGGGACGTACCTCGCGCTCGACCAGCACCAGTTTACGGACTCCATGACGGCGGGCCGAGGGTTCATCGCGCTGGCCGCTGTGATCTTCGGGCGCTGGGATCCCGTGCGTGCGGGACTGGCCTGCCTGCTCTTTGCCGGCGCGGAGACGCTGCAGATTCGTTTGCAGGCGGCGCAACTGATTCCGTCGCAGTTCGTCGCGATGATACCCTACGTGCTGACGATCGTGGCGGTGGCCGGTGTGGTGGGACGAAGCGTTCCACCCGCTGCGTTGGGCCGGACCACCGACTAAACTCCCTCGAACCTTCTCGGAGCGCGTGTAGTGGGTCGGTTGGTCATCCTGATGGTGACGGCGTTCGTGGACATGATGGGTGGACTCATCGTGTTCCCGCTCGTGCCGTTCTATGCGAAACGTCTCATCGGCCACGGGCCGCTGTGGAACGCGCTTGACAGCGTGGGCCTTGGCGGCGAAGGCGCGGTGGTTTCGCTCATCGTGATGACCTTCTCCGTGGCGCAGCTCATGAGCGCGCCCTACTGGGGGCGGTTCTCCGACAAGTTCGGCCGCCGCCCTGCCCTGATGGTCGGGCTCGTGAGTTCGGCCGCCGCGTACGTGGTGTTCGCTTTTGCGGGTTCGCTCGAGCTGCTCTTTCTCTGCCGCGTGGTGCAAGGCGCCGGCGGCGGAACGGTCGGCGTGATCCAGGCCTATGTCGCCGACGCGACCAAGCCGGAAGATCGCGCGAAAGCGCTGGGCTGGCTTTCAGCGGCGACGAACGCCGGCGTGGCGATTGGCCCGGTAATCGGCTCCTGGGCGATGACGCTCGGCTCCACCGGACCGGGGATGGTGGCCGCCGGAATCTCCGCCGTGAACATGGCGTTCTGCTGGCGATACCTGGCCGAGTCAAACGAGCACGCGGGCAAGCACGCGTCTGAACGGCCGGTGGTGCGCCGGTCACCCGAAGTCATGCGGCGCGTACTCACGCATGGCCGCGAATCGGCGTCGCGGCTCATCTGGATCTACGGCATCACGATGGGATCGTTCCAGGGGATGACCACGATCCTCGCGCTCTTCCTCGCGTTCAAGTTCGCGGTAACAGAGCACACGATTGGTTACTTCTTCACGTACGTCGGATTGATTTCTTTTGTCACGCGCGCGGTGTTTCTGGGCAAGCTGGTGGACTGGTTTGGCGAAGCGCGCCTGTCACGAATCGGCATGGTGTTCCTCGCCACCGGGCTCGCGGGCATGGCGGTGTCGCCGACAATTCCGATTCTCGCGGTCGCGGTGGCGTGCGTTCCGCTTGGCGCGGCATTCACCTTCCCGTGCGTGACGGGAATGCTCTCGCGCGTGGTGCCGTCACATGAGCGCGGGCTCTACATGGGCGTGCAGCAAACTTTTGGCGGCGTTGGGCGCGTGATCGGACCGCTCTACGCCGGGTTTGCCTACGACCACCTCGGACATGGCGTGCCGTTCATCACCGGAGCCGTTGTCGTGCTGCTCACGATTTCACTCACCTTCGGTATCGAACACGGGATTCCGCCCAACGCGCCGAAGGTCAAAGCGGCGTAGCGCTCGGCCGAGGGCAGCCTCAGTGAGTCTTGAACGCCTCAATCGCCCGGCGCGTGTACTCCGACAGCACGAGCTTCCCGCTCATCCCGGCACGCGAATCGAGCAACTGCGCCCAGTGCTCAGTGCCCTCCCAGAGCGTCGCCTTGATGCGCGCAGTGGCATCGGGGTTCGCCTTCGCGAGCGTCTGCACGAATCCGTCGAACGCCGAATCGAGTCCGCTCAGGCTGTCGTGAATCTGCGCGTACAGCCCCACCTCGACCGCCCACTTGGCTGATCGCCAATCGGCGTCGAGGGCCATCGCGCTGAATGCACCGGGACCGATCTTCCGCTGGATCGCGGGGCCGACGACGAACGGCCCGATGCCCACGTTGAGTTCGCTCAACCGGAGCTGAGAGTGCTCAGTCGCGATGACGTAGTCTGACGCCGAGACGACGCCAACGCCGCCGCCGACGACTTTCCCCTGCACGCGGGTCACAATCGGCTTGGGGCAGCGGATCATGGCCAGAATGACGCGTGCGAACCCCAGGAAGAACTCCTTGCCGGCGGCTTCGTCCTGAATCGCCATGAGCTCGTCGAACGAAGCGCCAGCACAAAACGGGCCTTCGCGCGCGCTGCGCAGCGCAACCACGCGGACGTCGTTGCGCTGGCCAACCTCGGCCACCTGCACAGCGAGCTGAGATAGCACTGCAGCCGGGAGCGAGTTGCCCTTGGGATGCGAAAACTCGATGGTCGCGACGCCGCCTGCTACGGTCGTTTCGACCCCGCCCTCTTTCGGATACTCGTCGGTGAGGCTCATGCCATCAATTTAGGACCAATTCGGCCGCTCCGTGTTGGGGAATGGCTCGTTGTCGGCCTCCCGGCCGGAGCCTAGATTCAGAGCAGATCGCCCGGAGACCCCCGCACGGGGCAACAGAGCACCAGCAGACCACATGACGCCAGCGCCTTCACCAACCGCCACTACCGAAGACCCGAAACGCCTCGCTGAATTCGAGGCGCGGATTGCGCGCGGCGAGACGATCGAGCCCAAGGACTGGATGCCGGAGAAGTACCGCCGGCAGCTGGTCCGGATGATGTCGCAGCACGCCCATTCGGAACTCGTGGGCATGCTCCCCGAGGCCAACTGGATCACGCGCGCGCCGTCGCTGCGCCGAAAGATGTCGCTCATGGCCAAGGTGCAGGACGAAGCCGGCCATGGTCTCTACATCTACTGCGGCACGGAAACGCTCGGTGTGGATCGGCACGACCTGACCAACCAGCTCCTCGCCGGCACTGCGAAGTATTCGAGCATTTTCAATTACCCAACGCTCACCTGGGCCGACATCGGCGCGGTGGGCTGGCTGGTGGACGGCGCGGCAATTGTCAATCAGACGATGCTCGCCAAGGCGAGCTACGGTCCGTACGCGCGCGCGATGGTGCGCATCTGCAAGGAAGAAAACTTCCACAAGCGCCAGGGTTTCGAGATCATGTCGATTCTCTCGGCGGGCACGCCTGAGCAGCACGCCATGGCGCAGGACGCGCTCGACCGCTGGTGGTGGCCGTCGCTGATGATGTTCGGCCCGCACGACAAGGATTCGCCGAACTCCGACGAGCTGCTCCGCTGGGGCATCAAGAAAAAGAGCAACGACGAGCTGCGGCAGCGATTCGTGAACCTGACCGTTGGCCAGGCGAAGGCGATCAACCTGACGATTCCCGACCCGGGAATGAAGTTCAACGAGGCGACGAAGAACTGGGAGTTCAGCGACATCAATTGGGATGACTTCTGGCGCGTGGTGAAGGGTGACGGGCCGTGCAATCGCGAGCGACTCGCCGCGCGGCGCAGTGCGCACGCGAATGGCGAGTGGGTTCGGGCAGCGGCAGAAGCGCATGCACAGAAGCACGCACGCAAGGAGTCGGCCGCGTGAGTTCAGGCACGGACAATCAGGGCCCGCTCTGGGAAGTGTTCCTGCAACCGCCCAACGGCGGCGCGCATGAGCATGCCGGCAGCGTGCACGCACCGGACGCCGAGATGGCACTGCAGAACGCGCGAGATGTGTATGCGCGCCGCAGCGAGGCCGTGAGCATCTGGGTGGTGCCGAGTGGCGCGATCACCGCGTCAACGCCGGAGGACATGGGTCCGTTCTTCGAGCCCGGCAACGACAAGCCATACCGGCATCCGCAGTTTTACAAAGTGCCGCAGGGAGTTCGGTTCTCCTGAGCGCGCAATTCTTTGAGTACCTGCTTCGGCTCGGTGACGATCGGCTCGTCCTCGGCCATCGGCTGAGCGAGTGGTGCGGACATGGTCCGATTCTCGAAGAGGACATCGCGCTCACGAACATCGCGCTCGACCTCGTTGGCGAAGCGAACCTGCTCCTGCAACGCGCGGGCCAGGTTGAAGCCAAGGGTCGAGATGAGGATGCGCTCGCCTATTTGCGCACCGATCGCGAGTATCGGAACGCATTGATGGTCGAGCTGCCCAAGGGCGACTTCGGGTACACGATTGTTCGCCAGTTTCTGTTCAGCACGTATGCGATGCACCAGTGGGAAGCGCTGACGCTGTCTACTGATACGGATCTCTCCGGCATCGCCGCCAAGGCGCTGAAAGAATCGCGCTACCACGTGCGGCACAGCGCCGAGTGGGTCGTGCGGCTTGGCGATGGCACGGATGACAGTCATGGGCGTGCGCAGGACGCGCTGGACGATCTCTGGCGCTACACCGGCGAGCTGTTCATGACGGATGACATTGAGCAGGCGCTGGTGCAGGAGCAGCTCGCGGTGGATTCGTCGTCGTTGTTCGCACCATGGAAACGCGACGTGACCGACGTGATTGCGCGCGCGACACTCCGCCTCCCTGCAGACGCGTACATGCAGCGCGGTGGACGCATTGGCCGGCACACCGAGCACCTTGGCGTGATGCTTGCGGAAATGCAGGTGTTGCCACGCACGCATCCTGGCGCGAAGTGGTAGGCGACAGCGACGGGCGTCGACTGGATGCCGTGCCTAGACCGATCTTGAAAGGTCTCGGCGCTAGCGCGGGTGGCGGACAACAGCCGGACGAGGTACCGGATTTCCCGGCGCGCGCGACCATTGTAAATACTTGGGAAACTGCAACGGCCGCTCGTGCGGCAGTATTCGCGATCCTCGACACCGTCATGGACCCCGAAGTTCCGGTGCTAAGCGTCATCGAACTCGGCATTATTCGCGATGTCGAGATCGACGCTGGCGGCGTGACGGTCGTGGTGACGCCGACCTACTCCGGCTGCCCGGCGATGAAGGTGATCGAGGACGATATCGTATCCGCGCTGCATGCCGGCGGTATCGCTGAGGCGCGTGTGCGCACGGTGTTCACGCCGGCGTGGACAACCGACTGGATTCCAGAGTCGGCGCGCAAGAAGCTCATTGCGTACGGAATCGCTGCACCAGGCCACTCCGGTGTGCACTCGCCCGTTCAGCTCCGGCGGCGTGAGGCCGTGCTCTGCCCCTTCTGCGGATCGGCGAATACATCGCTGCGCAGCGAGTTCGGATCAACCGCGTGCAAAGCACTGCACTATTGCAACGCCTGCACACAGCCGTTCGAAGAGTTCAAGTCGATCTGATAATCCGAGCCACACCGATCACCTACGAGCGCGCCCTCGCGGACGGCTCAGGACAAAGGATTCGACTCGATGCGTAACATCATGCGTTCCACCCGATTCGCCTTGCTCGCCTTTGCCATTCCGGGTGTCGCGATCACGCAGGCCAAGCCGGCCAAGCCGGCCAAGCCGGCTGCTCCGGCGGACTGGACGGTTGTGGACGCAGCCCTTGGCCGCTCCGGGACCATGATGCCGGGCGACGTCAACCGATATGCCTTCGGACGCGGCGATCTCTCCGTCGTCTCACATGGCGTGACCGTCAAGACGTCGTTCGCACTCGGCGGCTGGCTCGCCTTCCGGATGACGTCCGCACAGGACGCGATGATGATGGGCGACCTCGTGCTACTGGAAAGCGAAGTGGCGCCGGTCATCGCGTCGCTCCAGGCCAATGGCGTCTCGCAATCGGCGTTGCACAATCATATGAACGGCGAAACGCCCGCGGTCTGGTATCTGCACGTGATGGCGCACGGCAACCCGGCTGCCCTCGCCAGGGCAGCTCGCACGGCGCTCGAACTCACCAAGACTCCGCTCGGAACGCCGGCGCCCGCCGCAGCCTCGACGGTTGACCTCGATACGGCGGCGATCAACCGCCTCATCGGTGTTCCCGGAAAGGTCGTCGGCGGCGTGTTGCAGTACTCTGTGCCTCGCGTGGAGACGATCAGGTCTGGTGGCCATGAAATGCCGCCCGGCATGGGCACGGCCACCCCAATCAACTTCCAGCCCACCGGCGACGGCAAGGCCGCGATCATCGGCGACTTCGTGATGCTGGCGTCCGAGGTGAATCTGGTCATCAAGGTGCTGAGCGAAGGCGGAATCATGGTGACGACGATCCACAGCCATTGGCTCGACGAGTCGCCGCACGTGATCATGGCGCACTTCTGGGCGAACGACGACGCCGTGAAGCTTGCCCGCGTGCTCGGCGCCGCGCTCGACAAGACCAAGTCGAAGCGAGCGCCGGGGCTAAAGTAGGCTGACCGCGGGCCAACCGACTGTGGCCGGATTATGTCTAGCACGCGCGGGGGGGGGGCTAGTATGCTCGATCTTTACTGCCTCACCACGCCACCCTCGCACTCGCTCCGCCTGAGCTTCTCGCGCGCGTAGAAACTTGCGCAGCATGGAGTGCCCAGCAGTTAGCGGAGACGTTGCCGTGGGCGTTTGTGAGCTGCCTCGAATTGCACGGGACTGACTTCGCCGCGCTCACTCGCAGTCCTGGCGGGATTCGCCCGCCGGACGCGCGCTATGCCCCCAACACCGCCTCAATCCGCTCGGCGATCAACTCCACATCCGGCATCATCGCCGCGAGCAGGTTCTCGTGGTACGCCACCGGAATGTCCTTTGGCGCGAGCCGCTCGACCGGCGCATCAAGGTGCCAGAACGATTCCTGCGCGAGCGTTGCCGCAATCTCGGCGCCAAAGCCGGCGGTGATGTTGTCCTCATGCACAATCAGGCAACGTCCGGTCTTCTCCACCGACGCAAGCACGCGCGCCTTGTCCCACGGAGCAACGGTGCGAAGGTCGATCAGCTCCACACGATCACCGAACTTCGCGGCAGCTTCGGTTGAGCGATGTACCATCGCGCCCCAGGTGACGAGCGTGATGTCACTGCCCTCACGCACAAGCCTCGCGCGACCAAACGGCAGCACGTAGTCATCGCCGGGATATCGCGCACTGCCATCACCGGTCATGAGCAACGAGCGGTGCTCGAAGAAAATGGTCGGGTTGGCACCGCGCATCGCCGCGCGCAGCAGCCCGACGGCATCAGCCGAATTCGACGGCATGGCCACCTGCCACCCGTACGCGTGCACGAAACGCACTTCGTCGGAGAGCGAGTGCCAGGGATCGCCCACGTCCTTCCCGAACCCGCCGGGCATGCGCACCACAATGGGCGCGGCGAATCGGTTCTTCGTGCGCCACCGCAGGGTGCCACAGTTATTCAGCTGCTCGGCGGCCGGATCGGCGTATTTCCGAAACTGAATTTCTGCGACGGGCATCAGGCCGGAGAGCGCCATGCCAACAGCGCGGCCGATGATGCCTTCCTCTGAAAGCGAGGTGTCGAACACGCGCTTGTCGCCGAACTTGCGCTGCAGCCCTTCGGTGACGAGGTGCACGCCGCCCTTTCGGCCAACATCTTCGCCGAAGACGAGCGCCCTGGGATTCACCTCGAGTTCGCGCGCGAGCGTGCGCTTCACCGCCTCGGCGAACCGCACGATGTCGCCGCCTTCCTGCGGGACGTCGGTTCCGCTCAATGCAGCGCGCTCGGCCTTCGAGAGACCGCCATACGCGTCTTCGGCCGATTCGTCAGCATACACGAACTGGCCAATACCATCGGGGGTCGGCGCCGGACGCGCGCGCGCGCCGGCGAGCCCGTGCGCCACATCGCGCTCCACCTCGGCCTCGAGCTTGTTCCACTCGGATTCAGAGAGCAACTCGGGCACGAGGTACTTGCGAAGTTTCGGGAGCGGATCGCGCTTGGTGTCCGCCGCGATCTCAGCGTCGGTACGATAGCCCTTCTGGTTGTCCGGCCCGGAGTGACTGCACATGCGCGGCACGGTGAGCCGCACGAACGCTGGGCCGCTGCCGGCGCGCACATGCGCGACGCACTCCGCGAGCAGCGCGGCGCACACGGCGGGATCGGTGCCATCGCCACTCCGAACGAAGAGACTGGCAAACGACGCGAGGTTGGCCGCGATGTCGCTGCCCGGCGTCTGCAGGTCGCCACGCACCGAAATCCCCAGTCCATTGTCTTCGATATAGAAGAGCATCGGGAGCTTCAGCGTTGTGGCCATCGTGAGCGAAGACCAGAAGCCGTTGGTTGCGACCGACGCATCGCCACCGAGCACGAGGCCGATGGCGCCATCCCACGACTTGTCGCCGAGCACATCGCGATGGTACGTGACGGACTGCGCCCACCCGGCACCAGGCGTGAACTGCGAGCCGACGTCGCCACTCATCGGGATTACAACAGGCCCGTTTGCGTTCGGGAGGTTGCACACCACGCCAATGTCGCGACCGTCGCTGAAGCCGCCGGAACGGCCGAGCGGACTCGCGAGCGCGTCCTCGATGGTGAGGCCGAGCGCGAGGAGGAGCGGGCGGTTACGATAGTACGCGCTCACGCCGTCGTGGCGGTGCGTAATGAGCGAGCCGAGGATGGCCTGCGCGACTTCGTGGCCGCGGGCCGAGAACTGGTAGAGAATCAGGTGATCACGCGGGACGTTCGCGCGGTTTTTATTCGTGGCTTCTTCGAGGTCGTCGAGGGCGCGGGAGATGAGCGCATGGCGCGCAATCTCCCGCCATCTAAACGGGGGTTCAGAGTCCGCCGGGGCGGAACGTTTCTTCGAAGCGGTTGGGACGGCCATTATTCCGAAATCTGGCGGGCTGGCTGCGCCCACGCGAGGGCATTTAAAGGGCACATTGACCGGAAACCGCTGCCCTTCAACTACCCTCCAAGGGGTTGCGGTGTGTCGCGCAGTTTGGAACCTTCGCAGGGGGAATTCCGTCGGGAACCATAGACACCGTGACCACTCCAGCACCCCTACCAGCGAAGAACCCGTTCACGCCGCGGGCCGATGAGGCCGAGCGGCGTGAAAAGCTGAACGCGATAAAGCGGCTGGCCACCGGCCTGCTCGCGTTCAGCGGTGTGGTGTTTGTTGTCGCGACCTGTCTCGAGGCGCGGTACCCGTGGATGGGCTATGTGCGGGCGTTCGCTGAGGCGTCGCTGGTGGGCGGGTTGGCGGATTGGTTTGCGGTCACAGCGCTTTTCCGGCGGCCCCTCGGGCTGCCGATTCCGCACACGGCCATTGTCGCGGTGCAGAAGGAACGGATTGGCCGGATTCTGGGCACGTTCGTGCAGAACCATTTCCTGGCGCGCGAGCTGGTCAGAACACGCTTGCTCGCGATGCATCCGGCGCGCCGGATGGCGGCGTGGATGAGTGAGCCCGCCAATGCGCACCGGTTGTCGCAGCAGGTGGCGGCCGGGTTGGTGCGCTCATTGGAAGCTCTGCCTGACGATACAATGCGCGAGCTGGTGCGCGAGGCCGTGACGGCGAGCGTTCGGCGCACGCCGGCGGCGGCGTTGCTCGGCAAAACGCTGTCACTCGTAGTGGCTGGCAATCGGCATCAGGAACTGGTCGACCGCGCTGTTGAACTCGCCGCGAAAGCGGTGCAGGATAACCGTGAGTTCATTCGCGAGAAGGTCCGCGCCGAATCGCCCTGGTGGGTGCCCGGCTCGGTGGACGAGAAGATTTACGTGAAGGTGTTCGCGGCCATTGACCGGCTACTGCGCGAGATGGGCAGCACGCCCGACCATCCGGTGCGGGCGGCGTTCGATCGCGCGATTCACGATTTCGTGGACAAGCTGCAGAACTCGCCGGAGATGATTGCCCGCACGGAGGAGCTCAAGAACGAATGGCTCGACGATGCGGCAGTCACCGAGTTGTCGTCGAACCTGTGGGATACGGCCAAGCGCGGCATTCTGCGCTACGCCGCAGCCGCCGAGGGTCCGTATGCTGGGCCGCTCGAGCGCGGGATTGCGTCGTTTGGCGAGACGCTGCTGACCAACGATGCGCTGCTGCTGGAGATCGACGGCTGGATTGTTGATGTCGCGGCGACGGTGGCCGAGCAGAATCGCCAGGAAGTGTCGGACATCATTGCGCAGACGGTGGCGGCGTGGGACCCCGACGCGACGGTCTCGCGAATTGAGCTGGCCGTGGGCCGCGACCTGCAGTTCGTGCGGATCAACGGCACGCTGGTGGGCGGGCTGGTGGGGCTGGCTATCTATACCGTGTACAGATTCTGGCGATAGAAGCGCCCAAACGCACTGCGCGCCACGGAGTGAACAACCCTCCGTGGCGCGTAGTAATTCACTGGTCCCGCCGAACGTTTACGCCTTGCGGTCGATGCAACCGGTGAACAGCGGGTTCACCTTTTCCGCATCCGGAACCGGAAAGTTGACGTCCGAACCGTAGATGCCGCCCTTGAAGTAGACGCCCTTCGGGAAGACGTTGTCCTCGGTACGGTTGTACTGACGGATCAGGCGACGAAGGTCACCGAGCCGCTGACCGCGTCCGTAGGTCCAAAAAGCCTTTTCGCGGAAGAAGAGCGTGGCGGCTTCGTCCTTCGTCGCCGGCACCGTTGTCAGCGCCGCCAGAGCGGTTGGCTGATAGTTGCTGATTTTTGGCGGCGCTGTGCGCAACGCGTTCAACGTTGCGAGCATACCCGAAAAGTTACTCGCCTGAAGCTGCGCCTCGGCCTCCATCAGGCGGGCATCGATGCCCGACGCGACCGGAAGCGGATCGTCACGGGTCCAGATCAACTGTACGAAGTGTGGCGTGGATCCGTCTTCCGCCTGAACCTTCGGGTTGACATCGTTGCCCGACTTGATCGGCACGCGCGAGTCATTTGCAGAGAAGTACGGCAGTGCATTCTTGATCACGTTCTTGGCGCCGCCAACGATGTCGAAGCTATCGGCCGCGCTCATGCGGTGGTTCAGGTTGATATTGCCGAAGATCCCGTTGTCGTCGCTATTGTTCGCGGGATCGCTCGTCCACAGGTACTGGAACGCCGATGGGACCCCGGCAACGGCCGTCGCAGCGGCGGAGTACTGGCCAAGGTTGACCAGAATGCGGCCCTTGATGATCAAAGCTGCGTTACGAATGAAGATGCTGCCCGCATCGCTTCCCAACGTGATGGTCAGCGCGGAATCCACATGCGCCAGCGCAGCAGCGTACACCGCGGCATTCGTCAGCGGCTTGCCAAGCACGATCTGGCCATTGAGCGCGCTGCCGAGCGGGATGCCGTTGCAAAAATCTTCCGCCAGCGACAGCTCGACGAACGCGAGCGACATGTACAGCTCGCCGATGTCGGCCGTGAGGGTCGGGTTGTACGTCTTCATCGCATCGATGGCGGTGATGACGAATCCCCGCGCCTGCGTGACGGCGGTGTAGGGAATGCTGCCGTTGTCCGTCGTGATCGCGCGCTGATCGACGTCCTGCCGGGTGTTCTGGAAGTCCGTGTTCTTGAACTCGTCGGTCATGATGCCCGCTTCCGACCACAGGCACTCATAGCCGCCGCAGTTCGCCAGCAGCCGCACGCGGCCGATGGCACCCACTCGCAGCGCCGCCGCCGCCGCGGGCGAGCCCGCGGCCGAGTTGTCAACGATGCCCGGGTTTTCGGGCGTCAGCAGTTCCTGCGTGTAGTCCTTGCACGCGAACGCCGTGAGCGATGCGAGTGCAATGAACGTGCCCGCGGCAACGGCCGATCGAGCGCGATTTTCAATTCTCGACATGAGTATCGTCCTCGATGGGTGAGTTAGTACTTGAGATTGAAACGCAGCGTAACGTAGGTCGACGGCGGCGCCGACTGGAAGTTCGACTGGTTGTCGTTCTGCGCGAGCCCCTGGTTGATTTCGGGGTCGAGGTCCGTGAAGCCGGTCCAGGTCTTGATGTTCCGGAGGGAGAACACGAGGCTCGAACCGTTCTGCGCGCGCAGGTACTTGGTGGCGATCGTCGGCAGCTGGTACACCGCAGACAGTTCGCGGAAGCGCCAGAACTGACCGCTCATGAAGTAACCGCCGGCGGACTTGAAGTTGGTCGCGCCGAAATTCGATCCGTACGTCTTAGCGATGTTACGGGCCTGTTCGGCGAGCGGCGCCTTGGGGTTCTGCGTTTCGGAGCAGGCGCGCGGGTCGGTGTTGCACTGGAAGTTGTTGCCACCGTCCTGAAGGTTGAACCCGCCCTTGTAGTCGAACGACATGTTCAGGCGCAGCCGGCGCTTGAACAGGTCGATCCCGTTCTGCACGGAGAAGATGTCACGCGGCGAGGTGATGCCCTTGAACTTGAGGGCGGAATCCACGTGCACTTCGGAGAGCGTGTTGTCGCGGTTCCACTGCAGCACGCCATCCTTGTTCGCGTCGTCGTACGTGTACGGCCGGTACCACTGGCCGTTGATCGGCATCCCTTCGCGCTGCTGCGTGGTACCACCGAACCCGATGATGCGGCGGGCGTTGGTCGCGGGGTCGAGGCCGAGATTGACGACCAGGTTGGTGTTGTGCGAGCCGTTAAGCGTGATGTCCCAGCCAAAATTGGCGCGGTCGATGAGCTGCGCGGTGATTTGCACCTCGTGACCCGAGTTCCGGATGGAGCCCACGTTCTGCAGCACGGAGAGCTGCGAGGCGCCCGTCGACGGCGCGAGCGGAACGCTGATGAGTGCGTCGTAGCTCTGCCGGCGATAGTAGGTGTAGTCGATGTGTGCGCGGCCATCGAGGAACTGGGCGTCGAAACCCGTTTCGTATTCCTTCGACGTTTCCGGCTTGAGGTCAGGCAAACCGGGCTGCGCCGCGACGAGGCCAGGCGTGTTGACGCCGGCCGTTGCCGATGTTCGGCTCGGAAGATTGACGCTGGCAGCGGTGAAGGTCACGAGCGCTGCCGTCGCACCCGGTTGCACGCCGCTGGCACCGAACGCGGCACGGAGGCGCAAAGACTGCAGCCACTTGTACTCCGGGAAGAACGACTCGTCGGACACGAGCCACGAGGCGCTCAACTTGGGATATACCACCTGCTGGAAGTTCGAACCGAACGCGCTGTTCTGGTCCGTCCGCACGGCGGCCGTGAGGAAGAGCCGGTCGCGCAACGCCACCTGCTCCTGAACGAAGAACCCGAGCGTCTTGACGACCGTCGGCTGCAGGTTCGACGCGCCACGGGTGGCTGCTGCGGCCACGCTATTGCCACCCGGTGGCAGCGTAAGCCCGTTCGTGTTGAGGGCATCCTGCTCGATGTTGTTGTAATCGGCACCCACCGTGGTCTTCGTGTTCATCCACGAACGCACGTCGTAGTTCACCGTGCTCGACATCTTCGCCGAGAAGTTGCGCTGCATGTTGCGATTGTCGGTGATCGTGCCGACGCGCTGCGACGCCTGGATCGGGCACTCGTTCAGCCGGCAGATCAGGTAGAAGTTGTAACTCGCCAGATCCATGCCGACCGTGAAATCGTTCTGCATCCACGAGAACGGACGCCAGTTCGCGTTGACGCTGCCGAGGAAGCGCTGCAGGTCCTGCTTCCGGATTTCCTGCATCACGTCGCCCGGGAGGTACTGGTAGTACTCGTTGAGCGGGCTGCCCTCGAGGGTCGTCGTGCCCTTGCCGGGGCCCGGTCCGACAAACCCGTAGTTCTGCATGCCGGTGTAATAGAGCGCCTCAAAGGCGGCGTCCGTCGGCATCGTCCGGTTGTTCGACTTATTGAACCCCATGCTCACACCGACGTCGAGCTTGGGCGACATCGCGGCGTTGAGGTTCGTGCGGAAATTGAGCTTCTGCTGGGCGAGCGGGCGCTTCCAGTCGTACCGCACCGGCACCTTGGCGTCTTCGAAGCGCTTCTGCTCGAACCCGGGCATCTGGATCGGGGCTGTCTCGTCGGCCGCATCGAAGCCGATGAAATAGCGGATGACCTCGGTGCCGCCGCTGACGTTCACGCCATACGACTTGGTCTGGCCATCGGCGATGAACGTGCGCGCCGGGTCGCGGAGGAGCAGGTACTTGGTCAGGCTGTCGGTCGTGCACGGCGTGCCGCCCTGAGCGGCCGGCGTGGACTGCAGCGCCAGCTGGCAGCGGACCGGCGTTGTGGAACCGGGCGCATGGCCCCAGTTCATGTACATCGGCTGATAGTTGTTGCGGTCCTGCACGCTGCCGTATTCGGCGAAGTAGTTCCAGCGGGCGGCGCCGGCGCGGCCCTTCTTGGTCGTGATGACCACCACGCCGTTGGCGGCGCTCGTTCCGTACAGCGTGGCCGCCGACGGGCCCTTCACGATCTCAATGTCCTGGATCTCTTCAGGGTTGAGCGAGTTGAGCAGGGAGAACGGCGTGCCCGATGCGGAGGTCGTATTGGAGGCGTAGCGCACGCCGTCGACGACGTAGATCGGGGAGTTGTTCAAGCTGATGGACGACGTGCCGCGAATGCGGATCGACGGCGCGGCGCCAAGGGTCGCACCAGGGAGGGCCACCACACCCGGCGCCTTGGCGACGAGCAGGTCGCCGATCGACGACACTTTCATTTCTTCGACCTTCTTGCCGACGTCGCCAAGCGTCGTGACCGAGTTTCCGATTTCGACGCGGCGCTGCTGGCCCGTGGCCGTCGTGACCACTTCCTGCAGTTGCACGACCGCCGCGCTGAGCTGAAAGTCGACCGCGTTGATGGTGCCAGCGGTGGCCGTCACGGTCTTGCGCAGCGACTGGTAGCCGACGTGCATCGCCAAAACGGCGACGCTGCCGGGAGGCACATTGCGCAGCGTGAACTTGCCCTGATCGTCTGTCGTCGCCGTCAACAGACTGTTGACGACCACGACGCGGGCCTGGCCGAGCGGCTGGCCGGCCTCACCGCCGGTAACCGTCCCAGAAATGGTTCCCTGGGCGGACAGCGCGCGTCCAGCGGCAAGCACCAACAAAAGCACTGCCGCGAGCGGGAAACCGATCTGACGGAGAAATCTCAACATGTAGAGGCCTCGAAACAGTAGAAGAAACGCGATCCGGTACAAAACCGATACTATTTAGAATGGTGCTAGACTACGACTCTGTTACACATTCGTCAAGCAAGTAGGCCATTGAGCAGGTCGCCCCCGGAGGCCCGCTAGGGGACCCGCGAGGGGTATCTTCCCCCGGTGACGAACACACTCGTGGTGGAGCGGAAAAACGGAGTCCTCTGCCTGACGCTGAACCGTCCGGAGGTTCTGAACAGCTTCAACGCCGAAATGGCGGGTGCGCTGCAGGCGGAACTCGGCGGTGCCGCGTCGGACGCGTCCATTCGAGCGGTGCTGCTGACCGGTACCGGTCGCGGATTCTGCGCCGGTCAGGACCTCGCCGAAGCATTACCGAAGGACAGCGTCATGCCGGATCTTGGCAACTTCGTTCGGACCACCTGGAACCCGATCATTCGCGCGATCCGTACGCTCGAGAAACCGGTCGTCTGCGCGGTGAACGGTACGGCGGCAGGCGCCGGGGCCAACGTGGCATTCGCGTGTGATATCGTGTTCGCCGCCAGCACGGTCAACTTCATTCAATCATTTGCGAAAATCGGCGTGATTCCCGACTCGGGGGGCACCTTCATTCTGCCGCGGCTGGTCGGGCTGGCCCGGGCCACCGCGCTCACCATGCTGGCCGAGAAACTTCCCGCGCAGCAGGCGCTCGAATGGGGCCTTATCTATAAAGTGGTTCCGCCAGACACGCTGATGGCCGATGCGCTCGCCTGCGCGACCCATCTCGCCACGCAGCCCACGAAGGCGCTCGGACTCATCAAACGTGCCTTCAACGAGTCGCTCGGCGTTTCGCTCGACGACGCGCTCGCCAACGAGGAGGCGCTTCAGCGCGAGGCCGGGAAGTCGAGTGACTACGCCGAGGGCGTGAAGGCGTTTCTCGAGAAACGCGCCCCACGGTTTACCGGCCAATGACCGAACCTGGCCGCGACTCCGGCGCGTCGACGATGGTGAACTCGCCGGCGAACACCACCAAGGTTGGAATCGTCGGCGCCGGCGCCATGGGCACCGGTATCGCGCAGGTGGCCGCCGCTGCAGGACACTCCGTACTCCTCGGTGACGCCACGGCGGGGGCCGTAAGCCGCGCCCAGGCCAACATCCGGTCGTCGCTCGACAAGCTTGTCGAAAAGGGCAAACTCGATGCGCAACGGCGCGGAATGATTCTTTCGCGCATCGATTTCCTGGAAGAGCCGCTCGGCGTGGACGTGTCGCTCTACCGCGATTGTTCGCTGGTGATCGAGGCAATTCACGAAGATCTCGCCGCCAAGCAGGCGCTCTTTGCCACGCTCGCGTCGGTGTTGCCGGCCACGGCCGTGCTCGCGTCGAACACGTCATCACTTTCCATCGCCTCGATCGCGCGCGCCTGCGTGCACCCGGAGCGCGTGATCGGTATCCACTTTTTCAATCCCGCGCCCGTCCTGCCGCTCGTGGAAATCGTGCCCTGGCTCGGCACCAGCCCGGCAGTGGTAGACCGGACGCGTACGCTCGTGGATTCATGGCGAAAGACGACGGTGATTGCGGCGGATACGCCCGGCTTCATCGTCAACCGCGTGGCGCGCCCGTATTACGGCGAGGCACTTCGCATTCACGACGAAGGCATCGCGGACTGTGCGACAATCGACTGGGCCATGAAGGAGCTCGGCGGGTTCAAGATGGGCCCTTTCGAACTCATGGACTTCATCGGCAACGACATCAACTTCGCGGTCACCCGAACGATGTACGAGAGTTCGTTCTGGGAGCCGCGCTACAAGCCCTCGCTGACGCAAAAGCAGCTCGTGGACGCCGGATTCTTTGGTCGCAAGTCCGGGCGCGGCTACTATCGCTATGACGGCAGCGCGATGCCCGCGCCGACAACAGACGCGGCGTTGGGCGGGCGTATCCTTGAACGCGTCCTGCCATTGCTTATCAATGAAGCGGCAGAGGCGGTGCTCTATCGTGTGGCGAGCCCGGCCGACGTGGATCTCGCCATGATGAAGGGCGTGAATTATCCGAAGGGGCTGCTCGCCTGGTCCGACGAGCTCGGATCGTCGTGGGCATTCGACCGGCTTCTTGCACTGCAGGCCGAGTATGGTGAAGACCGCTATCGCCCGAGCGCCCTGCTCCGCCGCGCGGCTGCGGCGAACGCGCGGTTACTCGTATGAGTGCAACATGAGTACGCGATGAGCACAAAGCGGACCGTGCAGCGAAAACCGCGCGCCGGCATCCTGAACGAGCAGGTGCTCGCGGATCGCATCGCCTCCGGGATGATGGCGAAGGATCTGTTCAGTCAGTGGCTCGGGATCACGGTCGTGGAGGTGCGCCCGCGCACGGCCACGGTGCGCGCCACGGTGCGGCCCGAGATGGTGAATGGTTTCGGCGTGACGCACGGCGCCATTGCGTTCGCGATTGCGGACAGTGCGTTCGCCTTCGCGTGCAACACGCACGGCAAGGTGACGGTAAGCATCGAGAACTCGATCACCTATCCGATGGCGATCCTGCCCGGTGACGTGTTGACGGCGGTCGCGGAATCGGAGGGCGAATCGAACCGCCTTGGCTACTATCGTGTGGTGGTGAAAAACCAGAAGGACGAAGTCGTCGCGCTCTTCCGCGGGACGGCGTACAAGACCAAGAACGAGCACCCCAAGTAATTCGATGACTGACGCATTCCTCGTTGACGGCATCCGAACGGCCATTGGCAACATCGGTGGCGTGTTGAGCGAGGTTCGCCCCGACGATCTCGGAGCGAGGGTAATCGCTGAGCTGATGAAGCGGAACGCCGGTGTTGATCCGGCCGCCGTTGAAGACGTGATTTTCGGCTGCGCCAATCAGGCCGGTGAGGACAATCGCAACGTGGCACGGATGGCGCTGTTGCTCGCGGGACTGCCGGTGGCGGTTGGCGGCGAGACGGTGAACCGGCTTTGCGCATCGGGCATGAGCGCGGTGGCAAACGCTGTGCGCGCTGTGAAGCTTGGCGACGGCGATGTGTATGTGGCGGGCGGCGTGGAATCCATGACGCGCGCACCGTACGCGATGAGCAAGGGATCGAAGCCCTTCGCCCGCGACCTCGAGTTTTTCGATACGTCGCTGGGCTGGCGATTCGTGAATCCCGCGATGAAGGCCAAGCACGGTACGGATTCGATGGGCCAGACGGCGGAAAACCTTGCGGAGCGCGATGGCATTACTCGCGCCGACCAGGATGCCTTCGCCGTGCGATCACAGCAGAAAGCAGCACGGGCTCGCGCGGCAGGCCGTTTTGCCGGCGAAATTGTGCCCGTGGAGATCGCGCAGAAGAAGGGCGACCCGAAGCGCGTGGATGCTGACGAGTTCATCCGCCCGGACACCACGATGGAAACGCTCGGGAAGTTGAAGCCGGCGTTTCGCACTGACGGCAAGGGATCGGTGACGGCCGGCAACTCGAGCGGACTCAACGATGGCGCGGCCGCGTTGCTCGTCGTGTCCGGCACGGGGCTGAAACAGTTCGGCCTCACTGCCAAGGCGCGAATCGTGGCCACGGCAGTGGCCGGCGTAGAACCGCGCATCATGGGCATTGGGCCGGTACCGGCATCCCTGAAGGCGCTCAAGCGCGCCGGCCTGACGCTCGATCAGATGGACGTCATCGAACTCAATGAAGCATTCGCCGCGCAGTCGCTTGCCTGCACGCGCGAGTTCAAGCTCGCCGACGACGACGCGCGGGTGAATCCCAATGGCGGTGCAATTGCGCTTGGCCATCCGTTGGGAATGAGCGGCGCGCGCCTGATTCTTACGGCGATGCGCGAACTCGAAGCGACGAACAAGCGCTACGCGCTGTGCACGATGTGCATTGGTGTTGGACAGGGGATGGCCACCATCATCGAGAGGGCCTGACACGTGCCGCCAAAAGTCCTGAAGATGCTTGTCGGAGTCGCGGTCGGGGCGCTCGGCATCTGGCTCTGGATGGGACAGTCGCGCTGGACCGGGCTGGTCAAAGACAGCGCGGGGAAGCCTGTCGAAGGCGTCACCGTGCTGATGATGAAGGGCTCAACCGTGGCTGATATTTCCGCGACGGAATCCGACGGCACGTTCTCCTTCAAGATCGGGATGCGCGCCGACCCGACGCTGCGCATCCTGTTTTGCAAAATGATGTACGAGCCCACGGGGTTGTACCCGCGCACGCCGGCACCGAAGAGTGGTGCGTTCACGATAGAACCCGCCAAGCCCGACTCTATCAATCCGGCCATCGAAACGTTTGTGGCCACCCTGCCGCCTGAGTGCCAGCAATAACGGCTTCTGATTCACAATCGAACTGCAATGCTTACACAGATCTCACCGCTTGATTTGACCGGGCAGCGCACGCGCCGCCTGCAGAACTACGTTTGCGGCGCATGGGTGGAGGGCACCGGCAAGTCCGCGTCACTCGTGCATGCCGTGAGCGGCGCGACGTTCGCCGAGGCGAGCACCGGCGGCATCGACTTCAAGCGCGTGGTGGAATACGGGCGCGCTGTTGGCGGACCGAAGCTGCGCGCGATGACCTTCCACCAGCGCGCATTGATGCTGAAGGCACTCGCCAAGCACCTGCTCGAGCGGAAGGACGAGTTCTACCGCATCTCTGCCGCCACCGGCGCCACGAAGCGTGACGGCTGGGTGGACATCGAGGGCGGCATCGGCACGCTCTTCGCGTATGCGTCACGCGGCCGCCGCGATTTTCCGAATGAGACGTTTCACGTTGAAGGCGCGACGGAAGTGCTCTCGAAGGGCGGCACGTTTATTGGCAAGCACATCTGCGTACCGCTCGAAGGCGTGGCGGTGCACATCAATGCGTTCAACTTCCCTGTCTGGGGAATGCTCGAGAAGCTCGCACCAACACTGCTGGCTGGCATGCCGGCGATCGTGAAGCCAGCGACGATCACGAGCTTTCTCACCGAAAGCGTGTTCGCCGAGATGATCGCAAGTGGGCTCCTGCCTGAGGGCGCCGTGCAGTTGGTGTGCGGCAGCGCCGGTGACCTGCTCGATCATCTCGACGAACAGTGCGCGGTGGCTTTCACGGGCTCTGCGTACACGGGCCAACTGCTCAAGGCGAACAAGGCGATTCTCTCGAACAACGTGCGGTTCAACCAGGAAGCCGACTCGCTCAACTTCTGCATGCTTGGCGCTGATGCGACGCCGGGCACGGAAGAGTTCGACCTCTTCATCAAGGAAGTCGCGAACGAGATGACGACGAAGGCCGGGCAGAAATGCACGGCCATTCGCCGCACGTTCGTGCCCGAAGCGCTGCTCACCGAAGTGATGGGCGCGCTCAGCAAGCGACTCGAAGGCGTGAAGATGGGTGACCCGGCCGTGGACGGCGTTCGCATGGGTCCGCTCGCCGGCGCGCCGCAGGTTGGCGAAGTGCAGAAGAGCGTTGACCGCATTGCGCGGGTGGCCGAGCGCGTGTTTGGGCACCCGGATGACTATGAGGTGGTCGGTGCGGACCGGAACAAGGGCGCCTTCTTCCCCACCCTGCTGTTTTACGCGAAGGATCCGTTCGGATCGAGCGAGCCGCACGACGTGGAAGCGTTTGGCCCGGTGAACACGGTGATGCCGTACAAGTCCGTGGACGATGCGATCGGACTCATTCGCAAAGGCCGCGGCTCGCTCGTGGGCTCATTGTTCACGCTGAACGACAACACTGCGCGCGACGTGATACTCGGGACTGCGGCTTGGCATGGCCGCTTGCTGACGGTGAACCGTCACTGCGCGAAGGAAAGCACCGGCCACGGTTCGCCATTGCCGCAGCTCGTGCATGGCGGCCCCGGTCGGGCCGGCGGCGGCGAAGAAATGGGCGGCGTGCGTGGCGTACTCCACTACATGCAACGCACGGCGTTGCAGGGTTCACCGACGACGCTGTCGCGTGTGGTGCGTGAGTATCTTCAGGGCGCCGAGCAGAAGACGGGCGGCACGCATCCGTTCACCCGGTTCTTCGAGGAACTGGAGATTGGCGACACGCTGATCACTGGCACGCGTACCATCACGCTCGATGACGTCGAGAAGTTCGCGGCGCTCTCAGGCGATGTGTTCTACGCGCACATGAACGACGAGCAGGCCAAGGCGCATGGCGTGTTCGAGAAGCGCGTGGCGCATGGCTACTTCATTATCAGTGCGGCCGCCGGATTGTTCGTGGAGCCTGCACTCGGCCCAGTGATGGCGAACTACGGGCTCGAGAATCTGCGGTTCACGAAGCCGGTGTATCCGGGCGACACAATTCACGTGCGCCTCACGGTGAAGCAGAAGACGGCGAAGGAGACGCCGGAAGGCGGCGTTCCGCAGGGCGTGGTGGCGTGGGACGTGGAAGTGAAGAATCAGGCCGAAGAGGCCGTGGCGATCTATACGATCCTGACTTTGGTGAGGAGGAAAGACAGCTGATGCGCAATCGAACCGCTGCTGCCCTGCTGGTCATGGCTGTCCTGGCCGTCCTTGGGTTTACCCGTTCGAGTTCGAGCATCGTGTCGTCACCGCAACCTGCGGCGCCCGACCTGATTCTCCACAATGGCCGGGTGATCACCGTGGACGCAACGGATCGCGTCGTGCAGGCCATCGCGATCACGGATTCAAAGATCGTGGCGGTTGGCAGCGACGCCGACGTGCTGAAGCTCGCCGGCGCGCGCACACGACGCGTCGACCTGAAGGGACGAGCCGTGACGCCGGGCCTGATCGATGCGCATGCCCATTTCAGCGGAAGCGGCGGTGATGCGCTCTTCGTGCTCGACGCCGGCTACCCGAACGTGAAGAGCATCAAGGACATCGTGGACTCGGTGCGTGGGCGCGCCGTCGGGCTCAAGCCCGGCGAGTGGGTTCAGGGCCGCGGCTGGGACGAAGGGAAATTCGCCGAGCGACGAATGATTTCGGCGAAGGACCTCGACGCAGCGTCGCCCAACAACCCGGTCTATCTCACGAATACCACCGGCCACTACGGCGTCGCCAATAGCCTCGCACTCAAGCTGGCCGGCGTCACCAAAGACACGAAGGATCCGCCCGCCGGCACCATTGACCGCAACGCGGACGGCTCGCCAACCGGCGTGCTGAAGGAAGCCGCGCAGGGCCTCGTCCGCCGGCTGGTTCCGGCGCGCTCGCGCGACCAGACGGAGCAGGGCATGCGCATGCTGGCGAAGGCATTCAATGCCGAGGGCATGACCGCCCTCAAGGACCCGAACATCTCGGGCGCCACGTTCGACACGTACCGGAAGATCGAAGCCGAGGGCGCACTGCCCGTGCGGGTGTTCGCGCTCTTCTCGGGCGGGCGCAGCCTCGATGCCGCCCGGCGCCTCATCGCCGATCGCGCGGCAACTACGCGCCCGTATGAGTCGACCGGCGACGATCACGTGATCGCCGGCGGGGTGAAGCTCTATATGGATGGGTCTGGCGGCGCGCGCACCGCATGGCTCTACGATGACTGGAACAAGGATTTTACCGGCACGGATACGGGGAACAAGGGCTACCCGACGACCAACCCGGACACGATCCGGCAGATGATCAAGCTGTTCCACGCTGCCGGCATGCATGTGAGCGTGCATTCCATCGGCGATCAGGCCATCGACTGGGTAGTGGACAGCTACGTAGAGGCGCTGAAGGAGAAGCCGACGAAAGGACTCCGGCACGGCATCATCCACGCCAACATCCCGACCGATCATGCGATCAACGAGATGGCGCGGATGCAGAAAGAGTCCGACGCGGCGTATCCTGAACCCTCGGCGACATTCCACTGGTGGATCGGCGACAATTACGCCGGCAACTTCGGCCCGGCGCGCTCCAAGCGATTGAATCCCTTCAAGACCTATCAGGACAAGGGCATGATCTGGGCCAACGGCTCGGACAACAACGTGACGCCCTTCCCCGCCCGATACGCCATCTGGGCGGCGGTCGCGCGCGAGCCGATGCTTGGCGTGTACGGTGGCGACCCGTTCGGGCGCGCTGAAGCGGTGGACGTGCACACCTCGCTGAAGGCCGTGACCATCTGGGCGGCGCACCAGCTGTTCATGGAGAAGAAGATCGGGTCACTCGAAGTCGGCAAGTACGCCGACCTCGCGGTGTGGGACCGCGATCCCTACACCGTCCCGACAGCCGACCTGAAGGAGATGAAGTGCCTGATGACCGTGTTCAACGGCAAGGTCGTGTACACGGCTCCCGGCTCAGGCTACTGAGGCCCAGCGCCGGCACGCCGCCCCACCGTCAACCGGCTAGCCCCGCGGCGCTACTCCAGCCGCAGCGCCGTAGCTTTATCGGCAGCGTGGTCGACCCGCTTTTTGACGCCATTCGCAAAAGCCCGCGCTGGGCGGCGTTGATCAAGCGGGTCGGCCTTTCGGACGTGCCGAACGTCACCAAATAAAAACGGGCCGCAGCGAGGTAATCTCGCCACGGCCCGTCGTTACTCGTATTTACCTACCGCTGTTCTTTCGTCGGATGCAGCGTGAGCTTCTGCACGCGCCAGTTGAGAATCTCACCAACGTAGAGTTCGTTCTCTGACGGGCAGGCGATCTGGTGAATCCAGCCAAACTCACCGACCTTCTTGCCCGCGTCGCCGAGCACGCCAAGCACTTTGCCATCGAGCGTGAGCTTGTACACGCGGCCTGGCACGGCATCGGAACTGTAGAGGTACTGCGTGCCCTGCGCGTTTGGCGGCGTGATGCAAATGGCCCACGGCGCGCCGCTCACATTCAGCGAGTTCGGGCCAGGGCGCCCGCCGAGCATGATGTTCGGCTCCTTCGTGTACGGCACGTCGATCGTGATGATGCGCACGAGCGAGCTGTCGGGGCGGAAAACCTGGATGCGCCTGTTCGTGCGATCGCCGACGTAGATGTTGCCGGCCTTGTCGGACGCGATGGTGTGGAGTGTGTTGAACTGGCCAGGCTCCGCGCCCTTCTTGCCCCAGGTCATGAGCCAGCGGCCGTCCTTGTCGGTCTTTACGACGCGCGAGTTGTTGTAGCCGTCGGCGATGAAGATGTTACCGTCGTTATCCCAGGTGACGTCGGTCGGGCGATTGAACGAGCCCCACCCAGCGGGCGGCATCGGCGCGCCGGGCGCGGCTTCGACCTCGACGGCTTCGGCGCGGCGGCCGAGCGTGAGGAGCACTTTGCCGGCGGGACTGAACTTCACGATCATGTTCGTCCCTTCGTCGCTCGTCCAGATGTTGCCCTGCTTGTCCACCTGGACGGTGTGCGCGAAGGCGAAACCGTAGAGGTCCTTGCCGATTTCGCGAATGAACTCGCCGGTGGGAGCGAACTCCCAGAGCTGCGCTGCGGTTGCGCCGTGGACCGTGCTGCGCTGGCCGGTGCGACTGTAGACGAAGAAGTGCTTGTTCGGACCCACGGCAAGGCCGGTGACTTCGCCGAAGTACATGTTGGCGGGGAGCTTGAGCACATCGGGGTTGGCGTCGTACTTGATCTCGGTGACCTGGGCGTTGGCGGTCGCCGAGAGCACTGCGAGTAGAACAAGAACAAAAACGCGGACGCGAATCATCGTTGCCTCACCTGGTGGGGGACTGGAACTGCAGTGCGCCCAGAGGGACTTGAACCCCCAACCCTTTGCTCCGAAGGCAAATGCTCTATCCAATTGAGCTATGGGCGCGAAAACGAAACTTCGCCTGTGACGGGTCTCGGCGCTATCGCGGGTAGCGGACCAAGCCGGAAGAATCGGATGACTCGGGCGCGGTGATCAGGACGTCGTGATCAGGCGCACGGGACCGTGGCCGGCATATACTATCTTCGCGCCTAGCTCGCGCAGCGTTGCCCAGCTTTTGAGCGTTACAGACGCTTCTTCTTCGGTGATGAACTGGGGGTGCGTGAGGTCGCCCGTGAACACTTCGCCGGAGTCGAGCACGAGACTCACGCTATCGTCAGAGTGTCCCGGCGTGTGCACGAACTGGCCGTCGAAGCCGAGCGTCTTCAGGAACGTGCGGCTCTCGGCGATTGGCACGACGACGTTGTCGTCGACGCGAATCTCAGTGTAGTTGTCCGCCGGCTTCATCCACTGCTGCATTGCAGCAATGTGCGGCACCTGTTCTGGTGTGACGATGAGGCGCATGCCCTGGTTCTTGAGGTCCTGCGCCGCGCCCGTGTGATCGCCGTGGAAGTGCGTGGCGAAGCCGTGCGTGATTTCATTCAACGGAATGTCCTTTCGTTTCAACTCGGCTTCGAGCGCGGCGAACATTCCCATCCAACCGAGGTCCACCAGCAAGCGTGACGTTCCCACGCTCAGCACCCAGAAGTTGGTGGAGCGGTAGCCGACGTTGACGATGGAGAGCTTCGGGATGGCGTCAGTCACCAATCACGACGTACGCGATCATCGCGACGACTGCGTTTTGCGAGGAGCACAGGCAGGCGGTCCGTTCGAGCAACGGGTCGCAGCAGGGGTGTGGCATTTAACGTGCGGATGGCGCGGCGCACGCTCAGCGGTGCAGCGACACGGACGTTCTTCTTGGACGAATTCGCCATGACCATAAGATGATCTCGCACGGCAATGTTACCAGATGCCGGCGGCAGCGCCTAACTCCGTTTCGGCGCGCCGAGCTCTCGCTCGATCCGGTAGCGGCCGGAGAGGGCGGCGGAGAGGCGGTCGGAAACGTTCGACACGTTACGGCCTCTTCATTCGGAAGATCGCAAGGTCGATCGCCTCGCCCATCGCCATGTAGCCCGCGTCATTGGGATGCAGGTGATCGCCCGAATCGTACGCCGGCAGAAATCGCGTCGTGTCCGATGGGTCGCGGGTCACGCGCGCGAAGTCGATCACGCCGTCGTACGCCTTGCTCGTCAGCATCCACCGATTGAGCGCCTCGCGCTTTGCAACGCGCTCCGGCGTTAACCCGCCCACCGGAGTGAGCGTCGCGCCAAAGATCACGACGCCCCGCTCATGCGCGCGATTCACTAACTGCTGGTGCGCCGCGATCAACTCCTCGGCGGACACTTCGTCAATCGGATTCGCCGGGTTTGTGCCACGTGAAATGTCGTTGATGCCCTCGAGCACGATCACGTGCGTCACCCCGGGCTGCATCAGCACGTCGCGGTCGAACCGTTCCAGCGCGCTCGGCCCACGCGTGGGGGACGTAACCTGATTGCCGCCGATCCCCGCGTTGACCACGGCCTTGAGCGGCTCGCTAGACGCCATCAGGCGCTTCGCCAGTACATTCGGCCAGCGCGTGTTCGCGTCGGTCGTTGCGGCGGTGCCATCGGTAATGGAGTTGCCGATCGCGACGATCACGCCCGTCACCGCGGGATTCACTACGTCAACGCCGGCCACGAAATGCCAGCGCTCCGTCACGGTGTCGGGCGCGAAGTCTGCAGCCGCGGCGAAATCACCCGGCGCCGAGCGATAGTTGCGCTGATGCGCGGCGAAGTGGAGCGTGGAACCGCGTGCCTCGCCGGCGAAGTGGAAGCTGATCGCAAGGTCGGCGTCGTTCGGCACGGCGAACGTGACCGCGTCGCTCACCATGTTCGCCCCGGCGCGGATCGTCACCGACGGCCGGCCGTTGAACGTCACGGTTCTGTCGGTGGCAGCGTCGATGGCCGCACGGCCCTTGGACCGCGCAACGCGCGCCGACGTGATCACGAGCGGACGAAGGCCGTATTCGTTGGACAGGCGAAGGCGCAGCTTCGACCCGCCGGCGCTCACGCGGACGATCTGCCGGAGCGTGCGCCCGGTGAGGACGAGTCCCGAATCAGACCCCGACCCGGCGAACGCATATGGAAGCGCGCCGATCAGGCTCGTCGTCCAGGTGGCGATCCAGCGGTCGCGCGGGGCCTGCGCAAGCGCACGGGTCGCGGTCAGTGTGGTGAACGAGACGACCGCGAGGCCCGCGACGAGTGCGCGGGCTCGACGGCACACTCCGCCCAGCTCCCACTCGATGCGGGGACCAGTATGCACAGTGGCGAAGGAATCGACGCAGCGGTCGGGCCGGGCGGTGGGGAAAGTCATTGCGAATAAGATGCGGGTTTGGACCCCGTGTCGCGAGCCAAGTCGCGAGCCAAGTCGCGAGCCAGCCTCGCGCCCACGCGGAGCTGCAGCTACGATACGCACACCTCTCACACATTCCCACATGCGCGCGACCACCGTTCTCCCGTTCGCCCTTGCCGTCGCATTCTCCACCCCGATCGCCGTAGCGGCACAGGACGTGCGCGGCGTCCGCATCACGGACCTCCCGGCACTCCGCACGTTCGGCGATGTGGTGATCGCGCCCGACGGAAGCCGGCTGGCCTACGCGATCACGCGCAATGACGTGGGTGCGCGGCCGAGCAGCGAAGTCTGGATTCGCGACCTGAAATCGGGGGCAACCACGCGACTGGGAAGTGGCGGGGCGGCGTCGAGTCCACGCTGGTCGCCCGATGGCACGCAGATCGCGTTCACCGGCCGCGTCGGAGACAGTTCGGGCGTTGCCATCGCGAAATCCGATGGAACCGGCGCTCGGCTCCTCGCCGCAACAGCCGGCACCAACGCCGTACTGCCCCGCACCGGCGAACGACTCACCTGGTCGCCGGACGGCAAGCAGATCGCGTACACCTCAACGGCACCGGGCCCTGAGGCCGACGCCAACGGCGACCCGATGGTCATCACGCGCTACGCGTACAAGCCCACGGCGAGCGAAGGCCTCACCCGTTTCAACGACAATCGACGCACGCACATCTACATCGTTGACGTCGCGACGCGAAAGACGCGACAGCTGACATCCGGTGTGCGTGACGAACACTCCGTTGACTGGTCGCCAAACGGAAAGGAAATCGTCTTCGCATCGAATCCGGAGCAGGATCCTGATCGCGTTTTCCACCAGGATCTCTTTGCGGTTGACGTCGCGAGCGGCACCACGCGCACGCTCGCCCACATGAACGCCGTCGCTACGCACCCGCAGTGGTCGCCCGACGGCGCGATGGTCGCCTTCCTCGGCACGGTGCGCCCGTTCCAGTCGTCCGAGACGAACATGGAGAACTCCCACGTCTGGGTCGTGAACGCCGACGGCTCCGGCCGTCGCGACATCGGATCGGCGGTCGATAATCCGCACGGCCCGCCGCGCTGGGCGCCTGATGGCAAATCGCTCTACAGCGTGGTCGGCGAACGGGGCCGATCCACGCTGTACCGTTTCCCCGTTTCTGGCGGCGCGCCGACGGCGGTCATCGGCAGCCGACGCGTGGGTGCGTGGTCGATGGACACGAAAGGCCAGATTGCGTTCGCGTACTCGACAGCGAATGAACCGGGCACACTCGAACTGCTCAACGGCAAAGACGCACATGAAACCGTACTCGCACTGAACAAGGAAGCGCTCGCCACGCGCACCATCGCGCCGGTCGAGGCCATCACGTTCAAGGCGAAGGACGGACTCGAGGTCGAGGCGTACCTCACGCTCCCACTCGGCCGCACCGCGTCGTCGAAACACCCGCTCATCGTGAACATCCACGGCGGCCCGCACGGCGCGCAGGGGCCGGAGTTCAATAACAAGGCGCAGGTGTACGCGGCGAAGGGCTACGCGACGCTGATGGTGAACTATCGCGGCTCAACCGGTTACGGGCAGAAGTTCACTGACGCCATTTTCGGGGACCAGAATGGCAAGGAAGCCGAGGACGTGCTCGCCGGCGTTGACGCGGCGGTCGCGAAGTATCCGTGGGTGGACGCCGAACGCCTGGGCATTGAAGGCGGCAGCTACGGCGGACAGCTCACCGACTGGTTGATCACGCGTACGAATCGGTTCAAGGCGGCGGTGCCGAGCGCCGGCATCGCGAACCTCGTGAGCTTCAACTACATGGCCTACTACCACGACTACCTCGCCGTCGAGTACGGGCGCTACCCGCACGAGGGCGGCCTGATGGACACGCTCTGGGCCCACAGCGCGCTGCGGTATGTCGACAAGGTGAAGACGCCGACGATGTTCATCCACGGCGAGAACGACAACGATGTACCGATCGCCGAGGCGGAGCAGTTCTACATCGCGCTGCGGGATGTGGGCGTACCGACGGTCATGGTCCGATATCCCCGTGAAGGACACGGCCTGCGCGAGACGAAGCATGTGGCCGACGCGATGGAGCGGAGCATCGCGTGGTACGAGAAATGGTTTTCGGCGCCGCGATCGCAACCTTAGTAAAACCGTAGCACACTGGAGATTCAGATGCGCATCACGCTCGCCGTCCTTTCCACACTCGTCGTCGTGACATCGGCGAGTGCGCAACAATCACCGGCCGCCGCAGTGGACGTCAGCGCCGAGCAGATCGCCGCCGTTGCGAAGGCCTGCGCCACCACCGTCTGCGATCAGTCGGTGCGCATGGCGGATGTCGGTCGATACAACGTTGGGGTCGGCGTCGTGCAACGGACACCGGGCACGCAGGGCGCAATCGAGCATAGCAAGATCACCGAGGTCTATCACATAATCGAAGGTGCGGCGGTGCTCGTGACCGGCGGCACGATGCCGGATGCGAAGCCGTCTCCACCGGAGAGTCAGGTGGTCACGGTGCTGAACGGTCCGAGCAATCAGGGCACGCGGGTCGATGGCGGCACGAGTCGGCGCGTGAAAGCCGGCGACGTGGTGATCATCCCGCCCAACACGCCGCATTGGTGGAGCAGCCTCGAAGGGAAGATCGTCTACCTCGTGGTGCGGATCGACCCGGACAAGGTGGTGCGCAACAAGTAGCCTCCGCGCTACCGCCACTCCCCCACGGGCTTCCCGAGCACGTCCATCTTTGGCTGAACACCCAAGCCCGGCTCGCGCGATGCAGCCAGTCGCCCGTGCTTCCGTTGCGGCGCGCCGTCGGCGAACACGACCGTCACGTAGGAATTGAAATCCGTCGCTGAAAAGAGAAATCTCTCCGGCGTGCTATGCGCCAGATGTGCGATGGCCGCGGTGATGATGTCGCCGCCCCAGGTGTCCTCGATGGTCATCGCAATGCCGGCCGACACGCAGAGGTCGCGGATCTGCCGTGCCTTGGTGAGGCCGCCGACTTTCGAGATCTTGAGGTTGATCACGTCCATCGCCTGATCGGCGATGCCACGCACCACCATGTCGATGCCGTCGATCACCTCGTCGAGCACGAACGGACGATTGGTGTGCCGCCGCACGGTGAGGCACTGCTCGTACGTCATACAGGGTTGCTCGATGTAGACGTTCACGTCGCGCACCGCGTCGGCCACGCGCATCGCCACGTGCTGCGTCCACCCGGTGTTCGCGTCGGCGATGAGTACATCGCCGCTCTGGCACTTCGCGGCCGCCGCGCGAATGCGCGCGATGTCGGTGTCGGCGTCGCCGCCCACCTTGAGCTGGAACTTGGTGTATCCCTCGCTGCGGTACTGCGCGATGCGCGCCGCCATGGCGTCGGGCACGTCCTGCGAAATAGCGCGATAGAGTGCGAAATCATCGCCCACGTGGCCGCCCATCAGCGTGGCCACGGGCAATCCGCTCGCCTTGCCGAGCAGGTCCCAGCAGGCCATGTCGATTGCGGACTTCACGTAGGGGTGGCCGCGCATCGCGGCGTCCATGCGCTCGTTGAGCAGGCCGAGCGCGAGCGGGTCAGCGCCAATGAGCTGCGGCGCGAGTTCGGCGATCCCGGTGCGCGCACCTCGCGCGTAGGCGGGGAGGTAGGCGGGCCCGAGCGGGCAGACCTCTCCCCAGCCGGTGAGGCCGGTGTCGGTGTCCACCGCGACCACGGTCGAATCGAAGACGGAAACCGAGTTGCCGCCCGACCACTTGTAGCTCCCCTCGTGCAGCGGGAGGTCCACCTGGTACATCCGGATGCCGATGATCTTCATGAGCGACAAAGATGCCGCGTGCGCTTCAGGTTGGCGACCCAGCGGGCCGGTATCTGTCGAGGCGATTTACCGCTTGCCGAAGCGCTGCTCCATCAAGACCCATGTGTTGGGGTCGAGCGCGACTGTGTCAGGCGCCTTGTCCGCGGCTATCTCGAATCGTTGCCTGCGTTGCGTCAGTTCGATCTTGTCCAGTTTCAGCACACCATCCGTCGTGACACCGACTTCGAGGGGCAGCCGATACGCATCGCCCGCCTGAGCCTGCGTCAGTTCGATCGTGACTTTGTGCGAGATAGCGTCGTACTGCCAGCTGCCCTCCACGACCGGCGACCCGGGCCGCGCCAGCCACTGGCGAAAGAACCAGGTCAGGTCGGTGCCGGAGACTTCCTCCATCACGCGGCGAAAATCGTCTGTGGATGCATTCCCGTTTCGGTACCGCCGGTAGTACTCGCGAATGCCCTCACGAAACCGTTCGGAACCGACCTGCGCGCGCAACATGTGCAGCGTCCAGCCGCCTTTCTGATAGATGAGCTGATTGAGGACGTTCTTCATGTTCGCCAGGTTGTCGTGCAACACGGCCACGCCCGGCATCCGGCGTTCAAGCGTGAACACCGTTTCACGACTGCGCTGCAGGCCCGCCACGAAAGCATCGCGGCCCTGGTAGTGCTCGGTAAAGAGCAGCGTGAAATAGGTCGCGAATCCTTCGCTGAGCCACACATCATCCCAATCGCGCTCAGTGACAGCGTTGCCGAACCATTGATGCGCGATCTCATGGGCAATGAGGCCCGTACCGGGGCGCATCACGCCGGTGGCCGGATTCTCCAGGATGGAGTTCTCCCCGTAAAAGATCGCGCTCGCATGTTCGGTACCGCCGCCAAATCCCGCCGCCTCCACGTTGGCGAGTTTTTCGTACGAATACGGTCCGACCATTTCACTGAAGAGTTCCATTGCCTGCCGCGCGGTGGGTTCGAACCACGCGGGACCTGTCGCGCGCTCCTGCCGGTACACCCACGTCTGCAGCTCCACTCCGGCCACCGTGCCGGCGTGATGCACCGCAAACTCGGCGACGCCAAGTGCGTTCAGCCACGACGAAATCGGTACCGATTGTTTCCAGTGCGTGAGGCGCCGTCCGTCGCCCAGATCGACCTCTTCCTGCAACAAGCCGTTGGCCACCACCTGGTACTTTGCCGGCGCCGTGACGATGAATGCGCTCGTCGCCTTGTCGTACGGGTGATCGATCATGGGCAGCCACTGGTGCGCGTTGTTGGGCCAGTTTTCGCTGAAGAAAGAGCGCTGGCCAAACTTGTTCTTGAGGGTGCGCAGCCCACCCGCAGGAATGCCGCGATACGCAATGGTGAACTTCCGCCGCTCGCCCGCTTTCGGCGCCGTGCCGAGCGAAATACGCAGGCGGTCGGCCTCATGCGCGAACCGCAGCGGTGCGCCCCCCGAGACGACGCTCGTGACGCGCATCCCTTTGCCGCCGCTCTCCGAGGCAAGGTCGAGCGCAACATCATTGACTCCGTCGGTGACAAACCGGAGGTCAACAACCGCTTCGCCCACGATCTCGTCGGTCTCGTCGCGAAGCGTCAGATGAAACGCGTAGTCGAGCGCGTCCACACCCGGCTGCCGCGGATACGTGTCCGCCGGTGAGTGCCAGGCCGCGGCGCTGGCACAGACGAAGAACACGACAGCGACGCTCACGAACTTCCACCGGTTGTGCCGTGCTGTCATGTGTGTTCTCGCTTTCGGGTAATGCGGTGGCGGTGGAACTGACCGGTCAGCGCCGCCGGATCCGGGCGCTGCACTTGATTTCGACGCGGGCCGCGGGCCGCGGCAGTGCGGTCACCGCGAGCGCGGCACGGGCGGGCGGATCGACGCGAAAGAACTCGATGTACACGGCGTTCATCGCCGCGTAGTCGGCCATGTCCTTGAGGAACACCGTGCACTCGTCCACATCCGCCATGGTCGCGCCGGCGGCCTGCAACGATGTCTTGATGTTTTCGAGGGTCTGGCGCGTCTGCGGAGTGATGCCGCCGTCCACGATGTCCTGCGTTCCGGGTTTGATGCCGGTCATGCCCGAGACGAACACCTGGTCGCCGGAACGGATAGCCACCGAGTACGCCGGAACCAGCGGCGCGATTCCCGGCGGGTTGATGACTTGCCGGCCGGACGCCGGTGCGGCTGCCAAGTCCGGACCAGGTGCATGCGCGCACGCGGCAAGCGCGAGCGTGGCACACGACGCGATCAGTACACGGGTCGGCGCGATCATTTGCGTGCCCCCACGACGATAGGCTCGAACCACTTCGGAAAGATGTAGCGGCTCGCTGGCGACGCCGTCGCCACTTCCTGCTGGAAACGCTTCCGGTCGGCAAGCGCGGCGGTCGACGGCTTCGGATCGCCGTACGCGTCGGCGTGGCTGGGAATCACGAGCGCGGGCTTGCCGAGCGCGCGCATGAGGCGGCCAGTGAAGTCGTACACCTCGAGCCGTTGGCTGTTGGCGCCGACGAGGGCAATGTCCGGGCGCAGCCCTTCCATCTCACGCTCGAGGTAGTTCATCGAGCCCATGATCAGGATTTCATGACCCGCGATGCGGAGCAGGTAGGCGAGGTTTCCGCCTTCGACGTAGTCCTTGCGACGGAGTGGCGCCTTCAGCCCGCGCGGCGCCGTACCCACGATGCCGCGCGTGTTGTTGTAGTAGTGCTTCTTGTCGAGCGCGCTGTGAATGTTGGGAATCACACGCAGCGAGAAATCGCCGAACTCGTAATCCTCGCCGCCAATCACGGTGATCAGCGCGCTGTCGGTCACGCCGTAGGCGCGCGCGAGGTTGGCCGCCGTTTCGTGGCCAATGATGGTGGCGCCGGTCTTGCGCGAGATGTAGCCGGCGTCGAGCGCGTGATCCGGGTGGCCGTGCGTGATCACGATGTAATCGGCCCGCGTCACATGCTGGTTGATCAGCGCGGTGTCGGCCGGGTAAGGTGCGTCGGGAGCGGGTCCGTCCGCATCCGCTGCGGAGTTCGTCCACCGCGCGAACTGAGTGAGAAATGGATCGACCAGGATGATCTTCTTGCCGTCGGTGATCTCCCAGCCCGCGTTGCCGAGGTAGGTGAGGCGAACCTCGCCAGCTTTCAGCGCAGCGGCGGCGGGTGCCGATTTCGCCGGCTGGCATTCAGCCGTGCTGGCGGCGATCGATATCAGCAGGACTCCGATCGCGCTCGTCAGTCGTTGATGCATACCGTCTCCCAAAAGAAGATTCGTGTGCCCGAATATACTGCGCGGCGGCCAGCCATCGGCGCCCGCTCATCGCGTAGCCGCCGATTCACGTTGCGGGTAACTTTGCCACCATGAAAACGAACCGCTCCGGCTCTGCGCCCGCGTTCTTCGCGCTTGCCCTCGTGGGCAGCGCCACGCTTGCCCTCCAGCAAGGCGCGCCACGCGCATTCGATCGTGTGCTGCTCCTCGAATCCACGAGTGAAACCTCGGCGAGTGTGAGCCTCGGCGACGTTGACGGCAACGGCACCCTTGATGTGGTCCTTGCCAAGGGCCGGCACTGGCCGCTCAACGACGTCATCCTCCGCAACGATGGCAAGGGGCATTTCACGGCCGAGAACCTCGCCGACGCGCCCGATAAGACGTATTCCGCCGCGCTCGCCGATCTGGATGGTGATGGTGATCTCGACATTGTGGTGAGCAACGACAAGCCCGACAAGAAGCTCATTTACTTGAACGACGGAAAAGGGCACTTCCACGTGAGTGGCACGTTCGGCGATCCAGACTGGAATACGCGGTATGTGACCGTGGCCGACCTGAACGGCGACAAGCGCCCCGACCTGATCGTTGCCAACCGCAGTTCGAACCCGGCCAACCCCCGTCCAAGTTTCGTATGCCTCAATGACGGCAAGGGTGCGTTCCCGTCATGCACGCCGCTCGCCACGCAGTCGGCCACGATCATCGTTGCGGCCGACCTGGACGGCGATGGCAAGATTGACCTCTTCGTGCCGCACCGCGACGGCGGACAGAACCTGATCTTCTGGAACGACGGCACCGGAAAGTTCACGGCGGCAGCACCTGTGGGGCCGGCAGTCTCGCAGATTCGCGCCGCCGCTGCGGGCGACATCAACGGTGATGGCATCCTCGACCTCGTGGTGGGCGATGAGAAGAACGGCATGTTCGTGTACCTCGGCGCCGGCAAGCGCACGTTCGAGGCGCCCGTCGCGCTCGGCACCGGATCGGGCGCGCCATTTGCGGTCGGGCTGGCCGACATGAACCGCGACGGCAAGCTCGATATCATCGTCGGGCGCCAGGAGGCGTTCGGGTCCGTGTTCTTCAACCTCGGTAGTGGCCGCATGCCGAAGTTCTCGGACAGGCCGTGGGGCGATGGCAAAGGCTCGGTCTACGGCGTCGCGATCGGCGACCTGGACGGCGATGGCTGGCCCGACATTGCCGCCGCCCGCTCAGAAGCGCCGAACGGCGTCTGGTTCAACGGGCCCGTGCGATGACGCGGCGCATACGGCCGCTCGCCATCGCGCTGCTGCTCTTCTTGCTCCTCGTGCCGGCAGCCGCAATGCGGCAGGGCGTGCCCGTTGACCGCGCGATGGTGGCGAAGATTCGGGAAGAAGGACTTCAGCGCTCCCAGGTGATGGAGTACGAGGGCTACCTCGCCGATGTGCTTGGCGCCCGGCTCACGCTCTCGGAAGACATGAAGCGCGCGCAGAAGTGGGTGCAGGGCGAGATGACGCGAATGGGACTGATCAACGTCGCCGCCGAGCCGTTCATGGATTTTGGGGTGACGTGGGACAATGAGTTCGTCTCCATCCACCTGCTCGAGCCCGACTACACGCCGATGGTGGGCTATCCCATTGCGCACACAAACGGCACGAATGGGCGCAAGGTGGCGGAGGCCGTGATCGTCGACCTGCTCGTGAAAGACGACCTCGCGAAGTATCGCGGAACGCTCAAGGGGAAAGCCGTGCTCGTGACGCCGCCGGCCGTGATCGACATCGCCGCGCTCACGAGAGGCGTGCCGCGCCTCACGCAGCAGGACCTCGACGCAATCGAGCGCACGACCATCGCACCCGCCCGCCCCGCAGCGCCGCGCACAGCGCGCAACGCCGACCTGCTCTCGCCGGAAGAGAAGATTGCGTTCTACGCGAGCGAGGGTGTGACCGCCGTGCTGCAGAGCGAGAGCGGCTGGCTCGGCGCAGTGCGTGGTTTTTCGCGGCCCGGCTCGCGCGCCGACCAGTGGTCGCGTGCGGGAATGCTCGCCTCACCGGCAATGGTTGCGATCACGCCGGAGCACTACAACCGCATGTACCGGATTCTCAAGCGCAACATTCCGGTGAAGATCGAAATCGAAGTACGCAACCGCATCGGAGACCGCGTCGAGCAGGCGATGAACGTGGTTGGCGAACTCGCCGGGAGCGACCTCCGCGACGAAGTCGTGATGATCGGCGCTCACCTGGACTCATGGCATGCCAGTCCCAACGCGAGCGACAACGCGTCGGGCGTGGCAGTCGCGCTCGAGGCGATGCGAATTCTCAAAGCCGTTGGCGCGAAGCCGCGCCGCACGATTCGCGCCGCCTTCTGGGCCGGCGAGGAACAGGGACTCTTCGGATCACGCGCCTACGTGCGCCAGCACTTCGGCGATCCGCGTGACCCGGCCATCGGAGTGAAACCCGCGTACGAAAAACTCTCGGCCTACTTCAACCAGGACTACGGGTCGGGCCAGTACCTCGGCATTTACCTGCAGGGAAATGAACAGGCGCGGGAGCAGTTCACCGCGTGGATGTCCCCGTTTCGCGACCTCGGCATGACGGTGGTGTCAAACCAGGGCGTGGGGAGCACCGACCACATTGCGTTCGATGATGTTGGCTTGCCCGGTTTCCAGTTTCTCCAGGATCACACGCCTGGGCAAGGCGGCCACACCAACATGGATTTCTACGACACAATCCAGGCCGGCGACCTGATGAAGAACGCGGTCATCATGGCGTCGTACGCATATCACGCGGCGAATGCCGATGCCCGAATCCCGCGCAAGCCGGTGCGGTAACCACCGCGAGTTACGGCGCCACCACCTCGATCCGGTGTTCGGCGCGTAGCGTCGGCTGGCCCGCGACGACGATTTCGAGCTGGACGTAGTACGCGCCCTTGGTGAGCGTCGAGATATCGAGCTCAATCGCACGCGCGGAGGTCGTGACCCCGCGAGCGGAAATGTCATCGACGCCAACGCTGACCGGGGTCGCGCTCCGCGCCAGCTTAAGCGACCTCGCCAGACGCTTGAAGAAACCACCCTCTTCGTCGTCGGGATTTTCTCTCGCCACAATCAGCGAGACCTTGATCTTCTCACCGGCGGGATCGGTGCCGTACGCTTCCCAGTAGACGCCGAGTTTTTCGCCGGCGCGCACACGCTCCGTGGGAATCGCGTGCGGTGCGACTTCCTCGACTGAGCTCGGGAACGAGCCGTACGACTTGTAGAAGAGGAGATCCGAAAGAATCACGCGCGCGACGGGCCCGCGCATCGGACCAACGCCGTACCGGGCGCGCGCGACGGCCTTTCGCTCGGGTGCGGCAACCTCGGCACTCATGAGCAGCGGACCCCAAGGCGCGCGAACGGTGAGCACACCGAATGACGGCGCACTGTCGTGTACGGCGACGAAATCGCGCGGCACGGCGCCGGCCTGCGTCACCACGAGCCCCGCGCGGATCTTCGCGCCGTCCACCTGCTTCGTCCCCTTCGTGTCGTACGCCATCACGACGATCGCGCTGTCACCACGCTTGAACACGGCCTTCTGGTGTTCGAGCGGCACGAGTGATTTCGCGTACGGCGGCGCATACCGGCCCATCACCGGCGGCAGTTGCAAGCGCCACGCCGCCGAATCGGACTGCGGCGGATCGTTCAGAACAAAGCCCGCGGGGATGTAGCGATATGCCGGCACGGCCTCGATGCTGACGACGCTGATGCCGTCGCCCTCACGTTGCTTCATCTGCACGCTGGGCAACTTCGGCCGATTGGCCTGATTCTGAATGTCGCCGCCGAGTCCGCCGGGGAGGCCGCGCGGCCCAGAGATATCGGGCGGACGCACGAGCGGCGGAACGTTGGATGGGATTTTTGTCCCGGGCGGATAGCTGCCAACGCTCGTGCCGCCCTTCCCTTTTCCTTTCGCGCCGCCGACGGTGCCGGCGTCGCCGCCTTTGCCACCGGTGGTTGACGCGTCGCCCGGCCCACCTGTGCCGAGACTGAACGTCACGGGCAACTGATACGCCGCGCCCCACGCGCGTGGCCAGCCGAATCGCAGGAGCAGCTCGCGCTCGTCCGTATCAAATCCAAACTGATACGCGCTCGGAGCGTCCGTAAACATCTGCACCATTGTCATGCGGGCGAAATACTCCGAGCGCGAATCGTTCCCCTTCATTGAATAGAGCGTGCGCGCGAGCGACCAGGTTCGCGCGGCCCACTCGTCACGGCGCGCGTCGCCGCAGGGGATCGTACGGAACTGCGCGAGCGACACATCGTCGAGGAGCATAGAGAAGTCGCGCCAGTCGCAACTCTGCCTGGGATCCATGTGCGCGATGGCGCTGTCGTACGCGCGCTCAGCGGCCACGTAGTCGCCAATCATATGATGCGCGAAACCGACGAGAATCTCGCAGCGCCATCCGCCGCCCGTGCCTTCGCCGGTGCACTGTCGCGCCGCATCGAGCGCGTCCTGATAGCGCTCCGATTCCGCGAGGTAGCGCACGCGCTGTTCGGCGATCCAGGTGTTCGCAGGCACTTGGCGTGCGAGCGAATCCAGAATGCCGGTCAGGCGATTGCGCCGTTCGCGGACGAGATCGGATTCTTTCGGGAACGTGGTTGACTCGTTGTACCAATAGCAGAGCCGGCCAACGCGCTCATCGCACGTGGTCGGCAGCGACGGCAGGATGTGCGTGAGGTGCAGATGCCGGAAGAGCTCGAACTCGCGCTGTTCCCACTGCGCGACATCGATGGGCGCGGTGCTGCGCGGGCCGGTGGGCGTCGCGGGCGCTGCGACCGGCACGGGCGCCGGCGCGGAAACCGGGTCGCGAATGATCTGGGCGGCGGCCATCGCCGGGATGGCGACGGCGGCTATGAGCCCGGCGGTACAAAGGAGCTTGAGGGGAGGCACGCCGGATACTACCCCGCAGGGTTCCGGATGGCGAACCGTGGTGGTGACAGGTGGATGACGGGAAACCCCAACCGTGCGCAGGAACGTCCCCGGCAGCCTGCCGACCACGCCCGGATTTGGGCCGCGCTGGCGAGTGCCGGGGCTGATGCTCGAGCCGGTCGCCAAGTTTGTGAGGAAGTAGCGCGCCCTACTGTGCGGTGATCGCGGCCCGTCCTCCGCGCAACACGTACTTCTGGATCTTTCCCGTCGCCGTCTTTGGCAGTTCGGCGACGACGGTCATCCCTTTCGGCACCTTGAAGCCGGCGAGCCGCTCACGCGCAAACGCGCGCAGTTCCTCGTCCGTGAGCGTCGCTGCGGGCTTGAGCACCACGAACGCGTGAGGCGCCTCGCCCCACTGCTCGTGCGGCAAGCCGACCACCGCCACCTCGTGCACCGACGGATGGCGCAAGAGCACCCCCTCGACTTCAACAGACGAGATGTTCTCGCCGCCGCTGATGATCACGTCCTTGAGCCGGTCGCGGATTTCCATGTAGCCGTCCGCGTGTACCACCGCGGCGTCACCCGAGTGGAACCACCCGCCGGCGAAGGCGCGCTCCGTTGCCTCGGGATCGCGATAGTAACCGTCCATCACGACGTTGCCGCGGACCACGATCTCACCGACGGTGGTGCCATCGCGTGGCACGGGAACACCCATCTCGTTTACCACGAGCAACTCACCGGACGTAATCAGCTCGACGCCCTGACGCGCCTTGATCTTCGCACGCTCCGCCGGCGAGAGCAGTGCGTGTTCCGGCCGCGGCTCACAGATGCTTATCGCCGGCGCCGTTTCCGTGAGTCCATAAAGCTGCAGGATGGTCCAGCCGAGTCCTTCCTCGACGCGCTCGATGGTGTGGGCGGCGGGAGGCGCGCCGGCCGTAACAACCCGAACGCCACGCGGAGCACCGACCCGCAACTCGTCCGGCGCACTCGCGATGGTAATCAACACGGTGGGCGCAGCGCAGAGCATGGTGGCGCGTTCGTCGCGGAGGAGACGGAACACTGTGGGTGCATCAATCTTTCGCGCACACACGTGTGTGCCGCCGGCAGCGGTCACGATCCAGACATACGTCCACCCGTTGGCGTGAAACATCGGCAGCGTCCACAGATACCGATCGGCGCAGCTGATGGGATGCGCCAGCATCATTCCCACGATGTTCACCCACGCATTGCGGTGGGTGATCATCACGCCCTTGGGCTTCGACGTCGTGCCGCTCGTGTAGTTGATCGTGAGGAGCTGGTTTTCAGTCAATGCCGCACGGACGAATTCGGGCGATGCGCCAGCGAGAAGTTCTTCGTAGTCGAGCCAGCCATTTCCGCCGCCCTCGAGCGCGACGAAGTGCTCCACTGCCGGCATTTCGTGCCGCACTGTGTCGACGAGGTGGAGGTAGTCCGCGTGCACGCAGACCACGCGGGCGCCCGAATGGTTGACCATATACACCCAATCGGCGGGCAACAGCCGATAGTTCATCGGCACGACGACGGCGCCGAGCTGTGGGACGCCGTAGTAGCCCTCGAGATGGGCGTGCGTGTTGGGGGCGATGTAGGCGATACGATCGCCGGGGGCGACGCCGAGTGACTGGAGGGCGCTCGACCAGCGGTCGCAGCGATCGAAGAACTGCGCGTAGGTCCACCGCTCGTCGCCGTCCACTACGGCCTCACGATCGCCGTAGAGTGACCGAGCCCGGCGGGCGAACTCCATCGGCGTGAGGGGTGTTTGCATCCCGATATGCTCGCGCAGATTGTGCTCTACCACAAGACCTGCTGAAAACCTGCGGAAACTCTGCTGAAGACCAGCCTAAGACCTGCCTTAGACCGGCCGAAGACCGGCTCCAGCGCGTTGCCAGCCGCGGCCCGTTGCCGCATACTCTCGGCAGCCCTACTTCACTCTTGATTCAATCCCCTTCTATATGAAGCGTTTCGTCCTTGCCTGTGTCGCGCTCTCCGCCGCTTCCCTTTCCGCTCAGTCGCGGCCGGCCCAGGGGCGTCCCGCGGCACCGACAGCAGCGACCCAACGCCCCCTCTTCGACGTCGTCGAGGCCACCATCCCGCAGATGCAGGCAGCGCTCACGGAAGGTCGCGTGACGTCGCGCGAACTCGTGCTGTTGCACCTGGCGCGTATCGCCACGTACGAAGACCAGCTCAATGCGGTGATCACGGTGAGCAAGACGGCGCTCGCCGAAGCCGATGCGCTCGATCGCGAACGCGCGGCGGGCCGGGTGCGCGGACCGTTGCACGGCATTCCCGTCGCGCTCAAGGACAACATCCACACCACGAACATGCGCACCACGGGCGGCGCGCTCGCGTTCAAGGATCTCGTGCCACCGTACGAGGCGACGCTCACGAAGAACCTCAAGGACGCCGGCGCGATCATCATCGCCAAAACCGTGATGACCGAACTCGCGAACTGGGTAGCCGGTAGCCCGACGCCGATGGTCGGCAACTACAGCGCCGTCGGCGGCTACGGAATGAACCCGTACGATCCGCGGACGGATCCCCGCCCCGGCTTCAACGACGGCCGTCCGGTGATGGGCACGGGTGGCTCGAGTTCCGGCATCGGCACGGCCGCAAGCTTCTGGGCCGCAAACGTCGGCACCGAAACGTCGGGCTCGGTGCTCAGCCCCTCCAACCAGAACATGCTCGCGGGCATCAAGCCCACCGTAGGGCGCATCAGTCGCTACGGTGTCATCCCGATCACGGCCGATCAGGACACGCCTGGCCCGATGGCTCGCACGGTTGAAGACGCCGCGATCTTCCTCGGCGCGCTCGAGAGTGCCGCGCCCGATCCGAACGACGCCGCAACCAAGCTCTGCACGCCGCCGGCGAATCGCGACTATCGCCCGTTTCTCAAGAAGGACGGACTCAAGGGCGCGCGCATCGGCATTCCGCGCGCCTTTTGGTACGACGCATTCACGATTCCCGGGCAGACAACTCCGCGCGGCGGGCTGAACGCCGCGCAGAAAGCATCAATGGACGAGGCGATCGCAGCGCTCAAGCGTGAAGGTGCGATCATCGTGGATCCCGCGAACATTCCGAGCGTGGTCACCGCCGACACCACGCGCAACTTTCTCCTCTGGAACACTTGCGGCGGCGTCGAAGACCGCAAAGGCCACAACGCCGGCTGCTCGGTGGATTTCGGCTACGGCATGAAGCGCGACTTCAACGCCTGGCTCGCCTCGCTCGGCAGCGCAGCGCCGTTCAAGACGCTGACCGATCTCCGCTGGTTCAACATCAACAACGCTCCGCGCGGTGCAATGAAGTACGGCCAGTCACTGCTCGACATGTCGGACGAAATGGACCTCGTCGCCGACAAGGCCAAGTACGACGCCGATCGCGCCAAGGACATCGCACTCGGCGGCCCCGAAGGCATCGACGCCGTGATGAAAGCCGAACGACTCGATGCGCTGGTGTTCCCTGGCGCGAGCGGCGCGAGCCTTTCGGCCAAGCCGGGCTACCCGACGGTGGTCGTACCGTTCGGGCGGATTCCCAACGCGCCTGCGCCGGCGCTGCCAGCCGGGTTCAATGCGCAGATGACTCCGTACGGCGTGAGCTTCGCGGGCGGCGCGTGCAGCGAGCCGCGGTTGATCGAGCTGGCCTACTCGTTTGAACAGGCGACGAAGAAGCGGGTGGCTCCGGTGCTGAAATAGCAGCGGTGCTCACGCAACGGCGTTAGCTGGCGCCGACGCTCCCGAAGTCAACGCGCCGGGATTCACCGCGATGGGTTCACCGCCCCGGACTAAGCGTGAGCCGGTGCGCCGCCGCTTTCTCGACGGCGGCTCGCGAGTACGCCATCGGAAAATACTCGGCGCGGCCATAACTCTCGACGAGGTTGGAATAGTACGGACTTCCCGGCTGCCCTGATTGGCCGGGCACGTTGGTCGCCATCGATGCATCGAGATTGCCGAGGTCGATGACTTCACGGTACGTCGCGCCGACCGCTGCAACGAAGCCGGCGCCACCGTGGCGCTCCACCGGCGCAATGTCGTACGCCTTCACGAGCGAATGCGGCAGCTGCGATGTGTTGTTACGTCCCCAGCGCCATTGCGCCGGATCGTCGCCCTGAGCCGCGCGAACGGCGGCGAGTCCGGTGGTGATCGCGGCTTCGATCAATGCGCGGCGCCGTTCAGCGGAGATTCCTGGTGCGCGCGCTTCGGCCGGCAGCGCAGCAGCCACAGCACGGTAGATCACTGGAACGGCACTCTCGCGACGGTGCTGCGCGTCCCACGCCGCAAGGAGCGCGCGGGCCCGTTCCACTTCCGCGTTCGCTGACGTCCAGCCGCGGAACATGGGGAGGTCGCGCGCCGCAGCCGCGGAGTACGCATCGTGCTGCAGCGCTTCCATGTCGGCGATTGAAAAGCCTGTTTTGCTCGTGAGCACTTCGGCGATGCGGCGGTACCGCGCGTCCTGCGGACCGTCCTTGAAGAAGAGCGGCGGGTCGTAGCCGGTGGGATGGATGTCGTGATTGGCCGTCGCTATCCACCCACGTTCGGGGTTGAACTCGCGCGGAAGATCGCTGCGCAGGCCGTCCCACTCGTACTCGCCGGTGCCGGGCACGGGCAGCCGCCCGTGCCAGTTGGGCCGCTTGGGTGACGCGGCCGACGCCTGCCACGCAATGTTTCCGCCCTTGTCGCCGCAGATCATGTTCTCGGTTGGCGCGTAGGTATACGCCTGCGCCTCGAGAAACTGTTTGCAATCATCCAGGCTGTGGTAGCGGAGTGCGGCGATGTAGCCGGCGTTGCCCGGCAGGTGCATCGTGGAGCGCATCGCATACGCCTTGTGGTGGATCGTGTCTTCGTAGAACACGGGCCCATGGCGCGAGAACTTCTGCTCGACCACGCTCGGTGCCGCGCCCTTCACCTTGATCGTGTCGCGCACGATGCGGAGCGGTTCCCACGCGCCGCGGAACCGCACCTGATTGCGATTGACGGGATTCACTTCTTCGACGTACACGTCCGATTGGTCGGTGCCGACGATGGTGAGGCCCCACGCAATGCGTCCGTTGTGGCCGATCACGACGCCGGGCAACACCGGCTCGGTCGCGCCGATCACATCCCATCCCGGCGCATTCAGATGCACGATGTAGCGAATCGACGGGTTGGCGACGTTGCGATGCGGATCGTTTGAGACGATCACGTTGCCCGACGCCGTGAGCCGACCGCTCACCACCCAGTTGTTGCTTCCCGGCGAATTCTCCTGCACGCCGGTGTTCTCACTGGGGCCAGCGCCGCCAAGGGCGCGGTACTGCGGAAGCAACTCCGGCCGCACGGCTCCGGTGCGCAGACCCGCGAGCCCCGCCGCGACATCTTCGGTGATGATGGAAAGATCGACGCCAGCCGGCACGACGAGGTCGCGGTACGGCGAAGGATGCGCCGCGCGATTCGCGGAGTCAGCACCGAGTCGCAGCACGCTCCGGGCGAGCGCGAGCTCGGCGACGGCATCGCCTGTCGGCATTGCCGTCTGCGTGCGGAGTAGTGCGACGTCGGCGGTCCATGGCTGCGGCCGGATTCCCGTGAGCTTGAACTCGACCGGAAGACGATCGCCCGACTGTGCGATGAATGCATTCACGCCCGATGCGAATGCGTCGAAGATGCGGCGACCCTCGGGATGGTAGTGCTTCCACTCGCGATCGTCGAATGGGCCACGAAACTTGACCAGGCGCGCCAGTCGGTCGTGGCGCAGAAAGTCCGGTCCCATGATTTCCGCCAACGTGCCCTCGTATGTGCGGCGGTACATCTCCATCTGCCAGAGCCGGTCCTGCGCCTGCACGAATCCTTGGGCAAAGAAGAGGTCGTCGATGTTGCCGGCGTAGATGTGCGGAACGCCCCAGCGATCGCGAATCACGTTCACGCTGTCGCGCAATCCGCGGAGCGAAACGCGGCCGTCAATCTGCGCGAGTGACGCCTGCGCGAGCGTGGCGAACGATTCCTGCCGCGATGGCGCGACGCCGGTGACGGGGAGGAGCAGGACGAGGGCGAGCGCAACTCGGGCGAAGTTACTGATGCGCATTGGACTGATCATGGGGTTGGCTGCGGTCAGGAAAAAGTACGGATCAGCGAGCATGGCTGCCAGAGAGTCGCAACCCGACACAGCCGGTGTATCTTCTCTTGGAGGGATCCCCCCCCACACACACTTTACGAGTGAGTTTCGAGATGCGTTCGTATGCTTTGCTGACAGCGTTCACCACCATTGCTCAAGTCGTATCAGCCCAGCGTACCATCGCACCCGCCGACCTGCTCGCGCCGCCGAACACCGAGTGGCTGAACCACGGGCGCACCTACGACAACCAGCGCTATTCGCCGTTGACGCAGGTGACGCGAGAGACCGTGTCGCGGCTCGCGCCCGTTGCGGTCTACCAGATGAACGTGCAGCGCGCGGACGGACTCGAGGCCACGCCAATCGTCGCGGGTGGCGTGATGTACATGACCACGTCGCACAACAGCGTGCTCGCGTTCGACCTGCGCACCAACAAGCGGCTCTGGCAGTATGACCACGAAAAGGCCCAGCGCGAAGTGTTCTGTTGTGGCGCCGTAAATCGTGGAGTCGCCGTTGGCGGCGACAAAGTGTTCATGGCCACGCTCGACGCGCGCCTCGTGGCGCTCGACTCGAAGACCGGCGCGGTGAAGTGGAACATCATCACGCACCCGGCCGACTCTGGCTACTCCAATACATCTGCGCCGCTCGTGATTGGCAACAAGGTTATCATCGGCGCGGCAGGCGGGGAGTACGGCATTCGTGGCTCCGTGACCGCGTACGATACCGAGACCGGCAAACAGATCTGGCGCTTCTATACGATTCCGTCGCCCGCCGAGGGCGGCTGGTGGGGTAAGTGGGCGCCTTCAACTCCGTGGGGCGACAAGCTTCCGCGCGACATCGCGAAGGAGCACGCCGACTCGGCGAAGAATGCCAATACCTGGCGCATCGGCGGCTCGCCGGTGTGGGTGACGCCCGCATATGACGCCGAGCTCGGGTTGATCTACTTCGGAACGGGAAACCCGTCGCCATCGAACGACGGAGCGAAGCGTCCCGGCGACAACCTCTACAACAACAGCACCGTCGCGATTGAGGCGGAGACCGGAAAGCTGCGCTGGTACGTGCAGCACATCCCCCACGACCTCTGGGATTACGATATTCCCAACCCGCCCATCCTCGCGCGGGACGGCGGGCGGAAGGTCGTCCTCCACGCCGGCAAGGATGGATGGATGTACGTCATGGATGCGACAACCGGCGCGCTCGTACGCCGCAGCGACGCGTTTGTGCCGCAGGAAAACATGTTCGTGGCGCCGGACGACAAGGGCGTGCTCATGCGGCCTGGGATTTTCGGCGGGGCCAACTGGCCTCCATCGTCGTACTCGCCGCAGACGGGACTCATGTACGTGCCCGCGCGCGACCGGCCAAACATGGCGACGCGCTCAGAGTCTGAGCTCGAGGTTGGGAAGATGTTCACCGGCGGATCGTTCCCGGCGATTCGCGGACGCGCGCCCACGGGCGTGCTCGCGGCGATCGACGTCGCGACCGGCAAGATCAAATGGAAGTCTGACCGCCCGGCCTGGGTGTGGAGCGGCACGCTCGCCACCGCGGGCGGACTCGTATTCATGGGCGAGTCGGACGGCTGGTTCCGCGCATACGACGCGGCCGACGGCCGCGTGCTCTGGTCGTTCTTCTGTGGCGCCGGCGTGGACTCGTCACCGATCACGTACGAACTCGACGGCAAGCAGTACATCGCAGTGCCCGCGGGCGGGATACGCTACGCGCAGCTCAAGGGGAATTCGGTGTTCGTGTTTGCGTTGGGGGAGGCGAGGTAGCGCTCGCAGGCGGCGGTCATTTCTTCCCCGCCGCGCCAGCGCTTCCGCGCGCCAGTTGAGCGCGACAAGCGTCTGCGCGTTTCCACCGACAGACCGCACGAGCAGCAGATCCTTGCCGTCGGGCGAGACGTCGAAGCCGGAGTGGCCGCCGCCGGCTGGGGTTCGCGGGTCGCGGGGCGCCAGTCAGCGCGCTCGGGAAGAAAAGTGCCCGCGTATTTAGAACCCCGTTGGGTTCTCCCCCACCACGTTGAACGCCTTCTCCAGCGCGAGCCCCGCGCGCACCACCGTCCCCTCGTCGAAGAGCCTGCCGAGGATGGTGATTCCGTGCGGTACGCGGCGCGGCGACGAGAATTTCGGTAACGGATTCGTCGGGTCGGGCGCCCAGTCGCTCCGCGCCTCGCCCACCTGAACGAAACCGGCGCGTATCGTGAGCGACGGGTGGCCGGTGAAGTTCGAGAGCGTCAGCATCTCGTCGCGCAACGACGGCACGAGCAGGAGGTCCACCTGCGAAAAGATGCGCGCCATCTCCATTGCCACTTTTCGGCGCAGCCGGTCGGCTTGCACGAAATCCACGGCCGAGAAGAAGCGCGCCTGCCGGAACAGGTTGGGCCAGGCGTCCTTGACCTGCGACTTGAGCTGGCCGGCGTTCCCCGAGAGCGTCAGTTCCTCGAACGCCGCGGCCGCTTCGGCGAACAACACAGGCATCAACGAACTATACGGCCAGTCGGGGAGCGTGACTTCCTTGGTCTCCATTCCAAGCTTCCGGACCGTCTCGAGCGCCGCCCGGTCCACGTCGGTGGCTGGCGCCTCTTTCATCCACGCCGGGAAGAAGCCCACGCGCAGCCCCTTCACCGGCGCCGCTGCATCATAGTCGAGCCGGCTCGGCACGCTGGCAAGGTCGAGCACGTCCGGCCCAGTGATCGCGTGCAACACGAGCATCGCATCTTCGACGCTGCGGGTCATGGGGCCGAGCTTGTCGAGCGACCAACAGAGCGTCATCGCGCCGGAGCGCGGCACGCGACCGAAGGTCGGGCGGAGCCCGGTGACACCGCAGCGCATCGCCGGGCTGACAATACTCCCGCCGGTCTCACTGCCAATGGAAAAACCGACGAGTCCCGCAGCCGTCGCGGCACCGGGGCCCGCGCTCGAGCCCGACGCGCCCTCCTCGAGCAGCCAGGGGTTCATCGTCTGGCCGCCGAACCAGATGTCGTTCAGCGCCAGCGCGCCCAGACTGAGCTTCGCGATGAGCACCGCGCCGGCGTCATTCAACCGTTTGACCACCGCCGAGTCGGTTGCGGGCACGCGATTCCTGAACGGCTCAGCGCCCCAGGTGGTGGCGATGCCGGCGGTGTCGAGGAGGTCCTTCACGCCATAGGGAATTCCGTGCAGCGGACCGCGGTATTTCCCCGACGCGATCTCCGCGTCAGCCTTGCGCGCCTGCTTGAGCGCGAAGTCACCGGTGAGCGTGATGACACTGCGGATCTTCGGATCGAGACGCTTGATGCGCTCGAGGTAGATGTTGGTGAGCCGTTCGGAGGTCAGCTTCCGCGACTCGATCCAGCGCGAGAGCCGCGTGACGGGCGCGAATGCGATATCGGCATCGTTGGTGGGGAGCGGACCGGGGTCGCCTGCGCTGCGAACGAACCGATCCTGCGCGGGACCCGTAGTGGTGCCTGAAATGGCCGGGTTCCACAGCGTGGCCGGCGCGACCGCGTCCTCGATGGGCACCTTTCGCGGTCCCGTGCGACGCTCGAGATATCCTGCCATCGACGTGCGCCAGCTGTCGGCCGCCTGTTTTCGCTCGGCAGCCGTCATCGTCACCTGCGCAAGTTTTTCCGCTTCCGCGAACGTGGCGACCGAGACTTCGGGGCCAGCCACCGGGAGTGTGCCGAATGCGGGCGGGGCGCCAGGTGTCGCCGCCGGAGCAGCGGCAGAGGCCTGCTCGCCACCGCGACACGCGGCGACGGCGCCGATGAACCCGAGTGGGGCCGTGATGAGGAATTGGCGGCGGGTGTTCACGGCGATGGCGCCTTGTACCCAGGGCCCCGCACGATATGCCCCGGCTTCGCACCCGTGTGCGTGCCACCGCGAATCACGGCCGTGCCGTTCACGAACACGTCGCGCACGCCGATCGACACCTGGATCGGCTCCTCGTACGTGGCCTTGTCGATGATCGTGTTCGGATCGAACACGACCACGTCGGCAAACATGCCGGCTTTCAGGAGTCCGCGATCGGGTAACGACAGTCTGGTGGCCGTTGCCGACGTCATCTTGCGCACCGCTTCTTCGAGCGGCATCAATTTTTCATCGCGTGCGTAACGGCCAAGAATGCGCGGGAAGGTGCCGAGCGAGCGCGGATGCACGAGCCCCTTGAACGTTTCGGGGTCCACGGCACCTGCATCGGTACCGATCTTCATCCAGGGCTGCTGGAGATTGAGGCGCACATTGGCCTCGTCCATCATGAAGTAGGTGGTCTCGACACGATTGTGCTCGGTGAGCACGAGGTCCATCATCGTCTCGATCCAGTCCTTGTTCATTGCCTTCGCGATTTCACTCAGCCGCTTACCGGAGTACTGTGCGAGTTCGGGCTTGAGCAGGCGCGTGATGCGGACATTGGGGGGAGTTGCGAGATCACAGAGCGATTCCCAATCAAAGGTCTGGTGCTCGATCTCGACGCGCATCTTCGCGCGCACTTCCTTGCTCGCGAGATTGTCGAACAGCTTGCCGTCGGCGGCGCTCCACGGCGGGAGGCACGAACTCAGTCCGGTCGCGCCTGCGGTGTACGGGTACATATCCGCCTGCACATCAAGTCCCGCCGCGCGCGCCGCGTTGATCTTTGCAATCGCCTGCGGCCCCTTGGGATAATTCCGGATGCCGCTCGCCTTCAGGTGATAAATCTCGGCCGCGATGCCGCTCTCGCGACTGATACGCACCACTTCGTCGATCGACTCGAGCAGCTGATCGCCTTCCGACCGCATGTGCGTGATGTAGATGCCGCCGGCGTTCTTCACCACCTTGCCGATCTCCACGAGCTCTTCCGTTGTGGCGAAGTTGCTCGGCGGGTAGATCAGTGCCGTCGCAAATCCAAACGCGCCGTCGTCCATGGCCCGCTGCGCCGCGCCCTTCATCGCGTCGAGGGCCGCCAACGTCGGCTTGCCCTGCGCCAGCGACATGCCGTATTCGCGGAGCGTGCCGCCGCCCACAAACGCGCCAACATTCACGCTGGCGTGACGCACCTCGATCTCGCGCATCATCTCGGCGAATCCATGCGGCCGCGCGAACAGCGGCAACAAGCGGCGCGAGATCGAGTCGGCCGGGTCGAGCGCGGCCGAACTCCGCGTGAGCATGTCGGAACTGAGTGGCGCCGGGGTGCTGTTCTCACCGAAAATCTCGGTGGTCACCCCCTGCGTCACCTTGCCCACCACGCGCGAATCACCACGGAGAAACGAGCCTGTGGACCCGCTCTGGATATCAATGAACCCCGGCGCGACCACCATGCCCGTGGCGTCAATACGCTGCCTCGCCGGTGTGTTGCGCAACGTGCCGCGCGGCGCGACCGCGACGATACGCTCACCGGAGATGGCCACGTCGCCGTAGAACCAGGCGGCGCCGGTGCCGTCAATCACACGGCCGTTTTCGATGACGACGTCGATGCCGCCCCGCATCGGTGCGGCGCCCGTGGTGGGCTGGTTCGTGGCGCATCCGACGATGGCAACGGCCAGCATGGCGATCCGTGGGAGTTTCATCTATGCTACCGTGACTGGAGTGACGTACCGACTATGCACTCACGGCTGCCTGCCCGCCCCCGCGCCGATCGGATCGCCGGCCGGCAACCGCAGCGCCGGCCCTGGAATCGTTGCCACGGTGCGGTGCTCCCAACGGCGAATGTCGGATGCCACTGTGGTGCGGTGCGCATTGTTCGTCGCCGCCTGCCCTTCGAGCCGCTTCGCGAGCTTGCCCAACCGGTCCGAAAGAATCGCGCGAACGGCGGGCGAGTTGTCGGCGCGCATGGCCATGAGCATCATCTGGTCCGCCACGGCCCGCTGGATCACGCGTTGCACTTCGGCGTGATACTTGTCGCTCGGCACGGCCGCGTTCCATGTCGCGGCGATGACCTTGTCCGTCACCTCTTCAAGCGTCGGGTAGTCCCCCATGCTGCCGTACGTAACGAGGCGCGCCATCCGCGCGGGATGCAGGATCTCGCCGACGGTGAACGCGGCGGAAGCCTCGGCGGCGGCAAGCGGGTCGAACGTCACATCGGTGCGATGGTCGAAGCCTTCGCCTTCGTCATGCCGGTCGGCGGGTGGCGGAATCAGGTCCAGAATGCGCTTCGGGAGCGCCGTGAAATCCACAGTGAGCGTCGAGAGGAGCACGTCGAGCGTACGGCGTTGCTCGGCGGCGGGTACGATCGTGATCGGCTTCTGGCCATCGCCCCGGAGCGCATTGGTGTAGTCCGCGCCACCAAGACTCTGGGCGGCAGAGCGCAACTGAAACCGGTGGTGCATGTAGAGCGGCAGCAGGACGTATTCGAGCTTCGACATCGGCTCGCCGTTGCGAATGACCTGCGGCCCGAACTTGTCGAGGCCAATCTTGCGCACCTGGATCTCAACCTTGAGCTGGTCGACGAGGTTCGCGCCGTTGTCCCACACGGACGCATACTGCGCCGGCGCGCCGATGAAGTTGTTGTTCGTGTAGCCCACATACCGGAGCCCGCGCTTGTAGCCGTCCTCGACAATCTTGTTCAGCGCAGCCTTTTCATCGGTCCCGGCCGGAAAGTCCTGGTAGAGCCAGGTGATCGCCAGCTTGTCGTAGTCGCCAATTATCTGCGGATACGCATCCGAGAGATCGAGCGTGCCTTGCGGCGTGATCTTCACGAGCGGCGCCGGATAGTCCATCACCGTGTTGCGCCCGAGCGCGCTACCGATGTAGTTGTGCGGGAAGCCGAGCGTGTGGCCGACTTCATGCGCGCCCAGTTGGCGCACGCGGTCGAGCGCCATCTTGAGTGCGTCACCGTTGTCAGCCACCGCGGCGAGGTATTCGAAGTTTGGCGCGTCGCCGAGTCCGTCGAACCCATTGCCACCGCCGTTGCCGCCGCCGAACGGTGGCACCATCGCTTCGCCCAGCAAGTAGTCCTGCTGGAGACGGAGACTGCCGAGGTTCACGTTGCCGCGAATGATCTCGCCGGTGCGCGGATCAACGACACTGGCGCCGTATGAGTAGCCACGGGTCCGGTTGTGCGTCCAGTGAACCATGTTGTAGCGGATGTCCTCGGGGTCCACACTGTCGGGCAGAATCGCGACGCGAAACGCATTGATGTAGCCGGCGGCCTCAAACGCCTGATTCCACCAGCTGACGCCGAGCGCGAGCGCCGAGCGCACCGGCTCCGGCGTGCCGGGGTCGATGTAATAGATGATCGGCTTGACGGGCTCGGAGCGCGCGGCCGCCGGGTCCTTTTTCTTGAGACGATGGCGCGCGACGAAACGCACGTAGATGTCGCGGTCGATCGGCTGTCCGAAATCCATCACGTTCGGGCCGCTCACGCCAATGCGTGGATCCGCAAATCGCGGCGTGTAGCCCGCATCGGGGAGCTTCACGAGCGAGTGGTGTTCCCGCAACGTGAAGGTCTCGCCTGAAGCGGCGACGCCGTTCACGAGTGGACCGGGCTGCGCGCTCGTAAAGGTGAGCATCGCCTCGATCTCGTTGTTCTCCGGGAACGACTTGATGTGCTCGGGATACAGCGAACTGCGTGACAGGTCCACCTGGTAACGTCCCTGCTGACGGCCCGCGACCTGTTCCACGACGCCGCGCGCGTCACGCATGAAGAATCCGGTCGCGTCGACGAGGACGCTCTTGCCGGTCTGGGCGACGACGTCAAAGCCCCAGTGCACCGACGGCGCGAAGGCATCGCGTACGGCTTCCTTCTCTTTGACGTTGCTCACCCCGCGGGCCTGGAACCGATAGTTCGGTTCCATCAGCAGCACGCGAGGTCCGGTGCGTTTGGCGACGAGGACGGCGGTGCCGCCGAGTTGGCCGCGGTCGAGGCCGATGGGGTTACTGCCAAGTCCGCTGGCCATCGAGACCTGATAGAGGAACTCGACGTCGAGCTTGTCGATTTCCCAGAAGAGTTTCCCGGTGGCGTCGTCCCAGTACAGAGTGAAGTAGCCGGGCATCGCCCTCATGCCGGCGGTTCGCTCGGCGATGGTCGGTATGGGGCGGGTCTGCGCGGCGGCAGGCGAGGTGTGACCGGCGATGAGTGCGCAAGCGCAGAGCGCAAGCAGCGCGATTCGGCGAATGACGGATGCCATTACGGTTCCTTTTGGGGGGACTTGGACAGACATACAATACGACACGGCGCGGTGAACGACCACGCCCGCGTTGCTACCTACCGTGCGTCAGCGCGAGTACGGCGTAACCGGTTGCCGCGTCAGTGAAGAACTTGCCGATGTCGGTGGCGGGATCGCGCTGTTTATTCACCGACGATGTACTCCACATCCCGGTCGCGGCGTCCTGATGCTGCGTGAGCCAGGCGATACCGGAACGCACGTGCGTCTCGCTCTTGGCTACGCCAGCCGACTGCAACGCAACGAGCATCAGTCCCGTCGCATATCCGTCGCTCCGGCTCTCCACGGCGGTGCTGTCGATGCGCTTGAACGGCCCGAGTGACGCCACACTCCAGCCACCGTCGGCGTGCTGCGCCGCGAACGATGCATCGATGATCGCCTGTCGCTGGTCGGGCTTGAGGAACGGGGCAAGCGACGACGCCCACAATCCCATTGCCCGGTTGAGCAGGTGCACGGTATCGGCGCCGCGCTGGAGGTAGTCGCGAAGCATTGTGAGCTGCGGCTGAATCTCCGGTGCCGCCGCATAACCGCCCGGTGCGCGTGCAACGGCAATTGCAGCGAGGGAGGCGCCGAAATACGGCGAACCATTCGCCTCCCACGGCTCGAGATGGAAGTTGAGCCAGGCCCACGCGCCCTTCTGATCGCCGGCGCGGAACTGCAGGGCCCACAGGTTGGCGAATGCCCGTCGTCCGTCGTCGCTCAGCGCTCCGGCTTCAGCATCATGCGTCGCAACGATCAGCGCGTTGAGCACCGATTCCGTGCCACGCGACTCACTGGTTTTGGGAAGGCCGCGCGTCTGATCGGGATAAAAGGGCTCGACTTCATGCCACAACCGAACGCGCTTGACCACATTCGCGAGCATACGCGATTCCGCTGCGGACGCCTCGCGTTCCACCAGCATCGTGCGCAGCGCCGGGCGCGCAAGCGCGTAGGGCAATGCGGTGTGGCAGGACACGCATGACGTTTCGTGGTCGCGCTGTGATCCCTGCCAGGTCAGCCACCAGGCCATGCGACCGTCGAGATAGCCTGCGGCCGACTTGGCGTTCCAGCCGGCGGTCTGCGCACCGGCCCGGGTCGCGAGCGCGATGCACGCGAGGAAACCTACGGTCAACAGGCGACGCCATTGCATGCATCCAAGTTGCGCGCCAGTTCGACTCAGAGTCAAGAACACTCGGCGTCGGCATTTGGCCGCGCGCATGCCGAACCAGCCTACGGCTTCGCCGGTCGTCGCCGGCTCGGCACATCCACGATGTGCTCCCACTCCGTGGAGTCCGAGCGGGCGACGACCGCGACCACCGGCTCGGAGTCGCTCAGATTGATCACTTCATGTGGCACGCCGGGTTCGATGAAGATGAAATCGCCGGCCGCGTTGTCGAGCGAATGCTCAAGGTTCGGACCGAACTCGTGCCGTACGCGACCCGCGAGGATGTAGAGCATCACTTCGAAGTCCACATGGATGTGCGCATAGGCCACGGCGCCCGGCGGCACGGTGGCCACATTCATCGAGAGCTTCTTCGCGTTTGTATTCTTGGCGGAGAGGCCGGTGCGATACCGAATCCCGTTCCAGCCGCGCGTGATATCGCCGGCGCGCAGCGTGGTGATGCCGTCGTGGTCTTCGATTCCGGCAAGCAGGTCGATACGGTCTTGTTCACTCATTTTCCACCTTTTAGAATCGGGAACTGAGCGCCCACTCGCATGGCGTCGTCGGGCGGTACCTGTGTGCGGGCCGCGAACTCCATCCACCGCGATCGTGCTTCCAGCACGCGATCGAGTTCGTCCGCGCCCCCTTTTCGAAGCCCCGCGAACCGGCCGAGCGCGATGAGGTCCTCCCGTGTCACGGCACTCACGTGGCCGGCGACAGACAGCTGGTGGTGCCGCGTGTAGCCGGCGCCCTTGCTGAACGTGAGGTCATAGGCGGGGGCAAGACGCCAGCCCGATTCGCGATCCATCAGGAAGCTGATGTTCTTCACATGGTCGTCCTGGTTCACCATCGCCACGTTGAACGCGACGCGCCGAAATGCTTCGGTGACCGTGCGATGGTCGAGCTTCAGCCGGAGCACCGTGCGAATGAGTCCTTCATATGAATAGGCGCCAGGTGCGTTGTAGTCGGCGTGCTGCAATCCACCGAGGCTGTGCAGGTGAATGCGCCGGCCCTCGATGCGGTCGAAGCGCCGGCTCATCAGGTGCGCGTAGCCGGCCTCCTCCAAGAGAGTGGTTTCGGCGACTTCGAGCCCGGCTTCACGCGCCATGGCCATGTACGCTGCCTCAATTCGATTGTACGGCTTCGGGGCGTCTGGTTTGCCGCTTCCCTCACCAGTGCCGTCGAACTTGATGATCCACCGCTCGTCGCCGGAGCCGGGCGCCGCAAAATCAGACTTGAGCGTCTCCGCATCGCGATTCCAGAGCACGACGGCCTTGGCGCGCGCGCCCCCCGCCGATGCGCCGACGCGCATGATTTCCGGCAACGCAATGCCAACGTCGCCTCCGATCACCGCGCGAGCCTGCATGACGAGGTCAGACAACTGCAATGGCAGCTGCTCGGCCTTGCCCACGCGGCGTCTCAGTGCCGGCCGAAACTCCAGCGCGCCGAGCGCGCGTGAGCCGACGTAGAGCAGACGCTGCACCGGACTCAACGCGGCGTCCGGCGTGCCTCGGTCGGTGAAGTACTTCCTGATGATCGCGTTGCCGAACCGGTCCGGAAGCGAATCGGCCAGGACGCCCGGGAGACCGGCGAACGCTTCGATGCGCGCGAGCTCTGCAAACACCACCGGAGCCTCGCCAATGGCCGCTCGGGCAAGATGTACCGGGGAGATCTCCCATCCATCGCGCACGAACACCGGGTCGAATTGAAAGGCGACTCTGCCCGACTCGTCTTCGGCGACGGCGCCAACGAACCGGTCCCACATCCAGACCTCGGCGACGACCGGTTCACCCATGATCTGTCACCCCTGGCCACGCGGCGATCCTGATGCGCGTTGCCGCGGACGTCCGCGACGCTTCAGCAGGTCGAGCGGCGCCATGGTTGGTGCTGGGATAAACGCGTCGAGCGCGTCGAGCCGGCCCAGTTCGCGGAGCAGCTTGACGACAGTTTCGAGGCGCGGATTTCGCCCCGCCTCGGCGTTGATGACGGTGGTCGCACTCAGGCCGGCGCGGGCTGCGATGTCGTGCGCGGTGATGTTGCGCGCGATGCGGAGGGCGCGAATTCTCGCGCCGAGTTCGCGCATGATTTCGATGTCGTTCGCGGCATCCAGCATATTGGCTATGGTCTCCGATATCGAGGCACTGTAGCAAATATACTGGCGATTACCGCATTTAGTCAATAGACAGTATATTATATATTATAGCCAATTTATCCAATTTTAGCCAGTATAATGGTGGCATTGCACTATGTCATTCAGCGGCCACCTTTTGCCGCTTGAACGCCGTCCAGAAGGCAAGCAGGGTCGCGAGCAGGAGCACGGGCCAAATGAGCAGCATGTCAATGCGGATATTGCAATCACCCGAGCAGAGCAACCGCGCCTTCATCAGGTATTCGTAAACGCAGTACACGCCCCACGCTATTGCCGCCTTTTGTGCCGCCCGATTTCGCTTTTGCGCGTAGAGCACGCCGAGTGCCACCGCGACCACGCCGGCAATCCAGGGATAGCCGATGACGATCGCCGTCGGCCCGAAGATCAGTTCCACTTGAGTCCGCGTAGCTGGTCAAGGTTCACGTTGCCGCCTGAAATCACCGCGACCACCTTCGATCCCTTGGGCATCTTGATGAGACCGTGCAGCATCGCACCGACCGGCGCGGCCGCGGCGCCTTCGACCACGAGCTTGCATCGCTCCATGGTCCAGAGCATCGCCTCGAAGATGTCCTTGTCCGAGAGCGTGACGATGTCGTCCACGTAGCGCTGCACGACGGAGAAGTTCAGCACCCCCGCGCGGCGTACCCGCAGCCCGTCGATGATCGTGTTGCACTCGATGGTCTGCAACGAGCCCGCTTTCACGCTCGCCTGCATGGCGGGACCGTCGCTCGACTCGACGCCGATCACTTTGCACTTGGGGTTGTGGCTCTTGATGGCCATCGAGACTCCGGCGATGAGTCCGCCGCCGCCGATGGGGACGACGATTGCATCGAGTTCGGGCCAGTCCTTCACGACTTCGAGACCGAGCGTCCCCTGCCCCGCGATGAGCTGCTCGTCGTCGAAGGGATGGATATAGATGAGGCCTTCCTTTTCGACGAGCTCCTTGGCCTTTTCGTTTGCTTCATCCCAGATGGTGCCGTGCAGCACGACTTCGCCGCCGTAGCTCTTGGTCGCCGCGATCTTGGCGGGAGTAGCGTTCGTCGCCATGCAGATCACCGCGCGCATGCCGTGGATCCGCGCGGCGAGAGCGACACCCTGCGCATGGTTTCCCGCGCTTGAACAGACGACGCCGCGTTTTTTGTCGGCCTCGCTCATCTGCGCGAACTTGTTGAGCGGTCCACGAATCTTGTAGCTCGCGACCTTCTGGAAGCACTCGGCCTTGAGGCGGGCTTCGAATCCGGTGCGCTCGCTCAGGGTCTGCGAGCTGAGCAGCGGGGTCCAGTGGATGTGCTTCGCGATGCGCGCGCGAGCGGCTTCGTAGTCGTTCAGAGTCAGTGAGAACATGGCCTGAAATTAGCCTTAACGGCGGAACCGCGGAGATCTGCGGAGAACGGCACGGCAGAGATTCACGGAGACTGCAACTACAAAGACTTGGGGGAACTACCACGACAGTCCGCCATTTACGGTGTCGTTGCAGTTCCCCCAGTCAGTTGTAGTCTCCGCGTTTTCTCCGCCCTTTTCTCAGCGGATCTCCGCGGTTACGCAGTCAAAACCTACGGCGTAATCACCGGCTTCCCATCCACATCCAGAATCACGATGGGCGCGATTCCCGTCTTGCGCAGGCCCGCCTCGACCACGGCGCGGTCACCCACGATGATGATGTTCAGGTTGTCCACGTCGATGTACTTCTTGGCCACGCGCACGAGATCCGCTCGCGTCACGGCGTTCACCTTGGCCGCGTATTCCGTGTAGTAGTTCTCGGACAGATCCTGCAGGTAGATACCCGAGATGGCGCCGCGCACGCCGTTCACCGACGAGAAGGTGCGTGGGAGCGACTGCACCAGCGCGTCCTTGCCCTGCGTGATCTCGTCATCCGTGAATGGAATTTCGCCCTGCACGCCGCGAATCTCCTTCATGAACTCGATCAGTGCGCTGTCCGTCTTGGCCGTCACAATACCGCCGCCGGCCTGGAACTGCCCCGGTCCGCGGCCATACGCGTAGCCCGAGTTCACTCCGTAGCTGTAGCCCTTCACCTCGCGGATGTTGTGATTGATGCGCGACTGGAAGAGTCCGCCGAACAACGTGTTCATTACCTGGATGGCGTAGTAGTCAGGTGTGGAGCGATCCGGACCCGGATGGCCGAGCATGAACACCGACTGCGCCGCCTTCGGCTTGTCGATGAGGTAGATGGTGCGCGCCTTCGGGGCCGGCGGAGCGGCGTAGTCGAACTTCGGACGCTCGCCGCCCGCGGCCCATGCCGCGAACGCCTTCTCGATGCTCGCCTTCATCTTCGCCGGATCGACGTCGCCCACCACGCTGATCACCGCGTGGCCCGGCGTGTAGAACTTTTTGTGAAACGCAACGATGTCGTCGCGCGTGATGGCCTTCACGCTTGCTTCAGTCGGCGCGCGTCCGTACGGATGCGCATCGCCGTAGTTGATCTTGGCGAAGACATTCGCCGCGATGGCGTTGGGTTGGTCGCGTTGCTGCTGCAGTCCAACAAGCGACCGGCCGCGGAGGCGCTCGAGCGCGTCGGCCGGCAACTTCGGGTTGAGCATCATGTCGGCCGCGAGCGCGAGCGCCGCGTCCACGCGATCCTTGAGCGCCGTGAATCCAATCGTGCCGGTCTCGTTCGAAATGCCGGCATTGATCGAAGTGCCTAGCATCTGCTGTGCGTTGGACAGGTCATCGGCACTCTTCGTGGCCGTGCCCTCGCTCAGCATCTGCGCGGTGAATCCGGCCATCCCCACCTTGTTGGCGGGCTCATACGTCGTCGCGCCGCCAATGAATCCGATCGTGACGGATACGAGCGGCAGATCCTTCTTGACGCTCACGACAAGTTCGGCGCCGTTGGCCAGTTTGCTCTTGGTCCACGTAGGAATCTTCGTGGTGGGCGCGGGGCCAGCCGCCGGTTGCTTCGTGCGGTCGAGCTTGCTGCCCTGGGCGCTGAGCGGCTGCGCGGCGACGATCGCGACGGCGAGCGATAGCGCACGCACGGAGCGCGCCGACGAGTACTTGATCGGGTTCATTTACTTGCCCTCCACGAGGTAGTGACCGCCGTCGGCAGCGACGGTGACCTTCTTGCTCTGATCCGGCTTCGATGCCTGCTCGGGTTTACCGAGCGGAACGACGGAGACCACCACGCGCCCGCCGGTGAGATACTTGTTCGCCACGCGCTTCACGTCGGCCGCGGTCACCGCCTTAATGCCCGCATACTCCTTCTTGTAGTAGCCGGCGTCGCCATGGTACACCGAACCCTTGTTCAGGATTTCGGCTTTGGCGAGGCTGTTCTCGAGCGCCGACACGAACCCGAACTCCGCGCCCGCCGTGGCCTTCGTCATCTCCTCGGCGGTCGGACCTTCGCGCTTGAAGCGCGCGATGATCGAGTCCACCGTCGCTTCGATTTCGGTAAGCGTATGGCCCGGGCGCGGCGTGATCTGCGCGATGAACATGCCGTGGTTTTCACTCGTCGCCTGTTGCGCGGCTACACTCGCGGCGAACTGCTTGTCGTAGACGAGTTCCTTGGTGAGGCGCGCGGTGCGCGGGCCCGAGAGCACGGCCGAGACGATGTCGAGCACCTTGTCGTCCTCGGAATCCTCACCGACCGTCGGCCACGCAATCGAGAGCCGCGGCACCTGCACGCGGTCTTCGAACGTCACACGCTTTTCGGCGGCCAGGATTGTGGGCGGCACGGTCGGCCGCACGATGGGAGCGCCCTTCTTGAGATCGCCGAAATATTTGGTCACCCACTGCTTCGTCTTAACCGGGTCGATGTCGCCGACAATCGCGATGGTGGCGTTGTTCGGCGCATAGTACAGCCGGAAGAATTCCTTCACATCCTCGACGGTCGCTTTCTGCAATTCGGAGAGGTACCCGACCACCGGCCATGAATACGGGTGCGAGTCCGGCAGCATCTGGCTCGTCAGGATCTCGAACGTGCGCCCGTACGGCTGATTGTCGATGCCCTGGCGACGCTCATTCTGCACGATATCGCGCTGCGCGTTGAACTTGGCCTCGTCGAGCTTGTCGAGGAGGAAGCCCATGCGGTCGGCCTCCATCCAGAGCGCCGTTTCGAGATAGTTGGGCGGGATGTTCTCGTAATAGTTGGTGCGATCGTTGTTCGTCGACCCGTTGTTGTCACCGCCCACGCCCTCGGTGTACCGGTCGTGCAGCCCGTAGGCAACGTTGAGCGAACCGGTGAACATCACGTGCTCGAACATGTGGGCGAAACCCGTGCGGCCGCGCTTCTCGTTCTTGGAGCCCACGTGGTACCAGACGTCCACGTTGACCCGCGGCACGGAATGGTCCGGCGAGAGGATCACCGTAAGGCCGTTCGGGAGCACCATCTTCTCGAACGGAATGTTGATGGAAGCGCCGGAGGCAGGTGCCTTGGCTTGTGCGATCGCAACCGCGGGAGCGGCGACGGCGAGGCACACCACGGCGGCGAGGCGGAGTCGATTCATAGGGATGAAATGGGGGATGAGGGCATCAATTCTGACAGTGATACTACCCGAAAGGTTGCCGTGCGGTTTCGACTGCGCCATCCGCGGTATTCGCGTCGGCCGCCTTTGGAACCGCGGAGATTCGCGAAGACCGGCACTACAGAGATTCGCGGAGACTACAACAGCAAAAGCCTTGGGGGAACTGCCACGACAGTTCGCCTTTCGCGCCGTCGTTGCAGTTCCCCCAGTCAGTTGTAGTCTCCGCGTTTTCTCCGCCCTGTTCTCAGCGGATCTCCGCGGTTAGCTGCACGGATCTCCGCGGTTCCGCTCTCGGAACTACGGCTTGATCGTCGCCGCCTTCTTTCGGTCCGCGACCTTCTTGTCGAAGTCGTCCTGTTCCAGATACGTCACATCCACCCAGACGTGCGCCATCTCGTCGACCGTGCGGTCGCCCCAGCCAATCCACTGTTCCGGATCGGGATTATTCGGGTTGTCCTTCGTGTTGTCGTGCCAGGCCGTGAACACCAGCATCGTGCCCTTGGGCAGGAGCGGCGCCACGTTGTCGGCGTAGATGTAGTTGACGTGCCAGTTCCACTGAAAATTGTTCACGTGGCTCAGCACTTCGCGCCGACCGTCGGGATACACGGCTTCCATCATCATCGCCTTGCCCCGCATGTGCATGTGCGGCTGGAAATTCTCGATGCGCGCCGGGCCACGCAGCGTAATGAAATTCTGCGTGACGGTCTTCTGGCCCGGCGGAATGTCGAGTTCCGAACCAGCGGCCACGTTGAACATGTTGAGGATTGTGCGGTTCTTCGGCTTGTAGCCCTTGGGATAGTACCAGACGCCGATTTCCACCTGGTCGTTGGGCACTTCCTTGCCGATGGCGTAGTAGTGCACTTCCCAGCGGATTTTGGCGCCAGGCATGAGCAGCTTGCCGGCGTCTTCATTGTAGATCTCGCCCTGCTTGCCGAGTGCCCACTCCATGAAGAGACCACCGCTCATCGGACGCGCGCCGGGCGAATGGTCCATCGCCGTGCTCGCGAGGCCCTGCAGCATCGGCCCCTCATCCTGCTCGAGCGTCGTGAGCACATGGTGCACCACGCGCTTGCCGAGCGGAACGGACGGCTTGATCTCGATAGCGCGGACCCAGCGCTCTTCCTTGATCCCCATATCGGTCTCGGGCCGCCACCACTTGTCCTGTCCCGTCGGCGCCACCGTGTACGGCGCGGACTTCACAACAAGGTCGGGCTGGCCGAATCGGTCACCGAACTGCCACTTGGCCGGATCCGGTAGCGTCACCGGCGGCGGCGCATCCTTCATGTCGCCCTGCGGCGCGCCCGCATCAACCCAATTCACGATCGTCGCAATCTCGGCGTCCGAAAGTGAACGATCATTCTTGTACTCCTGAATGCCGACGGTCTTGTCGAGGTGCCAGGGCGGCATGCGCCTCGTGGCCACGCGCGACTTGATCTTGTCGGCGAATTTCTTCGCCTCTTCGTAGGTGGTCAGCACCATCGGCGCGATGGAGCCAGGGGTGTGACAGACCTGGCACTTGTTCTGCATGATGCGCGCGACGTCGTGCGCCCACGTTGGCGGGTCGCCTGGCCCGGAACGCGAGGCAATGTTCGCCGCGACCGTCGCGACAGGAACATTGTTCTGCGCCGAGAGTGAAACAACAGGCGCCGCAACGGCGGCAGCAACGAGGAGTGCGACGGTCGACGTCGTCATGAGAGTTCCCGCGTAGTGGGTCACGAAATTATTCTCTGATCTCTTACTTCTTATTTCTTCCGCATTACGGTGCCACCGTAACGCGGACAAATCCATTCGACCAGCAACACTGCGCATGCCCAGCGCCAGCGATGCCCGAGGCATCGTTGGCCCGTACTCGTAGGACGTATTGACCCGGCACGCTGAAACGCGCCGACGTCGTAGCGAGGCCACCCGGCCCGCTGGCGCGCGGAGCAGGTTCAGTAAAGGTGACTTCACCAGGACCCGTGTGCTTGAACCAGCGGAGGGTGACGGGAATAGCGCCGCCGCGAGCCGTGCCCGCGATCGTCGAGCGGCCTTTGCCATCGTCGGTTGCCCAGACTTTCACCTCGACGGCCGCGCCAACCTTCGCCGTGAGTGCTGCGTCGGCCATGACACCGCCGGGACCGCCGCCACTCTTGCCGTCGGCTGCAAATTTGAGGACCGGTGGCGTGTTGCCGCTGCCGGCCTCGCCCTGCAGCGCATCAATCTCCCAGTTGGGACGGAGATGCCCGGGCACGCGAAGCGTGTCGCCCTTGATCACCAGCGTCCAGATGACTTTGTCGCGCTGCGCCCAATCGGCCGGAACGACCACGGCGAACACGCCCCAGTTTCGGCGTGGCTGAAAGCTCGCGGGCTGGCCGCGATCGGCTGGGCCAGATGAGAAAAAGTTGTTCGGTCCGATGGGGACTTCGACCACTTCCTTGGCATTCCGGTTGAAATAGCCAAAGGACATTGAAATCGTCCCGTCAGGATTCTTGTACCAGCCTTCATAGGCCGGACTCACGTTCTGTCCGGACTCGCGGACGGGCGCGAGCGGCTGCGATTGGGCGGCAAGGGAATGCGTCGCGGCAGCCACGAAAGTGACGGCCAGGGCGCAACGAAGCACGGCGGTGGTGGGGATGCGTCGCATATAGCCGTTAAGTAGGCCGCTTTTGCGGCTTCCTGTCAACGATTTTGACCGAATTCATGCCCCTACTCAGGGGGCAGGTCAGCGCGGCTTCGCGACGGCAAAACGCGGTCGAACTCGTCGTTCTGCTCGCTTACGAACTCCTTCGCCTTTTCCATCTGGTCGGGCGCGAGCAGCGCGAGCGCTTCGTTCAGATCGACGGAGCGACGCTCGCGGATCTGGGCCGCAATGCCGCTGAGCGCCATGAGTTGGGTGCGCATCTTGGCCATGTCTTCGGAAGACATGGTCGACCCACCTCCGCCGCCAAATGTCGCCTCGCCTGATGCGCTCCTGCTTCCGGATCCCATTTTCGCACCCATCGCGCCACCGGAAGGCGCCGCATTCGGGAAACGGATTTCGCGACGCACCGAATCGTACTGCTGCAGGAGCGGTTTATTGCGCTCGGCGATTGTTTTTTCGAGGGCCTTGAGCTTGTTCACGGTGGAGTCCGCCAGCCCGATTTTCTTGCGCTTGTCCACGAGCAGGTTCGCCGGATTCAGGTCTTCGATCTGTCCGCGCGTCGCCGGGCGCGCGACCGGCGCACCACCACCGCCACCGCCGCCACCCCCGCCACGACCGCCGCGCTGAGCTGACGAGACGGCAAAGGGAAGCATGAGCGCAGCGCAGAGCAGCAGCATGTTGTTTCGCATGTTGGTCACCGAGATCGTTGGAAGCTGGAAGGTGCGGCGAGTATGGCGGAGACGGACTACTTCGGTTTCTTCACGAACGCGACGACGTCGGGGCCCCAGATATCACCACCAAAATATCCGAAGCTGTGGCCCTCGGGCGTCGTCTTCCCAAATACGGGGAAGATCTTCATCACGTTTGGTTGCCCCACCTTCGTCATCGTCGCCGACAGCACCTTGCTCGGCGTCAGGTCATAGTCGTTTTCGGCCTGGGCAAAGAAGACCGGAATCCGCGCGACCGCCGCGACATCGGTGAGAGCCTGCTGCAGGGGCGGCGAATCCGCCCACGACTGCGCGGCGCCGGCAAAGTTGACGGCTGCCCAGAGGCCATCGAGGTAGGCGGCGGCGTACATGGTCACGATACCGCCGTAGGAGTTGCCGGCGACCACTACGCGATCACGTCGCGCGTATGGTTTGGTCGTGATGTAGTTCAACGCCGCGCGCACGTCATCGAGCTGCTCTCCCTTCATCAGGGTCACGAGCAGCGTATTGCGCGCGTCCATCCCCTGGGATTTCTCGATCGCATCGAGCGAATCAATCACGTAGTGGCCGGTGGCTTTGGAGAGCCACTGCCCGCGGCGCGATGGCGCGAAAAACACAAAGCCATGCCCCGCGTATGCCGGGCCGACGGCCGCGACTTCCTTCGTGTAGTCCTTGCCGCTCCCGTGATTGAACAGAATCACGGGGAATGGGCCCGCACCGGCAGGGCGATAGATGATGCCGCGAAGCGGCAGTGCGCCGCTCGTGAATGACACGGTGTCAGGGCCGACCATGGACTGTGCGCGCGCCGAACACGCGAGCGCGACGACAAAGGACATCAGCAGGCGAAGGCGCATCATCCTAGCGGTTCCTGATGAAAGTGTTGCTGCGGAGTTCGCTCAACGCGGTCTGCAGTTCATCACGCGTGTTCATCACGATAGGACCATACCAGGCGACCGGCTCCTCGATCGGCCGACCGGATACGAGCAGGAACCGAATCCCCTGCTCTCCCGCCTGCACGACGACCTCGTCGCCGCCACCAAAGGTGACAAGCGAGCGATTACCCGTCATCGAGCGCACCGGATTGTCATCCTCCTCGTGGCGCTCGGTGAGCACGCCGGTTGGTGCGGACGCATCGCGGAAGTTTCCCTCTCCTTCGAACACATAGGCGAACGCATTCGATCGCGTGTCCACCTTGAGATGCTTCTTCTTGCCCGGCGGCACGAACACGTCGAGGTAGCGCGGGTTGGCCGCGATGCCATCGACGGGGCCCTTCTTCCCCCAAAACTCGCCGATGATGACGCGCACTTTCGTGCCATCGTCGTCGGTCACTTCGGCGATGTCCTTCGACTTCACGTCCTGGTACCGCGGGTCGGTCATCTTCTGCGCGGCCGGCAAATTGGCCCAAAGCTGAAAGCCATGCATGCGACCGAGGGCATCACCGTGCGGCATTTCCTGGTGCATGATCCCGCTACCCGCGGTCATCCACTGCACATCGCCGGCACCGAGCTTGCCTTCGTTGCCGAGTGAGTCGGCGTGCGACACATCGCCGGCGAGCACGTACGTGATGGTCTCGATGCCGCGATGCGGATGCCACGGAAAGCCGGCGAGGTAGTCGCTCGGCGTATCGCCACGGAAATCATCGAACAGGAGAAAGGGATCCTGCTCATTCTTTTCGCTGAACCCGAAGGCACGGCGGAGACGCACGCCGGCGCCCTCCATCGTTGGCGTGGCTTCGATGATTTTGTTGACTGGACGGATGGACACTGCTGAACTCCTGAATGCCGATTTTTGCGTGAATTGCCTACCTCTATAGTTTAGCAATTCGCGGAAGGGGAGCGGCGAATCTCCCTCTTCCGTGCACAGGAGTACGGTGATATTACAAGCCATTCTCCAAGTGTTGCCACATAACGACTTAGATGCCACAGCACATTCTCAGTAACGTTAAACGTGTCTCTACAGCCGTATGTCACTACACACTACAATTGATGCGCTGATGTTGGAGAACACTCACATCGGATAGACAGCCGCTGCTACATCTCTAGTTCTTGGCTGGCGACTTCTATACTAAGGAGATTCGCAATGTCAGATTTGCCTAAGCATCCCCGTTGCCCCGTGGCCGTTCGTCGTCGCGCCTCGAGCAGGTGCGCGTGCTAACTCGATCCATCACGCGCTCCCGCTACCGTATGGCGCGCTGGACCACCGCAACCTGTCTGGCAGTGGGCATCAGCGTCGCCGCAACGGGCACTGCGCCAGCGGCCGCTGCACAGACGGCTACCGCGCAATCGGCCACCCGAGAGTTTCCGGCGCCCAACCGGCCCATCTCGCGCATCGTGGCCCCGCGGTGGATCGCTGAAGACGACCGCGATGCCTTCGGCGAGGCGGAGAAGGTGATGGCCCTCCTAAATATCCGCTCCGGCCAGCGCGTAGCCGACATCGGCGCTGGCGACGGCTATTACGTGCGGCACCTCAGTGAGCGGGTAGGCCCGAGCGGTGTGGTGTATGGGCAAGACATCGAGCCGCGCTACCTCGCGATGCTCCGAGAGCGCGTGGCTGACGCCAAGTGGACCAATGTGGAGGTGATCACGGGGACACCCGGCGATCCGGCGTTGCCCGCGGCGAGTATCGATGTAGCGCTGATGATTCACATGTATCACGAGATCAGCGACCCGTACGCCCTGCTGTACCGACTCGCGCCGGCGTTCCGCGAGGGCGGTCGGTTAGCGATCCTCGATCAGGATGCCCCAACTGACCGGCATGGCACCCCGCCGCGGCTGCTCATCTGTGAGCTCGGCGCGGTGGGCTACAGCCGCGTGCGACGCGACGCGATGCCCGACGGAGCGTACGTGATCACCTTCCGCGCGCCCGATGCCGCCTCCCGCCCGCGCGATGCCGCCGATGTCCGGGCGCGGGTCGCCGCCGCCAACTGCCGGCCGTAGCACGCGTAGAACAAAGTTATGGCTTATTGTTTTAGAACCTGATTGAAACTCTTATACCGGATGGGGCAAACTCATTGGAACGGCTCATAAATGGAGTGCCTGGTGGATCAGCATTGCTTCAGGTCTTAGCGGAGAACAGCTTTGACTCAGTGCTGATTACGGAAGCATCGGCGGAAGGCAAGATCATCTACGCCAACAAGGCTTTCAAGAAACTCACGGGTTACAATCCGTCCGCGGTCATCGGCAAAACACCGCGGATTCTTCAAGGCCCTGCAACAGATCCTAAAGTGATTGCTCGGCTTATTAATGCACTGAAGTCGGGCAGGAAATTTGAGGGCAAGGCGATCAACTACAAGAAAGACAAAACACCTTTCATCATGTACTGGCGTGTCCTGCCAATCAGAGTAGGCAAGAAAATAGCTGCTTGGGTTGCCATCCAGCGCGAGGGGTCGGTCATCTGAGATGTCGTCTTGACGGGTGGCAGCTGCACCGCATCGTAGTTGATAGGAAAACCTTCAGTTCAGCCACAGAGTGCAAGCAGTGTCAGCAGGAAATGTCAATCCTGGAACTGGCGAACTCGTTTACCGAATGTACGGAGTAAAGGTCACACTCTCGGTTGACGTGAAATCTTTATCATGAGGTCACCCGCACTCGCTCCCCACCGAACGACCCGAAGTGTCACAATAACACATGTACGGCAAGTTACTGCGCTACAAGCAGTTACGGGTTAGGCGCGCTCAGCGCTAACCGCGTCTCAGATGTATCGCGCTGTTGTGACCAGCGGGAGGTACTCGGCAACCAGCTGGAGGAAGTGCAGCGCTGCTGCGACAATCATCGATCTCGATCAGCAGATTCGCCGCGTGCGCGGACGGCTGCCATACTTCGCGATTGCATCCGACTGGAGAGCGTAAATGAATTCCCGCCGACAGTTCGTCGCCTCAGCACCGCTGGGCGTGATGGGCCTGCTCGCGGCGTGCGATGGACGTCCAGCTGCGGCAGCGGACGCGGCCGCGCCCATTTCCGGCACACCTGGTACCGCGGGCGCGCAGCCGGCGGCGCTGATGAGCGTTCCGCAGAACGCGCCGGTACTCAACTGGATTCCAAAACATGAGGATCTGGTCTACACCTTCGGCGGCGCCGCGGCCAAGCAGCGTATCACGCCGGGCACGCGGATCGTGTCGTGGACCGAAGATTGTTTTGATGGCGCCGTGAAGACGGCGGCGGATTTGCCCTCGAAGGTGATGACGCCAGGCCACGACAATCCGCAAACTGGGCCCTTCCATATAGAAGGCGCCGAACCGGGCGATACCGTGGCGGTTCACATCCTGAAGCTCGAGCCGGCGCGCGCGTACGGGGTGTCGTCGTTCGGTCCGGGGTTCGGCACGCTGGTTGGTACCGATCGCACGGCAATGCTCGGCGCGGATTTCCCGGAGATGTCGTGGCGCTACGACGTGGACGCGAAGCGGAATATTGCGCGCACGACCACGCGCGACGGCAAGCACTCGTGGGAGGTTCCGCTGGCGCCGTTCCTCGGCTGCCTCGGGGTTGCGCCGTCAATGAGTGAAGCGCGCTCGACGATTGTGCCTGGCCCGTTCGGCGGGAACATGGATTGCTGGGAAGTGCGCGCGGGCAATACCGTGTTCCTTGGCGTGAATGTGCCCGGCGCGATGTTGTCGTTCGGCGACGGGCATTACGCGATGGGTGAGGGCGAGATCATGGGGGCCGCGATCGAAGGCGCGATGCACGTCGAGGTGTACGTCGAGCTCATCAAAAAAAAGGCGACGCCGGTGCCGCGAATCGAGAATGCCGACGAAATAATGTTCGTGGGCTATGGGCGTCCGCTCGAGGATGCCGCGCGGGTGGCGTTCAAGGCGATGGTGAACTGGGTGCGCGAGCGGACGAAAATGTCTGAGATGGACGCCTACCAGTTCGTGTCGCAGAACTCGAAGGCCCCGATCATTCAGATGGTGGATCCGGAATACACGGTGCTCGTGAAGCTGCTGAAGAGCCGGGTGCCCGCATGAAGCCATTCTTCCGGCTTGTTGGATGGTTCATGCTGATCGTTGGACTTGGGCTTGCGGTGCTCGCGCGGTCGGCGCGCAACGGCGTCGCGCCGCTCGGCATTGACCTGTTCGGCGGCAGCATCAACTCGCCGGAGTCCGGGGCGCGCTGGATTGGTGCGAGCATCGGCGTGGCGGTGGTCGGCGCGGTGCTGCTGTTCCTCACTCGGCGAAACTGGAGAAAGGGTTAGTGGGCGACCTTGATGAAACGGTGACACAGGCAGTCGAGCATGCGCGGGAGTCGCGCCTCAACTCGATCGTAGCCGTACTTGTCGCGCTCGCCGCGACCTGCATGGCGCTCGGGAACATCAAGGATGGCAACGTCGGCCAGGCGATGGCGCAAGCGCAGGCAAAAACCGTGGACACCTGGTCGTACTACCAAGCCAAGGGCACGAAGCAGAACATCGCCGAGGCGACGTATGACCAGCTCACCGCGCTCAAGGCCACCACCGGCGGCCGGGCGAATCCCGAGCTCGACAAGAAGATCGAGCAGTACCGCGAACAGGCCGTGAGGTACGAAAAGGAAAAGGCGGTGATCAAGGCCGAGGCCGAAGGCTACCAGAAGAGCTACGACGACCTGAACTTGCATGATGATCAGTTCGACCTTTCTGACGCGGCGTTCTCAGTGGCCATCGCGTTGCTTGGCGTGACTGCGTTGACGCAGAAGCGCTGGCTTCTCGGACTCGCGGCGATGTTTCTCGCCGTCGGCGTAATCTTCGGACTCGCCGGCTTCCTCGGATGGACCATCCATCCGGACGGCGTCATGTCCTGGATGTCGTAGCCGCTGCCATGTCTCCGCCGCGCATTGATCCGCGCACGAACCGCGTGACGCGCCAGTACGTAGGCGGCGATGGCGCCGACGCCATTCGCTGGGGAGCTGGCGCCGTCTGGGTGGGCGACCACAAGATTGGCCAGCTCTGGAAAATTGACGCGAACCGAATCCCATGACCTCCCAACGCCGCTGGCCCCCGTGGCACCATTGGTACACCGTGGTGCTGCTCTGCACCGCCGCCGTGTTCATCTCGTATCTCGACCGCACGAACATTTCCGTCGCGGCGATCCAGATGAAGGAGCAGTTCGGTTGGACCGAGACGGTCAAGGGCTACGTACTCTCGTCATTTTTCGTCGGCTACCTCGCGATGATGGCGGCGAGCGGTGCGCTGGCGAATCGCTTCGGTGGCAAGATTGTGCTCGGGCTCGCCGTGCTCTGGTGGTCGGCATTCACAATGCTCACGCCGCCGGCCGCGCTCATTTCACTTCCGGCGCTGATCATTGCGCGCATCGCGCTCGGCGCGGGTGAGGCGGCAGTCTTCCCAGCATCGATCAACGTGGTGGGCCGCTGGGTACCGGCCGCACACCGGTCGCAGGCCGTCGCACTGTTCACCAGCGGTCTCTCGATCGGGACGATGGTTGCGCTGCCGATCACCGGATGGCTGATCCGGTCGTATGGCTGGCCGATGCCGTTCTACGCCTTTGGCGCGATTGGCATCGTCTGGGCGGCGTGGTGGTTCTGGGGCGTGGGCAGCGGACGCAGCGCGGACACTGAAGCGGCACCTGAGCACCGCGCGATTCCATGGGCTCGGCTTTTCGCCCTGCCGGCAGTGTGGGCCGTGCTCGTCGCGCACTTCTGCAGCAACTGGTCGCTGTACGTGCTACTGGCCTGGCTGCCGACCTACTTCACGACGACGTTCGGCGTTTCGCTTACTGACGCGGGACTGATGTCGGCAGCGCCATGGCTCTCCTACTTCGTAGGAGCGAATGTCACTGCGTACTTCGCGGACCGCATGATTCGCCGGGGACGTTCCGTCACCTTCGTCCGCAAGCTGACGCAGGTGACGGCGCTGCTCGCCTGCTCGGCGTTCCTGCTCGCGCTTCCCCTCGCGACATCGCCCACGATCGGCGTGCTGTTGATGTGTGGTGCCGGTGGTTCCATCTCGCTCTGCCTCTCCGGCTTCGCGCCGAACGGGTTCGACATTGCGCCGCGGTACGCCGATGTGATCTGGGGCATCTCGAACACGGGCGGCACGGTTCCGGGCGTGCTCGGTGTGGCCATCACGGGCTGGCTGATCGACAAGACGGGTTCGTTCACGGCTCCGTTCGTGCTGACTGCCGTGATATCGGTGATCGGCGCGGCGTTCTACCTCGTGTACGGGTCGGGGGAAAAGAAGATCGACTGACCCAGGGCGGCGGGGGTCCAGCGCCCTCGGCTGGGCTTCCGTACTATAGGAGAGCAATTCCCACCCCCAGCCGGGCTCTCCACCATGCAATTCGCCTCCCGCACGCGCGTCGCGTTCCTCGTTCTGGCCGCGGCACTGCCGCTGGCCGCACAGGCTCAGGCAAAGAAGCCGCTCACTCAGGCTGACTGGGATCGGTGGCAGACAATCGCCAGTCCGGCGCTGTCGCCCGACGGAAAGTGGGCAGCGTATACGCTGAACCCGCGCCTTGGCGACGGTGAGTTCATCGTGCGCTCGACGTCGGGTTCGTCGGAATACCGGACGAGCACCGGGTACACCACCCGCGAAAACAACATTCCGGGTTCGGAACGTGGCCGCGGCGGAGCCGGCGGCGCGCCGCCGGCGGGCGGTGGTGGTGGACGCGGCGGCCGAGGCGGCCCGGCCGGACCCAATGGCCTCGGACCGTTCACGACGGATGGCAAGTTTGCTTTCGTACTGGTGAATCAGCCGACCAAAGCCGAAGTGGACAGCGTGGAGAAGGCGCTGCGCGGGCGCGGCACGATCACGCCGAACGCGCCGCCGGGTCCGACGACGAACATGCTTCGCGTGATTCGGACTGCGGACGGCAACATTGAAACGATTAAAGGCGCGCGGTCATTCCGGTTGCCGGACGCGAGCAGCAAGTGGCTCGCCTATTCGATGGGCGATTCGGCCGCAAACGCCGCCGGTGCTGGCGCGGCTGGCGGACGCGGCGGACGTGGTGGTCGCGGAGCTGCCGCTGGCGGCGCTGGTGGTGACGCGGCTGCCGGGGGCAACGGACCGCGGCGCACCTTTGGCACGCCACTCGTGCTACGCAACCTCGACACCGGTGCCGAAGAACGGCTTGCCGATGTTACGCAGTACGCATTCGACGATAGCGCCCATGTACTCGCCTACACGGTGACGTCGCGCGATTCGACCAAGGACGGCATTTATCTCCGCGACCTCGGTACCGGCGTGACGCGCACCGTGATGACGGGTCCCGGCAACTACCGCGCATTTACGTTCGACCGCACGCAGCAGCAGTTTGCGTTCACATCCGACAAGGATGAGTTCGGCAAGCGCGATGCGAAGGCTGCGGTGTACGTCGGCACGGTCAAGGCGGGAACGGCAACGCAGGTCGTCACAGCCGCCGCGCTGCCTTCGTATTTTCATGTCGTGGAAGCGGGCCCGCTCGCGTTCACGCGCGCCGGGAACGCCGTCACGGTGACGATTGCGCCGCCACGGGAAGAAGTGGCACCAACCGATTCGCTCGTTGGAAAAGCGAAGTTCGATCTCTGGCACTTTAAAGACGCGCAGATCCAGCCTACGCAGTTGCTGCAGGTTGGCCAGGCGTTGAATCGGAGTTTCCAGGGCATCGTGAACCTCACGACAAAGAAGTTCACGCGCCTCACGGATGAGAACTTCCCGAGCGTACAGCTTTCGGACGACGCAAAGGTTGGGCTGCAGTCCACCGGCGTCGTCTACGAACTCGAGCGCTCGTGGGGTGACGGTGGCAACGACGTGTACGTCGTGGATCCGGCCACGGGCACGCGGAAGCAGCTCGCGAAAAAGATCAGCGGCCAGGCACAGCTCTCGACTGGCGCGAAGTACATCACCTGGTACGACGCGAAGCACTGGTACTCGTACAACATCGCAACGGGCAAAACGGTGGACCTGAACGGCGCGATGAAGAGCGTGCACTTCGATCAGGAAACGTGGAGCACGCCGAATGAGCCAGCCGCATGGGGCCTCGCGGGGTGGACGAAGGACGACAAGTCGGTGCTCATCAACGACCGCTTCGACATCTGGGAGTTTGAGCCGAACGGCGCCAAGCCGGCGGTCGTGCTCACGGACTCCGTGGGCCGCCGCGAGAATATCACGCTCCGCGCCATCGCACTCGATCGCGACGCCGAAGAGCGGTATCTGGATACGAGCAAGCCGACGTGGCTGAGCGCGTTCAGCGAGACGACGAAGGAGAGCGGTTTCTATCGCACCACGTTCAACGGTCGCCACGCACCGGACAAGGTGACGATGGACCCGCTGCGGTACGGCAATCCAGTAAAGGCCGAGAAGGCCGATTTGTACATGCTCACCAAGAGCACCTTCAAGGATTTTCCGAATCTCTGGGTGGGCTCGAGCATTCCGGGTGCGAAGACGCGGATCACCGACGCGAATGCATTCCAGAAGGAGTACAACTGGGGCTCGGCTGAACTTGTGAAGTGGAACAGTGCGGACGGTGTGCCGCGTCAGGGCATTCTGTTCAAGCCGGAGAACTTCGATCCGAAGAAAAAGTATCCGATGGTCACGTACTTCTACGAAGATCTCTCGGACGGTCTGCACGCGTATGTGGCGCCGAACGGTGGAACGTCGGTGAACATCACGCAGTACGTGTCGAACGGGTACCTGATGTTCGAGCCCGACATCTTTTACGAGATGGGGCACCCGGGGCAGAGCGCGCTCAAGTCCGTGGTGCCAGGCGTGCAGTCGTTGATCGACAAGGGTTTTGTCGACCCGAAGAAGATCGGCCTGCAGGGCCACTCGTGGGGCGGCTACCAGATTGCTTACATGATCACGCAGACGAATATGTTCACGGCGGCCGAGGCGGGCGCGCCGGTGAGCAACATGACGAGCGCCTATGGTGGCATTCGCTGGGAGAGCGGCGTCAATCGCGCGATGCAGTACGAGAGCGGCCAGAGCCGCATTGGCAAGTCACTGCAGGAAGGACTGCCGCTCTATCTCGAAAACTCGCCGCTCTTCTCCGTGGATCGCATCAAGACGCCATTGCTCATTCTGCACAACGACCAGGACGGCGCGGTGCCGTGGTATCAGGGCATCGAGATGTATATCGGCATGCGCCGGCAGAATAAGGAAGCGTACCTGTTCAACTACAATGGCGAACCCCATGGCATTCAGGGCCGCGCCAACCAGAAGGACTGGGCCAGCCGGATGCAGGCCTTTTTCGACGTGAAGTTGAAGGGCGCACCGGAACCGGAGTGGATGACGAAGGGCATCGCGGCAAAGGACAAGGGCAAGGATCAGCTGGTGCCGGTGATCAGGCCGTAAAGAAGCGGGGCGGGGGCAATACTTGCCCTCGCCCCGTTGTCTTCACTGGATGCCCAACTGGAAGGCGCGAGGATAGCCACGCGGTCGTACTTTTCCGGAATGCCCGGACGAATCGAAGCACTCTGGCTCAAGCGCGCGCATCGCGGCCCGATGGACCCCGTGCAACACGTAGAGTTCGTCGTTGATCAGGGGCTCGCGGGGAGCGTAGGGCGCAGCCGGCGACGCCAAGTCACGCTGATTGAGCGCGAAGTGTGGGAGGCGCACATGGCCACGCTCGGCGGCGACATCGATCCCGGGTCGAGGCGCGCCAACGTGATGCTCTCCGGCATCTCGCTTCCAAACACTCGTGGATGCGTGCTGCGCATTGGTACAACCGTGCGCATCACCATCGGCGGCGAGACGACTCCCTGTGAGCGGATGGAGGAAGCGCTGCCCGGACTGCAGGACTTGATGCGCACCGATTGGGGCGGCGGCGCGTTCGCGCAGGTGCTGGCCGGCGGCATGGTGCGCGTCGGTGATCCCGTGGAATGGGAGCCGGACGCCGCCCAACCGTAGCGGTTCGTTGGGCGTATGCGGCGAGTGGAAATACAGTCGGAAGGCGCGAGCTACAACCTGTTTGACCGATCGATCGGCAAGTGACGACAAACGGTGGTGGACAACGCCGGCGGCCAGCGACGCGCTTTGGGCTACGGCTTTGTCGCCTTCAATTGCCTGAGCACCGCACCGAGTTGCTCAACCTCGCGGCCATACGCCGCCCAGTCGCCGGCGCGCTGCGCGGCCATTGCACGGTCGTAGTGTTGCTGTGCCGCACTGACCAGCCCGGAGTTGGTGCCCGTGGTTGGCGCATTCGGTGCTACCGCCGCCAACCCCGCCGCGGCAGTAGTGGCCGTGCGAGCTGCCGCACCGCCGAACAACATGGCCAGCCCCTCATCCAGCGTCTCGGCCATCGCCACCTGATTCTCGTGCGCCACAACCACGCGCTTGAGTTCAGGAATGTTTCCCCCTTCGGCGCGCAGATATACCGGCTGCACGTAGATCAGCGATTCCTTGATGGGAATCACAAGCAGCTCGCCGCGAATGACCTGCGAGCCTTTCTGGTCCCACAGCGTAATCTGCTGTGAAATGTCGGTGTCCTGATTGATGCGGTTGGCGATCTGCTTTGGCCCATACACAAGCGTCTGTTTCGGGAACCGGTAGACGACCAGCTTGCCGTAGTGTTCGCCGTCCATTCGTGCGACCATCCAGGCCGCGAGGTTGTCCTTTCCGCGCGGCGTGAACGGCGTCATATAGATGAACTCGGGCGCGGCCTCGCCCGGCAGCTTCATGATGATGTGCCGCATGAACGGATTGACCGCGCGGTCGCCGTCGGGGCCACCGGCCGGGTACTGCCACTGGTCTTCGCGATGATAGAACGCGTCGGCCGCGACCATATGGTAGGTGCCGTGGAGCTGCGTCTGCACGCGGAAGAGATCACCGGGGTATCGCGTGTGCCGCCGGATATCGGCCGTCATCGCGCTCATCGGCTTGAAGATCGAACCGAAAATCGCTGCGTATGTACGGATGATCGGGTCGCCCGGGTCGGCGAGGTATGCGTCCACCGAGCCGTCATAGGCGTCGATCACGACCTTCACGCTGTTGCGCATGTAGTTCGTGCCGTCGCGCGAGCGCTGCGAGTACGGGTAGACCGTGCTCGACGTGTAGGCGTCGAGGATCCACTTGAGCTGCCCCGAGTCGGTCACGATCAGGTAGGGCTCGGCGTCAAACCGGAGAAACGGCAGCGCCGTGCGCGCACGTTCGACGACGTTTCGGCGATAGAGAATGCGCGCGCCGGACGTGATATACGACGAGAGGATCATGTCGGTTGATCCGAACTGCCAGGCGTACAACATGCGGCGCAGTGCGCTGCCGACGGGCACCCCGCCCGTTCCCGTGTAGTTCGTGTACACGTTCGTCTCGCCGGCGGGATAGTCGAACTCCTTCTGGCTCGTTCCGACAATCACGTAGCTGCCGGTGAGCTCGCCGTAATAGATCTGCGGGCGCGTGACCTTGAGCGACGTTGTCGAAACCGGCGGAACGTCCTTGATGAAGAGCACGGGCAGGCCTTCGGCGGTCACCTGGTTGACCGGGGCCATGGTGATGCCCATGCCGTGCGTGAACGTGAGCCGTTCATTGATGAAGTTGCGCGTGGGCAGCGATGCGGGATTCAGTTCGCGGGCCGAGAGGTGCACCTGTCGGTAACGGCCATCGATCGTGTAGCGGTCATCGTTGACGGAGGCGAAGTCGTAGTAGGTGCGGATTTCCTGCAGTTGGCCGAAGGTCTGCTTGAGGAGGTCACGCTCCCAGAGGCGCACATTGTCGATCGTTGGTGCGTTGGCCTTGATGTCGGCCATCGTGAGTTGCGTGTCGCCGACAAGGTCCCGAGTCTCGACGCTGTCGAGGTTCCACGCACGGCGCGTGGCCGCGATGTGCCACTCGAGATACGGGGTCTCCTTCACCAGCTCATTCGGCAGGACGCTGAAACTCTGCAACACGGACGGTACGATGCCGCGAAACAGCAGGCCGACGGCGGCGTAGGATGCAATGGCGATGCCTGACCAGCGGATGAAGCCGCCACGGAGCGCGCCAAAGAGCACGAGCCCGGCGGCGGCGAGTCCAACCGCGGCGTTGAGGCGAATGCCCGGCAGTCGCGCATGAACGTCAGTGTAGCTCGCGCCGAGCAGTGGCCCTGTATCGGAATAGAGCAGTGCCGACGCGCCGACGATCCAGAGGCGTACGGCCAGGAGCACGAAGAGGAATGCGAGCAGCACGCCGAGGTGGCGTGTGGCGCGCGACGGAAGGCTGGTGCGCCTGAGCGAGAACGTGAGTTCGCCGCGAAGCGCGTGGATCGCCGCCGAGCCGGCCATTGAAACGACCGTCAGCAGGGTGAGCGTATTGAGCACCGTCTCGACGCGCGGAAGCCGGAAGAGATAGAAGCCGATGTCCCGCTGAAAGAGAGGATCGACGGCGCCGACGTCAACGGCATGTAACGCCGTGAGATAGGTGAGCCACTGCGCAGAAACAATCGTCCCGGTGAGGAATGCGGCGAGCGCCGCGCCGATCAGAAAAAGGCGCGGCACGATTGCGCTTACGTCGACGCGCACGCCGTCGTTGCGGTTCATGAACAGCGCGGGAATGCTTCCCGATCGATTCTCGGCGTACCGGACGTTCGCGTAGATGAAGACGAACGCGAAGGCGCCACCGCCTGCAAAGAGCCCCGCACGCCAGACGAGCGATTTCGTGAAGACCGACTCGAACCCTATTTCGCGAAACCAGAGCAGGTCGGTGGCGAATGTCGCGAGCCAGGGGGCAACGACGAGGACGAAGAACGCCGCGCCGACGATCGTGAGCATGAAGCGGCGGACGGTCTCGAGGGGCGGGCCGCCTGAGCCGAATGAGTTCCGGATGGGGTTCGTCATGCGTTCAAGATGGTGCGCGCCGGGGGTGTACGCACAGGCGGCGGGCCCGGAATTGCCGGACCCGCCGCCTCAGGTCGTGCGAGAATCTGCTGCTACGGTGCCGGTCGTTTGTACAAACCGACCAGCACAGCCTTTCCGCGGATGTGGGTCTTCATGGCGTCCATCACCGCGTCACGCGTCACCACTGTGCTGGCGATACCAGCCTGCACGTTGATGTTCGCGTCGAGGGCGTAGAGTTCGAACACATAGTGGTGTGCCGGGCCTGTCGATGGCGCAGCGGGGCCACGATAGTATGGCCCGCTCACGCTGAGCTGGCGGATTCCGCCTCCCCCGCCGCCGCCACGACCGCCACCTCCGCCAGCCGCGCCGGCTGGGCCACCTGCGACCTGGACTGGAGCCGACATCGCGATGGTCGGGCCCTGCGGGAGACTTTCAGGAAGCGACATCATCGAGCCGGGAATTCCCCAGGCCATCCAGTGCAGCACGTCGGCCGTTCCATCTCCACTCACGGCGTCGATATCGTGCATGATGAGCGCGAAGCTCACGGTCGAGTCCGGCGCGCCACTCCATGCGAGTGCCGGCGAGACATCGCGGCCCGGCTGCGCGAACTTTTCCGGAATCGCTCCGCCATCCTGAAACGCCGGCGACGTCAGCGTCATGTTGCGAATGCCGCCGCGGCCACCGCGGCCTTGCGCTGAAGTATCCGCTGGATCGCCGGAAATGACCGTGAGCGCGATGAAAGCCGCCGTTGCCAACCGAGTGCACGTTGATGGGTTCGACATGGTTCGATTTCTCACTTGAAGCTCGCCGGCTGAATCTTCCGCCACGCGTCGTAGCGCATGCGGAGCGTTTTCACGGGATTCTCGTTTTCGCCGGGCTTGATGACGTTCGGTCCCGTCTGATTGGCCTGTGTCACCGTGATGTACATCGCGTACTTGCCGTTGTTGTGTGCCCACGTCGTGTCGGCGGTGCGCAGTGCGCCTTCGCCGGCTTTGTCCGTCTTCTCTGCCATCAGGATGTACGCGATCTGTGCCGTTTTCCCTTCGCAGGGAATTGCCGGAAGCGGACCGGCCGCCGGCAGCACCGGGCAGGTGCAGCGGCTGTCGCCTCCAAAACGATCGGCGGTTTCGAGCGCTGCCATCACGCGATCGGTGAGCGCGCCATTCGTGCCGATAAATGCACGAACGGCGTTCGGCACAACCTCACCCGGGCGCAGGATGTTGCCCTGGATCGAGTAATAGATCTGCGTGCCCGGCACCTGGCCCTGGATGTCCTGCGAGACATAGCCGTTGGTGAGGCCTGAATGACCGGCGCTGCGTCCCTTCAGGTCGAGGATGCCGAACTGCCGCGACTGATACGCCGGGTCAGCCGAGAGCATTTCGATGATCCGCTTGGGATCGGTTCCTTTTTTTAACTCTTCAAAGACGAGCATCTGGTTGGCATGCGTGCCGTCAACACCGGCCTGACAAGCCGCCACGCCTATACCGGGCACGACGACGGCTTGCACGCCCATGAGGAAGCGATCGTTATTGGCCACGCAGGTGGCGGACGCAATCACGATACGGCCTGTGGCCATGTCAATCGCGATCACCGACCAGGTGGCGTGCGCGGCGTCTGGAAGCAGGCAGAGTGCGAACAGCGCGGAAAAAATTCGTTTCATTCTGAATTTCGGAGAGTGAGGGAACGCTCGATGAGCTTCGGCCGCTGATTACGGGAGCTTGGTGTACGAACACACCGGTGATTGCGGAGGCGCCTGCGCCGGAGCGGCCGCACCGCCAGCCGGCGCACCCGCGCGACCACCGCCGCGCTGCGGCGCAGGAAGTGTGCCCTTGTTCGCGATCGCCTTGTTCATCGCGTCGATGGTGTAGCCGGCACGGAAGTCAACGATTTTCTTGGCGAGTTCGGCGTTCTTCTTCGCGTCGGCAATCGAAACACCCTGGATCGACGCCATGCCCGCCTTCACGCGCTCGGCGTAGCGCACGGACTTCGGGTCGGCGGCGTACATGTTGAGTGTGATGATCGGGTCGTCGTGCATGCTTTCACGGCACGAATCGACGATGCCGTTCTTCGTCATGTACTCGGCGACCACGCTGTACGTGTAGTACTCCTGGATGTGTGCCACAAGCGTTTCGCCACCCCAGGCCTTGTTGAGCGAATCGGCCACGTCGCGCTGGCCGGCCTGATTGCCACCTGAGTCGCCGATCAGGAAGATCTGTTTGAAGCCGTGCTTGTGCAGGCTGGCCGCGATGTCGGTGAGAATCGCGCGAAAGGTGTTCTCGCGCATGCTGATCGTGCCCGGGCTCATCATATGACTGGTCGGCGGATCCCAATCGCCTTCGGGCACAAACTTCACCAGCGGCGCACAAAGGGCGTTGCCGAGTTTTCGCGCAATCGCGTCACAGTTCGCGGTGAGCACATAGTTGTGCTTGCCGGTCGCGAGCCAGGGACCATTCGGCTCCATGCCGCCGGTGGCGATGATAGCCGTCGTCTTGCCGGCCTTGAGCGCGTCGCGCACATCCATCCACGTCATCTCTTCCATCCAGACCGTGTTCGGCGTTGCGATTGGATTTGGCGCGTCAATGCAGTTGTAGGCGTTCGCGGCGCAATTCCCACCGCCGCGATTGCGCGGATCGGGCGGTGCGCCACGTCCCCCCTGCGCCGACGCAGTCGAAATCGCGAGCAGTATCGTGCCAACGGCTAGCAGCTTTTTCATCTTTGGTCTCCTGGAGTCTGACATTCGGTCCCGACGAATATGCCCTAGATTCGAGGAACGCCGCCACCCGTCAGGCGTGAACCGGCCACCCACGGAGACTCCCCATGTTCAAGCGCCTCTGCCCCGCTAGCCTCGCCTTCGGCCTGATCACTGCCGCCTCGATCCTGAACGCCCAAACCGTGCAGTACAAGTCGCCCGCTGGGGTCGAGTACCGCTCCCAGAAGGACACCGGCACGGTGGCGCGGGCGCAAAAGGCGCTTGCCGCAAACCCAAAGGACGTGAACCTCATCATCGCGCTTGGGACAGCCCAGGCCGGGATACGCGATATGCGCGGCGCGATTCAGACGTTTACCCGCGGCCTCGATGTCGTCCCGAACAATGCCCTTCTCTATAGATGGCGCGGGCACCGCCACCTCTCGCTCCGCGAGCTTGACCTGGCGCTGGATGATTTTTCGAAAGGCCTCAAGATCGACAGCACCGTGTACGGCATCTGGTATCACCTCGGCATCGTGAAGTTCGTGCGGGGTGATTTCAATGGCGCCGCCGACGCGTTCAAGCGGGCGCAACCGCGCGCGCCCGACGCCGGTGAGCTCGCAGGCTCAACCGACTGGCTCTGGATGTCGTTGTCGCGGGCCGGGAAGGGCGCCGAGGCAAAGGCGATGCTCGCGCGCCGCCCGGACTCGCTCAAGACCGATCCGGAGTACGGCTACACGAAGCGACTGCGGATGTACCGCGGCGAAGTCACGCCGGAAAAGTTGATCACGAAGACCGACACGGCCGATGTGCAGGCAGCGACGCTGAACTTCGGACTCGGCAACTGGTATCTGATCAAGGGCGATACGGCCAAAGCAAAGACCGCATTTGAGAAATCAACTGCGTCCGGTGGTTGGCCTGGATTCGGGTTCATTGTGTCTGAAGCTGAGCTGAAACGGCTCAAGAAGTAGGCTCGGCGATGGCGACACCGCAGGCGCAGCTGGACGGCTTCATCAGGAAGTATTCGCCGGCGGTGGCGAAAGAAGGCGGCGGTGGCGAAAGAAGGCGGCGGTGTCATGCGCAACGTGCGGCTGATGACGGCCAGGGATTTCGATGCGCCGCCAGACCGGGCACAGTGTGAAGGTGCCCTGGCTCGGGCGCGCGTCTACTGGCTAGCTCTGACGGCTTCGTGTCCAACGCGTGAACGCCACCGCCAGCGCCAACACAACCAGCAGGCGCACCGGAGATGTGATGGGAAAGCCGACCGAGGCAATCTGGCTGCTCGCCTCGCTCGTCATGATGTCACAGATCATCACCGGCGTCCTGATGTGGTGGAATGCACGCAAGGGACGCGCCCGGAAAACTGCGTAGCACCGCTGGAGCCCGGCGCGCCGATGCGCTAGCATCCGGGTTCCTCCATGTCGTCAATAACAGATCGGCGCCAAGCGTTTCGCGCGCTCCACGAGAGCTGGTGAGCCGTGACTTCACAACAGTCGCTGCACTGCGCGACGCCGGCGTTCGCCGCATCAGCGTCGGTGGCGCGCTCGCTCGGGCGGCCTGGTCAGATTTCTTCGATGCCGCAACTGACATCGCCGAGCTCGGCACATTCACTCATCTCGGCCGCGCCGTTCCCGGCGACCGGCTGAACAAGGCGTTCGATACCAAATGAAGAGCAAGTCACCGCATCCGCTCGAACTCTCCAGCGATGAAATGCGCGCGGTTGGCCAGCGCGCGCTCGACATCGTTATCAAACATTTCGAAAACAACCGCGACGAGCACGTCGCACGCACGCTGACGCGCGATGACACCGAGCGGTTGCTTCGCACGGGACTGCCGGAAGAGGGCACGTCGGTCAACGAACTGCTCGACCTGCTCGCACGCGATGTGTTCCCCAACTCGCTTAAGACGGACCATCCGCGGTTCTATGCGTTTGTGCCGAGCCCGTCGAACTACGTGAGCGTGATCGGCGACTTGTTGACGAGCGCGCACAATCTCTTTGCCGGCCACTGGATGGCGTCGTCGGCCGCGTCGCAGCTCGAGATCAACGTCATTGACTGGATGAAGGAACTGGTCGGGTACCCCGCCGAGGGCGGCGGGATCATGGTGAGTGGCGGTTCGATGGCGAACCTGTCGGCGATTGCCGCGGCACGAGAAGCGCGACTCGGCGGACCCGATGCGAAGGCCGTCGTGTACTGCTCTGACCAGACGCACTCGTCTATGGCGAAGGGCCTTCGGATCATCGGGTTCGGCGCCGAGCAGCGACGGACGGTTGGAACGGATGAAGGACTACGGCTTTCGATTCCGGATCTGGAACAGGCGATCAAGGCTGATCGCGCGGCTGGGCTCAAGCCATTTTGTGTCGTCGCGAACGCCGGCACAACGAACACAGGTGCGGTGGATCCACTTGGCCCACTCGCCGATCTCTGTGCCCGTGAGAATCTCTGGCTGCATGTAGACGGCGCATACGGCGCTGCGGCCGTGATCACGGAACGTGGCCGCGCGGCGCTCGCCGGCCTTGGCCGCGCCGACTCCATCACGCTCGACCCGCATAAGTGGCTTTTCCAGCCCTATGAGTTAGGCTGCTTGCTCGTGCGTGATGCGTCAGTGCTGCGAAAAGCGTTTCGAATTGATGAAGATGATCACGCCGACTACCTCGCCGACGTGGTGCGCCATGTGCACGCCGACGTGAACTTTTTTGAGCACGGAGTGCAACTCACGCGCTCGTTCAAGGCGCTGAAGCTTTGGCTCTCACTGCGGGCCTTCGGGCTCGCGGAGTTTCGCCGCGCGATTGACGTCGGGTTCGACATGGCGGACGTGGCCGAAGCCACGCTGCGCGCCGATTCGCGCTGGACGGTGGTCACACCGTCGCAGATGGGAATCATCTCGTTCCGGTGGAACGATCCATCGCGGAGCGAGAAGGAGATCGACGCCATCACGTCGCGCAGCGTGGACCTGATGCGTGCCGATGGCTACGCGCTGGTGATGTCGACGATTCTGCGCGGACGGCCGGCGTTGCGGCTCTGCCCCATTCATCCCGGCACGACGGCCGATGAGATTCGTGAGACGATCAGGCGGCTGGCCGCGTTTTCCGTTGAGGCGTCGGCGCAATAGCCACGCCGGTGCGGAATCATCTCATGCACGCTCTGAAACGATCCGTCCACCCACCGAGGTGATGCCTTCATCCGCTCCAGTCGCGCGCCGGACCTTTCGACCCGAACACACTCTTTATGACGCTGCTGTTGTGGAATTGCCGTAATTTGTAGCAATGCAGCGTTCTGGTGCCCGAGGTCTTCTTGATCGCGTCTGGGACGGCCTGGGCCGACGCTGCCCAGTATGCCGAAAGGGTCGGATCTTTGCCGGCGCCGTGACGATGAACGCCCAATGCCCAACCTGTCGGTACATCTTCGAACGCGAGCCGGGCTACTTCCTCGGCGCCATCGCGATTGGCTACTTCCTCGGCGTGAGCATTGTCGCCGCCCTCGCCGTCGGCATTCGGCAAATTGCGCCGACGCTCGATTGGGAATGGTGCTTTGCCTTCGCCTTGGTGTTTTACCTGCTGTTCACGCCAATCGTGTTTCAGTACGCACGCACGACCTGGATGTATGTTGACAACTGGCTTGATCCGCCTTCGCCCTGAACGGAGCGTTTCTGATGAACCGTCGCCTCGTGCTCGCCGTACTCGCCGTCCTCTGCGTCTTCGCAACAACGGGAATGCAGGCTCAGGCGCGAGACTCCGCGCGCACTGCGCGCGAGGCGCTGATTGCGCGAGGCAAATCGCTCGACCTCGGCACGCCATACGTGCCCGTGCCGGGCGATCGCCTGCAACACGAAGCTGCCGGCTACGCCACCGTGATGTGCTCAGCGATGTTCATCAGTGGGCTCGACTCGGCATTCGTGGCCGCCAACACCGGCTACTTCACAGCGCCATACGAGGTTCGCTCGCAGTTCACCTCCGTGAAGATTGACCGCGCGGCACATTCCGTCGCGGTGACCATACCGAATGGCACGGTGCGCTTCGCGAAGCAGTTCGGCAGCCAGGGATGCATTGCGCTTCCGGTGGGCAAGACCGAACCGGAATTCAAACCGAGCGTGGTGAAGAGTGCGCTGCCACCGGCGGCAACGCAGGCCTGGCCCATGGGCGACAAACCCGCGACGGTGCCGTGGCCGACAAACGTGAACAAGGCGAAGGTAGCTGCTGCGTTGGCCGCGGCGTTCGACTCAGGCATGACGGCCGCATTCGTCGTGACCTATAAGGGACAGATCATCGCCGAGCGCTACGGCCCGAATATCACGATGACAACCCCGCTCGAGAGCTGGTCGATGGGAAAGAGTCTCTCCGGTACGCTATTCGGGATCCTCGTCAAGCAGGGCGCATACACGCTCGACCAGCCAGCACCGATTCCGGAGTGGCAGACGCAGCCCAGCGATCCGCGGGCAAAGATTCGCATCTCCGACATTCTGCACATGTCGAGTGGGCTCCGCATCATCGCGCCACAAGATCCGGATTACGATGCAAAGGGTCCCTACCCCGATCACCTCTACTACTACACGAGTACGGCGAACGCCTTTCACTATGCGGCCACGCGTGCCCAGCAGTGGCCGCCGAATACTGTGGGACGGTACCGGAACACGGACCCCGTGCTCACCAACTACCTCACGCGGCTGGCTGTCGAAAAGCGTGGAGAGAACTATCACGCATTTCCGCAAAAGGCGCTCTTCGACAAGATCGGCGTCCGGAACATGGTCATGGAGACCGATCCGTTCGGCAACTTCCTCACGCACGGGTACGAACTCGCGCCCGCGCGGGACTGGGCCCGCATCGCCAATCTCTATCTGCAGGACGGTGTCTGGAATGGCGAACGGATCCTGCCCGAGGGCTACGCGAAGTTCGTCAGCACGCTCGCGCCGGCGTGGCTGGCAGATAAACGTCCGACCTACGGTGGGCTCTTCTGGATCAACGGCGACTCAACCTTCCCCGCTCCGAAGAGTGCGTACTACATGGCCGGCGTCGGCGGGCAGAACGTGCTGATTATCCCGACGCATGACCTCGCCATTGTGCGACTCGGTCACTACAAGGGTGCTGCGGAGGGCGGTCGCGCACTCCGGAAGGCGGTCAAACTCCTGATGGAGGCCGTGCCGGCGAAGTAACGGGTGACCCTGGCCGCCCGCGTCTGGCGAAGGGGCTGGACGGCGCGGCTCACCGCGCCGCGACGGTAGATTTACCCTCATGTCGCGCCTTCTGGTCACCGGCTCATCGGGGCTGATTGGTTCTGAGATGGTCACGCACTTCCACGCCAATGGCTGGGAGGTGCACGGGGTCGACAACAACCAGCGCGCCGTGTTCTTTGGCGAAGCGGGCGATACGCGCTGGAACCAGACACGTCTCGTTGCACACTGCCCCGGCTTCGTACACCACGAGCTCGACGTGCGCGATCGTGACGGCGTCCTGAAGCTCGTCGCGAGCGTGAAGCCCGATGCCGTGGTCCACGCGGCCGCGCAGCCAAGCCACGACAAGGCCGCGCAGATTCCATTCGACGACTTCGATACGAACGCTGTTGGCACGTTCAACATGCTCGAGGCGGTGCGGCGCAGCGCTCCCGACGCACCCTTCGTGCACCTCTCCACGAATAAGGTCTACGGCGACGCCCCGAACGAACTCGACCTCGTCGAACTTGACACGCGTTGGGAGTACGCGAGTCCCGCATTTGCCAATGGCATTGCTGAGGATTTCCGGATTGACCGCTCAACGCATTCGATTTTTGGCGCCTCGAAAGTCGCAGCCGACATCATGGTGCAGGAATACGGGCGCTACTTCGGCCTCAAGACCTGCGCACTGCGTGGTGGGTGCCTCACGGGCCCGAGTCACAGCGGTGTGGAGCTCCACGGATTCCTCAGTTACCTCGTAAAGTGCAATCTCGAGGGGCGTACCTATCGCATCTTCGGTTACAAGGGGAAGCAGGTGCGCGACAACATCCATTCGAAGGATGTCGCGCGTTTCGTTGATGCCTTTATCACCGCGCCGCGGGCGGGCGAGGTGTACAACCTCGGCGGCGGCAAGCTGAACGCCTGTTCGATTCTCGAGGCGTTTCGTCTGGTAGAAGCACGCAGCGGCAAGCACATGGTGAGCGAATACGAAGCCACGAATCGCGTCGGTGATCATATCTGCTACTACAGCGATCTGACCAAGATGCGCTCGCACTACCCTGGCTGGGACATTACCGTCCCGCTCGGCACGATCTTCGACGAGATCGTGGATGCGTGGAAGGTGCGGCCACGGTGAGCCGGTCCGCAGCGCCGCGACTGCTGATCGTCACGGACGCCGATCTCGCGCCGACGAGCAGGGGCGCGGGCCGCACGTTGCTGAATCTGCTCTCGGGCTGGCCCGCCGAGTCGGTGCGCGTAATCACCACGACGAGGGATCAACCGGTTGCTGATCAGTTCGGACATCCCATCAGGGACGCCGGGTGGCGGCTGCCTGGCGGCGTGCGCGAACAACTACGCCGTTGGGTTGGTGACATGCACGCTCAGGCGATGGCGTGGTGCCCGCTCGACGAGGCAGCGCTGGCCGGTTTTTCTCCAGAGATCATCCTGGTCGTGCCCACGAGCGCCGCGCCCCTGGTGTTAGGCGAGCGCTGGGCCAGCGCACTCAAGATTCCGTCGGTCACCTGGTTGATGGATGATTGGGCGCAGCAGTACGACGCACGCTGGCTGACCGATACCGCCCGTCGCACGGCGCGCCGGTTCCTGAAGACCAATGCTGGTTGGCTGGTGATTTCGGAATATCTCGCCGAAGAACTGCGGCTCTGGACCGGCATCGTGCGGCCAACCGCGGTGGTGCACAACGCGGTGATGATCGGAGAAGCACCGGCGGCGCTCACCTCGCCGCGAACCGGGCGCTTTCGGTTGCGGTACGCCGGCAGCATCTGGCCGATGCATCTCGACGCGCTGGCACTCATCGCCCGCGCCGTCGCGGCGCGGCGCATGGGCGGTGATGATATCGAGCTCGTGCTGCACACGGATGAACGCGGATGGAAGCAGAACGAGTTTCTGTGGCGCGAGACTGGTACGATCTCAGGCGGCCTCGTCCCATACGAGTCGCTACGCGGCGTGCTCGCCGATACCGACCTGCAGGTGGTCGCCTCGAGCTACGAGCCCGCGCACGCGCGCATTTCGCGCACTTCCGTACAGACGAAGATCACCGACTACCTCGCGACTGGCCGCGCGATCCTGAATGTCGGTCCGGCCGATGGCGCCTGTGCGCGATTCCTGCGGGCGCGCAACATCGCCCTGTTCGTGGACGAGCCCAGCGTGGTGACCGCGGCGGATGTTCTCAAACGGGCGCAAGCAAATCGCGCTGGCCTAGCCGCCATCGCGTCGCGCGGATGGGATGTGTGCAAGAGAGACCATGAAATTGGCGCGGTCAGCCATCGCATGGCGGACTTTCTCGCTGGACTGGTCAAACCACAAACGTAGTCACGCTATGGCTTTTGCAGTTTCCCAGCGAAGCTGCCGGTCGCCACTCAAGCCGGCGGCGTCAGTTTGCCTTCGATCTCTTCATAGACTTTTCGTACAGCGATGGGCGCCTGCTGTTCTGCCAGGAACCAATCCCGGTAGGCGCCCCAGTTGACCTGCTTGATCGCGTCGTCGGCTGAAAGCCCCAAGGCGTGCAATCGCTTTACCTCGGCGATCACGTCCACGAGCGCCGTGCGGAAGGTGATGAGTTCTTCGCGCGAGACCGTCGCTTCTTCAATGAAGCCATGGCCGGGAATGAAGCGCTGCGCGTCGACTTTCAGCGCGCGATCAATGGTCGCGATCCATTCTGACGGGTAGGCCGATCGCATCGCCGGGAAAACGCGATTGAGATAGGCCTCACTCATGAAGAGGATCTTTTCGCGCGGCAGGTGCACCATGAGATCGCCGCCGGTGTGCGCGCGACCGAGGAACAGCACGCGCACCGACGTGCCGCCCACGTCGATTGTTTGTTCATCCGACGCCATCGCCACCGGAGGAACGACGACGACGCGCGGCGCGCCACCACGGGCACTTGGCGCGGCGGCAGCCACCGAGTCCTTCACCAGCTGCGCACGTGAGTTGCGGTGGACGACGTAGGTAATGCCCGCAGGCAGGACGGAGTTTCCGGCGGTGTGATCGCCATGGTCTGATCCGACGATGTACCATTTGATGGGCAGCGGCGAGACCGTGCGAATCTTGTCCAGCATCGTTTGCGTTGCCGCCGGGCTTCCCTGCCCGTCGGCGACGAGCACGCCATTTTTCCCGACGACGATCAGGCTTACGGTCGTGAACCCCGGCTGGCGAATCTCCTCGTAACCGTAGACGTTTTCGGTGAGTTTCACGATGCGCGGAAAGTCCGTGAGCTGGAGGCCGCGCTTGATTGGGTCGGCGGTACGCGTTTGGGCGTGGGCCGGCGCCGCGCCGAACGCGAAAGTCGTGGCGAGCACGGCGACGGTGAATCGTACAGTATTAGGCACGGTAGTGGTCATTGAATTGTCTTGTCCTTCACGCCACATGACTCTGGAGAGGATACGCATGCTGCGGACAATGCGCCATACGATGTACGCTGCGCTTGCCATTGCGGCAATCGCGGTGAACACCAGCGCCCAGGGATCGGCAGCGCCTAACCTGCGATTCGGTCAATGGAAGCTTAAGTCAGAAGCACCGGCCCCCGCGAGCAACGTGATGACCTACGAGGCCTTCGGCGCCACCGGCATGAAAGTCACCATCGTCTCGGTCAACGCGCGCGGCGACACGACATCGTGGTGGTACACCACGGAGTTCGACGGCAAGGAGATGCCGGTGACCGGCAATCAGGGCCAGACCCACTCGGCGGTGCGCCGCATCAGCGACCGCGTGTCCGAAATCGTGAACAAGAAGGACGGCAAGGTGACGCAGGTGCTTACGAACGTGCTTTCGCCTGACGGCAACACGATCGCCGTGATGTACATGCGCGATGATGGCTCGGGAAAGACGACCGGCGTGACCTTCGCGACGTACGAGCGGATCAAGTAGGCGCTGGCGGCGCGGGCCAACACACTCATCACCGCAATCCTGACTCGGCGTAACCCACTTGGCCGTGGTGCGTTCTAGATACCGAACTGCCTCAGATGGTGATCGGTATGCTTTGCGCCCAGCGCACCCCAGCGTGCCTCGGTCATCGAACCAAATGCAGGATGATCCGGCCACGTGGACGATCCCTGGCGCGCCGCCAGCTTCGCCAGCAGCTCCTTGTACAACGCCCGCTCGGCGTCAAGTTCCACCGCATTGGACTTGCCGCGTGCGAGCAACTCCGGGGCCGTCGGTGCGCTTTTGGGAAACGGCAGCACGTAGATGATGAGCCAGCGCACGAACGCCGTGCGCAGCAATCCCGTCGGCTTCGGCGCTACGGCAAGCTCACCCATCGCCATGCGCATGGACTCGTTCAGGTGCGCCACCATCTGCGTAGCCGTGAATTTGCCCCATTTGGACGGCGTGTCGGGCGTGAGCTTTGCGATTCGGGAAACACACTGATCGCGAACGGCGGGCTCGAAGAGCGAAGGCATGACAATCAGCTCCGTGGATGGTCGCTGGACGTGTCAGTAGATGTGGGCGTGTACGGCTCGTGCAACTGTACCGGCTTTGCACTGCGCTTGCGCACACGAATGTTCATCATTTCGACCAACACCGAGAAGGCCATCGCAAAGTAGATGTATCCCTTGGGTACATGATGGTCGAATCCGTCGGCAATGAGCAGCACGCCGATCACGAACAGGAACGCCAGCGCGAGCATCTTCACCGTGGGGTGCGACGACACGAACCTCGAAATCCCGCCGGCAAACGCCATCATGAGCGCCACCGACACGATCACGGCGGCGACCATCACCTCGATGTGCTGCGCCATGCCGACCGCCGTGATGATCGAGTCGAACGAAAAGACGATATCGATCACCACGATCTGCGCGAGCACGGCCGAGTAGGTGGCCTTTACCGCGGCGGATTCGTGACCGGCCTCGCCTTCCATCAACTGATCGACTTCTTTTGTGCTCTTCCAGAGCAGAAAGAGCCCGCCGCCGATCAGGATCAGGTCGCGAATGGAAATCTCATTGCCAAACACGGTGAACAGCGGCGCCGTGGCGCCCACCAGCCACGAGATGGCAAAGAGCAGCGCGACCCGCATGACCATGGCAATGAGGAGCCCGGTGCGGCGGGCACCCTCTCGCCGCGCCACGGGCAACTTGTCGACGAGAATCGCGATGAAAATGACGTTGTCGATGCCAAGTACGAGCTCGAGCACGGTCAGGGTGGCAAACGAGAGCCACGCCTCGGGCTGGGTCAGCAGTTCCATGGCGGTCTCGTCAGGTGTTCGTGGGCATGTGTCGTTCCGGGGCCCCGCGCGAGAACGCGCTGATCACGTACCCGGTCACGACGGCGGTCACGGTGGCCACCACGTTGTACCAGAGAAAACTCACATTCGGTGCGAAGTAGCTCACGGCGCCAACCGCCACCAGCGAAATCACCAGGCCGAAGAACGCCCCTGACGCCCGCGCGCGTGGAATCATGGCGAGTATGAACACACCGAGAATCGATCCATAGAAGAACGAGCCAAAACGGTTCACCACTTCAATCAGCGACCCGAGCGAGGCGGCGTACACGGCCACGAAACAGGCCACCAGACCCCAGAACGCCGTCGCACCGCGCGAGACCTTGAGGTAGTGCGCGTCGGATGCTTCGGGCTTCACCCACCTTCTATAGAAGTCGATGACGGTGCAGGTGGAAAGCGCTGAGAGCTCGCCGGCTACAGCGCTCATCGCCGCGGCAATCACTGCCGCAATGAACAGGCCGGCAAGGCCGACGGGCAGCTCGTTGAGCACAAACTGCGGAATGATGTAGTTCACATCGCGCACCGTACCGCCCGTGGCCTTCTCGGCCTGCTTGAGCGCGTCAGACCGAACTGCGCCATACGCCGAATCGGCAGATTTGAACTGCGCGCGCCGCAGCGTACGGTCCGCAGTTGGCGCTCCGGCCAGTTCAACAGCCGTCTGGCTGCGCCGCACCCAAGCGGCGTTGGCTTCGCGCTCGATCTGCACATAGGCGTTGGGATCGGCCGCCTGCACAGCGCGCGCATGCGTCGGGTTCCAGAACACCGGCGGGGCAACGAACAGGTAGTACACGAACACCAGCACGCCGACGAGAAGGATCAGGGCCTGCAGTGGAATCTTCCAGAACGCACTCATCAGGTGCGAGCGGCGCGCCTCTTCGACGGTTTTGGCCGTGAGGTAGCGCTGCACCTGGCTCTGGTCCGTCCCGAAGTACGAGAGCATCAGGAAGGTGCCGCCGATGATGCCACTCCAGAACGTGTACGTCTGCGTGAGACTGAACGAGAAATCGAACACCTGCAATCGACCGGCCGCGCCCGCAATCGTCAGCGCCGCATCAGGGCTCACCGGAATCTTCACGAGCAGTACGATGACAATCGCCACCAGCGCCGTGACGACGACGAACATCTGCTTCACGTCTGCCCAGGTGACGGCCTGTACGCCCCCGATCACCACATACAGCACGGTCGGTGCACCGATGATCGCGACGGAGAGCGGCAACGGCCACCCAAAAATCGCAGTGAACACCACAGCGGGCGCCGCGATAATCGTGCCGCACGAGAGCCCGCGCGAACAGAGAAAGAGAAACGCCGTCAGCGATCGTGTGCGTGCTCCGAATCGCCGCTCAAGAAACTCATATGCGGTGTACACCTTGGCACGGTGCAAAAACGGGACGATGGTCACGCCGAGGATCACCATCGCGACGGGCAGCCCAAAATAGAACTGCACAAATCGCATGCCGTCTACAGCGCCCTGCCCGGTCGTGCCGATCATCGTGACAGCCGAGAGCTGCGTGGCCATCACCGTCAACCCGACTGCCCACCAGGGAAGATTCCGGTTGGCGAGGAAATAGCCCTCAATGGAGTTCACCCCTCGCGCGCGACGAATGCTGTCCGTGACGAGGTACGTCAGGTACACGATGACTACGGCCCAGTTGATCCAATGCATGGTGTCTACGCTAGCTGTTGTAGCGGTACTGGATCAGCGCGAGGAACGCCCACGCGAGCAATTCGGCGGCAAGCACGCGAATCAGGACTGTGCGAAAGCTGGCGGCCATCAGGGCACCTTCCGCGCCGATTCAGGAACGCCCGCGCTCAAAAGGTTCACGAAGAGACGCGCGCTCCCCGGCACCGCTCCAGGCAGTTGTCGGAAGAGCGAAAGCGTCGTGTAGACGTACATCCCCTTGCCCATTGGGGTCACGAGGACCGCACCCTTGTTTTCCTTTTCACCGGGGTCGTGCATCTCGAGCGGGGTCTGATATCGCGGATCAATCGTGCTCGGCATGTACACTGCGCGTTCCTGCACCCATCCCTTCCAGTCTTCGTCGCTAATCTTGTTGGGAAACGTGAGCACCTTCGACTTCCGATCGAGCACTGTCACCGGCGCCTCTTCAACCGTGACGCGCTCGGCCGGGCTCTGCCAGGTGAGCGGAAACGGAAATATTTGGGGCGTGGTGGCGGGATTCTGTCCGTACTGAATGATGAGCGTGCCACCGGCTTTTGTGAACTCCATGAGGCGCGGTGCATAGGCGAGCAACCCACGATTCGCCTCGAAGGCCCGCGTGCCAATGACTACCGTCGAAAAGCGTGAGAGGTCCCAGCCGGCCAACTCACCGGGCTGAATGACGGTCGTCGGCACTCCAAGCTGGCGGAGAAAGACCGCGTTGTCGTCGCCAACTCCCTGGACGTACGCGACCGTGAGTCTCGGCGGAACCTCGATGTCGACAGCATTGAGATAGAGGCCCGACGTCCGATACCGATGAATTGGCCGGATGTGCGGATAGATGATGGACGAAAAGCCTTCGGCGAAGTTGCCAAGCGCAGGATCGCTGCCGACCACGCCAAACTCGTAGCGGCCGGGTTTCAGCATTCCACGCATGCGGAGAAAGAGCTCCATCTGCTCGTGCCCGGCAATGGTCACGGACGGCGGCATGGAATCGATCTTGATTCCGTCCGGCGCAATCACCTTGATCGCAAACGTACGCGGACCATCGGCGAACGACTTCACGGTCACGCGCATCATCCGATCAATCGGCTTGTTCGCCGGGAGCCATTCCAGATTTCGGTCGAGCTCGAGCGTAATCGAAGGCACACCGCCAAGCGGCGGGTCCTGCACACCGAGCAGAGGATCGGCCGTGCGGTAGATGAGCGGGCCGGCGCTCACGACGACGCTCACGCCGCCGAGTTCGAGCGTGAGGCGCACATCGCTGAGCCGGCGCATTTCTTCGGAAATCGCGACGGACGGCACGAGAACATCGGATGTGGATGAGACCCGAGCGATTCCATCGAACGGCGACTGCCGCTCGCCGAACATTCCGTCATGCGGACCAAGCCAGAAGGGGCGATCATCGGGCAGGCCTATCACGCTCTGTACAATCGACTCACCGGCGCCCGGCTGAATCGTGATGGCGTCAAATCCCCGGCGCGGGCCACCGGTGACGCGCAGATCCGCCAGCGTGATCGCCTGGCGACCGCGATTGATGACCTGGATGGTCACCGGCACCGAGTCACCGAACGCGAGTTGCTCGCGCGGCGCGATCGCTTCGACCTGTAACTCAGCGGCCGCGAGCAGTGCCTGGCCGGCGCGCTTTTCCATGGTTTCGAGAGCGGCGTCGAGATCGTTCTCGCCAGCGTTGCACCGCGGCGGACGCGTGACGTCGGCGCGCTGGATGGCCTGCGTCATGCGCACGCGCAGCGCACAGCGCGGGAGCTGGCCGCGCACCTGTTGCACCGCTGACAGCATTCGCGCGACGATTGGCGCGACGCGCCACGGTTCACGGAAGTCGAGCGCCGCGCGCGCCGAATCGGCCTTGATGCTGACGCCCTCGAGATTGTCCTGCACGCGCGCCGGCGCGGAGAGGATCAGCCGTTTGAAGGTCGTGTCGATGCCGTCGAACATCGACTTCTCGTTCTCCGGTGCCACACTCTCGTTCACCCGCGTCGCGCCACGAACAAGTGAGCCGCCGAAGTTGAATCCGCCACGGCCGCCGGGCCCTCCGCTGGCACCACCGGGCACGATGGGCCGCAGCGCCACACCGGCAAATCCCTGCGAGCGATGCTGCGAGCGGCTGTCCATCGCGATCTCCGCGTAGGTGCGCCCCAACACTGGATCGTAGTCGTTGACCGGCAATGGCATCGCCGCGCCGCGCAGGTAGAACTTCAGCGGGGCCCACGGCTCGCCAAACTTGGGGGCCGGAAAGCGCGTGGTGTCGAGTGCCGCGTCGAATGCTTCGCGCGCCAGCATGCCGGCCATTTCGTGGTGGCCGTGGCCGTCGGCGCGGGTACCCGACCAAATGGAGTAGATGACATGTGGGCGATAGGCACGGATCACGGTGACCAGATCGCCGAGCAGTGAATCGTGCGGCCAGTGCTTGGCGGTTTCCTCTGCGTTCTTGGAGAATCCGAAATCGAAGGCGCGCGTGAAATACTGGCGGCCCCCATCAATGCGCCGGGCAGCGAGCAGCTCTTCAGTGCGAATCGCGCCGAGCGCTTCGCCGAGTTCATTGCCAATGAGGTTTTGCCCACCGTCACCGCGGGTGAGCGAGAGGTAGGCCGTTTCGACGCGCTTCCCGCGCGCGAGCCAGGCGATGGCCTGCGTGTCTTCGTCGTCCGGATGCGCGCCGATCACCAGGACGCGAGCCGATACGGCGAGCCCGCGCACCAGCTGGTCGAGCTGCGGGGCGCCACGATCCTGGGCGGCCATCGAGCACAACGGCGCGAGTGCCAGCAATGCCGTCATTGCGTTCGCGGCAAGCGAACGATGAAATCGCGCCATGAAGTCCGGGACTCGGTTTCTAAACGACGTGCAGCACACCGCTCGAGCGCCGGGTTGCCGGCGACCTCGGTGCGGTGGAGAGTGCATCAGCTACGATCCGGGCCTGTTCTTCGTTGTGCGCCTGTGTATACCCCTCGGCGGGGCTGGCACGTTCCGGGCGCCCGGCGTAACGGATCGTTACGACATTGCCGACCGTGCCGCGCAGGCGCGGTGCGGCCCAGCTCCAGGCACCCTGGTTCTTCGGCTCTTCCTGCGCCCACACGACTTCGCGCAGAGACTTGTAACCGTCGAGCAGCCACGTCAGATCCGCATGCGGCCAGGGATACAGCTCCTCGACGCGTACGACGGCGACATCATCCGGAATCGTTTTCGCCGCGAGGTCATAGTAGATCTTGCCGCTGCACAGCACGAGGCGCGTCACCTTCTCGCGCTTCGCCGGTCCATTCGGATCGTCGAGCACCGGATGGAACGCGCCTTCACTGAGATCAGTGAGGCGGGACATCGCCTGCTGCAGGCGCAGCAAAGACTTGGGCTGCATCAGGATCAGCGGACGGCGCGATGGCGTAAGCGCCTGCCGACGGAGAATGTGGAAGTACTGCGCCGGTGTGCTCGGGTACGCGATGCGCAGGTTCGACTCCGCGGCCATTTGCAGGAACCGTTCGAGGCGAGCGCTCGAGTGCTCAGGCCCCTGGCCTTCGTAGCCATGCGGCAGGAGCAGCACGAGCCCGGAGTCCTGCCCCCACTTCGCGCGATCCGCCGAGAGGAACTGGTCGATGATCGGCTGCGCGACGTTCACGAAATCGCCGAACTGCGCTTCCCACAGGACAAGCGTGTCCGCCGCGGCAACGCTGAAGCCGTACTCGAAGCCCATGACGGCGGTCTCCGAGAGCGGTGAGTTGTACACCTCGAACGCCGACGCGGTGCCGGCGATGTGCTGCAGTGGAGTCCAGCTCTGCCCCGTCTTCACGTCGCGCAGTACGGAGTGTCGGTGCGAGAACGTGCCGCGCTCGGCGTCCTGTCCACTGAGGCGCACGCTCATGCCATCGGCAAGGATACTCGCGAACGCGAGCGTTTCTGCATGACCCCAATCGATTCCGCCAACAGCGTCCATCACCTCACGACGGCGTTCGAGCTGCTTCGCGAGTCGCGGATGCGGCGTGAAGGTGTCCGGCCAGGTGAGCAGCGCATCGTTCACCGTGAGCAGCAAATCCTGCCGCACCGACGTAACAATCGGCGCGCCCGGTTCCACAAACTGCTCCCACTTGTGCGGGACGGCCGCCGCATCCTTCGACGTGTCGTAAATGCGCTGCAAGGAGTTCGCCACATCGCGCTCGGCGGCATCCACATCCGCAGCAGCGACCATGTCCTCACCGACCAATCGCGCGCCCCAGATGTTACGTGCGGTGGGGTGCGCGCGAATCGTGTCGTAGAGCAACGGCTGCGTGTAGGCCGGCTCGTCACCTTCGTTATGGCCATGCCGGCGATAGCCGACAAGATCCACGAGAAAATCACGTCCGAACGTCGTGCGGTACGCCACAGCGATGCGCATCGCGATCACGCACGCTTCCGGATCATCCGCGTTGACGTGAATGACCGGCATCTCAAAACCCTTCGCGAGATCGCTGGCAAAACGCGTCGAGCGAGAGTCGACAGGATCAGTGGTAAAGCCCACTTGATTGTTGACGATGATGTGCAACGTGCCGCCGACGCTGTAGCCACGCAGCTGCGCGAGGTTGAACGTTTCGGCGACGATGCCTTCGCCAGGAAACGCCGCGTCGCCGTGAATGCAGATGGGGACCACCGAAAACTCATTGCGTTCGTACGGATCGCCCTGATGCCGCTGCAGCGCGCGCGCCATGCCCTGCAGCACGGGATTCACCACTTCGAGGTGACTCGGATTCGGCACGAGCGCCACATGCAGCGGCCGGCCGGCTGACGTCAGCAGATCGTTGTCAAAACCGAGATGGTACTTCACGTCGCCAGTCGCGGCGCCGCCGAGGTGATCATGACGGCCGCTGAACTCAGCAAAGAGATGCTCGAACGGCTTTCCGAGCACATGCGCGAGCACATTCAGTCGGCCACGATGCGCCATGGAGATGGCCACGTGGCGCGCGCCGGCTGCTGCCGACTCCTCAAGTGCCGAATCGAGCATTGGCACGAGTGCGTCGGTGCCTTCGAGCGAGAAACGCTTGTACCCAACGAACGCACGACCGAGGAAACGTTCGAGGCCTTCCACCTGCGAGAGCCGCTTCAACAACGCGCGCTTCTCGTCGGGCGTGAGTGGGCGCGTGAGTTGTTCGGCGGTGAAGAGCTGCCGGAACCACTGGCGCTCTTCGTCTGTGCCGCAATGAACGAACTCGACGGCGATGTTGCGCGTGTAGCGGTACTTGAGGCGCTCGGCGACGTCGCGTCCGGTTGTCAGGTGCGGAAAACCGAGCGCCTCGCCGGAAACGAGATCAAGGTCAGCGTCGGCGATGCCGTAGTGCTCAAGGGTGAGTTCCGCGGCGCCAAGTGGAGGCGAGCCAAGCGGATCGAGCTGCACGGCGAGATAGCCGTAGCGGCGGATGGAGTTCAGATAGCGAGAGATACCAACAACGCGGCGTGCGAAGTCCTGGTCGGTGCTGAGGACAGCGGGCGCTGGGGGCCCCGGAGGTGCTGGGTGCGAGGGTGATGGGGCGATTAGCGCGAGGACTGGCGGTGGTGCGGGTGCCCAAGCGCCAGGTGCGGGCGAAGCGGATGCCGCAACCGCTGGTGCGGGCGCCCACGCCGGGCTCGCTCCGCCGTACCGCTGAGCAAGCACAAAAAAATTCCGCCACGACTCTTCCACCACGACCGGATTGCTGAGCCAAAGCTCATACATCTCGGCGATGTAAGCGTCGTTGAACACGGAGGTTGCGGGCTCGACCATGGAGTTGGAATTTAGCTCTGGGGTGAACGTACGGCGTGAAACCAGCCAACCATAGACGCGCGAAGGGGTTGCGAAGCCACACCGAGGGCAGGCGGCAGCGCCAGCCTGAGCCGTTCGACGCGTATTGCCCGGCTCGTCGTACCCGTCCCCTACATTCCGTGAATGTCCGGACCAGCCCCGAGCAAGACGTTCGACCGTTCAATCGTTGAAGGCCACCTGAGCTCGGCCGTTTGGAAGCTCGCCTGGCCAGCGGTGGTTACGAACGTGATTGGAGGACTTCAGGGCGTCATTGACCATGCCCTTGTCGGCAACTTCGTCGGCTTCACGGCGAACGCGGCGATTGGCGTGAGTTGGCAGATTTTTCTCGTTGTCATCGTCTTTATTTCATCCCTGTTCACGGGGATGAGTGTGCTCGTCGCGCGCTTTGCCGGCGCCGGCGATCACGAGAAGGTCGATCGCACCGTATATCAAGCATTCCTCACGGCGATTGGGATGTCGCTGGGGATTCTCGCGCCGGCAGGATACTTCCTCTCGCCCTGGCTGCTGGGCTTGGTGAACGCCTCGCCGGCGGTACAAGCCGAAGCGCTGCCCTTCCTGCGGACGATGTTCGTGTTCAGCAGTGGCATGCTGATTTTCTTCATGCTCGGTGGCGCGCTGCGCTCGGCCGGCGACGCGAAAACGCCGATGAAGCTTGGCATGGCGGTGACCGTGCTGAACATCACCTTCAACGTGATTCTCATCCGCGGCCTCGGACCGATTCCCGCGTTCGGCACGAAGGGCGCGGCGATGGGAACCGTGACGGCGTTCGGTCTGCTCGGCATCTACTCCATCTATAAGCTCTGGGCAGGCGGATGGGTCGTCTCGTTTCCGAAGCACCAGGGCTACGCGCCCGATTGGACGATCATCAAGTCGCTGTTCAAGTTCGGCTTGCCCACCGGTATTCAGGGCATCGCGATGAACGTCGGCGGCGTGCTGATGCTTGGATTCATCGGCTCCGTTGCGCATGGTGCTGAGGCGCAAGCGACGTTCGCCGTTGGCTACACGGAATTGTTTTCGTTCATCACGTGGACGTCGCAGGGACTGCTTGGCGCAGCGGCCGCAATCGCCGGCCAGAACCTTGGCGCTGGCCAACCCGACCGCGCCGTTGAAGGCGTGCACGTCGCCGCGCGTTACGGGCTCACCGGCGCGGCCGTCATCGGCGCGACGTTTCTACTGATTCCCACGCAGCTGCTCGCCCTGTTTGGCATGCACGAGCCGATGGTCATCGAAATTGGCACGCAGTTGTTGCGTGTACTGGCACTGTCCGGGTTGTTCATCACCGTAGCGCTCACCTACACCGGCGGCCTGCAGGGCACCGGCGACACGAGGAGCCCGCTCTATATCTCGATTGTGTCGCAGGTGATGATTCCGCTGGGCATCTGTTTCACCGTGCGGCAGTTCGGGACGCTCGAGCCGCTGCACATCTGGCTCGCGATTCTGGCCGGCCACTTCACGCGCTGCACACTCAGCGTGATCCGGTTCAATCAAGGGAAGTGGCGCAACATCAAGGTCGATCTCGGCCGGAGCGCGGCGCACTAGAACATTCCGGTCGCAGGACCGGGGGAGATCTGCTCATGCGTAGCTGTCACCTCATTGCCTGTGCGTCCGTTGTCGGGGTGAGCCTTGCCGCTCAATCCCCCTCGCGCGCCGCGCTCATCGCGCGCCTCGACTCCATCGCCGGCGCGCCTGTGAAAGCGGGAGCCGTCGCGGGCATGACAGTCGCCGTCGTGAAGGGGCGCGACACGTTGCTCATGAAGGGCTACGGATTCGCCGATGTCGAGAACCAGCTCGCGGCCACGCCACAAACGGTGTTTCGGATCGGCTCTATCACCAAGCAGTTCACATCGTCCGCCATCATGCAGCTGGTGCAGGAAGGCAAGCTTAATCTTGACGACGACATCACGAAGTACGGGCTGACCTTCCCGACGCATGGCCGGAAGATCCTGCTGCGCCATCTGCTCAACCACACATCCGGCATTCCGAGCTACACTGACGTCGGCAGCCGGTTCGGCACGGTGATGCGGATGGACCTCTCGCACGACTCGTTGATCAGTGTCATCGCGAAGGATTCGCTCCAGTTTGAGCCGGGCACGCACTTCTATTACAACAACACCGGCTACTTCATGCTCGGCATGATCATCGAGAAAGTCACCGGCAAGAAATACGGTGACTACCTCGCCGAGCGGCTGTTCGCACCGCATGGACTCGCGGGCAGTACGTATTGCGATACGAAGAAACTGATTCCGCGCCGCGCGCAGGGCTACGACAAGGGCGCGAACGGATTTACGAACAGCGACTTCCTCTCAATGGACCTGCCGTACGCGGCAGGATCGCTCTGCTCGACCGTCGGCGACCTCGTGTCGTGGACGACGCGGCTGCACGCCGGACGCATCGTGAACGCGACGTCATTCCGCGACATGACGACGCCCGTAAAGCTGCCGAGTGGCCGGCCGATGAGTTACGGCTTCGGCCTCACAGCGGATACGGCAGGAACGCACCGTGTGATTTCGCACGGTGGCGGCATCAACGGATTCATTTCGTTCCTCTCGCACTTTCCCGACGACTCGCTCACCGTGGTCGTGCTCGCGAACACGTCGCCCGCGCCGTCAGATGCCGTGGCGGACGCGCTGGCGCGCGCGGTGCTTGGCGTTCCGCGCCGAGTTCCGCCACCACCAAAGGATCTGCCGACCACTGCAGAGGAACGTGCGCAGTACGTCGGGCGGTACGCCATCACGCGGCCGGATGGATCCAAGGCCGGCGTTCGCCTCTACGATGAGAACGAGGCGCTGATGTTTCAGCAGGACGGCCAGCCGGCCGGAGTGAAGCTGGCGAGCCAGGGCAACCACGTGTTCACGGCTCGCGGACCGGGGCGCGTGGCCTTCGATGTCGTGAACGGCAAGGCCACGGGTTTCGTGATTGGCGGCGGGTCCAGGGCACTCGAGTCAGTTCGGGTTCCATAGCCGGCTCGACGTTGAATTCGTTTGCCGAGCGGTGCGATAACGGCCCGCTCGCCGTAGTTTCTGCAGAGCATTGCAGCTTTTCCCCTTGAGGCTCACATGACCAACGACATCTCCCGCCGCACCCTTCTGCGGAGCAGCGCAGCCGCCGCTTCATTCGCTGCCATCGGAAACTGGGACGAAATTCTCGGCTCAATCCAGCAGCAGGGCGACGAGGTGATCCCATGGACCGACACTCCCGCCAACTTCGTCGCGCGCGGCAGCCTCGACACGCGCACAGTGGACCGCACGAAGTTCATTACGGCAAATGAAGATTTTTACCTCGTACAGCACTACGGCACGGCCGAGGTGGATCCGGCGAAGTACATGCTGAAGCTGACGGGCATGTTCAACAAGCCGCTGTCCCTCACGCTGGACGAACTCAAGAAGCGCCCGAAATTCGAGCAGATCGTCGGCTTCGAGTGTGGCGGCAGCAGTCCGACTTCATTGAATCGGCTCACCGGCAATGCCAAGTGGACGGGCACGCGCCTCCGCGACCTTCTGCGTGATGCCGGCGTCGACAAGAACGCGCGCGAAGTGGTGTTCTTCGGCACGGACAAGGGAAAGGAGAAAGTAACGCACGGCCGCTCCGGAGAGATGGAAGTGGAGCAGCATTTCGGCCGCAGCCTCTACCCTGAGGATGCGCAGCGCCCCGAAGTCATGCTCGCCTGGGAAATGAACGGCCAGCCGCTGGCGCCTATTCACGGATTTCCGGTGCGATTGATCGTGCCGGGTTGGTACGGCGTGGCGAACGTGAAATGGCTCGACCGCATTCACGCACAGGACACGCGTTTCATCGGGCGCTTCATGACGCGCGACTATGTGACCTTCAAGCCGGAACAGGTGGGCGAAGAGACGGTCTGGAACGAATCACTTGTCGACCGCATCCGCGTGAAGTCCATGGTCGCGCGGCTCACGCGTAGCGGCACGAAGTACACGGCGCACGGCTTCGCACTCGGCGGCAATCTGCCGCTGCGGAGCGTGGAAGTACGCCTCGACGACGGGCCCTGGCAGCGCGCGACCTTCGATCCGCAGAACACCGAGTTCTCGTGGAAGCTCTTCAGCTACTCGTGGGACGGTCTTAAGGCGGGAGAGCACACGATCGTCTCCCGCGCGACGGACGCGCACGGCGTGCTGCAGCCCGAGCAGTCGGTGGTGGATCCGAAGAAGACGCAGTGGGAGAACAACGGACAGTTCGTCCGGAAGTTTTCGGTCTAGTACGCTAGCCGATCTTCTCCCGCAGGTCGTGGAGCGCCGCCGCGTCAGGTTGCGGCGCGTGTTCCAATCAACCGCACCTTGATTCCGCCGTTCGAAAAGCTCACGAGCTCCTCGAGCGGCAGTTTCGTTTGGGACTCGAGCGCGCGATCGGCAGAGACGAGTGCAATGCGCCAGCCTTTCGCCTTCGCACGAGTGACGTTGCCAAACTGCGCGTAGAGATTGCGGAGATCGCCGCCTTCGCCAACGCGCGCGCCGTAGGGCGGGTTGGCAATGAGGAGGCCTGGCCCTGCTGGTGGTTCTATAGCCGAAAGCGGCTGCTCGGTCACGACGATGTTGTCAGCGACCCCTGCGCGCTTGGCGTTGGCCAGCGTGGCTTTCACCGCGCCGGCGTCGCGGTCCGACGCGATGATTGGGGCGTGCGATGACGCACGTTCGTTCTTCCGCGCAGCCGCTCGCTCGCGCTTCACTGCGACCGCGTCGAAGTCCGGCCACGACTCGCAGGCGAATACGCGTTCCGCACCAGGGGCGATATTTCTCGCGATGAGCGCGGCTTCAATCGGAAATGTGCCGGCGCCGCACATCGGATCGAGGAGCGGCGCGCGGCCGTCGTATCCGAGGGCGAGCAAGCAGCCGGCGGCAATCGTTTCACGGATTGGCGCCTTGGCGGTGGCCAGTCGATAGCCGCGGCGGTGCAGCAGTTCGCCTGACGCATCCGCGCTGATCGTCACGACGTCGCGGAGCACACGGACAATGAAGAGCTGGGCGCGTTGCGCCTGCGTCTCATCCTCTTCATCGCCAGGGTCCACCACTTTGGATCCCGGCATCGCCGCTACCAACGACTTGGCCAGTCGTTCGGCGACCGCATCGGAGTGATAGAGCTTCGATTTCTTGCAGGTCACCTTGAACGCGGCGTCCTGACCCTTTGCAACGTAGTCGCGCCAGAGCACAGGCTTCGCGCGGCGTTCAAGCTCCGCGAAAGACTTCGCGGAGAAGCTCGCGACGCGTACCAACACGCGAGTCGCCGAGCGCAGGTGCAAGTTGGCGACAAAGACCGCGGCATCGTTCCCGTGAAACGAAACGCCGCCTTCTTCGGCCGCGACATCGGCAACTCCGAACGCGGCGAGGCGCTTCAGTTCACCCTCGGTCACCACCTCAAACCCCGGCGTGACGATCGCAAAACAGTTCCGGCTCCGTTCGGTCACTGTGCGTTTCTCGAGAAAGGGAGCGCGATCACGGAGTCGCGGCGGCCGAGGCGTTCGTCGATCATGCCGGCGCGGGCCGCGAGCGGGTCGCGCGGTATATGCGCCATCCATACAACACCAACAGCACGGCGCCGTACGTGAGCGGATCGGTCAGGTCTTTCTTCACCGCCATACTGTAGTGAATCACACCGAGGATCGCGATGATGTAGATCAGCCGGTGCAGCTTCGTCCAGTTCCTGCCGAGCCGCCGGATCATCGCCTTCGTGGACGTGATCACGAGCGGAATCATCAGCAGCAGCGCCGTCATGCCGAGGAAGATGTAGGGGCGCTTGAGCAGATCTTTCTTGAGTTCGCCCCAGTCGAGCTGTACGTCGAGGAACGCGTACGCGATCCAGTGCAACGTGAGATACGCGAAGGCGAAGAGGCCGAGTGTGCGGCGGTGCTTCGCGAGCCAGTTCCAGCCCGAGATCTGCCGAAGGGGCGTGATGGTGAGCGTTGCGAAAATAAGGCGCAGCGTCCACCGGCCAAGAAAGTGTTCCACTTCCTTGACCGGATTCGAGCCGAAATACCGCGTGTGCGCGAGAATGTCGGACGCCACCCCGGCGATGCCCAGCACCGGCGGGATGCACAACGCCACGATGAGGAGCACGCCAAACCCACGTGGCTCCTTGAGCGCCCGGAAGTTCAGTAGTTCTTCCTCAGATCCATCCCCGTGTACATGGACGCCACCTGGTCCGCGTAGCCGTTGAACATCAGCGTCTTGCGCTTGCTGAACTCCCCAATGCGCCGTTCAGTCGCCTGGCTCCAGCGCGGGTGATCGACTTCAGGATTCACATTTGAATAGAACCCGTATTCGTCCGGCGCCGAGAGGTTCCAGGTGTTGCGCGGCTGCTTGTCCACGAGGCGGATGCGCACAATCGACTTGACGCTCTTGAAGCCGTACTTCCAGGGCACGTGCAGGCGAAGCGGCGCGCCATTCTGGTTGGGTAGATCGCGGCCATAGACGCCCGTCACCATCAGTGCGAGCGGGTGCATCGCTTCGTCGAGGCGCAGGCCTTCGACGTACGGCCAATCAAGGACGCGCATCGTCTGGCCCGGCATGCGGCGCGGGTCAAACAGCGTCGTGAACTCCACGAACTTGGCCTGCGAGGTCGGCTCGGCGCGCTTCAGGATGTCCGATAGTGAAAAGCCGCGCCACGGAATCACCATTGACCACGCCTCGACACACCGGTGCCTGTAGATGCGGTCCTCGATCTTGGCCGGCTTGAGAAAATCCTCGAGCTGGTAGTCGGCCGCGTTCTTCACCATGCCGTCCACCTTCACGGTCCACGGCTTCGGCTTGAATCCCTTGGCATACTGCGCGGGATCTTCCTTCGCGGTGCCGAACTCATAGAAGTTGTTGTAGCCGGTGACGTCTTCCCACGGCGTGGGCTTGTCGTCCTTCTGCAGACCATAGGGCGTGCCGGTGGCGACCGGTCCCTGGCCTTGCGTGAGCGCCTGAAGGGTCTGCGGCACGAAACCGGCTGCTGCGCCTGCGGCAACAGCCGCCGCGATCCACTCGCGGCGGTTCAGGTAGTGGTCTTCTTTCGTGATTTCGGACGACTGGACGTCCGGAGCGCGTCGAATATGCATTTCTCGGGTTCCTCCCTGTGCTGTCGTATTATACGCATGCGCGACGTGAAGTTTCCGGCGGCCCCACGCCTCAGTCCCTTGCGATGACCACCCCCGACTGGCTCGACGCCTACCTCCCCGGTAACTCCCGACCGCCCTAGGCTGGGCGGTGGCCGTGACGGCCGCGATTGTGTTCGTGCGCCGCATTGCGCGCCGCTACTCGATCGTCTTCCTGAACCGGCGTACGCTGACGGCGAGCAGCACCGTCGCGATGACGATCATGGAGACGGTGGGTTGCCAGACATCGGTGAAAACGACGCCTTTCAGCAGGATGCCACGCAGCACCTTGAGGAAGTAGGTCAGCGGGAGCACGAGCCCAATCCATTGTGCCGGCTCCGGCATCGCGACGCGCGGAAAGATGTAGCCGGAGAGCAGGATATTCGGCAGCATGAAGAAGAATGACAGCTGCATTGCCTGCGCCTGACTCCGCGCCACCGTCGAGATCAGTAGGCCGACGCCGAGGCTCGCGAACATGAACGGGAGCGCGAGGAGGTAGAGCATCGGAATGCTCCCTTCCGTGGGAATCCGGAAGATCAGCTTTCCGAGCCCAAGCACCACGGTCATCTGCACGTACCCAACGAGCATGAACGGCACGAGCTTGCCGAGCATGAGGCTCGTCTTGCCGATGGGAGTGACGACGAGTTGCTCCAATGTGCCACGCTCGCGCTCGCGCACGATTGCCGTGCTCGTGATCAGCGTCAGCGTGATCGTGAGGAGCACGCCGATCACCCCGGGCACAATGAAAATCGCGCTCCGCTGGGCTGGGTTGAACCAGGGCCGCACGCGCATTTCGAGCGGTGGAACGAGGGCAGCGCGTTCGGTGACGATCTGCGTGGCGAGCGCGGCCGCCGCGAGCTGGGCACCGGACATCGCGGCCGACGACGATTGCGGATCGGCCGCGTCGACAATCATCTGTGCCGTCGCCGTGCGGCCGGCGCGCAAATCGCGGGCATAGTCCGGAGGAATCACGAGCGCGGCTGATGCGCGCGATGCCATGATCTCCGCGCGCAACGCCTCACGACTCGCCACTTCACCGACGATCTGAAAATTTCCAGTGTTCGCGATGACCCCGATCAGCCGGCGACTGTCCGCCGTGCGGGACTCGTCAAGCACCACCGTGGGCAGATGCCGGACGTCCGTCTGAATGGCATAACCAAAAAGCATCAGCTGCACGGCCGGCAACATCGTCATCATGCCCAGCGTGAGGCGGTCGCGCCGCATCTGGACGAATTCCTTCCAGAGCATGGGCCAGAAGCGCGAGAGCCGGACTCGCGTGACGAGGCTCATACGCGGACCCCTTCATCGCGGCGCTGCAACTCGATGAACACGTCCTCGATGCTCGTCGCGCCGAACTGCGTGGTGATCTCCTTCGGCGTGCCAAGCGCAATCAGGTGTCCGCGAGAAAGGAACGCGAGGCGCTGGCAGCGCTCCGCTTCATCCATGTAGTGCGTGGTGACCAGAATCGTGGTACCGGCGGCGGCGAGATCGTAAATGGATTTCCAGAAATCGCGCCGCGCCGCTGGATCCACGCCGGCGGTCGGCTCATCGAGGAACAACATCTCAGGCGAGTGCGCCGTGGCGCAGGCCAGCGCCAGCCGCTGCTTCCATCCACCGGAAAGCGTCCCCGCCAGCTGGTTGATCCGATCATCGAGTCCGAGCGTGTGGATGTGCTCGGCGAGCCGCTTCGCGCGCGCATCGCCATGCAAGCCGTACACCGTCGAGTAGAATCGCAGGTTTTCGTAGACGGTCAGGTCGTCGTAGAGCCCATAACGCTGCGACATGTAGCCGATTCGCTCGCGCACTCGCTCGCCTTGGTGTTCGATATCGAGCCCAACCACTTCCGCGCTGCCTGATGTCGGCGCCATGAGCGCACAGAGCATGCGAATCGTCGTCGTCTTCCCGGAGCCATTTGGACCGAGCAACCCGAACACCTCACCGCGATTGATCGTGAGGTCGAGTCCCTCCACAGCAACGCTCGCGCCGAACTCCTTTCGCAGCGCGCGGGTGACGACGGCCGGCGCGCCGGATGGGCCGGCGGGCGTCACGGTCACGGCGCCTTCGTCGCCCCGGCTGCCGGCTCGATGTGGACGGTGATCGGCAGGCCGGCCTTCAGCATGCCTGTCGTGTCTGCAAACTCGACCTTCACCGCAAAGAGCAGATCGGCCCGCTCCTTTTCCGTCAGCGCCACACGCGGGGTGAACTCCGCCTTCGTGGCAATCATGGCGACGCGCCCCTGAAAGTCACGCTCCGGGTAGCCGTCGAGGACGCCGTGCACCTTCTGCCCCGGTTGCACGCGCGACAGGTCCCCCTTTGAAACGAACACCCGCACCGTCTGCCGTTTCACATCGGCCACGGTGACAACCGCGCGGCCAGCGCCAACCACTTCGCCGGCCTCAACATTCTTGCTGGTCACTATGCCGTCCGTTGGTGCGAGCAGCACGAGGTCGCGCGCCGTGGCGCGCAGGCTCGCCGCCGATGCATCGGCCACCTCCGACTCGGCGCGAGCCGCCGAGATGCGTTCGCTGCGCGCGCCATCGCGCAACAGTGCTAGCGACGACTTGGCGGCGTCGCGGCGGGCGCCTGCCTGCGTGGCCAGCGTGCGTGCCGCATCGTATTGCGCGGCGCTCGCCACCTGACGGTCGGCCAATCCCTTCAAGCGCTCGGCATCGCGGGCCGCGCGTGCGGCATCGGCTTCGGCCGACGCCAAGTCCGCCTCAGCGCGGCGCAGTTCATCCGCCCGCGCGCCATGTTCGAGTTCGGCGAGCGCAGCGCGCGCCGCACGTGCACGGGCCGAGCGCTGCAGTTCATCGGATGAGAGCGACGGCTGCGTGAGGACGGCAAGGGTGTCGCCGGCGCGAACGGTTGCCCCCTCGATGACCAGGACACGCGCCACACGACCGGGCACGGTGGACGCCACCGGGATCTCGATAACTTCGAGCGTGCCGGTGGCTTCGATCGAGCCTGGCGTGGCGCGGCCGCACGCCGTGCTGACGATGGCGAACAGGAGAACTGGGCCGGTGATTCGCATGCTGAAAGCTATGGCGACCGACGGCATGACGTGTAGCCCGTGGGCGCATGTGCTCCCGACAGAGTGGTCCGGGCGGCAGATTTCGGCATCACCACTTGTCAGGAGTATCCACAATGGCCACAGTCCCGCCGCAAGACATCAAGTCGCACCGCCGTTGGGTGCCCGCTATTCACTTCGTCGCGCTGCCGATCCTGTTCGGCAACGTGATCTTCGCCAGTTGGCAGGCCGTGCGGATCCCGACCCTGCTGAATAGCTGGAGCGTGCTCGTGGCTGTTGCGCTGGCCATCGTGGCCCTCATGGCGCGCGTCATGGTGAACACCGTGCAGGACCGCGTCATTCGGCTGGAGATGGGAGGGCGCCTCGGTCAGGTCCTCACCGGCGCATCGGCCGGACGGATCAATGAACTCACGCGCAAACAGTTCGTTGGTCTCCGCTTTGCCGGTGATGCCGAATTGCCCGGCTTGGTGGAGCGTTGCCTGTCAGGAGAGCTCGCCACGGACGAGCAAATCAAGAGGCAGATCAAGAACTGGCAGCCGGACTGGTTGCGCGCATGACCGAACCAGCTTTGCCGGCGGCGGCATCGCCGCCGGCTCCAACCGGAGTGGAAATCAAGGTCCGCAAGAACGGGTCGTTCCTGGTCACCGGTGATTTTCGGCTGGTCGACCACGAAGGGCACGAAATACCACGACCAGTCGGCAAGCCGAACACGTCACTCTGCCGCTGCGGTCACTCCGCGAGGAAACCGTTCTGCGATGGCGCTCATAAGGCGTGCGGATTTGTTGATCCTCCGGACGTGCCTGCCGTGCCCGCAGCCCCGGCCGCGATCTAACTCGCGGTCTGCAGCAGCCCGGCGTGCCAGCTCGTGGACGCCGGGCGCTCGAGATGGGTGCGAAGCGCACCGGCCGTCGTCACCGTGGTGTCGAACACCGGCGTATCGCCGTTCACCTGAAGGCGACGCGACATCGCTTCAAACTCTTGGCGCGTGATACAGTGCACCAAGCCAATCGAATCGCGGAAATAGACTCCACCGCCGGCGAGGAGCGTCGTTCCAATGGCCGACTCGAGCTCCTTGAGCGTTTGGAAGAGACCATCAATCGAGCACCCCGACGCTCCTTCGGCGCGCTGGTCCACGCCCACAATGAGGAATCGATCTTCGCGCCAGTCCCGCGCCGCCGTCAGCGGATGGCCATGGGCATTCCACTGGAGCAGAAAGGCATCAACGGCTGCCAGCAACTTTGGCGCGTCGATTTCGTCAACCGGCGCCGCGGCACCGAACACCCAAACCCGAGCATCGTCGGGCAGTCTTTCAAAGGTTACGACAGGCATCTCTTGCTCCGAAATGGGACTCCCACTGGCAGCGGACTCGCACCCGCGTGTCCGCCCGCTTCTTTTTTAAATCTACCAGGACTACCGGAACAATTCGGCTCCGCTCCGACGTGCCGTTGGCGATTCGCGCATTCCTCGCCGGACTACAGTCCGATCAGCAGAAAGCGTCACGCTTGCAGATGTCCGAAATGCTTCGCGCAATTGTCGCGCAGCGACTCCTTCCGCGCGCCGACAGCATGGGCACACCGGCAGGTGTAGCCGTTGGTCATGGAGTGAGTGCGGCGCGCAGCGCGCCGTCCACCGTAGGGTGGTCGAACGCGAATTCGGATGCCAGCAGCCGGGCGGGTCGCACGCGCTGGCTGGCGAGGAGCGCACCGTCGGCCATCTCACCGAAGAGCGCGCGCAGCGCGAACGCCGGCACCGGAATCACGGCCGGCCGGCGCAGCACCATACCAAGCGCTGCCGTGAACTCGGCGTTCCGAACCGGATTCGGGCTCACCACGTTGACGGCGCCCGTGATTTGTGGATCATCAATGGCGCGCACGACGACGCGCACGAGATCGTCGAGCGCAACCCAACTCATCCATTGTGTACCGCTCCCGAGCACGCCGCCGGCGCCGAGCGAGAAGGGCAGGCGTACCTGGTCAAGCATTCCGCCGCCACGACCGAAGACGAGACCGAAGCGCAACCGCACCACGCGAAGCCCTGCGACTGCGGCCGGTTGTGTGGCGTCTTCCCAGGCGCGCACCACACCTGAAAGAAAGTCGTCGCCGGCGGCGCTCGATTCATCGAGCCACTCGTCCCCGCGATTCCCGTAGTAGCCGATGGCCGACGCCGAGATCATCGCGGCTGGCTTTGGACTCAGGCTCGCCAAGGCGCGCGCGAGGGTTGCCGTGGCATCAACACGGCTCCGCAGGATGGCGTCCTTCCGCGCGGCGGTCCAGCGCGCGCCAATCGGTTCGCCGGCGAGATGCACCGCCGCGCGCGCGCCAGACAATTTCGCGAGCGCGTCGGCGTCGAAATCGCCACGTGCCGGCCATTGCACGTCGGAGTTGGCGTCGCGTCCAATCGTGACAACGCGGTGACTCTTGGTGCGAAGGGCGTCGCAGACGGCGCGACCAACAAAGCCCGTAGCGCCGGTGATGATGATCATGCTGGCAGCTCGAGGCTTCGCCAGAGGTACCAGGCCGCGATCGTGCGATAGGGCGCCCAGCGCAGTCCTTCCTTTGCCGTGCGCTCGGGCGTCGGCAGCCGGCGGAGGCCGAGGTGTTTCTGCACGCCTTTCTGGATTCCGAGATCGAGTTCAGGAAAGACGTCGGGTCGCGCGAGGTGAAACATCATCACCATCTGCGCGGTCCACCGGCCGATGCCGCGTACCCGCACGAGTGTCTCGATCACCTGGTCATCCGGCAACGTGTGCAGTTCGTGCAGCGCGATTTCGCCTGAGTGCGACCGCGCGGCGAGTTCTTTGGCGTACTCGACTTTTCGTGAACTCAGTCCAGCCTTGCGCAGTTGCTGCGTGCGCGTGGCGAGGAGCTCTGGTTCCGTCGGCGAGCGTCCGCCGTACATCGCTTGGACCCGTCCGAAGATTGTGCCCGCGGCCGCACCCGAAAGCTGCTGGTAGACAATACTGCGCAGCACGAACCCAAAATGCGTGTGCCCACTCGATCCGTCCCATGGGCACCGACCCACACGACGAATGATGTCGCCGAACGCCGGATCGACCTGTGCGAGGTGGGCTCTTGCCCGCTGCCTGATGCTGGCGGCGTTCATCAGTACCAATAGCCGAAGATGATATCCATCTCATCTTCAGACGTGAGCCCGAAGCGAACGATCTTCGACGGATCGCCGCGGTAGGTGACCTCGGATGTGAGGCCTTCGCCGGCCTGCAGGATGAGCGGCGTGGTGAGAGTGAGAATGCTGGGATGATCCCACGTGTCATTCTGATAGACGAGCTCGCCATTCCGGGCGCCTCCGCTTATGCGCACCACGAACTTGATCCCGCGCTTGTGCATGTGCGACGTGAGCATCACGACGCGCGTGAGCTTCATGAAGCTGAACGTCTTCTTGATGGTCGTGTCGCGGCCGGCCGGAAGCGTGAGATCCGTATTGGCGAGGTTCAACGCCTGTGCCTCGAACTGCACCTGCGATGCCGGCACCGTGTAAAAGTTCGCCTCCGCCTCACCGGTGATCTCTTTCGTCGTGCTGTTCACGTAGTGCGAGTTCACGTCAAGCATCGCGCCCGCCGCAATGCGCATCGCGACGCCGGCGGGAAAGGTATAATCGCTTGCGGCGGCCTGTGAGCCGGCGAAGAAGATGTGGTATCCCATCGCCGCCAGCGTCCCGAGCTGGTACGTGCCGTCTGCGTTCTTGAGCTCGCGCAATGCGTTCGCCTGCGGAATGAAAAACGACGGCGTGTTCGCGGCAAAACTGTAGATCACAAAGTGATGGCTGCCCACGCGCATGTTCGTCTGCACGCGATTCACCCACGTCTCCTGCGTGTTGCCGGCCGGTGTATACAGAAATACTTCGCGCTCACTGCTCGCCTTGATGCTGTACGGCGTCATCCGCACCTGAAAGCCGTTTGATGGCACTGCGAGCGGTGCGTACGATGGCGGCGCAACCGTGCCGGAGAGAAGCCCGGGATCCACATTGTCGGTCGTCGCGCTTGCACCGCCGGCAATCCACTGCCGGATGAACTCGATCTGCCCCGCTGTCAGCGACTGACCAGCGTACGGCATCGCCGAGCCCCAATCGTGTGCATGATGATTCGAGATGAACCCGCTCAGCTTATGCCAGAGCAAACTCGAATCCGGTTTCCCGGCCACCACACGACGGAGCCCGTCGGCGCGCGCCACCGGTTGCGTCACGGCCGCATTGACCAGTGACTCGTAGACCCCAGGACCAGCGAGGACGAGTCCCGAGTTGCTCGTGTTGCCTATGGCATGACAGGCCGAAAACGCGCATGACGGCGCGAACACCTGCGCCTGTATCCGTGCAAAGGATGTGGAGGCTGTCGCGTCCGTCGGCGGGCGCTCGCCGCCGCTGCACGCCACTGCACCGGTGAGAACACCAATGATGGCCGACCCGCCGATTCTCCAGTTACGCCGCATGCGTCCCCGCATCTTCGAGTGCACTACGCACGAGATTCACCGGGTCATCAATATCGAACAGCTTCGCGAGGCCGCGTGCAACATCGTGACAGTCATGCAAGGTCCCGCAGGACGCCCACCAATCGCACCATGGCCTCCGTGTCCCGCTCACAATATGCGAGCAGATCGGCGCGGAGGGCATCCTGCGCGGCAGTGTCGAGCGACTCGTCGAACAGCAGGTTGTAGATCCCGGCTGTCGCGGTGCCGCCTTCTCGAATGTTCAAGTCTGCGTAGCCGAGATCCGTCACCAGCGCCGGCAGCACTTTCTTGAGACTAAACGACCCGTGGAACTCCGGGTCGTACACATGGTCCCGCACAATCGGCAGCAGGTCCACAATCCGGTCGTGCACGTCCATGAGCTCGGCTTCGCGTTCAGGAAACCACTCAGCGAGTTCCTTGATACGCGACTTCTCGAACGCTTCGTAGTAGACCACGATACTCGCAGCGCCCGCGCATGCCTCGACCATCGCATCAATGAGCGCGGGGCGCGGGTCGCCGCCACGCGACGCGAGGTGATACCGATGCGTGTTGTCGGCAAACCCTTCGCGATGCGCACTGAACTGCACGGCCACCATGTCCTGCGGGCCGCACCCCGGCCAGCGCGGAACGGCGAGTTGCACGGTTTCGAAATCGAAATAGACAATGGGCGACTTCAGCTGGCCGAGTGCCGCCGCAAGCTCCGATTCGACGATGCGAGTTCCCGACTTCACCGCACGGACCTGGCGCTTGGCGGCGACGTTCGGCGCCTCAGCGTCGGTGAGGTCGGCGATCATCGTCTTGCCTTCGGCCTCGTATTTCTTCGCCTGTTTTTTTGCGTAGTACAGCTCGCTCACATGATGCGGCGGAAGCTGTTCATGGCAGCGATCGTAGAACGGACAGTCCTCCGGATCGGTACACTGCTCGCCAACCGGTACGTCGGGCGCCTCCGCCTCGCGCAGAATGGCGTGCATCGTCGCGACGGCGGCCGGCAGGGCGAGCACCATCGGTTCCGTTTTCCCCGTCACATCCACCGTCGTGAACAGATTCGACAGGTCGGGGTGGCGACAGTCGCGGTTCAGGTACATCAGTTGCGCCTGGTCAACACTCACATGCGCCTCGGCCGCGACCCATCGTTGGATGGCCACGTCGGGCACATGCAGGTCGAGCTTCTTCTGCTGATCACGTTCCTTCTCGGGCCATTTCGACGACTTCACTTCGGTGATGGCCCACGCGTCGCCCGCGCGTTCAAAAATATCGGCGCGATAGTTGGCGCCGCCAGCAACGAAGCCGGCTTCGAACATCCGCGACTCCCCACGCGCCATCGCCTCGCGGGTGCGCTGGTCCACGCCGGCCGGATCGATGTTTCGGCCGGGCGCGATGTTCACACCGTCCCCGGTGAAACGGCGCGCATGCTCACCCACCACGCGCCCCTCCGCGAATCGCATTAACGTTTCCGCGTCGTGGGCAAGTTCGGGCGATTGCTGCTCGTGAAACTCAATCCAGAGTTTCTTGTGGCACCGAAGTCCGGAGAGAACGTCGCGCTTGCTGAGGGACGACTTCGAACTCAAGGGCGCACGCCGGCATCACCGCGCAGAATCGCGCCCCAGATGAGCGGCAGCGTGGACTCGGTCTGTCCGCGATACTGCGGGCGGAACCCAAAGAGCACGACATGTCCCTTCCCTTTGGCGACATCCACAAGCGCGGCCTTGCCATTCAGCTTCGGCGCACCCAGCAGCCAACCCGAGAGCAGTGAGTTCCCGGTCGCCGGATACTTCGCGACCACGGTGGCCGACGGATCAGACACGTCGAACGCCGCGCTGTTCTCAAACCATACCGCCGGCACCGGCGCATTATAGGTGCGCGCAATGGGATTCGACTTGTCCACTTCAACCGCAAAAATCGAACCCGGCGCATAGAACTCCGTGTTCTTCGCGCCGGCGAGGGCGTTCTTCACCGGCAACTTCATCGTCTCAATCGCGTATTCCGACGCGTCGTTAAACGTGATCAAGGTGCCGCCGGCCTCGACGAACGCGGCGAGCGCCGCCGCGCCTGACTCGCCGAGTCCACCCTTGAGCGAGTCGGGGTACGCGGCGCCAACGCCACGCGTGATGGCCGCCGGTGACTGGTCAGGGAGAATGATCGCATCGAACTTGGAAATGAGATTGCCCGCGCGCACGTCCTTGTCGCGCAGCGACGTGTACGGAATCTTGTACGTGTCGAACACGTAGCGCGTCCACCCTTCATCCATGGACTCGGACCAGCTCTTGTAGATGCCGATGCGCTTGCTGCTCGTGCCAGAAAGCATCGGCGCGGTGAACGTCGCTTCCTTCACCTCGGGAATGACCTTCCCCGTCGCCGGCTCGGCACCCATGAACGTCGCGACTTCTACGCCGAAGAGCAGCGGGAGCGTGTGCGCGGTCACGTCATATGGGCGCTTCGGCGGGCCGCCGGGATATTCGAAGAGGTTTGGATACTTCTGCCGCTCGAGCAGCGACTTGCCGTAGCCGCCGAAGGGCTGCTTCACGAGCACCGCGTAGCTGCCGACGGGATAGGTTTTCCCTTCAGCCGACACCGGCGCCGTGGTTTCACGGATTTCCACTTGGCCATGCTGCAGCGTCCAGATCATCCGCTGCAACGCACTCGCACTTGCCTGCGCCTTTGGAATGATGAACGCACTGGGCCACGGATCCTTGCCCCATGCCGGCATTGTGCCAACAGCACGGTCGCCCATCGCTGCGTACGCCTCAAGCCAGGCGCGCTTGTCGCGTGCGGCGTGTGTGAAGAGCGCCCACGATGCGGCAGTCTGGTACTTCACGATTTCTTCGAGCCCCCACCTTCCGCCGGGCCAGAGTACGGGAAAGTTCCAGGTTACCTCGCGTGCGTCGTAGCCGCGGCCGGTGCTGAGCCGCTCGAAGGGCATGTCGATCGGTGTCGCGAGGCGCGCGCTCGCGGTCTCGGTGAGCAGGCGCGCACCGCGGTGTACGAGCGAGTACTGACGCGCGGGGCTCCACTGATCATAGCTCGCGTTGTTCGCCACACCGGTGTAGCCCTGCGAGATGAGCGTCCACGTCATCGCTAGGCCCATCGCGTTGGTGCTCGACGTGAGGATCGGATCGATATTGGGCTCGATCGGATCCATGTAGGGCGGCACGAAGATGCGGCCCGCATTTGCACCTTGCTGGTGGATGTCGTTGACGATCTGCGGATCCCACGGGGTGTAGAGCGAATCCACTACGTAGCGCGTTTCCGGCTGCGTGAAGGCGTACCAGTCTCGGTTGTTGTCGTGCCCGGTGTAGTGGTGGTAGAGCTCGGGCGGGTTGGTGCCTTCGGCGGGCGTGCCGAGCGTGCTGCGATACCAGTCACCGACAATGTCCACGCCATCCGGGTTCTGGCTCGCCACGAGCATGATGATCGTGTTGGCGCGAATCAGTTTCGCCTCGTCGCTCTCGGAACGCGCGAGTGAGTCGGCGAGGTTGAGGCAGGTGTGCCATCCGCCGACTTCCGTGGAATGGATTGAGCAGGTGACGAGGATGACGTTCTTCCCGTCGGCGATCAGCTTGGCCTTGTTGTCACTGGCGGTGCGGAGGCGCGGGTCCATCAGCTTGCGCTGGATCGTGCGGTAGCGCTCGAGGTTCACGAGCGTGCCCGAATCCGAGATGAACGTCACGAGGAATGGGCGACCGAGCACGGTCTTGCCAAGCGTGTGGAGCTGGACGCGCGGTGAGGCTTTGTCGAGCGCCGTAAGGAACCCGGTGACTTCCTTCCAGCTCACCAGCTTGCGGTCGGTGCCCGGCTTGTAGCCGTACATCTGCTCGAAGCTGGGGAGTGCGGATTTCTGGGCCGCGACTGGAACGGCAACGAGGGCGAGGCAGGCGACTACGGCTGCGCCGCAGGTCAGGCGAATGCTGGTCATTATTTGTGGCTGTTTGGGTTTAACCAACGTTCGGAAGCTACCAACCCTGCGTCAAGCTATCTAATGCGTGAAAGCAAACGGGGCCGGCTCACCTCGAGCCGGCCCCGCGTTCGTTTCTATCGCTAACTATCTCGGACTCATCCACTTGTCTTCGAGTACTGTCACCGGCTTGGAGTAGTCCTTTCCATTCACGGTGAGCTTCGCGACGTAGCTGCCTGGCGAAGCACCGCCACCTGCACCGCCACGTCCACCTGTCGCGCCGATGCAGCTGCCGGCATTCGGATTCGGAGCAGCCGCCTGCGGTGCGGCACCGGCGGCACCGGCCCCTGCTGCACCGCCCGGCGGTCCGCCACGACCACCGCCACGACCACCACCCGGCGCCGCATTGAACAGCGGTGCCACGAGCGTCCACTGTAGGCGGTTGATGCCGGCGTGGGCCTTGATGGTGTTCTCACACACCGCGCGGCCCGTCGCATCGGAAATCGTGACCTTCGCGTCGCCCGCGGCCTTTATATAGAAGTGAATCGCCGTCCCACGCGCCGGATTCTCACCTTCAAAAATCCGCTGACCACCGGTCGAGATGTCGGTCTTGATATCCGCGAGGTACGCCACCGCTGGCCGCACGTCGAACAGGGTCGCATCAGACGCCATCACCTGCGGCGTCAGTTGCTGCAGCGGCGTGATGTCGTCCGCGATCCAGAGGCTTCGGCCGTGCGTCGCGACGATCAGGTCGCCGTCGCGCGGATGCACCAGAATGTCATCGGTGCGCACGGTGGGATAGCCGGTCATGAATTTCTCCCACGACTTACCCGCATCGAGCGAGATATAGAGCCCGAACTCTGTGCCGACATACAGCAGATTGACGTTCTTCGGATCTTCCTTCACCACCTGCACGTTGCCGAAAGGCGGCAACCCGCCGCTCACACTCGCCCAGGTCCGACCATAATCCCGGGTGACATAGACGTACGGCTTGAGATCGTCAGTACGGTGCCCGTCAATCGCGATGTACGCAGCGCCGGCGTCGTAGTGCGACGCCTCAATGCGCGAAATCCAGTACGGGCTATCGCCTGACAGCGCGCCGGCGGGAAGCCCGGTGATGTTCTTGCCGACTTCGGTGAACGTCGCGCCGTTGTCGCGGCTCACTTGCACGTTGCCGTCGTCGGTGCCCGCCCACACCACGCCGCGCGCGACGGGTGATTCGGAAATCGAGATGATCGTGCTGATGGTCGTGTGTCCATCGTTCTTCGAAAGCTGCGGCGCCGTACCCGGCGCACCCATCACTGTGATCTTGCAACGGTCCGTCTGCTTGGTGAGATCGGCGCTCGCCACGTACATGTCGCCGCGGCTGTCTGAACGGAACAGCCGGTTCCCGCCGAACCAGAGCGTGCTCGGATTGTGCGGCGACAGCAGGATCGGCGTGTTCCAGTTGAAACGGTACGCTTCGCCGGCCACGCCATTCACCACATTGCCCGGGCCCGCCGGTCCACCGCGTCCGCCACCACCACCACCGCCGCCCGCCGCCGCGCCGCGGCCACCGGCGCCCGGTGCCGCGATGATCCGCCCATCAACGCACGAACCCGGAGCCGGCGCAGTGGGTGCACCAACAGCCGGCGGCGGCACGGGCCGGACGCTTACGGTGCGACCGGTGCTCAGATCCGTGCGTACCGTGCGCCCATCCTGCGCCTCGGAGTACACGATGTTCTTGTCGGTCGGATCCACAGCCGTCTGGAATCCGTCGCCCGTGTTTTCGAAACTCACGCGGAACCAATCATTGTCGCGGATGCCCACGCGGCTCCGCACTGCACTCGGCCCGCCCCATCCATCGTTGTCCTGCATCCCCGTGTACACGTTGTACGGCCGGTTCATGTCGGCCGTGACCCAGTAGGCGAGGCCAGTCGCCATCGTGCGGATGTAATCCCAGGTGAGACCCTGATCCCAGCTCACGGCGAATCCGGCATCGGAACCGCGCAGCACATGATTCGGGTTCGACGGATCAATCCAGATCGCGTGATTGTCCACCGTCTCGTTGCCGAAGCCCGTCTGCTCGTCGATGCCCACAAACGTCTTGCCACCATCGAGCGACTTCGACGCACGCACGTTGCCGACGTAGATCGTCTTGTCATTTGTCGGATCAACGCGAATCTGACTGAAGTACATCGGTCGGCCGTTGCAGTTGCTCACCAGTGTCCACGTGCGCCCCTTGTTCTCCGAGCGATACACGCCGGGGCGCGCCTTGCTGAGTGCCGGGGGTGGAGCGTTCGTGTCGACAGGCGCAGCGCCCGGAGCAGCTGCCGCACCGCCTCGACCCCAGCCCTTTCCCGGCCCACCGTTGGTGCACCAGTCGTAGCCGCCGCGTCCACCACCGCCGCCGCCACCGCCAACGACGGCCGCCGAGTCAGCGCCGCCATCGGTCTCGATTTCGGCGTAGACGACGTTCGGGTTCGAGCGCGCGACATCAAGTGCAATACGGCCGTACGTCCCGGGCGGGAGCCCGTCGGTGAGTTTCGTCCAGGTCCGGCCGGCGTCTGTCGTCTTCCAGAGCGCGCTGCCCGGTCCGCCGCCGTTGAAGCAACAGCCCGTGCGCCGCCGCTGATAGCTCGCGGCGTAGAGCACATTCGAGTTCGATGGATCGATGGCAATGTCGGTGAAGCCGGTGTTGTCGTCGACAAACTTCACCTTGGTCCAGGTCGCGCCGGCGTCCGTGCTCTTGTACACGCCGCGGTCGGGGTTCGGACCAAACAGGTGTCCCGGCGACGCGACATAGATGATGTTCGCGTTCTTCGGATCGATCACGATGCGCGCGATTGTTTGCGTTTCGCGCAGCCCGATGTGCTTGAACGTCTTTCCACCGTCCGTGGTCTTGTAGATGCCGTCGCCGAACGACGCCGTCTGGCGATTGTTCGGCTCGCCCGTACCGACGTATACGACGTTGGGGTTCGTCTGGTCGATCGCGAGGTCACCGATCGAGGCCGACCCATACTGCTCGAAGACCGGCACGAAGGTCGTGCCGTTGTTGATCGACTTGTACACACCACCGACGGCGTAACCAACCCAGATGATCCGCGGATCTTTTTCGTACACGGCGATGTCGTCGATGCGACCGCCCATGCTCGTGGGGCCGATGGACCGGAACCGGAACTCCGAGAGGAGCGGGTTCGGCGAGCGGTTGACGACCGCGGTGTCCTTGCGGATGACGTTGGATTGAGCGGCGGCGTGCATGGAGAGCAACGCGACGCTGGCTACCAGGAAAGCACTGCGGATGACGGAAGTGCGCACGGCAAAAAGCTCCAGTGAGGGCGGTCGCATCGAATCTGCCGACGCGACACGATTTGAGCTAGGATTCAGCCATGAATATTCGATTAATTGCTTCGCTGGCTTTCGTGGCCACCACCCTCACCGCGCAGTCCGCGCGCACGCCACTCGCCCCCGACACCCTCAAGTGGCCTACGGGCACCTTCTCGATTGTCGCGATGGATCCCGTCACCGGCGAAATCGGCGCGGCCGTGCAATCCCGCGTCTTCTCCGTCGGCAACGGTGTGCTCTGGGCCGAGGCGGGCGTTGGCGTCGTGGCGACGCAAGCGATTGTGGACGTCGGCTACGGTCCGCAAGCGCTCGCCTTCCTCCGCCAGGGTTTTGAGGCCGCCGACGTCATGAAACGCGTACTCGACGCCGACACGGATCCCGATACCCTGCGCTGGAGCAAACAGGGGCGTCAGTTTGCCGTGCTCGACGCGAAGGGAAACATCGTCACGCATACCGGACCGAAAGCCACGGAGTGGGCCGGCGGAAAACTCTGCGCACCTCCGCACAAATGCGCGGCGCAGGGCAACATCCTCGCTGGGTCAGCGGTGGTCGACTCGATGGTCGCCCGGTTCGAGCGCACGGAGGGCCCACTTCGCCTGCGACTCGTCGCCGCACTCGAAGGAGGCCAGAGCGCGGGCGGCGACAAACGCGGCCAGCAGTCGGCGGCAATGATCATCACGCACGTCAAGAAGAACTGCGGCGTCTGGCTCCACAACGACATCATCCTGCGCCTGCAGGTGGATGACAGCCCGGAACCGATCAAGGAATTGCGCCGTCTCGCCGAGCGACAAGAGGCTGCTCGACTCCCGCAGCCCTGCCGGTCTGCGAAGCCCTGAAGTGCAACGCTGACCGCTACTTCGTCCAGATGATCATCAGGCCGCAGGTGCCGCGTGTGCCGTTGTATTTGACCGGAATCGAAGCCGGGCTTGAGTAGTACTCCATTCCGGCAATCATGGTGGGCGGCACGGAGTTGATGTCAAAGGGCGGTTCGCCGTTGCCCTGAAACACGAATATCCCGTCGAGCACGATCGCCGCTGGGCAGTCACCGGGCGGATTGCCGCCATTGGTAAATGCGCCACCCGGTACCTGCATTCGCCCGCCAACGACGACGGTGGCCTTACCGCTTCGCTTGATCTCCAGTCCCGGCACATTGCTGCGTATCACGTCGGAAGTGGCACCCCACGCGCGACTTTCGAACACCTGCTGCGTCAGAAACCGGCCACCGGCCGCGTTGGCGCGACGCTCCTCGAAATCCACGAGTTTCGCGCGCGGCACCGCTTTCGTTTCGACTTTCACTTCGTTCAGGCTCTGCGCGGTTTGTTTGAGCAGAAAGTCGGCTTCGACTTTCTCGTTCGCACCGAAGCGCACATACGCGGTGAGCGCGCCGAATCCGATCTTCTTCGCGCTCACCATGTACTGACCCGGCTTCACATTGGGCAGCAGGAAATTGCCGAGCGAATCGCTCGTGTCCTGAATTTTGAGATCGTCGATCGATACCACGACACCTGAAATCGGATGCTCGGCGGAATCGGTCAGCGTTTTGCCGCGCAGACTAGCCTGCGCATTGAGCGCCGCCGCCGACGCGCACATGAACCACATGAGCGCTGCGATTCGAAACAACTTCACTTGGTCCAGAGCACGAGAAGTCCGCAGGTTGCCCGTGTCGCGTTGTACTTGATGGGCATTGCCGCCGTTCCCGTGTAGTACTCCACGCCGGCCAGCGTGTTCGGATTCACACTGTTCAGATCGAACTTCGGCTCGCCAGCATTGCCCATGCCGTACACGAACGTCCCGTCGATCATCACGGCCACGTAGCAGGTCGCTGACCGGAACGAGGTCCTGCCGCGTCCGGTAACCGCGTACCATCCCTGATCGTTTGCGCCGCGCAGGAACCCGATTCCCGGAACGGGCCTCAGCGCGTCGGCGAGCGTGGGCGCTTGCCGCTTTTCCAGCTGTGCTTGCGTGATAAACTGGCCGCCGCGGTTGGACAGACGCCGCTCCTCGAACTCAGCGAGCTTGGCAGAAACGGGAGCGGCCGTCACAACATTGGCATCCGGCAACGACTGCGCCGTTGTGGACTCCATGAGGAGGTCCGCTTCCACGGTGTCGCGCACGCCGAATGTCAGCCGCGACGAGAGCGGTCCGAAGCCGATCTTGCGCACGCTGATCAGGTGCGCGCCCGGCGCAACGCCACCAATGAAGAAGTTGCCGGCCGAGTCGGTCGTCGTTTCCATCTTGAGGTCGACGATGCTCACGACCACACCGGGCAGCGGCCGCTCCGTGACGTCGACGAGCACCTTACCGCGCAGGACTGATTGGGCGGCGAGGAGCGTGGGAAACGCGCAGAGCAGCCAACCGCACAGCGCGTACGCGCGAAACCGCTTCACTTGGTCCAGAGGACGAGTAGCCCACAGGCACTGCGCGTGCCGTTGTATTTCACCGGCATCGAGGCCGGGCCCGCGTAGTACTCCACACCGGCGAGTGACGACGGATCGATGGAATTGAGGTTGAACTTCGGCTCGCCCTCCTCCGCCTTCGTCGGATCGGCTGCGGCGCCTGCGCCGAACACAAACGTCCCGTCCATGACTACGGCCGCATAGCAGGGCACCATCGCACCACCCTTCGGTCCTCCACAAAAAGCGCACGCGGGCAACGAGGAGCGCCCGGCAACCGCGAAGTAGCCGCGGCCGGACTTCGGATCACGCTGAAAGTCGAGCCCGGGAAGTTGCCGTAGCGCGTCGGTCAGTGTCGCGAACGCATGCTTTTCAAGGTCTGCCTGCGTGAGGAATCGTCCGCCATTCCCCGCCAACCGTCGCCCGTCAAACTCAACGAGCTTCCCGCGCGGCACCGGTTTCGCCTCGACGTTTACATCCGGCAGCGACTGCGCCGTCGTCGGCGTGAGCATGAGGTCCGCCTCGAACGCGCCGCCAGCAAATACCAATCGCGAGCTGAGCGGCCCGAATCCGATCTTCCGCACACTCACGATGTGCGCGCCAAACGGAATGTTCGCGATCACATAGTTGCCGAGCGAGTCCGTCGTCGCCTGGAGTTTCAGCTCGGGAATCGACACGAGCACGCCGGCAATCGGACGCTCCGTCGAGTCGGTCAGCACCTTGCCGTGCATCGTCGCACTCTGCGCTACAGCAAGCTGCGGCAGCATGAGCGCAACCACCGCGAGTCGAGTGAACCTCATTTGGTCCATATCAGCAGCAGTCCGCAGGTATTGCGCGTGCCGTTGTACTTGATGGGCATGGAAGAGGCGCCGGCGTAGAACTCGATGCCGGCGATGTCGGTCGGGTTAATCGAGTTGAGGTTAAACAACGGACCCTCACCGTGATACACGAAGGAACCATCGACAACGACCGCGGCTGGGCAAGGAGTAGACGGAGCGTTCCTGGAGAGCGATCTTCCCGGCACTGAGCTCCTTCCGCCGACCGCGTACACTTCATTGGACAGGCCCGGGTTCTGGCGAAACTCGATCCCGGGCATCGTCCGAAGCGCATCGCTCATCCGGCCCAACGAGTGCTTCTCGAGGTCGGCCTGCGTGAGGAACCGCCCTCCTTGACCTGCCAGGCGCCGCTCCTGGAACTCGGCGAGCTTGCCGTGCAACAGAGCCTTCGTCTCGATTTTCACATCGGGCAGTGCCTGTGCTGCAGTACGCGTCAGCACGAGGACGGTTTCGAACTCACCCGCCGCAAATTCGACCAGCGACGTCACCGGCGCGAATCCGATCTTGCGCACAAACACCGTATACGCTCCTGGCGGGAAACGCGGGATCCAATAGTTGCCAAGCGAGTCGGTGCTGGTCTCGAGTTTCAACTCGGGGATGGATACCACAACGCCGACAAGAGGCACCTCCGTCGAGTCGATGATTACGCGACCACGGAAGCTCGCCGACTGGGCGAACGCGATTTTGGCCGAGAGCACAATCAGCGCCCCCGCCGCGACTCCTCGCCCCAACGTGATCAACTGAGTTGCGCCGGCCACGGTCACGCCACCTTCATGCCTTGCAATACTCGCCCAGCCCCCGCCCCGGCCACAAACAGGAATTCACTATTCGTGAGGTGCCCCACCTTACCTACTTTTTCGCCCTTTGGATTGTAGATCCCGATCTGCGCGCCCACATACCGTTTATGAGACACCGGCACCGCCGCCACGTCACCGCGGACGTCAGCCAACAGCGAAACAATCTCATCGTACGAGAAGAACCCCTCGTCGCTGAAAGACACGATCAGGTGCTTGGCCGGAACCGTTCGCACGAGCGACGAGAATGCCTCCCACGCCTTCACCTTTGAATTGAAGGGACTCTTGATGGTGCGGCAATCCTCGCGCTTGCGCGCCACGCCATACGCCGGCGGCGCATCGTGCCGCACCAGCGTTTCCCAGATGTGATAGTTCGAGTGGTACGAATGCTGGTTGTACGGCGGGTCGAGGTACGCGATATCCACCTCGTCCATCTCGGCGGCCAGTACGTTCGCATCTGAACGCACCGCGCGACCGCGCCCGGCGATCAGCGCCGGCATCCGCAGCTCGAGCGCGTTGTGCGACCGTGGCGCCCACGCCTTGAGGTACGCCATCTGCAGACCGGTCGTGGAGTCCACGCGATCCGCCGCTTCCATCAGCGACGTCAATAAGATGGCGCGCTCAATGCGTCCATCCGCAACGTCGTCGATCGCATCGCGAATGGCGTCCATCCGACGTCCATTGAAGGGCTGGAAGAACCGAGACTCTTCGCAAAACGTTTTCGTGAAATAGCCATCGTAGCCAGGCAGTGCGTTGAGCGCGGCCAGCTTTTCGGCCAGCGCCTTCTTTCGCACGCGCTTCGCGTCCGCCTCGATGTACGTCGTGGCGAACACCTCGGAGTACGTCGCGAGATCATTCGCCGTCACCACGAAACCAGCAGCCTTGAGTCCCTGCGATACGCGCGTCGTGCCGCAGAACAGATCGCACGCCGTCCATGCGCCGCCCGCGCCACTGCCAGTACCAGCGTTCGCGCGCACGGCGTCAGCGAGCTCAACAATGCGCGCGACGAGCGTTCGCTTGGACCCGATGTACTTGATCATGCGTGTCCCGCGCGCCGGACCGGAGTGCTAGATGTAGCGCGCGATGGCCATCGTCACGACGGTGACGAGCAGCAACGTCGCCACGGCACGCCCCGACATCATCGCGCGGCCACGCAGCTTCATCGCCACCGCCATCTGCGCGTCCCGTTCGGCACCGGCCGCCATCGACATCGCCGCGCGACTCAGATCATCGGCCTTGAGCGACGATGCGCGCATCACAAAGACAGCCAGCAGCAGCGCCAGGACCGACGTGAACGCGCCCGTTCCGAGCGTCATGGCCTCGCGGCTCTTGGCCCAGCCTTCGGCCATCCCCATGCGAATCATGTAGAGCCAGAGTCCCGCGACGACGGTGATGAACGCAAAGACCGGCATCCAGACGAACATCCGGCGGGCCCGCAACGCCGCGAACACCTTAGCGCCATCGGGGCCAACGTCGCGAAACGCCGGCATCAGGAAACTGACGATGAAGAAGATCGACCCGGCCCAGAAAATGCCGGTGATGATATGCAGCACACGAAGGGCCAGCAACATGAATTGGATCTCCTCAGCCGGTGGCTGATACGTTCGGTAGGAACCTTTCGAATCTATTCCGGAATGACCCTCAACGCTTGTCCACAACCACCTTGCCGCCCTTCATCACCCACTTCACACCCTTGAGCACGACGTTCACGTCGGCGAGCGGATTTCCCTGCACCGCGACGATATCAGCGAAGTAGCCTGGGGCGATTTTCCCGAGCCGGTCGGACATCCCGAGCACTTCGGCGCCGATGGTCGTGGCGGAGGCGAGCGCCTGCGCCGGCGTCATACCGGCCTTCACGAAGTGGCCGAGCTCCCAGGTGTTCTGGCCGAACATCATGTGCACCGCATCGGAGCCCATGCCAAGCTTTACGCCGGCCTTGATCGCGCGGCGCGTTGTTTCGAGATTTTTTGCGCGGTACTGGTCGAGCCCGCGCGCCTGGTCGTCGGTGTAGCCGTAGTCGGTGCGGAAGTCGGCGTAGTAGCGATTGTGGTCTACGGTGGGGACATAGATGATGTTCTGCTTCGCCATCTGCGCGAGCGTCGCATCGTCGAGCTCGATCGAGTGTTCCAGCGTGTTCGTGCCGGCGCGCACGGCATCGCGACCACCCGGCGCACCGTACGAGTGAATCGCGATGCGCTTGCCGTATTTGTGCGCCGCGTCGACCGCGGCCTTCATCTCGTCATAGGTGAACGTCTGCACCGTTGAGGTGTCGGCGCCGGTGCCGGTTGAGCCATACACCTTGATGACGTCAGCGCCAGAATCCACCTGCGCCTTCACGAACGAATCGATTTGCGCGAGCGTGAACGGATTGTTCTGCCGCCGCGAAAGACCGCTACCGGCGACGAACATCCGCGGCCCAACCGCCTCACCGCGGTTGATCCGGTTGCGCATGAGGATGTCCACGTAGCGCCCGGCACCCAGATCGCGAACGCTCGTGACGCCGGTCTCGAGCGTGAGCCGCGCGTTTTCCATCGCGACGGTCGCGAGTTCAGGCCCGGTGCGAACGGTGTTGCCCCGGCCGAATGGCCGAGAGCCAGGCGCATGATCCCAGTAGTAGGTCATGTGGGTGTGCACATCGATCATGCCCGGGATTCCCGTGTAGGCACGGAGATCCATCACCGTGGCGCCGGCCGGAACAGCGTGGTCTCCTGTGCCGACCGCAAGCACGCGATCAGCCTGAACGATGACAACCGCGTCGCGCCTGACGGTGCCGTCGCCACCCACGAGTTCGCCAAACCGTACGGCGGTGAGGGGGGCCGCGGCTGTCGCCGTGCCAGCCGACGGTCCGCGGGTGCATGCCGTCGCGAACAGCACGGCCCAAACGAGCAAATGTCGAGTGAGTTTCATCGGATAACGTTGGACGAAAGCTCGGCCGGGGGCCAGTCATGCCTCCGTCGTGAGCGTAGCCGAGGGTGGCGTGTTGCAGTGGCACTCCCTCAGGTGCGTAATTACTAAAGAATTAGGACCCCATCATTCAGGACGGAGGCAGGATGTTTCGATTGACTACGACGGTCGCGCGTTTCCTCGGCGCTGGTGCGCTGGCGATCATCATCGCAACGCCGGTACTCGCCCAACAGAAGCAGGACGAGGAATACGGCAAGCTGATCAAGCAGATGCTGCGCGATCCGCGCATTTCAACAGAACTCGTCGATCACCTGCCTGCGTCCGATAAGGTGCCGACGCCGCTCAAGCACTTCGGCCACATCATGGGCGCCTGGGGCATCCTCGACAAGAGCGGCCCGATGAACGACTACCTCGCGGCCATCGCCAAGGCTGCCCCCGGTCGCGCGAAGTACATGAGCATCGGCAAGAGCGAGTACGGCCGCGACATGTCCGTGCTGATCATCGGCAGCGAAGAGGCCATCAAGAACCTCCAGAAGTACAAGACGGCGCTTGCCGACCTCACCGACCCGCGCAAGACGACCGAAGCGCAGGCTCAGGTGCTCATCAAGACGGGCAAGCCGGTGTACTGGATCACGAGCGGCATGCACTCGCCGGAGCGCGGCGGACCGCAGATGCTGATGGAACTCGCGTATCGGCTCGTCGTCGAGGAGACGCCGTTCATCCAGAACATCCGCAACAACGTCCTCACCATGATCACGCCCGTCGTCGAAACCGATGGCCGCGACGTGATGGTGGACAACTACTACTTCAACAAGAAGCGCGCGCCGGGCGAGGGCTCGCTGCCCCTGATGTACTGGGGCAAGTACGTGCAGCATGACAACAATCGTGACGGCATGGGCCAGATGCTCGCGCTCACGAAGAACATCGAGAAGTTCGGTCTCGATTGGCACCCGACCATCCTGCACGATCTGCACGAAGCGCAGACGCTGCTCTACGCCTCGACCGGCACGGGCCCGTACAACGAACAGCTCGACCCGATCACGGTGAACGAGTGGTGGGTACTCGCCGAGAACGACGTAATTGAAATGACGAAGCGCAACGTGCCCGGCGTCTGGACCTACGGGTTCTACGACGGCTGGACGCCGAACTACATGTTCTTCGTGGCCCATGGCCACAACGCCACGGGCCGTTTCTACGAAGTCCAGAGCTACGGTCCGGACACCTCCACGCTCACATTCAACCAGAGCAAGGAGTGGTTCCGTCCGAACCCCACGCAGGGCGTGTTTCCCTGGGGTCCGCGCAACAACACGAACATTCAGGAGTCGGCGATTCTGTTCGCGCTGTCGCACACGGCGAAGAACCGCGAGTTCTGGCTCGAGAACTACTGGATCAAGAACAAGAACGCCGTGAACAAGGGCAAGAATGGCCCGACGTACGCCTGGGTGATTCCGGCGACGCAGCGTCGCAAGGCGGATGCCGCTGATGCGGTCAACGAGTTGGTGGATCAGGGGGTGGAGTTCCACATCGCCAATGCCGACTTCAAGGCGGGCAACCTCGACATCAAGAAAGGCGACTACATCATCCGCGGCGACCAGCCCTACCGCACGGTAGCCGACATCTATTTTGCGGTGCAGCGCTACGCGACGGCCAACCCGAGTCCGTATGACGACACGGGCTGGACCTTCCAGTATCTCCGTGACATCGTGATCACGCCGGTTACTGACAAGGGCGTACTCACAGCTGCGATGACGGAACTGAAGGGACATGCCACCGCGCCGGGCGGCATCATTGCCGGCACAGGGCCGGTAATCGTCGTCGAGCATTCCGGCGACAACAACATCGTTACCTTCCGCTACAAACTGAAGGACGTGAAGATGGCGGCCGCCGAAGATGATTTCACGGCCGGCGGCAAGCTCTTCAAGGCCGGCGCGATGATCATCCCCAACGCCGACGCCGCGAAGGTCGGTCCGCTCCTCAAGGAGCTCGGCCTCTCCGGCTGGGCGATGGCCGCCGCGCCGACCGTGCGCTCGCACGATCTCGATATTCCGCGCATTCTCTACCTGCACAGCTGGAACCGCACGCAGGATGAGGGTTGGGTGCGTGGTTCGCTCGAAGCCTACGGCATTCCGTTCACGTATATGGGCGACAAGGAAGTCGCCAAGATGCCGAACCTGAAGCAGAAGTACGACGTGATCATCTATCCGCACGTCGGCGGCACAGCACAGTCGATGGTGAATGGCGTCACGGCAGGCGGCACGACGCCGCTCCCGTACAAGTCGACAAAGGAGTATCCGGCGATGGGCCTTCCCGATTCCACCGACGACGTTCGCGGTGGCATGGGCGTCGAAGGCCTCATGAACATCTACAAGTTCGTGCAGGAAGGCGGCATGCTCATGACGGAAGGCGCGACGTCGTCGATCTTCCCGGAGTACAACCTCTCGCCCGGTGTGACGGTCGAGCAGGCGCCGAACCTCTTTGCACGCGGCACGATTGTTCGCGGCTTGATCACGGACGCGAAGAGCCCGATTGTCTACGGCTACAACGAGGCGCAACTGCCGGTGTACTTCAACCAGGGCCCGATCCTCTCTGCCGGTGGCGGTGGATTTGCCGGATTCGGCGGTGGTGGCCGCGGCGCGCCGGTTGGTCAGAACACGCAGCCAATGGCCAGTGCACCGCCGGTGACGAGCATCAACATCGGTGGTGTTGTCGACCCGGCGGCAGCGGCGGCGGCTCCAGCGGGCGGTGGCCGCGGTGGGCGAGGTGGCCGTGGTGGTGGCGGTGCGGCGGGTGGCGCAGAGCCGCCGGCCGGTGCACCTGGCGGTCTACCTGCAGGAATTCCTCCCGAGTTCGCAGCGTTCGGTGGTGGTGGTGGCGGCCGCGGCGGTCGCGGCGGCGCCGACAACACGCCGCAGGCCCGCGTGATCATGCGCTTCCCGACTGACACCACGCAGATGCTGCTCTCCGGCGGACTTGCCGGTGGCGCGGCGCTATCGAACAAGGTGCAGCTGCTCGACTCGCCGATCGGCAAGGGTCACGTGGTGTCGTTCGCCATCCGCCCGTACTGGCGCTGGCAGACGCAGGGCACCTACGCGATGGGCTTCAACGCCATCCTGAACTGGAACGATCTCGACGCGGGCAAGACGCCCCCGCCGACAACGACGCCGTAACGAACACGCAGTTGCTCAACACGAAGGCCCGCGCGGAATGTCCGCGCGGGCCTTCGTGTTTAACACACCTGTATTGCGCTACTTCTTCGGCGCCGCATTCTCCTTGAGAAACGCAAACAGCGCCGTATGTGTCACTGCGGGTTGTTCCCACTGCGGCAGGTGTCCGGCAGAATCCACCGGCACGAGCTTCGCATGCGGCAACGCCTTCATCAGAGGCTCACTTCGCGAGAACGGAACCGTAGGATCCTGCTTCCCCCACACCACGAGCACAGGACGAGGATACTTCCCAACTTCCTCGAGCACGGGCCGCATGTCGGTCTCGGCGTTCGCCTCGTTCGCCAAGAGCCGGCCGCGACGAAATCCCTTGTAGCGCATCTGGGGCACGTAGCGTTCGGGCCAATCAGGAAACTTCTCCGGGTGCAGAAAACCTGATGACTGCCCCTTCGCCCAGTTCCGCGAATCCAGTTGCATGAGCAAATCCGCCAGCTCATCCCATTTCATGTACCACGGAAAGGGTCGCGGCTGCACGATTGCTGGATCGAAATACGCGAGCGCCGCCACCCGCCGCGGATGTTGTGCCGCAAAACTCGTGATCACCGTTCCGCCATACGAGAGCCCGGCGAGCGTGATCGGCTTCGTGACGTGCAGCGAATCCAACAAGTCTGAGAGTTGCTGCACATACACGTCCTGCGTGAGCAGGGTATCCGGTCGATCCGACCACCCGCGGCCGAGATAGTCATAGCGCATCACATGGTAGCCATTGGCCTTCAGTGAATCGAAGGTCGGCTGCCAGATGTAGCCCGGCACCGAGCTCCCTGCCGCCAGCACCACGAGCGGCAGTGAATCCGGGCCTGCGATTTCGTAGTACGTCACGCCGTCGCGGCCGCGCACAAATTTGCCCGGCACCGTTTTGCTCAGCTCGGCACGCGTGGCATCATTGAGTTCCAGCTTCTCGATATCGCTCATCCGAACCCACGCGTACAACGCGACCGAGAGTCCCAGCTTCACCAGCCAGGCGATTGCCAGGACGCGCAGGACCCGGAGCCACCGCGGAAGCGGTCGCTTCACGACGCTTGTCTCGACCATCTACCGTCTACCATCCGGTCTGTCACTTCTGCCCCGTTGTATTGGTCGGCATCGGCTCATTCCACGGGAACGGCCCCGCCTTCTTCTGGCGCGGATAGATCTCGTCGAGCGAGTTGCCGTCGTACAGGCGGCCGTTCTTCATGACGTATTTGACCGAGTTGGTGTTCCGGATGTTCTCGAGTGGATTCTTGTCGAGCACCACGAGATCAGCGAGCTTGCCGGCTTCCAGGGAGCCGATGTCCTTGGCGAGTCCGATGGCATCCGCGCCGATGATCGTCGCGACGCGCAAAGCGTCGTACGGCGCCATTCCACCCATCGCGATGTTCCAGAGTTCCCAGTGATAGCCGAGCCCTTGCAGCTGGCCATGCGCACCAACGCCCGTGCGACCTCCAGCCGCAACGAGATTCTTGATGTCCGCGCCGATGAGGTCCATCGCATACTGCGAGTCATGGAACCAGCCGGCCTGCGCACCCGTCGTCACGGCGCCCGGCGAGCCGCCGCGCCGAAGAATCTTTCCTTCGAGCACACTCCACGGCGTCACGGTCTTGAGCTTGGTGTCGTTCAGCAGATCCATCTTCTCATACCAATAGTTCTCCGCCCACGGCGCACCATATGCAACAATGATCGTCGGCGTGTACGCAATACCCGATTCCGCCAGCAGCTTGATGACATCGGCCTGGAGCGGAAAGGTCGGAATCGTGTGCTCGTGGCCACTGTAGCCGTCGATCATCTCCGTGATATTCATCTTGATGTCGAGTGACCCTTCGGTCGTCGGCATCAGCTTGAGTTCATTCGCGGCCTGAATGATCCACTGCCGCTGCTCGCGGTTGCCGGTGACGTATTCCTTGAGCGTCTTGGTGTCGTAGTAGTCGCTGTAGCGCTTGAGCACCGTGCGCGCGTGGTTCAGGTCGCGGATGTTCTCGCCATTGCCGTTCGTCGCGGCAAAGAGCCCCGGCCCGGTCGAATAGATGCGCGGGCCGAGAATGTTGCCGGCGACAACCTGATCTTCATATGAAAGGACGTCGGTCGTACCTGTCTGCGGATCGCGGCCGGTGGTCACGCCATAGGCGAGATTCGCGATGTAGCTCCACACCGGATCCTTGTGCACGCCACCGGCGATCTCGAAATGCGCGTGCGTGTCGACAAAACCCGGCACGATGGTCTTGCCGCTCAGGTCAATCACCTTCGCGCCCGCGGGCACGGGCACGCTGCCGCGCTTGCCGACGCCGACGATACGGTTGTTCTTGATGACGACGTCGCCGCCATCAATGACTTCCTTGCCTTTCATCGTCAGGATGCGCGCGCCCCGCAGTACCACACTGCCACTCGGCACATCGCGAGCCGCCGAAATGCGAATGCGTGTTTCCGCCGGCTGGAACATCGGCAGGTTCGCGGCGGCACCGCCCCGGCCCCCACGTCCACCTGCTCCAGCGCCGGTTGAATCCGCCGAGGCACCGCGTGCCCGACGCACGGAGTCATCAAACGCCTTCGCGCGATCCACATCGTACACGACATGCGCATTGCCGATGGACCAGTGCACCGTCTTGCCATCGGCACCCCAGGCGGGGAACTGCGCGCCAATGTCGGAGAGCTTCTTCATCGGGAAGTTGCCGACCGCTTCACCGACGGTGACCGTCGGCGCGTCGGCACCAACCCAGGGCATCTGCACGAGGTACACATCATTGCCGGCCTGCGTGAGTACCTGATCGCCGGTCGGAGACATCTGCGCCCATGCGGCCCCGCCGCCACGACCACCACCGCCGCCGTCACCCGGTGGCGTTGCACGTGCTACGCGGAGATGGGTCTTGAGTTCGGTGCCATCCCATCGCATCGAGACAAGCCCACGCTGCCCACCGTACGCCCAGATGCGCGAGCTGTCACCCTTCACGAAATGGAACTGCGAGAGACCATTTGATTCGGTCACAACCGTCGTCGCGCCGCCGGACGATGGGATCCAGACCACGTCGCTCTGTCCGCCACCGCCACCACCGCCACCCGCGGAAAGATCGCCAAAGAGACGCGCGGGCCCGCGCACCGCGAGAACCCGCGAGCCATTCGGCGTGAAGGCGGGGGTTCGCCAGTAGGCGTATTCACTCGAAAGCTTCTGCGGCTGGCCGCTGCCATCGGCGCGCACGCGGTTGAGCGCGCCACCGGTATTGGCCACGGGAGCCGTCACATAGGCAATCCACTCACCATCGGGACTCCATGCTGGCTGGAATTCATTCTCCGTGGCCGAGGTCAGCCGCTTGGGCGCACCGGCGGGATAGTCCATTACATAGATGTGGTCGAGCGCCACGAACGCGAGTTGCCGACCATTCGGACTCGGCACCGCGTCGCGAATCTGCTTGACGATGAACGTCGCCGAATCGCTGACGGGATAATCGTGATGCACGTTCGGACCGAGTGCCTGCACGACGTCGACTTCGAACGGAATCTCCGTCGCCGCGCCATCGGGCACGGACACTTTCCACAGGCGGCCGCCCCAGGTGGTGATCAGAAACTTCGAGTCGGGCGTGAAACTCATGCCGGGGAGCACGTCGAGCGACGCGCGCGATTCCTGATCGTCGCGTTGCACCGGACCCTTGAGCCAATTGTCCTCGCCCGTTTTGAGATTGCGAACGCGGAGGTACGTATCGCGAATGTGGCGCGTGCCATACACGAGCCACTGCCCATCGGGCGAGAGCGTCGGGCGGAAGGCCGACCCCCACCGGGTCTCCTTGATGCTCACTTCGCCCGTCTCGCGGTCATAGGTGCCGAGCTGGTAGTCGCTCATCGGCGTGTTGTAGATCCACGCGCCGCGGCGCTGCTCGAACCAGACGTAGCGTCCATCGGGTCCGAAAGCGGCGCCCATTTGGCGAATCACATCTTGTCCAGCCGCGGGTGCCGCACCTCGGCCGCCGGCGCCGGCACCGGCCGGGATCAACTGCTGGCCCGTGCCGCCATCCACATGGTACATCCAGAGTTTGGTGCCGCGTTCGGCGATGAGGTACTTGCCGTCTGGGGTCCACTCGGGGGATTCGTAGTTGTTCTGCTTGCCGCGAGTGATCTGTGACGTGTCGCGCTTGTCGAGAGAGATGGTCCAGAGGTTCCAGCCGCCGTCGCGGTCGCTCACGAAGGCAAGTTTCTTGCTGTCGGGCGAGAATCGCGGCTGGCCGTCGAATGCCATTCCACGTGTCAGGGGCGTCGCCTTGCCGCCTGTGATCGGCATCGTGTAGAGGTCGCCGAGCAGGTCGAAAGCGAGGGTGCGCCCATCGGGACTGACGTCAACGGACATCCAGTGTCCGACTTTTGTGGTCCACGATGCGGTGCGCGTGGGCCGCAGTTGGAGTCCCTCCTGCATCGGGTCGCGGGGTTGGGCTGCCTGGCCGCCTCCGCGTTGGGCGCGCAGCTCGCCAACGAAAATGGCGCTGAGCGCGACCGTGAAAACAAGAAGGACGCGCAGGTACCGCGCAAACCGGGACGCGATGGAGGTCGGCATGTGATATTGGGGTAAAGGCCATAGTCAATCTGGTGACACAGGTCGCACTTCGCGAGTGATGGCAGGGTTGCACGTTGTGCCGCCATAACGCTTTGCAGAACCATTCGTCTGCCTCATGGGTAACGAAATGGACCAGAGTGGCGATTCCACTTGACGCAGGTCGTCGGGGCGCCATGTTGAGGGGAGGAGCGGTCCCCCCGACCGTGTGGTTCGAAGCAGGTTTGACGATGGCACACGCCGTTCAGCTCCAGAGGTCATGATGAGCGATACCGAGCAGCTCTCCGAGATCGGCTCCACTTCGCAACAGCGCGAGGTGCAACCGCCAGAACAGGAACAGAAGTCGCGGCGCGCCTTCCTCCTTGGCGCGATCGCCGGCGCAGCGGGTGCGGCGACGATGGTGCCGACGACCGCCAGAGCTCAGGGCCGTCGAGCCAACCCCAAACAGGTGCAACAGCAGGGACAGAAAGACGTCTTCGCTGTTGGCGCACTGGCCAACGCCGTCGCCGCACCGACTGAATGGTCGAACTCCACGGTGCGCCTGCTCCGTCGCGCCACGATGGGCCTCAATGCCGCCGACGTGAGCGCGGCAAAGGCCATGGGCTACCAGGTGTGGCTGCAGTCACAGCTCGACCACACGCGCATCGACAATACCGCCGTCGAAGCGCAGGTGGCGGCGCTCTGGCCGCAACTGTCGGAGCAGGTGGAAACGCTCTTTGCGCTCGACGGGGGCACCGTGGTGACGATTCTGCAGGCGCAGTGGGTGTACCGCGCGGTGATTAGCCCACGCCAGCTCTACGAACGCATGGTCGAGTTCTGGAGCGACCACTTCAACATTGACATTGACAAGGTCGGCTATCTCAAGATCGTCGACGATCGCGACGTCATTCGCAAGAACGCCATGGGCAAGTTCTCCGACCTCGTGAAAGCCAGCTCGAAGAGCGCGGCAATGCTCGCCTACCTCGATCAGACGACAAGTCGCGTGGGCGCGCCCAACCAGAACTACGCGCGCGAACTGATGGAACTCCATACGCTCGGAGTGGACAACGGCTACACGCAAACAGACGTCGCCGAGTTGTCGCGTGTGCTCACGGGCTGGACGATCCAGGGGCGCGGCAACTTCTTCTTCAATCCGGCGATTCACGACTACACGACAAAGACCGTGATGGGCGTAACGATCCCTGCTTCGCCGACGACGACTGGCGCCGCGGCAATCGCCGAAGGCGAGCAAATCATCGACCTGCTCTGCAGCCACCCGAACACGGCGACGTTTATCTCGACGAAGCTGCTCAAGTGGCTGCTCACGCCCGAACCGACGGCGCAGCAGATCGCCACCGTGTCCGGCGTCTTCCGCGCCACCAAGGGCGACATCAAGCTCGTGGTGCGCGCGATTCTGAACAGCGGCTGGGTGGCCACGGCGCCGCTCAAGTTCAAGCGGCCATTCCATTATCTCGTATCGTCGATCCGCGGTTCGAACGCCGTGGTCACGAACACGACGAATATGAACGGGCAGCTGAATGCACTTGGCCAGCCACTTTATCAGTGGGAAACGCCCGACGGCTTCCCGGATCGGTTTGAGTTCTGGGGGAGCAACCTTATGACGCGCTGGCAGTTCGCGAGCACTGTGTCAGCACTGCGCACCGGCCAGATCGCACTGGACTCCGCGCCATATCTGGCCGGCACCACCGACGCGGCGATCGACCTGATCAACACGAATTTCTACGGCGGCGAGATGGACCTCACGACCCGCACATCACTGCTCAACTATTTGAAGGGTGGAACGTTCAACGACACGCGAGTGCGTGAGACGTTGTCGCTCGCGATCGCATCCGAAGCATTCCAGTGGTATTAGTTGGCATTTGCGCCACACCAGGCGCCGGAGAAGAAATCCCATGAGTAACGATTATCTCAACGACGAGTCCTGCGGCTGCTCTGAATACAAGGAGCTCTCGCGACGCCAGTTTGTAGGCGCGGCGGCGGGGCTATCCGGTGCGGCGGCAGCGGCGGCGATCTTTCCCGAGTGGTTGCCGAAAGTCGTAATGGCCTCATCGGCTGCCACCAACCGCGATGTGATTGTCTCGATCTTTCAGCGCGGTGGCGCCGACGGACTGAATCTCGTCGTGCCATACGGTGACGCCGCATACTACACGGGACGACCGACGATCGCGATTAAGGCGCCTGGAGACACGAGTGTACCGGCCAATCAACGAGCCGTTGATCTCAGCAACGGCTTCTTTGGACTTGCGCCAGCACTGGGATCTTTGCTGCCGGCGTATAGAGCGGGCAATCTGCTCATTGCGCACGCCGCAGGGCAGACCTTCGTGACACGTTCGCACTTCGATGCCCAACGGTATATGGAAGTCGGCAAGCCGGCGGATGTGAACCTCGTCACTGGCTGGCTTGGGCGGCACTTGGCGTTGACCCAGGGGCTTCCGCCAACGCCAAAGCTCACCTCGCTCGGTTTTTCCACGGCGCCACTGCGCGCGCTGGGCCTTGCTTCCGGACTCCAGAAGACGCTGGTGGGTGCGCCAAAGACGCTGCCGATCGCCAATCCGGCGAGCTTCACGATTGGTGGCGCCACCAACACAACAGCAGCCCGCCAGGCTGTGCTCGCTGCCGACTACTTCAACGCGCCGCCACCGCTGAACGCGTCGGCACTCGACGCAATCAATACGATTGCACTTCTGAACGCGGTGAACGCGTCGCCCTACGTACCCAAAAATGGCGCTGCCTATCCCAATTCGACGTTCGGCCGCGCGCTCAAATCGGTGGCGCAGCTGATCACGTTCGATGTCGGAATAGAGGCCGCGCAGGTTGACGTCGGCGGCTGGGACACCCACGCCGCACAGGGCGGCGCCATCGGCGGGCAGGCCACAACGGCCGCCGATTTCGCTAATTCGCTTGCCGCATTTCATGCCGACATCGTCGCGACCAACGCGCGCGTGACCGTCGTGATTATTTCGGAGTTTGGCCGTAACGCCAAGGAAAACGGTTCGCAGGGCACTGACCATGGCCGCGCCACGACGATGTACGCCATGGGTCAGGGCATCAACGGCGGCCGCGTGCTGGCGCTGGGCACGAACGGCCAGGCCGGTTGGCCGGGGCTGGCCACGGCGCAGCTGGAGAGCAATCAGGATCTCAAGGTGACGCTCGACTATCGTGACGTGCTCGCAGAAATCGTGCAGAATCGGCTGCAGAACACACAGATCGCGCAGGTGTTTCCGGGCTGGAACCCCACGTTCCGCAACGTCACCAAATGATCAGCGTGTCACTGCACCTGCGATCACTGGACGGTAACGGAACCCGACATGCCGGGGTGTGTGCGGCAGTCGTACGGGAACGTGCCCTTGGTGTTGAAGGTGCGGGAAACGATCTGGTTGCTCGTGACGGGAATGCTCGCCGGCGCACCGGTAACAGTGCCGAAGGTCACGTCGTGCGCGACGCCCGTGATGTTGTAGCGCACCGTGGATCCAACATTGATCGTGACAAACGCGGGACTGAACACTAGGCCCGGAGTGAAGACGTCAACGGTGGTCACCGTGGGCGTAGTACCTCCGCCGGTAGTGGGCGCCGTGTTGTCCTTGCTACTTGAGCAGGCACTAAGCCCACCAATGGTACTGAGCGAACCGAGGACCCCGATGGAAAAGACATATTCGCGAAATCGCATGGCCGAATTATGGCGTAATGTCGCCATTGGCGCTGTGCTGGCCGTCACCGGAATCGTTGGCTGCAGCAAGGGCGAGGGCGCGACCGGTCCCGTCGTAGTTCCGCCGCCGGCCACGCCGACCGGCGCGTACACGCTCAATTCGGTTGATGCGAAGGCGCTGCCGTATACGATGTATTCGGACACGGGCTACACGTTGCAGGTGTCGAGCGGCACGCTGACGATCACGGCCGCCGGAAAGTGGGTGTCAAAGATCACCACGCGCGAAACGGTCGCCGGAAATGTTTCGACCTACGCGGACAGCACCTTCGGTACCTGGACCATTGGAGCCGGCACGGCGAATGCGACTTTCCTGAATGCCGAGACCGGTTTGACCTCGGCCGTCTCGTGGACGGCAGTCGACATCACCGTCAACGACGTTGACGGGTCGGTCACGCACAAGGTGCTGTACAAGAAGAACTAGGGGTGGTCGTGGCTCCAGGCTGACTTCAGGTCGGTGCCTTCGAACACATTCGCGTAAACCATCCAGCCGAATAGCTCCGGCCAGAATCGGCCAGAATCGGCCATGCTCGGCGTCGCACGCGGCCTTCGCGGTGATCGATCCCTCGACGCCAAACAACGGCGTGCCAGTCCGCTTTTCGGTCAGGCGTGCGTCTTCTCCCTTAGCCGGCGCACAACAGCATCTGCGACCATCCGAGCCCGCGTCCGCGTTCATCCGCGGCCACGCCTTCAGACTTTCACTGCCGCGAAGCTTCGATCAAGCACATCGATTGCGAACTCCACATCAGCCGCCGTAATGCACATCGGTGGCTTGATACGCAGCACGTTGCCGTCCAGCCCGCCCTTGCCGATGAGCAGCCCTGCTTCCTTCGTGGCCTCGAGCACATCCGCGGCCGGGCCCTTCGCCGGTTCGCGTGTCGTGCGATCCGACACGAGTTCGATGCCGAGCATGAGGCCCATGCCCCGTACATCTCCAATGACGGAATAGGAGCGCTGGAGTTTCTCGAGTCCGGCGCGGAACTCCGCTCCGCGCGCCTTGCAGTTGGCCTGGATTCCCTCTTCATCAATGATGTCGAGCACGGCCAGCCCAGCCGCCATCGACACTGGATTGCCGCCGAACGTATTGAAGTGCGTGTGCCCGACGAGTGATTTGGCGATGTCCATTCGCGTGGTCACGGCGCCGAGCGGCGCGCCGTTGCCGAGGCTCTTGGCCATCGTGACAAAGTCGGGCGTGACGCCCCAGTTCTGGAAGCCCCAGTAGTAATCGCCCGTGCGCCCGAAGCCCGTCTGCACTTCGTCGGCGATGCAGAGCCCGCCCGCTGCGCGCGCGTGGGCGTACGCTTCCTTGAGATAGTTTGGCGCGCCGTGGGTCACACCGCCGGCGCCCTGGATCGGCTCGCACATGAACGCGGCAATCTTGCCCGATGTCCCGGTGCGGATGATGTCGCGCACGTCGTTCGCTGCCATGTGCGCCACTTCTTCCGGCGTACCGGTGAAGGGGCTGCGATACGGATCTGGATTCAGCGCATGGTGCACGCGTCCGCCGTTCTCCAGCGAGTACTTCCAGGTGCTGAGGCCCGTGAGGCTCATCGCTGTTGCCGAGTTGCCGTGGTAGGCGTGTCGCAGCGTGATGATGTCGGACGCGCCGGTGTGCAGCCGCGCCATGGCAACGGCGAGCTCGTTGGCTTCCGTACCGCTATTCGTGAAGTACGTGACCTCGAGACCCTTGGGCATTTTCGACGCCAGCTTCTTGGCCAACATCGGGAAGTTCGGGTGCAGGTAGATCGTGGTCGCATGGTTCAGCGTCGCGGCCTGTTCCTGCACGCGTTTCACGTACTTCGGGTGCGCGTGGCCAATGCCCATGGTCACGATGCCGGCGAGGCAATCGAGATAGCGGCGCCCCGTTTCATCGAAGAGGTACTGCATATGGCCCTCGACGATGAGCAGCGGATCTTTATAGATCGTGAAGATCGCGGGGTTTGTGTACTGCGCGCGCATCGCAAGGATTTCAGCCTTCGACGGGCCGGTGTAGTGCTTCGGCGTGTGGTCGCAGTGTGGCAGCGCAAGCATCGGTTCGGTGGCGGTCATGGCTTCCTCAGCTCATCCAGTTAGTTCCAGCTTCTCGATTCCACTTCGTGGTCATTTTCTTCGACTGCGTCCAAAACTCGATTGATCCCTTCCCCGTAATATCGCCCACTCCGAAGCGCGATTCATTCCACCCGCCAAACGAGAACGGCTCGCGCGGCACCGGCACGCCGACATTCACGCCAACCATGCCGGCGTTCGCGCGCTCCATCACCTTGCGCGCCACGCCACCACTTTCGGTGTACACCGACGCCGCGTTGCCATATGGAGATGCGTTCTCAATGGCGATCGCCTGGTCCACGTCGTCTGCGCGCACAATCGCGAGCACCGGTCCGAACACTTCTTCCTGCGCGATCTTCATGTCAGCCTTCACATGATCGATGATCGTCGGCCCAAGGAAGTAGCCAAGCTCGCGGCCGGCCACGACCGTTTTGCGGCCATCCACGAGCACCTTGGCGCCATTCGCTTCCGCTTCGTTTATGTAGCCAACGATTCGCGCCTTGGCCTCAGCAGAAATCACGGGGCCAATGTCCTTTCCGGGCACCATCGCCTTTGCGATTTCGGTCATGCGGGCAATCACATGGTCTGTGGCTGACACGGCGACCATGACGGACGCCGCCATGCAGCGCTGGCCCGCGCAACCACTCATGGATGCAATGATGTTGCTCGCCGCCATCTCCTTGTCGGCGTCGGGCATCACGATCAGATGGTTCTTCGCGCCACCGAGTGCGAGACACCGCTTCAGATTGTGTGTCGCGCGGCGATAAACTGCCTTGGCGATTTTCGTCGAGCCTACAAAACTGATCGCACTGATATCGGGATGATCGCAGATGGCTTCCACCACATCGCGTCCACCATGCACGACCTGGAATACCCCAGAAGGCAGCCCGGCCTCTGCAAGCAACTCGGCGATTCGTCCCGCAGAAAGCGGAACCAGTTCAGATGGCTTGAGGATGAAACAGTTCCCGAGCGCAATGGCGTTCGGAATGCTCCAATGCGGCACCATGTTCGGGAAATTGAACGGCGCGATGCCGGCCACCACACCAAGCGGAAAGCGCTCGACACGGCATTCCACGCCGCGGCTCACTTCGAGCACTTCGCCTGTCGCGATTTGCGGAAGCGAGCAGGCGAATTCGCAAAGCTCCGCGGCCTTCTCCACTTCGGCACGCGCCTCGCTCATGAGCTTGCCGTTCTCTTCGGAGATCAGCGCCGCGAGTTCGTCGATATGGTGTTCGAGCAGCCTTTTGTAACGGAAGAAGACTTGCACTCGCTGCTTGATCGGCATCGCCGACCAAGCCGGGAACGCCTTCTTGGCCGCCGTTACCGCGGCATTCAGCTCGTTGGCGCCCGATATCGGCACGCGCGAAATCACGGTGCCGGCGCTCGGGTCGAACACGTCGATTTCGGGGAGGCTCGCTGCCGCGAAGCCACCACCTATATAGTTGCGAACTTGAGGGTACTTCATAACATGTAGAGTGCCGCGAAGGCGGCTGAGTGGCAAGTACGGCCCTACGTCGGGAGAATTGACCGTGAGCGTTCGAATCAGCCTGGCGTTGGTCCTTATGCTGCCTCTGCTCGCGGCGGCACTCGCCGGGCAGTCTGCGAAGCCGGCCGCCGCCTGCAACGCCCAAACCACCGAGCCGATCGTCCACATCACGCTCCCCGGAAACCCATTCACCCCCGTCCCAACCGCTGACGGCTGCTGGATTTTCGTGGCAATGGGTGGGAATCCCACGCAGGGCGGCTCACCCGGTGTGGCCGTGATCAGTCGAAATGCCGGCATGCTGAGGCTCGAGCGCACCGTTCCGCTCAAGACCGGTGGAACGGGTACAGTACTCACCCACGACGGGAAACTGCTCGTCGTTGCGGCCGGCCCCAACATCGCGTTCCTCGACGTGGACCGCCTCAAGTCCGGTACCGGCGACCCGGTACTCGGCTACATGGACGTGGGCGAAGGCACGAGCGCAGCCGGCACCGGCCAGGCCGCGGGCGCTATCTACGTCAACGTTACGAAGGAGGACGCGATTCTCTTCGTTTCGCTGGAACGCGCGACGACGATTCTGGTCATCGATTTGCCAAAGGTCCGCCGCGGCACCTTCGACCACAGCGTGATCCTCGGCCGAATCCCCACGGGCAACGCGCCTATCGCGGTCACGCTCTCCAGCGATGAGAAGTACCTCTACTCCACCAGCCAGTCATCGGCGCCGTCGTGGAACTGGCCGAACGCCTGCGCGCCGGAAAATCCGCAACAGCCGGTGTACGCGATGACGCGTTCGGTGGGCGCGATTCTCGTGATTGATGTCGCCAAGGCCCGCACTGACGCTGCCAACTCCGTGCTGATGCGTTACCCCGTCGGTTGTGGCCCGGTGCGTCTCGTCCTCACGCCGGACGATCGCACCGCATGGGTCTCACTCCGTGCGGACAACGCGCTCCTTGCGCTCGACACCCGCAAGATGCTCACCGATTCTGCTCATGCGGTGATCACTCAAGTGAAAGTCGGCACGGCACCGGTCGGCGTCGCCGTCGTGGGCGGTGGCAAAACGATCATCGCCACGAACTCCAATCGCTTTGCCGGCGATGCCAATGATCGTCAGTCGCTGAATGTGCTCGATGCGAGGAAAGGCGCCGCGAGTGCGACTCTGGTTGGAGTCGTTCCCGCCGGCGCCTTTCCTCGTGAACTGCGCGTGACCGCGGACGGCCGCACGCTCCTCGTCAGTAACTTCGCGTCGAAAACTCTGCAGGTCGTAGACCTCGCGCGGCTCGCGCCGCAGAAGTCCGCCCCTTAGGTGTTCGTCGCTCGCGCTACGCCGCCTTCTCCGTCGCCCGGTACGACCGCAGCATCGAAACGGACGTGTAGAGCACAACCACCACGACAAGCCACCGCACGGTGGTGAGCGACATCGACTTCACAATGATCGCCGCGATGAGCACCGCCGGCACGCCAGCCAATGTGAGGCCGAGCGACGAACGCAGCGCATAGGACCGCTTCTTGACGAATCGTTCACTGGCGATCGGCATGAGGAAGGCGCACGATCCCATCATGATGGGAAACGCGGCCGTCGGATTCATCCCCAGCAGCGAAATCATGATCAGGCAGGGCGCGTACATGCCCACGCCGAGCGTCATCAGGGCACCGAGCATGAAGTTGCCAAGGAACGCGACCGCGAGCAGCACACCTGACAGCGCGAGTGCGGTGCCACCAGGAATCATCGGCGCGCCCCTCATCTCGTCGAGATTCTTGATCACGAACAACGCCGCGGCAATAGCGAGGGTGATGCCCATCCCAAGCTGAATGTTCCGCTTCGACCAGCCGGCCACGATCCCGGCGCCCAGTCGCGCGCCAAGCACCGACGCCAGCAGCAGCACGACCAGTGTCGTGAAGTCCACTTCGACGATCGCGATGAAAATCAGCGCCTCGGCAATAGTCGGCGGCGTGTGCCCGACGTTGAGCGAGCCTGGAATGAGCCGGTCGTCCACGATCTTCCAGGCCTTGAACATCGCGGTGGTCGGGGCGAACGAACCGATGCCAAGCGTGTCGAAGAAATTCGTGACGAACCCGATAAAGAGTTCAATCGGCTTCGGCCAGCCGGTCTTGCCGCGGTGCATCAGAAACGGGACGGCAACGCCAAGGATCGTCATCGACGCGATGGCGATCAGCATGCTGATGTCGGCCCCATTCGGGCCGAAGGGGTAGGTGAGTTTGACCGCGCCGGCATCGTACTGCACGCCGCCGCCGGCCACCCAGCCAAAGAACAGGCCGATCAGGATGCCGATAGCCAGGTGCAACGGCGGTGGGCTGCCCGCGGCTGCAGCGTCTTCGCCATCCGGCCGTACGTTCTTCACCCACGTGTAGGCGTAGTAGGCGACGAACAGTCCAAGGGCCAGGAACAACCACGCTTTTGGCGTCATCGGTGCGCGTACTCTCTATATGGAGGAGAGGGGCGAAACACTCTTGGGCATGAATCTGGCACATGGGTCCGCTGGGCGACAGCAACCACCCCCTCCGAGCGCGTACATATTCTCCCAGCCCCACCCACCGGGAGTTATAGATGCGCCGCACCTTTTGGTTCCGATCCGCGACTCTCGCACTCCGTGCGGCATCGGTCGCCGCTCTCCTTGCGGGCCTCACGTCGGCTCGGCTCTCGGCACAGGAAAAGGAGGATCGCACCGGTACGAGATCGGGAGGCGATCACTTCGAGCATGGCCAATTCGCCTCGGCAGGGCCAGCAGCGCAGGTCACAGGATCGACAGTCCTCAGTCCACGATGAACAACCGTGCGCCCGTGGGCGCCGACGATTTGTGCGGTGCGGCGCCGTCGGCCACCTGATAGCTCATGCCTGGTGTGAGAATGACAGCGCGTTTGTCCGAGAGTTCGGTGTGCAGCGCGCCGTCCACGCAGAGGAGGATGTGGCCCTTCTCGCACCAATGATCGGCAACGTAGCCAGGCGAATAGTCCACCATGCGCACGCGGATCTCGCCAAATTGGCGTGTGCGCGAGGTGGCAACGCCCGACGTGCCCGGATGCTCGGTTGATGCGACCTGCGACCAGTCGGTGGTCTCGAACGGAATGTTGGAGAGCTTCATTGTGTCAGCTGTTGGTTGAGTCAGGGGGGAGCGCGGTTCGATTCAACACGGCATGAAGATGGTCGATACCATGAGCGGACTTGCCGGGACTAGCTGTTTCGGAACACGAGCGGGAAGGCGATCACCACGATCGCCGCCCACGCGGCGTAGACGGGTAGATAGCCCGTTTGCCAGCGCTCGAGGCTCGTGAACGATCCCCGTCCTCGCAGGAAGCGGATGTACACCACCGCCGACCACGAGAGATTCACGAGCAAGATGATGTTCTCGCCGAGCGCGGCCACGCGGTTGGCGCTGAAGCCGAAGTCGGATATGCGCGCACCAATCGCCCAGAGCGCGACAAGGTCAGCTACGAGCGCGCTGACGATGAGCACGATCTGCACAACGTCGAATGCGCCGGCGGGCGCACGCGGATCGCGGGCAGACACCGAGTAGAGCAGCAGTGCGACCACGATGGCGAGCAGCAGGTCGAAGCCGATGAGCACCTCGCGCTGGATACCCACCCCGCGGCCGGTCCACAGCATCGTCACCAGGAACGCAACAAGCATGACGGCGAAGAGCGGCGTGAACAGACGCGTGAGCACCGGCACCATGTTCTCGATGACGCTCTGTTTTGCTTCCACCAGCCACGATGCAACGAGTACCGCACCAGCAGCGCCGCACGGGATCAACCACGACTGCACGAATGGCTGCAGCGTGATCCCGATGGCTTCGAAGATCATCATCATGAAGCCGGTGAACACTCCCCCGCCAAGCGCGATCAGTACGTAGTAGATGAAGAGTTCTCCGGAGAATCGGATGAAATCCATGCGGCCGGCGACTTCCTTCCAGCGGGCGCCGGCATAGGCAACGCCCACGGCAATCCAGAGCGCGATGGGCAGGTGCAGTGCGCCGAGCATTCCGGCGGTACCGCCGTGCGCAAACAGCGTCACGTTGGCGAACACGCCGGCGGCGACGAACACCACGGCCAGCCAACGAAGCGTGGCGGGGGCCACGTTTCGTTTCCACGCGAAGTAGGCCGTCAGCAACGGCAGCACGAAGAGGCTCGCGTTGCGGAGGTAGAATTCTTCGTTCGCGTTCACCATCGGAATACCAAAGAGCACCGGCAACTTGACGAGCAGCGCCGCCGCGAGCGCCAAACTGAATACGACGATCGCGTCGCGCGTGATTCCGCCCTGAGGTTCCGCGGCATCGGCAGGCGCCAGGACGAGTTGCTTCCACAACCGTTCGGAATGTTCGCGCGCAAACTCATTTGAGAGTGCGTCGAGCCGGCCGATGCGCTTGACCGCAACGAGGAACGCTTCGTCGGCGGCGAGTCCCGATTCCGTGAGGTTCGAGATCTGTTCGCGCAGATGATCTTCGAGCTCCACGACATCCACCGCCTGAATGGCGCGTCGGTTGCGGAGAAAGTTGCGCCACTGATCGATCTGCACGTCGAGCTGTGCTGATTCACTATGCGTCGGCATTGCTCAGGCTCCCTGTGGGAGTGGACTGCTCGGGATGGCAATCGAGCGCGTGGACCAAATGCCGCGCAGCGTTGCATCCACCGCCTGCCATTGCTTGTGCTCGTCCTTCAGCCGCGTTCGGCCGCGCGGAGTGATCCCGTAGTACTTCCGTTTGCGCCCATTGTCGGCCACTTCCCACCGCGCCTTCACCTCGCCGTCTCGCTCGAGGCGATGCATGACGGGATAGAGCATGCCGTCGGTCCACTCCATGCGCCCACCGGACAACTCGCGCACGCGCTTGAGAATGGCGTAGCCATAGCTGTCGCCTTCGACGAGAATCGCCAGGACGATCGGCGTCGACGACGCGGCAATCAGATCCTTGTTGATCTCCATCTGCTCACTCATGGCGCGGCACGGTTTAGGCGTGAACTGCGGGGGATCGGCCTGTACATAGGAGTACAATACATTGTACCGCTATGTATCGCAAGGGCGACCGGTCGGCGCAGTGCCGCAGCGCGACGGGCTACCAACGGCGTGATCCACCATCTGCGTTTTGGATCCCGAGACGTTGCCCATGATCTCGTTCTTACGACCAGGCGTTCGCGGCACGCGGGCTCAAAGCCCCGATGACGGGTCTCGGCGCTATCGCGTGGGCGGACAAATGCCGGACGGGTCGGATTTTTCAGTGCCGTCCCCACGAACAATCCGATTCATCCGGCGGTGTTCCGCACACGCGTCAGCGCCGAGACCTTTCACGATGAGCCCCGAAGCGGTTTCTATCGCCGGCTGATCAGAAACTGCTGGATTTTCCCGTTGGGCGTGCGATACATCGACGTCCGCGCCGGCGTCTTCCCTACCATATAGTTGACCACCGCGACTTCCATTCCGCCGCGCTCCACCGTGCGCACAACCTGAACGTCGGTGATGCGCCCATTCGCGGCGAGCGATTTCCGGTCGGCAGCGATATGCTCGGCCGTCAGCAACGCATTGAAATCGTCGCCGAGTGTTTTGCGATCGATGGTACCGCTCTCAAGCGAGACGAGAAATGCTCTGGCCGCTTCGAGTGCCGAGAGCCCGGCAATCACTGGGACGTCAATCTGCGGCGTGAGCCGGCGGAGCGCGGCGGCAATGATTTCACCCGTGGCCGCGAAATCCGCATTGGAAAGCACGGCAATCGCCGACCGAGTGCCTGGCAGAATCACGTTCTGCGCCACCGAACCAGCCACGGCGCCGCCATGCTGAAAGACAACCTGGTCACCCGTGAGCTGCACACTCATGCCGCAGCCGTATCCGGTGGAGCGACCGTCGGCGAGTGTGCGCGGGGTGGTGAGCGTCGCGTACGAGGCGGGCGCGAGGATCTTCCCGTCTATCAGCGCGAGGTCCCACTTCAAGAGATCGGTCGGCGTCGAGAAAATCGCGCCGGCCGCCCCAGTCCAACCACTCGCCTCCGGCAGCGCGCGCGACGGCGCGGCGAGCGCATACGACGTGTACCCGCGTGCCATTCCGGTATCGGTGGCCGGAGGATCGTACGCGGTGCGGGTCATGCCGAGTGGAGTGAAGATCCGTTCATTGAGAAACGCCGGCATCGTTTTGCCCGACGCCGTCTCGATCGCCTTGCCGAGGATCGTGAAGTTCGTGTTGCTGTACGACCAGCGTGTGCCCGGTTCGAAATCGAGTGGCCGCGTCGCGTACCGCGCGATGATCGTGTCGGCCGGCACCGGGGCCTGCATTTCGCGGTCCACGAAGTCGAGCGGGTAGTAGTCGCGATATCCGCTCACATGCTGACCGAGGTCGAGCAGTGTAAGACGGTCGGCGGCCGTCGCCTTCGGCGCATACTTCGCCACGGGGTCGCGCATCGAAAGCTTACCGTCCTGCTGCAGGAGGAGCGCCGCCGAGCAGGTAAATTGCTTTGTGACCGACCCCACCGGGAACATCGTCGTGGTGGTGACCGGTTGCTTCGGCTCGAGCGACCGGAAGCCGTATCCTTTGGCGAGTACGGTCTTTCCATCCTGCATCACCGCAATGGAAAGTCCGACGAGCTGCTTCGCCGCAACGACTCGCTGAATGATCGAATCCAGCTCGGCGACGTTAATTGGGGCGACTGTTGGTTTCGACGGAGGCACTGCTTCTCTGGTCGTCGCTGAACGACTGGTGTCGACGCAGGCGACGAGAAGCAGAGCGCAAGCGGACATACCGAATTGATTGCGGGTCATGGTGTTCCTGTGGGAAACGAATCAGCGTGGTTGCTCCGCGCGCGACACACGCGGCTGTTGCGGCTCGATACCATGGGACTGGGACATGCAGCGCACGAGCCGTCATCCGGCAGTGGGCGCCGCAACTCTCCGCGCCAACCGCCACGTCATCGGTTGTACTCACTTAACCAATGAAACTGTCTCTCCGCCAGCTGGAACTTCCTGTTCGTCCGCACGAGCTCGACATGAATCGAATCGCCGCGAATCACGGTGTGCAGCCGAATGGTGCTCGAGTCCGGCACCTCATACCGCATCGTGAACAGAAAGGTGCTGTCGCCGGGAATCGTTGACGTCTTCCACACCGCGGCCATGCGCGTCGCCGTGTCGGGCTTGTACCGGAAGTACCCGCGCCCGTAGCGCCGCTGGAATACCTGGTCACCGGTGCCGACGCTCGCCGCCGTGTACGAGTCGATGATCACATCCTTCCATCGCAGCGTGTCGCCCACGGTGAGCGGCATCGGCGTCTTGTTCACGACATAACTCTTCACGTCGTACACGCCGGCCTTGAGCGGCCCGGCAATCGGCGGTGCGTTGGCCACCTTGTACCGCGTGTACTCATTCATGAGGGGCGACACGAGAATGGTCCACGTCACCATCACCCACACCACCCGCCCGCCCCACACCTGCCAGGGCTTCGTCCAGAAATGATCCCAGGCGCGTGTCGCCGGTGTCGGCCGGTTGAGCACGAGCAGGTTGATCAACCGTGGCGAATCCATCGTCAACAGGATGATGCACGACAACAACAGGTGCGACGAGTACAACTTCACCGGCACGTCGTAACTGAGGTTGATCATCACGACATTGATGAACGCGCCGGTCGCCGCGAACAATCCGGCCGTTACGGTCCGCCGGTGCAACAATAGGAGCCCGGCCGTCGTCTCCATCACCCCTGAGAACATCTGGTAAGGCAACGAATAGCCGATGAACAGCCACGAAAAGCGCATCGGCAGCAAATCGCCGAGCGGCGTGGCCAGCTGACTTGTGGACGGAAAGACCATCTGCATCGCGTAGAGCTTGATGATTCCATAGCTGAGCGCCGCACTCGCAATGTAAAAACGCAGCGCCAACCGAAACCAGTAGTTCAGCCGTCGATAGTGCGGCCGCTTCCAATCCGCCACGCTCCACACCACACACGCAATGGCCGCGATGCTCATGTACATCCACATCTGCGTCCATGCCCACGACGTGTCGCCACTCCCGTTCACCGGCACGAGTTTGTCGTACAAGTGGAACACGTTGTCGTTGGCGAAGTGCACGGCCCAGTTGATGCCCATCCGCAACGGCTGCAGCAGGTACTGCGCGCCAGGTATCGGCGACAACCAGTTCCACGGCGCCGTCTGCAGAATCATGTACGCAAACACGAGCCGGAACAGAACGCGCTGCCACAACGGCCAGGCCGGCCAGGCCGCACTCGGCGGTTGCGCCGTCGCGGCGACTGGCGGTGCGACTGGCGGTGTTATGACCGGCGGCGGAGCATCCATCGTTGCGGTTTCCATCGGCTCTCCCGGTGTTGTTTCCGGTGCTGTTTTGTACTCTCGAGTTCCTACGTCAATGCGCGCGCAGCCGCGTGATATCCACACATGCCATGCACGCCGCCGCCCGGCGGTGTGGCCGCGGAGCACAGGTGCACACCGGGCGTTGGAGTCGAATAGGTACGCCACGTGGGCCGAAAGAGCAGGTGCTTCAGTTCGTTCGATCCGCCACCGATGTCGCCGCCAACCAGATTTGGATTGCCGGCTTCGAGCGATGCGGTGTTGTGCACGGCACGCGCGATGACCACATCGCGGAACCCGGGCGCAAAGCGCTCCATCTGCGCTTCGATGCGTGCCGTCATATCTACCGTAGACCCATTCGGCACATGACAGTATCCCCATGCCGTGTGCTGGCCAGCCGGTGCGCGGCTCGCATCAAACAAGCTCGGCTGCGTCACCAGTACGAATGGCTTGTCCGCGTGATCGCCGCGCCAGGGTGCGGCCTCAGATTCTGCGAGCTCCTCGATGGTGCCACCAAGGTGAACGGTGGCTGCCTCGAGGCACTCGCGCGCCTTCCATGGAATGGGGCCGCTCAGCGCCCAGTCGATCTTGAAAACACCGGGGCCGTATGCGTGACGCTCGAGTTTCGTTGCATAGGCGGCCGGCAGTCGCGCGCCCATGATCCGGGCCATGGCGCGCGGCGACGTATCAAAAAACAAATGCTTTGCGCCGCCGAGCTGCTCATGCGTGGTGATCGGCATGCCTGTTACGATTTCGCCGCCGAGTGATTTGAAGTGAGCGGCGAGTGCATTGGCGATGGACTGCGAACCACCACGCGCCACGGGCCACCCTCGTGCGTGCGCCACCGCGGCCATCACGATGCCGATGGCAGCGCTCCCGGCATACGAGAATGGAATGAGCGAATGCGCCGCACACCCTGCAAAGAGCGCGCGGGCACGAGGCGTGTTGAACGCGAGCTTCGCATACCCGTTGACTGAGAGTAGCGCCTGAATGCCGAATCTGGCGAATGATACCGGATGCGTCGGAAACGAAACCGGCGGCGCCAGGAGATCGAGTTCGAGGTTGTTCCAGTCGCGCGCAATGGTTCCAATCCGACGGTGCCACCGCATCCGATCAAGCCCAAGCTCGTCGGCGGTGCGCTTTTCATCGTTCCAGAGCATGGCCGATGTGCCGTCGTCCAATGGATGCGCCGCGGCCGCCGGCGGCGTGATCCACTCGAGGCCGTATTGCGCGAGCGGCAGCGAACGGAAGAAGGGAGACGCCGCGCCCATCGGGTGTACACTCGAACAGACATCGTGCACAAATCCGGGCTGCGTCAGCTCGGCGGACCGAAGCCCCCCGCCAACGGTATCGTTCCCTTCATATAGTATGGTCCGCCGCCCGCTCTGCGCGGCCACGATTGCCGCAGCGAGTCCGTTGGGCCCGGAACCGATGACGGCAACGTCGTGGGTAGCGTTTGGAGCAGAAGACACAGCTTGAATCTACTTCTTGGGCTCGACGGACCCCTTGGACTGCAGCGACTTCTCGCGAATCGCACGGAACTCGTTCCCCACGCTCCACTCTGGCATCTTGGCCGCTTCGGCCACGCGATAGCCGATCGTCATGAAGAGCTTGAGGTCCTGCGCCGCGCCGCTCAGGTCCCAGCCGGGCTGCGGCTCGTCCTGCGGCTTGTGATAGAACTTCTCGGTGTATTCATCGCGCTTCTTCATGCCGAAGTCCGCCGGCTTGCCGATGAATGTCACGCCCTCGCCCGGATCAAAGGCCGGCACGCCGACCTTTGCGAAGTTGAAATGATCGGAGCGATAGTAGAAACCCTTTTCCGGCTCTGGATCGGCACGCAACGTGCGCCCCTGCTCCTTGGCCGCGGCACGCGCATAGTCGTCGAGCTCCGACGCGCCGAGTCCGATGACCGTGACGTCACTCGTCACGCCCCAGGTGGTCATTCCATCCATGTTGATGTTCGCGGCGGTCTTCGCCAGCGGATAGATGGGCGTCATCCCATAGAACTGCGAGCCGAGCAGCCCCTGCTCTTCCGCGGTCACCGAGAGAAAGAGAATCGAGCGCTTAGGCGCCGTGGGCATCGCTGCGAACGCTTTCGCGGCCGTGAGCAGCGCTGACGTGCCCGTCGCGTTGTCCGCCCCGCCATTGTAGATGGAATCGCCATTCACCTTTTCGCCGACGCCGAAGTGATCCCAGTGCGCCGAGTAGATGATGTACTCGTCCTTGAGAATGGGATCGCTGCCTTCGAGTTTCGCGACGACGTTGCGCGAGTCGATAGTGCGCAGCTTGTTCTCGATGTTGATGCTCGCGGTCACGCCGAGCGGCACGGGCCTGAACTCAGGCGTCGCCGCGCGCGCATGGAGCGTGTCGAAGTTGGCGCCCGCCATGGCGAAGAGTTCTTTCGCCTGCTCGAGCGAGATCCATCCTTCCACGCTGCTGCGTGATGCATTCTTGTCGGGCGTGACGAGGTCGAACTGCTCGCCCGTCTTGCCCTGCACCACGGCGAAGGGATAGCCCGCGGGACCGGTCTCGTGCACGATGAGCACGCCCGCCGCCTTGTGCTTCATGCCCTGTTCGAACTTGTAGGTCCAGCGGCCGTAGTAGGTCATCCGCTTGCCGCCGAACTTGCTCGTGTCGGCAAGGGGCGGATCGTTTACCAGCATCACGAGCGTCTTGCCCGCCACGTCCATACCCTTGAAATCGTCCCAGCCAAACTCTGGCGCCTCGACGCCGTACCCGACGAACACGAGTTCGGACGCCTTGAGCGAGACGCTCGGCACCACATGCTTTGTCCAGGCGACGAAATCGTCGTGCCATTTGAGCTTCTGTGTCGCGCCGTTCTTGGCAAAGGTGAGCGACGGCGAGTTCTTCACCGTGATGCCCACAAGCGGGACTTTCTGGATGTAGGTCCCGTCGGTGTTGCCGGGCTTGAGGCCGATGGCCTTGAACTCGGATTCGAGATAGGCCACGGTCCGATCTTCACCGAGCGACCCCGGTGCGCGGCCGAGGAGCGAGTCGTGCGCAAGGACGCGGATGTGCCGCATCAGTGTGGCGGTGTCCACGGCAGCAGTCACGGCGGCAGGCAGCGCGGGACCGGATCCGGCGGTGCTTTCGCCACCGCAAGCGAGGGTGGCGGCTGCGGTTGCGGCGAGAGTGAGGCAGAGGGTGCGAGACATCATAGAGATGCGAACCTGATTTGAGTGGTTCCGAACGTGTTCATCGTACGTACACCAATATCCGCTTTGTGGCTCCGTTCGGCCATCGTGCTGCATCAAATAGGGTCTCGGCTTGGCCGGAGCCCGGCACTGCCCTAAGCTCCACTGCTACCCCAGCACATCGACTCAATGAAGTTGCTCATACTCGGCGCCGGCGGAATCGGCGGATACATCGGCGGTCGGCTCGCGGAAGCAGGCGCGGACGTCACCTTCCTGGTGCGGCCCAGGCGTCGCGCACAGCTCGAACGCGACGGACTCGTTGTCGTCAGCCCACTCGGCGATATGCGCTTCCACGTGAAGACCGTGCTCGCGACGGAACTCAAGCCGGAATTCGACCTTGTACTGCTCACCTGCAAGGCATACGACCTCCACTCAGCGATGGATGCCATTGCGCCGGCGATGGGTATGAAGTGCTGCGTGGTGCCAATGCTGAATGGCATCTCACACCTGGCGCGGCTCGATGCGCGTTTTGGAGCAGAGTCCGTGCTTGGTGGTGCGGTTGTTGTCGCCGCGACGCTCGATGATGATGGCACGGTGCGCCACACGAACAATCACCAACGGATTGTATTTGGTGAGCGTGCGCATCTGTCGCGAGACTCTGCGCGAACGACGGCGTTCGCCGCAGATCTCGGGCGCACGCAACTCGACTGGGTGCTCTCGCCGAACATCGAGCAG
>JAPLKU010000002.1 GCA_026387935.1 Gemmatimonadota bacterium | reverse complement strand
GAAAGACCAAGAAGCGCACTATAGATTGTTGTGTGTTCGTTACCATGAAGTGTTTTTTCGCGTCCACTTAAGTAAGCGTTGAATAAGTCGCGCAAACGAATCTTTCGTTCTTTGAGTTTCATCAGTGTTTCAACATCTCCGTTCCTGTTCATTTCCTTCAACATCAACTTCATTTTTCTGAGCGTGTCTTCTGCATTTGGTGTTTCGGGGTACACGCTTGATGAAATTTGAAGTCGTTTCACTGAAGCGAATCGTGTTTGAATCTGTACCACATAGCTTCCCTGATTCGCTACCCTGTAGAATCCCTTGAGATTTTTGTTTGACTTGGTCGTCATTTGGGTCTTGGTTACGAATTCGGTTCGCTAAATTACTATGTAATTGACGAAGGTCTCTTTGAACAATAGCTGTAACGATTGTAATGTCAACAACTTCCGAGGGTGTGTTTTATGAAAGAATACCAAGCCGTCATCGTGCGCCTCACGAGGCGCGTCCGCGAGGACGAAGACGCCATTACGGATCTGCTCAACGAGCGGAGTCGCGGCGGATGGGAACCGGAACTCATCACACAAGATGCTGAGCGAGTGACCGTCGTGTTCTCGCGTCGGGCAGAAGCCGGTCGATAACCGCACCGCCAGCACGCGGGGCGGAGCGGTAAACCCAAGAGGGTCGAGCATGGAGTTGATGTTTCACGGCGCCGCCCGCGAAGTCACCGGGTCGTGTCATGTCGTGCGCTGGAAGGGAAAGACAATCCTGTTGGATATGGGTCTCTTTCAGGGTCGGCGCGCGGAGGTTCGCGACAAGAACACCGTGTTGCCGGTTGCGGTCGACACGATAGACGCGGTGATCCTCTCCCATGCCCATATCGACCACGCCGGTCGGCTGCCATTGCTGGCACGGCACGGGTACCGCGGTCCAATCTTCACGACGCACGCGACACGTGATTTGTGCCAGGTGATGCTGGCGGATTCCGCGCACATCCAGGAAAAGGACGCCGAGTTTCTCGCGCGCCGAAACCGGAGCCATCAGGAGCCGTTGTACGATCACACCGACGTCGAGGCATCGGTGCGATGCATGCGGGGAGTTGCCTATGCAACAGCAACAGAGATTCTGCCCGGTCTCACCCTCGAACTTCTTGATGCCGGCCACATTCTCGGATCCGCGTCTGTCCTACTCGGACCGATCTGCGCAGAATGAAATGGCGGCAGCGTTTTCGGCAAAGGGATTTTCCGTCTCGTGTCCGAGTCCGGGCGATCGGGCCGTTGTTTAGGAACCACACCGGATGACTGAGCTGCCCGGCACTATCAAATCTGACCGGATCTATTCCGGGCGCGTGATCTCGCTGGACGAGGACACTGTACGGTTTCCGGATGGATCAACCGGGACACTGGCCGTGGTTCGGCATCCTGGTGCGAGCGCGATTGTGCCCTTCCTTAGCGATCCGCGCGGCGAGAACCCCACCGTCTTGCTCATCCGGCAATACCGCCACGCAACCGGTGGTTACCTGTTCGAAGTTCCGGCTGGCCGGCTGGATGCCGGGGAAAAACCAGAAGACTGTGCACGCCGCGAACTGCTCGAAGAAACTGGCTGCACCGCAGGCCAGTTCGAGCACCTGACAACGGTTGTCACCACGCCGGGGTTCAGCGATGAACGGATTCACCTCTTCATGGCGACCGAGCTCCGGCAGGGCGAGGCGAAAAAAGAAGCAGACGAGTTCATCGAACCGCTGCCGATGTTGCTCTCGGAAGCGCTGTCAAAAATCGAAAAGGGCGAGATCTCTGACGCAAAGACGGTCCTGGCCCTGCTTTTTGCGGCCGGTTTCCGGACCAAAGGATAGTCCGTTAGACAAATATTTGTGTCCCAATTAGGGGACTGTGTCCTCATCATCGGATAGTGGAAAGACTAACGGAAAAACGTAAAGCGTTATAGCAAAACAGGTTATACGAACAGAGCCACGGAATTGTTCGTGGCACGCTCCATGCTCTTCAGTCAATCGGCAAGTCACGAGACCGATCGACAGGAGGGCATAGCTCATGGTACAGGCGACCGCACGCACCCAGCAGGCCACGAAGGTCATCCTCGTTCCGCGCGCTGAACTCCAGGCGCTCGACGATTCGAGCCTCGTGAAGGCGCACCTCAATGGTGAGACACGCGCGTTCGACATCATTGTCGAGCGCTATCAGGTGAGGTTGCTGAATTTCGTCTACCGAATTGTCGGTGATCGCGAGCGGTCTGAGGACCTCGTTCAGGAGGCTTTCATCCGCGTGCATCGCCACCTTGCACGATTTGACCGGTCGAAGAAGTTCTCAACCTGGATCTATACGATCGCGTCGAATCTGGCGAAGAATGAGCTGCGCAATCGCGCACGCAGTCCGCTGGTGTTGTTTACCACGCTCGCCCCGCAGTGGGACGACGAGGAACGCCCGCTCGAGTTCGAAGACACGGATGCGCAGCCCGATGAAGAGTTTCGACAGAAGCACCTGCGCGAGGCCGTGCAGGAGTCTGTTGCCAAGCTGCCGGCGCATCATCGGGACGTGTTCGTGCTGCGCGAGCTGGAAGGCCGCTCCTATGAGGAGATTGCCGAGATCACGCACTGCAACCTGGGAACGGTGAAGTCGCGACTGAACCGGGCGCGCAACGCGTTTGCGGAGATCATCGAGCCGTCGTTGCGATAGTCGGCGGGGTCCCGGTGGCTGGGGAGTGGGAACCTCGCGATTGCGGCTGGGGTAGGCAGTTCACGCCTATCCTCGCCCGCGCACGGCTGCCGCATGACCTGCTACGACTTCCGACACCATCACCTCGAATTCACCGACGGCACGTTGCCGGCGGCGATGCGCGATGAGGCGGAAGCGCATGCTGCGCAATGCGAATCGTGCGGCCGGTTGCATGTGACGCTTCGCCGCGGTTTGATGGCTTGTGCGGCGATACGCCCGATTGCGCCTTCACGCGGATTCTATGCGGCGCTTGCGAAACGACTGGAGGCGGCCGGGCGGCCGCGTGGCGCTATATTTGAGCCATGCCGCAGGTGGCCATGCGCGCCTTTAAAGCCGCTCTCGAACAAGGCACGCCAGATGCCGTTTACCTGCTCCATGGCGACAACGATTTCCTGAAGGAAGAGAAGGTCAAGGAACTCGTTGATCGACTGGCAGAACCGGCAACGCGCGACTTCAATTTCGAGCAACTTCGCGCCGCAGAAGTCGAGGCGGGGCGACTTTCTGTCGCGCTCGACGGCCTGCCCCTCATGGCGGCTCGCCGCGTCGTTGTACTTCGTGACATTGGCGCGCTGAAAAAGGATCCGCGCGTGGCACTGGACCGCTACCTCAAGAACCCGGCCACCGACACGGTGCTGGTCCTCGTTGCCGCAGCGGGCTGGAAGGTGGACAGTGATTTGATGGACCGTGTGAGTGCGGTCGAGATGAAGCAGCTCACCGAAGACGAAACGATCAAGTGGACGCTGATGCGCGCGTCGTCTGTCCAGGCCGAGATCGAGGACGAGGCCGCGCGATTGTTGGTGCGCGCGACCGGGTCTGATCTTGCCCTGATTGACGGAGAGCTGAGAAAACTTCGCGATTACACGGAAGGCCGCTGCATCGGCGTTGAGGCCGTCAACGCGATTGTTGGCGTGCGCGCTGGCGAGACGATGGAAGATCTCTTGGACGCGGTTTGCGCGCGCGATGGTGTACGCGCGGCGAGTCTGGTTGAGTTGGTGTTGTCGCAGCCGAAGACCACCGGGGTTTCGCTCGTGATGGCGTTGACGACGCACATGCTGGGGATTGGCCAGGTGTTGGTCGCGCGACGGAACAGAACGGGGCCGCGCCAGATTGGACAGGAACTTTTTGCCATGCTGGGTGAAGGCCGGTCCTCTGTTGTTGGTCGACCATGGGGTGAGGCGATTTCCGCGTGGACCAAGCACGCCGACCGTTGGGATGAACTGGCAGTTGCGCGTGCGCTCGCGTTGCTGCATGAAGCCGATGGTTCCATGAAGGAATCGACGCTTTCGAGTGACGAACAATCTCTGGCCACGCTCATGCTGACGATGTGCCACCAACACCGTACGCGAGCCGCGTGAGGCGGTTGAGCGTGCCACCGGCCAGGACGATCAGCGCGTGTCGCCTCCTACTCAGCCTCGTGTGTGGAGCCGCGGTGGCGGCGCCGCTCGGGTCTCAGCAGGTCACGGCGGACTCTGTGGTCGAGCGGATGGCGCGGCTGAGCGCGTCGGGAGAAGGCCTCGCGCTTCGACGCCTTGCCGATTCGGTGCTCGCCTCCACACCAACGCTCGACCGGCGCTTCGGTGAAGCGCTCTATTGGCGCGCAACTACCCGGCCGGCAGCCGACAGCGCGCGAACAGATCTCCTGCGACTCGTCGTCGAGTTCCCGATGTCGGCGCGCATGGAAGATGCATTGGTTCGACTTGCCGATGGAGAGGTGCGGGCTGGAGACCGCGCGTCAGCACGCCGCCATTTGGAACGGCTGGTTCGAGACCACCTGACGACGGATCGGGGCGTAAAAGGCGCGCAGCAGTTAGCGCAGATGCTGTTTGACGACGGCGCTGTTCTGCCCGGCTGTGCTGCGCTCGACTCAGCACTGGCTCACGTATCGCCGTCCAATATTGAACTGACCAACCAGCTGGTTTATTCGGGCAGACGCTGCGCTCAGGCCCATGAGGCCGCGCCGGTCCCAAGCGAGACAGCACACGCGCCCAGGGCTGATTCACCACCGCCGCCGTCGCGAACACCTTCCCGAATGCCCGCGCGCCCATCCCCCAAACCCACCGCATCCGCAAAGCCGACCGTTTTGGCGGACCGGGCATGGACGGTTCAAGTGGCCGCGTATGTCGTGCGAGGAGACGCCTTGCGCCTCGAGGCACGACTCAAGGCGCGGGGATACGCGGCGAGGATATTTGGGGACAAGCCGTACCGGGTCCGAATCGGACGCTTTTCGTCGCGCGCCGAGGCGACGGAGATCGCCGCCAAACTGAAAGCCGAAAACACGTCGGCGATGATCGTCGAGGCAGAGCGCCCATGAGCGCGGCCACGATCACCCCGCTGATGCAGCAGTACCAGGAGATCAAGTCGCGACACCGCGACGCGATTCTCTTTTTTCGCATGGGCGATTTTTTCGAGATGTTCTACGACGATGCGGAGACGGCTGCGCGCGTGTTGGGCCTCACGCTGACCTCACGCAATAACGGAGGGGCGGCAGCGGTTCCACTTGCTGGGGTACCCGTGCGGGCCGCCAACGAATACCTGCGCCGACTGGTGCAGCAGGGATATCGTGTCGCCGTCTGCGAGCAGGTGGAGGATCCGAAGTTCGCCAAAGGAATTGTGCGGCGCGCCGTGGTCGAAACGGTGACACCGGGCGCCGCGTTTTCCGATGATTTGCTCGACGGTGGGAGAAACACGTTTCTTGGCGCGGTACACCAACGCGGCGCGTTGTGTGGAATTGCCGTCGCGGATCTTTCGACCGGTGAGTTTCGTGTGTCGTGCGTTGACGCCGGCGATGCGGCTGCGACGATGGCGAGACTGGGCCCACGGGAAGTGGTCGTGGGCCAAGGCGATGTCTCGGGGTTGGCTGCGGTGCGCGGCCTCGATGTCCTCGTAACGGAGCGCCAGGCATGGGAGTTCGATGAAGCCGGCGGCGCACGCGAGTTGACTGAACTTTTCGGTGTAAGATCGCTCGAGGGACTTGGGTTCGGTCCGGAGGATGGCCTCGCGATCGGTGCGGCAGGCGCGCTCGTTCGGTATCTCCGCGAATTGCAGCCGGCGGGCATTTCACACCTCGCGCATCCCAGCATCGAACGTCCCGGCAGTGTGATGCCGATCGACGATATGACACGGCGAAATCTCGAACTCGTGGAATCGATGCGGGGCGACGCCACGGGAAGCGGTACGCTGCTCAGTGTACTCGACCGGACACAGACGCCGATGGGGGCTCGTCTGCTGCGCGCCCGGTTGCTTGCGCCACTGACGTCGCTCGACAGCATCAATTCGCGATTGGCAGCGGTTGACGCGCTCGTCACACATGCGACGGCACTCGGCGCGCTGCGCGATGCCGTGCAGGGCGTGCGCGATGTGGAGCGACTCGGTGCGAAGACGGCTGCTGGGCGCGCCAATCCCCGCGAAGTACGCGCGCTCGGCGACTCGCTCGCTCGTCTCCCAGTTGTCGCGACAGCTCTGACGAAACTCACGGTTGTTGGCGAGTTGGCCGAGGTGAGTCTGGACTGGGATGGTGCCGATGACATCAGAGCGGAAATCATGCGCACACTGGTCGAGCGTCCGCCGCTGGCAATCGGTGAAGGGGAAACGATAGCCGGCGGCGTGAGTGAAGAGCTCGACGAGCTTCGGGCGATTGCCACGGGCGGAAAGGATGCGATCGCCGGCCTCCAGCAGGCCGAGCGGGAGCGCACGGGCATTTCATCGCTGAAGGTCGGGCACAACCGAGTGTTTGGCTATTTCATCGAAGTTACGAACGCCAATTCGCATCTCGTGCCTTCCGACTACCAACGGCGTCAGACACTGACGGGTGCCGAGCGCTATGTGACGCCAGCGCTCAAGGAATTCGAAGAAAAGGTGCTCCACGCAACCGAGCGAATAGACGAGCTCGAACGACAGCTGTTTGATGCGGTTCGACGGGAAACAGGGAAGGCCATCACGCGGCTGCAGGCCATTTCCGGTCGCGTCGCCAGACTCGACGTACTGGCGTCGCTCGCTGACGTCGCGGTGCGTGAGGGCTACGTGCGACCCGAGCTGCACGAAGGGTTTGAGCTGGTAGTCACGGGTGGCCGCCATCCCGTTGTTGAACGGATGATGCCGCGCGAGCAGTTCATTCCCAATGATGTCGCGCTTACGGCGGACGCGCGGATGATCATTCTGACCGGACCGAACATGGCCGGCAAGAGCACCATTCTTCGCCAGATCGGGTTGGTGGTGCTAATGGCGCAATCCGGCAGTTTCGTTCCGGCGACGCGTGCACGAATCGGCGTGTGCGACCGGGTGTTCACGCGGGTTGGGGCAAGCGACAACCTCGTGCGCGGGCAATCCACGTTCATGGTGGAGATGTCGGAAACGAGCTCCATCCTGCACACGGCCACCGCGCGAAGCCTGGTGTTGCTTGACGAAATTGGTCGTGGTACCAGCACCTGGGATGGCGTGAGCATCGCCTGGGCGGTGAGTGAGCACCTGCACAATCGTATAGGAAGCAAGACCGTCTTTGCGACGCACTACCACGAGCTCACGCAGCTTGCGGACGAGCTGTCTTCCGTGCGGAACTTCAATGTTGCGGTCGAAGAACGAGCCGGCGACATTCGCTTTCTGCATGCGCTGAGGCCTGGCGGCTCCGACCGTTCGTACGGGATCGAGGTTGGCCGCCTGGCCGGACTTCCCGCCGCGGTACTGAAGCGAGCGAGGGCGCTCCTCGCGATTCTCGAAGGAGAGCAACTGGCCGCTGCGCTCGCCGGTGGATCGGCCCGAACGCCGATGACCGAGACGCCGCAACTTGGATTGTTTGCGACCACCCGGGAGCATCCCGTCGTGGAACGTCTCCGCCTGATTGATGCCAATCAACTGACCCCGCTTGAAGCGCTCGCGCTCATCGCCGAGCTGTCAGTGGAATCACGCGTTGACGAGGTGCCAATCGCCCGTCCCGGGCGAGACGGATAGATTGCGCGTGCACGATTGCCTCGACCCTGGCGCGAATCCATGACCTCTCCCAAGCGCGACCTGCACGTCTATCAGTCGGTCCTCGAAACCATCGGCTGGACGCCGCTCATTCGGCTGACGCGCGTGACACGTGGAATTTCGACGCCGGTCTGGGTCAAGACTGAAAATCGAAATCCCGGCGGTTCGGTGAAAGACCGCATCGGGTTGGAGATCATCAATCGCGCCGAACGAGAAGGACGGCTAAAGCCGGGCGGCACCATCGTGGAAGGCACGAGCGGCAATACGGGTGTCGCACTTGCGATGGCGGCGGCACTGAAGGGCTACCACTGCATCTTCACAATGCCGGACAAGATGTCACAGGAAAAGGTTCGGTTGTTGAAGGCGTTTGGCGCACAAGTGATCATCACGCCAACCGCGGTGGCTCCGGACCACCCAGACAGCTACGTGATGACAGCGAAGCGCATTGCGCATGAAACCCCGAACGCGATGCTTGCCGACCAGTTCTACAACCAGACCAATCCGGATGCGCACGCTGCGACAACGGGGCCGGAGATCTGGGAGCAAACGGAGGGTCGCGTGACCCACGTGGTTTGCGGCGTCGGTACCGGCGGCACGATCACCGGCGTCGGTCGGTACCTGAAGAAAATGAATACGGCGATCCAGATGGTGTGCGGTGACCCGGTTGGATCCATTCTGGCCGAATATTGGCGCAGCGGTGGGACGAATAAGACGGAGGGATTGCCGTACAAGGTTGAGGGAATCGGTCAGGACAAGATTCCCGGCACCCTCGACATGAAGGTGATTGACGAGTTCCAGACCGTTGCCGACCGTGATGCGTTTGCGATGGCCCGGCGACTGACCCGCGAGGAAGGGCTCTTTTCCGGCGGGTCATCGGGACTCCTCGTGCATGTTGCACTGTCCGTGGCACGCCGGGTGAATGATCCGAACGCCTGTGTGGTGACCTTCCTTTGCGATGCGGGAGAGCGCTACCTCTCGAAGGTCTACAGTGATGAGTGGATGCGCGAAAACCAGATGTTGGATCAGACGCGTACGACGCTCGCCCAGATCCTCGACGGGAAGCACGGTGCCTCGCCCGCTGCTGTGATCAGCGTGGCGCCACAAACGCCGGTGCGGCAGGCGCTCGGCCTGATGTCGCTGCACGACGTGTCGCAGCTTCCCGTAATGGAAAACGGCAACTGTGTTGGCTCAGTGAGCGAGAGTGGACTCAGCGCGGGAGCGCTGGACAACGTGAAGACACTCGACCTCACGGTTGCCGACGTCATGGAATCGCCGTTTCCAACCGTTGAGGCTGGCCAGCCAGTCGACGCGATCGTGAAAGTGCTGTCGAAAGCCAATCCGGCCGTTCTTGTGCGGGACAGCGGAGTGATTTGCGGCATTGTGACCCGATCGGATATGCTCGCCTATCTGATGGCGCGATAAGATGCGGATCGTGGTGTTGATGGGCGGGACTTCTTCAGAGCGAGACGTGTCGCTTGCCTCGGGACTGCGAATTGCGGCGGCGCTGCGAACGAAGGGCCATGACGTCGTTGCCGTCGACACGGTTCGCGGGACACTCGCACCGGCCGAAGAGCAGGCCCTGCTCGCCGGTGGTGTGATGCGAACCCTTCCACCGGACCGCACGCAACTCGCGCTCCTCAGCGCGACGACCTTGCCGTCGGCCGTGCGGGAATTACAGAACACCGGTGGCGCTGAAGTCGTGTTCCTGGCGCTTCACGGCGGCCAGGGCGAAGACGGAACGGTGCAGGCACTGCTCGACCTTACCCGCGTGCCGTACACCGGCAGCGGGCATCTGGCGAGCGCGCTGGCGATGGACAAGGATTTGTCCAAGCGGCTTTTTCGCGATGCCGGCGTGCTCACGCCCGACTGGCAGATGTTACGCGCAGGCGACGGGGTTGACTGGTCGGCCGCCCCGTTCTTGAGTGCCGCAGCGCAGTCCCTTGGGATTCCGCTGATTGTAAAGCCGTCAAAGGAAGGCTCTACGGTTGGGCTGTCATTGGTAAAGAACGAGGTCGACCTGCCGGCGGCAATTCAGGAAGCATTCAGGCACGACACCGAAGTCATGCTCGAGCGGTTCATTCCGGGTCGTGAGCTAACCGTGGGGGTTCTCGGCGACCAGCCGCTCCCGGTTGGAGAGATCATTCCGAAGCACGAGCTGTATGACTATGAGTGCAAGTACACGCCGGGCATGGCGGTCGAGGTGTTTCCGGCCGCCATTTCCGATGCCGAGCGGCTCAAGGTTCAGGACGCGGCGCTCCGGGCGTTCCGGGCCCTGAAGCTCACCGGGTACGCGCGCATTGACTTCCGAATGACCGCCGGCGGAGAATTCCATTGTCTCGAAGCGAACACCTTGCCGGGGATGACTGAATTGAGCCTCATTCCACAGGCGGCTGCCGCCGCCGGGATTTCGTTTCCGGAGTTGTGTGAGCGCATTGTGGCGCTCTCCATGCCACAGCATGCCACCGGAGTGTCTGGATGACGGGGACCAGTCCAGTTGCCGCGGCCGCACTCGCCGGAGTTCCTGCCGGCGTGCAGGCGCAGGGGGTGTGGGCTGGAAGGCGCCAGCTCTTCGTTCGATTTGCCGGCGAAGCCGAAACGGCGACGATGTACACATCGACCGCGCTCGTTCGGGAAATCGAACGTCAGATGGGCCGTTCGAAATTTCACTCGATCTCCATCGGTGGACGCGACCCGCTGGCAAATGTACCGTTCCTCCTGGCGGCGCTCGCGGCGGTCAAGCCAAGCATTCCCGTCATGCTGGACACGGATGGCCAGCGGCCTTCGGCGCTGGGAGAACTCGTCAGGGAGTTGGCGCTCGTGCAGGCCGTGATCGGGTTTGGCGGATCGGACGCGGCCCTCTCGCATGCGGTGAGCACGCTTCGCGTTGCCGCCGATGCGAGTTGCGCGCACTCCTTGGTGCTCTGCCCGAAGGACGACACCACCGATTCTCAAATACTGCGCGCCATTGAGCAGGCGCATGCCAGCAGCGCCGCGACACAGGTTGTCATCCATCCAACCATGACGGGCGGCGCGGCACCAACACTGGACCGACGCTGGGCGACATTGCTCGAACAGGCGGCTGCCATGCATGAGGATTGCCGGCTAACGGTTCGCATTCCGCCTCCAGCGGGACTCCGATGACGAGGGCAGGATTCAGTGAAGACTTGGCGGTGAGCATGTCGAACCGGGCGCGGGCGGTCCGCATCCTTCTCGCGCTCTCAGCCGCGCTGTTCTTCGTCCAGATCACGGTTCTCGCGCCCGCCGATGTTGAACGTGCGCTGGGATTCGCGTCCCGCGACCTTGGCCACCGCTGGTGGACGATCGCGACGTTCACGCTTGTCAACACGGCGTTCTGGCCCATGGCGGCAAACCTTGTGGCAATCGGGGTGTTTGGCGGTACGCTGGAACGGAAATGGGGGACGAGCGAGTTCGTGCGCTTCTATGCGGCGTGTACGCTCGGCGCCTGGATGACGCATGTGACGTTCGTCTCCGGTGATGTCGTGCTGGCGGGTTCCGCGGCTTCGGCACTTGGCGTGACGCTGGCATATGCAGCGCAGGCGCGGGAGGCCCAACACTTTCAGGTGGGTTCGATCTCGATGTCTGCGGGGTGGCTCGCCGCCCTGGTGACGATGGGGATTCTGGCGGCAGGAATTATCGCGGCTCCTGCGGCCAACTCGGCCGCATATCTGGCGCATGCCGGTGGGCTCGTGGCCGGATGGATCTACCTCCGCACCGCGTCGTCGATCAGCCTTGGACGCCTTCGCGAAGGGGTGTCGCCCGTGCCTGATGAACAGGAAGACATGCCGCCGCGCGCGATTCCCCGGGGACAGCCCAAGTCGCAGCGCGCCGAGGACGACATTGTCACCCGCAGCAAGGCCGCGGTGGCACGAGAGGCGGCTTCACGTCACATGCTGGCGCTACACCAGAGCGACGCTCGCGAGCCGAATCCGCTCAACCAGTTGCTCGACAAGATTTCGGCGTACGGAATTGAAAGCCTGACGGCGGACGAACGACGCCTGCTGGACGACGCGTCGCGACGCCTTCGCGACGCCCTCGCGACCACTAGACACCGGGATTGATATGCCCAAGCCCAAGCTGTTGGAGACGTTTCCCAATCCGTATCCCAAGCGGGACTACGAGATCGTGATGACCTGCCCGGAGTTCACCGCGCTGTGTCCGGTGGGTGGGATTGAATCCGATGCGAAGGAGTTGGAGGCGCTCGAGGGCGGTGCGCCGGACTTTGGTACGATTACGGTGACTTATGTGCCGAACGTCCACTGTGTCGAGCTCAAGAGTCTCAAGCTCTATCTCTGGAGTTTTCGGAACGACGGAATTTTTTATGAGCGTGCGGTCAACACGATTCTGGACGACCTGGCGAAGATCGTGAAACCGCGGAGCATGACGGTGGTGGGGGACTTCAACATCCGGGGCGGGATCAAGTCGGTGATCACCGCGCGCGCGGGGAAGGCGAAGCGCTAGCGCGTCGTTTGCGCGTCGTTGGCGCTTCGTTAGCGGACGGTGTCGATGGATCCGGAGCGCCAGCCGATTGAGCCGCGGCGCCCGGCATTCCACCGCGGGAAGGTGCCAAACCAGCGAAGGTCTCTCGCGGAGGCCCGCACTTCTTCGAGGACGGTCGCGATTTCGGAATCGCCGCTGTCATGATCGAACTCAACAAAGAACCGGTAGCTCCACGGCTCGCCCGTCGGCCGCGCTTCGAGCCGGCGTATGTTGACGCCGTGCCGCGCGAGCGGGTTCAGCGCGTACAGGAGTGCCCCGGTGACATCGCCGACCGTGATGAGGAGGATTGTTCGGACCGGCGTGCCGTCGGGTAGCGACTGGCGCTCGCCGGAGATGCCAACAAACCGCGTTTGCGCATCAGGGCGATCCTGGATGTCCGGGGCAACGACCGTCAGTTGATGTGTGAGGAGTGCGACACGACTGGCGACCACCGCGAACTGCGGGTCGGCGAGATTTTCGACGTCGAGGACTGACGCGCCGGTATCGAGAATCGAATGCACGGTGATGCGCGGATGCGTGCGGAAAAACTTCGTGCACTGACCCTGCGCCACGGGGTGGCAGAAGACATCGCCTACCGCGCTGAGCGGTGCGTTGGCAGGCCCGAGCAGGCAGAGTTGTGATGGGACGACAGTTTCGGCGACCGCGAAGATCTCCGCCGTGCCGTCGATCGCGTCGTGACTGGGCTGAACCGATCCCACAATCGTGTGCTCGATGGGCAGGACGCCTCGGTCGGCTGCGCCCGTGGCGACCGACGCGGCGATGTCAGCGAAATCCCGGAACGGGATCAGGTCGACATCGCCGCCCCAAAGCTGGTTGGCCGCCTCCTCACCGAAGGCGCTCAGTTCCTGCTGGTATGCTACCCGGAGCCTATTCACCGATAGGCGTAGAATACTGACATGTTCATGCCGCAGAGAGGGGGTCCGGGGTTGGCCTGAAGTGAAACCTGATGGTAAATTGGGGGTTCCATGGCTAGGTAGCTCAGTTGGTAGAGCAGCGGACTGAAAATCCGCGTGTCGGGGGTTCGATTCCCTCCCTAGCCACTTCGAGAAGATCCCTTGAGCCGGGCTGCGATGCCGCGATTATTCCGCGCCCCCCCACCACGACAGCTGATTCGGGTCCTCGCTGGCGCCATGGCCATTGCCATGGGCGCCGGCTTGCCGGTCGTAGCTGAAGCACAGCTCCGCGCCAGGCCGGATACCGTCCGCGGCGTTGTGTACGACAGCCTTTCGCAGCGGCCCATTTCCGGCGCGAATGTTTTGGCTGAGCCAAGTGGACAGAGCACGCTGACCGACGATGCCGGGCGGTTTACGATTGTCGCGCCTGAGCTGATCACGCGGGTTACTGCGTTTCATTTGACTCTGGATCGCACGGGAATCGGCAGCCTGAGCGCGGCGCCAGGCAGCGGCGGGCGCGTGTTTCTCGCCACGCCGTCGGCATTGACTGCGTGGCAGCGCCTCTGCCCTGGCATTGCCCGGCCCGCGCAGCGCGAGGGCGTCGTCTTTGGCACCGTTCGCGGATCGGATGGCAGCACGCGGATTGCCGGGGCGCGGGTGCGTGTTTCGTGGGACCGAGGCGCACCGGATGCCGCGACCGGGATTCGGCAGTTCGAAGTGCGCACCGATTCCCTGGGCTCGTACTACGCGTGTGGTGTTCCCGCTGCAGAGAACGCGTATATCGTGACCTACTCGGCGCAGTACATCTCCGGCTCGATTGCGATTGCCGGCGACTCGCTTCCGTTACGCAAACTCGATCTGTTTGCCGGAAAGCTGGCGGATTCGAAATCGGTAACGCCGGCAGCAAAAAGCATGGTGTCCGGTGTTGTTCGCGATGTGACGCGGCGGCCGGTGACCGATGCGACCGTGGAAATTGACGGACTCGAGCTGTCGGTGAAAACGGATGCGGGAGGACGATTCCGCTTTCCTTCGGTGCCGACCGGCACGCGAATGCTTCTTTCCCGAAGCGTTGGATTCATGCCAACGCTTCAGCCGATTGACGTCCTCGAGCGCGGAACCGATGAGGTGAACGTCGAGCTGCAGCGATCGGTGCTGTTGCCCGGAGTGAAGGTGACGGAGCGACTTGCGGTGAACGCGTTGCGCGCGGAGTTCGATGAGCGGAAGCGCACAAGCTTCGGCACTTTCCTCGACACGGCCGACATTTCGCGTAAGGCGCACACGCGAAACATCTTCGAAGGGATTCCGTCGCTGGAAGTCACCGGCCGTGACAACTCGCAGTTCTACCTATTCACGCCGCTGCTGCATGTGTCAGGGCCATGCCCGGCGAACGTCTACGTTGATGGACGAAAGACGGACACCGACGAACTGATCTCCCTGCCGAAGGAACAGATCGCGACGACCGAGATCTACGTCAGGCAGCCGAACGCGCCGGCCAAGTACCGCCCGATGGACAATGCGTGCGGCGTTGTGCTGGTGTGGACGAAGTCCGCGTTTCGTAAGTAGCAGCAGGGGCCCGGGGAGGCTCAGCGTCCGGGCGCGACCACCTCAGCGGCCGTTGTTTCGCCGAGTTTCGTGCCTAGCGACTTCATGACCTCGCCTTCCTCCGCCCTGGGCGATTGGTGGGGATCATCCTGATCGCGACTGATCGCGGCGGGCCTTGGTCGCCGAGATCGCCGCATTGGCCAGGAGCGAAAGCCCTGCGAGCGCACGGACACGGTCGTCGTCGCTGAGCGCCCCAACCATCGCGTCGACGAGTTCGGGATCGAGCACCGAATGTGCCTCCGATACGCGGGCTCCGGCGGCGGTGAGCCGAAGCAGGACTTTCCGCCGGTCTGTTTGGTTGGGCGTGCGAGCGACGTAGCCGCGACGCACGAGGCGATCGACCGTGATGGACATCGTGCCAAGCGTGACGCCCACGTGGCCCGCCAATGCGGTCAGTGAGATCGCGTTGATCTCGTCGAGATGGTCGAGCACCTGCACCTGTTTTTCGCTCACCAAGCTTCCGTTCTGTGCGCCGCGAGTGTGCCGACGGTGGCAGGCGAAAAAAATACGCGGATAGTCACGCAGCACCGACTCAACGGACTCGATGTGGAGCATAGCAGAAAAATATTAATTTAGTTTGCTTTGTCAACTCAATGTAATATTACCATACAGGATAGTTCAGCTAATCCATTTTGGCACAAGACCTTACGACTCTGTCAACCGCTGTTGTCGAAGACCGAGGCTCACAATCCGCTGGAGCAGGTCCGCATAGGAAACGCCCGCTGCCCTGGCTGACGCGGCGAACTCTTCGCGTTCGGCGATCTCGGGATTCGGATTGGCCTCGAGGAAGAAGAACTGTCCCGCCGAATCGAGGCGGAAGTCGAGGCGCGCATATCCCGTAAGCTCGAGAATCTTGTAAATGCGCTTTGCGGAATGCACCAGTTTCGCCGCGAGATCGTCGGGCAAGTCGGCCGCGCGCGTGTCGATGCCGTGGCGTAGCTGGTATTCGACATCATGCTTCACTTTCGCCGTCGCGATGAGCGGTTCGCCTTCAGCGCGCTTTTCGGCGACGAGTTCCCACGTTGGAAAAACAGCGAGCCGATCATTGCCAAGGACGCTGACATACAGCTCGCGACCTTCGATAAACTGCTCGGCGATTGCATCCGTGCCTACGCGCTCATGGATGAACTGCACACGGTCAGCGAGTTTTTCATCGGAGTCAACAACGGACGCGCGCGCTATACCGACCGACGCGTGTTCGATGAGCGACTTCACGATGAGTGGAAACTTGAGGCGTGGTGGGCGGCGCACCTTGCGCCCCATTGGAAAGACCGCGAAGTCGGGAACGCCAATGCGGTGATACGCCACGAGCTTCTTCGACAGCGCCTTGCCGCGCGAGATGATCATGCCGCGCGGATTGCAGCCGGTGTACGGCGTATGGAGCAGTTCGAGAAAACTCACGACGTTCTGGTCGAACAACACTTCGCCGTGAAACTCTTCGAGCAGGTTGAAGACGATGTGCGGCTTCAGCTGGTCGATGGCATCGCGAATCGGAAAGAGTTCATACTGGACGCCGAGTGGATGCACGTCGTGTCCGATGGAGCGAAGTGTACGGACCACATCGTATTCGGTTTTTGCTTCGTACGCCGCCTGCGGCGTCATGCCCTTGAGCGAGTCCGGTGGCACGAGTTCCGGGTGCATCAGCGCGAGGATTCGGAGTGGCTTCATACCACGATCCAGTCGCGGCGGCCCTGCTTGGACAGCACGGCCATCGTTCGCGCGGTGAGCAGCACCATAAAATCGGTCAACACCTGGCGGTCGCGTCCGAGGACACGAAGGTTGAGTTCCCGGCAGCGGCCGATCATGTCACCGAGCACGGTATCGAGGGTGAACTGGTATTCGCCAGTCCACTTGGCAACGACCCGACGGATTGCCGTGCGATGACGACGGAGAAAAGCAGCTGCCGATTCACGTGTACGGATGCGAGGATCGTTCGAGAAGAGCCGGCGGAGGTCGTCATCCCACGTTTTGGGGTATTCGACGGAGTAGAGCGCCCGCCGATAGAGATAATGATCAAACAGTGTTCGCGAAATTGCCCGCAGTGGATCCACGCGCCGACGCGAGCGAACGAGCGGCGATTGGCCGGCGAGTTCGCGCATGAGTCGATCGACGTACAGCAACTTCTTTAAGGCGGGCCAGCCGGCGTACCGGCGACGCCAATCGGAGTGCGGTTGCAGCCAAACGGCAAACGTTTCGGCGAAGTCCTCATCGGGGTGGCTCTGCGCGTACCACCGACGCAAATGCTGCACGAAGCGTTTGCTGGCGGGATTGGGGCGATACGATTCCGGATACGGCGTTGACGAGCGGCCGAAGAGGCGCTGCCACTCCCGGCGCCGGTGCAGATCGAAGGCGTGCTGGATGGCGTGGCCGCACTCGTGCCGCAGAATCTGCATGCATTCGAGGTGCGTACCGCCCTCGACCTCGAGCAGTTGCGCGCGCTCCAGTCGCATGAGTCGCGGATGGGCGAGGTAGAACGGAATTGCAATGCCGGGAACGCCGCCGGGCGAGAACCACTCATCAGAAAGCCAGGCGTGTGGCCGGATGACCAGCTTCCGCGCCTCGAGTTCCGAGTACAACTCGTCCATACAATCCGTGAGCCAAGTACCCTCGATCTTGAGATCGAGATCCTTGAGGCGAAGCTGCAGCAATCGCTTCGTGGGCCAACGGGTCCACGGGCGTGCCGTGCGGGTTCGGCTTTTGGCGAGAGTTGGCATAGGTGTCGTGGAGCGGAGAGGATGTCGCGAAGCCCGGACAGTGGCAAGGGGAGGCGACGCCCGCCTACCATTCCGGCGTGACCAGTCCCGCCATCAGTCCGTACGCTTCGCTACGCCTGCCGCACTTCCGCCGGTATGTGCTCGCCGTTGTTGTGATGACGCTGGCGACGATGATTCAGGGCACGATCGTCGGCTGGCAGGTCTACGAACTCACGCATGATCCGCTCGCGCTGGGGCTGATTGGGCTCGCTGAGGCGTTGCCGTACATCGGTGCCTCGTTGTTCGCTGGACATGTGGCGGACCGCTATGATCGCCGCAGGGTGGCAATTGCGGCGCTCGTGGTTGTATTTGCGAGTGCCGTGGCGTTGCTGGTGCTGCCGACGATGCTGCACGACTCTCCGCGAGCGTTGGTTCGCGCAATCTTTTCCGTGATCGTCGCGAGCGGTCTTGCCCGCAGCTTCCTGCAACCTGCTCGGCAGGCACTCGGCGCGGAGCTTGTGCCGAGGGAGTTGTTCTCGAACTCTGTTACCTGGCGAAGTGGTGCATGGCAACTCGCGGCCGTGATCGGGCCAGCGCTCGGTGGCGGTTTATACGCCGTCGGCGGGATCCGTCTGGCGTACTCGACATCCGCCGTGCTGGTCCTGGTGGCGATCGTCGCGCTGTTGATGGTGCATCGAACGCCGTCGCCGCCGAGCCCGTCAAGCGAATCAATTGGCACGAGTCTGGCCGCGGGAGTGCGTTTTGTATTTGGCGAGCGAATCGTGCTTGGCGCCCTTTCGCTCGACCTGTTTTCTGTGCTCTTTGGTGGGGCGACGGCGCTGCTACCGGTTTATGCCGCCGAGATCTTGCATGTCGGCCCGCAGGGCCTCGGCCTGTTGCGCTCAGCGCCGGCCATCGGCGCTGTGATCATGTCCGCGAGCCTGGCACATGCGAAACCGTTTCAGCGAACCGGACGACTGTTACTGCAGTCCGTCGCATTCTTTGGCGTGACCATCATTGTCTTCGGGCTTTCGACGAACATTTTTGTGGCGGTGGCCGCCCTGGCGATTGGCGGGGCAGCGGATATGATCAGCGTATTCATCCGGTCGACGCTGCTCACGACACGCACGCCACCGGAGATGCTTGGCCGTGTGATGTCGGTGAATGGAATCTTTGTCGGAAGCTCGAACGAAATCGGTGCGTTCGAGTCCGGCGTCACGGCGCGATGGTTCGGAACGGTGCCAAGCGTGGTGATGGGCGGTGTGATGACGCTCGTCGTTGTAGTCGTGACCGCTTGGCGGAACCCGACGCTTCGGACGCTCGGGCGAATTGAGCCGCCGCCAACGTAGCGCGCGCTAGGCGAGCAGTTTGCGTGCCGCCGCGACGACGGCACCCGCGGTGATCCCGTATTCCTCATACAGTTTTTGGAAGGGCGCGGACGCACCAAACGTTTCGATGCCAATCACCGTGCCGCTGTCGCCAACAAGGCGGTACCAGGACATGGGATGTGCGGCCTCGATTGCGATGCGCGGGACTCCGGCTGGCAGCACCGCGTTGCGGTACGTCGCATCCTGTGCGGCGAAGAGTTCGTGACTCGGGACGCTGACGACGCGAGCCGAAATGCCATCGGCGGCAAGTGTGGCTTGCGCGTCGAGCGCGAGTTGGACTTCCGAGCCGCTGGACATCAGGACAACGCGCGGCGTTCCGGTTCCGTCCGAGAGCGTGTATGCGCCTCGGGCGGCGCCTGATACCGCCGCGTATCTCGTCCGGTCGAGCAGTGCGAGCTTCTGGCGCGTGAGGATGAGGGCGGTTGGGCCTGTGCGATTATTGATCGCGGTGCGCCAGGCTTCCGCTGTTTCGGCGGCATCGGCCGGGCGAAGTACGAGCAAGTTCGGAATGCAGCGGAGCGAACCGAGATGTTCCACCGGCTGGTGCGTAGGCCCGTCCTCGCCGAGGCCGATGGAATCGTGCGTGAAGACGTAGATCGCCTGGCGCTTCATGAGGGCCGCGAGTCGAATTGCCGGCCGCATGTAGTCCGCGAAGACGAGAAAAGTGCCGCCGTACGGGATGATCCCGCCGTGCAACGCCATGCCGTTCATCACGGAACCCATGGCGTGCTCACGAATACCGAAGTTGAAATTGCGTCCGCCCGGCGTTGTGGCCGAGAACGTCGGCGCACCCTTCACCATGGTGAGATTCGACCCGGCGAGATCGGCCGATCCGCCAATCAGCTCGGGAATCTTCGCGGCAATTGCGTTGAGCGTGACGCCCGATGCTGCGCGGCTCGCGACGTTTCCGTTCGATGCGTCGAACACTGGGAGTGCGGCTTCCCAGCCAGCGGGGAGGTCGCCGTGCATCCGGCGGCCGAATTCTTTGCCATCAGCGCCATGCGCATGTGCGAACGCGATGAGCTGTTTGCGCCACGCGTCCTGAGTTGCGGCGCCCCGTTTGCAGGCTGTGCGCCAATGTTCGAGCGCTTCAGACGGCACATGGAATGGCTCGGTCCATTGCCAACCGAGGTGCTTCTTCGAGAGCGCCAGCTCATCCTTGCCGAGCGGCTCGCCGTGCGCCTTGGCAGTGTCAACCCGATTCGGGCTGCCGAAGCCGATGTGTGTTCGCGTGACGATGAGTGATGGCCTGGTGGTTTCGGCGCGCGCGGCAGCAATGGCGGCGTCGACCGAGGCGAGGTCGTTGACGTCCGCGATGTGCCCGACGTGCCAGCCATAGGCGGTGAACCGCGCAGCAACGTCGTCGCTGCACGAGAGGTCGGTACTGCCGTCGATCGTGATGCGGTTATCGTCAAAAAATCCAATCAGCTTGCCGAGCTTCTGGTGTCCGGCGAAGGAGGCGGCTTCGTGCGAGACGCCCTCCATCAGGTCGCCGTCGCCGGCGATGAACCAGGTGGTGTGATCGACGATGGCGTGACCTTCGCGGTTGAACGTTGCGGCGAGCGACCGTTCAGCCACCGCCATGCCGACCGCATTTGCAATGCCCTGACCGAGCGGCCCGGTGGTCGTTTCGACTCCCGGCGTGTGACCGACTTCGGGGTGGCCGGGCGTCTTGCTCCCCCACTGACGGAAGCGACGAATGTCGTCGAGAGAGAGGTCGTAGCCGGCGAGATAGAGCGAGGCGTACAGTAACATTGACGCGTGGCCTGCCGAAAGCACAAAGCGGTCACGGTCGGGCCATGCCGGGTCGGCCGGATTGTGCTTCATGTGCCGTGTGTAGAGCAGATAGGCCAGCGGCGCGAGCGCCATCGGCGTGCCCGGGTGCCCCGACTCGGCGGCCTGCACGGCGTCCATCGCGAGGGTGCGGATCGTGTTGATCGCGAGGAGTTCGAGTTCGGCATTTGCCACGAAAAACACCACTGGAAATAGAGAGCGGACAGGCGCGGCGGACGCGCGAAAACTAGCGGCGAACGCCGGGCCGCGGCGTGTGTGGGGGGGTCCGGGGCGGCCTCCGCTTTGCCCAACGTGTGACGCTCAACCATAATTGCAAGCTGACGCAGCCGACGGGCGCCGGGGAAACCTCCACCGCGCTATCGCGAGAACTTGCGGACTTTCTGATCGAGTTGTCGATCGGCGTGGCCCGGCAGCAGCTGATCATCGAGGGTGTCGCGACGGACGACAGCAACCCGGTGCTTCGCGATCTCGCCGCTCCGCCAGCATCTGGAGCTGGGCCGACAGACACTGGGGCAGCACCGAAGTAGTGCGTTGCGTGACCGGTACGCCGGTCAGGGCTTGCTTGCCCGCGCGTGCAGCCGGCCGTGCCGCTGTGTACGGAGTGCCTTGAGCACTGTGCCACCGACGGAGAGTCCGCCGAGCAGGACGTAGAGATAAAACGTGTAGAACCGCCACCAGAGGAGCGCGCCGCCGAGGACAGCGGGTGACATGGTGTCGGCGTAGGCGTACTGAAAGCCGAATTCAACGGCGCCGCCACCACCCGGGGCCGGCGCAATGGCGCCGCCGTAGAGGAAGACGAGCGGCCAGAGCACGAGCGACGAGAGGGAGAAGCTCGGGTCGAGCGCGAGCGCAATGATTGGCAGCACCGCGAGCCGGAGGCCGACGTGAACCAACGAGGCGAGAAACGCGCCGAGCATGGGCGGAAGGGATGCATGCCGAAGACCGGCAAGGTTCGTGCGCAGCGATCGCAGCGCGCGCTGTACCGCTCGCCAGCGTCCGGCGTGCAACCCAAGGCTCCTCGCCCAGCCCGGCGGTGGTCCGTTGGCGTGTGAGCGCGAGAGGGCGTAGGCGACGGTACCTGCGGTGAGCACCAGCAGCGCGTAACCGCCAATCATGCCCGTCATCAGTCCGAGCACGTTGCCGGCGTCGCGGAAGAGGAACAGGAAGACCGCGCAGAGCACCACGAGGGACCATGTCTCGAGGAGCAGTTCGGCGAAGAGGATGAGCAGGGACGGCGCCGGCGCGATGCCGTCTTCGGCAAGGACGAGGAAGCGTGCCGGTTCGGCGCCCGAGCGCGCCGGTGTGATTGAAGCAGCGAAATCACCACCGAGGCAGACGCGGAGCGACGTCATGAAACGCAGCGGGATGTGCAGCGCCGCCGCGCTCCAATGGAGTTTGATCGATCGCGTCCCGATCTCGAGGAGTACGACGGCGAACGCGGCGCCATGTGCCCAAAGCGGCAGCGTTGGGTGTGGGCCGGGCTTGGAAAATCCCTGCCAGAGGATGTAGGCGGTTATCCCAGTCGTTGCACCAAACGAGAGGAGTACGAGTAGCCAGCGCCGGAGACTCACGAAAGAGCCGCCCGCAAGAATGCGATTTGGCGCGCGAAGCTGGCGGGAGTTGCGGTCATGATTCTGAAATGTACGAGTGTGAACAAAGCGTGAATGAATTCAGGCCCCTTGTATCGCACGTGGCTCCGGCGAACGTTTCGGTGTCGTCGAGACGGTTCCCTTGGGCTTTGATGGAGGATGTCGTGACGGATGATTTGTTGCTGAAACCGTGGATGCGCCGCGCCGCGGCCATCGTGTTGGTCGCCGCCGCGGCCACGAATGCCGGAGCGCAGGCCGTCGACACCCTGGCGTTTGCCGGACTGCGCTGGCGCGAACTGGGACCGTACCGCGGTGGGCGGTCTGTGGCGGTGGCCGGTAGCGTAGCGCGACCGAACGAGTACTGGATGGGCACGACCGGTGGCGGCGTGTTCAAGACCACTGATGGCGGGTTCAGCTGGCGTCCGATGACGGACAAGTACTTCGGCGGAACGATCGGCGCCGTGCAGGTGAGCGAGTCGAATCCGAACATTGTCTGGGTCGGTGGTGGTGAGACGGACATTCGCGGCAACGCTGCACCGGGCGATGGCGTCTGGATGTCGGCCGACTCCGGCGCGACGTGGAAGCAGATCGCGTTCTTCGATGTGAAGAACCACGTCACGCGCGTTCGCATTCATCCGACGAATCCCAACATCGTCTGGATCGGTGTACTGGGTCACGCATTTGGCGACAACGCGCAGCGTGGCGTGTTCAAAACCACTGACGGTGGGCAATCGTGGCGGAAAGTGCTCTACCGTGACGAAGGGACCGGCATCTCGGATCTGATCGTCGATCCAAACGATCCGAACGTGTTGTACGCCGCGTTCTGGCGGGCCTTCCGCACACCATGGTCGTTGAGCTCCGGCGGCGCTGGCGGTGGCGTGTTCAAGAGCACCGACGGCGGTGAAACCTGGAACGAACTGACCTCGAACACCGGCCTTCCGAAACCCCCATGGGGCAAGGTGGGGCTCGCCGTATCAGGTGCGAAATCGAGCCGTGTGTGGGCGTTGATCGAGGCCGATGAAGGCGGGATGTATCGCTCGGACGACGGTGGTGCGACGTGGACGAAGCTCAATGAAGAGCGAAAGCTCCGTCAACGCGCCTGGTACTACACCAAGATCTACGCCGATCCGAAAGACACGAACATCGTCTACGCGCTGAACGTGTCGTGGTATCGGTCGCGCGACGGAGGCAAGACCTTTCCCCAGAACATCCAGGTGCCGCACGGCGACAATCACGACATGTGGATTGCCCGTGACAATCCGGATCGCATGATCGAGGCGAACGACGGTGGCGCGAACGTGTCCACCAACGGTGGGCGCACGTGGACGGCGGAGGAGTTTGCGACTGCGCAGATGTACCACGTCACGACCACGACGCACTTCCCATACAAAATCTGCGGCGCCCAGCAGGACAACAGCACGCTGTGCGGTCCGAGCCGAAAGGCGGGCGGGATCGTGCTCAGCGACTGGGTTGACGCCGGTGGTGGCGAGTCGGGCTATATCGCCGCGAGTCCGAGGAATCCTGATCTCGTTTTCGCCGGCTCATACGGCGGCCTGCTGACACGAAAGGATATGCGGACCGGCCTCGAATGGAATGTGAATCCATGGCCTGACAACCCGATGGGCATTTCATCGGAAGACCTCAAGTACAAGTTCCAGTGGACCTTCCCCATCGTGTTCTCGCCGCACGACGCGACCACCATGTACGTGGGCGGCAGTCACCTGTTCAAGACGACGACGGGTGGCGACAGCTACGAGATCATCAGTCCGCCGCTTGCTCGCAATGATCCGAAGACGCTCGGCGCATCTGGCGGTCCTATCACGAAGGACCAGACCGGGGTCGAGACGTACGGTGTGGTGTTCGCCTTCACCGAATCGCCCGTCCTGAAGGGCGTGCTGTGGGCGGGGACCGACGACGGATTGGTGCAGCTGAGTCGCGACGGCGGAAAGACGTGGAAGAATGTCACGCCAAAGGGGATGGGCGACTTTTCGCGCGTGTCGCTCATCGAAGCGAGCCACTTCGCGGCCGGCACCGCGTACGTCGCCGCGAACCGGTTCCAGCAGGACGATTTCTCCCCAATCCTGTTCAAGACCACAGACTTTGGTACGACCTGGACAAAGATTGTCACGGGCATCACGTCGACGGAATTCACGCGGGCGATTCGCGAAGACCCGGTTCGGAAAGGACTGCTCTTTGCCGGAACCGAACGTGGCGTGTGGGTGTCGTTCAATGACGGTGGTGTGTGGCAGCGGCTGCAGCTGAATATGCCGCCGGTGCCCGTGCACGATCTGACGATCAAGGAAGGCGACCTCATTGTCGCCACGCATGGTCGCTCATTCTATGTGCTCGACGACATTTCGCCGCTTCGCCAACTGAATTCAACCGTGCTTGCCGGCGTGCATCTCTACCAGCCGCGCGACACACACCGCATCGACTGGGGCGGCGGATTCTTCGGTGGCAGAGGCGGCAGCACAGTGGGCCAGAATCCCCCGACCGGCGTCATGGTGAACTATTTCCTGCCGAAGGGCGGGGAAGATGTCACACTCGACTTCCTGGACGCTGCAGGGAAAGTGATCAAGTCGTTCAACTCCAAACCGGATTCGACGCCTGGGGCTGGTGGTCGTGGCGCGGTGGACCCTGAAGCCGCGGTCTTTGCACCGCCGCGTGCCCTGCGCGTTCAGAATAAAGTTGGTCTCAATCAGTTCGCATGGAACATGCGGTACCCGGATGCCGTCGTCTTTCCCGGCATGATTCTCTGGGCTGGTGATACGCGCGGTCCGGTGGCGCCTGCCGGCACCTACCGGGTGCGGCTCACGCCAGGCGGCGGAAAACCGATCATCCAAACGGTGCGGTTGCTCAACGATCCGCGTTCACCCGCAACCGCGCTTGAACAGATGGCGCAGTTCAACTTCCTGATGAAGATCAGGGACAAGGTTACGGAAGCCAACGAAGGCGTGATTTCAATGCGCCACGTGAAAACGGAAATCGATGCGCGCCTCAAACAGGCTCCTCCGCAAGCGGTTCAGGAACTGACGAGCGCCGGTAAGTCGCTGGGCACCAACCTCACTGGTGTGGAAGCCGAGGTGTATCAGATCAAGAATCAAAGCGGGCAAGATCCGCTTAACTATCCGATCAAGCTGAACAACAAGCTCGCGGCGCTTACCGGCGTGGTGGGTTCTGCGCCAGGAAAGCCGACGGCGCAGTCGGTGCAAGTGTTTGACGAACTCGTCGGAAAGTTGCAGGTGCAGACGAAGAAGATGGACAAGCTCTACGTCGAAGACCTCAAGCGATACAATGAGTTGCTCAAGAAATACGGCTTGCCGGAAATCGATCCGAAGCCAAAGCCGAAGGTCGCGATGTAGACTGTTCGCGCATGGGCAACGGCACTGCAGCTGAAAGCGGGTTGGTCGTGCGGGCAGGAATGCCGCGCGACCAGCCCGCTGTGCTTGCACTGAACAATGCCGCGCCGCCGCACGTGAACGCCCTCAGCGAAGAGCAGTTCGCCTGGATCGCAGGCGAGGCAGACTCCTATCGCGTTGCCGAACGCGAGGGTGAGATCGTTGGATTTGTGTTCGCGATTCGCAATGGAACGCCGTACTGGAGCGCGAACTATGCCTGGTTTGCTGAGCGATATCCGACGTTCATCTACCTCGATCGCGTGGTCGTCGCGCCGGCCGCGAGAAAAATCGGCGTTGGGCGGGCGCTGTACGACGATCTCGTGAAATTTGCGACTGGTCGCTGGTCGCGGATTACGCTCGAAGTGAATACTGATCCGCCCAATCCAGGATCAATCGCGTTTCACGAGCGCATGCAGTTCGCCCGCGTGGGGACGCGCCGCTACGCCGACGGAGAAGTCGCAATGTTTGAGCGGCATCTCGCCGCTCTCTAGAATCAGGGAGCCGGCGAAAGGCCGGCGTCGGATACCGCCATTCCCATGACGTTGTAGCCCTTGTCGACATACACGGTTGAGCCGGTAATGCCGCTCGCGAGGGACGAGGAAAGGAACGCGGCCGTCGTTCCAACTTCCGCAGCGGTGAGCGCTTCAGGAATCGGCGTGTTGGCCGCGCAGTACTGCACCATGCGTTCGATAATCCCGATCGCGCTTGCCGCACGTGAGGCGAATGGCCCAGCGCTGATGGTGTTGACGCGCACGCCCCACTTGCGGCCTGCTTCGAACGACAACGTTCGCGTGTCTGATTCAAGCGCGGCTTTTGCCGACGACATTCCGCCCCCGTAGCCGGGAATCACGCGCTCGCTCGCCATGTAGGTCAGCGACAGCGCCGACGCACCGGGGCGCATTAACGGGCCGAACCGCTGCAGCATCGACACCAGGGAAAAGGCGCTCACACCGACGGCGGTGAGGTAGCCGCTCCGACTCGTCTCGAGCAGCGGTTTCTTGACGTCAGGACCGTTTGCCAACGAATGGATCAGAATGTCCAACGGCTGTGCCCCAAAATCCGCCGCCATGCGCGCGGCGAGTCCCTCGATCGAAAAGTCACCGACATCCTTGTAGCGCTTGCTGGTTCGCAGCTCCTCGGAGGCATCACCGAGCATGTCAAATGCCGCGTCGAGGGGATAGATCTTCTCGAACGCGAGCAGCGACCCGTCTGACATCCGACGAGACTCATCGAGTTTGCCACGCTCGAGCAGGTTGTTGAAGATCGTGAGTGCTGGCGGCCAGGTCGCCACGCACACCGTGGCGCCGGCTTCGGCCAGCGATTTGGCGATGGAAAATCCGAAGCCACCGTCGTCGGCGACACCGGCAACGAGCGCGCGTTTCCCTGTGAGATCAATCTTGAGCATGTGCTGAAATGAGCGCCCGGGCAATGGTCCCGGCAAGTGGGCAGCAGCGGATCCGAGTCCGCGGGCACGCCCTATCGCCGGGCGGCGACAGTAGCGAAGCTGAAGTTCATGAGTGGCCGAGCACCCCACCCCAAGGCGGGATCCAAAGGCGCAACGAGGGGTCATCCGCACCTCGCGGCCCTTCCGCCGGCCGCCAAGGGCGTGAGCCAATCGTATGCGCGTGCGCTTTGGCGAATCGCATCGGCCGATGTGTCGCCGGGGAACGCCGTTACACTCTATTCCGATGGAGATCGAACGTTCGACGCGATGATCAGACTCATCGACGATGCGCAGTCAAGCGTCGAACTCGAATCGTATATCCTGCATGACGACGTGGTTGGCGAACGGTTTGCGACCGCGCTCTGCGCCGCCGCCAAGCGCGGTGTGGCGGTGCGCCTGCTGACGGACTGGATCGGGATGCGCGGGACTTCCAAGCTCTTTCTCTCGCAGATGCGCGCAGGTGGGGTTGACGTACGCGTCTTCGGAAAACCGGGGTTCAAGCGGTGGTTCGGCCTCATTCCGCGCGACCATCGCAAGCTGCTTGTCGTTGATGGTTTGGCCGGCGTGACGGGTGGAATTGGAATCGGCGCGGAATGGTACCACGGTCTCATCAGGAAGAAGCGCACGGCATGGCGGGACCGGTGTGTACGGATTGCCGGCCCCGCTGCGATCGACATGGAGCGGGCCTTCAACTCCATGTGGCGGCGTGCGGCTGGCCAACGTATGACGAAAGCAGAGCAGCAACTACGCCGCGCACCACGAAACGCGGACATTGATCCCGCGACGGCGGAGCCAGCACTTGTTGCAGTTGTGGAAGGCGAGCCGGGCCGATTTCGCGTTGGACGCGCACTGCACTTGCAGTCTGCGGCAGCGGAACGCTCCATCTGGCTGGCGAGCGCGTACTTCCTTCCGTCGTTCGCCGAAGTTGACGCGCTGGCCGGAGCCGCGCGCGATGGCGTGGACGTGCGCCTGCTTTTGCCGAGCAAGAACGATCATCCATGGGTGCACCGGCTTACGCGTCGGTACTATCGCCGGCTGTTGGCCAACGGGGTGCGAATCTGGGAGTGGCGCGGCGAAATGATGCACGCCAAAACCACGGTCGTTGACGGCGCCTGGACTCGCGTGGGTTCCACCGACTTCAACCCACTCGGCGTGGCCATCAACTACGAACTCGACGTGTTCATCGAAGACGCCGATGTCGCTGAAGAGGCGGAGACATTGTTCCTCGGCGATCTCGACATGTCGCGCGAGATCAAAACTGCGCCGCGCGGCTGATTGCGCGCGGGGTTAGCCAGCGAGCTGTCGTGACGCGACGCGCGCGCAGGTGGCGAGGACCGCAGCGCCGGCAAAGAGTGCTTCCTCCGATGGCGCGAACGTTGGCGTGTGAACGTCGCGCTGCTCTCCACCGGGTTCCCTGGCTCCGATGCGCAGGAAGCAGCCGCTCATGCGTGTGAGGTAGTAGGCGAAATCTTCTCCCCCCATGTTGGTCGTGCCGAGCGGGACAAGGCCGCTGTCACCAAAAACTTCACGCACCGCGCTCGCTGCCCAACCGGCCGCATCGGCGGTGTTTTCCAGTGGTGGTGTGCCGCCAAGGATTTCAACGACGGCGGTCAGTTGATGGGTGGCCGCGACGGCCTGCGCAATGCGCTCCAGTTCGCTCACGAGCAGGTTGCGCGTCGCCAATGTTGTGGCCCGAATCGTTCCACTGAGCTCAACCAGCTCCGGAATCACATTCGCGGCGCGTCCGCCGTGCACGGAGGCCACCGTAATCACGCCAGGTAGCGCGGGATCCAGACGGCGCGAGACGATGGTCTGCACCTCCATGATTAACGCGGCCGCTCCGACGATCGGATCGATCGAATGATGCGGGCGGGCGCCGTGTGCGCCGCGGCCTTTGAGCGTGATGGTAAAGCTGTCGGTTGATGCCGCGAGAGGCCCCGCTTGCGCGACGACCTCGCCCACGGCGAAGCGGCGGTCTACATGGCCGCCAAAAATCGCGCGGACGCCATCCAACGCGCCTGACTCGAGGATGGCCTTCGCGCCCTCGCCAAGCTCTTCGGCCGGCTGCAGTACGATGCGCACCTCGCCGTCGGCTGGGGAACGCGCCAGCAAGAGAGCTGCGCCGACCGCCCATGACGCATGCACGTCGTGTCCGCAGGCGTGCATCACGCCATCGCTTTTCGACGCGTACGGGAGGCCGGTCGCTTCTGTGATGGGGAGCGCGTCGATGTCGCCGCGAACCGCGACGGCGGGCGCGCCGATGCTCCGTCCAGGGATGCGAGCGACAAGACCGGTGCCGACCACGCGTTGCACGTTGGTGACTCCGACATCGCGCAGGGCTCGCTCGAGGCGCGCCTGCGTGGCCGTCTCCTTCCATGAAAGTTCAGGATTGGCATGCAGATCACGCCGCAGCGCGGTGAGCAGCGCGCGGTCGGAATCGGTGAAGGGGAGTGGCGCGCTCATGCGCGCAGCGTCTCAGTCCGTACCGTCAGTGCCGCGATCCGATCTTCGTCAACGGCGACGCCGATGCCCGGACTCTCGAGTGGCACGCGCATCATGCCATCGCGCATGGTCCATTCCGGCGTGACGATATCCTTGGCCCAGTAGCGTGCGCTCGGGCTGACATCGCCCGGAATCGAAAAGTTTGGAAGCGACGCAAGCGCGACGTTATAGGCGCGACCGATTCCACTCTCGAACATGCCGCCGCACCAAACCGGAATGGAATTAGACTGGCAGTAGTCGTGAATGGCAATCGCGCTGCTGAACCCGCCGACCCGCCCCGGTTTGATGTTGATGATCCGACCGCTGCCGAGCGTGACCATGTCCTGCGCGCGGTCGAGCGAGGTGATTGATTCGTCGAGGCAGATGGGCGTCTTGAGCCGGCGCTGCAGCTCCGCATGCCGAACCAGATCGTCCCACGCAAGCGGCTGTTCGATCATTACCAGGTCGAGCGCGTCGAATCCCGCCAGCCGCTCGGCGTCATCAATCGTGTAGGCGTTATTCGCATCGGCCATAAGGTGGGCGGATGGACCCAGCGCCTCGCGCACCGCGCGCACCCATTCGACATCGTGTCCCGGTTCAATTTTGATTTTGATTTTTCGGTAGCCCTCGGCGATTGCCTCGCGCGCCTTCTCCACGAGGCGCTCGGGCGACGGCTGGATGCCGAGTGAAATGCCGACGGCGATTTCGGCGCGTGTTCCTCCGATGAAGAGCGACAGCGGCTCCTGCGCCATCGTGGCCGCGAGGCCCCATGCGCCCATCTCGACGCCGGCTTTGGCCATCTGGTGTCCGCGAAAATCCTTCTCGAAGATTTCGTGGAACTCCCCCGGATGTTCAACCTCTCGCCCGAGGACGCGCGGCGAGAGGTACTGCACAATCGCGGGCCATGCCGTGTCGATCGTCTCGGGTGAGTAGTTCGGCGCTTCGCCGGCGACACACTCGCTCCAGGCCTTCGCACCGGATGCGTCGCGGAGTTCGAGGAGAAGAATGCGTCGTTCACGAATTTCACCTGACGAGATCCGGAATGGCTCCTTGAGCTCAAGGTGGATTTCGCGAAGGGTGATCTGGTCGATGCGCATGGTCAGGTAGCAGAGAGGAGATAGGTGGCATGCGTCCCACGACCCGGAACGAACGCGGTCACGCGGTAGCCGCCATGGAGATAATGCAGAAATGCGCGGCGGGCCGACGCGCGCCAGGCGGTGGCGAGCGCCGCATCACCGGCGAGAAGCGCGGAGTAGTCGTCGGGAATCCGTACGACCACGTCCGGCGCGTCCGGCAGGGGAGCGTCGGGATTCGGTCCATCGGGCAACGGGCCGCCGGCGACCGGCTTGCCGGCGAGCAGCGCCGGAGCATCGGGCATTGGATGCGGATCGGTGGCTACTGGCCAGCGCGCGACGAACCGGTCCGTGCCGAATGCACCATGGAGCGCGCTTCCCGTGTTCGTGCCGTACATGTTCGGCACGAACTCGTCGATCGATGCACCAAGAAGATTGAGATTGAGGTGTGCGTTGCGCGCGACGAACGGGTCGAAGGTCCAGTACATGCGATCAACCCCAATCGTTCGGCAGCGGTCACGCTGGTACCGCTTCATCGCCTCGCCGAGCCGGCGACCCTGCGCTTCGGCGCGGACGGCGAGAATGTCTGACCAGTGGACGAGTGCACCGTCGCGCACGCCGGTGAGTCCGAACACGAAGCCCAGCATCTGTCCTTCCGGTGAGAATGCGCCGGCGGCCACTCCCCCAGTTTTCTCTGCCACGAGGAGAATGGCGGCGGGCACTTTTTCACTGAAGCCCGCTCCCCAGGTCTCCTCTTGCAGGCGCACGGCGTCAGCGCGTTCCTCGTGCGTGACCAGAGCGCGGATGACGGTTCCGTCAGCAAGCGTTACGTTCTGCATTGGCGGGTGCGGGAGAGTTCGTTGACCACTGAAATTCCGCAGGAGGAACAGGTGATGCGCAAGCTATTGGCGGTGTCGATGTTGCTTTTGGCGTCGGCCTGCAGCCGGGCCACGACGTCCGGAGCGGGTGGATCGATCGTGGCGCCCAGTGGCGCGCCATACGATGTCGTGATTGCCAACGGCCGAGTGGTGGACGGCACCGGCGCCGCCTGGTTCTGGGGAGATATCGGGGTGCGAGGCGATCGCATCGTAAAGATCGCTCCGCGCGGCATGCTGGCGCGCGCCGCTGCCACACGCCGGATTGATGCAGCCGGGCAGATCGTCGCCCCCGGATTCATCGACATACAGGCGCAGTCGTACGCGAACTTCATGACCGGCGATGGACGCGCGTTGAGCATGATCACGCAGGGCATCACCACCGCGATCATGGGCGAAGGCAACACTCCGGCGCCGGTGCGCGCCGGCCGAGGCGCTGAGGCACGCCGGGCGACTGTTACGGCCGGCGACACCGCCGAGGCGCGAATGCTCGAACTGTTCTCGGCGCCGCACGGGTTTGGGAACTGGCTCGAGATGATGGCCACCCGCGGCGTCTCCGAAAACGTCGGTTCGTTCATCGGTGCCGGCACCGTGCGCGTGTACGCGAAGGGCGAAGCGATGGGTGCGGCCACGCCTGCGGAACTCGATACCATGCGCGCGGTGACCCGACGGGCCATGGAAGACGGTGCGTTCGGCGCCGCCAGCGCGCTGATCTACCCGCCCAACACCTATGCGAACACGGCCGAGCTTACGGAGATCGCCAGGGCGATGTCACCGTACGGCGGCGTGTACATCACGCACATGCGGTCGGAGGGTGACCAGTTTCTCGAGGCGCTCGACGAAGCGATTGCAATTGGCAAGAACGGCAACGTTCCCGTTGAGGTCTACCACCTCAAGGCTTCGGGGCCGCGCAATTGGCCGAAGATGGCAAAGGCGATCGCAAAGATCGACTCGGCGCGCGCAGCAGGGCAGGATGTGCAGGCCGACATGTACCTGTACATCGCCGGCGGAAACAATTTCTCAAGCTGCATCGCGCCGAAATATGCGGCGGACGGGAAGTTGCTCGACAACCTGAAGAACGCGCAGCTTCGTCCACAGATCAAGCGCGACCTCTACGCGGATGACGCCGGCTACGAGAATCTCTGTCTCATTGCGGGTCCGAACAACGTGATGGTCACCGGATTCCGGCGTCCCGAGTACACGAAATACGAAGGGAAGCGCCTCGACGAAATCGCGCGCGGGCTCGGCACGGACTGGGGCGACGCGCTGATTGATCTCAACATCGCCGAGAGCGCGCAGTTGGGCGAAATCCTCTTTCTCATGAGCGAGGACAACGTCAAGCTGCAACTGAAGCAGCCGTGGATGAAGTTCGGCACCGACGCCGGCGCGATGGATCCCGTGAATGCACGCGGGATGACGCATCCGCGCACCTATGGAAACTTCACGCGACTGTTGGCGAAGTACGTTCGCGACGAACGCGTCATCACGCTCGAGGATGCCATTCGCAAAGCGTCGTCAGCCGTGGCCACTCGACTTTCGCTGCACGACCGCGGCGTGATCAGGGAAGGGATGAAGGCCGACATTATCGTGTTCGATGAGAAGACGGTGCGCGATCTCGCCACGTTCGAGAGTCCGCACCAGCTCTCCGTTGGCATGAAGTACGTGCTGGTCAACGGCGTGCCGGTGATCAGCGACGGCGTGCACACCGGTGCAAGGCCGGGCCAAATTGTGCGCGGACCTGGGTGGACGGGCGGTCGTCCGTGATCGACCAAGCGACGAATGTCGTGTGGAGGCTCGACATTAGTGTCCAGGCAGCCGCGCGCGATTCGGTGGTGCAGGCGAGCGCCGCGCTGCACGGCATTGCCGACGCCGCCAACTGGTGGGGTGGACCGGGCGTTATCTGGTTTGCCGCGGCGCTCTGGCTCGGCGGGCGGGCGCTGAACCGCCGCAGCATTGCGCGGGTGGGGCTGCGTGGCGCCGAAGGGTTGGCCGTGGCCAGTGCCGTGAGCGGAATCATCAAGGGTCTTGCAGGCCGCGCACGGCCCTTTGTGTTTCCAGGTGAACCCTGGCACTGGGACTTCAATCACGGATGGTCTGACGCACAGTGGTTCTCGATGCCATCCGGCCATACCACGGCGACGACAGCAATGGTGGTCGGCGTGTTGTTGGCCACTCGCGGATGGACGGGCTCCGCGCGGCTCAGTCTGACGATTCCGCTGATTGCGAGTGCGGTGCTCGTGGCGTTCGGCCGCGTGTATTCAAACCAACACTGGGTCAGCGACGTTGCCGTCGCCGTGCTGCTCAGCACCATCGTAAGTGTGCTGATCGCCCGTGTGCACCGAGTGGCGCCGCGAGCGGCGTACGACCGGATCATGCTGGGCGAAGGTGCGTTGAGGGCCGATGAGCAGCCGATGAGGCGCAACGGATGAGCGGTATTTTCATCACGGTTGAACTCGAAAGTGCGCTCGCTGGACGAATACGCGCGGTGCAGGAGCGGTGGGATCCGAAGCTGGCGAAGGAACTGCCGCCGCATATTTCGATCATCGGATCATCGGGCGCGGGGCCGATTGCTCCTGACACGCCCATCGCGGAGCTGCGCGCCGCGATCGAACCGGTAGCCCGAAGCGTTGCGCCGCTTCCGCTGGCGTTCGGCATGCCGTACCGCTTCATCGGCCGCGAGATTGTGGTGCTGCCACTGAGTCCGCATGGCGCGTTGCGGGCCTTGCATGAGCGGCTGAAGGAGTCTGGCGTGCGATACGAGGCGGCGCGCTGGCCGTTCACGCCGCACTGCACGCTCAACTTCTATGCAACGTTGACGCCGGAGTCACTGCGCGCGTTGCTTCGCGTGCGCGAACCGGAGACGTGGATGCTGCACACGTTGCGGGTGTACCACTCGCGCGACAACCATCCGCCCAAGCTGTTGTTCGACGCTCCGCTCGGCGGGGAAGTGGTCGCGCCGCAGGCGTAGCGAAGGCTTCGCTAGAACGCCTTGGCGATTGCGGCTGCCAGGTTCTGTTTGGCGCCGCTACCGGTGTACACGATCGTCCCCTTGGCGTTGATCACCACGACAAAACTTGTCGTGGGTACGTCATAGGCGTCGGTGGCGAGTCCCTTTCTGTCGTAAAGTTGTTCGCCGTGAAAACCATGCGCTTCTATATAGCGCTTTACAAGTGCAGGCGACTGGTTCACGCTGACGGAAACGCCGACGAAGCGCACCTTGCCGGCGTACTTGGCCTGCATGGCGACGAGCTGGGGTTCGAGCTGCTTGCAGACTGGGCACCAAGTGGCCCAGAACTCGATGAAGATCGGTTCCTTCCCAATCCACGCGTCGAGATTCGCGGGCTTGCCGTCGAGCGTTTCGAGCATAGCGGCCGGGGCCTTGGTGCCAACCGGAATACCGGAATCCTGAGCGCGCAGTGGCAGCGCGACAATGGCCATCGTGGCGAGCGAATACACCAAGCCACGAAGCCTGTTCAACCCACGCGGAATCTTCTGGATTATCAGAGCCACAGCTTGCCCGCCTCAATCAGGTAGTACTCGGCAGCGCCAATCATCAGGATCGCAAACGCGCGCTTCACCCACACCATCCATACCCCCGCCTTCGGGAGCCGTGCCAGGAGGCCGGTGGAGAGCCCCGCCACGATCAGGAAAGTGCACATCCCCAGCGAAAAGGAAAATAGGTAGGCGAAGCCCAGCATGGCTGACTGCGTGGTCGTCACCCAGGTGAGCACGGCGGCCATGACCGGCGCTCCGCAGGGCGCGGCGACCAGCCCGGACATTGCGCCCATCACGAAGGCGCCGGAAAACTTGCCCCCTTCTCCTGCGTTTGCGGCCCGCTGCATGATGAAGGTGGGTACGGTAATCGGAATCACATCGAGCATGGCCAGCGCCGCGAGCATCAGCACCTGCGCCATCACGAAATAGACCCACGGATTGCTGTTCACCGCCCCGAACACGCTGCCGCTCATGCCGGCCACGAGGCCGAGGATTGAATAGACCAGCGCGAGTCCGACGGCGTAGGTGAGCGTCAGCAGAACCGTCCGCGCGCGCGAAACTGTTCCGCCCACCGAAGTGCCTCCGACGATTGCGGCCGTGATCGGGATCATCGGGTAGATGCACGGATTCAGGCTGGTGAACACCCCGGCCAGAAAGAGCAGCGGAAGCGCCGTGATCGGGCTCCCGCTCAGGCGCTCCACGAGACTCGAAAACTCCATGATGGATTATAGCCCGCCGACCGCGTCCGATGCAGCGGAGGTCGGCCGCGCCGTGCGTTACTTTTCTCCCTCTATGGCACCGCAGTGTATCTACCTGAAAATATTCTACTGCTAAAACACGATTATGGAAACAATGGTTATGGGATAAGTTATGTGGAATAACAGCGATTTCCCGACCGCAAAAGCTCCATTTAACGTTCATTTACCGCCGTCAAAAGTTGTCGACGCGAGATGATTTTTTGACGGCAAAACAGCTCCAACAACCGCCTTTGTTCCTCGCAACCTTCAGTCCAAATATCTTCTCCACATCACGAGCAAATCGTGACGCTTTTTCTAGCGGAACGCTTTGATATATCGGCTAAGATTGTATTGATCCCCTTGATATGATTGATAAGGTTTTGCTTATCATCATTAGATAAGAAAGATGAGGTGGCAACGAGCATACCTATTGCTGATCCCGCACGGCGCACGGCGCGTGCGACAAGAATAATCTCTACGGGTTTCTGTTTCGCTTTCTGTTTTTCATGGCTTGTTGTGAAACCTCCAGCCGAGTGACCCGTGGAATACAGAAAAGAAATCGACGGACTAAGGGCGATCGCAGTTACCGCGGTGATCCTCTACCATGCCCACGTCTCGGCGCTCAAGGGCGGCTTCGTTGGCGTCGATGTGTTCTTTGTGATCAGCGGATTCTTGATTACGTCGGTGATTTTGGATCAGCAAGCCAAGGGGCGCTTCACCATCCGAGGTTTCTATGAGCGCCGAGCGCGTCGGATACTGCCGGCGTTGCTTGTTGTGCTAATGGCGACCACGGCGGCCGTCTGGTTCATCCTGCCGCCGTGGTCGATGCGGGACTTCGCCGAGAGCGTCCTCTCCGTTCTCGGATTCTCCTCTAACTTCTATTTTTGGAAGGCGAGCGGATACTTTGCCCCGTCGGCGGATGCAATGCCGCTCATTCATACATGGAGTCTCGGGGTCGAGGAACAGTTCTATCTGTTGTTCCCGCTACTCATCGCCACGGGCCTACGGCTGGGTCGTCAGGCGACATTCACGGTTGTAAGCGTCGCGGCTGTTCTTTCCTTCGGTTTTGCGGTTTGGTTGGTAGCCGAAAGCCCTGATGCCGCCTTCTATATTTCGCCTGCACGTTTCTGGGAGTCGCTCATAGGCGCCCTGCTCGCCTTTTCAGACTTCCGGACCGTTGTGCCAAGGCGCTGGAGATCGGTTGCCAACAACACCGCCTCGCTGCTCGGGCTGTGCCTGATCGCTGTCGCTTGTTTCGTGTACGACACCAAGACTCCATTTCCAAGTTTGTACGCTCTGGTCCCAACGCTCGGTGCCGCGCTCGTGATCGGTTTTGCGAGTCCCAAGACTCTTGTGGCACGATTGCTTTCCCTGTCGCCGTTAGTCGGCCTCGGACTGATTTCGTACTCCGCATATCTGTGGCACCAGCCGCTCTTCGCCTTGGCTCGGACTACACAGAGCTTGGACGGACTTTCGGGGCTGAACTACGCCGCCTTGTGCGCTGCAACCGTTTTCCTGTCTTACGTCAGTTGGCGTTACGTCGAGCAGCCGTTCCGACGGAAGGTCACGATTGCGAAGCGTATTGCGGACGAGGTGCCCAGTAAGAAGGCGCTCGTCGCGGCAATGGCAGCCATCGCTGTTTTGATTGCCGCGGCCTGCATGCCGCTTATCGACGGTGAGTTTCAAGGGCGTTCGAAGTACCTTGAGCGCACAATCCGATCGCTTCAGTACGAGACTCGCTGCGCGCAGCGGACGGCACGCTGCTTGGTCAACCGAAGTTCAACCGCCGCACCGTCATTTCTCGTGTGGGGCGATAGTCACGCCCACATGATGCTTCCCGCGTTCGAATCAGTTGCTCAACGCCTAGGGCTCCAAGGAGTATTCTACACACAACCAGCGTGCGTGCCGCTACTTGGGATTTCGACCAACATGTTCGACCTGCGGAACAACAGCGCTAGCTGTCCCGCGAATAATCGGACGGTCGTAGGCATTGTGAAGTCGCTCCGTATTCATGACGTCTTTCTCGTTGGAAACTGGTCCGTGTACACGGATTATGGATACTCTGGCAGGCTCCCCGAATACCTCTCACAGACTAACGACGGGCCGCGAACCGTCGAGGGGAGTCGCGCAGCGTTCGCGGCTGGAGTCGCTATCACAGTCGCGACGTACGACAGTATTGGCGTACGACTGCATTTTGTCGGCCATACGCCGCTGCAAAGGTACGATATCAGCAATGTCTACTACCATCTTTCGTTTCGCACTGACAAGGAAAGTGAGATTCGCCGACTGTCCGTGTCTGATGTGATGAATCGTGAGCACGAATCGTTTGTTCGCTCAGTACTGCAGACGGCCAGCTCCGCGTCCAGCGCTACCGTCACTGACCTCGGCGAAGCGTTTTGCATAAAAAACGGCGCGTGTAGGGCTGGGACAGGTGAAGAAGCGTACTATTGGGACGACAATCATCTCACGATGGTCGGGGCTCTCGCGACAGTAAGCGTGCTCGGGCGCGCGTTCGGCCTAGGACTCGTTCCGAAGTAGGGTTTCCACTCATCACGACGCATTGCCGGCGATCGCAGCTGAGTGTGCTGGTGACGATTCCCGTGAGCGTATCTTTTTCATTTGCCATAAACCGCTTCACACTTTCATCGCCACTATCTACATCCAGTGGTTCTATCCCTTCGCTGATTGATACGGAACGCCTTGATATATCGGCTAAGATTGTATTGATCCCCTTCATATGATTGATAAGGTTTTGCTTATCATCATTAGATAAGAAAGATGAGGTGGCAAAGAGCATACCTATTGCTGATCCCGCACGGCGCACGGCGCGTGCGACAAGAGTGGTGGAGACTGGCGGCTTATTTCGTTTTTTGTTTTGATCGCTGGGTGACAACATAGGATGCTCCGTTATAGCCGCTATTATGCGGCTTTTTTCTTACCTGTATGATCGTCGCGAGTATCTAATATCCCTTCTCACTGAGATGGCAGCATACTCATATCAAACCCAGCGACATGTTGGGGAAGTTTCTCGGCGAGAATACGGGTCGTTTTCTTCACCCTGATGGAGGGTAGCGTTTTGTTCGCACACCACATTTGGATTGTGCGTGTGCTGACACTAAATAGTTTTGCTGCTTGTGCTGTTGTCATAAGGTTCATTTAGATACTCCTGTTGTGATCGTGTAATAGTGCGGTGTGTGTGAGCAAGGGAATATTGGTGCGATAAATGCCGCCCACGGCTTGACTGATGGCGTAAGCGATGCCCGCACGATTGGGGTTGTATTTACTTACATATACCCTGCCTAAAGGCACTCGGGCAGCATTGCTATTTTTTCTTTTCTTCGTTCTCCACGCGTTTTCTATATCAGTTGCTAATAGTGATGGAGCGTAGATCACTCCCGTGATGTGATAAGGCGTGACTTCGCCGATATGCGCTTTGCTATAGTGCTGACTTACACCGAGTAAATAGTTGTATGGTGTCATTGGTATAACTATCCCAGCAACAGCGTTGATATAGTGATTGAGGTCATCCCACACATCATTATATGATTGTTGTTGATGCTTTTGTTCGTAAGTCAATGTGACGAAATAATTCCATTCATATTTACTGGCTTCTGTCACTACTCTGCTTATCCACTGGTGTCTTCCTACTTTTTCTTCGTGTGTTAGTCGTTCGTAGTTTTCTATGAGAAGCATTTTCTATCCTGTGGTATTGATATGAGCGATTACAAGCAGTGTTGCCTGCTTCTGTCCTGTTGATGTTTCGTAGTTGCTTTGCCTGTTGGTATGGTCTGGTTGGTAGTCTCACGACATCGCCCAATACAAAAGGTGCTACTACTTGGCTGTTCTAATACATATCTGCGTGTTCTGCGTTTCTTTCGTTGTCTATATACGATTATTTCTTTGTCGCAATACGAGCAACCTACCCTGCCATTATAAAAACATTTTTTTTCGTATTCACTAATAACTCGCAACAAAAAGCACCGCCACGATGTTCCGTGGGCGGTGCTTCTTGCTGTCCCTACAACATTCTTTGCCGTCGCTGTTGAGTGTGCACACCACGCCTGCGCTTATATCCTTTCCTGTTATGGAAGTGGTGTTTGCATCATTTTGTTTTTACGCAACAACCAAGCCATTGCGTGATTCATTTTTACGGCAAGTAGGGTAAGAAGTATCCGGACTCACCAATATGCCGTTATCATTAAGCATATTAAACATTGCCGCAAAATAATCGTTGTTGGCTTTTACTTGATTTGCGTTTGTAATATTTGGGTATAAATGCTGGCTGGAAGTTGCCAAAGGAATAAAGTTACCAGACTTGGAGTGCAAAGCTGAAAACATATCCTCAATATCTTCATATGCTAAATCAGGAGTTACTTCAAGATCAACAAATAAACCAGCAGCAAAGTCATTTGGATTATTGTAGCATACAAACGCCAAACTGTCCTTTTCGTTAAATGTCTTTCCCGTTGGTAAATTTGGGATGTGTTCATCGTTGATAACCTTTTCGCAAACCTCAACAAATTGTCTTTGGTCGGCATCTAGGTAAGTGGTAG
>JAPLKU010000019.1 GCA_026387935.1 Gemmatimonadota bacterium | reverse complement strand
CCGGTCTAACACATTCGGAGCGAGCATCGCCCGAATCCCCGTATCACTCGGCCGCGCACGGCGACGCGGGCGGGCCCGCAGGGCGGCCTCCCGCATGAGCCGCGCCACGCGCTGCCGGCCGCAGACGTGGCCGGCATCACGCACCTCGTCGATCATGCGGCGCGCCCCGTAGGTCGAGTCCGAGAGCACGAAGCTCGCGCGGATGGTCCGCAGAATGGTCGCGTCGGTCCGCGCGCGGACACTCGGCGCCCGACGCTGCGACGCGTAGAACCCACTGCGCGAGATCCCGAGGCTCTCGCACAACACATCCACCGGCCACGTCCCTCGGTGTTTCGCCACAAAGCCGAACTTCACATCGACTCCGTGGCGAAGTAGGCCGCGGCTTTTTTTAGAATGTCCCGCTCCATCTTCAGCCGGGCCACCTCACGCCGCAACTGCGTCAACTCCGCGTCGGCTGGCTTTTGCTGGCCCTGGCCAGGAAACGCCTCGCGCGGATCGGCGGCAAACTGCCGCACCCACCGCCGCAACAGGGTCGCACTCAGATCCAAATCGCGGGCCGCCTGCGCCATCGTGACCCCGCGCTCCTGGATCAAGCGCACCGCCTCCACTTTGAACTCCCGACTGTGCTTCCGTCGTGCTCGCATCTGACACCTCCACGACCTAATGTATCTAAGGATGGTGTCCACCGAACCCGGCGCATCTCAAACAGATTCGCACGCGCTTTCTCGTCGTTGGGTCCGGCGTTGCCGGACTGCACACCGCCTGGCGCGCGTCGGCGAGTGGCGAGGTCATTGTCATGACGAAGCGGTCGCTCTTCGACAGTGCAACCGCCTATGCGCGCTGACCCGCTAGTCGCCCGGCGGCGGTGACGCGCTCAGGAGCGCGGACACCGCGATCACCACGATAAAGATCGACGCTTCGGCGGCGATCGAGCGCCACACGTTCCCGGCCCCCATCGTACGCGCCCGACTCGCTGCGGTGAGGGAATGCTGCCGGCCGAGAATCGCCGCCAAACCGGCCAGCACAACTTTCGCCGTCAGCATCACGCCGTACGGTGATTCCACCAGGTCCGCGGGCGTGTTCAAGCGGAAGAGTGAACTGATCACGCCGGTGGCCAACAATACCGATGCACCGGTGAGCGCGAGCGGACGGAACCGCGAGATGAGCTCCGCCGCGAGCGTCCCGCCATTTGCTTGTCGACTGAGCCGTCGCAGGACAACGGTCAGCACGATGACGCCGCCAGCCCAGCTGCCCGCAGCAGCGACGTGCAAGATGTCCGCACCCATCGCAATCATCGGTCGCGACTCGGTTGCCGCGGCGTGCCCCATCCACGCCGGCGTTGCAGCCAGCACGATCGCCGAACCAAGCGCGAGCGTCCATCCCCACAACTCCGCCCGATTTGCGGCGGAGAATCCGATAAACGCTGCGAGCGCCGCCCCGGTCTGCACTGCCGCAGCGGTTCCCCATGTGGTCTGCAGCACGAGCCCCACCACAGGCATGAGCGAATCGCCCGGCGACATGAACGCGTCGGCTTGGCCGAGAATCCGCCACGGCGCCGCGACCATGAGGGCGGCTGCGGCCAGCATTCCAGTTTGCGCGACCAGTGGGTCCACTTCTCCAGTGACCACGCGCGAACGGTGCGCCGACTCAAGCACGACCCGCCGAAACGCCGCCGCGCCGATGATGGCCGCCGTTGCGCTGAGCGCGAGCGTCCGAATCACGATTCGGTTGGCGCCGCCGGCGTCGGCGAGGATCGACTCGATGCTCATGTCCTGAATACTACGACTGCGCGGCGCACGATGTTGAGCCATGCGTAGGCCCACGCAGGCGGCTAGAATTCATCCATGGTTGCACCGCTCGCCACGGCGGATAACGCCCTGCACGACGAGATTCGCGCGCTTGCCAAAAAACGCAACGCCGTAATCCTCGCCCACAACTACCAGCGTCCCGAAGTCCAGGATGTTGCCGACTATGTTGGCGATTCGCTCGGCCTTTCGCGCGAAGCGGCGCGCACGGGCGCGGATGTCATCGTGGTCTGCGGCGTGCACTTCATGGCCGAGACGGCGGCGATTCTTTCGCCATCGAAAACCGTGCTACTTCCCGATCTCGCCGCCGGCTGTTCACTCGCATCGACGGTCGACGCCGATCAGTTGCGCGCATGGAAATCCGAACACCCCTCAGCCGTCGTCGTTTCGTACGTGAACACGTCGGCTGAGGTGAAAGCCGAAAGCGATTACTGCTGCACATCGGGGAATGCCGTCGAGATCGTCAACTCGGTGCCCGCCGACCAGGAGATTCTCTTCCTGCCCGACATGTTTCTCGGCGCGCATGTACGGCGCATCACGGGCCGGGCGAACATGCACGTGTGGATGGGCGAGTGTCATGTGCACGCCGGCATTGATCCCGAAAACATCCGGCTCCAGCGCAGTCTCCATCCCGGCGCCGAGTTCCTGATTCACCCCGAGTGCGGCTGTGCGACCAGCGTCGTCGAGGCCGTCTCGGCCGGCGATGTCGATCCCGAAGGGGTGCACATCCTCTCGACGGAAGGGATGATGCAGCGTCCCGGCAATTCCAGCGCGAGCGAATTCATCATCGCCACGGAGATCGGCATTCTGCACCGCCTCAAGCGCAACTATCCCGGCAAGACGTTCTACGCCGCTAATGAGCGCGCATCCTGCGCCTACATGAAAGTCACGACGCTCGCAAAGGTTGCCGAGTCGCTGGAGCAGATGCACCACCGCATCACTGTGCCTGAGGCGATTGCAAAACGGGCGAAACTCGCGATTGATCGCATGGTGTCGATTGGTGGTGCGACGCCTTCTACGCCGCCGGCCCCCGGAGTGGACCCGGGCGAATGACTCCGGGCGACGATTCCCAACCGCCCAGACGGATCACGCCGTTCGAGCCGGCGAAGTTTGCCGCTGCCGCATCGGGTTTTCCGTTCAGCGATGCGGCCATCGCTGCGCTGGTGCAGGACGCGCTTGATGAGGACGTGGCCGATCACGACATCACGACAGTGGCCACGGTGCTCGCAGGACACGAGGCGCGCGCGCGGCTCGTCGCGCGAACGCCGGGCGTGGTCAGCGGCGTTCCGCTGGCGCTCGCCACGTTTCGCCTGGTAGACGCGGAGATTTCCATTCGCGTAGACGCCGAGGACGGCACGTCGGTGGTGGGCGGCGCGGCTGTCCTCTTCCTCTCGGGTCGCGCGCGCGGGTTGCTCACTGCGGAACGCACTGCGCTCAATTTTCTGCAGCGGCTTTCCGGAATCGCCACGCTGACGCAGCAGTACGTGCTCGCCGTGGCGGGCACCGCCGCGAAGATCGTTGATACGAGAAAAACGACACCCGGCTGGCGGGCACTCGAGAAATACGCCGTTCGGTGTGGTGGCGGTCTTAACCATCGGTTCAGCCTCGCCGACGCCGTGCTCATCAAGGACAATCACATCGCGGCCGTCGGCGGCGACATCGCCGAAACGATTCGCCGCGTGCGGGCCTATGCGCCGGCCGAGACCCCGGTGCAGGTGGAGTGCGACTCGGTGGAGCAGGTGCGAGCGGCCGTCGCCGCCGAGGTCGAGAGCGTACTGCTCGATAATATGAGCACCGATCAGCTGCGCGAGTGCGTGGCCATTACGCGCGGCCATTGCGTTGCCGAAGCGAGTGGTGGCGTCACCCTCGCAACGGTGCGCGCCATCGCGGAAACCGGTGTCGACCGGATTTCCGTCGGCGCACTCACCCACTCGGCGCCGGCGCTCAATCTGGCGCTCGACTTTGAGTAGCGAGCCGGCACGGCCCGCAGCCGTTGCTCAGCCCGGCAACAGCAAGCGCGAAACTGCGCCCTGCGACTATTGCGGCGTGCCGAAACTTGTCTGGCGAAAGTGCAAGCTCATCTGCGAAGCCTGCGGCAACATCAATAAGTCTTGCGCTGACCTCTGATCTGTTCCGCGAGCGCGACGGAGTCAGTCGTCGGCAGCTCACAGGTGTAGCCTCGGCAGACATACGCGGTCGGCACACTCGGCTGACGCCCGTCGAACAACGGCATCCCGAGCACGGCATCACCGCTGCCGGCCGCCAGCACCAGTGATGGGATGTATTGCGCCGCCACCCCGCGGGCGAGTGCACGCGCCTCCGGATCGTCAGCGCGGCCGGCAATGGCCACTTCCACAGCGCCATGCACGCTCATGTCCGCGGCGCCGAGCATGTGGCCCATCATCACCGGCATCTTCGTGAAGAGCCCAGCCGCCGACTCAATCACACGCTCGGCGCGCCGCCTCGCATCGGCATCGCCGAAATACTCGGCCATGTACAGCATCAGTTCGGCGGCGAGCGAACTCCCGGCCGGCGTGGCGTTGTCCGCGAGGTCGCGAGGGCGCGTGAGCAGTTGCTCATGGTCACTCGCCGTGTCGAAGAACGCGCCGTCGCCCTCGCTCCAGAACCATTCGACGCAGGCATCGGCGAGCGAGCGGGAGCGGTCGAGCCAGCGGCGATCAAATGTGGCCTGATATACGGCGATGAAGCCGAGGCCGAGCGAGGCATGGTCTTCGAGAAAGCCGGGGATCCGCGACTGGCCTTCCATCCATGAGCGCATCGCGCGGCCATTCTTGATGAGCTCGCGTGAGAGAAACTCCGCGCTGCGCACGGCCGTCTCCACGCGCCCCTCATCGCCAAACACGCGACCCGCGTCGGCCATGGCGCGCAGCATCAGGCCATTCCAGCCGGCAAGGACTTTGTCGTCGCGTCCCGGCCAACTCCGCTTCGCGCGAACGTCGTACAGCACCTGCTTCGCCCGCTCGAGCACCACCGCGTGCTCAGCCGCGAACTCGGGATCGCCGACGAAGAGAATGTTGTGCCCTTCGAAGTTGCCGCCCTCGTTCACGCCCCAGGCTTGCGCACATATGTCATAGTCAGCGCCGAGCAGCGCACGAAGTTCGTCGGTGCTCCAGACGTAGAACTTGCCCTCTTCACCTTCACTATCCGCGTCGAGCGAGGAGTACCAACCGCCGTCGGGCGCCGCCATCTCCCGGTCCGCCCATCGCAGCGTCTCCTCCGTCACACGCTGGACTTCGGCATCACCAGTCGCCTGCCAGAGATGCACTCCCAAGCGGCTGAGGAGAGCGTTGTCGTAGAGCATTTTTTCGAAGTGCGGCACCAGCCAGCGGATGTCCGTGCTGTAGCGCGCGAAGCCGCCGCCTACCTGGTCGTAGATGCCGCCGCGCGCCATGGCCACGAACGTGCGATGCGCGAGGTCCCGCGCGCCGGGATCGCCCGAGCGCGCCCAGTGCCGCAGGCAGAAATCCAGCGCCATCGCCTGCGGAAACTTTGGTGCGCCGCCGAGCCCTTCAAATCGCGGCTCGCGCATCCGGCGAATCCCTTCGTAGGCCTCGGAAAGCCCGATCGCATCCGGCGCTGTGCCACTCGCCGCAGAGTCGATCTCGGCCGAGTACATCTGCTTCACAGAGTCTGCCGTCTTGATGATCTCGTCGCGCCGTGTGCGCCATGCGTCTGCCACTGACGCCAGCACGCGTCGAAAACTCGGCAAGCCATGCCCGTCGCCCGGCGGAAAGTAGGTCCCACCAAAAAACGGGACGCCCTCGGGCGTGAGGAACATCGTCATCGGCCAGCCGCCATGGCCTGTCATCGCTTGCACCGCCTGCATGTAGATGCCGTCGAGGTCAGGCCGCTCCTCGCGGTCCACCTTGATGTTCACGAACGAGGCGTTCATGTCGGCCGCCGTCGCCGCGTCCTCGAACGATTCGTGCGCCATCACATGGCACCAGTGGCACGCCGCGTACCCGATGGAGAGCAGGATCGGACGGTCCTCGTCGCGCGCACGCGCCAGCGCCTCTGGTCCCCAGGGGTACCAGTCCACTGGATTCTTCGCGTGCTGGCGGAGGTACGGGCTCGATTCAGCGGCGAGGTGGTTGCTCAAGGGCGTCGGCGGTGCAGTTCGGTGAGTGGCGATGGTGCGTGCGCTCCTGCCAGTTTACACCACTCCGTGCTACGATACCTCACCAAAGTCCTCGACCCAGCTGAGTTTCGCGCTGACGCCAATCCTGCCGCCTGGGAACAGGCGAAGCGAGTCATCGCGGGCGCCACCGTTATTCGACTGATTCTGGCCGCCGTGGTGCCGCTCTTCCCCGACGAGACCTACTACTGGGAATGGTCGCGCCACTTGGCTGGTGGATACTTCGATCATCCGCCGGTCATCGCGCTCCTCGTGCGCGCCGGCACACTGATATTCGGGAACACGCCGATCGGCGTGCGCCTCTTTTCCGTGCTCGCCGGCACCGGCTGTGCCTTTGCCGTCGCGCGCATTGCGCGCGCACTCGGTGGCGACGCCTCGGGCCGACTCGCCGCCGTCATTTTCACCGTCATCCCGATCGTCGCCGCTGGCGCGGTGCTCGCTACCCCTGATGCGCCGATGCTCTGCGCGGCTGCGTGGGCGCTCTACGCCGTCCTTCGTGCACTCGGTGTTCCTGAGCGTGCGCACGACGAAGACGGTCCGGTGAACCACGCCGCAACGCTGCGCTGGTGGATCGTCGCCGGCGCCATGATCGGCATCGCGATGTCGTCGAAGTACACCAGCGTCTTCATTCCCGTTGGCGTGCTGCTTGCCTTCATTTTCCACGGTAAGCTGCAGAATCGATTCGGCCAGGCTGGTCCGTACGTCGCGGTCGGCGTCGCGTCGTTGATCATGGTGCCGGTGCTCTGGTGGAATGCCACCCATGACTGGATTTCCTTCGCGTTCCAGCTCAATCACGGGCTCGGTGCACCAAAGGGCGGCGCGCTCGGCGTGCTGAATCGCGAACTGGAGCTCGTAGGCGGACAAATCGGGCTCGTCTCACCAATCCTCTTCTTCTTTGTGATTCGCGCCCTGCGCGATGCCGTTCGGTTTTCTGAAGAGGGCTATCGGCTCGTGCTCGGCATCGCCTGCTTCGTTCCGATCGCGTTCTTCCTGTACAGCGCTACGCGCCGCTCCGTCGAAGCCAACTGGCCGGCGATGGCGTGGGTGGGGGCGGTGGCGCTGCTGGCGAGCGATCCGCCGCATTCGGCACGGATGCGCGCGTGGCTCGTGCGCGGCATCGCGCTCGCTGCCGGACTCTCCGCCATCATCTACGTGCACGTCGTGGTGCCAATCCTCCCACTCCCGGCCCCGCGCGATCAGGTGGCCAAGGCCTTCGGGTGGGACCTCGTGGGCTCGTCGGTTGAACGCAAGCGGCACGCCATGCACATCGACCGCGGCGGGAGCGCGCTCGATGCCCCCTACATCGCGGCGGAACGGTATCAGGACGCGTCGGAAATTGCCTTCCACCTCGCCGATCATCCGAAGGTCTACGCGCTCAACCTCACCGGACGCGCAAACCAGTACGACCTCTGGACACAGTTCAAGGACGACGCCCCCCTCGGTGCAACCCTTATTCTTGTGCTCGATGACGAGCTCAATGAACCGCGCGTGATCCGGAAACTCGCCTGCTGTTTTGCGCGAATCGACCAGAGTGAAGGCGTGTCGTTGATGCGGGGGTCGTCGCTCATCGAACGGAAGCGCATCTGGATTCTCACGGGCAAGCACGACCGCTGGCCGGTCCGTGACCAGGCGTTTCCTCCCCAACCGTAACCCCGGTCGTTCCATGACTGCTGCACCGTCAATTCCTGCTGATCTCGATCTCTGGCTCGTGGAGAACGACACCCGCAGCATGGATGAGCTCTTTGCCTTCCTGCGTATCCCGAGTGTCAGCGCGCGCTCCGAGCACAATGCCGACACCGCACGCGCGGCGGCGTGGCTACACGCGTCGCTCGCACGAATCGGCTTCACCTCGCAGATCATGCCCACGCCGGGCCATCCGGTGGTCGTGGCGGAGTGGCGCAAGGCGCCGCCCGGCGCACCGACTGTGCTCATCTACGGCCACTACGACGTGCAGCCGTCGGAGCCGAACGAATTGTGGACGTCGCCCGCCTTTGAGCCGGCGATTCGCGACGGCAAACTCTTTGCGCGCGGCTCCGTCGACGACAAGGGGCAACTCTGGGTGCATGTGATGGCGCTCGCCGCACACCTCGGCGCGCGGGGCACGCTGCCCGTGAACGTAATTGTCCTGGCCGAAGGCGAAGAGGAAGTCGGGAGTCCGAATCTCGCACCATTTATCGAGAAGCACCGTGCCCGCCTCTCCTGCGATCACGTGATCATCAGCGATTCGGCCATGTTTGCGCCGGGCATTCCGAGCATCCTGAGCTCACTCCGCGGACTCGCGTACTTCGAGGTCACGGTGCGCGGCCCGTCTTCCGACCTGCACTCCGGGATGTACGGCGGCGCCGTTGTGAATCCGGCGATGGCACTCGCGCGCGCGCTCGCGTCGCTCCACGACTCACGCGGGCGCATCGCGATTAAGGGCTTCTATGATCGCGTGCGCCCATTTCCCGCGGCGGTGCTCAAGGGCATGAAGAAGTTGCCGCACAGCGATGCGCGCTTTCGAAAAGAACTCGGGGTCCGCGCACTCGGCGGCGAGGCCGGGAAAACCACACTCGAAAAACTCTGGACGCGGCCCACCTGTGAGATCAACGGGCTCCTCTCCGGCTACACCGGCGAGGGCGCGAAGACGGTGCTACCGGGTGAGGCAATGGCCAAGGTGAGCTTCCGGCTCGTCCCCGATCAGCGCCCGGAAATCGTCGAGCGGCTCTTCAAGTCGCACATCATGCGTCAGCTTCCGGCGACGTCAGGCGTAACCGTCAACGTGAAGGCGCTCCACGGCGGCCGTCCCTGGCGCGCCGATCTCGACGGGCCGCTCTACGACGCGGCGAAAACGGCGCTGCGTGCCGCGTTCGGACGCGATCCGGTCATCGTCGGAGAGGGCGGTTCGATTCCCGTCGTTGGCGACTTCGAGCGAATCCTCGGCGCACCGGTGCTACTCGTGGGCTTTGGTTTGCCCGGCGAGAACGCGCATGCGCCCGACGAATGGATCGGCGTGGACAACCTGCAACGCGGCATGCGCGCGATGGCCGCGCTGTACGACGAACTCGGCGGTTAGAGCCCCGCCAGCAGCGCATCGTTCGTCGGCGTACCGGCGATGCGCTTGATCAGCCACTCCATCGCCGTCTGCGGCGGCATCTGGTGCAGGCCGCGCCGCAGGAGATGGATCGCCGTGAGCTGGTCTTCCTTGTAGAGCTTCTCTTCTCGTCGCGTGCCGCTCGTCGCGATATCGAACGCCGGGAAAATGCGCTTCTCGGAGAGTGACCGGTCCAGCTTGATCTCGCAGTTGCCTGTGCCCTTGAACTCTTCGAAGATCACGTCGTCCATGCGCGAGCCCGTTTCCACGAGCGCGGTCGCAACGATCGTCAGTGAGCCGCCTCCATGTTCCGGTGCGATCGACCGGGCCGATCCGAAGAACGCCTTTGGCCGGGCCATCGCGGATGAATCCAGGCCGCCGGACAGGGTGCGTCCGGTGCCACGTTCCGCCGTATTGAATGCGCGGGCCATGCGCGTGAGAGAGTCGAGGACGATGATGACGTCCTTGCCTACTTCCACCATGCGGCGCGCGCGCTCGAGCACCATCTCTACCACTTCCACGTGGCGCTTGGCCGGCTGATCAAAGCTCGAGGCCACGACTTCACCCACTTCCCACGAAATCGCCTCGCTCACTTCTTCGGGACGCTCGTCCACGAGGAGAATGAGCAGCACCGCGTCGGGGTGCTTGAGCGCGATGCCTTCGGTAATCGCGTGCAGCAGCATCGTCTTGCCGGCGCGTGCCGGTGCCACAATCAGCGCGCGCTGGCCGTAGCCGATCGGCGCAATGAGGTCGATGGCGCGGCGCGTCAGTTCCGGGCCAACCTTTGCGGGGCGGCCCGTCTCTAATGTGATTTTGCGTTCCGGGTAGCTCGCCGTGAGGCCAGCGAAATCGATGCGACGCGCGCCTTCGACCGGCGCTGATTCGTTGAGCATCGTGATGTCAGCAACGGTTGAACGCCCACGATGATCATGTCCGGTGGCCGCGATGATCTTGTCACCTCGGCGCAGGCCGTACTGACGAACCATGTGTGGACCGACATAGGCGTCCGCCGGATCGGCGAGGTAGCTGTTGGCCGCGCGACGGATGAATCCGGCCTCGCGCGATGGATCGAACCAGCCTTCGGTCGTGCTATCGGGAACAATGACCGGTGGCGGTCCCGCGGGCTGTGCTTCACGCGGCTGATGCTGATGCTGGTGCTGGTTTCCACCACCACCGCCGCCACCACCACCCTGCGGCTGATCGCCACGGTGACGGCCTCGGCGATTCCTCCGCCCTCTCCGCCCTCCACGATTTCCCTGTTGACCGCCCTGGCCACCGCCCTGGCCACCGCCCTGACTGCCGCTCTGACTGCCGCTCTGGCCACCCTGGCCACCCTGGCCACTGCCCTGGTGGCCGTTCTGACCCGGCCAGTTCTGTTGCTGTCCACTTGGGTTGCCCTGCTGTCGATCTTCAGGCCGATCAACCGTGTTGTCTGGTTTATCCGGTTGGCCACCACCCGATCCACTGTCGCCACTTGATGCGGGTGCCGAACCGCGCGCGCGCCTGGACTTCGAAGCCGGTGGCTTGGATTCCGGAACGGAATCTCCGCCATCTGATGGCTCGCGGTACGGATCCGCTTCCGAGCCCACGGGTGTCTCGGCATCGGTGGATTTTGGGCGCGATCCGCGGCTACGGCGGGCCGGACGTTTGGGTTCGTTCATTGTGTTGAGAAAAAAGGATGGTGCGGTGCGCAGTCGGCGCAGCGATGGATGTCCAAACGCTGAAACGCCGGGGCGCGAAACAACTATGGAGGACGGACTTGCGACTGCCAGCAAACGGAAGTGGGACTGATCGGGGGACGGTGTCTTGATGTCGCTCGATCGTCCCGGGCTTCATGGAGCGCGGTGTATTGCACGCGGTCCGGTATTTCATGCCCGGTGCTCCGCACGGCTGGCGGAGCAGGGTGTTGCTTGACGCTGCATCCAGTATGGGGCGAATCTCGGCCGCGCGCAACCCTCTACCGGCCCTTATACGGTCCCCAGCCCAGTTGGTGTCAGCGGTCGCCTACTTTTCCCGGACGATGACTGACACTACGGCTCGGCAGGAACTCGATTCGACCGTCACGGCCTACCGGCGCACTGCCGACGTGGGCGTGCTGCTCGGCAAACTCGATCAGATCGCCCACGCGCATTCGACCGCCGATCTGATCGTAGCGCTCGAACCCCATCAACAACTTCAGGAAGTTATCGGGCCCGTGTACGAAGTCATCATCGAGCGCGAGCCTGACAATGCACGTGCATTGATTGCGCTGGCGCAGGCGTATTGGCTCACTGGCCGTGGACCAGACGTCGTATCCGGCCTCGCTGAACGCGCGCGCGCGGCAGAACCGTCCTACCTCGCCGCTTGGCACATGTGGGCGCTCGCGGAGTCGGCGCCGCGAGAGCGCACGGAGCGATGGCGTCAGGTGGTGGAGCGTTTTCCCGACGATCCGATGTCCCGGGTAAATCTCGCCGACAGCGCCGCGTCACTCGCCGGCGCTGAGGATGATCCGGTCGCGCTGAAGCTTGCCGTCGCGAACTACGAGCACCTGTTGGCGCGCGCCACGCGTGAAGAAGAACGTGCCGCGCTCAATCACGCCCTGAAAGCACTGCGAAGCTTGCTGCGCTAGCAACCGCTAACGCACCGTTACGCACCGTCACGCACCGCAACTTCGACTGACCGGAATCCGGTCAGTGTGTGCAAGGTCAGATGGGCGCGCGTGAACCCGCCACGCCGCGCTTTGTGATCCGTCCCGTCCCACCGGACACGTACCGGTCGCCCGATTTGTCGAGGCGATCAAGCGCCTGCTCAAGCTCTTTGTTGAACACCTGTATCCGCTGAAGCGCGTGGGGGTTGAACCGCTCCGACGCCGGGCTTGGCACGGGCGATCCCGACACCTCAAGGACGGCGTCAAACGCGTACCGGACCTCGCGGCCCGACTTTGGGTCGCGCCACACGCCGGCGCTCGCCAGCGCCCGATTCTTAGGCCAGTCGCCAAGAGGCAATGCGAACGTCCGGACTTTGTAGCCGGGTACGGCGGAATCGATGGCCAGGACGTTTCGCGCGATCTGTTCCTGCACCACGGCGTCACTGAACTTCGCCAAATCGGCGTGCCACAGGGTGTGCGCGCAGAGCTCGAAACCCTGTTCCGCGAGAAACTTCAGCTTTTCGAATCGCCAGGCGGAGAGTTGCCCTTCGATTCCTTTGTCGCCAAAAAAGTTGTGCCCTGCCGCTGCGCCTGAGAGTAGGCAGAACGTGGCGCGGTTCTTCCAGTCGGCGTGCGAGCGATTGAAGGCGAGCCAGATGCCAACGGCGCTCGAGGGATCAACCGTCTTCGCGCCGGTTTGGCTCAAATAACGGAATTGGCTCGGTGACGCGTCATCGAAGGTGAATACGACGGGCGACATGCCGGCCGGCACATCGATCTCGCCGGCGACAAGCTGCGCGACGGTGATCGGTCGGTATCCGCGCGAATAGAGTAGTTCGAGGTCGCGCCGGAAATGCTCAGCGCTGCGCCCCCACCGGGTGTCTTTCTCGCCACCGACGAGGTGGTACTCGAGAATCGGGATTCGTCCCTGCTCGTGCACGGCGCGTGCGGTCGGTGATTGTGCTGCGGCACTCGCCACCGAGCAGACGGTGGCGAGCAGCGTACACCATGGCTGTTTCATTGCGCGAAACCTATCGCCCTGCAGCGCAATTTCCTGTCCTCCAGAAGATCTAGCCCAGCAAGCCGAGTCGCGGTCCGGTCTTGAAGCCCGGGAAAAGTGTGTCGAGCTTCGTGGCGCCGAGGTGCCCCGTGGCGATTTCCGAAAACACGGTACGGAAATCCGTGGTGAGTGCGAGATCGCGGCCTTCGAAGAGCTGCTCGGGCGCAAGCCCGGGCCATTTCCCGTAGACCTTCTTTCCTTTCACGCCGCCGCCAATCACGAACATCGCGCCGGCGTGGCCATGATCGGTGCCCCCATTTCCATTCTGGCGCGCCATGCGACCGAACTCTGACATCGTGAGCACGACCACGTTCTCCATCTTGTCGCCCATATCCGTCGTGAACGCCGCGATGGACTGCGCGAAATCGTCGAGGCGAGCGGCCAACTGGCCTTGCACACCGCCCTGGTTCACATGCGTGTCCCAGCCGCCGATGTCGGCGAACGCGACCTCGAGACCAACGCCGCTCTTGATCAGCTGTGCGATCTGGCGCAGCCGCTGGCCAAACTGCGACCGCGGATACTCCGCGCCATTGTCCGGCTGGTAGCGCTGCGGGTCGGCCGACTTGAGCATCTTCACGGCGTCGAACATTTCGCGCCCCGATCCATGCACGAGGTCTGGCGATCCGGTGCGGTAGAGGGACTCGAGCCTGGCCGCAGCATCGCCGCCCGTGCGCACGGCAAATTGGTCGAGTGCATCCATCGCGACGGTCGGTGAACTGCCTTGCAACACGCGCGGCGTTTGCGGCGCCATCGCCACGGCACGAAACGGGCTCACCTCGCACTCCGCGCACGTGCCCGACGCTGCGAGATATCGATTGAGCCAGCCGTCCGTCGTGCCTTTCACATCGGGCGTGCCGCTCTCCATGTAATCCTGCGCGTCGAAGTGCGAGCGCGTGTTGCTCGGGCTGCCCACCGCATGAATCGGTGCGAGCAGACCGCGGTCCCAGAGCGGCTTGAGTGGAGCGAGCGAGGGATGCAATCCAAAAAAGCCGTCAAGGTCGAGCGCCGATCGCGCAGCGCTCGTCGGTGCCGGAATCGCGATGGCAGGCCGCAATTGATAGTAGGCGCGCTCGCCGAATGGCACGACCACGTTCAGCGCATCCGCCGCGCCGCGCTGAAAGAGACAAACGAGCACCTTGCCCTTCTGCACCGCCGGGAGTTCCATCCCAAACGTCATTCGGCGCAGAAACGTCGGGCTAAGGCCCATCGTTGCGAGCGCCACCGCGCCCGACTTCACGAAATAGCGACGTTGCATGGTTGTGCTCCTATCTCCGCTGAAACTCAGGCGAGCCGAGCGCGAGTCCTACGACGAGCTGCAATCCACGAATCGCCGGGAGCGGCTGCACGCCGCCGCCTCCGCCGCGACCGCCGCGACCGCCGCGACCTGCGGCTGGCGGCTGCATCGTCGGATCCGACGGCGGATCACCCATCGGCGGCAAATCCTTGGCGAGCGGATTCTCTCCGCTAATCAGCACGGCGCGCGTTTCAACAGACGCGTCGCCGCCAAGCAGCGCATGAATCACACCATCGGCCTGAAGTTCACGCGTCGCCGTCTGCAGAATGTCCGAATCCTTGAATCCCATCGGGGAGGCGCCGGGCAAGCGCCCGGCCGCAACCGTCATGCCGAAGTTGATGCGATTGAGAATCGCGCCCGTGTTCATCCACTGGTCGCCGGTCTCCGGCCATCCATTGGGCGCCTGATGCCCATAAATGGGCTGGCCAAGCTGTCCAACCATTGCGGCCATGCGCACCGTCGGATCGGGCTGCGCGCCGAGCACGCGCGCGGCGCTCACGACCACCTCGAACGGAGACTTTACCTTGCTCCGATACGCGCGTCGCGCAAAAAACTCTGCGCTCGTGACGATCGTGCGCACGGTCTCGCGAATGTCGCCGTCGGTGCGGGTGAATGTCGCGGCGGCGCGCGCCACCAGTGCTGCGGACGGCGTATCACTGACGAATCGGCGCGCGAGCTTGAACGCGATGTACTTCGCCGTGGCCGGTTGGCGCGCCACAATGTCGAGCACGTCTTCGCCATCTTCGATGCCGCGGCCGGCGGCGAGCTTGTGTCCGAGCAGGACCTTCTCACCGGCGTCATGCACCTGTGGCACGAAGTTGAAGCCGCCACCCTGCTGTGCGCCGCGAATGGTCCAACCCGTCAGTGCGCGCGCGGCATTAATGACATCCTGCTGCGAATATCCGCCATCGACGCCGAGTGTGTGAAGCTCGAGCAGTTCGCGTCCGTAATTCTCATTGAGTCCGGGCCGCGGACGTTGGGCCATCTGCTGGCCCGGCGCCACGGGCGCCACGGGGGTGCCGAGCGGCGATATCACCCCCCGTCCTCCGGCACCAATCGCACCACGCCCACCGCGTCCGGCCGCGGCGACCGCACGGCCCGCTGCATTCAGTCGTGGTCGCGCGCTGTCGGCCTGACTCTGCCAGTTGTCGAGGTAGAAGAGCATCGCTTCGCTCTTCGCCACCGCGCCCAGCAATGTCCGGAATTTGCCCAGCGCGTTTGGCCGGATTACCCGGTTCTCGTATTCGCCGAGCATGTAGCGTTCGCGCGGGCCCTTGGCTTCGTAGACGCTGAAGTGATTGAGCCAGAAGTCGGTGACCACTTCCTGCAACTGTCGCTCGCTCATCAACGCGCGCGCGACCCGGGCACTTTGCACTTCCATGGTCATTTGGCGCAGGCCCTGCTGTGATTCCCGTAGCTTGGCGCTATCAGCGCGCGTCAGGCCGCCGCGCGCCGCTGCCTGGTTCTGCAACTGGCCCGGCGGCAGGTACTTCTGTTCGAGGGCCGCGGGAGTCTGGCCGAGCGTGAGGTAGGCGGACGCGAGGTAACGGTCCGCGGCCGCGTCATCGATGCGTTCCGGATGGAGTTGCTCGTCGATCCAACGGTCCACGCCCGTCGCCCGAAGCTTTTCGGCATCACCGGGCCGCGCGCCAAACGTGAGACGGCTCAGCACCTGAGCCACTTGCTGGTCGGCGGTCTGCTCGCGATCGCCTGACCCCGGCGGCGCCATTTCTGGCGCGGCTGTCACAGACGACCTCGGTCCGCCCGAACAGGCGGCGAGGGCAATGATCGAAACGGCGAGCCATCGAGTGTGCTGCATGTCGGACTCCTTGGTGCGGCGCTGGCGTCGGAGCGGATGGCCGCGCAATTCTCAGACTGCTCCAGTGCTAGGACGTTAACTGCCGCGGGGGCAGAGGCATCGATTCCGGTGTCAGGGAAGTGACGTGCATCACGGGAACAATTCCTCTTGACGCCGTTCCCAGGGTGTGCCATGGTCAGGATACCTGACCTCAGGAGGGTGCCCCATGCGGGAATACAGAAGTGATGCCATCCGAAACGTGGCCGTGGTTGGGCACGGGGCGAGCGGCAAGACCAGCCTGGTCGATGCGCTTGCCTTTGTGTCTGGGTCCTCAAAACGGCACGGCTCGATCAAGGACGGCAACACGCTCACGGACACCGCGCCCGAGGAAATCGAACGGAAGTATTCGATTTCGCTCGGGTGTGCGTTTGCGGAGTGGAACGGCGCGAAAGTGAACCTGATCGACACACCGGGATTCCTCGACTTCCAGGGCGATGCGGTTGCCGGCCTGAGCGCGGCCGATGGCGCGCTCGTGCTGGTGGGCGGCGTGACAGGCGTCGAAGCGGGTACCGAACGGATGTTCCGCGAAGCCATTGCCCGAAAAGATCCGGTGCTCTTCGCCGTTTCGATGATGGACAAGGATCACGCCGATTTCGACCTCGCGTACCGCACCATCAAGGATCGGCTCACTGCGAAAGTTGTTCCAGTCGAAATCCCGATCGGCGCCGGCGCGGGCCTTTCGGGTGTCATCAATCTCTTCTCGAAGAAAGCCTATGTGCCCACCAAGTCGGGAAAGGCGGGCGAGTACGAAGAGGTGGACGTTCCGGCCGGGGAGCAGGAACGCTTCAGGCGCTATCACCAGGAAATGGTCGAGGCGGTTGCCGCCACCGACGATGCGCTGCTCGAACGTTTCTTCGGGGGTGAGGACCTGCCCGGTGACGAAGAAATGGCCGCGATGAAGGAAGCGATGAAGCGTCAGGATCTCTTCCCGCTCCTCTGTTGTTCGGCCCAGCGCATGATCGGTGTGCGCACCGTGCTCGATTTCCTCGTCGCGCTGATGCCCAACGCCTTCGAAATGGAAGAACTCCACGCCTTCAAGGGGGCCGAAGGGGGCAAGGCGGTGGAGATTCACCCGAACGACGACGCGCCGTTCGCCGCACTCGTGTTCAAGACCACCGCCGAGCCGCACGTTGGAGACGTGAGCTTCTTCCGGACATTCAGCGGAGTTGTCGCGAGCGGCCAGGAGGTCTACAACGCCACGCGCGACGGCGTCGAGAAACTGAATCACCTCGCCGTTGCGCAGGGCAAAGAACGCATCGAAGTGTCATGCCTGCACCCCGGCGACATCGGCTGTGTGGCCAAGCTGCATAACACACACAGCAACGATACGCTCTCCACCAAGGCGCATCCGGTGCGCATGCCGCAGATCGCCTTTCCGGAATCGCTGGTCACCTTCGCCGTGAAAGCCGCTTCGCACAACGACGAGGAAAAACTGCAGCAGGGACTCCATCGCCTTCACGACGAAGACCCGACGCTCGAAATGCACTACACCATCGAGACCCACGAGACGATCCTCGGTGGACTCGGCGAGCGCCATATCGAAGTCGCACTCGCCCGTCTCTCGCGTCAGTTCGGTGTGAAAGCCCAGCTTACGGCGCCGCGGATTCCATATCGTGAGACGTTGACCGCATCAGGCGAGGGCCAAGGGAAGCACAAGAAGCAGAGCGGCGGTCGTGGGCAGTTTGGCGACTGCTGGGTGCGCATCAAACCGGCCAAGCGCGGCGCCGGCTATACCTTCGTCGACTCGATTGTCGGCGGCGCCATCCCGCGGCAGTACATCCCGGCCGTGGATCGCGGTATTCACGAAGCGTCGCTGCGGGGCGTGATCGCCGGCTACCCACTCGTGGACTTTATCGCTGAGTGTCACGACGGGAGCTATCACTCGGTGGACTCGAACGAAGCCTCGTTCAAGATGGCCGGCATCCAGGCTTTCAAGGCGGTTGCGCCGAAATGCCGACCGGTGCTGCTGGAACCGCTCGAGATGGTGGATGTCGTCACGCCGGACGACTACCTCGGCGACGTGATGGGCGACTTGAGCAGTCGTCGTGGCAAGTTGCTCGGCACCGAGCAGGCGACGAACGGCGCGGGGTCAGTCGTGAAGGCGCTTGTGCCGCAGGCCGATCTGCACCTCTATGGCACGCGGCTCGCGGGACTTACGCATGGCCGCGGATCGTTTTCACGACAGTTCCACGGCTACGAGCAAATGCCGCGGGAGCACGCAGCGAAAGTCATCGCCGCGCACGAAAAGACGAAACAGACGGATGTGGTAGACGAATAGACGGCCGGCGACCGACGGCTGCCTCCCAACTGCCGACTACCGTCTACTCAGACCTTGTGGTAGGTCAGCCGGGCCGTCTCGACACGGTCCGGCGCCACGTAGATCTCGAAGTCGGCGAAGAATCCGGGCGCCTCCTTCTGCAGCGTGCGGAGCATGGCCACCGCGCAGCGGCGGATTTCCATCTCGGCGCCCTCACTCGTGCGCAGTTCCAGCATCGTACGCCAGGCGCGCGCGTTGGCCGTGACGACGATCTTCGTTTCGGTCGAGTTCGGCAGCACACCACGGGCCGCTTCGCGCGCCATCTTGCGACGGTGGACCTTGTCGTCCACCCAGCCGTAGCGCTGCATCAGCTTGTCCACGAGCGCCACGTAGGTCGCCTGCGCCGATTCCATTTGCGCAGTCCACTGCGCAACGAGGGCTTCGTCGCCCTGGATGGCCGGCGGCACAACGAACGCGGCATGTGATTCGTCCACGTAGCGCTGCGAGAGCTGCGAATACGCGAATCCTGCGCGGTGGCGCACCAGTTCATGCGTCAGCGAGCGGCTCACGCCTTCAACGAGCAGTGAATAGTTCGCATGCTCGAGCACCGACCCGTGCCCCTGTTTCTTGATGTTTTCGAGGTATTCGCGCGTCTGGCGGTTGGCCGGGTTCTTCTGGCTCATGTAGCAGAGCCGGCCGGCAAACTCGGCGAGTCGCTCGCCATCAGTGCTTTCGCCCAGCCATTGCACGGGCAGGTGGCCCGGCTCGGCAAACGACGGGCGGGCGAGGACGCTGATGACGGGCTCGGTGTAGAACTGCGGCATTTTGATGGGGGCGAAGAATTGCCCGAAAGATAGTCGCGCGATTTACGTCCGTGCGGCGGCCGGAATAGGCGTGAACGGCCGCCGCTTCACACGCGATACCAACCTGCGCAACAGGGTGTTGCTGCCGACGGCCGCCAGTCCGAACACCAGCAACGAGCGCACTTCACTCCGTGAAATCTTTACCGATCCGCCGGCGCGCAACATCGAACGCGACGCCGAGAGGTCGCGGAGCGTTGCATACGCGTAGAGCAGGGGCAGTACGCAAAAGGCACGAATGGCGACCGCGCGACGCGGGACGAGAAAGAGGTATTCCAGCGCCTCATCCAGATCCGTCCAGGCGAGCTCGATAAACGACGCGACCGCCGCCTTGTTGCCTTCCATGTGGGCCGCGTCGAGCAGTGTGTTATGTCCGCTCCCGTGCTCCGCGAGCGCGCGCGCCGGGATGTAGATCGCGTTCTCGTGCTCGGCGTCCCAGGCGATGTCCTTCAGGATGTTGACCGTCTGCAGCGCCTCGCCGAACTTCTGGCAGCGTTCCCAGAGCGCTTTGTACTCGGCGTCGCCGATGGTCGACTCGTGCTCATGCCAAAGTTCGGTGAGCATGCAGCCCACGGTGCCGGCCACGTAGTAGCAGTACTCGCGGTACTCGGCGAGCGTTTGGATGCGAATGCCATTTGGGTAAAGCGCAACGAACTTCTGCATCCCGGTCACCATCTCCACCACCCAATGCACGACGTGGGCGCGGGTTTGGGCCGGGAGCGAACGGAGCAGCGCACAGACCTGGTTCGTGTTTCGCAGGAGCTCGACATGCGCGCGGTCACCGGCAACGTCCTGTGCGAGCGCGGAAAACGCATCGGCAGCCGCTGCATCGTCGAGCGCGCGGCAAAAGGCGTCGAAGAGGTCGCTCTTTCTCGCGGCGCTCATCGCGCCGTCGTCCTCGATCGTGTCCGCGATGCGGCAGAGGAGATAGGCCGTGCCTACCGCTCGTCCAAGCGTCCCGGGAAGAAAGCGGATCGAAAGCGCAAACGTCCGTGAGACAGACGGAAGAATGCCTCGTGCCCAGCGATCGGCTTCAACCAGCGACGGCTGGTGCGGTTCGCTCACGGCAGGAGTCCATGCCGCGGCGCGTCGCCGTATTCCAGTTTGTCGAGGGCCTGCTCGAGAGACACTTTCGCACGGGCGAGGAGCCGTCGGTACTGCCGGCGCGCGAGCACGAACGCGGCGGAAGGCAGCCCGAGCGCCGGAATCAGCGCGAGCGCCGCGGCGATAGCGAGCCCGGCATTCGTCGCCATGTACCAGAGCGGAAGTCCGACGGCGAGTCCTGCCAGTGAAGCAGCGACCGCGACAGAGGCCCGCTGATTGCGGGTCGTCCTGAAGTTCGCGACGAGCCGCACATGCGTACGCTTTCCGCCCGCCGCCGCAACGACGCCATGCACATCGGTCGCCACCGCGAGCGTGAATGCCCGGCCGCCCACACGCAGGGTGCGACGAATCGAAGAGAGGAAATCCTGTCGCGGCTCCCACGTGAGCTGGTCGGGAAATCGGCGCATGACCTGCAGCGATTCAATCTTCTGCATCCAGACATCGAGGCCGCTCAGCACAGTGGCCACGTCGCCCGGAACGGTGCGCGCAGCCTGAACCGTTGCCGACCCGAGCAGCGACAGTCCCGCGCTCGAATCAGGTACTTCTTCGACGCGTGATCGTTCTTCGGCGAGTGCTTCCCGTACATTCTCCGGCGACAACCCCACCTCTTTGGCCAGATCAATCAGCTGCGCTTCCGTCAGCGCACCGCCGTCATCGTCGCCGGCAGCCGATTGCAATTCCGAGGCGCGGCCGAGCACGCGCTCCAGTGCAGAACGTGAGAGTTTGGCTGGGGGCGCGGTGGGAAGATGGTCGGCCATCGTCAGATACCCCCGAACGCCACGGCAATCTGCCGGTCGATGGACGAGATCATGCCATCGGGAAGGACGAACGTAGCCGTGAACTCGGCGGCTACATCCGATCCCGGCTCGCGGCCCGCAGCGCGCAAATAGAACGTCATGTAGCTCCTGGCCACGTCGACGCCGAGTTTGGCGGCGAGAAGCGCGCCGCCGCGCACGAGCGCCGCGGCCTGCAGGCGATCGGCAACGCCAGAGCGTTTTTCGGCCGGGGTCGTGTTGTCTTCGACGGCGGCGGCAGTGAGTGGCCCGACCAGCTCGTGGAGCACGCAATGAATGGCGTCCATCGCGCGCTCGCGCGTTTCCGGAAAACCACAGGTAATGGTGTTGTTCTTCTTGTCGTCGGTGACGGTGCGGCCCTCGCCTTCGAGCACGGTCGAGAGAATGATCTGTCCATCGCTCTGCTGAATGTGATTCAGGAAGGGTTGCAACTTGGGCCGAATCGTCAGCTGCCAGATGGAATCCACGGCAGCAAGCGCGGGATCGCGCCGTCGCGATTCTGCCACCCACCATTGGTGATGAAATTTCTCGCGCTCTGAACGGAGTGACAATGCGAACTTCCGCGCGAAATCGCGTTCCTCGCGGGTCCGGAAAATCAGCGCGAACTGCGCGAGCGCGGCCGCGCTCATCGGATCCTTTGCGCCGCGCGCGTTGCCGTCGGACTTGATGAACGTCTAAAACGTTCCGTCGAGATCGGCCCAGCTCCCAAATGACAGGGCGATGAATTGTGCCCCGAGCAGGTTCGGGCGGCTCCCGAGTGTGGTGCGCAGCGCGTCCGCGTTGGCGTCGAGGTCGGTGAAGGCGCTTGCCGCATTGCGCGCCACGAGCAGGGCGTCGCGGTAGCCGCGGCGGTACAGCGGCACGGGTGATGAATCAGCCGACACCATGGCGAAGCCGTGAAGCCAGAGATCCACATGTTCGCGCGTCTTCACTGGCCAGCGACCGGCCGCGGCAAGTGACGTTCCCTGTGCACGCAGCAGGCCAACCGCAACCGCGCTTACCATGAGCGCGGCGAAGAGGCGGCGCATCAGGCGGAGCTGGAGCGACCGCATGCCACGCAGAACTTCCATCCCGGCTCAAGTTCAGCGCTGCACGCGCCGCAGCGGTTCACAGAGAGGTCCTGACCGCAATGCGGGCAGAACCGAAGGTCGCGGCCTTGAGGGAGCGGTTGGCCGCAATACTTGCACCCGGCGCGCGAGGTGCGTGGATCGACGCCGCCATCAACCGGCGTCGTTGCGCTCGGGACCGCGCGCGCGCCCTGCGCGGCGGCGCGATCGCCTGGGGAAATCGGACGGGCTACCGGTGCGACTCGTGGTGGTGCCGGCCGGGGCGCGGCGGTGTTGGTTGGCACCGGCCATGCGGGTTCGTTGGCGGCAGCGACGGGTTCGTTCGCGGCCGCGACGGTTTCACGCGGCACGGCAGGTCCGAGGGCGTCGAGCGCTTCGCGGACACGTTCCTGAGCGAGGGTGACGCGCGTGTTCAGGTACGAGCGGTACGCCTGCAAATCCGGGACGGCCGCCTGTAGTTCGTTTTGCAGGTCGTCCTGCATCAACTCGTCAACGAAAAGGAGCCCGCGTTCGCCGGCCAGCAGCCGTGTCAGGGCGTGGGCGTAATCGTCGTTCGTGTCCACGCCGACATCGGCGCGCACCAGCTTGTACGGTACGAACGCCAGCAACTCGCCGACTTCAAATGCCGCCGCGAGATACTCCGGACGCTGGTCGCGCACCGCGCGCACCAGCCACGCAAAGAGGCGGTCGAGTTCGTCGGGGGCGGTTGGGTTTCCAGTCACGAATGTTCCTCACTTCCAACTTAACACGCCGGCTGCGATCAGCGTGGCGGGTCGGGGAGCGCCGCGTGCGCGCGAAACGTGATGGTGCTGGGAAACGGCGCGGGCGCGGCGTGCTTGGCGCCCTTTTTCCGCACGGCAACATCCCACTCATCGAACGCCGAAGGAATGAGTCCTCCCGACTGCGTCTGCTCCGCCGCCGCACGGGTGGCGAGGTGGTTGGCGTATTCGTTCTGTGCATGCCCGTTGTGGCCCTTCACCCATTCCCAGCGGACGTCGTGTTCGCTGGCGGCGCGAATCGCTGCGGCCCAGAGTGAAAGGTTTTCGATGGCACCGCCCTTTCGCGTCCAGCCACGTTTCGCCCAGCCGTGGACCCACGCGGTCATCCCGTCCACGATGTAGCGCGAATCTGTGGTGAAGACGACTTCGAACGATGCCCCCTTTGCCGCCAGCTGGCTCAGCGACGCACTCACCGAGTTCAGCGCCATGCGGTTGTTCGTCGAGGACGGTTCGCTCAGCCAGATGTCGCGGCGAATGATTTCGTCGGAGCCTGGCCGCCGGTATTCCACAAGCGCGCCGGCGCCGCCGGGATTCTCGCCTTCCTTGCCGTTGCCGAGGCACGACTCGTCGGCGTAGATGGCCACAAGTTCCTTTTCCGCGTCACTCATCGCACGACCTCGATCGCATCGGCCTCATCAATCCAGATGATCACGGGGTCGCCGGTCGTCGGGTGCCGCGCCTCGATGGCCTCGCGCCGGTTTCGGAGCACGAGGCGCATCGGAATTACCATGATATCCTGGTGACGATGCGAGATGGAAATGCGGCGGCCGTCGCGGATCGCATCTTCGAGGGCATCATATTGCTTCACGGTGAGCGTGGCCATCAGCGCTCGGTTAGCGGTCTGTTCACGCGGCAAACCAGTCGCGCAGGACCTGTTCAATCACGTCGGCCGCGACTTCGATTTCGCGCACGGGCACGAACTCCGTGGCGGCATGCGCGACCGCAATGTCGCCGGGCCCAAAGCAGACCGCGGGGATTCCCGCCGCGGTAAACAACGCCGCGTCCGTCCAGCAGTAGAGCCCTTCGATTGACGGCGCGACGCCGTGCTGCTGGAGCGCCGAAGCCAGCGCGCGAACGACCGCGTCCGACTCCGGCACGTCGTTCGGCTCCTGCGAGAAGCCCGGAACCACTGTGGCGCTCAGCTCCGGGCGTCCCGCGCGCACGCGAGCAATGGACTCTTCGAGCTCGCGGAGGAAATCGGCTGGCCGTTCCCCGGGAATCGTACGACGCTCGAGTTGCACGGTGCACCGATCGGGGTAGGTCGAAATGCCCTGACCGCCGGTGATGAGTGACGCGTGCAGCGACGGCCGGCCCAGTAGCGGATGCGCGCGCGTCGTGAGCACGCGCTGCTGGTACGCCTCGAGATCGGCAATGACCAGCGCGGCCAGCGCGATGGCGTCCACGCCGACGTCGTAGCGGCTGCCATGGGCGGCGATGCCCCGCACCTCGAGGTCGGCCCAGACGAAGCCCTTGTGCGCCCGGCAGATCGCGAGCCGTGTGGGCTCCGTCACGATCGCGGCATCGGCGCGAATGCCGCTCGCGAGCAGCGCGCTCGTGCCAATACTGCGGTACTCCTCGTCGGCGACGGCGGCGATAATCACTTCGCCATGCAGGCCAGGTTGTGCGGCCCGCCACGCCCCCGCACACATCGCCGCGATGCCGGCCTTCATGTCGGCAGAACCGCGACCATAGAGCAGGCCGTCGCGGATTTCCGGATCCCACGGTGCGTGCGACATCCGTTCGACGCCGACGGTGTCGAGGTGCCCGTTCAGGATGATGGAGCGCGCGCCGGGCGCACCAGGGGCGCCAGGAGTGCCGATGCGCGCGATGACATTCGGACGGCCCGGCGCGGCCTGCTGAATCTCCACGCGGAATCCCCAGTCCTCGAGGATGCCGGCGAGCAGGTGCGCAACAGCGCTCTCGCCGGATGCATCTGGCGAGAGCGCTGGGTTCCGAGAATCCACGGCGACGAGTTCGCGCGCGAGCGCGACAGCATCACCTGCGGAGAGAGCCTGGCGCATCATGGGCGCTCAGGCTCCGGTTACTTCTTTGCCGCCGGCTTCTTGGTCGCGGGCTTCTTGGTCGCGGGCTTCTTGGCGGCCGGCTTTTTCGCTGAGGGTTTCTTGCTGCCCGTGGTCTTAGCGGCTGGCGCGGGCTTTTTGCCGCGACGATTCTTCGCGGACGCTTCCTCAGCGGTGGCGATGAGCTTGTCCGCCTCATCCTGCGTCATCTGGCTGCGGCGCACCATAAACTGCACCAGGTCGCGGGCGCTCTCGATCGAGAAGCCGCTGATGCCGGCGGCGGCACCAATGACATCTTTCATGGCGGCCGCCATTTTGCTGCCGGCCTCCATACTGATTTCCTGCGCCTTTGCCGCCATCTCGGCGACGGCGTCGCGAACATCAGCGCCGCGGTGGCCTGGGTGACGGCGGACGGGCAGCGTGGTGCCGGGTGCGCCGGGTGCGCCAGCAACGCCGGCAGCTGGTGCCGGTGGGCGAACAGCAGGTAGTGTCTTGTCGGACATTTCGATCGAGCTCCGTGGTCGGGCGATGCGGCGGAGTGCTGTTTTGGGGCGCCGCTTCTCGTGGTGCGATGGTGTCCGGGCCGTGCAAAAGCCGTGTAAAAGACGGACAACGAAAAAGCGCACGCACTGGATTCGCCAAGTATACGGAAATAACTTTTCCTAGCAAGCGGTTAGCCGTACCTATTTTGCGTGATTTGCGAGCATCAAAAGTAGTGATTTCATAGCAAATTGACCCATTTTAGCATAGTTGATACGAACATCATCAATACAGTTGAGCGCCACTAATGAGCCAATTACCCCTTTCTGGGCTGCGTGTTCTCGACCTCACAAGAGTGCTCGCCGGGCCCCTCGCGACCATGAGACTCGGAGATCTCGGTGCGGAAGTCATCAAGATTGAACGTCCTGGGGTCGGCGATGAGTCACGCGGATGGGGACCGCCGTTTGATGATCGCGGCGAAAGCGCGTACTACCTCTGCTGCAATCGAAACAAGCTGAGCGTTGCCGCCGACTTGATGGTCGATGCCGACGCCGCATTCGTTCGCACGCTCATCGCGTCGGCCGACGTGGTGATGGACAATTTTTTACCCGGCGCACTCGCGCGCCGCGGAATCGATCCCGCCCTGCTCATCGCGCAGCACCCGAAATTGGTCTGGTGCACCATCACCGGGTTCGGTCCCGACTCGGGTCGGCCCGGGTATGACTACGTCGTGCAAGCAGAGTCTGGTTGGATGTCGATCACCGGCGAAGTGCATGGCGAGCCGATGCGCGCGGGTACCGCGCTGGTGGACGTGCTCACCGGAAAGGATGCGCTTGCTGCCGTACTCGCAACGCTCACAGGCGTGCGCGCGGGCCTCGAGGTTGAGCGCCACGTCTACGTTTCGCTCTACCACACGGCGGCGGCGGCACTGGTGAACGTGGCGCAAAACACGCTCGTTTCCGGAAAGGATCCCGCGCGCATGGGCAACTCGCATCCGAACCTCGTGCCGTACCAGCTCTTCCACGCCGCCGATGGGCCGCTCGTCCTCGCCGTCGGCAGCGACGGTCAGTTCGCTGCGGTCGTGAAGGAACTCGGCGTCCCGGAACTCGCGGACGCGCGGTTTGCGAAAAATACTGGCCGCTCGGAGAACCGTGCCGAGGTCACTGGACTCATGGGCAAGCGCATCGCGCAGCAGCCCGTCGCGCACTGGGTGGAAGCGTTCCGGAAGGATGGCGTTCCCGCGGGTGCGGTCCGACACGTGCGCGATGTGCTGCAGGATGTTGCCGCGTCGCCGCTCACCGGCATTCCGCCCTTTGCGCCCGGCACCGTGCGCCGCCCGCCGCCGCGCCTCGACGAGCATGGCGCGCTGGTGCGGGCCCACGGGTGGAATGCGTTTGCACATGCGTAGGCTGATCAGCGCTGGCTTCGCGGTTGCCGCGCTCGGTTCACTGCTCGCCCTGTCGGCGTGCGAGCCGGGTGACGCGCACGTGACGAGTCCCAAGGCGAGCTCCGCATTCGCGCGCTTCGTCGTGATTGGCGGCGACCTCTCGGCGGGCGTTGAATCCGGCGGATTGGTGGCGTCCACGCAAGCCACCTCCTGGCCGGCGATCCTCGCGCTCGAGGCGGGCGTGACGTTCAATCAGGCGCTGTTCAAGTCGCCGGGCTGTTCGCCGCCGCTCGTGGCGCCCCTGTTCCTAGGACGCTGGCTGTCCGGTGCCTCGGCCGTGGCGCGCGATTCCTCGTGCGCCGGCGCCGCCAGCACCGTCGTCCCTCCCGCGGACAATCTCGCGCTCCCGGGCGCGACGGCCTGGGCCGCGATGTATGTCACGCCCAAGCTCATCGCGGCGGCGCCGTCGTCCTACGATGTCGTTGACCGGTCGCGCTATGCGCTCGTCCTCGCCAACCCGCAATCGCAGGTCACGGCGATGCGGGTGAAGGCGCCAACGTTCGTCGGCGTCGAACTGGGTGCGGCGGAGATCATGACCGCCGCGACCGCCGGGCTGCTCGTTCCCGCAACCTCGTACACGCAGGTCGCTGCCTGGACGTACGTGCCGGCCGCCGTTGCGGCGCCGGTGATTGCCGCCATCGGCGACAGTGTCGCGAAGTCCGGCGCAAAAGTGGTGGTGCTTTCGGTACCGCACATCGGCAAACTCCCGGCGCTGCGCGCGGCAAGCCAGATCGCCGCAGAACGCGTCGCGCTCGCCGGGTACGGCGTGACTGTCAGCAGCGACTGTGACGTGAGCGCGAACCTCGTGAACTCGGCGAAGATCACGGCGCTCGTATTGCGCGCCTTTGGGGGTTCGCCGCAGGCGCTCTCCTGTGCCAACGTCGCCGGTGCCGCCGATCAGGTGCTGACACCGGCCGACGTCACCACGCTCGACGGTGTGGTGGACCAGCTCAACGTCCAACTCAAGCAGCTTGCCCAGTCACATGGCTGGGCGTATGTGGATCTCGACCCGGCTTACGACTCCATGCGAGCGCTGGCCGGGTCCTACCGTGCCTCGGCCCATCTCGCCTGCGCGCAACCGTTCGGGTGGTTCTTCTCGCTGGACGGACTCCGGCCTTCGCCGGCGGGCCAGCAAGTGGTGGCCGATGCGGCCGCGGCGGCGATCAACAGCATCTATAGATTCGGGCTGCCCGTCCGCGGAGTCAATACACAGCTGCCGGTCAATCCATGCCCGTAAGCCGGGGTATCTCAGGGTGTGACCTGGATCACATGGAATCGTCAATTCAACGTGACGGCACCGGCACCCTTGGGTTACGTGCGGCGAGTAGGTCTGTCCACGACGCGTGTGCGTAGTTACACTAGCGTCGTGAAGTCAGTCCCCTCCGAACCGCAACAACCCGAGGCGGATGCAGATCAAGTGATCATTGATCGCATTCGTGCTGGCGACCGGGATGCGTTTGGCTTGCTGATCAGTCGGTACAGCGATCCGCTGTATCGGCATGCGGTCGGCATGACAGGCAGCCCGGACGACGCCGCCGACATTCTGCAGAACTCGTTCATCAAGGCGTACCAGCACTTGGGTGAAGTGCGTGGCCGCTTCGATGCCTGGGTCTTCAGGATTGTGGCAAACGGGTGCAAGGACTGGCTGAAGAACATCCGGCGCACCCATCTGAGTTACGAAGAGGACGATCAACCGTCTGGATATGAGACGCCCGAAGAAGAGTTGACTCGGGGCGAGTTGCGGGGCGATCTGGACCGGGCGCTCGCAGCCCTTCCCGCGTCTCTGCGAGAGGCGTTCGTAATGAAGCACGTCGAAGGTCGCTCGTACGAAGACATGGCCGAGCTGCTGGAGACGACGGTAGGTGCCCTGAAGATGCGTGTCCACCGCGCCCGCGAGGCGCTGCAAAAGTTGCTGGAGGAACGAGCCGCATGATACACGACAACTTGGATCCCAACGTCACCCCGCAGAGCGAGCCCGCGCAGGGCGAGCGTCGCGATGAAGCGCTTGCTGAACCCACCGATCGTGAAGTGCCGATCGAAGCCGCGCATACGCCGGCAATCATCCAGGCCTGGCTCGATGGTGAGCCCGTGGATCAGTCCGCGCTGCACGCCGCCGACAGCTATGCGCTGTGGAGCAAGGTGCAAAACGAGACGTCACGCCGCCGCCGCATGCACACGCCCACGCCGATCAGCGGCGCCATCATGGGGGCCATCCGCAAGGAAGGCTGAGGTGTGATGTAGCTGGGCCGGCGACAGGATAAATTGCGGGGCGGTGGAGAACCTGGTTCTCCGCCGCCCTTCGCATTTAACCCGGGGGACTTCCGAATGCTTCAGAGACCTGCCGCTGACGAACACGCGCCGTATTACTCCACGTACACCTCGCTCGTGCCCGAGGGCGACGTCCGCGACCATCTGAAGCGTCAGCTGAGCGAGACCGTCGCGCTCCTCTCCGGCGTCAGCGATGAGCGCTCCTCGCGCGCCTACGGCCCGGGAAAGTGGACGCTGAAGGAAGCGGTGCTTCATATGGCTGACACCGAGCGCGTGTTCGCTTACCGCATGCTTCGCATCGGGCGCGGCGACACCACTCCGCTTCCGGGGTTCGAACAGGATGACTGGGTGCCGCACTCGGGAGCCAATAGCCGATCGCTCGCCAGCCTCGTGCAGGAGTTCGCCACTATTCGCGCAGCCACGCTCCAACTCATGGAGTCGTTCGACGCGGCGGCGTGGGCACGCCGTGGCACGGCAAGCGACAAGCCCGTCACCGTGCGAGCGCTGGCGTACATCTGTACGGGGCACGAGTTGCACCACCAGAAGATCCTGCGCGAACGCTACCTGGCCTGAGCAGAAGGTGCCGAGCGCTGGCCGCGCCGCCGGCATTGGCCGCTAAGCCGGGCCCCGCGGCGAAAGCAGCATCCACCGCCCTGGAATGATCTGACCATCCCAGGGACGCGGTTCCACGGCGAGTCGCGCCGCATCGGCGACGCTGACGCCGGCGCGCGCGGCCCAGGCCGCCGCATCACGCGGCTGCTGTTCGACGATCGCGATCTGATGCGTGGCAGAAAAACGCGAACGCAACGCGTCCGTTGCGCCGGGCGCCGCAAAGTCGTGCAGCTCCACGAGCATCGCTGCGTTCGAAAGCCATGGAATGAGCGCAGGGTTGAGTAACTCGCGTTCGTAGCCCTCGCAGTCGCAGACGACCAGCGCGTGCTCGATCGGGAGTGCCGCGAGAGACGAAAGGTCCGCGATGCCAAGCGCGCGTACACGGTTGGCGACGCCGTTGATCTCCGCTGACCTGCGCGTTTCGACCCGGAGCGTGTCATCCATCTCGAAGGCATGTACGATCGCCAACGGCATTCGCATGGCGAGGCCGGTCGAGTAGTAGCCGTTGTTGCTCCCGATGTTGACCACCGCGGACCAGCCGCGCGCGATCTCCCTTTCCAGCCACTCATGGACGTCCGACTCGTACGACCCGAGCAGCACGGGAGGGTACGCGTCTTCAGGCGAGCGGCTGTTGAAAAGCAACCCGGAAAACGGTCCCGTGGCCACGCGCCCGCCGGTTGTCCGCCAGAGGCGGACACGCGCGCGCCGCGTCGGGTCGAACCGATTCACGCGCAGCGCGCGGCGCACCTCGAAGGGGACGAGGGCGTGATACCAGCGACGCAGTGTCGCGACGATCACGGCTCGTGCTCGACCGCGCTCATCGGCCGGTTCACTCATCACTCAGGTGTGAATCACGCGTCCGAGCGCCGCGAGCGCCGCTTCCTTCACCGCTTCGGCGAGCGTCGGATGCGCGTGCACGGTTTCGCCGATGTCGTTGGCCGAGGCACGGAATTCCATCGCGACGACAACCGACGCGATAAGGTCGCTGGCATTCGGGCCAATGATGTGGCAGCCAAGCACTTCGTTGGTCGCCGCATCGGTGATGAACTTCACGAACCCACCCGTGTCGCCCATCGTGCGCGCGCGACCGTTGGCGGAGAAGGGGAACTTGCCCGTCTTGTACGCGCGACCGCTGGCCTTCACCTCGTGCTCCGCCAGTCCGCAGGTCGCGATTTCCGGCCAGGTGTACACCACTGACGGCATGTTGAAATAGTGCATGCTCGCGTGGTGCCCCGCGATCACTTCGGCAGCGACCACGCCCTCTTCTTCCGCCTTGTGGGCAAGGAGTTTCCCGCCGACCACGTCGCCAATCGCATAGACATTCGGCACGCTGGTCCGCATCTGCGCATCCACGAGAATCTCGCCACGCGTGCCGACGGCCATCCCGAGTGCGGCCGCATCAACACCGGGCATCGCCGGCTTGCGGCCGATGGAAACGAGCACGTAGTCGCCATCGAGGGTCAGCTTTGCCGCCCCCTGTTCCACGTCGATGAATACCCGATTGCCTTCGCGCCGACCGCCGACGACCTTCGTTCCCGTGTGCATCGCGAGCCCCTGCTTTCGCAGGATGCGATCGGCTTCCTTGATCACGTCGTCATCATTGCCGGGCAGAATCGTGGGCATGAACTCGATGACGGTGACCTTCGCGCCGAGTCGGCGCCAGACGGATCCCAGCTCGAGTCCGATGACCCCGCCGCCAATGACGATCAGGTGCTTCGGGACTTCGGCAATCGACAGCGCACCGACGTTCGAGAGCACGCGCTCTTCGTCGAACGGCAGGAAGGGGAGGCCGGAGGCCACCGATCCCGTCGCGACGATCACGCTTCGTCCCTGATATGTGGTCACGGTTCCGTCGGCGGCCGTCACCTCGACAAGGTTGCCCGGAAGGAGGCGCCCGGCGCCCTTGGCCCAGGTGACCTTGTTCTTCTTGAATAGAAACTCGACTCCCTTCGTGTTCGCGCTGATGACGTCAGTCTTTCGCTGCAAGATGCGCGCGAGGTCGAGCTTCAGATCGCCGACCAGAATGCCATGCTCAGCGGCATGGAGTCGCGTGAACTCGTAGTGCTCTGACGACTGGAGGAGTGCCTTGCTCGGAATGCAGCCGACGTTGACGCAGGTGCCGCCGAGCGTTTTGTCCATCTCGACGCAGACGGTATTGAGGCCGAGTTGGGCCGCGCGGATGGCCGCGACATAGCCGCCTGGGCCTCCGCCGATGACGACAACATCGACGGGCTGGGGCGTTACGCTCACTGGACGGTGTGGGTAATTGGTGGTAGAACTGCAGTACGGAATCTAACGGCGCCGCGAAGGTGGTTTTCCTCTGCGCGCCAGGACGAGGCAATGGGCAAGACGGCGGGTCGAGCGTGGCGTGGGCTTGGGCTGGTGGCGGCATTGGCCGTCGCCTCGTTGCGCGCGCCGGGGCAGTCGCCGAGTACCCGGGTGGCCGGCTCGGCAATTTCTGTGGCCGGCGAAAAGGTGGTTGGGGCGCAGATTCGCGTCATTGGATCGGCCAACATGGCGGCCGTCACCACCGACGACGGCACCTTCGAACTGTTTGTACTCAACGACACGCTCCCGCGTCTCGTGGTGCGCCGGATTGGGTTCAGGCCTGAAACATTGACGGTGCATCTCCCGCAAATGCCGTCGCCGGCGCTGGAGGTGCGGATGACGCGCGCCGTGCAAATGGTGCGACCGGTCGTCGTGAGCGCGTCCGGCGAGCAGAATACGGTGCTCGCGTCCATTCGCGAACGTGAACGCACCGGTGGGAACGGCTACTTCGCGTTTCGCGAACAATTCATGAAGACGAATCCGGCCTCGTTCAGCGACATTCTGCGCCGGATCCCGGGTGTGCACATTGCCCGCACGATGCGGGGGTTCACGGAGGTCCGTCTCCGTGAAAACAAGTGTGCGCCCATCTATTGGATTGACGGCCAGCCTCTGCTTGGCATTCCCTTTGATCCGGAGATGATACCGCCGCATACGGTCGAGGCGGTTGAGGTCTACTCGAGCGCCTCGCTCGTGCCGCCGCGCTTCCAGGGCCCGCCGTACGCGCAGGGCTGCGGCGCAATCGTCATCTGGACGCGACAAGGAGAACGCCCCATCCATCCGCCGAAGATTGGCGCGGACTCCATCATGCGTCTCCTCGATGCGCAGCGACTTTTTGTCGCGAACGAAGTGGATACGCCCGCCAAGATTACCTCCATGCAGGAGCCGGATTTCCCCGATTCACTGCGCGCCATCGGCGTCGGCGGATCGGCGGTGATCGAGTTCATCGTCGAGGCCGACGGTAAGCTGAACAAGGAGTCGATCGGGGTGGTGTCGGCGACGCACTCGAAGTTTTCCGACGCGGTGCGACTCGCCGTGCTCGATGCGACATTCTCGCCAGCCGTCAAGGCGCAGCGTCCCGTAGCGCAGGTCTATCAGTTGCCGGTCACCTTCACCGCACCGCAGAAGCGTCCCGACCTGAACGAACAGAACTAGTCGGCGCGGGCGCGACCGATGCTACGAAATCAGCATCGACTCCGGGTCTTCCATCAGCTCCTTGACCCGCACGAGGAAGAGCACGGCCTGCTGGCCGTCAATCAGCCGGTGGTCGTACGAGAGCGCCACGTACATCATCGGGCGGATCACGACCTCCCCCTTCATCGCGATCGGGCGGTCCTGAATCTTGTGGAGCCCGAGGATGCCGACCTGCGGGTAGTTGATGATCGGCGTCGACACCAGCGAGCCGAAGACGCCGCCATTGGTGATGGTGAACGTCCCGCCGGTCAAGTCGTCGATCGTCAACTTGGAGTCGCGCGCACGACCGGCGACATTCGCGATTTCCTTCGCCAGCGTCAGCACGCCCATCCGCTGCGAATCTTTCAGGTTCGGCACCACCAGTCCGGCTTCACTCGAGACGGCGATGCCAAGATTGACATAGTTGTGGTAGACGATCATGTCGCCGTCCACGCGGCCATTCACCGAGCGGAACTGCTCGAGCGCGATGATCGTGGCGTGCGCGAAAAACGCCATGAACGTCAGCTTCACGCCGTGCGTTTTCTCCACGCGTTCCTTCATCCGGTCGCGGAGCTCGGACACGGACGTCATGTCGATCTCGTTGAACGTCGTGAGGTGGGCCGTATTGTGCTGCGCCGCGAGCAGATTTTCTGCGATGCGCTTGCGGCGCGTCGTCATCTTTTCGCGCGTTTCTCGCCCGGCGTCACCGCCTGGACGGTTGAGTGCGAACTGACTTGGCAGCGGCGCCGTCTCACCAGCCGGAGCAGCCGGAGCAGCCGGAGCAACCGGAGCAACCGGAGCGCGCGGCGGCGCTGGTGCAGCGGGCGCCACTGGTGCCGCGGGCGCACTACTCATGGCCGCGACCACGTCCGGGCGGCTCACTACGCCGCCGCGGCCCGTTCCCTGAACCGCGGCGAGGTTCACACCAGCTTCCTCGGCCAGTTTGCGCGCCGAAGGAGCGCTGCGGATGTCGGTCGCCACGGCCGCTGTGGTAGCCGCCCCGAGGGGTGCGGCCACAGGTGCGGCCACCGGTGCCGCGGCGGCCGGGACCGCCAATCGGGCCGCTGGCGCTGCTACTCCGGTCGCCGATTCATCGACTTCGCCCAGGATATCGCCGACGGCGACCACATCGCCTTCGGCGCGAAGGCGTTTTCCGAGGGCTCCCGCCTTGAGTGCGGGCACCTCGACCGTGATCTTGTCGGTCTCCAGCTCGACGAGCGTTTCTCCGGCGGCGACGGCGTCGCCTTCATTCTTCAGCCACCGAGAGACAGTGGCTTCCGTAATGGACTCGCCGAGTGGGGGAACTTTTATCGAGACCATGAACGAACATAATAGCGTCATGCCGAAAGACACATCCACTCCTCGCCTCCCGGTTTGCGGGCCTCAATGCGCGCGCTGACCATCAGTGAGCACGGATTTCTCGATCGCGTCACCTTCCGCGACGACCTGCCTGAGCCGGAGCTCTCCGACGCCGGCGATGTGCGCATCCGCGTCGCGGCTTCGTCGCTCAATCATCTCGACCTCTTCGTCGTGTCTGGGCTGCCCGGCCTGAAAATCACGGCGCCCTGGATTCTTGGTTCCGACGCCGTCGGCATCGTGGACTTGGTCGGGCCGCAGGTCGCCGGCGTGAAGGTGGGTGACCGGGTCGTGGTGAATCCCGGCGTGGGCTGTGGCGTCTGCGAGTACTGCAAGGATGGCGAGCAGCCGCTCTGCATCCGATTTGCGGTGCTCGGCGAACACCGCGCTGGATCGTTCGCCGAAAAAGTGGTCGTGCCGGCGACGCATGTGCGTACGATTCCTGCGTCCATTCCCGACGATGTCGCCGGAGCCTTTCCTCTCTCGTCGCTCACCGCCTGGCGCATGATGGTCACGCGAGCGCAGGTGACGGAAAAGGATCTCGTGCTGATTCAGGGGATTGGCAGTCCGGTGGCGATTGCCGCGCTCCAGATCGCGAAGGCGCGCGGCGCCACGGTCTGGGTCACGTCGTCGAGCGATGAAAAGCTCGCGCGCGCGCGCGCACTCGGCGCCGACGATGGCCTCAACTACCGCAAGGTCGATGTGGCGCAGGAGGTACGTGCGCGCACCAAGAAGCGCGGCGTGACCGTGGTCGTGGACAACTCCGGGACGGAGAGCTGGGCGAGTTCGCTCGGCGCCCTCGGCCGGCGCGGGCGTCTCGTCACCTGCGGTGGCACGACCGGCCCGATGGTGGAGACCGATGTGCGCCGCCTGTTCTGGAACCAATGGACGATCATGGGCTCCACCATGTCGAGTGAAGCCGAATTCCACGCGGTGATGGACGAGTTCATCGCCGGGCGGCTGACGATGCCGGTGGATTCCGTCTTTCCAATCGAACGCGGGCGCGAGGCGTTCGAGCGGGTGGCGAGCGGCAAACATTTCGGTAAAGTCGTCATTTCCCTGTGACCGACAGCTACTCACCCGACGAGCAGCGGGCGATGCGCGAGACCTTTGCCCGCGGCGAAATGCCAGCGTGCCCGCGGTGCGCCGTGCCGATGACGGAGCGACCGATTGGCGGAGGGAGTTTTGGGCTGGGGTACGCCCGAAAGCGGGAATGGCTCCTCTGTTCAACCTGCAAGCGCAGTGCCCTGTTCGACGTCCGCCGCGGCACGAGGAACTGACGGACAGGGTATTACACGCGAGCGGGGATGCTCGTCCTCAATTGAGGCCTTTCACCCCGTCATCATGGAATACTCGAGAAACGTGTCACGCCCGCCTTCGAAGGTTGTCTGGTTTGCGCTGGCGACCGCATGGATCGGCGCCTTAGCGTCACTGGCGGCCAAGCTTCCTGCGCAGGCAGTCGGCGCCGGTACCTCCAAGCCGCGCCTCGAGCTCGCTGACACCGCGCGCCGCGCGGCGGCAGTCTCGGCCCCGGCCTCGACGCCGCGCCCCTCTGCGCCGAGTGTTGCGCCTGCAGGTATGGTGGTCGCTGCGCCGGCGGTGAAGCCGCCGCGAGCGCCGGAGACGGCCACGCAGTTCCGCGCCGACTTCGTGCGAAACCAGACGATGCTCGGTGTCGCCGTCTATGCGCCGGCCTTTGCGACCACCGTTGCGCATGACGGGCTCGCCTGGGCGGCGAGCTACTTGCTGGTCGCTGGAGGATCGTTCGTTGCGGCGGCGGAAATCTCGCGCGACCTGAAGGTTACCGATCCGATGCAGCGCCTCGCGACTGGCGCGCCGATTCGCAGTGCGATTGCCGGCTCGATTCTCGCTTCGGCCCTGGACGGCGACCGGCGCGTCACGGCCGGCGCGCTGCTCTTGTCATCGCTTGGCGGCACGGCGGCAGGGCTCTGGCTCGGCCGCAACATGACCGACGGCGAGGCGGCGGCCACACTCTACGGCTCAGACATCCTCGGGCTCGCCACCTACGCGGCAATGACGGCCGCTGGTGTCAACGGCGCCGGTTCCCCAAACAAGACCCGAGCCGGCCTCACACTGGCCGGCATGATCGCTGGCGCCCCACTGGGGCAGGCGTACGCAGCGCTCGCGCCGTATCACGTATCCGTTGGCGACTTGACCGCCATGAGTGCATCGGCTGGCGTTGGCATGCTCGCCGGGCTCACGGTGATCGCGAATGGCGAACGCACCGATCGTCAGGTATCGGCCGCGCTGGCGATTGGCGGGGCGGCAGGCCTCCTGGTTGGCGACCGGCTACTCGTGCGTCGCTATGACCACACGCTGAGCGAAGGGCGGCTCATCGTGGCTGGTGGACTGGCCGGCGGCCTGACGGGTGCTGGGGTGGCGCTCCTGACCGGTGGCCAGCAGGCGAGAGTGAACGCGTACGCAGCGACCCTGACGACGGTTGGCGCTGCGGGCGGCATCATCCTCGCGCAGCGCTACCTGCTGCCCAAGGCCGATGGTGCGCTGCGGCTCGGCGGGCTCAAACTGAACCCACTTGGCGTCGTTGCGGCGGCGTCGGGGATGCGTGGCGCTTACACGCTGGGGAGTCTGACCTTTTAGATTTCAGGGCAGCGCTGGACACACCCTCGCGAGTGCCCACAAAGTGAACTTCACCGACCGGCTGCAGCAGAGTCTTTCGCTGCTCTGGGATTTGTTTCCGCAGCTTGTAGGCGCAGGCCTCGTCCTGCTGCTCGGCTACATTCTTGCCAAGCTGGTGCAGAAGGGGATGGCGCGCCTCCTGCGCCGCGCGCAGCTCAACGAATGGCTGCGCAAGGGTGGCGTGATGAGCGCGGTCGACAGCGCCGCTGCCCATTTCAATCCGTCGCGTATCATCGCGCACCTCGCCTTCTGGGTGGTGATGTTCACGACGATGCTCGTGGCGGCCAACGCCCTTGGCATCGATTCGCTGGCGCCGGTGTTCTCAGAACTCGTCGGCTACGTCCCAAGCGTCATTGCGGCGATTGTCATCGTGATCCTCGGCATCGTCCTTGGTGATTTTGTCGGCGGGCTGATCATGGCGAGTACGCACGCGCTCCATGGCGGACCGACGCTGGCGCGCGCGGGGAAGGCCGGCGTGGTGCTCCTCGCCGTGTTTATGTCGCTGCAGGAACTGGGGGTCGCGACAAACATCGTGACGACGGCATTTGCCATCATTTTTGGCGCCTTCGCGCTCGCGGCGGCATTGTCGTTCGGCCTCGGTACGCGCGAACTCGCGGGAGAAGTCACGCGCGAGTGGTACAACCGCTACAAAGCGGAGCATGATGCGATTGAGCGCGAAGTAAAGACCGAAGAGGCCGCTGAAGGTCTCGAGGATTCTGCGCCAAAGGCCGAGTCGACATAATCGGTTTTCAATACGACTGGGAACCTCCGCTAACCTCCTTCGATAAACCGCTGTCCGGCAATGCTTTAGGGCTGGGCAAGGTCGTTGATTTGCGCTGGTGAAACGGGTACGTTTCGGCGTTCCCCAGTAGCGCAGCAGTGGCGGCCCGGAACCCCCTCTTTTCCGACCAGGAAATGACCGCTCCAATCAACCGCGAACGGATCCTCCCGCGCCTCATCGACGACGAGATCAAAGAGTCGTTCATCAAGTATTCGATGAGCGTCATTGTCAGTCGTGCGCTGCCAGATGTGCGCGACGGACTGAAGCCGGTGCACCGCCGGATCCTCTATGCGATGAACGAACTCGGCCTCGTGCCGGGTCGCGGCTACAAGAAGTCCGCCACTGTTGTCGGCGACGTGCTCGGTAAGTACCACCCGCACGGCGACAGCGCGGTGTACGACGCGATGGTCCGCATGGTGCAGGATTTCTCGCTGCGCTATCCGCTGGTCGATGGGCAGGGAAACTTCGGCTCGATGGACGGCGACTTCGCCGCCGCGTACCGATACACCGAAGCGCGCCTCACGCGGATCGCCACCGAGCTGCTCGGCGACATCGAGAAGAACACGGTTGACTACGCGCCGAACTACGACGACCGGCTCGAAGAGCCGACGGTGCTGCCAAGCGGCCTGCCGAATCTGATGGTGAATGGTTCGAGCGGTATTGCCGTCGGCATGGCGACGAATATTCCGCCGCACAACCTGCGCGAAATCGGCGCTGCGGTGCATGCCCTCATTGACGATCCGTCGCTGACGACCGATGCGCTCCGCACGTTTGTGAAGGGGCCGGATTTCCCGACGGGCGCGTATGTGTACGGCACCGCCGGCATCAAGGACTACATCGAAACCGGCCGCGGCAAGATCGTCATGCGTGCGCGTGCCGTGATTGAAGAGAACGAGAAGGGCAACAAGTCGCAGATTGTGATCACGGAGTTGCCGTACCAGACGAACCGTTCGACGCTCGTGTCGTCGATTGCGGAACTCGTGCGCGACAAAAAGCTCGAGGGCATCAGCGACCTGCGCGACGAGTCCACATCGGAAACGCGCATCGTGGTCGAACTCAAGCGCGATGCAATTCCGCGGGTCGTGTTGAACCAGATGTACAAGCACACGTCCATGCAGAGCACCTTCGGCGTGATCATGCTGGCGCTCGTGCCGGACCCAACGACGCGCCGGCTCGTGCCGCGCGTGATGGGGATGCGCGAGGCACTGCTGCACTTCATTCACCACCGGCACGAAGTCATTGTCCGGCGGACGCAGCACGATCTCGACAAGGCGCAGGAACGCGAGCACATCCTCGACGGCCTCAAGATTGCCGTCGACAACATCGACGAGGTCATCAAGGTCATTCGTGCGGCCGACGATACCGAAGGCGCATCGAAGGAACTGCAGCGGCGCTTCAAGCTCTCGGAGAAGCAGGCCGAGGCGATCCTCAATATGCGCCTCGCGAAGCTCACCGGCCTCGAAATCGAGAAGCTGGACGAAGAGCTCACGGAAGTCCGCGGGCAGATCAAGGATCTGAAGGCGCTGCTGGATTCCAAGCCGGCGCGCATGCAGGTGATGAAGGACGAGCTCTCGAAGATCGTGGACACGTACGGCGACGAACGCCGCACCGAGATCACGGGCGACCAGGGCGAGATTTCGGTCGAGGATCTGATCGCGAACGAAGAGATGGTCGTCACCATCACGCACACGGGCTACATCAAGCGAACGTCAATCTCGACGTATCGCAAGCAGCGCCGTGGCGGCAAGGGCATCGTCGGCTCAGAACTCAAGGCCGAGGATTTCGTCGAGCATTTGTTCATTGCCTCGACGCACGACTACATCCTCTGCTTTACGCAGGACGGTCGCTGCTTCTGGCTCAAGGTGCATGAGATTCCGCAGGCCGGTCGCGCCGCCAAGGGCAAGCCGATCGTGAACCTCATCAACGTCACACCGGACACGCAGATCAAGGCGATGGTCCCGGTGAAGAAGTTCACCGATGATGAGTTTCTGATCTTCTGCACCAAGCTCGGCACGGTGAAGAAGACGGCACTCTCTGAATACTCCAACGTCCGCTCGACGGGCGTGAAGGGAATCAAGATCGAAGAGGGCGACGAGCTCATCAACGTGCAGGTGACGAGCGGCACGAACGACATCGTCATCGCCACGCGGCATGGCCTGAGCGTGCGCTTCCACGAGCAGGATGCCCGCGCGATGGGTCGCGACACGACGGGCGTGAAGGGCGTGGAGCTCGCCGAGGGCGACGCCGTCATTGGCATGGTCGTCATCAAGCGCGAAGCGACGCTGATGGTGGTGTGTGAGCACGCCATCGGAAAGTGCTCGCACATTGACGAGTACCGTGTGCAGAAGCGCGGCGGCAAGGGCATCAAGACGGTCAATCGTACGGAAAAGACGGGCGACGTTGTTGCCCTGATGGAAGTCCTGCCCGAAGACGAGATCATGTTGATCACGAAGACGGGTCAGACCATTCGAGCCCCAGTCAGCGGCGTGCGCGTGGCGGGCCGCAACACGCAGGGTGTGAAGCTCATGAACCTGGATCCGGGCGATCTCGTGACGGCGGTTGCGCGCGTGATTCCGGATGACACTGCCGAGGGTGGTGGTGAAGAAGGCGGCGACGAGGCGGGTCCTGAGGAAGTGCTCGAACTCACGTCCGAGGAATAAGTCCTAAGGCGTGGCCGCGGAGATCCGCTGAGAAGAAGCGGAGCTTCACAGAGAGCTACAACTGACTGGGGGAACTGCAAACGACTGCTTGAATGACGCAGTGTGCAGTTCCCCCAAGTATTTGCCGTTGTCGTGTGTTCGAAACTTCCGAATCAGTCCGGCGGTGGTCCGCCCACGCGCTCGCGCCGAGACCTCAGCGGTGTGGCTACTTCAGCTTGGCCACTCCGATCGTTGTCGCACCTGCACCGCGCCGCACCCACGCGACAATGCTGCCGTCGCTCGTCGTTGCGATCGACGGATAGAGCCCTTCCGTGTCTTCGGGCGCCGCAACGTTCTTGAACGCCACTCGGCCGTTCTTATCCGGCATGCCGTGCGCGAGGCGAACGCGACGTCCGTTGGCGGTCGTCTCGTCCCATGCCACGAGCACGGAGCCGTCATCGATCGACGATACCTGCGCATGCCCCGCGGCACCATCGCCTGAGACGCGCACGCGCGGAGTGAACGTTTTCCCGTCAGTCGAATTCGCGTAGTAGAGCGCGAGCGGTGCGCCCGGCTTGCTGTCGAGCACAGACACCCACGTCACATGCACGCGGCCGGTGCGGTCAATCGAGAGGCCTGGGCCATTGTCGGGGCAGCCATCAATCTGCCAGTGGTCTTCGCTGACGCGCGTGGGCGCCGAGAAGGTCTTGCCGCCGTCCGTGGATACCGCCATCGCGATGTCGCGCGTGCTGCCCTCGAACACATGGCGCCAGGTGGCGTAGATGTTCGAGCCGCGAATGGCGAGAGACGTCTTGCAGCAGTAGCAGACGCTGCTGACGAGGCCACGCGCCGGCATGGCCCCGTCGAGCGATCCGAAGTAGAGCTGCGACATGCCCGCGACTTCCATCGGGTCGCGCTTGGGCATCTCGGCGCGCTTCGTTCCCGGTGCAGCAGCCGGCATCACATGCGCCGCCGCGTTCCGGTGATCGAGCCAGAGGGCAAACACACGACCGGTTGAATCCGCCGCAATCGACTGCCAACCACGGCTGCCTGCGCCGTCGCTGCCGGCTGCGATTGTGCCGGGCGTGAATGTCTTACCGCCGTCGCTGGACTTGGCCCACATCACGCGCGTGCCCTCCGCGGCCTTTGCCATCCATGCCACGGTGATTGCCGGGAGGCCGCGGCCGCTGCGCGCGAGCGCGATGCGTGGCGCCTGCTCGCCATCGCCACGCACTTCGCCTTCGGTGGAGTTCACGCGCACCGGCGTGCCGAATCGCGCTCCGCCGTCGAGGCTCGTCGCCATGTAGAGGTCGGTTCCTGCCGGCGCCGTTGCCGACCAGGCGGCAACAACGAACTGGCCCGACGCGGCCAGCGTCACGTTCTGGTTGCTGCGTCCTTCGATGGCCAGCGTGAGCGAGGCCGCCCCCTGCGCGCCGGAAACCACCGGCGCGCAGAGGAGGGCGAAAGCGAGAACGGCTGAACTAGAACGCATAGGTCACACTTCCAACCAGCGTACGCTGCGGAAAGGGGTGGAAGAGGAAATACTTGCGGTTGAGCAGATTGTCCACGCCAATCGACGCGCTCCACGACGAGCGGAACTTGTAGAGCGCCTTCGCATCCGCCACGAACCAGCCATCGAAGCCCTGGTACGTATTGAAATGCACGTCGGCGTTGTCGAGCGTGGTGTACACCTTGTCGCTGTAGCGTCCGGCGAGCGAGAAGCTCAGATCCGTCGTCGGGCGATAGAGCGTTGCAAACGTCCCGCGCCACCGCGGAATGTTGGGGAGGAACTTGCCCACGGCAGTGCCGGCCGCCGCCGTGGCGCTTGCGCGTCCGGAGAGGGCCAGGGTGCGTGCGTCGAGGTAAGTGACGCTCGCCGATACTTCGAGCCCCTTGATGAACAGATCGCTCACGCCGCCGAGCAACTCGGCGCCCGTCGCGCGCACATGGTCCACGTTGGAGAGATACGAAAAGAGCGTGGTCGAGCCGGCCACGAGCGGGAGGAATTGCGAAATGATCGCGTCGTGAATGTCGTCGTTGAACAACGCCACCTGTACGCGGCCGCCCTCAAACCGGCGCTCCACGCGAAGCTCGGTTGACAGCACGTCGTCCGGCTTCAGGTCCGGGCTCGGCGACGTGAACGTCGTGCCGGTGGTGACGAGCTGGTACAGCTCGCTCGTGGTCGGAAAGCGGTACGCCTTGGCCGCCGAGAGGCTGATGCTCCAGCGGTCGTCCGGCGTGTAGTTAAGCACGGCCTTTGGCGAGAGCCGCGACGCGGTCGCTTCCTTCTGCGACACCTTCGTGTTGCCGCTGATGTTGATGCCGTCAAAGGCCCGCCAGTCTTCCGCACGCACGCCGTATGTGAGCTTGAACGACGGCGAAAGGCGCCACGCATCCTGCGCCCAGACGGCCTGTGTGCGCGTCTTGCCGTCGCCTTCGGACGACACGGTTCCAATGGGCCCTGCTGTCCACTCGGCCGTGTTGTACGTCGGGTTCTTGAGCTCATACTGGTCGCTGTGCACACCGAAGCTGACCGTGTGCGCCGAGCCGATGCCGCCAGCATGCCAGACGCCCTTCGCATCGAGCGTCGTCCAGCCGGTGCCGTCGCTCATCGCGAGGCGCCCCGCGCTGCCAAACGAGAGGTCGGTATTCGACGCCGTCAGCGGCGAGCGCTGCTGATCCTTGTCGAACCGATAACTCGTCGCGACGGCCTCGAAGTCCCAGTCACCGCGAAGATTGTTCGTCCGCAGCGTGAGGTTGTGCGATGAGTGATTCGAGAGCAGGTGATAGCCACCGGTCGCGAAGCCGGCCTGGCCCGCATAGCTCGCGGCACCGGCCTTCGTGATGTACGGCTCCACGTTCGACGTGGCATCGTTCTTCCAGTAGCCGTAGGTGTACGCCGCGCGCAGCGTGGGCGTGAGGTCGTAGGCGAGCTTGATCTTGCCGTTGGTCATGCCCGTGTTGAGCAGACCCGTGGCGCCGAGGACGTTCGCTGCGGCGCCGAGCTTGTTTGTTTCGGTGAAGGCGCCCGACGTTCCGGACGGAATCGTCGCTGCGGTCACGTAGGCGATGGGTTGGCTGTTGCTCTTCTGGTAGTTGCCGCTCAACCAGAAGGCGAACTTGCCGAAGCGGTCGCCGTAGCTGGCCGTCGTCTGCGCGGTACCGAAGGTGCCCTTCGTCCCGTAGAGGTCATGGGACTGCGATGCGTACGCCTGCGTGATGGAGCCCTCGCGCTTCTCTGGCAGGCGCGTGGTGATTTCCATGACGGCGCCCATCGAGCTGCCCGAGTACGCGGCAGAGAAGGGGCCGTACATCATGTCGATGCGGGCGATTTCGGAGGGGCCAACCAGGCCCCAGCGTGGACCGCCGATGGTGTTGTTGTTGGCGACGAGCGCTGTGAGCGGCACGCCGTCGGCAAAGACGAGGCTGCGCGCACTGGAGCTTGGGCCCCAGACACGCGTCGCCATCACGGCCTGCGTGTCACCGTTGTTCCGCTTGCGCAGAAAAACGCTCGGCATGTACTTCACCGCGTCTTCGACGTCCATCATGTTCACCGACTCGACGATGCGCGCCGGCGTGATGGTGGCGACGTTCGGCAGCGTGGTGAGTTGGATGGGCGAGAGGCGCACGGCATCGCCTTTTACCGAAACGACTTTCACGCCGACGATCGTGACGGCGGAGTCTTTCCTCGCGGTGGAGTCGCCCTGCTGCGCAAATGCGGGTGCGGCGATGAATGCCGTACTGAGCAACGAGAGCATCGCACCGGCGAACCGCCGGGGCGAATTGGGTCCAACGAACATGATGTGGTCTCCGAATTGTGAGGACGCCGCCACGCGCGAAATCGCGCGGCGATGAATCAGGCGTGCTCAGACGGTCGGAGGGCCGTTGGCAAATGGAAGAACGAAATCCGCAACGGCCGGCTGAACGCTGACGATCGCGCTCGAAGGGCGGCCTGCGGGAACGGCAACTTCAATGACGAACTCTGCGCCCGCTTCAGGAATCGCGACGGTTGAGGCCGTCGAGCATCCACCGGGGCAGGTGCACGACGCGCCGGAACCGTGCGGCGCGGCGGGGGTGTGTTCGGGCGCTGCCGTTCCGGTCGTCGCGGCTGCGGTGTGCTGCGCGTGACTGCCGTGCGCCGCCGGAGCAGCCGACTCCGCCGCACCATGACCCGAGTGCATCGCACACGCGTGAAACGCCGCCGGCTCCGTCTGGAAGACGGTGAGCCAGAGGGCGAGGACGGCCCCGAAGGACCGCATCAGGGGTGAGCGGCGGATCAGCATCGCAATCATAATATACCCCCTCAGCCTGGGGGTGTCACGGGGGCCAGGTGGGCCGCTGGCGCCGAGCCCCTTCCGTCCCGAACGGACCTACTCCTCCCGAAGCGCCACCGTGGGCGGTACCCGCGCCGCCCGGCTCGCCGGGATCAGCGCCGCGATGCCGGCAATGACGGCGAGCGCGAGCGTCGCGATCAGGAAGGGCACCACGCGCGCCGCATTTCCGGTCGGGACACTCCCCGGCAAGTTCGACGCGAGACCCCGGGTGATGATCACGGTCAGCACCGTTCCGACGACAGCGCCGACGCCGGCATACCGCGCCGCATAGGCCAGGAAGTGAAGCACGAGCTTCCGGCCCGACGCCCCCAGCGCCATGCGAATACCGATCTCGCGCCCCTGCTGTGACACGGCATACCCGATCACCGCATACAGCCCGAGTGTCGCGAGCACCAGCGCCGCAAACCCGAGCACGGTGAGCACTCGGCTCGCCAATCGAATGGGCAGGTAGGGTACCGCGCTGTACGCCTCGAGCGTGGAAGGATTCGTCGCCGAGAGGCGCACGTCCACATTCGCCACCGCGCGCTGAATCGCCGGCACGAGTGCCAGCGGATCGCCGTTCGACCGCGCGTGAATCACCACCGAGTATCCGCCCCACTGTGCGTGTGGCACATACACGAATGGCGGCGACGGCTGGTCGAGCGGCGCGAGGAATTCGTACTTCCCGTCGGCAACGACTCCCACGATGGTGAACTCGCGGCCATCGAGCTGGATCCGGCGCCCGACCGGGTCTTCGCCGGCCCAGAATCGTGAGGCGAAGGCTTCATTAACCACGGCCACCGACTGGGAGCTACGCGTGTCTGTGGCGTCGATTGGTCGGCCGCGCCGCATGGCGATGCCGATCGTTTCGAAGTACCCGCTGCTCACCCGATTGAACAAAAACGTCATCGGCTCGCCGGGGCGCGCGACGTAGCCATCGACCGTCACATTCGCCGATGAGTATCCGAGGAAGCCGAGCGGAACGAACGTTGCCGCGGCCGCATTGGTGACGCCAGGCAGCGCGGCGACACGTTGCACAATGCGCTCGGTGTACTCGCGTTCGGTGGAATCGTTGTTGATCCCTGAAAGTTCGTAGTCCACCGTGGCCAGGACGACATGCTCCGGGGTGCGGAAGCCACGGTCCACGCGCTGGAGCTCGTCGAGCCGCCGCAGGAAGAGTCCAGCAACGGCGAGCACGGCGAGCGAGAGCGCAAACTGTGCGCTCACGAGTGCGCCGCGCACACGCCCTCCATGCGCGGTGCCGCCGCGGGTGCCGCCACCGGTGAGCGATGCCCGCACGGCCACGCGCGCCGACCGGAGCGCCGGCGCGAGGCCGAACGCAAAGATCGTCGCGACACCGACCGCGGCGATCACGAGCACCACACCGAGGTCGATGTCCGTGTCGGCGACAATCGGAAGCGGCGAGGCGGGCGTCAGCGAGTTGAGTGCGTTGCGTGCCCAGGCCACGAATCCCAGCGACACGAACACGCCGCCGGCCGCGAGGAGAAAACTTTCCGTCATCAGTTGGCGCACGATGCGTCCGGGCCGCGCGCCCATCGCCAGTCGCACCGCCATCTCATGTTCGCGCGCGGCACCGCGAAGCAGGAGCAGGTTCGCCACGTTCGAACAGACGATGAGGACCACGAGCACGCTGATGCCCAGCAGCACCGTGAAGATCGTCGCCATTCGTTCCACCGGCCCAACGTCGAAGGTGCGGGCGCGCATCGTGAGATCCCGCTGCGTCTGGTAGCTCGCCGCGATTCGGGCGCCGTCGGTGGCAATCGCCGCATTCGCCGTCTCGAGCGATGCCCCGGGCGCGAGCCGTCCAAAGACGTCGAGATACCGCACGTCCCGCTCTTCATTCATGTGGGGGTTGCCGGTGAGCAGGGGCTGCATCGTCACCGGAATCCAGATGTCCATCGCGAGACGCGAGATCGTGCCGTTGAACCGCGGAGGCGCCACGCCGATGATCGTCATCTCGCGGTTGTTGATCCAGATGTGGCGACCGCGCACGGCCGGATCGGCACCAAACTTGCGTTGCCAGAGGCCGTAGCTGATTACGACCACCGGTGCCTGGCCGGAGACAGAATCTTCCGACGCAAGAAATCCGCGCCCAATCACAGGCCGCACATCCAGCACGTCGAAGTAGTTCGCCGTCGTGAGCGAGCCCCAGACCGGTTCCGCCTGCCTGGCCTCGGTGGTGGCATCCATCCGCATCATGAACCGCCTGATGCCGTGCGCGGCGAGCGCGTCGAAGGTGCGCGTGCCCGCCTTCGCTTCCGCATCGCGGATGTCGCGGAATGTCGGATACGACACATTCGCATCGCCGCGCGTGGTGACCGTGCGGATCGACACAAGCCGGTCTGGGCTTGCGACCACGGGCACGGGCTGCAACACGATGCTCTGTGTCCACGCGAACACGGTTCCCGTCGCGCCGACGCTGAAGCCGAGGCAGAGGACGATCGTCGCACTCGCGAAAGAGGACTTCCGCATCATCCGGAGGGCATACCGGACATCTGCCATAAGCTCGCTCAGCGCGTTCATTCCATCGAATATGTCCCCGTCGCGTTGCCGACGGGACCGCCGGCAGCCATACTCAACCCTCAGGCGGCTGGAACTGAATGGGAGAACATGTGATGCAGAGAAGGGATTTCCTTGTGACGTCCGCGCTCGGCGCAGTCGGCGCCGGCGCTACCAACATTCCTTTCGACGCGAGCAGCGCCGCACTGGACGAACCCCCCGAAACGAGCATGCGCGCAACCAAGAAAATCCTCATCGCCGGCGGCGGCTTCAACACCGCCTTCATTCGCTACATGGCGGCGCTCACCGGCAAGAAGCGCCCGAAGATCTGCTACGTGCCCTCCGCCTCGGCAGACAGCACGGAGAGCACGCTCCATTTCTACCAGAGCTGCGCCGTGCTCGACGTTGAGCCGCATGTGCAAAACGTCTTCATCGAAAGCCTCTCGCAGAAACTCGGCTGGGATGAGGTATTCCTTTCCATGGACGGCATCGTCTGCTCGGGCGGCAACACGCTCAATCAGCAGGCGATCTGGAAGGCGCAGGGCATTGACCTCGTGCTTCGCCAGGCCTGGGAGAAAGGCATCGTGCTCGGCGGCGCCAGCGCCGGTTCGCTCTGCTGGTTTGAAGAGGGCACCACCGACTCGCGTCCCAAGGCGCTCTCGATCGTGAAGGCGCTTGGCTTCATCAAGGGCAGTCACTCGCCGCACTATGACGCGGAGCCCGGCCGCCGGCCCCTCTATCAGAAGCTGATTGCGTCGGGCGAAATGAAGCCCGGGTATGCCTGCGACAATGACGCCGGCATCTACTTCGAGGACAACACCGTGAAGCGCGTCGTCTCCGCGCGGAAAGGCGCGAAGGTGTACTACGTCAGCATGGTGAGCGGGAAGATCAACGAGAAGGTGATGGAGCCGGACACGATCGCGTAGCGGCTTTACCCCTCACGCAACGCCACCAGCGGGCTCGCCGCCGCCGCACGCCGCGCGGGCAGCCAGCTCGCGAGTAGCGCGACGATCACGAACACCGCCGACATTCCAATGAATGTCGGCGCATCGAGCGGGCTTACGCCGTAGAGGTACGCGCCGATGAGTTGCGCGGCGCCCGCCGCGAGGACGAGTCCCGTCAGCACGCCATATGTCGCGAGCTTCATCCCCTCGCGTACGATCATTCGCTCCACATCCCCGGCGCGCGCGCCGAGCGCCATGCGCACGCCGATCTCGCGTGAGCGCCGGCTCACAGAGTACGAGATGATGCCGTAGAGGCCGACCGTCGCAAGAATTAGTCCGAGAATGCCGAGTGCGCCGGCCACCAGTGCAGTGACCTGCTGAGGAAACAGGACATAGCCGGTCGCATCCTTCAACGTCACGACGGCGGGAACGGGAAGCGCCGGGTCGAGCGCAGCGACTGCGTCACGGATGGCCGTGACCAGCGCGCCTTCAGCGCCGACCGTTCCGCTCCGCACGAGCATCGCATGTTCCGGGCGCCATTGCTGCGCGATGGGGAAGTAGGCAAGCGCGGGAGTCGACTCGGTCAGTGATGCGTACTTCGCGTCGCGCACGACACCGACGACTGTCACGCGTTCCTTGTACAGAACGAAGCCTTTGCCGAGTGCGACGCCGTCGGGCCAGAGCTTCTTCACAAACGTTTCGTTCACGATGGCAACCCTGGGCGCCGCGGCACCGTCGGTTTGTGCGAAGTCCCGTCCAAGCACGAGCGGGATCTTCAGCGTGGCGAAGTAGCCGGCGTCCACGATTTCCATCTGGATCCGCGTTCCACCGCCGGGTCCTTCCGTGTTGAGCGGTGGGCCGCCGTCGAGTTCGACGATGACGTTGCTGCTACCCAACTGCAGCGGCAGCCGCGCCGTGTACGACACCTGCGTCACGCCGGGAATCGCCTCGGTGCGGTTGCGGAGGTCCTGATAGAATGTGCGCGCGCGGGTTTCGTCGTACCCCCACGCCTCGGGCTTGAGCGTCGTCGTCAACACGCCGGCGGAATCGAAGCCCGGGTCCACGCGATTGCCGCGATCCAGCGCGCGCAGCAAGAGTCCCGCGGAAACCAGCAGCACGAGCGAGAGCGCCATCTGGCCGATCACCAGCCCGTTGCTCACCAATGAGCGGCGGCCCGTTCCCGTGCGCGAATCGTCCCGCAGGCGCGAGTTGATGTCCTGGCGCGCGACGCGCAGCGCGGGAGCCAATCCAAACACCACGCCGGTCACGAGCGACGTGAGCAGCGCAAATCCGAGGACCGGCAGATCGAGCGAGAGATCGAGGGCCATCGGGATGACCATCGGCAACGGCAGACCTTCGAGCGCGCGCGTCGCTGCGAGCGCGATCGCGATGCCGCCGAACGCACCGAGCAGGAAGAGCACGAGTGTTTCGGTGAGCAGCTGTCGCACGAGGCGCGAGCGCGCTGCCCCGAGCGCGATACGAATGGCCATCTCGTGTCGACGGACCATGGCGCGCGCGGAGAGCATCGCGCCGACGTTCACGCTCGCGATGAGCAGGACGAGAAAGGCCGCGGCCAGCAGCGCGCTGGTGAACGCGAGCATCACCTTTTGCGCGTCGTCCGGCAGGCCGGTCATGCTGATCAACCGGATCTCACTGTTCTTCTTCATCCATGGCGGTTCAACGCCTTCGGCGGCGCGCTCCGCCGTGAGCGCGACGAGTTCTCGGCGCGCGGTCTCGCGATCCATGCCCTCCTTCAAGCGGCCAAACTGCCAAAGGAACGAGCCCGACACGCTGTTCATGTCGGCGCGCGGACGCAGCTGTGGCTGCATCATGAGCGGCACCCACGCGGACGTCACGAGCGGTGTTTGTGTGCCGCGAAAGTCCGGCGGTGCCACGCCGATGAGCGTGTATGGATGGCCGTTTACCGAAACGATCGAGCCGACCAACGCGCTGTCCGCATTCAAGTGCCGGCGCCAGAAATCGTATGAGACAACGACGACGGGGTGCGCAGACGGAACGGAATCTTCCGACGGCAGGAAGAATCGTCCAAGCGCCGGCCGAACGCCGAGGATCGAGAAGAAGTTGCCGCTGACAATGTTTGCGTACACCGCCTGACCGGCACCGCCGGTGCTGATCGTGAGATCGAGCTTTCCGTATGCGCCAACGCCGCTGAGTGTCCGCGTGCGCGCGCTGATGAAACGATGGTACGGTCCCGTGGCCTGCGTGCCGCCTGCCTCGCCGGGTTCAATGCGGTCGATGCCCACGAGATGCTCGGGATCCGCGACGCCGGAGAGGGGTCGCAGCACGAAGGCGTTGACGGCGCTGAAGATCGTCGTGACGGCGCCTGTCCCGAGTGAGATCACGGCGACCACGACGATGGTGAACACCGGACTGCGGCCGAGCATGCGGACGGCGTACTTGATGTCGGTGATGACGGAGGAGACGGTGTTTTCCCAGAACGCCATGCGGACGCCCTCTTCGATGGTGGTGCGATTGCCCAGCGCGAGATGTGCGGCGCGGCGCGCGTCGTCGGGGTTCATGCCGGCGGCGATGTTCGCGCGCGTGGCCTGGTCGAGGAAGTGGCTGACCTCGTCGGCGAGGTCGCGGTCCACGTCCTGCGGTCGCACGAGACGCTTGAGTCCCCGTGTGAGTTGCCGCCAGAGCGCGACGAGCGGATCGAGCACTGTCTAGCCTTCGGTCCTGAGCAAGCGGGCGACGGCGGCGGTGCGCCGGGCCCAATCGGCCGTTTCCTCACCAAGACGCTTTCGGCCGGCGCGGGTGAGGGTGTAGAACTTCGCGCGGCGCGAATTCTCGGTCTGCCGCCATTCGGCATCGATCAGGCCGTCGCGTTCCATCCGTTGGAACGCGACGATGAGCGAGCCCGGGTTCACCTTGAACACGCCGCGCGAGATGTCCTCGATTCGGCGCGCCGTGCCGAAGCCATGCATCGGCTCGAGGCTCAGCGCCTTGAGGATGAGCATGTCGAGCGTGCCCTGAATGACGTCGGTGTTGGTCGGTTTCGGCTGGTCCACAGAATCTCCGTTGCGGTTCCTACGGGCGATCGGGCACTATGGTTTCGCTTCCTGTTGATTGTCAAGATGTGAGGGTCAACATGACACGCCTCGCTTGGCGGGCCGGGGGGGCGCGGCGTAAGTTCAGGGAGCATTCATGTGGCCGGTTTTCATCCACCTGCCGCTCTCACGCCCACCACATCGCCATGAAACTCGCCCGCACGATTCTCACCGCGGCCCTCGCCGTCAGCGCGGCCCTCCCGGCCACCTCGCATGCGCAGGGCGACGCGACCGCCCAGCGCATCTTCCGCCTCGGCATGGACAGCTCGCATGTCGCGCAGCTGTCGCAAGTGCTCTTCGATTCCATTGGCCCGCGCCTCACGGCGAGCCCGGGTCATCATGCCGCCGGCGACTGGGTCACGAAGATGTACAAGTCGTGGGGCATTGATGCGAAAAAGGAACAGTACGGCACGTGGCGCGGCTGGCGTCGCGGCGTCTCGCACATCGACCTGATGCAGCCGCGCGTGCGTTCGCTCGAAGGCACGATGCTCGCCTGGAGCCCCGGCACCAAGGGTGTGCCGGTCACCGCTGAAGCCGTGATTCTCCCGAAGTTCAAGGACAGCACCGAATTCGTGAAGTGGCTGCCGACCGTGAAGGGCAAGATTGTCCTGCTCTCGCCCGCGTTCCCGACCTGCCGTCCCTCCGAGGACTGGCTCCGCTTCTCCACGCCTGAAGCAATGGCGCGGATGGACACGAGCATCGCGCTCATGCAGCGCGAGTGGGCCGTCATGACCGACGCCACCACGGGCCGTCCTGACAGCACGAAGCTCTATCGCGGCACGGGCTATTCGCTCGCGCTTGGCACGGGCACGCTCGGCACGCGTCTCGAGAAAGCCGGCGTGGCCGGCATGATTTCGTCGCGCAACAAGCTCAGCGGATTCAACAATCCCTTCGCCGCTGCCGGTGGTGGTGGACGCGGCGCAGGCGGTGGTGGTCGCGGTGGTCGTGGCGGTGCAGGCGCACCGGCCGGCACGAGCGCGCGCGGCGGCGGACCTGGCGCAGCGGGCACGGCAGCTAATGCCGGTCGCGGTGGATTCGGCGGCGGCCCGGGCGGCGCCGGCGGCTGGGGTGTCATTGAAATCTTTGAGACGTACAACACGATTGCACCGGCGGTCACGCTCACCTGCGAAGACTACGGCCTCGTGTACCGGCTCGCGGACAACAACCAGCACCCGCGCGTGAAGCTCGACCTCGATGCGTCGCTCCTCGGCGAACAGCCGACCTTCAACGTCATCGGCACCATCAAGGGCACGGAAAAGCCGAACGAGTACGTGATGCTCTCGGCGCACTTCGACTCGTGGGACGGTGGCTCGGGCGCCACGGACAACGGCACGGGCACGATGATGGCGATGGAAGCGATGCGCATCCTCAAGCTGGCGTATCCGAATCCGAAGCGCACGATCATGGTGGGTCACTGGGCGAGCGAAGAGCAGGGGCTCAACGGCTCCACGGCATTCACTGAAGATCACCCTGAAGTCATAAAGGGCCTGCAGGGCCTGTTCAACCAGGACAACGGTACGGGTCGCGTACAATCGCTTTCGTCGTCCGGCCTCAGCGACATCGGGCGCCACTTGAAGAACTGGTACTCGAAGCTGCCGTCGTTCTATACGGACAGCATGAGCAGCAACGTCGTGTCGTGGAGCTTCAACGACGTGCCCACGGGCAACCCCGGCGGTACGGACGGTGCCGTGTTCGCTTGCTTCGGCACGCCGTCGTTTGGCATGGGTGCGGTGGGCTGGAACTACAGCACGTACACCTGGCACACGAACCGCGACACGTACGACAAGGTCGTGATGGATGATCTCAAGCACAACGCGACGCTGGCGGCGCTGATGGTGTATCAGGCGTCGGAAGATCCGGAGTTCATCTCGCGAGAGAAGTCGCCGGGCCAGTGGCCGGAAGGCTGGCCGAATAACTGCGGCAAGGCACCGCGGAAGACGAAGCCGCGGCTCTAGTGCTGGTCGGATAGTGCCGCTGCCAGCGCTTGGCAGGGGTCTCGGCGTTGGTTGTTATCGGATGAACGCGAATGGAGCGAATACACGCGAATCAATCGGCGTGCATTCGCTCCATTCGCGTTCATCCGATCACCGGTAGAGCCGAGACCCTGGCCCTGAGCTAGGGGCGTGACCCGTCGAAATACTCGACGATCAGCTGCGCGATGCGACCGATCCGATCTTCGGCCTCCGCAAACGGTCCGTCGATAGCATTTGCAAAGAACGAGACCACCACGGGCCCCGAGCGCGTAAACACGATCCCGACGTCATTCGCGAGCACCGGCGGAAAGTCGCCCGTCTTGTGCGCGACGGGCACGCTAAGGAAGTGTGGCAGCCGCCTAGCACCTGCCTGCTGGCCGCGCAGCATGCGCATCATGTCCGTGCACGCGTCCTTGCTCGCCACTGCCGGCGGCGGCGCGTTACCGTCACTGCACCGCTGAATCGACTCGAGCATCTTGCCCGTCGCCCGCGGCGTCATCTCGCCGAGCCAGTAGTTGCGGTCGTTGTTGGTCTTGTCGTTGCGGGCTGTTCCCTGCAGCGGTGCGTACTTCGCGAACAACTCAGCGGTGGTCATGTTCAGTTTGATCGTACCGCCGTAGCCGCTCACGACGAGCCAGCCGTTCACGCGCGCCGTTCCGCCCACTTTGCCAATGGCGATGTCCGTCGCGGTGTTATCACTCGTGATGATCATCTGCAGGAGCACGTCGCGGAACGTCAGCTGCAGTCCCGGATCGTTGTAGCGGAACACGCCCGTCCCGCCGCGAAAATCAGCGGCGTTGATCGTGATGCGCTCCGCGAGCGACAACTGATTCTTGTCCGCCATCTGCATCGCGAGCACGAGCACCGGAATCTTGATCACGCTGGCGGTGTTGAATAGCTCGTCGGCGCGCACCCCGGCCTCTTCACCGGTGGTGAGATGCTTCACCCACACGCCGGCCTTTCCAGGGAACCGTGCGATTTCTGCGTCAAGCACGCGCTGCAGTCCTTGTCCTTGTGCCCCTGGCGTCACTACGAGGAGCATGAGTATCGCGCAGACCGTCACGTTTCGCATCGTCATTGCAGTTCCCCGAAGTAGTCGGTAGTTGGCAGTCAGTATTTGGCAGTATCCGGCAGGTGTCGCAGTTCAAGTCCGACAGTTGTCCTCAATCGTGCTAGCGCCGAGACCGTTGCCTATCGCCGCCGCAACGATCGCGCCGCGAGCACGCCACCGATGAATCCACCGAGATGTCCCTGCCAACTGATCCCCGGTTGACCGGGCAGCACTCCGAGCACCAGCCCGCCCCACAATCCTGTAACAGCCACACTGAGCATCACGCTCACGAAACTTCGCTCATACCATCCCGCGAGCATGAGAAATCCAAGGTATCCAAAAATCACGCCGCTCGCGCCGATGTGAACAGACCCCGGTGCGCCGATCATCCATGCGAGCAGCCCCGCGCCAAGCATCGAGGCGAGCGTGACTCGCATGAAGTGCCGCGAGTCGCGCAGCATCACCAGCCATCCCAGCAGCAGGAACGGTACCGTGTTGGACACCAGGTGCGCGAAGCTGCCGTGAATGAATGGCCCAAAAAGAATCCCGCGCAGGCCAATGACCGTGCGCGGGATTACTCCGAACTGTGTGAGCAGGCCACCTGAAAGAAACTGTACCGCAAAGACCCCCCAGAATGCGGCGACACTTCCGCCAACGGTTACCGCCTGTGTTCGCAGCGCGAGCGCAGTGCGGCGCGTGGTGGTGGTGAGCGTGCCCATATAACGCAAGGCGTGGCGCGCCTGGCGCCGTATGTCGTTACGGCGCGCGCTTCAGCAGCAGGTCGAACGCCATGGACTGGCCCTGCACGTTCGCCGAAAGCGAACCGTTGAGTGCATCGCCCTTGATGACGAAGGCATACCACACTTCGAACGACTGGCCCTGCATCGACATCACCGCGCCCATAGTGACCTTGTCGCCGACGACGGTGATTTCCTTGAGCGGAACGTCGCCTTCGAGTCCCGACACCGTGCCGACGTAGCCGTCCTTCTCTTTCTTGATCTTGGCATTGACCGGCATTTCGCCCTGCGGCGTCGTGAGCGAGCCGGTCCACGTGCCTTCGAGGTTGGCCGCCGCTGCCGGCGCTTTCTTGGTCGAGTCGGGCGGCGTGCCCTGTGCGGTCGCAGTGGTGGCGGCGGCGAGCAGGACGCCGGCAGCGAGCAGGGTGAACCGGCGCATGCGCAAATCCTCTGTTTCGGGGGGTTGTTTCCTACCTGCGGATTATACCCCGCTCACTGGGCAACTGCCAGTTGGCCCGGGCGCTCTTCCTAATGGTTGCATTGCGACGCGGGCAGGTGGGGGATATGCTCACGTCCATCCATGCTGAAGCGCCTCCCCAACGCGCTCACGTCGCTCCGCATCGCGGCGATGCCGTTCCTCCTCTGGTTCGCCTTCATGGCGCGCCACGACGCGTTTACCGCACTCATGCTTTTCTGCCTCGTGGGCGACATTGCCGACGGCATCCTCGCGCGGGCCCTCAACGCCACCTCACCACTCGGCGCGCAGCTTGACTCGATCGCCGATACGCTCCTGTTTCTCGTCGCAGGCATTGGCGCATGGATCTTCTATCCCGAAGTGATCCGCGCGCACCCAGTCGCCTTTTCACTCATCCCCGGCCTGTGGATCGCCGAGAATCTTGCGGCGCTTATCCGCTACGGTCGCCTGTCGAGCTTTCACACCTATCTCTCGCGCATCACCGCGTACGTAATGGGCCTCTTCATAGGCCTGCTCTTCCTTGGCGCGCTCCAGCCCTGGCTGATCTACCTCGGTGTCGGTGTGCTCGCGCTCGCGACCACTGAAGAGTGTGTGCTGCTCTGGCTGCTTCCCACGTGGACTGCTGATGTGCGCGGCGTGTACTGGGTACTCAACGCACGGCACGACACATGACGTTCGGCGCACTGCTCTTCCGGACCACGTTGCTCTGTGCGATCGGCGCCGTGATCATGGTGCTCGGCAGCATCAAGACGCCACACGACGTGCAACGGGCGCGCGGCGTCAAGTTCATAGGCTTCTTCGTCATCGCGCACGCCGTCGTGCTGCTTGGCTTCCTCGGCACCCCTGGACTCCTCTCGATCGCGACGGCCATCGTGATCGGAAGCGCCCTCGAAGCGCGGCGCGCGTGGCCACGGATTCCTGAACCGCGACCGAGTTGGTTGATCACGGTAGCGCTCGCTGTCGCGGTGGTGTTTGTCTATGTGTCGGCGCGCGCAGACCAGGGCGGCGTCATCTGGCTCTTCATGGTCTGTGCCGCGTTCGACGGATTCGGGCAGGTGGTGGGGCAGTTAATCGGCCGGCGGCCGTTGGTGCCATCAATCAGTCCGGCCAAGACCGTTGAAGGATTCGTCGGTGCGCTGATTGGTGCGTTGCTTGTCGCTGTCTGGCTGCGCGCGTTGCCCGGCTACGACCTCGGTCGCGCCGCTGCGCTCGGCACGGCGGTCGCGGCGGCATCGTTCGTCGGCGATCTGTCGGGTTCCTGGACCAAGCGCCAGGCGGGGATCAAAGATTTTTCCGCCATACTCCCCGGACAGGGCGGGGTGATCGATCGCTTCAACAGTTTCGTGGTCGCGATGGCCCTCGTGGGCGCCTGGCTGTAGCTGTGGTCTTGAAGGGTCTCGGCGCTATCGCGGGTGCGGAACAGCGCCGGACGGGATCGGATGATTCCTGAGTGCGACCACGACAAATACATGGGGGAACTGCCACGACAGGTGAAGTCGGTGCAGTTCCCCCAGTCAGTTCGCGAATTGTCCGTGTCGCTACGGCACCACGCGCATATCCCGCGTCGCTTCCTTGACGAGATACGGAACGCCGTCCTTCATCCACTTGGGCGCCGGTGCCCCCTTCAGGTAGTGGTCGAAGAACTCGAAGAACCGCACCGTCAGGTCGCGACGGTTGGCCAACCCCGAAAGGCCGTGGCCTTCACCGGGATACGCGAGCAGCACCGCTTCCTTCTTGTTGTAGCGCAGCGCGTTGTAGAAGTTCATTCCCTCGCTGAACGAGACCGTCGGATCGGCGGTGCCGTGCATCATCAGGAATGGCGCTGTGGCTTCGGGCACATGGGTCAGCGCGGACTCGAAGTGGAAGAGTTCCGGATTGTCCCACGGCGAGACGCCCCAACGGCCCTGGCCGTAGAGGTAATAGTCGTTGCCATTCGCGCCGCTGCCGCCCGTTACCTGATACGACCAGCCCCAGCTCTGGTTGAAGTCGGTGTAGAGGTCGGTGACGCCGGCGCCCATGCCCACAGCTGAGAAGAGCTTGGACCGTGTGCCGATGAACGCGGCACCTTCGCCGCCGTAGCTGTGACCATTCACGCCGATGTGCTTCGGGTCGGCGTACCCCAGCTCGATCACCTTCTTTGTTGCGGCTTCGACGCAATCCAGCATGTCGCTGTGCGATGAACCCGTATTGAAGAAGATGTCGGGCAGCATGGTGATGTAGCCGCGGCTCACCGCTTCGATTGGCGACGAACCCATTCCGGTGATGAACGACGGCGACGTGTAGCGGTGCAGATTCTGCGAGTTCTTCTCGTAGAAGTTCACGATCATCGGCCGCTTCTCGCCCTGCTTGTAGTCGTCGGGCAATGCGATGATCCCCTGCAGCCGTCGGCCGGCCTTGTTCTTGAAGTCGAACAGCACGCGCCGGCCCCAGGAGAACTCGGCCTGCTGCGGGTTCGCGTTCGTGATTTTCTTTGCGTTCGCAAACCCGGCGCCCGACACGCGGAGATCCGGGAACTCGGCGAACGTCTCGCGTGTGAAGAGGACCTTGTCGGCCTTGGCGGCCTTTGACGGTCGACCGAACGCCGCATCATCATACACGAGTTCCTTCAGCTGACCATTCGCGAGTTCGGAGAAGCCCGCTTTCTTGGTCCATTCGCCGTACGCCGTCAGCGTGACCGGCTTGGCGAGATCAATCTCGCGGCCGGAGCGCACGCGACGCCCCATCGTCGAATCGATCGGATCGATGCGCACATAGCGGTAGCGGATTTCACCCTTGGCGCCCGCGCCATTGGTGAGATTCTTCACGCCGGCTGAGCCGTCGAGTGGGAGGGTCCAGAGGTCGTACTTGTTCTCGACGATGACCGACTTGCCGTCGCTCGAGTAGCCGGCCACACCATAAGACGGCTTCGGGCCCGGATGATCGAACTCGGTGTCTACGAAACTCGGCGTCGTGGCGGAGCCGAGCGTCTTCGACGTGCCGGCATCGAGATCGTACGCCTGGAACTTGCTGTCCTTCCAGTAGACGAACTGGCGTCCATCAGGCGAAATGCCGAACACATGCTGGGCGGTGAGTTGCCCCTTGAGCATCAGCGTGCGTTCGCCCGTTGACATGTTCACGCGATAAATGTCCGCCGCCGGGCGCTTGTAATCCGACATGTATGCGCGGGCGTCGCGGCCCACGGCCCATTTGCCGTCGAGCGAAACTTCCAGCTCCCGCATCGTGGAATCGGAGAGCGAGACGTACTTGCCGGTCGCGACCACGAAGGCTTCGCGGAACGTGTTGTTTCGGTCGGCGTTCGCACGAATCATCTGCACGGACTGGATCCGCTCGTCCTGCGTGCGCCAGACATCCACGTCGGCGGTGGAGTCGGTGCTGGAGCGGCGGCCGGTGTCGGCGGCCGGCGACTGGCCGATGATGCCGAACATCACGCGCTGGTTGTCTTCGCTCCAGGAGAGCGTTGCGCGATCGCTGACCACCCATCCCTGTGGGAAACCCGGGGCGACGGTTCGTTCGAGCTTCGCCGTTGCGACGTCGGGTTTGGTCAACGCAGCGCGTACATCGGTGACGACGAGCAGCTGGTTGTCACGCTCGCGCATACGCGGCACTTCGCTGCCCTTCAGCACGGCGATCGCGGTGCCGGCGTCGTTCCAGGCGAGGCGGCTGTAACTGCGCGCGTCGTTGTCGAGTGTGTGCGTGCCGCCGCTCGCGAGGTCCATCACATAGAGACCGTTTCCGTCTTTCACGACGGCGTCGACCGTGTAGCCGAGCAGGTCTCCTTTGGCGTTGAACGCAATGTCGCCCACGCTGCCGACGAACTGGTTGCGTCCATTGCGCAGATCAACGATGAGCACATCGGAGCCGCGCGGCCCGGTCGGGAGGGCGCCGGCAGCGTCTTGCTGGCCACCGCCACCTCCGCCACCTCCGCCGCCTCCGCCTCCGGGGCCACCGCGACCGCCACCGCCCGTGCCGACGCCAGGTCCGCGGCGGCGCAGCACGAGGTGCGTGGACGTTGGTGCGAAGATCGCCTGCTGCATGTCCTGCCACGTTTGCACACGGCCGGTAGCGAGTTCGCGCAGTTCAAATCGTCGCGGGAGGGCGGGGCCGCCACCGGCGCCACGTCCGTTCGCCGCGCCGGCTGGGGGAGCAGCGCCACCACGCCCGCCACGTCCGCCGGCCGCCGCGATGGAATCGACCTGATAGGCGACCCAGCGCGAATCGGCGGAAAAGGTCGCGTTCGACGCACGCGGTACGGTGACGTCCGTATTGGTCTCGAGATTCAGGACATGGAGCTCCGGCTTCGAGTCCACCGGAAGCGTGTTTGCGAATCGCAGTCCGTAGCTCACCCATTTTCCGTCGGCGGAAATCTGTGAGCCTTCGATGTTGCGCCAGCGCGTGTAGTCGGCCGGCGACAAGACTTTCTTGGCGACCTGCGTCGCCGGCGTCTGCGTTGCCGGCGTCTGCGCGGTGAGCGCCAACACGGGAAAGGCGAGGAGGCACGCGACTGACCGGACGATGGCGGCAGTCCGGCGAAGCGCGAGCGGTGTTCTGTGCACGGGTCCACTCCTGCAAATGGGAAGTTCGCTGGCCCAGCTCTAGGAGGGGCCAAGCCGGAGAATATGGCGCTTCGGCGGCGAGTCGGGAGGAGGGGGTGACCAGCAGAGGCGCCGGTCGGGTTGGCCGGAGGATTGCGCCTCCCGACGTGCTATCCAGTCCGCACCTCCAAGCTTAACTTCGATGGGTAATTTCCCCTGCCACAGGCGCTTGACCGACCTTCGCGCGCGACTCCAGAAGCTGTTAGATGCCGACTATGCCATCGAGCGCGAGCTTGGCGGTGGCGGCATGTCGCGCGTCTTCGTCGCGACTGAGAAGAAGCTCGGCCGCAAAGTCGTCATCAAGGTGCTCTCGACGGAACTCGCGGCGACGCTGAGCACCGGCCGGTTCGAACGTGAGATCCAGCTCGCCGCCTCGCTCCAGCAGGCGAACATCGTGCCCGTGCTCACAGCAGGGCAGGTGGAGGGCACGCCGTATTTCACCATGCCGTTCGTGGAAGGCGAATCACTGCGCGGCCGGTTGGCGCGCGGGCCGCTCTCGGAGCACGAGGCGCTGAGCATTTTGCGCGACGTGGCGCGCGCGCTGGTGTATGCGCATGAGCGCGGCATCGTGCACCGCGACATCAAGCCGGACAACGTGCTGCTTTCCGGCGAAGCCGCCGTCGTGACCGACTTCGGCATCGCCAAGGCCATCAACGCGTCGCGCACGCAGTCGGGCGCGAACGCGACCAGCGCCATGACGCAGGTGGGGACGGCCATCGGCACGCCGGCGTACATGGCGCCCGAGCAGGCCGCAGGCGACCCCGACACCGATCACCGCGCCGACATCTATGCCTTCGGTTGTCTGGCGTTCGAGCTGCTCACGGGCCAGCCGCCATTCTTCGGGCTCGCGCCGCACAAGCTGATGGCGGCGCACATGGGCGAAGTGGCGCCGACGCTCAGCTCGCGCAAACCGGGCGTGGCCCCCGCACTCGAAGCGCTCATCGCGGCCTGCCTTGCCAAACTGCCGGAAGATCGCCCGGCCACGGCGCGCGACGTGCTGCGCCAGCTCGAGTCGGTGGTGAGCGGCGCCTCGCGCGATGCGCTGCCCGCCACACTCGGTGGCAGGCAGTGGAAGCTGCCGGCGGCACTCGGCGTCTGGGCCGCCGCATTCGGTGCGACCTGGATTTTGGCGAAGGCGGCGGTCGTGGGCATCGGCCTGCCCGACTGGACCGTGACCGTCGCGCTCGTCGCGGCCGCACTCGGTCTTCCGGCCGTGATCGCCACCTGGTACGTCCAAACCTCGGCGCGCAAGGCGATGCTGTATACGCCGCCGCGCACCGCGGGCGGGACGGCCGTGCATTCGACGATGACGACGATGGCGATCAAGGCCGCGCCGCACCTGTCGTGGAAGCGCACGTGGCGCGGGAGCGCGCTCGCCGGTGGCGCCGTGGTCGCGGCGCTCGCGGTCGTGATGCTGCTGCGGCAGTTCGGTATCGGTCCCGCGGCCTCGCTGATCAACGCGGGCACAATCAGCAAGGACTCGCGCGTGCTCGTGGCGCAGTTCGTGTCGACGACGGCCGATACCACGCTCGGGACGGTGGTCGCGGCCGCGATGCGAACGTCGCTCGGACAGTCCAAGGCGATTCAGCTGGTGGGTGCCGGTGATATCGCCGACGGCCTGCGCCGCATGAAGCTCGCGGACAACGCCACACTCGACGACAAGACGGCGCAGATGCTCGCCATGCGCGGCAGCATCCCGTTGATCGTGACCGGCACCGTCTCGTCAGCGGCGACGTCATTCGTGATTTCCGCGAATCTCGTGCGCGCCGATTCCGGAACAGCGCTGTTCACCGTGCAGGAAGTTGCGCCGGGTGCCGCCGACATCCTGAATGCGGTCGACAAGGTCGCGAAAGGCATGCGGTCGCGGATTGGCGAGTCACTGCGCTCCATCGCGCGCGCGCCTTCGCTGGAACGGGCGACCACGTCGTCGCTCGCCGCGCTCCGTGAATACTCGCGTGCGCTCGAGGCCGGAGACCTTCGTGGCGACTGGACGCAGGGCATCGTCGGTGTCCGTGCGGCCCTGAAAGAAGACTCCACGTTCGCGATGGCCTGGCGAAAACTGGCTGTGTATCTCGGTAACGTGGGCGCGCCGCGCTCCGAGGCGGCTATCGCCGCGGCGGCGGCATTCCGGTTTCGCGAACGACTCGCCGATGACGAAAAGGCAGAAGTCGAGGCGTTCTACTATTCCAAAATCAGCACGCGAAAGGGTGCCGAGCTGTATGCGGCTCATCCGTTCCTCAGCCAGAACAACCGCATCCTCGCATTGAACTCACTTGGAGAGGATGCCGAGGCAGAGTCGGTGGCGGTCGCCGAAATTGCAAAACAGGCTGCGCTCGGCAAGAGGCCCATCTCGCAGCTCTACGCCAACCTCATCACTTCCCAGCTCGGAGTCGGAAAGCTCGACGCGGCACGGAAGTCGGTCGAGGTCGTTCGACGGGAGTTTCCCAACAATCTTTCGCGCTACTGGTCGGAAACCTGGGTGGCCGGCGCAGGCGGCATTGACTCGCTTGCGGCCAATGCGGCGATGTACGCCAAGGTGTCTGATCCGAACACGCGCGCCAAAATGTCACGCGTGCTGGCCAATGTGGCCATCGCGCGCGGTCAGTTGCGCCGCAGCGCAGAACTTGGCCGAACGGCGTCGCTGGTAGAGGATTCGGCCAAGTTCTACTCCAATCCGGTCGAGAACGCCGCACAACAGATCGTGTCATCGAGCGGATTTCGCTGGGCCGAGGCCGCGGGTGTTCGTCAGCTCGATTCACTCGTCGCCGCGAACATCGGGAAGAAGCTGCCCGTGCTTGATCGGCCGGACCTGGCGATCGCTGAGTCGTACGCCCGGCTCGGCCGCGCCGACAAGGCCAAACCGCTGATCGCGGACTTCGAGCGTGCTGCAACGCGTGAGGAGCGTCTGCGGAGCTGGGGCGATCTCCAAGGCGCCCGCGGTGAGCTCGCCCTCGCCGAAGGGCGCACGGCTGACGCGATTGTTGCGTTCCGAACGGCTACGTACTCGGATACCGGCAACGTCGAACCCGCCGACATGGGGCGTACTGACCTGCGGCTGGCTCGTGCCTTCGACAAGTTAAATCAGTCCGACAGCGCACTCGCCCACTATGAAGCGCTCCGCAAGCCATACATGGTGACCAACACCGCGGCGCAAAACCCCGCTGCCCTCCCCCTCGCCACCCGCCGCCTCGGTGAGCTCTACGAAGCCAAGGGCGACATCGCCAACGCGATCAAGAATTACGAAGAGTTCGTGAAGCTCTGGAAGGACGCCGATCCCGAGCTCCAGCCGCAGGTCACGGATATCAAGGCGCGCATCGTGCGCCTGCGCGCCGCCGAGGCGAAGAAGCGGTAGCTAGTGCGCGGGCGCGCGCTTGTCCGCGGCCCACGCCCACGGACGAACATTCGACCCTCAGGTGTGCGGTGCTGGCGTCGCGTGCTGAGCGAATATGGGCGGCGTCGACGTCCTTGCGGTCTGCCGTCGCGTCCTTGCCGTCTGCCGTCGCGTCTTTGCCGTCTGCCGTCGCGTCTTTGTCGTCTGCCGTCGCGTCTTTGCCGTCGCGTCTTTGCCGTCGCGTCTTTGCCGTCTGCCGTCGCGTCTTTGCCGTCTGCCGTCTGCCGTCGCGTCTTTGCCGTCTGCCGTCTCGTCTTTGTCGCCTGCCGTCTCGCTCTTGTCGTTTTGTCGTCTCGCTTTTGTCGTCTGCCGTCTCGCTCGTGCCCTTTGGCGGCTCACTGCTGCCGCCCGTCGCCGCGCCCCATCCGTTCCACGACCGCCTCCATCTGTTCGCCATTTCCGGCTGGCCGAGTAAGCTTGAACGACTGTCCACCCCCCGAAACACGATGCGAAACTCCCTGCGCGCCGCCGCCGTCACCTGTCTTCTCGTCCCCGCTGCGCTCATTGCGCAGGCAAAACCGGGGGCCAAGCCACCGGCAAAACCGGCCGCGTCGCAGTCCAACAGACAGTCCGCCGACTGGCCCGTCTATCAGGGCGACGACGACCACACGCACTACACACAACTCGCGCAGATCACGCCGAAGAACGTCGCCAGCTTGAAGGTCGCGTGGACGTACGAGACCCACGACGAGTTCAAGGGATCGGAGATGCAGTCCAATCCGATCATTGTCGGTGGCGTGATGTATGCGATGTCACCCAAACAGCGCGCCTTCGCGCTCGATGCGGCCACGGGCAAGGAACTCTGGAGTTTCGATCCCACCGGCGGACGGTTCACCGGTCCGCGCATCCGCTATCGCGGCGTCGTCGTGCACGATGGCCGTGTGTACTTCAACCATCGCTATCGCCTTTTCGCGCTCGATGCGAAAACCGGCCAGAAGGCCGCGGGCTGGGGCAACGACAGCGGATGGGTGGACCTGCGCGCGGGGGTCGACCGCCCGGTGGAAGGACTCTCCGTCAGCGCAAGCACGCCCGGTGTCGTCTACAAGGACATGCTGGTCATCGGCACGTCGGTGCCCGAAGCGCTGCCGTCCGCTCCCGGCGACATTCGCGCCTACGACGTGAAGACGGGCGCGATCCGCTGGACCTTCCACACCATTCCGCACCCGGGCGAGTTCGGCTACGACACGTGGCCGCCAGACGCCTGGAAGATCGCGGGTGGTACCAATGCCTGGTCGGGCGTCACAGTGGACCAGAAGCGCGGCATGATCTTCTTCGCGACGGGCTCCGCGTCATTTGATTTCTACGGCGCCAATCGAGTCGGCGACAATCTCTTCGCCAACTCGGTCGTCGCGCTCGACGGCAACACGGGCAAGCGCATCTGGCACTTTCAGGGACTCAAGCACGACCTCTGGGACCGCGATTTTCCCGCCGCGCCCACGCTCGTCGCCGTGACACGCGATGGCAAAAAGGTGGACGCGGTCGCGCAGATCACGAAGACGGGCCACGTATGGCTGCTGGACCGCATGACGGGAAAGGAACTCTTCCCGAGTGAGTGGAAGCAGATGCCGAAAGCCACGCTCGACGGCGACATCGCCGCCGATTCGCAGCGCTTTCCCGTGCTGCCGCCGCCCTTCGCGCGCCAGCAACTCACGGAAGACGGCCTGACCAATCGCACACCCGAGGCCCACGCCGCGGCACTCAAGATCTTCAATGCCAATCCGACGCCGCATCCGTTCACGACGCCTAACCTGACGGGCACGATCATTTTCCCGGGCGTCGACGGCGGCGGCGAGTGGGGCGGCCCCGCGTTCGATCCGGCGACGGGTCTGCTCTACGTGAACTCGAACGAGATGGCGTGGATCCTCAAGATGCTGCCGCGCGAGGACAAGTCGGTGTTCGGCGCCAACTGCGCCGAGTGCCATGGACCGAACAACACACCGGTGGCACCGACGCTCGAGGGCGTCGGCACGCGCCTGACGCGCGAGCAGATCATCAAGACAATTCGTGAAGGCACGGGTCGCATGCCGGCGTTTGCCACGGCGCTCGACAATGTCGCGATCAACGACCTCGCCAACTTCCTGATGACCGGGAAGGACGTCGCGACGACGGCGACGGCGAATCCGTTCTTCCTCAAGTACCGGCAGACGGCGTTCGACATCTTCCTCGATCACGAGGGCTACCCGGGCATCAAGCCGCCCTGGGGCACGCTCAACGCGATCGACCTGAACAAGGGTTCGATCAAGTGGACGATTCCGTTCGGCGAGTATCCGAAGCTGGCCGCGCAGGGAATCAAGAACACGGGCACCGACAGCTACGGCGGCGCCATTGTCACGCAGAACGGGCTGCTGGTCATTGCCGCGACGACCTACGACAACAAGATCCGTGCGTTCGACAAGTCAAACGGCAAGCTGCTCTGGGAAGGGCAGCTGCCGGCTGCGGGGAACGCGACGCCGTCCACGTACATGGTCAACGGCAAGCAGTACATCGTCATCGGCTGCGGCGGCGGAAAGAACGACGCGCCGAGCGGCGGGACGTACGTGGCGTTCGCGCTGCCTTAGGTCTACGACGGGCGTGAGATAACCTGGATATTCGCTTGAGAAATGGGATACTGCAGCAACTAAATACTCAGGGGGACGGCAGCCACGCGGCTGTTGCAGTCAGGTCGATCATGGATCGACCCCCACCGAAGCGTAGTAGTCCGCGATGCGCGCCTGCGCTCCGGCCCGCGTGTAGACGTCCGGTTTTCGCGAGTCGATAACCCCTGCGATCACCGCAGCCACTTCCTCGGCGCTCTGCGAGTGTGGCAACTGACGCGAGTCGGGCCCACCGTGGATCGCGTTCACGCCGAAGTCCGTGCGCACCACGCCGGGCGACACGAGCGACACCTGGATGTCGGGGTGGCTCTGCTGGACCTCTTCACGCACCATCGCCGTGAGCGCGTTGAGAAAGTGCTTCGAGCCCACGTACGCGGACCGGAAGCGCGCGAACGGGATCCGGCCCAGCATAGACGACACATTGATGACCTGTCCGCGGCCCTGCGATTTGAAGTGCGGAAGGATCTCCTGCATCCCGTAGAGCGCCGACTTCACGTTCAGGCGGATCATGTCGTCGATATCCTGGTCAGTGAGCTCGGTGGGCTGCCGCGAGATCCCCTGGCCGACGTTGTTCACCCAGACGTCCACATGGCCAAACTGTGCGATGGACTCGCTCACCACGCGGGCCACGTCGTCGCGCTTCGTGCAGTCCGCGACGATGCTGAAGGCGCGCCCCTGACACCGTACCGCGACGGCGGCGAGGGCGTCGGCCCGTCGAGCCACGACCACGACCGAATGGCCCTGACCCGCCAGCAGTTCGGCCGTCGCCGCTCCAATCCCTCCGCTTGCCCCCGTGACCACGACGACCTGTTCTGCCATGCGCATGCCTTGGTTTCCGATGTCTGTGCCGCCCCGATGTTCCTGAAAGTTACCCCAGCTCCGCCCGGTAGTTCGTTCCCCGCCTCAATGCCCCCGCGCCTCTGTTTGTGGTAGAATCCATGGTGATGAGGATTGCCATTCCACGGACAATCGCGGCGCTCGCGACGGCGCTCGCGACGGCACTCGCCGTCGCGGCATGCGCCCGGAATCCCGGGCCCCTGACTGGCCTGGCCGGCAGCATGGCTCAGGCCAAGCGCGACAGCGTTCGCTACGCCTACACTCGCGCCGATATCGACTTCATGACGGGCATGATTGCCCACCACGCGCAGGCCATCGTCATGGCCAAGTGGGCGCCGACGCATGGCGCGAGTGCGTCCGTGATTCGCCTCACGGAACGCATCATCAATGCGCAGACAGATGAAATCGCCATTATGTCGCGCTGGCTCGAGGACCGTCGCCAGCCGGTGCCCGCGCCGAATCCGAAGGGCATGACGATGATGATGAACGGCATGGCGCATGTCATGACGATGCCGGGCATGCTCACCGACGACCAGATGGCCAAGCTCGAGTCCGCGCGCGGCGTCGAGTTCGATCGCCATTTCCTCACCTACATGATTCAGCATCACCGCGGCGCCGTGGGCATGGTCGAGACACTTTTTGCATCCACCGGCGCTGGTCAGGATGAAACAATCTTCAAGTTCGCCAACGATGTGCAGGTGGATCAGTCCACTGAAATCGTTCGCATGGCGCAGATGGTGCTCGAAATCGGCGGTCCGGTTCGCGCGCCGTAGTTCATCGTTTTTGAAGTCGTACTTCGCAGGGTACTACCGCCGTCCCCCCTTTCCAGTTCGTCACCACAGAGGAGTCGTCCATGCCACGTGAGCATCACGCAGCCGTGTTTACAGAGGGCCTGCGCCACCAGGCGATGCGATTGTCGCTCGCCGCAGCGTTGATTGGCGTCGCCGCATGCGCCGGCGCGCCCGTGCCAAGCGGACTGCCAAAGCCCGCCGCGAAGGCCGATCCGCGCGTCGGTCTCAAGGGCGGTCTCATGAACGCCGGTGAGGCAGTCTCGAATCTCAAGATCAACGCCAAGGCCGTGTCGCCGCCGGGATTCCTCGGCATCACGAACTCGGACATCGCCTTCACGGGCAAGTACGCGATTCAGGGCAACTACAATGGCCCGGTGATTTGGGACATCTCGAATCCGAACGCGCCAGTGATGGTGACGGCGTACACCTGCCCGGCGTCGCAGAATGACATTTCGGTGTACAAGAATTTGATGTTCATGTCGGCCGAAGCGAATAACGGCCGCGTGGACTGCAAGCCCGGCGGCGTGCCGGACACGGTCAGCAAGGAGCGCATGCGCGGTGTTCGCGTGTTCGATATCTCGGACATCAAGAACCCGAAGCTCCTCGCCAACGTCCAGACCTGCCGTGGCTCGCATACGCACACCGTGCTCGAAGACCCGAAGGACAAGGACAACGTCTACATCTATGTCAGCGGTTCGTCGGCCGTCCGTTCGCCGAACGAAATGCCTGGCTGTGTGAGCGCCACGCCGGACAAGAACCAGAATTCGTCGCTGATGCGCATCGAGATCATCAAGGTCCCGCTCGCGAATCCCGCTGCGGCTGCCGTCGCCAACCGCGCCGACATCTTCACCGGCCTCAAGGCCCCGGCGTCGCACGGCGAATCCGAATTCGACAAGGAAAGCGCCAAGAAGCAGGCGGACGCCGCCCGCGCTCGTGGTGATTTTGTCATTGAGTTCCAGGGCCAGGTGATGGTCGCACCGCCGCAGTTCACGAAGCCGATCCTCGACAGCATCGCCAAGTCGCATGGCGCCGCGACGATTTCCACGGCAGATTCGGCGGCGTTGCGCGCCGCGCTCCCCGGCATCGTCGCCAAAATGTTTGGCGCCGGGCCGGGTGCAGCCGCTCCGAAGCCGGGCGTGGATCCCATTTCCGCGAGCCGTCAGTGCCACGACATCACGGTCTATCCGGCGCGCGGTCTCGCCGGTGGCGCCTGCGAAGGCCATGGCATCCTCCTCGACATCAGCGACCCGCTGCGCCCCACGCGTATCGACGCTGTCGCCGACTCGAACTTCGCCTACTGGCATTCGGCCACGTTCAACAACGACGGCACGAAGCTCCTCTTCTCCGACGAATGGGGCGGCGGTGGCGCACCGAAGTGCCGCGACACCGACAAGAAGGAATGGGGCTCGGACGCGATCTTCAACATCGTGAACAAGAAGCTCGTCTTCCAGGGCTACTACAAGCTGCCCGCCGCACAGACGGACAAGGAAAACTGCGTCGCGCACAATGGCTCGCTCATCCCGATTCCGGGACGCGACGTCATGGTGCAGGCCTGGTACCAGGGCGGTATCTCGGTGTTCGACTGGACGGATTCCAAGAACCCGAAGGAAATCGCCTTCTTCGACCGTGGTCCGGTAGACTCGACTCGCTTCACGATGGGCGGCTCGTGGTCGGTGTACTGGTACAACGGCTCGATCGTGAGCTCGGAAATCGCCCGCGGCCTCGATGTGGCCGAGTTGATCCCGAGCGAGTTCATCTCGCAGAACGAGATTGATGCGGCGAAGACGGTGCGTTGGACCTACCTCAACGCGCAGGGCCAGCCGAAGATCGATTGGCCGAACAGCTTCCCGCTGGCCAAATCGTATGTGGACCAGCTCGAACGCAACAAGTGTCTGTCGGCTCCGCGCATCGCGGCGGTCCGCCAGTCGCTCGCGGCGGCTGAGGGTTCGTCGGGCCAGACGCGCACGACGGCGCTCTCGACGCTCGCAACCGCGCTGCAGGGCGATGCCCGCAACTCGTGCGACCCGAACAAGGTCAACCTGTTGAAGGATGCGGTCACCGGCCTCCAGAACGTGATTGTTCCGTAGCAGTCGGTAGGGAGTAGACGGTAGGGCCGGCGCCGGCGGGAGCGAATCGCTCCTTCCGGCGCCGGAACTGTTTAATACCTTCAGGTCGTGCCCCCGAAGAAAACCACGCGCCCCTTCGAGATTCGCGGCTCGCCCATGCAGGGGCGTGGCGCCTTTGCGACGCGCGTCCTCGCCGCCGGTGTGCGGCTGTGCGAGTACGGCGGCGAGCGGCTGACGCCGGCCGAGGCGGATGCTCGCTATCCGGAGAATGACGGCAAGCGGCACCACACGTTCTTGTTTGCAATCGATGACGATGTGGTGATTGATGCCGGCGTAGACAACTTCATCGCAAAGTGGATCAACCATTCTTGCGATCCGAACTGCGATGCGGTGGTCGAGGATGGCCGCATCTGGATTGATACGATTCGGCGTATCGAGCCGGGCGAAGAGCTCGCGTACGACTACGCGTATGCGCTGACCACTCGGCACACTCCTGCGGCGAAGCGCGAGTACCCGTGCCACTGCGGTGCGAAGAAGTGCCGCGGGACGATTCTCAAGCCAAAACGGTAGAGCCGTACTGCTGGGGTCTCGGCGCTAGCGCGGGTGCGGACAGACGCCGGATGAACCGGAGGCTCAGTGCGCGGGACTCGTGAAGGAACGGCACGCACCGCAGCGGCACTGTCCTTACGGCACGACTTTCTTCGCGCCCTCCCGAATCCACTCGGCGAGCGTCTCGATCTCGAACTCCGGAAACCGCCCCACTGCTTTCACGTGTGCTTTCAATGCACCCGGGTTCGCCACGGTGTCGTTCAGGGCATGAATCAACAGGCTCGAGTCCGGCGTTCCGGGCCTGATGATCGGGAGCGCGCCGAACCGGCTGCGCACCGCGCGCTCGTAGGTGGAGAGATTCACGCCACCGCTCGCCGATTCGTTCCCGTGGCAGTGATTGCAGCGAATCATGAAGATCGTGTCAATGATGGAGTACGGCACGTCGGCCCGCTTGAGCAGGATTGTGTGCCGACGCTCAGCGCCAACATGCGAGTTCTCAAGCTGCGCGGCGTGCATGGCGAATCCCGGCCGCTCCACTTGCACCAGGAGTTTCGCGACCGGCCGCACGGAGAGCAGCGCAATGCCGTGATCGTCCGTTGTCGCTTCCTGTGCGTCGAGCACGCTGCGCACACGCGCGCGCGGAATCGGGTTCCCCTCGGGGTCGTCGCGCACGGCGAAGCGGTGCAGTACGCGCTGGGTTGTCATCGGAAGGCCGCCGACAGCGGCCGACTTCGTAGCCCCGGCAAACCCCGTGACGTTCGGTGGAGCCTTCGTCATGTCGCGTGGCTTGATCGTGATCCACGCCACGACCATGATGTGCACCTGCAGCGCGATGAGGACGGCGATCACCGTCCCGCGAGACGGCGCCGACTTCAGCGCAGCGGCGCGGCGTGACCGACGGTCAGGCACTCACTTCTTCTTCAGCATGGCGTCAACACTGAGCGGTCCGCCGCCGGCCGCCGAGATGAACAGCCAGATGAAGCAGAAGAGCACGGCCACTTCGCCGCCGTTCATGGCGGGCCAGAAGCCGCGCGACGCGTGGAACTGGAAATAGGTGACCGCCATCTCACCGGAGAGCAGAAACGCCACTGGCCGCGTGAAGAGTCCGAGCAACATCAACCCACCGCCGAACGCCTCGAACACGCCCGCGAACCAGATCTGCGTCCACATCACCGCGGTGCTGTTCTCCGGACCCATCCCCTTGGGGAACGCAAACAGCTTCATCATGCCGTGCTGCATGAAGCAGAACGCCGTGATGATGCGGAGCGCGCTCAGCAGGTATGGCGTCCAGGACTGCCACTTCGCCGTCGCGCCGAATTTGCTCGTCATCGTCTTTCCGGTGGAGGGTGTGAACACAGCCGCTTTGCGCGCGTTGCGTGTACTAAGGTATGGGCGTGCGCGAACGCTGCCACCATTTCTCCCGCGCGATGTGATGTACCGCTTGCGTGGCCCCCACGCCAAACGGCATACTCACGGACTCTGGTACGGCGCGGCTGCTCTGCGGGTGGCCGTTTGCTCGGTACCGCAACATTTACCTCGCGATACCAATGACACACCGCCCAATTCACGCTGAGAACCTTCCCAAGCCGGTCGGCCCGTACTCGCCCGGCATGGGGTTCGAACGCCTCGTTTTTGTCTCCGGCCAGGGCTCGACCGACCCCGCGACCGGCAAGATTCTGAGCGCCGACCCCGGCGTGCAGACTGAGCAGTGCCTCAAGAATGTCGAGGCCATCCTGAAGGCTGCGGGCACGGATCTCCAGCACGTGCTCCGCTGCGGCGTGTTCCTTCTCGACATGAAGGAGTTTCCGCAGATGAATGCGGTCTATTCCCGCATGTTCGGCGATCACCGCCCGGCCCGTACCACGATCCAGGCTGCCGGGCTCCCGGGCGAAGGTCTCCGGGTGGAGATCGACTGTATCGCCTACGTGCCGTAAGAGGCATTTTTGAGGTGTGGAACCGCGCCCTACCTCCGCACATAAACGTGTAACCACCTCGATTACCGAGCGCCTGCCGGTGGACCGTCTGGCATGGCTGAAAGCATTCTCTGTGGTGATGCATCGGCGGTATGCCCATCCGACGATGCACGATCACGATGCGCTCAGGGTCACCGAGGAAGAGTTCGACATCGCCTCACGTACGATGGACTCGCGCTCGATGAAGACTTCTATGACGCCGATGAAGAAGGCGCCGATGTGACGGCCGCCGAGTCTCCAGCTGACGCCGCTGCTCAGGATGCGATCGCGATGCGGTCCAACCAGCAGATGTTGCTTCCGCTCGTCCTGATGAAGGATTTCGACGAGTACACCATGACGCACGCCTGCAATGTCTCGGTGCTCGCGATGGGCTTGGCGGAGGGAATCGGGTGCTCGCGCACCGAAGTGCGCGCCTTCGGCGTGGCCAGCCTGCTGCACGACATCGAGGGGCGCGCTGGCACCGAAGTGGATCCCGACGTGAGTCGTGCGTTCGCGACGATGGTGCGGGTGTCTACGATTGCCCCGGTACCGATGACACCCAAGCATGAGGCGGCGGCGCACACACCGCTTGCACCGGAGATTGCTCCTCCGGCTGCGCCGCCCGCCTAGCCCAGTCTACCGGTCCCGAATCCGGCCGCGCGAGCTGGACACCTTGACGTGCACATCCTCGAACACGAACCCCTTACCGAACCTCGGGTCAGCGGTCCTGCTTCAACAAGTCGGCAAGCCTAAAGACCTTTCCGTTTGCCATCACCTGCTTTACCCGCGTCGTGACCGAAATGTCCGCGAGCGGATTGCCGTCCACGATCACGAGGTCGGCGAGCTTGCCGGCCTCAATGCTCCCGGCGTCGACGCCAAGCACGCGTGCCGCGTCGACGGTTGCTGAATGCAGCGCTTGATAGGGCGACATTCCGGCGTTCACGAACGTCTGCAGTTCGCCATTGAGATTTGCGGCGAGCGGCGTGTCCGTGCCTGCGAGCACCGTGCCGCCCCGCTTGAGGAGCTGCATCACGAACTTGTAGCCGCCGCTCGGATCCTGTCCGGCGAGTGGATTGGCCGGCGCCGTGGGCGCGGCCGCAGGAGCTGCGCCACCGCCTGCGCCACCGCCACCACGTCCTCCACGTCCTCCACGCCCGCCGCGTCCACCTCCGTCACCACCACCGGTGACAGCCGCCACGAGCCAGGGCGGGTATATCGCAAACCGCGGATCCGTGCGCAGCGACGTGTCCTTCGCGGCCAGCTCGCGCAGCCCCGCGCCCCCGAGCGAGAAGGTCGGCGTAATCGGCATCTTCGCCGCAAGGAAGAGTTCGATCACATCCTCATACGTCGCCTGCTGCGGGCCCTGCTTGGGCGAAAAGCCGCGCCGTGACGTCGCACCGGTGTGCTCCGTCATGTCGATCCCGGAGAGGGACGACGGAAAAATCTCGTGCGACGACACCGGAATCCCGGCCGCGTGCGCAAACTCGATGATGCGCTTCTGCATCAGGTCGGGCATGCGCACATAACTCTTGATCATGTCGTGCTTAAGCACCTTCGCCCGTTCCATCTCGAGTTCGAGATGCGCCGGTGACGACACGGCCACGGCCATGTTGTAGTAGACGCGATTCCATTCCATCAGGTAGCCCGTCGAGAAGATGCGCGGGCCGGGGCGCACGCCGGCCTCGACGGCCTCTTTGTATTCCACCGATTCGTACGGCGACCCGCCCGGGCTCCGCATCGTCGTGATGCCGAATGAGAGGTACGCGCGGCCGCTCACCGTGCCAAAATCCTTCTGCAGGTGCGCGTGATGCTCCACGAGACCCGGCATCACGGTATAGCCGGTGGCGTCAACGACCTTCGCCCCGGTGTGGTTCGCCGTGCTGTGCGGGCCAACCGACTTGATTCGGTTGCCGACCACGATGATGTCCACGTCCTTCCGCAGGGTCTCGCTCTTGCCATCCACGAGCTGCGGCGCGTGCACCACCACGCGTTCGGTCGCGATCGCCGGCGTAAACGACAGGTCGAGTGGGACATCGCTCGCCTTCCCGGACTCCACGTCGAGCAGGCGCAACTTCTCATTGGCTTGGTACAGGACGTGCTTCGAGTCCGCCGTCCAGCTCGGCGCATGCGCGATCTCGCTCGTTACCCGCCGCGGCGGACCGAGTGGCGTGCCATCGGCGCCGACAGGGACGAGGCTCATCATCCCTTCGTAGATCACCGCCATCTTCGTACCGTCGGGCGACCACGCCGGGCCACCCCCAACACGCGAGTCAATCGAGAGGTGCTTTACCGGGGTCATCCACACGTCCGCGCTCTGCGCGGTACCCGCTGTGGACGAGAAGGTGAGAATCTGGTTCGTCCCCTCGCGGAATCGCTTCGAGTACGGCTGAAGCACCGCCATGGCGATCCGGCTTCCGTCGGGTGACCAGGTCGGGTTCCCCGGCGCGAAGATCGGCTCGTGCAGTTTCGTGATCACTTCCGTGGCGACGTCGATCACCGACGGCGTCGCCTGGCCCCAGACGCCGTCCACATCAAGGAAGGCGATCCGTTTTCCGTCGGGCGACCAGCTCGGCCCGAGTGCCGACGTCGTCAGCGCCGTGATTTTTCGTGTGGTGCCGGCCTTTACGTCGTGCACCCAGATGTTCATCAGCGGCCCGCCCTTGTCGGACGCGTATGCGAGCTGCGCGCCGTCGGGCGACCAGGAGGGATCAGTGTCAAAGGCGGCATCGTTCGTGAGCTTCGTCGGCTTGCCGCCCACACTCATCATATAGATGTCGCCGAGCGCTGCGAACGCGACGTAGCGGCCATTCGGTGAAATCATCGGCCGCACGACGCCGAGCGCCTTGCGCGGCGCACGTGAATCAAAGTCGCGGCGGCGCTTCACGTAGCTCGCCGGCGTGACGGTGAACGTCGCTGAGAACTCGATGGTCTTTGCTTCTCCACCGGTGGTCGACCGCCGGCGGATCTTCCCGTCGGACACATAATAGAAGTCCGTCGCCGAGGCCCATGAGGCCTTGAACGGGAAGGCGTTCTCACTGCCGGTCAGTGGTTTGCCGTCGGCTTCAAGGCGGCTCGATCCTGTTGCGGCGACGTTGTAGACGATCGTCCCGCCCGGTCCCCACGACGGCGCGTCGACACGGCCACCGCCGGCCACCCGATGTTCGTTCGTGCCGGCCGGCGAGGCTGCATAGATCGCGAGTGCGCCGGCGCGCGTCCCCACGAAGGCGATCTCGGCGTCGCCCGGGCCCCACGTGGGCATGTAGTCGTCGCCCGGATCGGTCGTCACCTGAGTCATTTTGCCAGACGCGAGGTCCAGAACCCACACGTTGTAGTTGGCGCCGTCTCCGCGGTCGGACGAGAACGCGATGCGCGTTCCATCGTGCGACCAGGCCGGCTCGCGGTCGTCGTACGGGCCGCTCGTGATCTGGTGCAGGCCGGTGCCATCCGGCGCCACGGCCCAGATATCCCAGCCGCCGTCGCGATAGCCCTGGAAGGCGATCCACTTTCCGTCAGGCGACCAGACGGGCTCGCGCGCGTCGTTGTATTCGTCGGTCACCCGTTTCGCCGTGCCGCCGGCGGCCGGCAGCGTCCAGATGCCGCCTTGCAGGTCAATCGCGAGCGTGCGCCCGTCGGGAGACGCGGTCACGGACATCGACGTGCCTTCGTGCACGGTAACGTCGACGGTCGTCGGGACGGAGAACAGCGCGGCAACAGCAACGGCGTACGAAATGCGGAGCATCACTTGCTCTCTCCTGAAGGAAGCGCTGGGCGGGGGGTCTGCGGGATCGTCCAACCTGGCAACGACCGGCAGTGCTGATCGTGAGAATCTGGCGCACGCACCGGCCGGCGGCGACCCGCCAGCCCCCCGCCAGAGCCGGCACCTTCCCCGGGATCGTGGCCAACAACGGTCCGCACCGGGTCCATTTGCGCGCCTTATTGCCTTGCTGCTGAGATATACGCCACTTCTTTTCAGAGGGTCCAATGAACTTCGGCATACTCGGATCCGGCGCGGTGGCGAAGACGCTCGGCGCGGGCTTCCAGAAGACCGAGTGGACCAACGCGTTCACGTTGCTGCACTAGAAGTGGTTTCAAACCCGGCTTGACGCTTCATGCATCGAGGCACTGCGCGATCGACAGGGGTCTCGGCGCTATCGCGTGGGCGGAACACCGCCGGATGATTCGGATGTTTCGCGTGCAAGACGACTGCAACGACGGGTTGAAATCACCACGGATCGCACCGTGGCACCGTCGGTGTAGTGTCCCCAGTCAGTTGCCGGATCCGGCGGGTCTCCGATCCATCCGGCGCTGTCGTGTAACCGGAACTGTGCGCGCTATTTCGGAATCACGATTGCAGCGTCACCCGCCGCTTTCCGCTTCGCGTTGACTGCGGCGAGTCCGATGGTGGACAGGGCCTTCCACTTTGCGGTCACCGGTGCGCCCTGGGTGCGCGCCGCAGCGACGGTCGCCACCTGTCGATCCGTTGGTGCAACGTCGGCACCCTGCATCCCCATTGCCGCCGCCATGAACGCGGTGCTCGCGCGATCGAGTGTGAGCGGCCCGGCGGGTGCACCACCACGACCGCCGAATCCGCCGCCACGACCACCGCGACCTCCGGCAGCTGGGGCTGGCGCGAGCGAATCTACCTTCGCCTTGAACGCGGCCACATCAGCACCGCTGAGTTTGCCGAGCTCAGTGGAGAACTTGCGCGCAGATTCAAACGCCTCGTGCGCGGCCCAGCTCGCATCCCACATCTCGCGCGAGAGCAATGCGAGCTGCTGCATGCCGACGGCCGAGGTCTTCACGCGCGGATCCAGCCGCAGCGTGATTGGTTGCGTGTACGTTTTGCCCTCGACCGTGAGACGCACCGTGTAGTTGCCTGCGGCTGCCCATGGCGCGTTGGGTTCGTCGTACGTGTTGTGTGGCACCGCACCCGTTGCGCCTTCGTCGCCGGAATTCTCAATGTCCTCGATCTCGAACGGCTCGAGGTGCATGTCCCAGCTGAACCGATGCATGCCTGCCGTCGTGGCGACGCCAATTGGGCGCCCGGGCCAGTAGAGCGGGAGGCCGCAGAACGTCGCCGTCGGACGCGCGCGGCAGATTTTGTCGTACGCCACCATGTCGACGGCCGGATGCGGGTCGAGCATTGCGTCCTTGCTCGAATAGGAGCGCACGACTTTCCTCGCACGATCCAGAACCTCGATGAGCACTTCGCCGGAGGCGTTCGCCGGAAGGAAGTAGTCAAGGATCGCCCCAGGCATCGGGTTCTCTCCGGCTGGAAGCTCCGGTGGCCAGGGCGTCGGATCATTGGTGCCGTGGCGCACGCGCACTGCGGTCGCCGGCTTCACGAGATAGGCGCTGCGAGCCGACTCGGCGGCCTTGAGCGCCGCCTGCTGACGGAGCGGCGTCAGGTTGTCGAGAATCCAGAAACCGCGGCCGTGTGTGCCCGCGACGAGGTCGGAGCAGAGACAGGTGCTGTCGTCCTTCACCTGGATGTCGCGCACCGAAATCGCCGGCATGTTGAGTCGCAGCGACTGCCAGTGATCACCATCGTCGTAGCTGACCCACACCTGTGTTTCGGTGGCGGCGTAGAGTAGTCCTTTCACGCGCGGGTCTTCGCGGATGGCGTTGCTCTCTCCCGGGCCGGTGATGCCGGTGTTGATCTCGGTCCAGGTCTTGCCGCCGTCGTGCGTGCGCCAGAAGTGCGGGCTGCGATCGTCGATACGCATCGTGTTCGCCGCGACGTACGCGGTCTGCGTGTCGAAGTGGCCCGCGTCGATGTTGAACATGCGTGTCCACGGCTTGATGCCGGCGGGCGTGACATCGCTCCACTTGGCGCCGCCGTCCATCGTGACCTGCACATTGCCGTCGTCCGTGCCGGCCCAGATCACTTTCACATCGCGCGGCGAGAGTGAAAGGCCGGTAATCGCGCCAAGCGGTGATGGGGTCACCGTGCTCGCGTACTTGCCGGCGCTTGCGGGAGCCGTCCAGGTCTGCTTCGCGAGGTCGCCACTGATGCGCGTCCAGCTCTTGCCCTTGTCCATCGTCTTCCAGATGGCGTTCGATGCATACACGAGCATCGACGGATCCACCGGCGACCATTGAATGGGCATCGTGCGCACGTTGCGACCGTAGTTCTCGCCTTTGGGACCGCGCACCGAAAGATCGGGCCCAACGTTGGTCTTCTGCGCCGTCTTGCGATTGTAGATCGATACATTCGTGCGCGCCGATCCGAACACCATGTCGGGATCACGCGGGTCGGGTGCGGCGACACCGTACTCCTGAATGCCAACGGGGTGCCAATCGTGGAAGGTGATCTCGCCGTCCATCGAGCGGCTGTCCACGCACGCCGAACCGGAGTCCTGCTGGCCGCTGCAGACGCGATAGAGAAACGCGTTGTCGGTGGTCACGTGATACATCGCGGCCGTCGGCTGGTTGTACCAGTTGCTCCACGACTTGCCGCGATTCGCGCTCACCACGCCGCCCTGGTCAGAAATCACGAGCAGGATGTCGGGATTGTTCGGGTTGACCCAGACGCGCTGATAGTCATCGCCGCCCGGGGCGCCGCGCACCGCGGACCAATTCAGGCCGCCATCTTCCGTTCGCCACATCACCGTGCTCGCGCTATAGACCACGGCCGGGTTCTTGCCGTCCACGACGATCGTGGGCAGGTCGCCGCCGCCGATGCGATTCATCGGCCGGTTGTCCGGCGCACGCACGTTCGTGCCATTCGCACCGGCCACGGCGAGCTTCCAGTGCTCGCCGCCATCCTCCGACTTGTAGAATCCAACCGCGCCGGTTGCCGGCGCGACCACGGCATACAACAGATTGGGATTCGACGGTGCGACCGCGATGTTCGCCTGCTGCACCGACGGCAGCCCTTCCGTCAACTGCTTCCAGGTCGAGCCACCGTCGGTGGATTTATAGATGCCGTTGCCGCCGCTGCCGAATGCGCCGCCTTCCCAGAACGCTTGCTGTTGCTGCCAGAGGCTCGCGTAGATCGTGTTTGGGTTGCTCGGATCGATACGCACATCGTTGGCGCTCGTGTACTCGTCCTTGTACAGCACCTTCTGGAACGATTTGCCGCCGTCGACCGAACGGAAAATCCCGCGCTCGGCGTTGGGGCCGTACGGGTGTCCGAGCACCGCCACGAACAACCGATTCTCGTCGCGCGGGTCCACGTCGATCATCGCGATCATCTGCGAATCAAACAGCCCGAGTCGCGTCCAGGTTTTTCCCTCGTCGATGGACTTGTAGATGCCGTTTCCCGTGGCGAGGTCCGGGCGGATGATGCCCGCGCCAGTGCCGACGTAGATCGTTTTTGGATTTGACGGCGCTACAGCGATCGCACCGATCGAACCCGTCGATTCCTTGTCGAACAGCGGTTCCCAGTTGTTCCCGTAGTCGGTGGAGCGCCAGACACCGCCGTTGTCGAAGCCGATGTAGAAGGTGTTCGGCTGCGTGGCCACTCCCGAGAGCGCTCGACCGCGGCCGGCGCGCGGCGGGCCGATCTGGCGCCAATGCATCGCCGAGGCGGCGTCGAACGAACGCTCCTGCGGTGCGGCAGCCGAAAGCGATATGCCGGCGAAGGCGATCGCGATGTGGGGCAAGGGGAAGCGCATATCGTTTTCCTTGAGCAGTGAGTCCGTGCGGGCTGGTGTGGCCATCCCGCAACGGGTGGAGGGCGACTCAGGCTGGAAGTTACCGCCTTCCGGAAGCCAACGAATTGACCTCGCAACCTGTAATACGGTTGTGAGTTCGCACGGGCAGCGTCGGTTCCTCCGCCGACGGCATCAGGCAAGCCACCACGCGAGTGTCGCCGCTAAAGCCGGTCGCGCGCTCCCTTCGCGTTGGGGGCTTGGTCTCGTGCTGGCCATCCTGACCTTCGCCGCGTTCGCGCCGGCGCTCCGCGCGCCATTTCAGTTCGACGACATCGACACCATTCCGGGCAACGCCTCCATCAGGCGTCTCTGGCCGCTCAGCATTCCGCTCACTCCGCCGGCCGACATTGCCACGACAGGCCGCCCCGTCGCCAACCTCTCGTTCGCGGTCAATCACGCGATCAACGAGCGGCTCGGTGCCAACCGCCGGCCGGGCGAACCGGATCCCAACACGACATTCGGCTATCACCTTTTCAATCTCCTGATTCACCTCGCCAGCGGAGCCCTCCTCTTCGGAATCGTGCGCCGCACCTTTCGCGGAACAGGGATCGCGGAGCATTGGATCGAACACAGCGACACCCTCGCGTGGGTGGTCACTGCGCTCTGGCTGCTGCACCCAATCCAGACCGACGCCGTCAACTACATCACGCAGCGCACCGAGCTGCTCGTCTCGGCGTTCTACCTCGCCACCCTCTACGGTGCCATTCGCGGGTGGGAATCCACCGATCGCAGCGCGCGACTCGGTTGGTTTGCGTGCTCGATTGCCGCCTCGCTCCTTGGGATGGGCAGCAAGGAAGTAATGATCTCGGCGCCGCTCGTGGTGTTCCTCTACGATCGCGCGTTCCGGCAGGAGAACTGGCGTACTGCGCTCCGCCTTCGCGGAAAACGGCTCGCGTACTACCTGCTCCTCGCGGCTACGGGGCTCTGGGGCCTCTGGCACATCGTCACCGGCGCGCGCGCCGAGACCGTCGGGTTCAACCTCGGTGTACCCTGGTACGAGTATCTCTACAGTCAAGCATGGGCCATCACCCACTATCTGCAACTCACGCTCGTTCCATTCGGATTCGTGATTGACTACGGTCGCGATCCGGTGAGCGTACTGCGCGCGGTGCCCGGTGCCGTCATCGTGACGGCGCTGCTCGTCGCGACGATCATTGCATGGCGCAGGAACCCGAAACTCGGGTTCCTTGGCGCCTGGTTCTTCCTGATTCTTGCGCCGTCGTCGAGTTTCGTCCCGATTCGAACCGAGATCGCCGCGGAGCGCCGCTTTCACCTCGCGTTCGCCGCGGTGCTCGTGGCGCTGGCCGTTGGTGCGATCACCCTCGCGCGCCGCCTCACGCACGACCACGACCGTGGGGCGACGTGGCGCGCCCGTCTCTCGCCGGCCAACCGGCGAATTGCGTTGATCGTGGCGTGCCTTGCGCTGGCGGCGCTGACATTCCAGCGGAGCACGCTCTTCGCCAATCCCGAGGCGCTCTGGCGCGACGCCGTTGCCAAGGTGCCGACCAATCCGCGCGCCCAGCACAATCTCGCGATGGCCCTGCTCGAACAGGATCCTCCGCGAGACAAGGAGGCCGAAGCCGCGCTCCGGCACGCGATTGAAATCGACTCCACCTATTTGCCCGCCTGGCCGAACCTCGCGTCCGTCGTCGGTATTCAGGGCAACACCGCTGAAGAGCGCCGGCTCCTCGAGCAGGTGTTGAAGAAGTCGCCGCACTACGTGCAGGCGATGCAGCAGTTGGGGTACCTGCTCGTTTCGCTGGACAAGCCAGCCGAGGCGCTCGTGCCACTTGAGCAACTCTCTGCAGAGGCGCCGAGTGACGAAGGATTTATCGCACTCGCGACGGTGTACAAGTCGCTTGGCCGGCCGGTTGATGCGGTGGTCGCTCTGCGCCGCGCGATTCAGATGAACCCTGATCGTGCCGATGCGATGTCGTATCTCGGTGCGACGTTGACCGAGGCCGGCGATCCCGCGTCAGCAGTGCCGGTGCTCGAAGAGGCGCTCGCGCACGGGCTCGGTAGCGCCTTTGTCTACGCGTCGCTCGGGCTCGCCTACGCGCAGGTCGGCCGGCTGGACGAAGGGCTGAAGGCCGCGTACGAGGGTGCGCAGCGCGCGGGGAACGATCCCGCTCCGCTCATTATTGCTGGTCATGCGCTGCTCATCCTTGAACGGCCGGCCGATGCGGACCGGGTGCTCGCGGAGGCGGCGCGACTTCATGCGCGCCTGGCAATCGACCCTGCGCCTGCGCTCGCGTGGAAACAGTCCGCGGCACACCCATGACGCCGTCGAACGCTCAGGCTTTCGGCGGCCGCTTCTTGAGGATCTCGGCGCGCTCACGGAATGAGATGAACGCCCCGCACTGCGTGCAGACGTAGTTCCCGGTCCGGGCTCCCTCGTCGTATTCCTTCGCGAGCGCGGGGTGATCGCAGGGCTTGCCGCCCCATTCGAGCTGGAGCGCGGTGGCACGTTTCTTTTGCATGTGCGTGAAAGCTAGCGGGTGGGGTCAGTATGGTCGGCCGTGAGGCCCGCAAGCATCCAGGGCGAAACTGCCGAATCCACTGCGGTGCCGCGCGACAGTGAGTTCATCCGCGTTGCGTGCCGCCACGTGGAAAGTCATGTACCACCATCCGCCTCAAAATGCCTAGGATTGCGCCGCAAATCCAATCGCTCCCGTACAGTGGCAATCCCATGCCCGCATGCCGCGCCGATTAAGCCGCCTATCAACCCCGCCACGCAGATGAGCAGGATGTACAGCGCCATTGCCCGCCCCGGTGAGCGGCCGAGGTTGGTCGAGAGCGAGTCGAGCGCGATGATGCCCGTGAGTCCGAAGGCGGTGATGAACCCCAAGTGCCAGGCGCCATCCACAACGGCGATCCTCCGAAGCCGGAAGAGCTCGGCCGTCGCGCTTTCCCCGACGGCGGTGCCAGTGCTCGCGGGCCTCATCGGAGTCTATCCACGTCCGTTGTAAAAGCTCGGAGTTCCACGTAGCTGAATCGCCGCGTGGGCGATGAGTTCCACGCCGATGAACGCCGCGCCGCCCATCCACCACGCCGGCCACTGTTCTCGCGGGTAGCTCGCGAGCGCTGTCGCCGTGGCGAACATCCCGAACGCGAGCAGCGTTGCCATGGGCCAGCGCGCAAAGCCGCCGCCCCAAAACCGAAGCACCACCACGCCCAGCACCATCGCGATCACAATCGTGCGTCGCAACGTGATGAGCAACGGCTCGCGATATGGCACCCAGGGTGTTGTCGTCACGAGGTCGCTGCCGAGCTAGGGAACGATCCTGCGCCGCTGCAACATCAGTGCTTCGATCTCGGGAATTTCGCGCGGCACGAGGCTGATCCGCTCGAGGCCCTTGTCGGTGATGATGTAATCGTCCTCAATGCGGACGCCGATGTTCTGGTACTTCAGCACTTTCGCGCGCACGGCGGCAATGAAGGCGCGATTCTTCGGAGTGTCCTTCAACGCGTCGAGTGCGCGCGTGCTGACATAGATGCCCGGCTCGATGGTGAACGCGTCGCCAATCTGATACGTGCGCTCGCCGAACGATGCCTGCACCGGATCGTGCACGGCGAGTCCGAGGCCGTGCGAGATGCCATGGATCATCCACAGATTCGATTGTTGGCACGCGCCGGGCTGGCGGGCGCAGTCCACGGGCCAGGGCGGATCGAAGGTCGCGTCCACGCTTTCGATGAGCCCGAGCGCTGCGAGGCCGCGTGCGCGCACGACCACTGACGAGTCCTGCGCCACCGAGGCGCGCATGCCGGGTTTCGAGTTCCGTTCGGCGATGTCCTGTGCGTCGCGCACGAGCTGGTAGAGCTGCTTTTGCTCAGGGCTGTACTTGCCGCTCACCGGAATCGTGCGCGTGATGTCCGCAGCATATCCGTGGAACTCGGCTGCCGCGTCGATCACAACCACATCGCCCGCCTTTACCGGGTCGGTGTCCTTCATATAGTGCAGCTGCGTGCCGTTGATGCCCGACCCGACGATGGAACCGTAGGCCGGACGTTCGGCGCCCATCTTGGTGAAGGTGTACTCGATGGAAGCGCGCAGTTCGTATTCGTGCATCGGGTCGGCCGTGAGCATCGCGGCGCGGTGTCCCTCGGAGCTGATTTCGACGGCCTGCTTGAGCAGCGCGAGTTCGGCGGCGCTCTTCTTGGCCCGCAGCTCCAGTACGAGCGGCAGAACGTCGCGTACGCTCACCGACGGGTGCGTCGCGGCAAACGCCGTCTTGAACAACTGTCCGCGCGTGACGGAGTCCGCGCTGGCGAAGTCGAGGTCCTCGACGTCGGTCATCATATAGAAGGGCAGGTCCGACTTCGATAGTGAGTCGACCACCGCGTTCAGCGCGGCAAACGATCGCGCTGGCAAGCCGTAGCGCGCGACGCTAGCCGCCGTGTCAGACCGCTGCCCGTAGTAGAACGCCGTGCGTTCATTCAGCCGGGTGATGAAGAGCGTGCCGGTGGCCTTCTTTGCCCGCACGACCATCACCATCGCGCCATCCGGCTCGTCGTAGTTCGTGAGATAGTGAAAACTTGGCAGCTGAAAGAAGGTGCCGAAGTCATGGACCAGTGACCGGCCGCCGAAGGCAACGATCACGCCGTTCTCTACACGCGCGGCGAGCGCGTCGCGTCGCGCGGCGAACTCCTGCGCGGTGATTACGGCCGCAGCCGCGGGTTGTCCCGCTCGTTGCTGTGCCAATGCCGGATGCGCGGCCCAGAAGAGGGCGCCCGCCACGAGGGTATTGAACTGTTTGATAGGCATTCAAATAACCTAGCAGCCCACGGTGGCGAACGCTGACAAAGCGCCTCCGAAGTGCTAGAATTCTCCTCTCGCGGGCACTGCTCGCGGTCATTCGCCGGTGTGGCCGTAGGTGAACTGCCCCGGCGTCCATCATCAGAAATCTCATGACCCGATTCAACAACAAAATCCTCTTTGTCGGCTACGGCGCCGTCGCCGAATGCGCGCTTCCCATCCTCCTCCGCCTTCTCGAGGTGAAGCCGCAGAACATTACGGTGATGGATTTCGAGGATCGCTCCGCGAAGCTCAAGGAGTTCACGGCGAAGGGCGTGCATTGGGTGCGCGACCGTATCACCGAAAAGAACATGGGCTCGCTCCTCGGCAAGTACGTCGGCGAAGGGGACATCGTCATTGACCTCGCCTGGAACATTGACGCATGCGAAATCCTTGACTGGTGCCACAAGAAGGGCGTGATGTACATCAACACGTCCACCGAGCTCTGGGATCCGTACGCCGCCGGCCCCAAGCAGCACCCGACAGAGAAGACGCTCTACTGGCGTCACATGAACGTCCGGCGGATGATGGCGAAGTGGAAGACAAAGGGCCCGACCGCCGTGATGGAGCATGGCGCGAACCCCGGTCTCATTTCGCATTTCACCAAGCAGGGCCTGCTGGACATCGCCGCCGCCTCGCTCGCCGACAAGAAGTTCAAGGCGAAGAAAGCCGAGCAGATTGCGGACCTCGTGAAAACGCAGCAGTGGAACCACCTCGCGCACCAGCTGGGCGTGAAGGTCATCCATTGCTCGGAGCGCGACACGCAGATTTCCGACAAGCCAAAGCAGGTGGACGAGTTCGTCAACACCTGGAGCATCGAAGGCTTCCGCGAAGAGGGCCAGACCACGGCCGAGCTCGGCTGGGGCACGCACGAGAAGTGGCTGCCGCCCTACGCCTACAAGCACAAGGAAGGCCCGAAGAACCAGATCTGCCTCGCGCGCATGGGCATGAACACCTGGGTGCGCACCTGGGTGCCGAACTATGCGGTGCAGGGAATGGTCGTGCGTCACGGCGAAGCGTTCACGATCTCCGACCACCTCACCGTGTGGGAGAAGGGGAAGGCCGTGTACCGTCCTACGGTGCACTACGCCTACTGCCCGAGCGACGCGGCGATTGCCTCGCTCAACGAAATGCGCGGCTACGACTACAAGCTGAATGACAACCAGCGCATCATGGGCGACGAAATCACCCAGGGCGCCGACATCCTCGGCGCGCTGATCATGGGACACCCGTACAAGTCGTGGTGGACCGGCAGCGACCTCAGCATCGAGGAATCGCGCCGTCTCGTGCCAAACCAGAACGCCACGACGATGCAGGTCGCGATCTCGGTCGTCTCGGCGACGGTCTGGATGGTGGAGAACCCGGAGATGGGTGTCGTCGTGCCGGACGACATTCCGCACGAGTTCATCCTTGGCATGTCCAAGCCATACCTCGGCAACTTCATTTCGACGCCGAGCGACTGGCATCCGCTCAAGAACTACAAGAATGTGTTTCCGGGTTACAACAAGCCGAACTTCGACATGAAGGATCCGTGGGGATTCAAGAACTTCCTGGTGAAGGACGGCGAATGATTTCGAAGGCCCGGCTGAAACAGCTGGCGGAAAAGCACGGCACGCCGCTGCTGGTGGTTGACCACGACGAGCTGCGGAAGAACTTCCGCACGTTCCGTCGTTTCCTGCCGCGGGTGCAGCCGTACTTCGCGGTGAAGGCCGGCGCCGACGCTGCGATCGTGCGCACGTTGTACAAGGAAGGGGCGAGCTTCGACGTGGCCTCCATGCCCGAGTTCGAGCTCGTGTACGAGAACATCAAGGGGATGGCCGCGAAGAAGCGGCAGGCGTGGATCTGGAACAAGATCATCTACGCCAACCCGATCAAGCCGGTCGAGACCCTCGAAGTGCTCGACGAATACAAGCCGCTGGTGACGTTCGACAACTTCGACGAAATCGAAAAGATCAAGAAGCACGCGCCGCACGCGGGCCTCTGCCTGCGGTTGAAGGTGCCGAATACCGGCGCGATGGTGGAGTTGTCGTCGAAGTTTGGCGCATCACCCGGCGAGGCGGTTGACCTGATTCTCGAGGCCGACCGGCAGGGACTGGTCGTGGAGGGCGTCAGCTTCCACGTGGGAAGCCAGACGACCAACTATACGAATTATGTCGAGGCGCTGAACCTCACGGCGGACATTTTCCGCGAGGCGAAGTCGCGCGGTTACGACAAGATGAAACTCGTGGACATCGGCGGCGGCTTTCCGGCGCCGTACGATTCATCGGTGCGCCCGTTTCGCGAACTCGCGCGCATCATCAATTCCGAGCTCAAGCGGCTCTTCCCGAAGCATATCGAGATTCTCGCGGAGCCGGGACGGTTCTTCGTGGCGACGGCCGGGTATTCGGTCGCGAAGATCATCGGCAAGGCCGTGCGCGACGGAAAGCCGTCGTACTACATCAACGATGGTGTGTACCACACCTATTCGGGCCAGATCTTCGACCACGCCAAGTATCCGGTGAAGGCGTTCAAGCGCGGAAAGACGAAACTGTCCGCGGTATTCGGCCCCACCTGCGACGCGCTCGATGTCATCTCGATGGCGGAAGACCTGCCGGCGCTCAATCGCGACGATTTTGTGTACAGCGAAATGATCGGCGCGTACACCTACGCGTCCGCGACGACGTTCAACGGGTTTTCGCCCGCGAAAGTCGTTCACGTCAATCTGTAGCGCGGTCGGCTGAGGTCTCGGCGCTGGCGCCGAGACCTCAGGGGTACCACTCCCACAGGAAGTAGTCCTGTTCGTACCAGTGATTTGCGAGCGTGGTGATACACCGAAACCCAGCCCGCTCCAGTACGGATTTCGACTCGACGTTGTCCGTGCGCGAGTCGCACCAGATTTTGTGCGCGTGACGACTCGGCAGCGTATCCATGAGCGCCGCGAGCAAAGCCGCGCCGACGCCGCGGCCGCGAGCGCCGGCCGCCGTGCCGAACCAGGACAGCCAGATGGTACCGTCGTCGAAGCGGCTCACGCAAAACCCGATGAGTCCGGTGTCGTCGCGTGCGACAAGGATGGCGTGCGGATCGCCGGCGAACAACGCGCGAAGCCCGTCGACGTTGTATTTCACCAGCTCCGCGGCAATCGCGCGGTCGTTGTAATAGGTGAGCGCCTGGATGGTTTCTCGCATCAGCTCCGCGAGAGCCGCTAGCTCGTGTCCCTCGGCCGGTCCGGCGGCTGGCGGAGTATGCATGCGCTTATCCCGCATCACAGGCGCCGACTGGCGCGGGGCTCTGTGTTTCCATGGCGCGCGAGGTCAGGCGCGCGCGCGCTTGAGCATCCAGCCGTACAACCAGACGATCGAGCCGACGAACCCGAGCACGCCGAGCCAAGGCGCCGGCGCGAAACTCTCCGGCACGAGACCGATCGGCGCGTCGGTGTTGAACGCCACGATCAGTCCGGCGTTGATCACGCCCCACAGGCTCTCGCCTACGATCAATCCACTCGCGACGAGCGTCCCGAGTCGCGCAGCTCGCGCGGGATGCGGTGCGTTCTTCACGCGTCCGTCGTACCAGTGCGAGACCACTGCGCCGACGACGACGGCGAACGTCGCGCTCATCGGCAGGTAAATCCCGATCCCCACGGCCATCGGCGGAATGCGCAGCTTTTTCATCGCGCCGAGTAGCGTGTCCATGATGATCAGCGCCACGCCGACGAGCAGGCCGATGCCGATCATCTTCCACTCGAGGTTCCCGCCAATCACGCCCTGCGCGAGCGCCGAGATCAGCGTCGCCTGCGGCGCCGGCAATGGATTCGGCGCCACGACGCCGATGTTCGCCGCGCCGGCAAAGCCGTATGCCTTGGCAAGCAGGTTGAGCACCGGCGGAATCACCGCGGCGCCGGCCGCGACGCCAACGATCAATGCCACCTGCTGTCGCATTGGCGACGCGCCGACGAGCTGGCCCGTCTTCAGGTCCTGCAGGTTGTCGTTCGCGATCGTCGCGCCGGCGAACACAATCGCCGTGATGAACAAGGCGAACGCCACGAGCGCGGTGCGATTGGCCTCCGTGGGGGTGATGGCCAGCACGAGGATCGACGCGCAGATCACGATCGAGAGAATGCCGACGCCGCTCACCGGACTGTTTGACGCGCCGATGAGTCCCGCCATGAAGCCGCACACCGCGGCGATCACGAAGCCGACAACCAGCACGAAGGGCACGGCGATCAGCGTCAGCATGACGGCATCGGCCGAGAGCACCGTCGCGCGCGCAAAGGTGAACGCGAGCCAGCCACTCACCGCGAGCGACGCGATCGTCAACGCCACGATCCATCCCGGTGCCATGTCGCGGTCGGTGTCGTCACCCGTTGCGACCGCCTTCGACGCGGCAAGAGTGCTCACCAGCCCACCGATCACCGGTTTTGCAAGCTTCAGCAGCGTGTACACCGACGCAACCGCGATCGCTCCGGCGCCGATGAATCGCACCTGTGTGCGCCAGATACCCGTGGTGTAGGCGGCAAGGCTGACGCCGTCCGCCGCGTGCCCGAGACTCGTGAGGACCGGCACGGCAACGCCCCACGCAATCACAAAACCCGCCAGCATCGCCATACCAACGGAGAGACCAACAAGATGCCCGGCGCCAAGCAGCGCGAGACTCCACGCGGCGGTGTACCCGCTCGATGCGCCTGTATTGCCGATCCCGAACGTCCCGGCCACTTCGGCCGCGGCGATGCGCGTTGACGTCACAATCGCGAGTCCCGCCGACGCCACCGAACCGAGAATGACAGCCTTGAGTCCTTCGCTCGCTTCACCGGTCTCGTCTTTCGCGCCATCACGCGTGCCGGACCCAACCTTGAGTACTTCTGCCGCCGCAACGCCTTCCGGATACGGAAGGTCGGAGTTCGTGACGAGCGCGCGCCGCAGCGGAATGGTGAAGAGCACGCCGAGGACGCCGCCCGAGAGACAAATGAGGAACGACTGCCAGAAGGGGAATCCCGTCCACCAGCCCACGATCACGAGACCGGGGAGCACGAAGATGATCGCCGAGAGTGTGCCCGCCGCGGAGGCGACGGTCTGGACGATGTTGTGCTCCAGGATCGTCGCGTCCTTCACGGCCTTCAGCACCGCCATCGAAATCACGGCCGCGGGAATCGACGACGCGATGGTGAGGCCGACCTTGAGGCCGAGGTAGACGTTGGCCGCCGTGAACCCGACGGTGATCAATACGCCGAGGAGCAGCCCGCGGATGGTGAGTTCTTTCGGTTTCATGGAGGACAATAGTACGCCCTACCGGCCTTTGCGGACTACCCATGTCGTCATGCACCGCAGCCCCTGCACGACCGTCGTCTTGAGTGAATCGGCGAGGTCACCACCCAACTCCGCCGTAAGCGACAGGAGCAGTGCTTCATCCACGAGGCTGCCCCCCTACTTCCGCGTGACGATAGCCCCGCCAAACGGATTGACACCAACCTTGTGCCGCGCCGTGACGGCCATCGTCTTCGTGTCGATCACGGCGACATCACCCTCGCCGACATTCATGACATAGAGCTTCGTGCCGTCGGGCGAGAAGAGCGGAAATGCCGGCCCGCGACCGACCTTGATTGTCGCGGCGACTTCCTTCGTCACCGCATTGATCAGCGCCACGTCCTGTGACGTGCCATGAGTGGATGCTGCCCACTTTCCGTCACGCGATACCGCCATTCGGCCGGCGCCCTGTCCCAGGTCCTTCAACATCTTCACGACCGAATCCCGCTTGCTGTCGATCACGTGCACGGTACCGTCACCATCATTGTGGATCCACACGTCGCCGTTCGGTGCGAAGCCAACGCCAACCGGTCCGCCGGGAATCGTGATGATCTTCGTGATCGCGTCGGTCTTGGTGTCGATCACCAGCACGCGATTGTCCTCGCGCATCGGGTAGTAGAGCTTGTCAGTGCCCGGCTGGATCGCGAGGAAGTGTCCGCCGCGCAGCACGACATGGATCTTCCTGATCACCTTCCGGGTCTTCGTGTCGTACACGACGATGCCGGGGATGTCGGCGTTCTCGAGGCCGACATACAGCTTGCTCCCGTCCGACGTCAGCGCGATGCCATGCGGTGACGCCGAGCCGTTCGGGCGCGACGACGTGAAATACTCCGACTCGATTCGGCCAATCTCCTTGAACGTCGTGCCGTCGAGAATCACGACGTGCGGTCCGTTTGGAACCGCGGCGTAGAACGTCTTGCCGTCGGGCGAACCGATTCCCTCGTGCGGCTCGTCGGCCGCCTTGAATTGGTGAAGGATCGTGCCTGTCACGGGATCCAGTTCGTACACCGTGTGATCGGCGTGACTGAGCGCGACGACCACATGCGACTGCGCGGCGACCGACGCCGGCAGTGCTACGATGGCAGCCGCAACAATGAGTGCGCGCATGGAGGACTCGCTTCGGTTCAGGTGGAGGGTGGTTGGCGTACCGAAAATCGCAGCGCCCCTTCATACGCTCATGCCGAACGCTACTCGATGCGCGTTCGCATGTCACGCCAGGCATTGCCGGGATCGGCAACGAGGAGGAACGGAGTGACGCCGTGACAGGTGTATACCGATGTGGTGAAACTCACCTTTGCCAAGGGCGCGTCGCTCAAGGGTCCCAAGAAGCTCTTCGCGAAGTCCGCCAAGAAAAAAGCGAAGCCCTGAGGGGCTCCGCTCTATCGTTCACGGCCCAGCCGATCGGCGTGGCGACGGCGCACGAACAGCGCGCCGTCGCCACGCTTTCGCGCAATCTTACTGAGGTCCGGTGGACTGATCGGCCGAGATCTTCGAGCTGAACTGCAGATCGTAGTTGTTCGGCGTGCGCGTGTGATAGCTCTTGTACGTCGCCGTGTGGATGTCTTTCTCCTTTTCCGCCGACGTCGCAATCGCGCCCGTGTCCACGCGGCCAGTCAGGCCGCGCTTACACATCGCCTCCCAGATCTTGTCCGAATCCCACGGCGACACGCCGAACGAGATGTGGTTCATCACTGCACGCCGCTCAGCGGGCATCACGAACGTGGGTGACGTTGCATTGCCGCCACGGATGAGCAGGCCGCCGATCTCCTTCGAAATCTCCGTTTCGTTCTGGCTCCCTTCATCGCCGAGTCCCTTCCAGCCGAGCAGGGCAGTGTAGAACGCGACCGTCTCCTTGTAGCTCGTGCACTGGAAGGAGATGTGGTCGAGGTACATCGACTTGAGCCCCATGGGTTCAAAGGGCAGCGGTGCATTCAGCTTTCCGTTGGCCGGACCCTGGCGGCGGTTCTTCTTCGTGCCGTTGCTGATCTGCACGTCCAGACCGTCTGGATCCTTCACATGGAAGCTGTAGAAATCTTTTCCATCGTGATCGGCGACGGGGTTCAGGCCGCGCTCCTTGAGTGCCGCCTCCACCTTCTTCGTGTCCCACGGCGTGATACCCCAGCAGAAGCCGTCCCAGAGCGCACCGGCACCAGGGATGCTGAGGTCGATTTTCGGCGTCGCACACGCGGCCATGTTGCTCGGGTTGGCCGGGGCTCCGCCACCGCCACCGCCCGCGCCACCGCCCGCGCGGCCGCCACCAGCACCGCCACCAGCACCAGCACCGGCACCACCACCGCCACGTCCACCGCGCGCGCCCGGCGGCGGCGGCGTGTATCCACCCTTGATCATCACGCCGCCCCAGTCACCGATATCCATATAGATGCCGTTGGCGTCGTTGCTGCGAACCTTCCAGCCCACGAACGCCGCGTAGAACGCCGCTTCCTTCTCGGCGTCCGTGACCTTCATGGAGAAATGGTCGAGCAGGGTCGTCTTCCAGCCGGTGGGCGCAAAGGGCGCCTTCATCTGCGCCTTGCCACAGGCGGCTGTCGTGTCGGCGGGACGTCCCGCGCACCCTCCCTGCGCGAACGCGCGGGAAAATGATCCGGCGAACGGGGTCGCGACGGCCGCGATCCCAAGGGCCTGAAGAAGCTGCCGGCGGGACATGAGTCCGCGGTCGTACGCACTGAACAGGTGGGAAGCGTCGCTCACGAGGTGCTCCGAAGGTGGAAGTCTGCAGGGGATCTTGCCTAGAGTATGCAGACGGAGTGGGCTCGGTGGCAATGCACCGCTGTTTGGTGAAGCGTGGGTCAAGGACTGGGCTGCGACACCGGCGGGAGGCTACAATTCGGTATACGAGCGGTACACAACGAAGGCGCTCTGTGCGCCGGGAGATTCAGCATGCGAAAGACGTTCCTCCGAATCGCCACACTTTCGATGATCGCCGCGCCCGCGGTCGCGCCCGCACTTCTCGCGCAGGCTGCGCCGCCGACGGACCCGGAAGTGGGCATCGCGCAGCTGGCGCTCACCAACGCCCCCGCGAAGGGCGGTGCCAAGCTCACGGTGACGTCGCCGGCGTTCACGCAGATGGCCGACATCCCCTTCGAAAACACGCAGTACAACGGGAACAAGTTCCCGGGGCTTACGTGGACCGCCGGCCCCGCGGGAACGAAGAGCTATGTGGTGATCATGCAGGACACCGACGCCATGCGGAATGGTGCGCCCATTCTGCACTGGACCATGGTAGACGTTCCCGCAGCAATGACATCGCTTCCCGCCGGCATGACCGACGCGCCAACCGGAACGATGCATGGCCCGAACATGCGCGGCATGATGCAGGCCTACATGGGCCCACGCACTCCGGCCGGCCCGAAGCACCGCTACCACCTCCAGGTGTTCGCCCTCGACAACACAGTGGGTGGCGATTCGATGGGGGGTGCCGATGGCGCCGCGGCCTTTACGACGATGCTGAGCGCCATGAAGGGCCACGTGCTTGCGAGCGGTGAAGTGATCGGACTCGGACAGGCGATGCCGAAGTAGGCGTCCGCCAGGCGTCCGCCAGGCGTCCGCAAGTTTTTCGGAATATTCAAACGAACTCAGGCGAGGGCTATTCAATGCAGATGATTGCGCGCGCGACATTCTTGATGGCGGTCGTATCTACCGCGGCGGCGGCACAGGTCAACGCGGGCGAGCAAGCCCCCGAAGCCAGCCTGCCATTCACGATGACGCAGATGGGAACGTTCAACCTCCCCTGGCGCATCGCGTTTCTGCCTGACGGGCAGATGCTGATCACGGAGAAGGTCGGACCGGTGTGGCTGGTATCCGACGCCCCGGCCGGACGCGGTGGCGGGCCCACGATGCGGAAGATCTCCATCGGCAACGTGCCGACGGTGCTTTCCCAAGGTCAGGGCGGCATGCTCGGCGTGTACGTCTCGCCGAATTACGCGACCGACAAGAGCATCTACCTCACCTATTCCGAGCCTGGCGACAGCGCCGCCGGCTCGAGCCTCGCGCTCGCGAAGGCGAAGCTGGTGATAGGCGCCGGATGGGCCACGCTCGAGGGACTTCAGGTCATCTGGCGCGACGCGGAACGTGGCCGCGGTGGACAGTTCGGCGCAGCGGTCGCGTTTTCACCTGATAAACAATTCCTGTATTTGACGGTTGGTGATCGCCAGCGCATGACGCCTGCGCAGGAACCCGACTCACCACTCGGAAAAATTCTTCGGTTGACGCTCGACGGAAAACCGGCACCCGGCAATCCGATGGCGGGCAAGACCGGCGCAAAAAGCCTCGCCGTGATCAATCCGCCGCGCAACACGGAGCTCGCGAAGACCGCAGCGCCCGTGAGCACGTACAACTTTCCTGGCCAGAACGTGACGCTGTCCGAGACCTGGAGCACGGGGTTCCGTACGCCGTACGGTCTCGCGTTCGCGCCCGACGGTCGGTTGTGGGAAGTCGAGCATGGCCCGAAGGGCGGTGACGAACTGAACCTCATCGAGCCGGGCAAGAACTACGGCTGGCCGCTGGTGTCGTACTCCACCAACTACGACGGCGTGCCGATCGCCAGCCCGGATACGCGGCCGGACCTCACCAAGCCGGTCATCTACTGGACGCCGATCATCGCGCCCGGCAGCCTCACCTTTTACAACGGCGCGATGTTTCCGCAGTGGAATGGTTCAGCGCTCATGGGTGGCATGGCCACCACGTCGCTCAACCGCATCACGTTCGATGGAAAGGGCGGCGCCAAGTCGGCCGAACGCTGGAACGTCGGCAAGCGAATTCGCGACGTGGCGGTTGGGCCCGATGGCGCGCTCTGGATGATCGAGGACGCAAGCCCAGGCGCGTTGTACAAGGTCACGCCGAAGTAGGCGCGATCCGCTGAGGTCTCGGCGCTAGCGCGGGGAGCGGAACACCGCCGGACGAGTCGGAAGTCTCGTGAACTCGACAACTGCAAATACTTGGGGGACTGCAACGACGGCGCGCTCCGTCGTCGTAGTCCCCCAAGTCGTTGTAGTACCTATGCCAGCCGCTGAGACTCCGGACGTACTTCCGGTCCCTGTCCGCTCCCAGCGATCCGCCGAGACCCTTCCCGCGTGCGCTTACTTCATCCCGAGCGCCGACTTCAGCTTTGCGCTCCCGCCAACGACGGGAAGCGTGAATGACGATCCGTCGAGATCGATGGTCAGTTCGCTGCCCGGCGCGGGCCGCAACGTGAACCCGTTGTCGCTCGAGAGAATCATGATCGCGAGCTGCTGCCCGGGCGCGATGACCTGATCGTCAGGCTGCAGCGGAAAGGTCATCGTGTAGAACTGGCCGGGCTTGAGCGGTTCACTCTTCGCCATCGAGACATAGTCACCCTCGCCGGTGAGCGACTTGTAGTTCTGCGGGTCAGCCCAGCCGCGCGTCACCACACCAATCTGTCCCGCGCTACCAATGCGCGCGGAGTCATAGGGCAGCGTCACCAGATAGACGGAGAGGTTCACGGCCGGCTTGCTCGCGGCGAGCCTGAGCGTCACGACCGTGCGCCCCGAGAGATGGATCGAATCCTTGAGTGCCGGCAGCGCATAGAGCAAACGATTCGGCGACGAAGCGGCGACGGCCATCATCGCGGGCGAGATATGAAAGTCATCGACCAGTTTCTCGCTGCCCTGTTTTCCTGCGGCCGACAAGTCGAGTGCGCCAAGTGCGCTGCCGCCCTTTGCGGGATACACCTTCACCGGCGCCGCACCCGGAATCGGATAGTCCGCGAAAAACACAGGCATTGGCGTCGGCGCCTGGCCTCGCCCGCCCGCACCTGGGGTGGGCGCAGCAACAACAGCGTTCGACTGCACGATCATCGCACGCGGCAGCGTGTCCACTCCGTTTTCCACGCCGTACAAGTAGTGTGCCCACCACTTGGCCTGAATGTCGGCTGGCGGCGGCGCGCCATGTCCGCCCTGGCTCAGGTAGATCTTGGCCGACGGATTAATCTTCTTGAGCGCGTCCCACATTCGCGTCGTGTGATCCGGCATCACGTTCCAATCGTTGAAGCCGTGCGCAAAGAGAACAGCCGCATGAATGTTCTTCACGAGCGGCGTCTGGTCGCGGTCGGCCCAGAACTGATTGAAGTCGCCACTCGCTCGATCGGCCTGATTGAAAATGCCGTCGCGCCAGATCTTGTCGCACTGCTCGCGCACACGTCCCGAGTGCACGAAATCGTACAGCGCCTGCACATCTTCGCCGATGTATCCGCCGGGCGAACGGACGAGCCCGTAGGAGCGGTAGTAGCGGTACTGCGACGTGTTCGGCGAAATCGGGATGATCGCCTCGAGCCCCTTCACGCCCGTCACGGCGGCGGCGAGCGGCATCGTCCCTTCATATGAAGTGCCGGTCATACCCACTTTGCCGTTCGACCACGACGCGGCGGTCACTTCCACGTTCCCCTCGAGCGTGGTGAAGCCCTTCGCGCGTCCATTGAGCCAGTCAATCGCAAACTTTGGCGTGACGTTCTCAATGGAGTCACCGACGGTGGGGCAACCGGTGGAGAGCCCAGTGCCGGCGTTCTCCACGGCGACCGCCGCGAATCCGCGCGCGATCCACTGCACCGGACCGGACTTGAGACGCATGGTATCAGAGAACGGACGGAACGCCGGGACGCTGCGCAGTGGCGGCGGCGCGCCGAGTTCCTGATTCACATCCCAGACTGGCGAGTCGGCGTTGGTGGGGCCGATGTATGGCGACGAAAGCATCAGCGTCGGAATCTTGAAGCCTGCCTTCTCTGCGGCGCCAGGGCGCGCGACCTGCACGTGCACGCGATCGAGCTTGCCATCGCGGTCGCTGTCGAAGTTTGTTTCCACCCAGAGCGACTGCCGGATGAGCTGCGTGATGTCGGCAAACTCGAGGACCGGCTGCATCATGCCGTCCCGCACGACCGCGCCGAGTTTCCCGTTGGCACCGATGCCCGACACCGGCGGCGGGCCAGCGGGGCCGCCTCGGCCCTGGGCGATTGCCGCTCCGGCAAAAATGGACGAGGCCGCGAATGCCATTGCGAAGGCCGTAGCGAAGGCGCGGCGCGAATGATCGAGTGTCATGCGAATACCGATGAACGGGTTGAGTGGTGCCAGCGCAGAGAAGTTAGGCGTTCCGTCACCAGGAGATATGTCGCGCCTATTGCCCGGGAAAGGAACCATGTAGGTGGCTCTCGGGTTCAGGTGATGCGTACCGCCGTAGCCATTCATCGCTCCACGTCTCAAACGAGCCATCGCGGATGGCATGGCGAGCGTCACTCGCGAGCCGCGTGAGAAACCAGACATTGTGCAGCGCGAGCAGGCGAGGGCCGAGCATCTCTTGGCTCACGAACAAGTGCCGAATGTACGCGCGGTCGTAGTCGGTGCAGCACGGACACCCACACCCTTCCACAACTGGCCGGCGATCGGAGCGAAATCCACTCTGCCGAATCTGCGCGGTGCCGTCGGGCGTGAAGGCCGTGCCATGGCGCCCGAGCCGCGTGGGCGCCACACAGTCGAAGAGGTCAACGCCGCGGCGAATTCCTTCAATAATGTTGTCGGGATGCCCAACCCCCATGAGGTAGCGCGGCAGCGCGCGCGGCAACACCGGATCAACCGTCTCGAGCACTTCATAGAGTTTTGCCGTCGGCTCGCCCACGGACACGCCGCCGATGGCAATGCCTCTCCAATCTCCTGCAGCAAGAATGCCCGTGACTGAACTGCGGCGCAGCTCGGCGTCGGTTCCGCCCTGCACAATAGGGAAGAGTGCCTGTTCCGGTCCGCGCTCGGATGTGTCAATGGCCTCGAGTCGCTTCAACTCGGTGGAGCAACGATCCAGCCAGCGCAGGCTCCGCTCCATCGCCGCGCGCGCGACTTGGTGATAGTCGTCGCGATCAGACTCGCCCGCAATGAGCTCGTCGAGCTGCATGATGACGTCGGCGCCAAGATTGCGTTGCACGCGAATCGCCTTCTCCGGCGTGTAGTCGTGCATCGCACCCTCGAGTGGGCTGCGGAATTGCACTCCCGCTTCGCTCACCGTGCGCTGCTTGGCGAGCGAGAACACCTGAAAGCCGCCGGAATCCGTGAGCATCGGCCCGCGCCAGCGCGAGAACTCCTGCACACCGCCTGCATCGCCCACTTCCGTGTCGCCCGGTCGCAAGTAAAGGTGGAGCGCATTCGCGAGGACCATCTGCGCGCCGCTCGCGCGCACCTCATCCATCGTGAGTCCACGAACAGTGCCATGCGTCGCGACGGGCATGAACGCCGGCGTCTCTACCGGTCCATGCGGTGTCGTGAAGACCCCGGCGCGGGCGGAGCCGCGCTCGTGGGAGATTGAAAAGGAGAATGCGGTCACGAGTGCATTAACACCGAATCAACACTGAATCAGGCGCCGTGCAAACGCTTGCGGCGAGGAGATGCAAGACGCTGGCACCAGGCGGGGAATGGGCATGGGGGGGGGTAGGGGGCGGGCTGACGTCAAAGTTATTCTGGGGGAACGGCGGGTAACGTACCCAGCGGTAGGGCAGGGCGCCTGCTACGTTCTGCCTACCGCCAGGGCGGCTCGTCTGGGATGCGTTGACGAAGCCTGAGCATCTCAAGGAGTGGTACATGCCCAAGGTGTGGGGGCGTGTGGCGCGAGCAGAACTGGACCTGCGGCCGGGTGGCATCGTCAGCATTGATATCGCGGTGGGAGACGGCCCCGAGGTTCCCAACGTCGGCTGTATTCTGGAAGTCATTCCGATGGAGCGACTCGTCTGGACCTCCATGTTGTTTCCCGGATATCGGCCGGCCGTGTTCGACGACATTCCGATCACCGCGATCATGACGATGGAACCGGTCGGAACCGGCACGCGCTACGTCTTCACGGCGCTGCACCGGAGCGAAGCCGACCTCGACACCAACAAAACCTCGGGCTTTTACGAGGGCTCCGAGATCGCCGTCAAACAGTTCGTAGAGCATGTGATGGCAATGAAGTAGCTTCGGGCGGATGACCCGACAACTCAGCTCCGCCAAAGCCAACGCCGCGGCGGCGACAGCGGCGCTCCTCTTCGGCGCGTCGGTCGTGGCCGTGCAGATCGCGGTGCGCGATGTGCCGCCACTGACGCTGGCGTTCCTCCGATTCGGCCAGGGCACCATGCTGCTGGCCGCCGGACTGGCGCTCTTTCGACGCGACCTCTTTCACGTCGCGCGGCGCGACCTTCCGTACCTCGCGCTGCTCGGCGTCATCTTCTACACGATCTTCCCGGTCTCCTTCAACGCCGGCCTGCAGTACCTCCCGGCGTCGCAGGCGTCGCTCCTCCTCGCGACCACGCCGCTCTGGACGCTGCTACTCGCCCGCGCCGTGACGCGTGAACGGCTCGCCACGCGCCAGATCGTCGGCGTCATCGTGAGCATCTCAGGCGTCGCGATCGTGATGACCGACCGCGGACTTGGTCAAGTGTCGGTCATCGGCGTGCTGCTGCTCATCACCACCGCGCTCAGCGGCGCCATCTACAACGTGCTCGCCAAGCGCGCACTGGCGAAGTACAACGGCGTCACCGTGACGTTTTATGCCATGCTTGCCGGGTCGCTGCTCCTCATGCCGTCGCTCGTCGGCTCGCACCTGAACCTGCTCTCGCGCGAAACGCTCGCCCTCGTGGCATTCCTCGGCGTGCTGGGCGGCGCTGTCGCGTTCACGCTCTGGACCGTTGCCCTCCGGCGCCTCTCGCCGACCGAGGTTGCGGTGTACATCAACCTGAACCCGATTGCCGCGTCGCTCCTCGCCGCGGCTATGTTGGGCGAACGACTCACACCGGCATTCGTCGTGGGATTCGTTGCCGTGGCGGCGGGAGTGCTGATCGTGAATTGGACGGGGTGGCGCCGGCAACCGGAATAGGCCGACTCAGACTCGCGCGCGGGCCCGACCTGTCGCAACCTTTAAGGAAGTCGCTTTCCAACAATCTGGAGCCGTCCCATGGTCCGCCTGCTTCGCCCGGTGTTCGTCCGTTCCATCTGCGCTTCGCGCATCGCATCACTCGTCGTTGTCGCTGCGGTTGTCGCGGCGGTTGTCGCGGCGGTCATCGCGCCGAACGCCGCATCCGCCCAGCAGCCCGCTGGTCCGAGCGGACGCGCGATGAACATGGACGACGCGCTGAACATTCGCACGCCGCAGATCCAGGACGTCTCCGACGATGGACGCTGGATTGCGCTGACCATCCGCGTTCGCCGTGACGCCCTCGTCGTGGACAACGCCCGCTACGGCGACCCGACGTACGTCTCGCCGGCGCTGGCGGAGTTCCAGCTGCTTGACGCCACGACAGGCAAAGCGGCGGCGATCCTCCCGGGAAAATCGCAGGTGCGAGGCACGGCGTTCTCGAAGGACGATAAGAGCCTCGCCTTCTTCGTCCAGGGCGCGGACAACGCAACGCTCAACGTCTACGACGTCGCCACGGCGAAAGTCCGCGCGATTCCGCTCAAGACGGGCAAGCAGGTCGCGTCAAACTCACCGCTTGTCTGGTCGCCGGATGGCAAGTCGTTGCTCGTCACCCTCCGGCCCGACGGCTGGGCCGCGGCGGCGCGCGCGGCGTTCCTGAATCTGGACGCCGGCCCGATCACCGTTCAGGATTCGAAGGATCCGTTCCTCTCGTGGGACCGCGTCCGCAACATGAGCGACCAGCAGATTCCGGCCATCGTGAACCTGGCCGACGGATCGGTGCGCGAAGTGCTCGGCGTCACGCAGCTCGCGGGTGGCGGTGGGCGCGGCGGTGGCGCCGGTGTCGAGTTCACGCCCGACGGCTCTTCCATCGTGTACTCGACGTCCGTGCCGAAGACGACGACGTACGACAACGCCGGCGGCAGCGACTTCGCGCTCTACAAGCTTGCGCTCGCCGCGGGCGCAAAGCCCGACACCCTCGTGAAGCCGACAGAACGCCGAGTGGCTGCGCGGTGGAACAAGGCGATGACGGCGTACACGTATGACGATCGCGGCAACATCATGCTCAAGACGCTCGGCCAGGACAGCGCGCTGAACCTCACGGCGAAGTACCGTCGGCCGGCGGCTTCACCCACCGGCGCCACGCCTGCGGCCACTGCGGCGGCGCGCGCCGACACGGCGAATCGCCCGACGTACACGATGGTGGATTGGCGGCCGGATGGCGGAGCGCTCCTGGTGAGCGGGCGCGATGGCTGGTACACACTCGACGTGAAGAGTGATTCGCTGCAGATGGTGTATCCGTTCGAAGCGGACACGGCACTGCGGCCCACGCGGGCTTTCCTTGCGTTCAGTGAAGATGGGCGGAGTGTGTATCTCACGCGGTCGGCGCGCGATACGTGGGCGCGCGGGCTCGAGAAGTATGATCTCACCACGCGACAGGCCACACCACTCGCGCAGGACGCCAACCTCTACTCGGCGTGGCGCCTGTCGAAGGACGGCAAGCGATTCACCTTTGAGCGCTCCGACGGCGAGCACCCGCCGGAAGTGTACACAGCGGGTGCGGATCTCAAGGACGCGCGCGCGCTGACGCAGGTCAATCCGCAGCTCGCCGGCGTCGCGCTCGCGCGCACCGAGCTCATTCATTACATGGACGCCGATGGCAAGAAGCTCAACGGCGTGCTCTACTATCCGCACAACTATCAGGCGGGCAAGAAGTATCCCCTCGTGATGGAGATCTACGAGAACTATTTCGACAACGGTTACCTCGAACAAATGGACCTGCTCGCGGCGCAGGGATACTTCGTGCTGCATCCGTCGGTCAGCTTCGAGACCGGGTATCCTGGCGAAGCGTGGGAGAAGGGCGCGCTGTCCGCGATTAATACGTTGATCGAGCGCGGCATCGTCGACGAGAAAAAACTCGGCGTGTTCGGCACGAGCTACGGCGGCTACGCCACCAATTTGTTGATCACGCAGACCAACCGGTTCGCGGCCGCGGTCAACATCTCAGGCAAGGTGGATATGATTTCGTTCCTCGGCGACAGCCCGAAGATCGGCACGCGCAACTACAACGCGGCCGAACGCGGGCAGGACCGGATTGGCGCAACCCTGTGGGAAGCGCCGATGAAGTACATCGCGCACTCGGCCATCATGTACGCCGACCGGATCCATACGCCGCTGCTGATGCTCACTGGCAAGCAGGACTACAACGTGCCGGACACGAACGAGCGCGAGATGTACTACGCGCTACGCCGCCTGGGCCGCGAGGCGGTGTGGGTGCAGTATGCCGGGGCGGGGCATGGCGCGGGACGCAACGGCAGCGAGGCGGACTTCCGCGATCACTGGTCGCGGATGTTCAGTTGGTTCAACGATCACTTCGAAAAGAAGGCGACGAAGGGCGCGACGCAGTAGGGCGGCGCGTTGGCAACCACGAACACCGGCGGAGCGTAGCGTCGGTGAGCAAGCGGAGGACGTCTCGTAGTTTGCTCTGTCGCGGCGCCTACGGAATGCTCACGTTCACTGCGGGCATTGGCGTCACGCTCGGCGCCAACTGCGGCTGCCCCAGCGCCTGATACACCGCGGGGATTGTGGTCGTGATGATTCGATTGATGGCGTCGATCGCCGTCACAAGGTCCTGCCGCGCCTCGCGCGCCGCGCGAAGCTGGGCCTCGGTTGGGCGTGATGTTGACTGCAGCAGCTGACCCTTCACGCCGCCCAACTGGCCGGGCACCGGTGCAACGCCGCCGCCGCCACCACCGCCACCGCCACCGCCACCGCCACCGCGACCGGACTGAGCTGCCTCGCCCGGGGCCGACACGGAGAACTGGCGGCGCAGCCCGGCGAGCTCGCGACTCAGCGCTTCGACCGACGTCCGAATGGCCGGCGGCGCAGCCTGAGCCTGGTTCACCAACGCCTGAACCGCTCGGCCGCTCGCGCTCAGCGCGGCGATTTTGCCTGCGGCCATACCGGCAACACCCTGAAGCTGGTGCACGGCAAGCGAGAGATCGTGCCACATCTTTCGGTCCGTATCGGTGATGACGCTGAGCGGATCGCCATTCACGGTCACCGACTTCGTTCCCGCATCGCGACCATCTACGGTCAAGGCCACGCGGTACGTACCGGGGAGGACAAAGGGTCCTGTGCCGCCGCCGCGGTTACCGCCGCCGCCGCCGCCGGAGGCGAGTGAGTCCGGGAACGGCTGGTGGCGCAGGTCCCATTGGAGGCGATTGACGCCGGTGCCCACGCCGCCGGCGAAATCAGCGGCGCCGAGTTCGCGCACGAGGGCGCCGGACGCATCCGTGATCCGGGCCGTGATGGATTTTGCTGGTCCGCGCAGATAGTACGTGAGCGCCGCACCCTGCTCGGGGTTTTTCCCCCAGAAGCGGCGGTCACCCGGGCTGCCGAACGCAGGCCGGAATGAACCGGGGTTGAATGACGTTGCCGGACGGATGTCGAACAGGTAGGCGGCAGATGCCATCGCTGCCGGCGCCTGCTGCAACGCGCTGATGTCGTCCAGAATCCAGATGCTGCGCCCGTGCGTGGCGAGGATCATGTCGTTGTCACGCGGGTGCAACGTGATTTCGTTGATCGGCACTGTGGGCAGGTTCGCCTTCACGCGCATCCACTGCGCCCCCTTGTTGACCGAGACGAACAGGCCGAACTCGGTGCCCACGTACAGGACGTTGGGGTTTTTCAGATCTTCGGTAATTGTGCGCACCGTCTGTCCGGCCGGGATGCCGGTGGTGATGGCGCGCCACGTCGTGCCGAAGTCGGTGCTGATGTACACGTACGGCGTGAAGTCGTTCGCGCTGTGATTGTCGAACGTGGCAAACGCGGTGCCCTCGTCATGTGACGACAGCGCAACGCGGGAGGCCGCGGCGTACTTCGGCAGTCCGGGAAATCGCGACGTGACGTTGCTCCAGTTGGCCCCGTTGTCGCGTGAGAGTTGCACCGTGCCGTCATCGGCACCCGAGATGTACAGCCCCGCCTTCTTCTTCGACTCGGCGAAGCTCAGGATCGTGCCGTAAACAGAGACGCCGTCGTGGCGCGCAATCGTGATGTCGCGCCCCATCACGCCCATGATCGGTAGCGTGTCGCGGTTCACCTGCGCGGTGAGATCGGGACTGATGGTCTGCCAGGTGTCGCCACGATCGGTGGACTTGAACACCAGGTTCGCCGCCACGTAGAGCGTGCTGGGGTCGTGCGGCGAGAGTTGCATGGGCGTGTCCCAGTACCAGCGATACGGCGCCGCTCCACGGGGCGGCACCGGCTTGATGTTCTTCCGCTCCTGCGAAATGCGATCCACGCGAATCATGTTGCCGCTCTGTGACTCGCTGTAGATCGTGCGTGAGCTGGTGGGGTCGGCCAGAGTGACGAAGCCGTCGCCACTGCCGATGTTCATCCAGTTGAAGTTGCCGATGCCGATATCGGCGCGTACCGCGCTTGGGCCGTGCCATGAGGCGTTGTCCTGCAACCCGCCCATCACGTTGTACGGCGTGTCCATGTCGAAGCCCACGTGGTAGAACTGTCCGATGTCGATGTTGTCGATGAAGTCCCAGTTCTTTCCGCCGTCCCACGTCATGTTGACGCCGCCGTCACACCCGGTGAGCACGTGCTTCGGGTTGGACGGGTCGATCCACAACGCGTGGTGGTCCGAGTGCGGGACGAAATTCTGGAAGAACGTCTTGCCGCCGTCGTCGGAGACGAAGATCTCGACGCCGAGCACCCAGATGCGGTGGTCATCCGTGGGATCGATGCGCACCTGGCTGAAGTACATCGGTCGCGGATTGAAATCGCTGATCATGCGCCAGTTCGCGCCGGCGTCGTCGGTGCGGTACAGCCCGGTCTCCTTGCCGTGCTCGATCCGCGCATACAGCACGTTGGGGTTCTTTCTATAGATGTCGAGTCCGATGCGCCCCTTGTCGCCGGCGGGCACGCCGTTGCTGAGCTTCATCCACGTCCGCCCCGCGTCCGACGACTTCCAGATGGCGCTGCCCGGCCCGCCGCCGTTGAAGCCCCAGTTGGTGCGACGCCGCTGGTACGTGGCCGCGTACAGCACCTTGTTGTTCGAGGGATCCATCACGATCTCGGTGGCGCCGGTGTTTTCGTCCACCTGCAGGACCGCCGTCCAGGTCACGCCACCATCAGTGGTCTTGTAGACGCCGCGCTCGCGGTTGGGGCCCCAGAGGCGGCCAAGCGCCGCGACATAGACCACGTCGTGGTCCACCGGGTCGACGACGATGCGCGCAATATTCTGGGACTCAGCGAGCCCCATGTTCTTCCAGGTGTGGCCGCCGTCGGTCGACTTGTAGACGCCGCCACCCCACGACGCGCTCTGCCGATTGTTGTTCTCGCCGGAACCAACCCAGACGGTGTTGGCGTCGTCCTGCGCGATGGCCACATCACCGATGGAGACAACGTCCTGGTCGTTGAAGACCGACTCCCAGGTAGTGCCGTTGTTCATTGTTTTCCAGAGGCCGCCGGTGGCGGTGGCCACGTAGAAGATCGACGGGTTGGACTCGAGGACGGCGAAGTCGTCGATGCGCCCGCCCATGGTCGCCGGGCCGATGTTGCGAAAGCGCAACTTGTCGAAGGGCGAGGCCGCGGGCTGGGCTGAACCCTGCGCACCGAGGCTGGCCGTGCGGAGGCTGGGTGCGGCGAGGGCGATCGCGGCGAACAGCAGGACGCAGGCGTGGCGAAGACTCAACATGACGGACCTCTTGATAAATCTGGAATGCTGACCGGGACGCCTTCGTGGGGGCCCGAGCGGAAATGCACGAACATCTCGGCGAACATACACAAGGCCGGACTTGGCTGGCTCACGCCAAGCGTCTGCAGCGCCGCCGAGACAGCGGGAACGCTGAATCATAACTGCTTCAGATCGCCTTTGACTGGCCGCACCAAAGAAGCCCTAGTCCACGCCGCGAGATTAGTTGTACATTGGCCTGCAGTTCTTACGCCCTCTTCACAGGATGGATAACCAGATGCGTTCTAGTCTTTATGCTGCCGCATGCATGCTCGCCCTTGGCGCGTGCGCTCCGTCAGGAAAGCCAGACTCCGCCGCCAGTGATGCCGCCGCGAAGCAAGCACATGCGAACTACCTGCGCGTCATCAACTCGAACAACACCGACTCCCTCATGTCGATGGTGACTGAGGACGTGGTCTACCTCGAGGCTGGTGCCAAGCCATACGTTGGAAAATCGGTCGTCCGCCCTTGGATCGACGGCTATTTCAAAGCCTTCCACACCACGTGGGACAAGCCGGTCGACGAGTTCGTGGTTGTTGGCGATGTCGCGTACGAGCGCTACCACTACACGTCAACGGACGTTCCGGTGGCCGGTGGTAAGCCGGTGGTCGACACAGGCTGGGGCTTTATCGTGTTCCGCCGCGAAGCCGATGGTGTCTGGCGCGTCGCACGCGACGCCTGGGGCCCTGACCATCCGCCGGCTGCAGCGAAGTAACACAGTCCGGCCGCACTGGCCTGGACGCACTGGCAGTTCACGCGATTCGCAGGACTCTCTACCCGGGGCGGCGGCGATGACATTTTTTGCGTCTACAACGCGTCATCGCCCGAGCTGATTCACGAACACAGCAAGCGCACCGGAATCCCGCTGACATCGGTCCGCGAAGTTGCGGGCGAAATCGTTCGAGGGTCGCCCCGCATCATGGGGGCGACCCTTTCCACTTCTTGCGTGCGTGGCCGACTATTTCGATCAGGTGGTCACTACTACCCGCGCGGCGAGGGCGGGCATCGGAGTCAACACCATATCGGTACGCGTCAGGAGATCGCGGACCTCCGGCCACGTCATGTGGGGCGGGAAGTTCTTCCGATCACCGACGGACAAACTTCTGCACACGGCGACCCCCACCCACTTCCGATGTGTAGACGTTGCCGTGGGAATCGACCGCGACATTGTGGAGGAAGACAAACTGTCCGGCGTAGCGGCCGATGCGGCCAAACGCGCCGACCTCCTCGAGCGTTTGCCGATCAAACAGGTGGACCCGCCCATTCCCTGCGTCGGCCACGTAGAGGTAGCGCTGCCCCGCATCCTCGGAGAACGCAATGGAAAATGCCGTGCCGAGCAGCTTCGTGCGCCGCTCGATGAAGAACTCGCGTTCGAACTTCCCGGCCAGCGAGAATATCTGAATGCGATTGTTCAGGCGATCCGCGACGTAGACCCGGCCGTCGTTCGACACCCGGATCCCGTGGACCGTGTTGAATTGCGATGCACCGGGTCCGGTCGGTTGCGGCGTATTGTCGGCCCGGTCATCCGGACGATTCCCGTACGCGCCCCACATGCGCTTGAACGTCCCCGCGTCGGCGTCGTAGACGATAACGCGACGGTTCACATACCCGTCCGCAACGAACACTTCGTTCGTGCGCGGATACACGAACATGTCCGCGGCGTTGTTGAGATTCGCGGTATCGAGACTCCCGCGACTGGCGCCGCGATGCCCGATTTGCAGCAGGAACGTGCCATCCCGCGTGAACTTGAGGAGTTGGTTCTCGGCCTTCTCGCGGAGCCGAGGTCCGCCGGCTGAGGACAGCCAGACGTTGCCCTTATAGTCGACGTGAATTCCGTGCTCGTCGGCCGGCCACTCGAACCCGGCGCCCGGGCCGCCCCAGCCCCGGACGTACTCGCCCTCCGCCGTGAACTCCATCACCGGCGGTGCGGCCGTGCAGCACTCCGCTTCGCGATTGAGCGCGACTTCGTCCGTGCCCAACGACCACGGACGCTGAATGATCCACACGTGGTCCCGTTCGTCGACGGCGACGCCCGACACTTGTCCGAGCGTCCATTGCTTCGGGACCTTCGGCCACGTGGGATCAACCTCGTAGGTGGGCGCCCGGGGCGCCGCCGGGTTGGCGGAGCGGGCCGCGAGTTGCTCGGCCAAGACGACGCTGACGAGCGCCGCAACGAAAAGGGTGGCGGGCAGCCAACGAGAGTAACCGGGAACTTCACGCATCAACGCTTCAACCTCGCCTTGTACTCCTTGCTGTAACCGTTACGAGGATTCAGCACGAGGAAGCTGCCGTCTTGCCGTACCGAGATCTTCAGAAAGTACGCTGGCGTGTGCGCCGGCGTCGTCTCGTCGAGATTCGCAATACGCTCCTCTGGAGAATTGAGAGCGGGGCCACCAGGCTCCCGCTGCTCCTCGAATGCCGCAGTGGGTGGCCGCTGCACGGAGTAATGGAGTTGCCAGATGTCTTCCAGGCTCGGGGTCCTCTTCAGCGTATCCCACGTCTCAGCTGAGCCGCCCTTACGCGGCCCGTTGTTCATGACCGCGACTCTCGGACCGATGGCGTGCACCAGCACCGGCGGGCCCGACCGGGCCAATCCGTGATGCGTGGTCAGGTACACGTCCATGGTGCCGAGCAAATTGTTCGGGCAGACCAGGTCGTGCTCAGTATTCCAGGTCAGATCGCCGAGGTCCAGCATTCGGAAGCGGCCGAAAGCGCTGATAACCATGCCCACCGAATTGATATTTTCGCTCGTGTCCAGGGGGTGCGACACGAAGTCGCGGCACAGGGGGTTCGATGCACCGGCGCCGGCAACCGGCGTGGTGATCACCTGGCCGCCACTCGACACAATCTGGACGTCGAGTCCCTGTATCGGCACTTTGTCGCCGGCTTTGACCTCGACGTGGCGCCCTGTGGCGCGCGCTTCGGCATAGGCGGCGTCCACCCGATCGAAGTTGGTCTGCTGCTGCGGCGTCGGTGGAGCGGCTCCGGCCGGGCTCACTCTCGGACCGTGGTCGATGAACGTGCGGATGGACAGCCTGTCCGACACATCTTTTACACCACCAACATGATCACCGTCGTAGTGGGTGACGACGAGGTAGTCCAATTGCGTGAGGCCCGCTTGCTTCGCCGTGGCGACGATGCGACCGGCGTCGCGTTCGCCGGCACTGCCCGCATCGACCAGGAGCGACTCTCCAGAAGGCGAGACAAAGAGCGTCGACTGCCCGCCTTCCACATCGATTAAGTAGATGTCTAGGGTTTTCTGGCCCTGCATGTACGCAGTGCCTGAGGAGGAGACGACCAACACCGCCGCGATTGCCGCAAAGAACTGACGCATGGTGAACTCCCTCACAAGTGGGGCGCCGAACAGGCAGTGTGCATCAATACCTCAACGATAGGAAGCACTAGCGGGTCCCGATGTCTGCCCAACGCGCCCGTCTGCAACAAGCGTCGTTCACCCCATCCACCGGACCGGCATAATCCTCGGTACAGAGTTGGGGGTCACGTCAGACCGACCCCGATTGAAATTCCTCTCCCGCTCGGCGTGACGCGCTCCCACCTCGTGTGGGCAAGCTGGACATAAGCTTTCGCCGAACACATACTTGGCCTGCTTCGTTTCCGGTTCCCCCGCGCGCAACCGCGCGCAACCGCGGATCACCGTACCCTTGACGTCCTGCACCGCAAGGCACCTTATGCGACGGAAAATCGACGACGTGTTGGATCCCGCAGTGCGACGGCTCGATGACGCCGGACCCGTCACGCGTGTCTCGCCCAGGTTGGCGTGCGTCTGTTCATTCGCGGCGCTTCTCGCGTTCGCCGCACCCGCCGGAGCGCAGGTCACGCAGCCCGCCGGTCTCCGAGCCAAGACACCGGCGTCCCGAGCGGGCACCGACAGCACCGCGCCAACGCGCGCTGCTCTCGATAGTTCACTGGCGGAGCGGACGTTGTGGAAGATGCCTCTGCCCGTGAAGGTGCCGACTCGCCGCACCGATACCGAGGGGCGGTCGATGCAGACCCAGGGGCAGTCGATGCGCGACGCCGTAGGGATCGCCAAGGCGACGAAGGCTGCCGCACTCCAGAGGGCTGCCGCACTCCAGAAGACGGCGCCGCCGCCGCGCAAGCCGCCCGCGCGGTAGCGCGCTTGATAGGTCGATCGGGGCGGTCAGTAGGATGCGCGATGACGGCGTGAAGCAAAAATCGTGATGCAACCGCACACCGCGTCAGCTCCAACTCGCTGGTTCGGTAGCACGTCGAACGCCTTTACGGCCTCTGGTGTTGTGCCAGCCAGGCCACGGCAGCGCGCGCAATCCACTCGTGACCGCCATCAAAGATCGTGATGCGCGAGCTTCCCGCCTGTCGGCGAAGGAAGATGCGGCGACCAAGCACTGGGTCGGCCGCGGTGTCGCTGGGTGCTGGTCGCGTGAGACCTGGCCCCGAACCCAAGAGCAGCGCGATCTCGTCGTCACCAACAGCTTGAGGAGCAAGCGCCTGCATTGCCCGCAGCGAGTGCCGAATTGAGACGACGGTGTCGGATCGCCCAGCTGCCAGATCGATCGGCACCTTCAACTGTGGGCTGATGTAGCGAAGCGGCGACCGAGTAGCCATCTCATCTGCGATGGCGCGGTTGCCCTCAGGTGTTCCACCGAAGCACGAGCGGATCATTCGCCCGAAGTTGTCTTCGCGGTGCGCGGAATACCAATCGCCGAGATCACTGATGCCAACCCACGCGCTGGCGGCGGCCCATAGATCCGGGCGCCGCGCCGCCATCAACATGGTCATGAATCCGCCGCCAGACAGGCCAAGCACATAAATCCGCCGATCATCGACGGGATAGCGACTGCGAACCCACGAGACTGCATCGAGGATATCCTGCTGTGCGAGCGGCGATCCGCACGCCTCTGGATGGTCGTTTCGGCCCCGAAAGTTTGGCGCCAAGAGCAGCCATCCTCGAGCCGCAGCCTCGGCCTCCAGTTCGACTTGCCGCTGCTCCAAGTCGAAGCTCCACGTATGCAGCACCACGACGAGCGGTGACCGCTCCGGAGCTGGGCGGAGCACCGGCACCGTGATGTAGGACGGTTGCATGCTGCCATCCGCCGAGCTCAGAATTTCGACACGGTGCTTTCCAGGATTCATGGGTGCTACAGCTTGTGCACACAACTCGAAGCTGGAGACAAGCCCGATTCCACCGATCCACAGCAGTCGGGAAAAGTTCATTTCGATCCGGTGTGGGGAGTGCTACCGAACGCGTAGCTTCTGCAGCGAGCATCGTTAGACGGCGCGAGCAGGTCTACACGGTCGACCGATGCGCCCTGAGGAAGGAACGTATCTGGCGCACCGCCAGGGGAATCCGTTCCTTGGGTTCCTTCCACGGGAACACGCTTACTTCGGCCTTCGGCGCGAGCATCGCAGCCTCCATCGCGACGGCATACGGATGCGACGGGACATCGTCCGGCAGGATCAGCACTGGCGTCTGGCACGTGCGCACGAAGTCTCGCGTCACGGTGAAGACGAAGTCGGCGTCGGTGCGGTACATCCTGGTCAGAAATTTCTCGACCATCGGCATGGTGATGTCGGGCCGGCGCTTGACCAATTCCGGCCCCCAGCCGGTCATGTTGCCGTCGTAGAAGAGGGTCGGCATCTCCGGCCGAAACCCGCTCGGCTGCGCTATCACAGCTGCGACAACACGATCGGGCGCCCGCTTCAACAGGTTCCAGATAAAGGGGCCGCCAATGCAGAAGCCCATCACCATGAACTTGTCGATGCCAAGGTGGTCCATCAGACCGAGATGGTCATCGGCAAATGCATCCCACGGCCGGTCGACTTCGAGCGGGCCCGACGACTGACCACCGTTGGCGTTGCGCAGATCCGACGCGATGCAGCGGTACTCGCCCTTGAACTCCTCTATCGGGTTGAAGGGACTCGCCAAGGCGGCGATCGTCGAATTCAGCCCTCCGCCGGCGATGAGCAGCAATGGGAAACCGGAGCCGGCCTCCTCATAGTGAATGCGAACAGGGCCCCTTTCGTAGTAGGACATGGCAGCTCCTCGTTGCCCAGTCTGCTGTGCAAACACGCGCGGCGCTGCGGCCATCACCGTCGCCAGGGCGCCCGCTTTCAGTATCTTGCGTCTGATGGGATCCATTATCGGTGTCCTCTGTCGTTTCGTCCGGCTCACGAATTGGCGTTCTGCTGCGGGGCGATCATTAAGCGCATCCATTGATGGTTGTGCTGGATGGCGCCGAGCGCAAGCCATGATGCCGTTGAGCGCCCCGACCGCAGCAACGCTTAGTTAGCAAGGCGTCTTGACGTTATGACGTTATAACGTTACACATACACTATGCCTGCGACAAAACGCGCCACCGTATACCTCGATGCGCCACTGCACCGCGCGCTTCGACTGAAGTCCGCCGAAACCGAAGCCAGTATTTCGGAACTCGTGAACACGGCGGTTCGGCACAGCCTGGCCGAAGATGCTGAAGATCTTGCGGCGTTCCATGAGCGCTCGAAAGAACCCCGCGTATCGTTCGAGGCGGTCGTCCGCGATCTGAAGAAGCGTGGCAAGCTATAGCGTCCTACTGACGAAGTCGGCCGCAAAGGAGCTTGAAAGCGTACCGACCAAGGACCGGCAGCGCATCGTCACCAAGATCGGAAGCCTCGCTCGCAACCCGCGACCGGTCGGCGTCGAGAAGCTCAGCGGGGATGAGAAGTACCGGATCCGCCAGGGCGACTATCGCATCCTGTACGAGATCGTGGACGCCGAGCTGATCGTGACTGTCGTCCGCGTCGGGAATCGCCGTGAGGTCTACCGGCGGTAGGACCGAAGCCCGTTCGCGCTTGCTGATGCGTTTGTTGGACCCCATTACTCCGGATAGAAACCGGCACCGACCAGCCCGGGTATACCATCGAAGTTTACCCGCCGAACGTAGCTCCACTTAAGAGATGGCTTGGTCTGACCTGGCTTGGGCCACATGTAGTCAACCCACCCAGCTTCCTTCTCTTTCAGAAGCTCGACCATGGCTCTCTGCAACAGCTTTCCGTTCGCGTCCTTTTGGTCGATGGCATTCTTCCCCTCGTTCTGGGGGGAGGGGGGGTTCAGCAGGACATTCCCAGCCATGTCATCGGCGAAGATGTAAATATCCCCCGTGAACCACATGGTCCCTTTCTTCCGGAACTCGGCGAAAGCAGCGGCCCGTCCTTGCTCTTGGATCAAGCCGGCCGCCTTATCCACTAGGGAAGCAATGTGCCTCGCCTTCTCCGATTGCGGGGCATCGCGATCTGCCGTCGCGCGAACGAGAACCACAGCGATCACTGCCGCTGCCATCAGGGGTAACCAAAGCGAACGCTTCATTAGATTCGTCCTTTAATGCTGAATTGAGACATCGACCCCCGCATCCTCGCGGCGCATGGTTAGGCCCCTGCCCGCTGCCGAGGATGCTGTCGCCGCTCGGCGCGCACGCGGTCCGACAGATACACCTTGAGGAGGCTCTGATACGGGACGTCCTGCTCATTGGCGAGCAACTTCAACTCCGTGAGCAACGTTTCCGGCAGGCGCACGGAAATTGCCGTCGACGACGGTCGCAAGTTTGGGAACCGCACCATTCGGGCCTTCGACCAATCGACATACTCGGTCGAATCGGCCGTGGCCCAGAACTCCCGCTCTGCGTCCTCAGATTTGAACGTCGGGATCTTCTTCAGCGCGCGCTTTGGCTTGCTCATAGGTCGTTCGCTCCTTGCGATTCATATCGCGTGCCGCGAGCACACGGATCAACACACCACGCCGAATCGTGAATACCAGATACAGACGCCGCCCGCCGAGCGTGCCGCCGAGTGCGCGCCATCGTTCTTCGTGCTGCGAATGGCCTGGGTCGCCAGAGACCAACAGCGGCTCGCTGACGAAGGCCTGCTCACATTCGCCCGGTTCAACGTCATGACGCGCGCGCACCTTGGGAGCATTGCCTTCGTCCCAATCGAATCCCTCGCAGCGCGCGAGCCGATCGTAGATGTCATCGGTCACCGGATAAGTATATATCCAGTATATACGGCAGTCAAGGAACCAAGCTCGCCGGCGGAGGGCCTAACAAGTATTAGGCGGCGGCATGGTACAGATTCTTGCTGAGGACGAGATCGCGCTGCGGGTCGCGGCCCAAGACGAATACTTGCTCACCCGCCGGCGTGAAACCTGCCTTCGTGTAGAACGCGATGGCCCGAGGGTTGTGTTCCCACACCCCAAGCCAGAGGACGTCGGCAGCGCCGGTGACGGCCGCATCCTGGAGCGCAGACATGAGCGCCTGCGCAACGCCCGTGCCGTGAAAGCGCTGATCGACGTAGAGGCGCTGAATCTCGGCCGGTTGCGCGCCATGTACGCCGGCCGCGGGCGCGTGCCAGCGAAGCTGTCCATAACCGACGAGTGCGCGGTCGCGTTCACAGACGAAAGTAGCCATCGCGGGATCTTGAATATCGGTCGCTTGGTGCTCGATGCCGTAGTGGGATCGACAATGAAGATCCAGATCCTCGGGGCGGTTAGCGTGTGCGAATGCGTCCCGAAAGGTCCGCTCGGCCAGTTCGGCAAGCTCGGGCGCATCGCTTCGGTTTGCTCGCCGAATGGTTGCCAATGTGTCGTCGGTTGGCCGTTCGCCTAACGAGTGGGCGTTCTGCGGCGGGGACTTGTTGAGCGCATGCCATGATGCTCTCTAATGAAAGCGGAAAGCGCAACCATTGATGCCGCCGCGCACCCCGGCAGCAGCAACGCCTCGGTTACGCAGCCGCGGCAGTCGCACGCGTTTTGACGCGCCGCCTGGGCCAGCGCGGTGGGTGTCCCCGGAGGCTGCGTCCCAGCGCCCGGCTTGCCGACTCCCCCGGCCGTGCGCCATTATCCCGACGGACGTTGCTCCTCCGCCAGTAAAACCCGCCGATGAATCCCACTCGCCGACAAGTTCTTTTCTCGCTGGCAGGCGCTGGCGCAGCTACTCTGTTCGACCGCGGTAGTGTACCGGATTGGCTCGCCACCGGTGCCCCCTGCACGCCGTCGGCCCCGGTCGGCGAGTTGCTGGGCACGCTGCCGCTGGGGCGGCAGTTACAGGCCTTCGGCGTGAAATACGGAGGATCAGGGCTCGATGCACGCATGGTGACCGACCTCTCGCTTCTCGAGCCAGGCAAGCTGATCACCGCCAACGACCTGGCCTATATCCGTACCGAGATCCCGGCGGCCGCTGCGGCCCACACGGGGCCATGGACCATTGCCACCGGCGGCCGACTCGAGAAGGACGGCACGCTCAACCTCGACGCCATCAGCAAGCAGGCGAGGAGCATGGGCCCGCACTTGTTCGAATGCTCCGGAAACGCCAATCCGTCGAACTTCGGCCTCATGAGCGTTGCCGAATGGGACGGCATTCCGCTGACCGACATCGTGGCCGGCCTCAAGCCCGGCAGCGATGCCACGGGCGTGCTCGTGAGCGGCTTCGACCACGTCGGACAGGTCTCCTCGCGCTCCACCGTCGGCGCCAGTTGGGTATTCCCGCTTGCCTCGCTCAACAAACTCGGCGCGTTCCTCGCCGTACGTATGAATGGCGAGCCGCTACCAGCGGACCATGGCAAGCCCGTTCGGCTTGTCGTCCCCGGCTGGTACGGCTGCACTTGGATCAAGTGGGTGAACGAGATTCGCCTCGTCGGCCCTGATGAACCGGCCACCACGCAGATGACCGAGTTCGCCGGCCGAACGCACCAGGCCGAGTCGTTCAAGCTCGCCCGGGAATACGCGCCAGCCGAAATCCAGACCGCCGCAACACCGGTGCGTGTAGAGCAACGACGCACCGCATCGGGCATCCACTACCGAATCGTCGGGATCTTGTGGGGTGGCACGAAAGCAGTCGATCAGCTGGCGATCCGGATTCAACCCCGAAGCCCCAGGCCCGATGCTGGCGCCGCGGCGGCGACCGCCGCCGTGAATGGGCCGTACGAACCGTTCGAGGTGTGTCCAACTCCCAAGACGCACGTCATGTGGTCGTTGTGGGAATACACATGGAAGCCGACCACGCCCGGGACGTACGACATCGCGCTCAAGGTCGCCGACCCCACCGTACCACAACGTCGGCTCGACTCCCGCTACTACACCCGCCAGGTCACGATCGAGCAAGTGTAGGCTCGCCGGCGCCGGCGCCGTCGCCGTCGCCGGCTACCGCTGGACAAGGGAAACCAGAAACGTCGGAGTGAGGCATGACAGGCGAGGCCAGTCATTTAGCGCTCGCACACGCGCAAGTCGGCGTTCCAGCGACCGCCTGAATCCAAACAGGCATCGATAGTGAAGTAGTCGCGCAGTGCGATCCCGGCAACGATGGAAATCGCCACAATAACAAGAATCGTCACGAGTCGCCGGGCGCGAAGCACTCAATGCTGCATAACGAATGAGGTTGTGCTGCGGCGGCATCCATATAATGAATGCGGGGTGGGCGCCAACCTTCGAGAACATGAAGCGCCAGCCCCGCTTTCGCCACCACAACGCCGCCGTCAGCACCAACCGTCGTTAGGCGCCTCGCGGGTATGGAGCGGGTCCATGGGCGGCACATCGGCCATGGGTGGCAATGTCGCGCCGGCCGACGCACATTCCGCGCGACGCCTTCGAGGAAAACCCAATGCGCTCCTTCCGCGCCGTGACCGCGCTCGCACTCGCCGCCGCTCTCCTCCATTTCCCTGGCCGGCCGGGGCTCGCGCAACGCGCGCCCTTCCGGGTCGAAGAAGCCACGATCGAGAGCATCCAGTCCGCCATCCAGCGGAAAGAGATTACGTCGAAGCGACTGGTCGAACTCTACCTCGCGCGCATCAAGGCCTACAACGGCGCGTGCGTGAACGAGCCGCAGGGAATCCTCGGCAAGGTCACGACGATCAGGAACGCGGGAAAGATCAATGCCCTGCTCACGCTGAACCTCCGGCCGGCGACGCGCCGCGCATGGGGCTTCGACGATCGCAAGGGCCGCAGTATGACTGACGCCACGGACAGCGATTCCACGATGCCCGACGCGTTAGAGGTGGCGGCCGCCCAGGACGCGCAGTTCGCGCGTACCGGCAAGCTGGTCGGTCCGCTGCACGGCGTCGTGCTGGCGATCAAGGACCAGTACGACACGCGTGATATGCGAACGACGTCGGGCGCCGACGCGTTCTACGCGAACGACCGTCCACCCGACGACGCCACGTTCGTGACGCGGCTGCGGGCCGCCGGGGCGATCATCCTCGCCAAGGCGAACATGGGGGAGTATGCGCAGGGCGGAATTCCCGGTACGCGCAGCGGGTTCGGCGGAGTCAACTGCAACGCGTATGACACGGAGCGAGACCCCGGCGCGTCGAGCGGCGGCTCGGGGAACTCGGTAGGCGCGAACCTGGTGACCTGCGCCATCGCGGAGGAATCCGGCACGTCCGTTCGCGAACCGGCGAAGAACGCGAGCGCGGTCGGGCTCGCGCCCACGCGTGAGCTGGTCAGCGCCAATGGAATGATGCAGCGCGGCATCATCACGCGCGTCGGCCCAATCTGCCGCACGGTGCGCGACGTCGCCCGGATCCTCGACGCCTACGCGGGCTACGATCCCAAGGACGAACTGACCGCGTTCAGCATGGGGCGGAAGCCGGCCCAGCCGTACGCTACGTTCGCACGGGGAGGGCGGCTCGATGGCGTCCGGATCGGCGTCGTCCGCGAGTACATGAATCGCGAGCTCCTCTCGGTCGCAGACACGGAGTCCATCACGCTCATCGAACGCGCGATTGCCGACCTCCGCGCGCTCGGCGCAACCATTGTGGACCCGGGGCCGGGCGGGGCGCTCTTCCAGGATGCCGTGGACCGGGTCGTGCCGGCATGGCGAAGCGCTGCCTTCATCCGTCAGTTCCCCGCGGTGTTTCCGGACTCGACCGATCACATCGCGAAGCTCGTGGATATGTACGCCGACCCAAAGCTCGTGCCACATGATTCGGCCGGCCGGCCGAACTTTCGCAGCCTGGGTGGCGCTCGCGGCGGTGGAGGCGGACCTGCAGGCGGGCGCGGGCGCGGCACGGCGGACACGACACTTGTGCCCGGTGCGCGCGGGACCGGAGGGGCACGCGGCCCCGGAAGTGCAGCAGCTGGGCGTGGCGCAACCGCGGGTGACGGCGATGTCGGCGACGCGAAGTACAACGTGGAGACGTACCTCCGTGAACGCAGCGATGCGATCATCAAGCGAAACCACGATCTGGTCGAGAAGGCCAACTTCTGGAACGATTCGCAGTTCACCAACCGCCGCACCGCGATGATCCGCGGCGATTCGGTCATGACGCTAGCAGTCGGGAACGCGCTGGCCGATCGCTTCGTGGTCCAGACGATCGTCTTTTCGACGTTTGCGCAGCACAATCTCGACGCCGTGCTCTATCCGTCGGGAAGCGTGCCGGCGCCCATCCTGACGAACCCGGACGAGCCGGTGAAGAATGACCGGCCCCCCGGCGTGTGGTCCTTCGTGAATAGCAGGGGCTTCCCGGCGATGACTGTCCCCGCCGGGTTCACCACGATCACGTATGACCGTGTGCGCGATACGACGCCGCGCGATACGACGCGACGAGGGAGCGCGCCGCGCGACAGCCTTCGTCTCACCGGCCCGACGCCGGCGCGACTTCCGATCGGGATCGACTTCCTGGGATTGCCGTTCGGGGAGCCGATGTTACTGCGGATCGGGTCGGCCTACGAGGCAAAGACGAAACACCGCGTGCCGCCCCCCGGTTTTGGGCCGCTCCCGGCGCGCCCCGCTCCGCCTCGTTGATCGAGATCGACGCGTTTGGGACGCATAACGAGCTTGGGCTCTGCTGCGCGGCCCTGCGGGCCACTGCCATTGATGCTACTGCGCAAAACGCCAGGGCGCGAATTGCTACGAGTGCCCGCGCCGCGGCAGCAGCAACCCTTAGTTATGCAACACGCGCGCGGCGCTTGGTCTTGAGCGTGACCGCGACGCCCAGATGCGTGAGCATCTCGACGAGCGTATCGATGCTGAACAGATCGATGCGGCCACGGACCAGATCACTGATTCGAGGCTGCGTCACACCGAGTGCTTCCGCTGCGCTCTTCTGCGTCAGTCCACGTTCCTCGATGAGCGCCTTAAGCTGAATCATGAGATCCGCGCGAATGAGAAGGTGCGCCGCTTCCTCTTTCGGGAACCCGGCATCGGTGAACACGTTGCCCGACGATCGTTGCATACGAATGGCCATGTGGCTACCCTCCCCGGCGAGTACGTCGAACCGCCGCGAGCCGTGCCTTGGCCACGGCCAGATCGAGCGGTGACGTCTTCTGTGACTTCTTCTGGAACACGTGTAGCACATAAATCGCTTCGGCAAACTTGGCGATGTACATCAGACGAAACGCCCCATCGATGCGGACGCGCATCTCTATGACGCCTGACCCAACGGTCGTTATGGGTTTCCAGTCCTGTGGCAGGCCGCCGGACTGAACCTCGCGCAGCTCGAAACCCAGCTGGCGCCGAGCCAATTCGGGTAATGCCCGAAGGTCAGCGCGCGAGGTTCCGACCCAGACAACGTCCTTGGTGATCACGGCGAAGTATACAATATTTCGTATACCCGCGCAAGCCTACCTCACCGAAGCGACGATCCCCGGGTGCTTGCATAACGATCAGGGTTGTGCCGCGTGGCACTCGCCGGGCGCGACACATTGATGCTCGCACGCCAAGCTCGAAGGCGCAACACGTTCATGCTCGCCGCACGCCACGACGGCACCAACCCTTGGTTATGCGCTCGCACGCGATCGTCGTCGCGGCCGCACGGGGCGCCGCTCTTGGGCAATACGCTCGGCGAGGTACACCTTCAGCAGCGACTGGTACGGCACATCGCGCTGATTTGCGAGCGTTCGCAGTTCATCCAGCAGGCCCTGCGGCAGGCGAAGTGAAATCGTTGCCGTCGACGGTCGCAGGTTGGGGAATGACACCCGCCGCGCCTTGCTCCAGTCGAGGTACTCGGTCGTGTCGTGCGTCATCCAGAACTCGCCCGCTTCTTCATGCGAGCGAAAGCGTGGAATCGGCTTCAGCTTCTTACGGGGCTTTGGCATATCTGCGGCGCTCCTGGCGGCTCATGTCTCGGATCGAAATGACGCGCACTTGCTTGGCTCGCATCGTGAACGCAGCCGTGAGTAGCCGGCCCGCATTCGTCGGACCGTAAATCAAAAACCGACGCTCGGTCGTGGAATGCTTGGCGTCCTCAAGCAAGACGACCGGGGCGTGAAAGAAGATCTCTTCGGCTTCCGATTGAGTGACGTCGTGGCCAAGCACGTTTTTGGCCGTATTGCCGGCGTCCCACTCAAAGCCCTCTATTCCGCCAAGGAGCGCGTCGATATCGAGCATGGACACAGTATATGATGGGCATATACCGAATGCAAGGCCAAGATCACCCTAGCTCGATGCGCATAACGAGTATTAGACCGTCTGTTTAGGCTGCGAAGCTGCGTGAAAGACTGCATGGATTCGCTGCCTTGTGACGGGAGTGGATTGAATATCGGGCTGCAAGTCACCGCGCGCAAACGGGTTGGCGTGATCTGGGTCACTGCGAGGTGGTGAAAATGCTGCGAGGCGTCGCAGCCTAAACCGGCAGCGATCAACAAGTCGCTCATAGGGTTCTAGAGAAGCACATCCAGGCCGCGCGGGTCGCTACATATGGTCTGCCGGACTGTTCACGGTTCGGCCGCCGCGGTTGAGCACGTGGGTGTAGATCATCGTCGTGCGGACATCCCGGTGGCCCATCAGCTCTTGAATGGTTCGAATGTCGTATCCGTCTTCGAGTAAGTGCGTCGCAAACGAATGCCGAAACGTGTGGCAGTTCACACGCCGAGTCACACCGCTCCGGCGCGCGGCTTCAGTCACAGCGCGTTGTACTACTGTCTCATGGAGATGATGCCGTCGCATCTCACCGGTGGCGCGATCGACATACAACCTGGACGCAGGAAATATCCACTGCCATTCCCAGGCCCGCGGCGCCGATGGAATCTTGCGGTCGAGCGCTCCGGGAAGCTCGACGCACCCGTGACCGGCTGTCAGGTCGAGCACGTGCCGGCTTTGAACATTCAACAACTGCGCCCGTAACGCGGGAATCGCCGCGCGTGGCAACACCGTCACGCGGTCGCGGTCGCCCTTCCCGCCCCGCACCGTCAGCACCTGTCGTTCAAAGTCGACGTCGTGGACCCGCAGGCGAAGGCTCTCCATCAACCGCAGGCCGCCTCCATAGAGAAGCAACGCGACGAGTCGCGTCACGCCGCGCATCTCTGCCATCACCAGGCGTGTCTCCTCGCGCGTGAGAACGCTCGGCAGTCGTGCCGGTTTCTTGGCGCGCACCATCCGCGACAGGTCACCGATCGGCTGCCGTAAGACCTGCTGATACATGAACAGCAGCGCCGCCAGCGCCTGATTTTGCGTCGAGGCACTGACCTTGGCACTCACGGCGAGATGCGTCATGAATGCGAGTATTTCGCGCTCACCGAGGAGTTGCGGGTGACGAGTGCCGTGGAACGCGACGTACCGGCGAATCCAGCCGACGTACGCCTCCTCCCTCCGCACCGGCGGGATCCACGGCTGATATGATCCTGTGCCTGTCATGCCGTACGATCGGACATGGTCCTCGCCAGGCCATCACCAATTGTTACGCGCTGTTACCGAATTGACTGCAGAATCATCCTTTGCCACGACTCAACGTCGGCCCTCTAGGACGGGCCGTACCGCGCCCGCTACGACAGCCCGATAATCTCGCCCTTCGCATCGATCGACATCCCCTCGGCGGCCGGCACTTTGGGCAGCCCGGGCATCGTCATGATCGTGCCCGCCTTTGCGACCACGAATCCCGCGCCCGCCGAGCCGTACACTTCCTTGATGGCGATGCGGAAACCGGTCGGCTTGCCGAGCTTGGTGGCGTCGTCGGTCAGTGAATACTGATTCTTCGCGATGCAGACTGGCGTCGCGCCCATGCCGTTCGCCTCGAGATACGCGATCTGCCCCTGGGCGGCTTCGCTATAGTCGGCGCCGTCGCCACCGTACACCTTCCTGACGATGGTGTCGATCTTGTCCTTGATCGGGAGCTTCGTGTCATAGAGCGGAGCGTAGTGCGAGCCGCCAGCGCTCAGCATGGCCATCACTTCGCGCGCAAGTGACTCGCCGCCCGCGCCGCCCTTCGCATGCACCTCGCAGAGCACCACGCGCACGCCGAGCTTGGCGGCATGATTCTCGACCATCTTGAGTTCAGCGTCGGTATCAGCGGCGAAGCGATTGATCGCGACGACCACCGGCACGCCGAACTGCTGCACATTCCTGATATGATGCTCTAGGTGGGGCAGTCCTTTTTCGAGCGCGCCCAAGTCCTCGGTGGTGAGCTGCTTCTTGTCGAGGCCGCCCTGCATCTTGAGTGAGCGCACCGTAGCCACGAGCACGGCGGCCTCCGGGTTCAGCCCACCAAAGCGGCATTTGATGTCGAAGAACTTCTCTGCGCCGAGGTCCGATCCAAAGCCCGCTTCCGTGACAACAACGTCGCCGAGCGCGAGGCCAGCCTTCGTTGCGAGAATGGAGTTGCAGCCATGCGCGATATTCCCGAACGGGCCTGCGTGCACAAGGGCGGGGCCGCCTTCGAGCGTCTGCACAAGGTTGGGACGGATGGCATCGCTGAGCAGAATCGTCATCGCGCCGGTGGCCTTGAGCTCGCGCGCACGCACGGGGCGGCGCTCGTCGCCGGCGGTGGCGCCAACAACGATGTCGCCGAGTCGCTTCTCGAGATCCGCGCGACTCGACGCGAGTGCGACGATCGCCATCACCTCAGAACCAGGAATAATCACCCAGCGTTCCTTGCGCTCGATGCCATTCGTGCCGCCGCCCAAGCCAATCGTGGCGTGGCGTAGCGCGCGATCGTTCATGTCAATGGTGCGCGGCCAGGTAACGCGGTCCGTGCCGATGTTGTGCGGGTTGCCCTGGAAAATCGAGTTGTCGAGCATCGCGCTCAGGAGTGAATGCGCACTCGAAATCGCGTGGAAGTCGCCCGTGAAATGGAGGTTGATGTCCACCATCGGAATGACCTGCGAATACCCGCCGCCCGCGGCGCCACCTTTCACACCGAACACTGGGCCTAGCGATGGCTCGCGAATGCAGAGCACGGCGTTCGTGCCGATTTTGCGCAGTGCCTGGGCGAGGCCAACACTCACCGTGCTCTTGCCCTCGCCAGCGGGCGTGGGGCTGATGGCGGTGACGAGGACGAGCTTGCCCTTGCTCGGCCGCTGGCTCACCTCGTCAGGGAGCTTTGCCTTGAACTTGCCGTAGAGGTCGATGTCATCGGGGCTGAGGCCCAATTCGCGCGCGACATCGGTGATGGGGCGCGGTTTGACGGACTGCGCGATGGCAATGTCTGACAACATGAGATCAGGAGGGGAAAGAGTGCGGGGCAGCGCAGAAACTACAGTGTGATACGGGCGGAGTGCGTGTAGACGTTGGCGGTTGCGCCGCGCAGAAGGCCGACCAGCGTGAGGCCGGCGTCTTCGGCGAACCGAATCGCCAGGCCGGTGGGGCGGGAGACGGCCGCGAGGAGTGGAGAGCCGCTGACGGCTACCTTCTGCACGAGTTCGTAGCTGGCGCGGCTGGTCACCACAAAAAAGCCGGACGATGGATCGGTATTCGAGCGCGCGAGGGAACCAATCACTTTGTCGAGGGCGTTGTGCCGGCCGACATCCTCGCGAACAACGTGCAGCGTGCCGTCCGCGGTCGCCCACGCCGCGGCGTGTACCGAGCGCGTTTCATTGTTCACGGGCTGCTGCGCTGCGAGCGCATCACCGGCGCGCGTGATCGCGGCTGCGGTGAACGTCGCCTTCGATGTCACGATGTGCGGTGGGCGAATGGCGTTCTCAATCGCATCTATTCCGCAAAGGCCACAACCGGTGCGGCCCGCGAGTGCGCGCGTGCGATTGGCGACACGTGCCTGTGCCTCGGGCGGCAGTTCCATCTGCACTTCAATGCCGCGCGCATGGCGCACCACGTCGAGTCGCGCAATGTCACTCGCGCGCGAGGCAATCTCTTCACTCAGTGTGAACCCAACCGCGAGATCGTCGAGATCGGCCGGCGTGCACATCATCACCACATGCGGCTTGCCGCCATAGACAAAAGCGACGGGTATTTCTTCAGCGACCTGCGCTGATTCCTGCGACGAAGCGCCGCCGTCAATCCGAACAAACCCGCGCGACTGCGCCGGCGGGAGACGGCCGAGGTCGGTCACGGACTAGTGGTTCGCCGGAGCGCGCGGCGCTGTGGGATCGGCACTCGGTCCACGCGAGGCGTGCCCGTTCTGCACATGCCTCCAACCGAAGCGGCCCTTGATGCAGAGATTGCCCACCGTGATGTCGTTGTCGAGCGGAGAGGTCGCCTTCACGATCTCGCCGTCCTGCACATGTAGCGTGAGTGTGCAGCCCACGCCGCAGAAAGGGCACACCGTATCCGTCGCGGTCTGCTTCGACTCATTCCAGGTGCCGGCCTGACGCAGTTCCCATTCGCGCTTGGACATCAGCGCGCCAGTAGGGCATACCGCGATGCAGTTGCCGCAGTACACGCACGCCGACTCGGGAAGTTCAACCACGAACTCCGTCGAGATGTGCGCGTGGAATCCGCGCCCAGCCACGGCAATCGCAAACGTATTCTGATGATCTTCGCCGCACGCCTCCACGCACTTGTAGCAGAGCACGCATTTGGCGTAATCGCGGATATACAAATCGTTGTCCACCTTCACCGGCTGCGCCACCGTCTCGGCGTCAGGACCAAAACGCTCCGGCTTCGCATCATACTCCGCGAGCATCTCGGCCATGCCCGGTGCCGTGGACAGGTCAACCGACGACGCGAGCATTTCGAGCACGAGCCTGCGCGTGAGGTTCACGCGATCGCTTCGCGTCTTCACCTTCATCCCCGGTTCCACCGTGCGCGAGCAACTCGGCACGAGTACGCGTGCGCCTTCAACTTCCACGACGCACACGCGGCAGACGTTCACGGGCTTCAGTGTCTCGAGCCAGCAGAGGGTCGGCACTTCGATGCCGAGTTGCTGGCAGGCGTTCAGGATGGTGCTGCCCTCAGGAACCTTCACACTGTGGCCATCAACAGACAGCTCGACCATCACCTTTGGGGTGGTGGCAGGGCGGGAGAGCTGGACGAGCTGCAGGTGGGGCGAGGTCATGTCAGACAGGGTACAAGTTCAGTCGCTTGATAGCGCTTTCGACAGCGGCGTACGCGGTCTGGCCGAGTCCACAGATCGAACCGTCTTTCATTGCGAGGCCAATTTCTTCGAGCAAGGCGAGTTCGCCTTTCACGCCGCCAATGGTTTTCTTCGTGGCGATCCGGTGCAGGGCCTCTTCCTGGCGCACCGTGCCAACGCGGCAGGGGACGCACTGGCCGCACGATTCGTCGCGGAAGAACTTCGCGATCCGGTGCAGGATGTCCTTCATGTCCACCGAGCTGTCAAACGCGACCACGACGCCAGAGCCGAGTGAGACGCCGGCTGCGCGCGTGTCTTCGTGCGTGAGGATCAGGCCCATTTCGTCGGCGCGAACGAATGATCCCGCCGCGCCGCCGAGGAGTGCGCACTGGAGTGTGCCGTTGCCACTCACGCCGCCGGCGAGTGTCATGAGTTCGCCGAGCGTGGTGCCCATCGGGACTTCGTAGACGCCGGGTTTCGCCACATGGCCGCTCAGGCAGAAGAGTCGCGTACCTGCGCTCTGCTCGGTGCCAATCCGCGCTGCCGCAGCGCCACCGTCAATGATGATCGGCAGCACATTCGCCAGCGTCTCGACGTTGTTCATGATCGTCGGCTTGTTGAACAGGCCGTGCTGAACCGGGAAGGGCGGCTTGTTGCGCGGTTCGCCGCGCTTGCCTTCGATGCTCTCGAAAATCGCCGTTTCTTCGCCGCAGATGTACGCGCCGGCGCCGCGACGCACTTCGATCTCGAAGGCGAACGATGTGCCCATCACGGTCGGACCGAGCAGCCCGGCTGCGCGGGCCATGTCGATGGCGTGCTGCACCCGCTTGGCCGCCAGCGGATATTCGCCGCGAATGTAGAAGTAGCCGCGCGAACAGCCGGCGGCGAAGGCGGCAATCGTCATCGCCTCGACGAGCGCGAAGGGATCACCCGTGAGGAGAATGCGATCCTTGAACGTGCCCGGCTCCGACTCGTCCGCGTTGCAGATGATGTAGCGCGTCTTCTCGGGCTGCGTGCGCACGGCTTCCCACTTTCGTCCCGTGGGGAATGCCGCGCCGCCGCGCCCGAGCAGCTTGGCCTCAGTGACTTCGCGAATTACGCCTTCGGGACCGAGCTGAAACGCTTTCTCCAGCGCCTTGTAGCCGCCGGATGCCTTGTAGTCGTCGAGGGAAGTCGGATCGACCTTGCCGATACGCTTCAGCAGGCGGAGTGCACCGATGCCACCGATGGTCGTGGCCTGCGTCAGTACATCATCGGGTTCCGCGCCGCCGCCGAGCAGCCCCATCGCATACTCGGAGCTCAGTTCGCCAATAGATCGTTCCACCACAACTGGCCCGGCTTCAATCAGCAGGCCCGCCGGTGCCACATCGCAGAGTCCGAGGCAGGGCGATGTGGTCCACGCGCCATGATGCTCATTGAGCGTGGCGTGCGCGCCGCGCGGTTCTTCCGAATGCCCGCCCACCACGCCATGTGGCAGCGGGGGACTGTGGTGCGTGCGCAATCCGCGACACACTTCCTTGGCACCCTTCACTTTGCACGCGATGTCGTCGCACACATGCAGCACGCGCCGCGGCCGCGGCTGCGTCGAGAGCATCATGTAGAACGTCGCGACGCCCCACGCCTCAGCGGGGGGAACGCTCAGGCGCTCGCAGACATAGTTGAAGCCACCTTCGCTGATCCAGCCGATGCGTTCCTGCAGCGCCTGCAGCGCAGGCAGCAGCAGATGACGGCGATCGCGTTGCTCCTTTCCGCCGAACCCAACATGCATGTCGCGCGCAGTGCGCAGTTCTGCGCCATCCCATGACGCGCGCGGCGGCCCGAGCCGCCGGTCTACGGCGTCACGTTCATCTGGCGACGGCGTCGCGTCGGAAATCTTGATGTCCACGGACGATTATGTCTTCGCGTACACGCGCACGGCGCTCGTCGCGAGCACCACGTTCACCGCGCACGCCTTGAACTCGGCCGTGCCCGATTTTGGATCCGAGGCATCAATCGTCAGCACGTTTGTCATTGCTTCGTCGGGGTAGTGCAGCGTCATGAACACCAGTCCCGGTCGCAGCGACCGGTCCACGCGCACTGGCACGAGCAGCGAGCCGCGGCGCGACGTCACGCGCACGGTGTCTTCGTCAATCACACCAATCTTTGCCGCATCCTCGGGCGAAATATCGAGCGTTTCACCACGGAAGAGCGGCGAACCGTACGCGGCCGTTTGCACGCCCGTGTTGTACGCATCGAGATGACGCCCCGTGGTGAGCGTAAACGGATAATCTACGTCCGGCTTCTCCACCGGGCCTTCGTGCTTCACGACGGTGAATGGCGCCGCCATGCCGCGCTCGACGCCCGTCTTCCAGAGCCGATCGTGCAGGAAGGTCGCGCCGGGACTGTGCTCGTCGGGGCAGGGCCACTGCAGTCCCTGATGTTCCGCGAGGCGCGCGTAACTCATGCCGCCGGCAAAGTGCGGCGCCACTGTGCGGAATTCATTCCAGACCGTTTCGGGATCCGTGGCGTTGAGATCCTTGCCGAGCCGCTTGGCGATTTCGTTGATGATCCAGAGCTCGTCCTTCGCGCCTTCGGGCGGGTCAATCACCTTGCGGCAGCGCTGCACGCGGCGCTCGCTGTTGGTCACCGTGCCGTCGCTCTCGCACCAGCTCGCGCTCGCGGGGAGCAGTACATGCGCCATCTCTGCCGTCTTCGTCATGCAGATCTCCTGCACGACCAAGTGGTCGAGTCCTTCGAGGCAGTGCCGCACATGATTTGCGTCGGCGTCAGACTGCGCCGGGTTTTCGCCAATCACATAGAGCGCGGTGAGTTCCTTACGGTCCATCGCGCGAATCATTTCGGTGAGGTTCCAGCCGAGGTTCGGTTGGAGCTTCACGCCCCAGTGCTTCTCGAAGCGTTCGCGAATAGTGGGATCGAGAATATCCTGGAAGCCAGGAAACTTGTTGGGGATGGCGCCCATGTCGCCGCCGCCCTGGACGTTGTTCTGTCCGCGCAACGGATTGAGCCCCGAGCCCCACTTGCCCACGTGCCCGGTGAGGATGCCGAGGTTGATCAGCGCGAGGACGTTGTCGGCGGCGTCGTGGTGCTCGGTGATGCCGAGCGTCCAGCAGATCATCGCTTTCTTCGCCTTGGCGAAGGTGTGCGCGCATTCGCGGATGACGTCGGCCGGGACGCCGGTGAGTTGTTCGCCGACTTCGAGCGTGTACGACTCGACGCTCGCCTTGTACTCCTCAAAGCCGGAGCAGGCGTTGGCGACGAACTCCTTGTTGTAGACGCCCGCGTGAATGATCTCGCGCGCCATCGTATTCGAGAGCGCAATGTCGCTCCCGACGTGCAGACCCATCCAGACGTCGCCCCACTGGGCGCTTTCGGTGCGGCGAGGGTCCATCACATACAGGCGTGCGCCATTGTGCACCCCTTTCAGGAGGTGATGGAACCAGATGGGGTGAGCGGCGCGCGCGTTCGAACCCCAGAGGAGGATGACGTCCGTATCCTCGACCTCTGCGTACGAACTCGTGCCTCCGCCTGCACCGAAAACCGTCGCCAGACCGACGACGCTAGGAGCGTGTCACGTCCTGTTACAACTGTCGATGTTGTGCGTGCCGAATGCGACACGGGCGAGTTTCTGTGCCGCGAAGTTCACTTCGTTCGTGGACTTCGAGCAGGAGAAAATGCCGGTCGAATTCGGACCGCGGGCCGCGATGTTCCGGCGAAATCCCTCAGCAGCCGCGTCGAGGGCAACATCCCACGACACGGGCTTCAGGACACCGTTCTCGCGCACCATCGGCTGCGTGATACGGACGTACTCCTTGGCGCCTTTTTTCGAGCGACGAGCAGTGGACCCAGCCTGCATTCTTGAGACCCTATCTATAGATGGGATTTGCAACCATAGAGAGAATGGCCCGCGGGGCGGGAATCTTCAAGGCGGCCGAGGGGCCGGAATGGGTGCAGGGGCCGGGGCTCCTACTCGTACCGGAGCGCGTCGATCGGGTCGAGCTTGGCGGCCCGCCGGGCCGGTGCCACGCCGAAGACGACGCCGATCAGGATGCTGACGGCGACGGCAATGAGCGTGTAGCCGATCGGCGTCGTGGCCTCGATCTTGATCAACGTCGTCGCTATTTGGCCGAGGACGAGGCCGGTCACGATGCCAATCGCGCCACCAATGAGTGTCAGCGTCGCGGCTTCGGTCAGGAACTGAATCAAGATGTCGCGGCGCGTCGCACCGAGCGCCTTCCGCACGCCAATCTCGCGCGTACGTGCCGTGACTGAAACGGTCATGATCGCCATGACGCCGATCCCGCCGACCATCAGGGCTACTGATGCGAGTGCGATCATCACGAGGAAGAACGCGTCGGTGATCTTGTTGAAGGTGTCCAGGATCTGGCCCTGCGTGACGAGGTCGAACGTGTCCGGGTCGCCGGGTCGCAGCCCGCGGCGCGTACGGAGCAGTACGGTCACCGCCTCTTGCGCCTCCGTGACGGACACACCGTCACGCGGCTTCACCGGAATCCAAAGGGAGCGCAGCCGATCGATCGTGAAGTTGTAGAGCGCAAACCGGTACGGCACGATGGCGCCGATCTCCTGTCCCTGCGGCTGAAAAATATTGTCCTGTGGCCGGTAGAGGCCGATTACCTGCAAGGGACGGCCGCCGAGCTGAATGGTCTTTCCGATGGGTTCGATCCGTCCAAAGACCTGCCGTGCGCGCTCGGCGTCAATGACGCCGACCGGAGCACCGATCTTCAATTCCGTCCGCGTTGGCCAGCGACCCGCCTCGAGGCCTCCCCCCTGCACGTCGGTGAAGCGATCGTCGGCGCCCCAGATGGCGAGCGGCTGCGTCCGACTACCGAGGTACTCGATACGGCCCTGGGCCCGTGCCCAGATGGCGGAGTAGGCGATTTCCGGGAGGGCGGCAATGGCCTCGGCTTCGGCCGGCGTGAGTTCCGGCCGAATGCGAATCCACTTCGGAGGATTATTCGGGTCGGTGCGGGCCGTGCTGAAAATCCGAAGCACGTAGAACGTCGTCGGGCCGGCCACTTCGAACGATCGTACGATCTGCGACTGTATCCCATCGACGATCGTGGCCATAGTCATCACCGTAGCCACACCGATGACAACCCCCAGGATAGTCAGCCCGCTCCGGAGCTTGTTCGCGCGGAGATTGTCAATCGCGATGGCGAAGTTTTCGCGGATGCGGTCGCCGTTGATCGGTGCGGTCATTCGGCCCGCATCGCGGTGATCGGGTCGAGGCGCGCGGCGCGACGCGACGGATAGACGCCGAAGATCACGCCGATGCTCACGCCGAGGAGCAGGGCCACCGCAACGGACCACCCGGTGATCCGTGCCGGGAGAGGGGAGACGGCGTCGACAAGGCCGGCGACGGCCCAGCCGGCAACGATCCCCAACGCGCCGCCGAGCGCGGAGAGCATCACGGCCTCCGCGAGGAATTGCCGCTCGATATCACGTGCGCGGGCCCCCACCGCCTTGCGAATGCCGATTTCGCGGGTGCGCTCGGTGACGGCCATGAGCATGATGTTCATGATCACGATACCGCCCACGACGATGCCGATTCCCACCATGGCGGGCACCACGCTGAAGAGCACCCGCGTGAGGTTCTTCCAGAACGCCACCAGCGCCTCCGCCGTCTCGACCGAAAACGTGTTCTCCTGTCCCGGGCGAAGCCGTCGCGTGACGCGCAACGCCTCAACGACGCGCGCCATGGCCGGCGTGATGGTTTCGGGATCGCGCATCTTCACCGAAATCGTCACCGTCTGGCGGCGGCCGTACAGCATCTCGAATCGCGTGTACGGAATCAGCGCGAAGGTGTCGAAGGACTGGCCGAGGACACTGCCTTTCGCCGCGACGACCCCGATCACCTCAAAGTGCTCGCCGCCGAGCCGCACGTCCTGCCCGACCGGGTCGACACTCGGAAACAACTTGTCCGCGACGTCGTGGCCGATGACGGCAACCGCGCGGCGCTGCTCGAGATCCAGGCTCGAGATGGGGCGACCCGAGTCGAATCGGTAGTCCTGGACGATCTGGTATTCCGGCGTGACACCTGTCACCGCGATGCCGCCGAGGGATTGGTTGCGCCAGACGACATCGGTGACCGGCGTGGGAAAGCCCGATGTCAGCGCGATGGCCTCCGCCTCTGGAAGCGCCGCGCGCACGGCGGCCTCGTCCCGCCGATCAACTGACGGCCGTCGCTGGACGCGACGCCACGCCTCGTCATCGAACGGACCAACCGTGAGGGGAGTGCGGCGCACCTGGAACGAGTTCGCGCCGATGACAGCGCCGGCGACGTTTTCCGTCACGTACGCGTTCATGCCCTGGATGATCGCCACGACGGCAACCAGGAAGGCCACGGAGACCATGATGCCGAGCAGAGTGAAAAAAGATCGAATCTTGTTCGACGCGATCTGGTCGGCGGCCGTGGTCAAGATGTCGCTCGTGTGCACGGTAGCAGATTAGTCATGTGCACGGGCGGCCGTGGTACCCGCCACGCGGTGACGCTTGGGCCGCTGCCTACGACCTCGCCGCCACCAGCGCCGCCACCTCACGCACCTTCGCATCCACGATCGGCGCCTGCGGCAGCACATCCCGCACCACGTCCGTCGTCTTGAGCCCGTTGCCGGTAATGCAGATGACCACTTCATCGTCGCGCGTGAGGCGTCCCTGAGCCGCCAGCTTGAGCGCCGCGCCCACCGTCGCGCCGCCCGCCGTCTCGGTGAACACGCCCGTCGTCTCGGCCAGCAACCGAATCGCGGACACGATCTCTTCGTCAGAAACATGCGCGCCCCAGCCGCCGCTCTCCACCATCGCGCGCGCGGCAAAGGGTCCATCGGCCGGATTCCCGATTGCAATCGACCGCGCAATCGTGTTCGGAATTTCGGGCGTCAGCGTTGCCGCACCAGACTCCACGAGCCGCACGATGGGCGCGCACCCACTCGCCTGCGCGCCGTAAAGTCGCGGGCTCGCACCACTTACGAGCTCGGCCGCCTGGAACTCGCCGAATCCCTTTCGGAGCTTGGTGATCAGCGACCCGCCGGCCATCGGCGCCACGACGGCCGTCGGCAGGCGCCACCCGAGCTGCTCGGCGATTTCAAACGCCATTGTCTTCGACCCTTCGCCGTAATAGCCGCGCAGGTTCACGTTCACCATGCCCCAGCCAAACCGGTCTGCGAGCTGCGAACAGAGACGATTCACATCGTCATAGTGGCCGCGTACCCGCACGAGATTCGCGCCGAACACCGCCGTGTTGATCACCTTCGCCGGCTCGAGATCCTCCGGAATGAAAATCCACGCCGGCAGTCCCGCGCGGGCGGCGTGTGCCGCCACGGCATTCGCGAGGTTCCCCGTGCTCGCGCAACCAATCACGCCCAAGCCCAGCGCGTGCGCCGCGTTGATCGCAGTGGTGACCACACGATCCTTGAACGAAAGCGTCGGCTGCGCCACAGCATCGTTCTTCACCCACGCTCGCGCGACACCGAGTTTCTCGGCGAGGCGCGGCACTTCAATGAGCGGCGTGAAACCCGTCTCCTTTGAGTACACCGGCTCGCCAATGAACGGCAGCCACTCCTTGTATCGCCAGAGATTCGGCGCGCGCCGTGCGATGTCCTCACGGTCGGGGAGGACCCGATCCTTCGGATACGTCGGCTCGAGCGGCCCCAGGCATTCACCGCAGATGGCATTCGCCTCGGCGGGATACTCGGTACCGCAGAGTTTGCAGTGCTGCGGGAGAACTGCCAGTGCGCTTTCGCGCGCGATCGTTGCCTGCGTCATGGTCGCTGAAGTTGGTGTTTTTCGTATTGCTTGTCAGTACTTCGGCTGCGACGGGTCGACCTCGTCGATCCACCGCAGAATCCCGCCCGCGAGGTTCGACACGCGGGTGAACCCTGCCGCCTGCAGCTGCTGCACGGCCTTCGCGCTGCGCACGCCAGACCGACACGCGAGCACGAGATCACGATCGAGCGGCAATTCGGCGATGCGGTCGACGAGCTGGCCAAGCGGAATGGCCGTCACCTTCGGATACTTCGCGATCTGCAGTTCGTGCGGCTCGCGCACGTCCACGATGTCGATCTCGCCCTTCGCCAGTCGCGCGGCGGCGTCCGTCGGCGTGATTTCCGGAACGTTGAAACTCACTTTCGGGTCTCCTCCCACATGTGGTGAACCACAGAATTGTTCGTAATCAATGAGCGTCGTGATTTCGTGCGTGCCGCACACGGGACAGTTCGGGTCCTTGCGCACTTTCACGGTGCGGAAGTTTGCGCCGAGCGCGTCGATGAGGAGCAGCCGCCCGGCGAGTGATTCGCCGATGCCCAGAATGAGCTTGATCGTTTCGGTCGCCTGCAGCGTGCCGACGAGCCCCGGCAGGACGCCGAGCACGCCGCCTTCGGCGCAACTCGGTACCAGTCCCGGCGGTGGCGGCTCGGGATAGAGGCAGCGATAGCACGGCCCGTCCTGTGTCGCGAACACCGACGCCTGACCCTCGAACCGATAGATGCTGCCGTACACGTTCGGAATACCGAGCAGCACGCACGCGTCGTTCACGAGGTAGCGCGTGGGGAAGTTGTCGGTGCCGTCAACGACAATGTCGTAATCCTTGAAGATCTCGAGCGCGTTGGTCGAGTTCAGCGGCGTCTCGTAGGTGGTCAACTCGACGTGCGGATTGATTTCCGCGATTCGCTTGCGCGCCGACGCGATCTTTGGTGTGCCCACGTCGCTGGTGCCGTGCAACACCTGACGCTGCAGGTTGGTGACATCGACAACGTCGAAGTCCACGAGGCCGATGTGGCCCACACCGGCGGCGGAGAGGTACAACGCGAGTGGCGAGCCGAGCCCACCGGCGCCAATGAGCAGCACGCGCGCGGCCTTGAGCTTGCGCTGGCCTTCCACGCCGACGTCCGGCAGAATCAGATGCCGGCTGTAGCGAAGAATCTCTTCGTGCGTGAGGGTTGGGAGTTCCACTACTCAGCCCCCCGCAATGGCGGGTACGACGGTGAGTTCGTCTCCGTCGCTGACCTTGGCGCCAAACCCGCCATGAAACCGGATGTCTTCATCGTTCAGGTAGAATGTGACGAACGCGTACGGTTCGCCATTCGGGTCGCGAAGGCGGGTGCCGAGCGCAGGAAAGCGCGTGGCGGCGTCGGAGACGAGTTCGCCAACCGTGTCGCCGCTGACTTCGAACTGTTTGGCGTCGGCCAGCTTGGCGAGAATGGCGGGCAGAAAGAGTGTGGCTGGCATATGTATGGTCTCAGGAAGCGGCGGCGAGTGAGAGGAGTTCTTTGGAGTCGAGCGAGTACCAGTGCTCCGGCGCCGGGAACTGGGCGGAGCGCACCTGGTCGGCATAGGTGCTGAATGCTTCGGTCACGACGGCATCAACGCTCGCGAGCCGCGACACAAAACGCGGCTTCACTTCACCCACGAAGTTGCCGAGCAGGTCGTGCGAAATGACGAGCTGGCCGTCCACCTGCGCGCCGGCACCAATGCCGTACACCGGAATCGAGAGGTTCTCGCGAACGAACGCGGCCGATTCCGGCGGAAGGGCTTCGAGGAGAATCGCGAAGGCGCCGGCATCTTCGAGCGCTTTCGCGTCATCGAGAATCACCGCGGTCTGCGCGCGCGTCTTCCCCTGCACGCGATAGCCACCCTGTTGGCCGAGCGCCTGCGGCGTGAGTCCGATGTGTCCCATCACGGCGATGCCGGCGTCCGTCATCGCGCGAACGCGCGGCGCCACTCGGCGCCCACCTTCGCACTTCACGGCATCGCAACCGGCCGCGAGAAATGCGCCGGCGTTCGTGATCGCATCGGCATCGGAGACTTGATACGAAAGGAAAGGCAGGTCGCCGAGGACGAATGCCCGCTTGGCGCCGCGCGCAACCGCGCGAGCGAACACGAGCATTTCCGTCATCGTGATGGACAGTGTGTTGGCGTGGCCGAGGACGGTCATGGCCGCCGAATCGCCGACGAGAATCAGGTCCACTCCGGCGCGGTCGGCGAACGTCGCAGTCGGGTAGTCGTACGCGGTGACGCACACCGCCCGCTGTCCCTTCGCCTTCAACTCTCGCAACGTGTGCGTCGTGACCTTCCGTGCCGCCTGTGCTTCTCCCATCCCCACTCCTCCGTCAAACGAAAAAAGGCCGAGTCTCCAGGAATTCGAGGAGACACGGCCGCCTATAAACAAAATCGCCGGGGCAGTAAGGAACGCCGCCCGGCGGTCGCATTTTTAGCATTTATTTTACGTGGCTGCAATAGGCGGCAAATGACCACGACTTCAATTGTAGAAATAACCTATCCTTGCCCCGCGCTGAATGTCAAGCGCGTCGCGCGCCGGCGTAACTCAGGCGGGCGTCGCAGCCTGCGGTCGCGTCACTCGCCACGCGACCAGCATGGCCAGCGTGGCCAGTGCGGCGGCCAGAAAGAAGGGTGCGCCGGGCAACTGAAAGCCTTTGCCATCAATGAACGCGGCGAAGGTCATCGTGAAGAGCGCCGGGCCAATCATACCCGTGATGCCCATGATGCTCGCGGCCGCGCCCTGGAGCTGCCCCTGCTCCGATGCGCTGACGCGTTTGGACATCAGCCCCTGCGCCGATGGACTGAAGAGTCCCATCATCGATCCGAACGGAATGGCAAACAGGCCCACCCATCCGACGGACGCAAGGCCCCACACGGAGAACGACACCACACCAAACGCGAGGCCGGCCACGAGGCAGCGACGCTCGCCGAACCGGACCACCGCCTTGTGGATGAGGCCGGCCTGCACGATCGCCGTGCACACCCCAACCACCGCGAGGGTGAGCCCCACCGCGCGCGGCCCCCAGCCATATCGATAGCCGGCGTAGAGTACGAACATACTCGGAAAGGCCTGGTGCGCGAGAAAGTAGATCGCGTTGACTGCCGCGAGGCCAAGGAGTTCGTGATGCGAGCGCAGCAACGTGAGCGCGCCCACCGGATTCGCGCGCTTCCAGTTGAACGCCGTGCGTTTCTCCAGCGGCAGCGATTCCGGTAGTACGAACAATCCGTACATCGCGTTCGCCAACGTCAGCACGGCCGCCGTCCAGAACGGCAACCGCGGATCCACTCCGCCAAGCACGCCACCCAGGGCGGGGCCGAGTACAAACCCCACGCCCCACGCCGCGCCGAGTATGCCGAACCCCTTGGCACGATGCTCGGGCTCCGTCACATCAGCGATGTACGCGCCCGCCGTGGTCCAGCTCGCCCCGGTGATGCCCGAAATAATTCGCCCAACAAACAGCCAGCCGATTGACGGTGCGAGCGCCATCACGATGTAGTCGAGTCCCAACCCGAAGTTCGCGAGGAGAATCACGCGGCGGCGGCCAAACCGGTCCGACAGCATGCCGATGATCGGCGAGCAGAAGAACTGCATCAGGGCCCACACGGTGCCAAAGACGCCGTAGTACGTGGACGTTCGCACCATGTCGCCGTGCACGAACTCACGGATCAGCGACGGCAGTACGGGGATGATGATCCCCATAGCAATCACGTCGAGGACGACGGTGATGAAGATGAAACGAACGGCCGCGCGGCGTCCCTTCACGTTCAAAGGGGCGATCTGCGGGAGCGTACGTTGCGCCGCACGCCACGCACCTGTTCCGCGAGCTTCGCGCCGCTCATCGCCGTCGGCAAAGGCGCGTGCCTGAGGGGCGCCGGCTGGCTGAGCAGCGTGATCCGGTAGGGGGTCGAATCCACAGGCCTAAACGGTACGGTTGGTTGGAACGATATGCAACTATAACGGTGCCTCGCGGCCGCGTGCGGTGACCCGTTCCAGATGATCAACCGTCGTGCCGGACATGAAGATGGCGTCGTCGAAGTTGTTCACGGTCGGGCAGACGTGGCGCGGGACGAGGAGCAGCTGCGTCCCGATGGGCGGCAACGGTGTGCCCGGCGGGACGTCCACCGGCAGGTGCTCTTCGCTCGGACGATCGGGCATCCACTCCGCATGGCCGACGACGTCACAGGTAGGCACGCCCGCGTCGGCGGCAACGGACTTGTGACCGGCGTCGCAGGTGAAGCGTGAGGGCGACGGATGACTGACCACGGTGGTGAGGACATGCACCGCGTGGCGGAGCCCCCATGATTCCGGCAACTGGGAAAGGCTCGTGGTGTCGTTGTAGACCACGGTACCCGGAGACACTTGCACGTCCGTCGGCCATTGCGCGAAGCCCGCGTACGCCGCGGCCGACGATGTCGCCGGTGTCCCGGCGACGATCACTTCCGGAACCGCGATGCCGGTGGCGGTGAGCCCACGCACGATCGCGCCGAGGATTGCGTAGCCGGCCTGCGCGGCGCTGTCACGCGCGGCGCGATCGTCGAACGCATGCATATGGCCGTCATACCAGTGCAGTCCGCGGAACTCGCATCCGGCAGCGACCACCGCGCGCGCGACGGTCGTGATGCGGGCGAGGTCGGGCGTGCCGCCCGTGCGATTCATGCCCGAGTTGAGGTCGAGAAAGAGCCCGAGGCCGCTGCCGCGCCAGCTCGCGAGATGCGCCTCTCCCTCGATGAGCGCCATCACGCGCGCGTTCGGGTGTGCCGCCGCGAGTTCGCGAATGCGCGCGGCGTTCGCGCCGACATGCGGGAAGGAGACGAGTGCATCACGCGCGCCGACGTCGAGCAGCGCCTTGAGTTCGAGCGTGGTCGCACATTTGAAGCGGGTGATGCCGCCGTCGAGCATGAGCTGCATGACCGCGCCGAGCTTTGCCGTTTTCACATGCGGGCGCCAGCGCGCGGCGTTGCCCCCAAGCTGTGCGACGATGGCCCGCACGTTGGATTCGACTCGCGCGGGGTCAATGAGGAGTGCGGGGGTGCGCACCCCGGTGAGCGACGCCGGCATTACGCGACGGGCTCGATCACAACCGCCGTGCCATAGCAGAGCACTTCGGTTGCACTGGTGCGGTGGCCGCCAAGGTCAGACGCATCGTAGTGGAGCCCGACGATGGCGTTCGCGCCACGTGCCGTGGCGTGCTGGACGAGCAGTTCGAAGGCTTCTTCGCGGGCCTGCTCGCACATCTCGGTGTACGCGCCGATGTTGCCGCCGATGATCTGCTTGAGCCCGCCGAAGAGGCCCTGTATGATGGTCGGCGCGCGGACGACTATGCCGCGCACGACGCCCTTGTACTCCGTAATGCGGTAGCCTTCGAATGCGAGGGTGGTGGTGACGTACATGGTGCCTCCGGGGCTGCGGGTCGAGGTCTAAGTCTAAGCAGGCCTGCGCGCTGTCGTTTGCAGTTCCGCCAAGTAGTTGGCGTTGCCTTCTCCGTCAGATCCGACTGTTTTCGCGTGTATCGTCTTGAACGCCCGCCCGATCTGGCGCATATAGATGGCAGCCTTCCCACTGTTCAGGACATCCAACATGCGCGCTCGCACAGTCCTCGCCGCCTCGCTCATCCTCGCCTCGGCACTCGCCTCTGCACTCGACGCGCAGGGTACCGCCGCCGACTACGCCCGCGCCGAGGGCCTGCACGCGCGGCTCGACAATCTCGTGGTCGATGTCGCCGAGCAGGCGAACTGGATCGGCAACACGAGCCGGTTCTGGTACCGGAAGTCGGTGAAGGGTGGCAACGCGTTCGTGCTTGTCGATGCGGCCACGGTGCAGAAGAAGGCCGCGTTTGATCATGCCGCTGTCGCCGCGTCGCTCTCATCCGGGCTCGGCCACGCCGTGACGGCGGTAACGCTGCCGTTCACGACACTTGCGTTCAGCCCTGACGAACGCGCAGTCGAGTTCATGGTGGACAGCACCGCCTGGAACTGCACGGTCGCCGATTCCAAGTGCGTGCGCAGTGACGCGGCGGGTCGTGGCGGGCGAGGCGGTCGCGGGGGCCGGGGCGGCGGCGCAGGCGGTGGCGCAGGCGGTGGAGCAGGGCAGCGATTCGGCGGCGGCCTCTACGGCGGTGAGCTTCCGCAGATCACCGACGCACCGCGTCCGTCGCCCGATCGGAAGTGGGAAGCCTCCGCGCGGAACTTCAACGTGTTCATCCGTGCGAGCGGCGCGAAAGACTGGCGTCCGCTCTCAACCGACGGCAGTCCCGGCAACTACTACGATCCGCGCACCTTCTCCTGGTCGCCCGACTCCAGGAAGCTCGCCGCCTATCGCGTGCGGCCCGGCTTCAAGCGCGAAGTGCATTATGTGCAGTCGAGTCCTGAAGACCAGATCCAGCCCAAGGACGTGAGCCGGCTGTACAACAAGCCCGGCGATGTGCTCGATCTCGACCAGCCTGTGCTCTTCGACGTTGCCTCGCACAAGCAAACTGAAATCTCCAGCGCACTCTTTCCGAACGCGTACACGATGTCGTTCCTGGCGTGGCGCGCCGACAGCCGCGCCCTGACCTTCGAGTACAATCAGCGCGGGCATCAGGCGTATCGCGTTGTCGAAATCGACGGCAGCTCCGGCGCCGCGCGCGCCATCGTCAACGAAGAGACGCCAAAGAACTCCTTTTTCGAATACTCGGCGAAGCTCTTCCGTCAGGATCTGGGCGACGGCGCTGAAACGGTCTGGATGTCGGAGCGCGACGGCTGGAACCATCTCTATCTGTATGACGGCGCCACCGGCCGCGTGAAGAATCAGGTCACGAAGGGCGACTGGCTCGTGCGTGGCGTGGATCGTGTGGATGCGCAGGCGCGGCAGGTCTGGTTTCGCGCGAGCGGGATGTACGCGGGCAAGGATCCGTACTTGATCCACTACTATCGCATCAACCTCGACGGCAGCGGGCTCACGACATTCACCGAAGCCGACGCGAATCATGCGCTCCGATTCTCGCCAGACAATCAGTACTACGTCGACACGTACTCGCGCGTCGATCTCCCGCCGGTAGCGGAACTTCGCCGCACAAGCGACCAGAAACTGGTGCTCACGCTCGAGAAGGCCGACGCGACCGCACTGCTCGCCACAGGATGGAAGCCGCCCGAGGCGTTCATGGCCAAGGGACGCGACGGCAAGACGGACATTTATGGAGTCATTGTTCGCCCGACGAACTTCGACGCGAAAAAGAAATACCCCGTTATCGAATACATCTACGCCGGCCCGCACGATTCATTCGTGCCGAAAGTCTGGGGCGTGCAGTGGGGCATGCAGGGCCAGGCCGAAGTCGGATTCATCGTCTCGCAGATTGACGGCATGGGCACGTCGAATCGCTCGAAAGCGTTCCACGATGTAGCGTGGAAGAACATCGGCGACGCCGGATTCCCCGACCGCATTCTGTGGCACAAGGCCGCCGCGGCGAAATACCCCTATTACGATGTCTCGCGCGTCGGCATCTACGGCGGCTCAGCCGGCGGACAGAACTCGATGGGTGGACTGCTCTTCCACCCCGAGTTCTACAAGGTCGCGGTGAGCTTCGCCGGCTGCCACGACAACCGCATGGACAAGATCTGGTGGAACGAACAGTGGATGGGCTGGCCGATTGACGCGTCGTACGACTCCTCATCGAACGTCGTCAACGCCCACAAGTTGCAGGGCAAGTTGCTGCTCATTGTCGGAGAACTCGACGAGAACGTGGATCCCGCGTCCACGCTGCAGGTGGCCAATGCGCTGGTGAAGGCGAACAAGAGCTTCGACTTCTTCATGTTCCCCAACGGCGAGCATGCGGTTGGCCGGCGCGGCGCGCTCGCGCCCTACGGCGATCGCAAGCAGTGGGACTACTTCACGCACCAACTGCTTGGGGTCGAGCCGCCAAACCGGAATCTGGGACTGAACCCCTAGGGTCTGCGCAGTCGCTCGTAATTGTTGTCGATCTTGCGCACGTAGCCGAGCGTTTCGCGGTAGCGCCACCGCGCGATGTTCGGCGCGACCTCCTCGATGCTCGCCCATCGCGCCGCCTCAAGCTGCCGCGCGAGCGCTGCCGCATGTGCGCGTGTGATCGGGCCTTCGCCGGCATTGTAGCTCGCGAACATGAATCGCACGCGCTCGGTGTCGGGCTCGATTGCCGGCCAGGCCTTCCAGAGATACCGGTCGTGCATGATGCCGGCGGCGATGTTCCATTCGGGATCGTCAATCGCGCCGAAGTCCGGCCGCGCCGTCTGAATCACGGAATAAGTGGATGGCATCAGCTGCATCAATCCGCGCGCACCCACATAGCTCGTCGCGGCCGTGTCGAGATTGCTCTCGGCCATGGCCTGCGCCTTGAACCGGCGCCAGTCAAATCCGATGCCGAAGTACCGCTTGGTGTACTTCTTGAAAATCGGATCGAATCGCTCGACGCGCTTCGCTGCATCGCGGGCGGAAGATGCCTTGGCCAGCGCACCAGTCGAACGCTCGGGCGCCGGCACCTGAGCAAGTCCGCGCGCCGGAAAGAGTCCGCCGAGCACGCAGGTCATGCAGGTCATGCAGGTCACGCAGAAGCGCGCGGCGCGCGCCACCTGCCAACTACCTGCTGCCCACTGCCTACTCAATTGAGCGCATGCCCAATGATCAGCGCGATTGAGATAAACAGCGCCGCGATGAAAATCGCCACCGCCACATTCCCTTTCTTGAGTTCCGCCGCGAAATCCACCTCGGGCGTCATCTTGTCGAAGAGGCGATAACTGATCCACATGAGAATCACGCCGAGCACGGCGTACGCGAAGTTGAGGCCGATCACGTTCAGTTCCATGGCTATTGCGCGATTTGGGGCTTCACGAGCCCGTAGAAAATCCCGTTGAACAGAAACTTGAACGTCCCGTGCGGCTGCGCGCGCTGGAGAATCTCCGGACCAAAGAGCAACACGTTCCCCTTGCCGACCTTGGCGCTCACGGCTGCCGCGCCCTGGTCGAGCACTTCCTGGCCCCACGCCCATCCGCTCCGCAGCGGTGTCTTGCTGTCATACCACGCCACCTTCTTCACACCGGCTGCTGCGGCGCCCGCGCCGAGCTTGAACGCAGGACTGTCGTCGAAGAACACGTCGGTCTGCTCGTTCATTCCGAATCCGAGCGGATCACTCACATCCACCTTCGTGCGCAGCACCGAGCCAGGCACATAGAACTTCGTCTGGGGCAACGGCGCCCCATTCTCAGTGAGCTGGCTCTCCACCGGCAGCTGCAGGAACGCCGACAGATTCGCTGCCGACGATCCAATCGCGAGCACCGTGCCGCCCTTCTCGATGAATTCCTTGATCTTCGGCAGCGTCTTGGCCGCCGTGATCGCGCCGAGCTGGTCGCGATACTCCGCCGGAATCGTCGCCGGGTCCACGGGTGCGCCACCGCCGCGTCCACCGCGGCCGCCACCGGAACCCGGAATCGCGCCCGTCACGAAAATCAGCACGTCGAACTGCTTGTCGATGTCGCCCGCGTCGAGTGTTGGCGCAAAGACGCGCTCAAACGGAAACTCGAACTGTTCCATGATCCACCGCGTCCACCCGCTCGGCATCGATCCGCCGTAGTTGTCCCAGAGCCCGATGCGCAGCGCCTTCATCTTCGAGGCGCTCGCCGGCACCGGCGTGCGCGTGCCCTCGAAACTCAGGCCGAGGTCGGCGGTGATCTTGTCGAGTTGCGCGCGGGTGGAGGCTTTCGGCTTCACATAGAATGAGCCGGCGGGATAGGTCGTCGTACCGATCGTCATGGGTGCGCCAAGCCGATGCACGTCCTCACCCGCCTTGAGCAGGCGATTGAGCGCCGTGAACGAGTTGTTGGTGCGTGAGCTGGTCACAAAGCCCGCATTGCCGGCTGCGACCGCCACGGTTCCTGCCGGCGGACTGAGACTCCAATCCGTCACCTTTTCGAATGGTCCCGTGAATCCGTCGAGGATGCGGTCGAACTGGATTCCCATCTGGTACGCGAGCGTCCACCCGGCGATGTCGTACGGCGGAGTTGGCGGCGCGCCCGGATACGGGAAGACATCGGGATGCGCCTGCGGCTCGAACATGTCAATCAGGTGCGGACGAAAGGCCTGCGCCGAGAATACGACGAACGATCCCTTCGCGTATGCCTTGCCCGCCACGCTGAAGTCCGCGGTCGCGCGATGGACCGCGATGCCCGTGGCCCGTAGCGAGTTGATGAACTTCACCGCCGTTGGGAAATCGGCCTGGCTGCTCGGGATGATGAACCCGCGCGGGTCGCGCAGCTCCGTCGTGTGAATCGATTCCCAGGTGGCGCCCGTCGCCTGGATCCGACGGTAGTTCGCCGTCCAGTTGTCTCGGCTGCCGCGCTCAATGGAGTGCTTGCCCATCGTGTAGATGTTGTACAGCAGATTTTCCCGCTGGCGCGACGCGAAGTCGAGCGTCGCACGGTCGAGCGAAATCGAGTAGTCAATGGATTGGCGGAACTTCCACTCGCCTGGCGGCACCGGGAACGCGAGGTCCGCGCCCGGAATCTGTCGCGCCGCCACAAATGGCACGCGCATCGGCGTGGGGCTGCCGATGATCTCGGTAAGCATCGCGATCATGTTGTGGAACGTCGCCGTGTTGCGGATGCCGCCATTCCACCAGCCGTCGTACGGGCCGCCCGAGCGCATTGTTGCGCCGCCCTTTTCCTCAGCCGCCAGCCGCGTGTGCATGGCGGCGCCGAGCGACTGCAGCCCGAGGATGAGCATCGGGTCGAGGTTCGGATTGTACGGATCGCGCAGTGGCGGCGAATACACCACCGCGCCGGCGGGGCCGCTCTGGTGGTGATTGTACATGATCTGCGGGAACCACTCGTGGTACAGAATGCGGTTCTCGTTCTTGGTCTCGTTCTGCGTTGACGTGAAGAACTCGCGGTTGTCGTCGTGCCCGATGTACTTCTGGTAGAGGCGCGGCAGGTTGTTCATCGAGCGCTCGGTGGGCACCGGATTTCGCATGTACCAGTCGGCGACGAGATCGTTGCCGTCGGGGTTCGCGTGCACCAAGAGCGTGATGCAGTCATTCAGGAATCGCATCGTCTCGTCGTCGGTCTTGCTCACCATCTGGTAGACCATTTCGCCGAGCTGCTGCGCGCCGACCGTTTCCGTGGCGTGGAGCCCGCCATCAATCCAGACGACCGCCTTGCCTTCTTGCGACATCGCGCGCGCGTCGGCGTCAGTGAGCCCTTCTGCGAGCGCCATGCGCCTGGAGATCTCCTTCAGCCGCGTGATGTTCTTCCAGTTCTCCGGCGAGGTGACAATCGCCATGTAGTGCGGGCGCCCCTCAGCAGTCTTGCCGATCTCCACCACGTGGATGCGATCGGATTCCCGCTCGAGTTTGAGCCAGTATTCGGAGATTTGTTTGTAGTTGGCGAGGAAGTAGTCATCGCCGAAGTTGTGGCCGAACTGCTGCAGTGGCGTCGTGACACGCGCCTGAGCCTCGAGGAGCTGTGCGCCGACGATTCCGAGGGAGACCAAGGCGGCGAGACGGGCGCGAAGAAACACATTCATGCGAGAACTCCGTGGTGGGGCCAGCGTCCCGCGAAGTTAAGCGCAACGCGCCGGGCGCGCTTCTATAGAGCCGAGACCTCAGCCCTGCTTGTGCCTCGAATACTTCGCCGGCACACCTTTGGCTGTCGCGACGATCCTCCCGTTCGCATCGAACCGTCGTTCCATCCAGTTCCACCACTTGAGCAACTCCCTGTCCGGCAGCGCCGTACGCGAGGCATACACGGCGCACCGGAACACATAGAGCACACAGGGATCCTGCTTCTCGTTCGTCAGGTCGCAGAGCAGTGCATACATCCGCTCCGGATCACGACGGACGAGTGACTTGATGGACGTGACGCCCAAGTGCCGCAGGTCTGCCGCAAGCGATGGCCCTATGCCAGGAAGGTCCTGCAGCTCGTCACGCGCCATTGATCAGCGACACGCCGAGTTCCACGTAGTGCGTGCCCAATTCCGGGAGTGCGTCTGCCATCTGCGAAGTCCTACGCTGAGTGGACTTCTAGCATGCCGAATGAAAGCCGAACCCGCAAGTGTGTGTATATGTGATGTTCATGGAGTAGACTCACCGCGCCATATGCCTGCCACCCGTCTCGTCTTTTTCAATCCTTCGTCAGGGTCCGCATGGATCGCGGAGCGCACAATGCGCGCCGTGGAAATGCTCGCGTCTGTACCGGGAACTCAGATCCACGGCACAGTGCCGGGCTCCGTCCCCGAGCAGGTGCGCACGCACCTCACGTCAGATACGACGCGCGTGTACGCCATTGGCGGCGACGGCACCGTGGGCGACGTAGCCGCGGCGCTCGCCGGGACGAACGTCGGGCTCGGCATCATCCCGTGCGGCACGACAAATGTGCTTGCGCGTGAGTACGGCATTTCGATGTGGACGAAGAAGGCCGTTCGCCAACTCGAGGCGAGCGAGCGCACCGTGCCGCTCCGCACCTGGACCGTCGGCGAGCACACGGCGGTGCTCGGCGGCGGCGTGGGATGGGATGCGCGCGTGATGTGGAACTCCCCGACGTCAATGAAGCGTCGGCTCGGCCGCACCGGTGTGGCGCTGGTCGGACTTCGAGAAATGGCGCGCTATGAGTTCCCGCCGCTCGTCGTGACCGGAACGGATGACCATGGCGAGCAAATCACCATGCGCGGCACCTCGGTGATTCTCGCCACCGTCAAGCGCTGGGCCGGCGGTAACACCGGAATTCCGCAGGCCGACCCGAGCGACGACTACATCGATGTTGTCGTGCTCGAGCGGAAGTCGCTGCTGCACCTCATGGCGTTCTGGACGCTAATGATGCTCCCCGGCGGGCGCCCGCTGACGCTGCCCGGCGTGCGCACGGCGCGAATGGTGCGGGCGCTGGTCGAGAGCGAATCGGATGTCGAGGTCGAAGCGCACGTGAATGGCGAGGGTGTCGAGTACACGCCCTTTGCGATGGAACCGGGCGGCGTCGTGAACGTGTTGGTGCCCTGACTATCGTCCGCCGTTCGCTGCGTTCCGGATGCGTGCGATGCGTTCCGGCGCCCCGGTGAACAATCCTTCCGGATACTTGCGGTACTTGATCATGTCGGCATAGATGGGCCCCTGCTCGTACTGATTGAGGCTCATGCCGGCGAGATACTGCAGGCGAAGGTTCTTGTCGTAGTTGATCTGCGCATCAGCCATCCAGGGCGCGAGCGCCGGACCCTGCGCGGCGAAGGTCGCAAACACATCCGTCGCCGAGAAGAATCCGATTTCGGCGAGCGATGCGCGCACCGGCGCATACTCGGGCCGCGCCAGCCGCGCCTCGATATCGTCAATGTTGATCGGGCCATCGTCCTTCAGGCCAACGACGACGACGTCATAGCCGCCGCCCTGGTACTCGTTGGCGAAGACCATCCCGTTTGGAAAGACGGAGAGGAACGTCGAGACTTCGCTCTTCACCGCGGCGAGGTTGCTCTCATATAGCTGCACGAATACCGTGACCACGCCACCCGGGTTCAGGCGGTCCTTGGCCAGCTGGAAGAATTCCTTGGTGTACAGCGTGGCCGCGCCTTTCACCCACGGGTCGAACGGGTCAGACGTAATCGCGTCGAATTTTTCCTTCGTGGTGAGCACGAAGTGGCGCGCATCGTCGATTTCGACATGGACCTTCGGATTGTCCACGACGTGGAAGTTCTCGTTGCCGAAATACTTCGAGACCACCGACGGCACGAGCGGCTCGATCTCGACGATTGTCTGGTGCTCGACCATCGGATCAATGCTCACCGCGCCTGCGGTTACACCGGCACCGCAGGCAATGACGAGTACACGACGCGGATTCTTCGGGATGAGCGTGGTAAGGTGACCGAGCATGCGCTGCAGGCGCATGTCCTGCGGTTCGCTCGACGCCTGCACCTTGCCGGCGTTGTGATAGTTGAGCACGCCGTTGTAGAGCTTCGACACGGCCATCGACGAGTTCATGCCTTCGCCGACGAACACCCATTCACCATGATCGTTGTAGCGCGGCGCGGAGAACCGCCCATAGCCCACGAGCAGCGCAGGGACAGGAATCACCGTTGATCCCACCCAGAGTGCCACCGCCACGATCGCCACACCAAACCCGGCGCCCTTGGCGGTGAACGCGACGCCGCCATCCTCCTTCACCTGCAGGGCGAGCATGAGCAGGGCGCTCACCGCGGCAATCACGATCAGCACGCGCTGGCCATTCATCGTGCCGATGGCCGCGATCAGCCAGAGACTCGCGACGAGTGCGCCGACAATCGCGCCGACGGTGTTCGCCGCGTACACCGTGCCGACGAGGCGGCCCGGGTCCTGTCCCTTCTGACTGATGGCCGCGAGCGCGAGCGGGAAGCTGGCGCCCCAGAGAATCGCGCCCGGGAGCACCATCCAGAGCGACTTCACGAGGTCAACCTGGAACACGACCGAGAAGCTGGTGTTCAGGAGCGGATTGATGGGCCAGTAGGGCATCGCCTGATCCACCGACCAGGCGGCCCAGCCAAGCGCAATCACGAGGAGAAACTGGCACCAGCCGAGTGCGGTGCGCGCACTCTGGCCGTTGCGCGCGACGTACGAGCCGGCGCTGCTGCCAATGCCGAGGCCGAAGAGAAAGACCGCGAGAATCAGCGAAAAGGTGTACGTGGTCTGGCCGAGCGAGAGGCCGAGGAGGCGCGTCCATACCACTTCCGATCCGAGCGCGGACATGCCGGAGAGCGCGATCGTCGCGTAGACGAGCTTTGCCCCCGGCGCGGCCGTCGGCGAAACGGTGGCGGCATTATCTGCCGGTGCCTTGTGCTCGGACCGTTTCGACAGCATCAGCGCGACGCCGCCAACAACGGCATTGATCGCGACGCCCACGAGGCAGGCCGTCGTCATGTCGAAGTTGCGCAGCAGGTAATAGCCCGCGAGCAGCGAGCCGGCGACCGCGCCGAAAATATTGCCACCGTAGAAGAATCCGAGCCACGAGATGCCGCTCGGGCTCGTCTCGACGTACCGCGAAATCGCGGGGAGTGTCGCGCCCATCATGAGGGTGGGCGGCAGGATGACAATCGCGCAGAAAATCGCGCGCACCATGATGCCGAACATTCCCGTGCCGCCGATCGCCGTGTACAGCCCGCCGACGTGCGGCAGGATGAGCGGAATCAGGATGCCGAACGCGCCAATGCCGAGTTCGAGGTAGGCGTACACCTTGAGCGGGTGCTGGCTCCGCGAGACGTATTTGGAGAGGAAGAGCGACCCGAGGCACATGCCGCCCATGAAGGTGCCGAGGATGACGCCCATCGAGATCGCGCTGGAGCCGACGATCAGGGAGAGGAGCTGCATCCAGACGACTTCATAAATCAGCGCGGCGCAGCCACTCCCAATGAAGAGCAGGACAAGGAAGGGGAGCAGGGGGCGCTGCGTATTGTGTGTGGTGGACGCGGTCGGAGCGTTCATCGTGTGGTTGTGCGTTTTTCAGGGGTGGGCGAGCCGGGAAAACTTACCGCGCGGCACGGTCGGCTGCACCTCTCTTACGCGGTGCCAGACCAGACTGCTCGGCTGGCCGCAACTTCCGACCCGCCAAGGGAGGGCGAATTTGAAGCTCGAGGGCGGTCCCGAGAGGGGCTTCGCCTTGGAGTTCGAGAAAGCGGCCTTCATGACGCTCGGCTTCTGCTACGCTCGGCTGTTGTCCGCCACCCGCAATAGCAACGAGACCATGGTCGAAAGGCTAGTTTTGACCCACACAGATTCTCCCTTTTCGAGGCTACAAATGCATCGCACTTTCGCGCGCGCGCTCGCCGCAGCGTTTCTCGCGCTCATTCCGTCGATCGCCGCCGCTCAACTCGATCCGCAGGCCATCAAGCCCGGCCGCGATCCCAAGCAGCCCATCGACTCAGCGTACACGAAGAAGATCAAGGAGTACACGACCGAGACCTTCTTCCTCTCGCCGCTCGTGGACTACATGCCCGCCGCGAAGGGCATCCCCACGCCAGCCGCGACGCTCGGTGACATCGCCGGCGCGCCGACCAAGCTGCCGTACTCGAGCGAGGTGTACGAGTACATGCGCCTGCTCGCCAAGTCGGCGCCCAAGCGCGTGCGCACGTGGAACATCGGGAAGACCGAAGAAGGCCGCGATCATATCGCTGTTGCCATCGGCAGCGATGCCCTGATGGCGAAGTACGAGGAGAACAAGGCCAAGCTCGCAAAGTTGGCGGATCCGCGTTCGATCAATTTCGACGACGCGCAGGCCGCCAAGCTCGTGCAGGAAGCCGTGCCGGTGTACTACATCACCGGCACCATTCACTCCACGGAAGCCGGCGCGCCCACCGCGCTGATGGAACTCGCGTATCGCCTCGCGGTGGACGAAAGCCCGTATGTCAAGAACATCCGCGATCATGTGATTACGATCATCACGCCGATCGTCGAGGTGGACGGGCGAGACAAGATGGTGGACCTGGCCCGATGGAAGGTGGCGCATCCGGGGCAGGTCCCGCCGAACCTTTCGTACTGGGGCAAGTACGTCGCGCACGACAACAACCGCGACGCGATGGGCATGACGCTCGCGCTCTCACGCAACATCCTCGACGCGTACCTCGAGACGAAGGCCATCGTGCTGCACGACCTGCACGAGTCGGTCGCGTATCTCTACGACAACACGATTGGCGATGGCCCGTACAACTCCTGGATGGATCCACTGCTCACCAACGAGTGGCAGATGATCGGCTGGAACAACGTGCAGGAGATGACGCGGTACGGCATGCCCGGCGTGTTCGCGCACGGGAACTTCGACACCTGGTCGCCCGGCTACCTGATGTTCATGGCGGCCACGCACAACGGCATTAGCCGCTTGTACGAAACGTTCGGCAACGGTGGTACCGCCGAAACGCAGGAGCGCACGCTCGGCGCGAACGAAACGGCACGCACCTGGTTCAAGCAGAACCCACCGCTCCCGCGTGTGCGCTGGTCGCTGCGCAACAACAACAACTACGAGCAGACCGGGCTCCTCGTGTCGCTCGCGTACACGGCCAACAACCGCACCACCTTCCTCCAGAACTTCTGGGAGAAGAGCAAGCGGTCGATCAACAAGCCGAAGATGGAAGGTCCCGCGGCGTATGTACTGCCGGCGAATGATCCGCGCCTCGGGACGCAGGCCGACCTGCTCAAGGTCATGCAGTTGCAGCACGTCGAGATTTCGCGCGCCACGGCGGCGTTCACGGTACAGGTGCCGGTGCGACGCGCGGCGGCTGGACGTGGTGGTGCAGCCGCCGGTCGCGGCGGTCGCGGCGCAGCGGCAGGCGATGCGCCCGCGGCTCCCGCGGTTCCCGCGGGACCGGTGCTCCCCCAGACCGAAGCGCGCGAGTTCCCGGCGGGCAGTTACATCATCCGCATGGACCAGCCCTTCTCGCGCATCGCGGACGCGCTGCTCGACTACCAGTTCTGGGCGCCGAACGATCCGCAACGTACCCCGTACGACGACACTGGCTGGACGTTTCCGGAAGCGTTTGCGACGGCGGCGATCCGCGTGAACGACATCAAAGTGCTCGACGCGCCGATCGAAAAGGTCACCGGCACGATCACGGCACCGGGCGGCGTCGCGGGATCAGGTTCCGTATTCGCGATCAATCACAATGCCGACAACGCGCTGGCCACGCTGCGCTATCGCTTCAAGACCGCCGACTTCCAGGCGGCCGAAGAATCGTTCGATGCCAACGGTCAGAAATTCAACCGCGGTTCGTTCGTCATTCGCGGCGTTCCGCAGGCCGAGCTCGACAAGGCCACGAAGGAACTCGGCCTTAAGGCGGTCGCACTCGCCGCGGCGCCGTCGGTGAAAATGCATCCCGTGCGCGCGGCTCGCGTGGCCATCATGCACACCTGGCAGAGCACGCAGACCGAAGGGTGGTGGCGGCAGGCGTTTGACGCCGTCGGCGTGCCGTACGACTACATCAGCACACAGGACATCGCGAAGACGGCAAACCTGAACGCGAAGTGGGACGTGATCGTGTTCGGCCCCGGTGTTGGCGGCCAGGCAGTGATTGACGGCCTGCCGATGTACCGCAACGCCATGCCATTCAAGAACACGCCCGAAACACCGAACCTGCCAACCTGGTCGCAGACCGATGACCAGCGCCCAGGCCTTGGCTGGAACGGGCTCGAGATGCTCAAGACGTACGTAAAGAACGGCGGCGTACTCATCACCGCCAACCAGAGCGCCGAATGGGCCGTGCAATTCGGCCTCACGAACGGAGTGGCGTCGAACAACGCCGCCGCCCGCTCGGTGGTCGGGAGCTACCTCCGCTCGCGCATCGTGGACGGTGCGAGTCCGATCGCATACGGCATGCCCGACAGCCTCGCGCTATACACCGACGATGGAAAAAGTTTCGGTGTGAGTAACTCGCGCGGCGGCCGGGGCGGTGGCGGTGGCCGTGGCGGGGCGGGGGGCGGTGCGCGCGAAACTGGCCGCGGCACGACGGACGATCGCGACCAGGTGCAAGGCTTCCCGCAACTCGAAGCGCGGTTCCTCCCGATTCCGGGACCGACGGTGCAGCCGTGGGAGTATGCGCCGGTCACCGACGAAGCCCTCCGCAGCCCGCTCAACATTCTTCCGCCCGATCAGCGGCCGCGCGTGGTCGCACGGTGGGGTGACGCGAACGGACTCCTTGTGTCCGGCCTGCTCGCCGGCGGCGGTGACATTGCGCAGCGGCCGGTCGTGGTGGATTCGCCGCTCGACAAAGGACATGTCATTCTCTTCGCGAATAACCCGATGTACCGCGGGGAGACGTTCGGCAGCTATTTCTTCGTGTTCAATACAATTCTGAACTTCGACAACCTCAACGCGGGTCGGAAAATCGACGCGAAGTAGGCGGCTTCGATGGGAATGTTCGATGGCAAGTCCAAAACGGTAGTGCAGTTCCTCGACGCCCTTCCCGCCGACCGGCGGGAAGTGGCGTCTGAGGTCCTCGCGCTGGTCCGGAAAAACATTCCGAAGGGTTACGAAGAATCGATGGCCCTCGGCTTCGTTACCTGGAGCGTGCCGCTCACGGTCTTGCCGGACACGTACAATGGACAGGCACTCTGGTACGTCGCCTTCGCGGCGACGAGAGCGGGGTTCTCGCTCTACCTGATGAGCGTGTACGGTCACAAGGAACAAGAGGACGAGTTCAAGGCGGAGTACAAGAAGGCGGGGAAGAAGCTCGACATGGGCAAGGCCTGCCTGCGCTTCAAGAAGATGGATGAACTCGTGCTGCCGGCGGTGAAGCACGCGATCAAGTCGGTGCCGATGAAGAAATACATCGAGATGTATCGCGCGGTTCGGAAAACGACGGCGAAGGGGAAGTAGCACCAGCGCGCTGCCCGCGCGCACGCGCATCGGGTGAAGGATGGCGGGCGCGGACTTGCGTTCGCGATGCGGCGGGGCGCTATTCATCGTCATGATTGCTGACCCGCCCGCTCCACCAGAATCGCTCGGCGAGATTCTCACCATCGTCGCGAGACGCGCAACGGATGCGCGCCTTGCGACGATGATGATGTCCGGACTCGTCGGCGCCGCTATTGTCGTGCTCGTCCTCGGCCGCAAAGGGTGGCTTGGCGCGGCCGCACTCCTTGCCATCGGCGCGTACGGCGGCTGGGGCATTGCCGATCACGCGCTCGCGAGACTCTATGCGACGCCAGGTTCGCCACGTGGGCAGCTGCTGTGGTGGATGTTCGCGCGCTTCGTCGGTGGATTCCTGGCGGTGGTCGCATCAGTCGCGGCGCTTGGCGCCACGCTGATCCCGGCGCTTGGCTACTGGAGGAACTGATGGCCACGCACATCACGGACGACGACGTTCGTTCGACGCTCACGTACGAATCGCTCATTCCTGCGATGGAACGCGCGCTCGCGGATTACACGGCCGGGAAGGCCGTGCAACCTGTGCGGACGACGATTCCCGTCGGTGAGCACGGAGGGTTCCTCTTCGTCATGCCGGCGTTCGCGTCCGGCGCGCTCGGTGCGAAACTCGTGACCTTCTTTCCGAAGAACGTCGGCATCGAGTCGCACTTCGCGACGATTCAGCTCTTCAAGCCGGAGACGGGCGAGCCGTTGGCGTCGATGGATGGCTCGTTGGTCACGGAAATGCGCACCGCCGCCGTCTCGGCCGTGGCGACAGACAAACTCGCGCGTCGCGAGGCCTCTGTGCTGGCCATACTCGGCGCAGGAGTTCAGGCGCGCAGTCACCTCGCCGCGTTAAGCCACGTTCGGAGTTTCAAGGAAGTGCGCGTGTTCAGTCCGAGGTCAGGCGCGGCTTTCGCGCGGACCCACGGCGTGATTGCCTCACCGAACGCTGAATCGTGTGTGCGCGGCGCAGATGTGATTGTTGTGGCGACGACGTCGGCAACCCCCGTGCTTCATGGCGCATGGCTCGCCGATGGCGCGCATATCAATAGTGTCGGTGCGGCACGACCAGACTGGCGCGAGCTCGACGACGCCTGCGTTGCTCGCGCGACGGTGTTCGTCGATTCGAGGGCCGGCGCTGAGGTGGAGTCAGGCGACGTGCGGGCCGCGGGCCGCATTGACGCTGAACTTGGCGAAGTGATTCTTGGTAAGCATCCGGGACGAACGTCGGATGCCGACGTCACCTGGTTCAAGTCGCTCGGGATGGCGGTCGAGGATGTTGTCGCGGCGGACCTCGTGCTCAAGGCGCGCGGTAGGTGACGGACGATGGCGCGACGCCGGAGCGTATGTCAAAGGCGCTGATGATTGCCGGCACCGTCGGCGTCGTTTCGCCCAGAGTTTCTGTCGCCAAGACATCCGAGTCGTCCGGTATTGGTCTGCCACCCGCGATAGCGCCGAGACCCGTCAATTCGGTGTTGAACCCACTTCTCGGCAGGTCATTGCAGATGGAGAGCGCTCGGCGCGCGCGTGAACTCAAGGCAGGAGACGACGAATGAGATCGGTCAACCGAGCACTTCGTGTTTGCATGCTGCTCGCGGCCGGTTGCGCCGCGCCGTCGCTCGGCGGACGTGGCGGACCAGCGGCCGCCCCTCGTTACGAAGTCCACGCCGTTCGCTTTGGCACGCTCGCAAAGTTTCCGAAACGCTCGTTGATTGCCGGTGCACCGGCCGCAGACTCGCTCGACATCGCCCTGATGGTCTGGGTGGTACGCGGCGGTGGTCGCACGATTCTCGTTGACGCCGGGTTCTACCGCGAGAAGTTCATGCGCCAGTGGAAGCCGGTGGACTACGTGAAGCCGTTTGAGGCCATCGGCGCGCTGGGTATCAAGCCCGAGGATGTGACCGACATCGTCATCTCGCACATCCATTGGGATCATGCCGACGGCGCTGATCTCTTTCCGCGCGCAAAGATCTGGCTGCAGAAGGAGGAGTACGAGTACTACATCACCGACAGCGGCACGGTGAAGCAACGGGCTATTGATGCCGACGTCGCGAAGATGATGTTCGGGCTCAAGGCGGCTGGGCGCGTCAACCTCGTGAATGGCGACGCGCAGGAGATCATGCCGGGGATCTCGGTGTACACCGGCGGCAAGCACACCTTTGCGTCGCAGTTCGTCGGCGTGGCCACGCGGAGTGGCACGGTGGTGCTCGCGTCTGACAACGCCTACCTCTACGAGAATCTCGAGAAGCACATCGCCATCAACCAGACGCTGGATGCCGCGTCAAACCTCGCGGCTCAGGCGCGAATGGCGACGCTGGCCGCGAAACCGGGCCTGATCGTGCCGGGTCACGATGCGACCGTGTTCACCCGGTTCCCGGTGGCTGCCAAGCGTGTGGCGCGAATCGATTGAGAATACATTAGTAGGTATGATGCTTCCGATGATGATTCGCAGGACCCTGCTGCTCAGCCTGACGCTCGCTGCGCCTCTGCTCGCGCAGCGTGGATTCCAGGGAACCATGGATTCCGTTCGCCTCCGCCAACTCTACATCAGTAACGATCCCAAGGATCTGCCTGGCGGCAGCTACGCGCAGCAGATCTCACAGAAGAACCGCACCGACAGCATCTGGTTCGCACGGTTCAAGGGCCTCGTCGACGTGAAGAAAATCACGTACGCCAGTCGCGCCGATGGCCTGACAATTCCCGCGTACATCTTTGCGCCCATCAACAAACGTGGCAACAACGGCCACGCGGCAATGATCTGGGTACATCAGGGGATCCACGCGAACTGGGATGAATCGTTGCTCCCGTTCGTGAAGGAAGCGGTGGACAAGGGCTATGTGCTGATCACGCCCGAATATCGCGGCAGCACCGGCTTCGGCGAAGCGTTCTATCGCGCCCAGGACTACGGCGGCTACGAAGTCGTCGATGTCATCAGCGCGATGGATTACCTGAAGACGCTTCCGTACGTGGATATGGGGCGCGTCGGCATGATGGGGTGGAGCCATGGCGGCTACATCACGATGCTCAACGCCACGACGGCAGGGCATGGCCTCAAGGCCGCAGCGTCTCTCGTGCCGGTGACTGATTTGTTCTTCCGCCTTTCGCTCAAAGGCCCCGGCTACATCCAGAACTTCTCCGCAATGGCGCGCATGGGCGGTGCGCCGTTCGAGAAGGTCGAGGAGTACATCAAGCGCTCTCCCGTCTATCAGGTGGAGAAGCTCGACATCCCGATGCTCGTGCACGTGTCCACGAATGACCTCGACGTGAACTTCGTCGAAGACCAGCAGATGGTCTGGAAACTCAAGGCGCTGAAGCCCGATCTCGCTGAGACGAAGATCTATGTCGATCCGCCGGGATGGGGCGGCACGGTCGGTCACGCATTCGATCGGCGCGTGGACCCCGTCACGCTGCAGCGCCTCGACACACCGGAACAGATCGACTCGTGGAATCGCATCTGGCAGTTCTTCGACTGGAATCTCCGGCCCTCCGAAGACAAGTCGAAGCCGCCGGTCCCGCCGCGCGTTCAGCCGTAGTCAAAAATCGAGAGACTCCCATGACAAATCGCTCCCATCGCTTTGCGCTCCTTAGCTGCGCCGCTGCGCTGATCGCTGCGCTGATCGCCGGTTGTTCGGCGGCCACGACCCAGGCGCCCACAACCGCGCCCGCGCCGACTGGCCCGCCGCGTGTCGTGACGACGCAGTCGGGTGTGAAGACGGTGCCGGCGGATCAGCCGGTAGCTGCTCCACCAGTCGCGCCACCAGTCGCGCCACCAGGCGGCGGACGCGGTGGTCGCGGATCGTCCATCGTCATCGACAGCGCCCGCGCGCGCCAGCTCTACGTCAGCAACGATCCGAAGGACCTGCCCAAGGGAAACTTCGGCGCGAATGAAATCGCCAAGAAGGCCACGGACAGCATCTACGCCGCGCGCTTCGCCGGCAAAATCGATTTCAAGAAAGTCACCTACAAGAGCCGCGCCGACGGCATGGAAATCCCGGCCTATCTCTTTTCGCCCATCAACAAGCGCGGCCCCAAGGGCCACGCGGTCATGATCTGGGTGCATGGCGGCGTGCACGGCAACTGGGACCAGAACATGCTCCCGTTCGTGCAGGAAGCCGTTGAGCGTGGTTACGTGATCATCACGCCCGACTATCGCGGCAGCACGGGCCACGGCGAAGCGCTGCACATGGCCATCGACTACGGCGGCAACGAAGTGGCCGACGCACTCAGCGCCGTGGACTATCTCAAGACCCTTCCGTACGTGGACATGGACCGGCTCGGGATGATGGGCTGGAGCCACGGCGGATACATCACCGTCCTCAACTCGGTCGCGGCCAACACGCCGATCAAGGCGTCCGCCGCCATCGTGCCGGTCACGAATCTCCTCTTCCGGCTCTCGCTCAAAGGCCCGAGCTACCAGCGCGACTTTGCCGCCGAGCCGGGCATTCGCGGACTGCCATTCGAAAAGCCGGACGAATACATCAAGCGCTCGCCGCTCTATCAAGTGGAGAACCTGCGAATCCCGATGCTCGTGCATGTCGCCACGAACGACCTGGACGTGAACTACGTCGAAGACCAGCAGCTCATCTGGAAACTCCGCGCCACCAAAGCCGATCTTACCGAGACCAAGGTCTACGTCGATCCGCCAGGGTGGGGCGCGTCGGTCGGGCACGCGTTTTCTCGCCGCGTCGATCCCAAAACGCTCGAGCGTGTCGATTCTCCGGATCAAATCGATTCGTGGAATCGCACCTGGACATTCTTCGACTGGTATCTCCGGCCCTACGAAGATCACTCCAAGCCCGCACCGGCGGTTCGCGTACAACCGTGAGCGATATCTCGCGGCGCGATGTACTGGGCGCGCTCGGACTCGGCGCGCTGGGCATCGTCGCTGCGCCGGCAATCCTGCGCAATCGCTACCGGCTCTTCGCATTCTCGACGGCCGAGTATTCCGCGCGCGCCATCAAGCTCGTCGAAGGCACCGTCGTGGTGGACCTGCTCAATCAGTTCCGCTTTCCGGACTTCCGCGAAAATCCGGTCAAGAGTCAGCTCTGGATGCAGAAGCCGGGCTCGTTCACGCGCGCGGACTACGACCTCTATCGTAGCAGTGGCACGCGCGTCTTCGCACTCGGGGCCGGTGGCTCTTCATATGAGAGTGCGGTCAAGTGGGCCGCCGACTGGAACGGATTCTTCGCTGGGTACAGCGACTGGTTCCTCCGCATCGACGACGTGAGCGACTTCGGCCGCCTCGCGCGCGACAAGTCACGCATCGGCGTCATGCTCACGATGCAGAATGCCGACCATTTCCGCACGCCTGACGACGTCAACACATTCTTCGCGCTCGGCCAGCGCGTGTCGCAGCTCACTTACAATGCGACCAACAGGCTGGGCTCCGGATTTCTGGCAGATACGGATATCGGGCTCACGCCCTTCGGCGCCGAGGTCGTGAAGCAGATGAACGACGTCGGTATGGCGGTGGATGTTTCGCACTCGGGCGACAGGACGACGCTTGATGGCATTGCCGCGAGCACGAAGCCGGTGATCTTCTCGCATGCCAGCTGCCGCGCGCTGCTGCCCGGTGGCCTGCGCGCGAAGACCGATGAAATGATTCGCAACATGGCGAAGACCGGCGGTGTGATGGGAATCCCGTTTCTCCGTTTCATGCTCCGTACGCAGGAGCCGGTGACGATCGAGCATGCGCTCGACCATTTCGATCACGCCGTGAAGCTCGTTGGAGTCGAGCATGTCGGTATCGGCAGCGACATGGACACCATCGGCAATCCCAATCCGATGGGCGTGCCGGAGCCGACCAACCAGCCCAACTTCAGTCGCTATCTGTTCCATCGGGATACCGACAGCACGATCACCACGAAGAAGCTCGATCATCCGAAGCGCGCGTACGACCTCGCCGAGGGGCTCATTCGCCGCAAGCATTCCGACGCGGACATCAAGCTCATGCTCGGCGGGAACTGGGCGCGCGTGCTCGGGAACATCTGGCCGGCGTGAAGCGCGCGCTGCCGGTGATCACCGGTGCTGCAATTCATCATTCGTTCATGATTGCTCGTGCCACCGGAGACAACGTGGCACATTCGAGGCGCGTAGCTCTCGGAACCCCCTCACCAGGAACGTACATGCGCACAGTTCACCGCGTGGTCGCATCGCTCACGATGCTCGCCCTCGCGCAGGTCGTCGCGGCCCAGCCGCCGCAGGCGCCCGCGAATGCGCCGATGGTCAATCGATCGTCGGACCCGATGCTCACCAACTTCAAGTTCCGTTCGATCGGCCCGGCCAGCATGGGCGGCCGCATCGACGACATCGAAGCGAGCGAGACCGACCCGAACATCATCTATATCGGGTACGCCGTCGGCGGCGTGTGGAAGTCGGAGAACAATGGCACGACGTTCACGCCGGTCTTCGATGAGCAGCCCACCGCCTCGATCGGCGACATCGCCATCCATCCGAAGGACCCGAACATTGTTTACGTCGGCACCGGCGAAGCGAACAATCGCCAGACGGCGTCGTTCGGCAACGGCATATACAAGACCACCGACGGCGGCAAGACCTGGACGCATCTCGGCCTGCGCGAAACGCAGACCATTTCGCGGATCGTGATCGATCCGCGCAATCCGGAAGTCGTGTACGTGGCCGCGAATGGCCACCTCTTCGGAGCGAGCCCCGATCGCGGACTCTACAAGACGACCGACGGTGGAAAGACCTGGGCCAAGATCAAGTTCGTTGACGACAACACCGGCTTCACCGATCTCGCGATGGATCCGTCGAACTCGAGCACGCTCTATGCGGCGAGCTACCAGCGCCGCCGCTCGGGTTGCTGCTTCAACGGTGGCGGCCCCGGCAGCGCGCTCTGGAAGTCTGACGACGCGGGCCGCACGTGGAACAAACTCACGGGCAACGGTCTGCCGAGTGGGACGTTCGGCCGCAGCGCGATTGGCGTGTCGCGGTCGAACCCGAACACGGTGTACATGCAGATCGAAGTCGGCGACGCCGGCACGCCCGGCGCGGCAGCGGCGGCCGAAGCACCGCCGGCCGAGGGTGCGGCACCCGGCGGCGGTCGCGGCGGATTTGACTGGTGCAACAATGGTTCCACGGCGACGGGCCGTGGCGGTCGTGGTGCGGCCGCGGGTGCGGCCCCAGCCGCTCCTCCGGGGCTCAACGCGAACACCAGCGGTCTCTGGCGCTCCGACAACAAGGGCAAGAGCTGGACGCTCGTCAGCAACTGCAACGCGCGGCCGATGTACTTCAGCCAGGTGCGCGTCGATCCGATGAACCCGAACACGCTCTACGTGTCGGGGCTACCGTGGGCCAAGTCGACTGACGGCGGCAAGACCTTCGCCACGCTCGATGCTGCCGGTGGCAATAACACTGCGGGTCACGTGGACAACCACGCGATGTACATCGACCCGAAGAATCCCAAGCACCTGATGATCGGCAACGATGGCGGTCTCGACATCTCGTGGGACCAGGGGCGCACCTGGGACTATGTGAGCACGATGGCCACCGGCCTCGCCTACTGGGTGAGTGCCGACATGCGCCGTCCGTACTACGTGTACACGGGCCTGCAGGACAACGGTTCGTGGGGCGGCCCGAGCTCCACGCGTAACAACGACGGGATACTCAACTCGCATTGGTTCGGCATCGGCGGCGGCGACGGATTCCAGACACAGGTCGATCCGCAGAACTACAACATCGTCTACACCGAATCGCAGGACGGCAGCACGAGCCGGTACGACCTGTTTACCGGGGCGCAGAAGAGTATTCGTCCGGTTCCGCCGGGCCCCGGTGGCCGTGGTGCAGGCGGTGCCGCAGCAGGGGCAACCTGCGTTGACGGTCGCGTCGTGACCGCGGGTGGTCGCGGCGGTGGTGGTGGTGGCGGCGGGGGCGGTGGTGGTCGTGGCAACGCGAACGGCAACGTGGTCAATGGCCAGCCGGGCGATGCCGCCCGTTTCAACTGGAACACGCCATACCAGCTCTCGCCGCACAACCCGAGCATCGTCTGGTACGGTGGCGCGCGGCTGTATCGCTCGCTCGACCGCGGCGACACGTACACGCAGAGCGCCGATCTCACCAAGCAGGTGGACCGCTGCAAGATCAACCTCATGGGCGCGCCGGGCGACCGGACGCAGCTCTCGAAGAACGACGGCGTCGTGGCGTACTCGACGATCATCGCCGTGTCCGAATCGCCGGTGATGCCGGGTGTCGTATGGGCCGGCACCGACGACGGCAACCTCCAGGTGAGCCGCGACGGCGGCATCACGTTCACGGAAGTCGGCAAGAACCTCCCGGGCCTCCCGGCGAATCACGACTACTGGGTCGCGCGCGTTGACGCGTCGCACTTCGACGCCGGCACCGCGTACGTCGCGGTGGACGGTCACCGCAGCGACGACCTCAAGCCGTACGCCTTCGTCACGAAGGACTACGGCCGCACCTTCGCGAGCATTTCGTCGAACCTGCCGGCGTACGGCAACCTGCAGGTGATTCGCGAAGACCCGAAGAACCGCGACCTGCTCTACGTGGGCACGGAGTTCGGGATCTTCGTCTCGCTCGACGCCGGGAAAAACTGGCAGAAGTTCATGAACAACTATCCGACCGTTCGCACGGACGACATCCTCGTCCATCCGCGTGACGGCGACCTGATCATCGGCTCGCACGGACGCAGCGTCTGGATCGCGGACGACATCACGCCGCTCCAGCAGTTCACGGCGGCGGTTCGCGCCGAGGACGTGCACCTCTTCGATGTTCGCCCGGCGGTTGCCTATCTCAATAATCGCCAGGATGGCCAGCAGGTGGCGGGCCAGAAGCTCTGGCTCGGCGAAAACGCGCCGCGCGGTACGGCCATCAGCTACTACCTGAAGTCGGCCGCCACGGCCGACGTCAAGATCTCGGTGACCGATGCCCAGGGACGCACGCTGTGCACGAGCGACGGGCCGAAAAATGCGGGCATCAATCGCGTGCACTGGAACCTCGGTACACCGATGCTCGCCGGGGCGGCCGGTGCAGCTGGTTTCGGTGGCGGTGGTGGTGGACGCGGTCCGGCCGGTCCGCCGAACACCGGTTGTGAAGGCGCAGGCGGTGGTGGTCGTGGCGGCGGTGGTGGTCGTGGCGGGGCCGGCGCGCTCACCGCGGGTACGTACAACGTCACGCTCAGCGTGAATGGCAAGACCGTCAGCAAGCCGGTCACGGTGATGGCGGACATCTGGATGAACGAGAAATAGCCTCGACTCGCACGACGGCGACGGGCGCTCCGGAGAGATTCCGGGGCGCCCGTCCTGCATTCAGCCAATCGGTCGGCCTGAGGCGGCGCTCGTTCGGGTGCACGACCTATTCGATCCGGTGCACGAACCGTTAGTTCCGGTGCACGAACCATTCGATCCGATGCGCGAACTAGTAGATCCGGTGCACGAACCATTCGATCCGGTGCACGACCTATCAGATCGTGCACGACCTATCAGATCCGATGCACGACCCATTCGATCCGGTGCACGAACTAGTAGATCCGGTGCACCAACCGTTCATCCCACCTGCACAACCAAGAAAAGCTCATGCTCGGACGACTTCGGCCGGCGCTCGGACGACTTCGGCCGGCGCTAATACGACTTCGGACGGCGCTCGGACGACTTCGGACGGCGTAAAGACGACTTGGGATAGCACGCGACTCGTCAAGCCACGCCTGGAAGCAGTTTCTCAACCTGGCGGCAGTTGCGGTGCAGGCGGGTAATTTTCTCTTCATGAGACAACCGACTGCGCGCTTCTTGCCGTTCATGCTCCTCCTGTTCGTCGGGAGTGGCTGCGCGGCGCTGATCTATGAAATCGTCTGGTTCCAGGTGCTCCAGCTGGTGATCGGGTCGTCCGCGATCTCGCTGGCGGTGCTGCTCGGAACGTTCATGGGTGGCATGTGCCTCGGATCGCTGCTGCTCACCCGTTTTGTGAAGCGCGACCAGCACCCACTCGTGGTCTATGCCAAGCTCGAGGGGATGATCGGCGTGGTTGGCGCGGTGCTCATCGTACTGATGCCCCTTGTCGGATCGCTCTACACGGCGGTTGATGGCGGCGGTCCCGCCAGCGTGCTGTTCCGCGCCGTGGTGTGCGTACTCCTGCTCTTGCCGCCGACGATCCTGATGGGCGCGACGCTGCCGGCCATTTCGCGCTATGTGGAATCCACGCCGACCGGTGTGTCGTGGCTCGGATTCTTTTACGGCGGCAACATCGCCGGCGCTGTGGTGGGTTGTCTCGCGGCCGGGTTCTATTTGCTCCGCAAGTTTGATCTCACCACCGCGGCGCTCGTCGCGGTAGCGTTGAATGCGATTGTGGCCGGCGCGGCGCTGCTGCTCTCGAAACGCGCGACGTATGAGCCGGCGGAAGAGACCGCGGCGTCCACCGCGAGCGATGCGGTCGTTGGCATGGCCGCTTGGCAGCCGCGCGGTGTGTTCATTGCGATTGCACTCTCAGGACTCACGGCGCTGGGCGCCGAAGTCGTCTGGACGCGCCTGCTCTCGCTGATGTTCGGTGCGACGACATACGCCTTCTCCGTGATTCTCGCCGTGTTCCTGATTGGACTCGGGCTCGGCAGCGTTGCCGGCTCGGCCGTCGCAAAAGACTCACGGAACCCGCGCGCGGTGCTCGGATGGGTGCAGTTGCTCATTGCCTTCACGACCCTCTGGGGCGCCTGGCTCCTTTCGCATGGTCTCCCGCGCTGGCCGGTGAACGAATCGCTCGCAGCGACGCCGTGGTTCAACTTCCAGCTCGACGTCGCGCGGTCGCTCTTCACGATTCTCCCCGGCGCGGTGCTCTGGGGGGCGAGCTTCCCGCTGGCGCTCGCCGCCGCAAGTCAGCGCGCTGCTGATCCGGGTCGCGTGGTCGGTCGCGTGTACGCCGCCAACACGCTCGGAGCGATCGTCGGCTCAATGATCACCGGGTTGATTCTCATTCCGTGGGGCGGCACGCAGGGTGCGCAACGCGTGCTCGTCGTGTTGTCGATAGTCTCTGGACTCGCTTCGCTGGTGCCGCTCATTCGTGCCGGCGCCGCGGATGCGGCGACGGGCGAACGAAAAGCCGGATCACTGGGTGCTGGCAGCGTGATCGGCGCCGGGGCACTCGCCGTCGCGGCGCTCTACTTCGTCATGCAAGTCTCGCCCGTGCCACCAGGCCTTATTGCCTGGGGCCGCTCGTTCCCCTGGCAGGGTGACCCGAACGCGCTCTTCGTGGGCGAGGGCATCAACTCGTCCATCGCCGTCACCGAGGAATCGAACGGCTACCGGAACTTCCATGTGAGCGGAAAGGTCGAGGCCAGCACCGAGCCGCAGGACATGCGGCTGCAGCGTCTCCTCGGCCACCTCTCCGCGCTCATGCACGACGATCCCAAGAGTGTGCTCGTCGTTGGATTCGGCGCCGGCGTCACCGCGGGTGCCATCAGCATTCATCCGACGTTGCAGCGCATGGTGATTTGCGAAATGGAGCCGTTGATCCCCAAGACGGTTGCGACCTACTTCCGCGATGCCAATCACGCGGTCGCCGAGAACAAGCGCGTGGAGATCCGGTACGATGACGCGCGCCACTATGTGCTCACCACGAATGAGAAGTTCGACGTCATCACGTCGGATCCCATTCATCCCTGGGTGAAGGGCGCCGCGACGCTGTACACCAAGGAGTATTTCGAGCATGTGAAGGCGCACCTCAATCCCGGCGGCGTGGTCACCCAGTGGGTGCCGCTCTACGAGAGCACCGAAGAAGTCGTGAAGAGCGAAGTCGCGACCTTCCTCGAGGTGTTCCCCAACGGCACGGTGTGGCGCAACGACTACACCGACGGCAGCGGGTACGACGTCGTGCTCGTCGGGCGCCTCGACGAAAAACCGATTGACGTGGACGCGTGGCAGGCGAAGCTCGACCGGCCCGAATACGCCCCTGTCAAAGCCTCGCTCGCCGAGGTTGGGTACGCGAACGCCTTCGACGTGCTCAAGACCTACACGGGTCGAGGCAAGGATCTCGGGCCCTGGGTGGTGAATGCGGAGATCAACCGCGACAGAAACCTCCGCCTGCAGTACCTCGCCGGTTTCGGCTTCAACTATTACCGCCAGAGCGCAATTCGTGACGCCATGCTCCGCTATCGCACCTTTCCGGCGGATCTCTTCGTCGGGACGGCGTCGAGCGTGGAGCACCTCCGTGCGCTCGTGATCGGTCAGTGAGCACGCACGAAGGCGCGAGCACCGGCGTCGCCGCCGGCATCCCGTCTCCCAAGCGCATCGCCGTCACGCACACGCCGCCCACCTCGCTCGAGCGCGGCGAGCGGAGTTTTGTGGGCCGTGACCCAATCGACATGGACGTCGCGCGGGCCCAGCATGCGGCATACTGCGCGTTGCTTGCCGAGCTCGGCTGCGCCGTCACGACGCTGAACGTGAATGCGTCGCACGCCGATGCGGTGTTTGTCGAGGACACGGCGCTCGTCTTCGACGAACTCGCCGTGATGGCTTCGCCGGGCGCTGAGTCGCGCCGGGGCGAGGTGGCAGGGATCGAAGCCGAGCTGAAGAAGTACCGAACCGTCGAACGCATCGCGCTGCCGGCGACGCTGGATGGTGGCGACGTCGCCATCACAGGCCGAGTCGTTCTCGTCGGCATGTCGGCGCGCACGAATGCCGCAGGGGCCGCATCGCTCGCAGCCATCGTGCGTCCGTTCGGCTACATCGTGCGCACCGTCGGCATGCATGACTGCCTCCATCTCAAGAGCGCTTGCACCGCGCTCCCCGACGGCCGATTGCTCGTCAACCCGGCCTGGGTTGAACTCAAGGATCTCGCCGGGTTCGACATCGTGGAGATTCCACCTGCCGAACCGTTCTCGGCTGACGTGCTCACGATTGGCCGGAGCGTGGTGAGCGCGGCTGAGCATCCACAGGCGGCGGCGCTCATTGGCACGCTTGGGTTTGACTCGCGCACGACGCCGCTCTCCGAGTTTGCCAAGGCCGAGGGCGGAGTGACCTGCCTGAGTCTGGTGTTCGGCGCACCGCGCGGCTGACTTGGATCGGGCGCGGCAACAAATTGGGTGCTGTGGCGTATATCTAAGTACTGAGCAATCCACGCCAGCCCATGAGAATCCGCATGACTGCAGGACGTAGGTTCGCTGCCGTACTCGCCCTGGCCACGATTGCCGGTTCGGCGTCCGCGCAGGATGCCAATACGATGTCGGTGAATGTCTCGATTGACGCGGCCACCGTAGACACCCGCGTTGCGATGCGCGACAACGACCTCAAGGGAAGGAAGTCGTGCTCGACGTTGAAGGCCCCGCCGCACCGGTGAAGCAGGGCGCGAACCTTCGCGTCGGCGCGAGCGCAACGACGAAGATCAACCGTCACGATTTTGGATTGAACTACAGTCGGCTCGTGGAAGGTGCGGCCGTGGTCGGCGACGACATCACGATCACGCTCGACATCGAGGCCACGAAGAAGGCCAGCTAGTTCGCGGTCGCCGCTACCCTAGCCAAATCGACGGCTTGGACCCCATCATCATAGAACAATTGTGAATGTTGTATGAATTGCCTGCCAGCATCCAAGGCGGTGGCAGCGTAATTCGGTAGTAGTCCCCACCGCCCCCTGATTTCCGGAGCGCCACGCATGGCCCGCAGACACTTCCTGGCTATTCCCACCGCGTTGGCCGTCGCCGTCGCGACAGCCTCCGCCCAAACACAAGATCCGGGCAAGGCGACCGCGGCAGCCCCGCGGACCGACTATGCGCTGACGAATGTTCGCATCGTCGTCTCGCCGGGTAAGGTGATTGAAAAAGGCACCGTTCTGACGCGTGACGGTCGCATCGCTGCCGTTGGCGCCACCGTGCAGATCCCGGCAGGCGTCACGCAGATGGACCTCACCGGACACACGGTGTATGCCGGTCTGATTGATGCGGCAACGAGCATCGGCCTGCCGAGCCCGAGCCGTGCGTTGCCGGCGACGGCAAATGCGGCGGCTGGACCGGCCGCCGGTCGTGGCGGCGGTGGTGGTGCCGGTGGCCGCGGGGTTCCCCTCGGCCGTGGCGCGACGCCGGCGGCCCCGGTGGTCCTCCCGGAAATCGATGCCGGTGCAGAAGCGGCCGACATGTTCGCTCCAACCGACGATCAGTTGAAGGCGTTCCGCGCCGGCGGTGTCACCACGGTCGGACTTGTCTTCGATGGCGGTCTCTTCCCGGGTCGCGTCGGCGCCGCACTCACCGGCACTCGCGGTGGTGCTCCGCTCGCGCTCCGCGCCGCAGCCGGTCAGGACGTTGCGTTCGGCACGAAGCGTGGTGGTGTGTATCCCGGCACCGGGATCGGCGCCGTGGCGTATATCCGCCAGGCATTCCTCGACGCGCAATACGAAGCCCGTCTCGACAAGGCGTTCAAGGCCGGCATCCCCGGCGCGCGCCCGTCGAACGATCCGATGCGCCGCGCGATGATGCCCGCCGCAACGAATGAAATGTCCTCGTGGTTCGTCGCCTCCACCGAACGTCAGATCGTTCGGGTTGGCGAAATCGCCAAGGAACTCGGACTCAAGGGTCCCGTGGTCGTCGGCTCGCAGGAAGGGTGGCGCGTGATTGCCAACCTGAAGGCGGCTGGTGCAACGGCAGTGGTCAGCCTCCAGTGGCCGTCCGCTGATTCGATCACCGGTCGCGAGTTCCTCGCGGTCGGCTCGGGCAAGACGGGCACGGCTCCGGCGGCAACGGCAGCCGAAACGAAAGAAGTGCACGGCAACGCCGCGGCGCTGGCCAAGGCCGGCATCCCGGTGGCGCTTGCCTCGTACGGTGGCGAGAGCGGCCTCACCTTCCGCGACCGTATTCGCATGACCATTGAAGCCGGCATGAGCCCCGACGACGCGCTTCGCGCCTCGACGGTGACCCCGGCCGCCGTCCTCGGTGTCAGCGCCGCGGTCGGCACGATTGAAGTCGGCAAGCTCGCCAACTTCGTCATCGTGTCTGGCAACGACCTCTTCGCCGCGACCAACCCGATCAAGCACGTCTTCATCGAAGGGCGGATCTACTAACCATGGACACGCATATGCGAATCCTTTCAGGAATTTTCCGAGCCGTCGCTTTGACTGCACTGCCGGCCGCGCTCGTGGCTCAGGACGTCGCGATCAAGAACGCGACGGTCATCACCATCACACGCGGTGACATCCCCAACGCCACGGTCCTCGTGCGCGGCGGCAAGATCACGGCGGTCGGCGCGAACGTGGCCATCCCGGCCGGCGTCCGCACCATTGATGGCACGGGCAAGTTCGTCATGCCCGGCATCATCGACGCCCACTCGCATGCCGCGCTCGAAAACGGCATCAACGAAGGCGCCGAATCGGTCACGCCCGAAGTGCAGGTGCAGCTCAAGAACGACGATCCCGTCATCTACCGCGCCCTCGCCGGCGGCGTGACGGCGGCCCTTCTGCTCCATGGCAGCGCCAACACCATTGGCGGCCAGGCACGGGTCATCAAGATGCGTTGGGGCCAGTCCGCTGACTCCATGTACTTCAAGGGTGCCTTCCGAATCGTGAAGTTCGCGCTCGGCGAAAACGTCACGCGCGCCAGCTCCGCGGCGCCCGCTGACGAACGCCGCTTCCCGATGACCCGCATGGGCGTCGAGTTCACGGTGCGTTACTGGTTCACGAAGGCCAAGGAGTACGACCAGGAGTGGAAGGAGTACCGCGATGGCGTGAAGGCGAATCCGAACCTGATCATGCCGCGGCGCGACCTGCGCCTCGAAGCGCTCACCGACATTCTGCACGGTGACCTCAAGGTCCATTCGCACAGCTATCGTGGCGACGAAATCCTGATGCTCATCCGCGTCGCGGATGAACTCGGCTTCAAGATCCACACCTTCCAGCATGTGCTCGAGGGGTACAAGGTCGCGGATGAAATCGCGAAGCACGGCGCCATGGCGTCCACCTTCGCCGACATGTGGGCCTACAAGGTCGAGGCCTACGACGCAATTCCGTACAACATGGCCCTCATGACGCAGCGCGGTGTAGTGGTGTCGGTGAACTCCGACTCCGACGAGCGCATTCGTCGCCTCTATCAAGAAGCGGGCATCGGCGTTCGTTACGGCAACATGGCCGTGAACGAAGCGCTCAAGATGGTCACGCTCAACCCGGCACGTCAGCTTGGCGTCGACAAGATGGTCGGCTCCATCGAGACCGGAAAAGACGGCGACATCGCCGTGTTTTCCGCGCATCCGTTCGCGCCCGAAGCGATGGTCGAATACACCATCGTCGACGGCAAGGTGCTCTTCGAGCGCGCTGAAGCGAACACGCTCCGCAAGGTTGCCGAGAAGACACCAGGAGGCCAGTACTAATGCGGTCTTCCCGGAAACACCTCGCAGCATTCTTCACCGCCGTCGCGTTCGTCGCGGCGGCGACCCCGGCGGCTACAGCAGGAGCGCAGGCCGGCGCCGGTGAAGAAGGCACGTACTTCATCAAGGGTGGCACGGTCGTCAACCCGAACGGGCAGAAGATGCCCAACACCAACATCCTCGTTCGGAACAACCGGATCGTCGAAGTCGGTGCGGCCGCATCGCCCACGGACGCCAAGGTCATTGATGCCACGGGGAAGTTCGTCTACCCCGGCATGATTGACGCCAACACCGGCATCGGCCTGTCGGAAATCGGCAGCGTGCAGACGATGTCCATGCGCAGCGAAATGGGCGAGTTCAACCCGCACATGCGCGCACTCGTCGGACTCAACGTGGAAAGCGAACTCCTCGGCGTCACGCGCATGAATGGCGTGACCTCGGTGATCACCTCGCCCACGGGTGGTGTGATCAGCGGGCAGGCGACCTTGATCAACACTGCCGGCTGGACGTGGGAAGACCTCGCCGTGATGAAGTCTGCCGGCATGATGATCACCCTCCCCGGCGGCGGCGGTCGTGGTGGCCGCGGCGGCGGTGGTGGCCGCGGTGGTCGTGGCGGTGGCGGTACGGTGAACGCCAACGTCGTCGCCGACTTCGAGCAGTTCATGACCGAGTCGCGTGACTACAACACGGCCCGTAAGGCCGGCGGCGGCAAGGTAGACCTCATTTATGAGGCGATGCGTCCGGTGTTCAACAAGGAAATTCCGGCCATCATCCCTGCCAACGGCGAGCCGGCCATTCTCGCGGCTATCGCGTTCGCTGAGAAGTGGAGCATCCGCCTGGTGATTCAGGGCGGCAACGATGCCTGGAAGGTCCGCAAGGTTCTTGCGGCGAAGAACATTCCCGTCATCCTCAACTCGATTGAAGCGGCGCCCGGCGACGACGTGCCCTACGACGAGATCTATGCCATGCCCGGCCTGCTCTATGATGCCGGCGTGAAGTTCGCCTTCTCCACGGGCGGTGGCTCCAATGCGCGCCACGTGGTGTTCCACGCGGCGCTCGCAGTCGCCTACGGTCTCAAGCCCGAGGGCGCGCTCAAGGCGCTCACCATCTGGCCCGCCGAGATGTTCGGCGCGGAGAAGGAAATCGGCTCGATCGAGAAGGGGAAGCTCGCAAACCTCTTCATCACGACGGGCGACCCGATGGACCTGCGCACACAGGTGGTCGAAGTGTTCATCAAGGGTCGCCAGATCCCCGATGATGACCGCCATCACCGCTTGTACCTCAAGTACAAGTCACGTCCGCTTCCGATCAAGCCGTAACGATCGACAGTTCCCAAAGTGCTTCGCGGCAGCCGGATCATCGGCTGCCGCGAAGGCTTTAAGCGGGCAACGGAGCTTGCAACGCCGCTGTCCGTGCGCGACGTTTTTATCACTATCAACGGAGATTTTTCATGTCCCAGTCCGTCACGTTCACCCCCTGGAAAGACGTCGAGCTCGAAGTCATCTCGGATAAATTCAGCCGCAAGCTGCTCACCGGCCAGAAGATGATGCTCGCCCAGGTATTCCTGAAAAAAGGATTCGTCGTGCCGCGCCACCAGCACGAGAATGAGCAGTACACCTACATCATTTCCGGCGGCTTGCGCTTCTGGATTGGCGAAGATGAAAAGCAGGTGCAGGACGTGATGGCCGGCGAGGTGCTCCACATTCCGTCCATGGTGTGGCACAAGGCCGAAGCGCTGGAAGACACGCTCGATCTCGACGTCTTCGATCCGCCGCGCGCCGACTGGCTCGCCAAGACCGACTCGTACTTGCGGAAGTAGGGTTCCATGTCCGATCTCGAAGACTTCATGCGCGCATGAGGAGTCGCATGAACCGACGCGTCGTCCTTCTGGCCAGCGCAGTATTCGCAATCGCCTGCGCTGGTGGCCCGTCGCCCGTCACTGACGACATCCCCGCCTCGGCCATCGCCCCGTCCCTCGGTATCAACCTCGCCGAGTACACGCGCACGCCCGAGGGGCTCTTCTACAAGGATGTCACCGTCGGTGATGGACCCGTGGCCGACGACCGCAGCAAGGTGACCGTCGCCTATCGTGGACTGCTTGCCAACGGCACGCAGGTGGACAGTTCCGCCGGCCTGACATTCAAGATGGGCAGCGGTCAGGTCATCAAGGGGTGGCAGATCGGCCTCCGAGGAATGCATGCCGGTGGTGCCCGCATCCTCGTGATTCCGCCGCACCTGGGCTATGGCTGGAAGGAAGTCGGCCCCATCCCGTCCAACGCCGTTCTGCTCTTCCGCGTGCAGCTGGTCGCGGTCAAGTAGCCAGCAGGAGGAGCCCGTTTGGCGGGTGGCGCCAGCCACCCCGCGCGCGCCACATTCCGGTATGAGCCGCCCCGTCGTCCTCGCTGAATGTGCCCGCCTCGCCTCGGGGTCTGGAGCAGGTGCACTTGCCTCCATCGCACGGCGGCGCGGCTCATTGCCCATGAGCGCCACGGCCAAGCTGCTGATCACCGCCAGCGGCGCGCGCATCGGTACTGTGGGCGGCGGCTGCCTCGAAGCCGAGGTTATTGAACGGGCCATGGACGTCCTCGAACGCCGCATGCCCGCGCTCTCTACCTATTCACTGAACAACGAACTCGCCGGCGACTACGGACTCACCTGCGGCGGCACGGCCGAGATTTTCATCGAGCCGCTGTTCCCCGATCCAGTCCTCGCGCGCGCCTACGACGAAGCCAACGCGCTGATCGCTCGTGGCGAGCGTGGCGTGATGGTCACGGCAATGGACTGGAGCAATGGACCGCGCAAGCTGGTGCTGGGGGCCGGCGGCGACGAACAACTGGAAGCGGCCGCACAACTTCTCGATCCGTATGCCAATGAACCGCTCTTCACCAACGATTTCCTGATCGAGCCGATCGTCGGCCGCCCGCGCGTCGTTGTTTTCGGCGCCGGCCACGTGGGTGCGCGCGTCGGAGAAGCCGCATCGTTCGCCGGCTGGCACGTGACCATCGTTGACGATCGCGCCGAATTCGCTGATTCCACGCGGCTACCCTTTGCCGATCGCGTCGTCACCTGTGAGTTCCACGACGTGCTCAGCAGTACGCGCTTCGATCCCGACACCTACGTCGTGATTGCCACGCGTGGCCACCAGCACGACGCCATCATCGCCGCACAGGTGGCCCCCAAATCGCTCCGCTACATCGGCATGCTCGGCAGCCGCCGCAAGGCCGCGCTCACCGCCAAGCAGCTCCGCGAGTGGGATGTGACGGAAGAATCCGTCGCCCAGATCCGCGCGCCAATTGGAGTGTCCATTGGCGCGGACACTCCTGAAGAAATCGCGGTGAGTGTCGTCGCGGAAATGATTGCCGTGCGCCGTGCCGCCTCGTCGCGTCGCGGAGGCATCGATGCCGTACTCGCCGCTAACGCTGCGGGCGCAACCGAGATGGCCGGCGAACCCGAAGCATCGGAGCGATGATGAGGCCCGCCAAACTCGACGAGGGCGAGGTCGAATACGCGCTCGCCAGTCTCAAGGGCTGGACTCGCGCCGGCGCCGCCATCACGAAAACCTTTGCGTTCGCGACGTTTCTCGATGGCATCGCCTGGGTTGATCGCGTCGCCCTCATCGCCGAGCGTCTCGATCATCATCCCGATCTCGATATCCGCTACAACAAGATCACCACGACGCTCTCAACCCACTCGGCCGGCGGGCTCACCAAGCTCGACTTCGAACTCGCGCGAGACATGGATGCCGCAGTGGGAACGGGGGCGGGGACGGGGTAAGGTGCGCGGTGCAGCAGAGGGAACGACGAAGGGCCGTCCGATTTTCTGGACGGCCCTTCGTTTTTACCGGGACCTTGGTAGTGCTAGCTGCTGCGTCGATTCCCGCCCAAGAGCGACAGAACCGCCATGAACATGTTGAGCAAGTCGAGATAGATCTGGACGGCCGCGATGATGTAATCGTCCGGGCCGTACACGTTCTTGAGTCGCCACGTATCAAACACCAGCAATCCGCTGAACACCAGCACGGAGGCGCCGGCAATCCAGAGCTGCGCCGACTGGTTCTGGAAGAAGATGTTTAGCAGCGACGTCGCAAACACCACGAACAACCCGACGACGAAAAAGCTGCCCCAGGCGCTGAAGTCGCGGCGGCTGAACCATGCATAGGCGGTGAGCACCGTGAATGCGCTCGCCGTAAGCGCACCGGCCTGCCAGATGATTTCCGGCTGCGAGCGCCCAACGGCGAACATGACAGGCGAAATCGCGACGCCCATCATGGCGGAGAACAGGACAATGAGGCCGAGCCGCTGCGGGCCGGCCAAGTTTCGCGCCGCCTGCGCAGCCCAGAGTGGGACGAAGGCGAGCAGCATCGTAATGAACGGATGCTGCGCCGTCGCGATCATGATCGATTCGTTCTGCAAGCCGAAAGCCGTGCCGCCGATCGTGACGAACACACAGGCGAGCACGAGCGTGTACGTCCGGCGAACCAGCTGAGCGCGCTCTGCGCCCGAGTAAACCAGCCCGGTCGGATTTAGCGTTTCAAACCGCGAAAAGCCCATACGGTGTTGCACTCCAATGGAAACGGGTAGGACGACTGCAAACAGCCTACCCATAATTATAGCACCCCGGGACCCCCGCAGTTCCTGGGTCCATTGGTTCTATCTAAAGCATTATATACGAACGACTTAGCTCATATAGAGAACCCGCTCTCGACGTGAATCTGTCCGAGTTTTTTCCGGACGCGTACGAACATGTCCTGCGTGAGCTCTTCGCCGCCGGCATTGGGGTCGATACGACACAATGTGGGGGTACATTCCGTAGGGAAACGGACACCATTCACGGCGGGAGATACCATGCGGTCAGTTGCGCTGAACGGTGGATTTTTTGATCGGCAGGGCGCTGCGAATGCTGCGCCGCCGCAGACGCCGCCGCAGGCGGCTCCCGGTCAGGCCGCTGCGCCGGCCGCTGTGGTCCAACCACTGACCGCGCAGCAAATCCGCGATCAGCTCCGGAACGACATCCGGAACGACATCCGGAACGGCGTTCGCAATGGCGGCAACCCGACGATCAACATTCCCTCGGACTTCAACCTCAGGAACGCCGTTCCGCAGGGCGCGGTAGACATTTCCCTGGCGTTTTTCATCACGATCGGGTTTTGCGTGGTCGGATTGCCGCTCGCGCGCGCCTTTGCGCGGCGCATGGACCGCCGGTCGGACGCGCTGGCGAGCGGAACGAACACGCTTGCGCCCCAGATCGAGCAGCTGCAGCAGTCGGTAGACGCGCTGGCCATCGAGATGGAGCGCGTCACCGAGGCGCAGCGCTTTCAGTCCAAGCTGATGGCCGGAAAAGCAGAAGAGCCGGCCAAGCTAGCACGCTAGCTCGACCGGCTCTCCGAAAAACCTGACCGCGGTCTAAAAACCCCTACTGGCCGGCGGCGTCTGCTGCAGCGTTTTCCGCCTGCAGCGCCTTGATGGCGGCAGGTGGACGGCCGCGCTGCCCAAAGTGACCACGGGCGGCGGGGGGCTGCGAGCGAATGAAGAGGTGCTGCTTGTAGAAGGCGATGATGCGCGTCTTGACCGAGGCCTGCGTATCGCTGGACACGGCTTCGATCGGGGCGTAGCGCTGCTGGTCTCCGGTCACGGAGAACCACCACCGCGCCTGGCCGCCGGCTCCGCGCTGAGTCTCGACGGTGCATTCATACTTGCGGCCGTCGTGCTCGAAGTTGACATCCTTGATCATCGGCTTTTCCCCCGGGGGGCTGAATTATTTGTTGGTGACACGCAATCGCGCGCGCCGGAATGATTCCTGGCGCGCGCGATTGGTCGAAACGGGCGACTACGTCTCGCGCCGCTTCTTCGTCTTGCCGCGACGGCGAGCTGCCGCCGATTTGAGCTGACGGGCAGCGCTCGGCTTCACATAATGCCGGCGCTTCCGCAATTCCTTGAGGAGACCAGACTTCATGACTTTCTTTTTGAAGGTCTTGAGTGCCCAGTCGATCTTATCGCCTTCATCGAGGGTGACTTCGATCATCGCGTTCTCCCTATTCGTCGCGGCGGGTAAATTGGCGTGTTACTCGCCAACCTTGACGACGTTCTCGGCGGCCGGACCCTTCTGGCCCTGAACCACGTCGAACTCAACCTTCTGGCCTTCGGCCAGGCTCTTGAAGCCCTGTGCCTGGATGGCCGAGTGATGCACGAAGCAATCCTTCGAACCGTCCGAAGGCGTGATGAAGCCGAAACCCTTGTCGTCGTTGAACCACTTCACTGTGCCGGTCGTACGCATTGTAAAACTCCTTCCTGATGGTGTGGTCGGAGTTCGGACTTTGCCGTACTTCCCGACTACGTGTTGTTTCGTGGAAAATCCGCCACGCCGGTTCGACTGAAAAAGAAAAAGGGCACCGCGTTGAGCGAGGCCCAAGTCAGTCAGTGCTGGGACGGCCGATGTGGTCGACCCAGCCCAATAACGATAATTGCTTGCCGGGCCGATGGCTAGGGGCTAGCGAGCACCATCTATAAGGGTGCCGATTGGCCTGGCCGGGCGGGTTTGCCCGGTGCGTGCGGCGGGAGCACGGAGCAGCAGGAGCGCGACGATCTCCGGACGGTCTACCGCCGGTGAACGCCTCGAGAGCCCCCTCAGCCGGGATTCAAACTCGTCCAGCCAGTCCGTGTCGTTGGCCACTCGCCCGAGCATAGCCCGAAGGTGCAGTTCCACCGCCGCACCGGTCGCCGAAGTGATCATGGCGCGGAGGCGGCCAACCCGGGCCGCGACCGCTGGGAGCCGCGAGGGCGGTCGCCCAGCCGTCCGGCAGATCCATCATCAACTCACTGCGATGACACCCGTTCCATTGCGTATCGTGTGTTTACCGGGCGCGATCCACGAGTGGCATCAACTCGGGCATCGACGCGATCCATGCGTTCGGATTGGCGTGCGCGATCTCTTCGCGTGAAAACGCCCCCCACGTAACGCCGACGGTTTCCACCCCTGCCGCATTGCCCGACTCAATGTCGTGCGGAGAATCTCCGACGAAGATGGCGTCGTTCGGCGCAACACCGAGCTTGCCCAGCGCGAAGCGCACCGGCTCGGGATGCGGTTTGTGGTGCGCGGTGTGATCCATTCCCACGATCACATCGAACAGCGGCGTGAGTTTGTAGAAGTCCATTGAGCGGCGGATGCCGGCATCGAGCTTGCTGCTCACGATGCCAAGCGGATGACCGCGGGCGTGCAGCTCGCGCAGCGCGGACTCCACGCCGTCGTAGAGACTCACGTAGGAATCGTGGTTCTCCAGCTGGAACTGGCGGTAGCGTGCTCTGAGCAGGAGCACATCCTCGGGGCCGCTCGACCACTTGGCCAGCATGGCGTCGAGCGGGGTTCCAATAAGTGCGCGCCACTCGTCGCGGGTGGGCCGGTTGCCCTCGCGCCCCTCAAAGGCGAACACCGCGCCGGCGAGAATCAGCTCAATGGAGTCGAGTAACGTGCCGTCCATGTCGAAGAGCACGGCCGGGAGCTTGCGAGCGGTCATTGCGACCCCGTCACGGGCGACACCGACACGGGCGACACCGACCGATACTCGCGTCCCTTCCATTCCACATGGTCGCCGCGCCAGGCGGCGCGTACGAAGAGCACGAACATCATGAACGCTCCGAGGGGATGGAGAAATCCGTACCAGAATGGCGTCTTGGCCTGCACGGCAATCGCCATCCAGAATAGTGTCGTCACGCCGTACGCAGCTGCGCCCCACCAGAGGACGGCGATGGGAAGGAAACCCGCAAGCGAAATGAGCGCGAGGAGCGCCGGCGCCACATACCAGAGCGGCGGAATGGGAAAAACGAGTCGGAGCAGCGTCTTGCCCACTGGCCCGAGCTTGATGGTGTCGCGCCCAGCAGCGTAGACATTCTTTCCCCAACCACGAATCAGTTCACCCAGCCCGGCGTACATGCGCGTGCTGAGGTAGTCGAGCCCCTGCACAATGTGCACCTCGTGCCCCGTTCTGCAGAGTTCCTGCGCAATGCGCATGTCCTCGGCCACATGACTGCGCACCGCCTCGTGACCGCCAATCGTTTCATACGCCGCGCGGCCCAGTACGAAAAACTGGCCATTGGCAATTTTGTTGTACGGATTCGTGGAGCGGCTCATGCGTTCGCTGTTGCCGAACCGCGTGAGGAGAAGGACAAACACCTGCGGCATCACGACACGCTCCCAGAAGGTGCCGAGTTCCTGCGTGCCCATCACGCTGACCATGTCCGCGCCGCGGGTGCGCATCGCGGTAATCGTGCGCGCGATGAGTTCGGGCGCGTGCATGGTATCCGCATCCGTGAAAACGAAAACAGTTCCCTTCGCGCGCTGCACCGCCGTGTGGCAGGCCCACTGCTTGCCAAACCAGCCATCGGGGAGGGGCGGGGCATCAATGATCGTCACGCGCGAATCGCCGGCTGCCATCCGCCGCGCGATTTCGCCGGTGCCATCGTCCGAATGATCGTCCACGACAAACAACTCCATCCGCGGCCACGTAGTCGTGAGAATCGACATCAGGCACCGCTCGATGTTCCGCGCCTCGTTGCGCGCCGGAACGATGATGCTCACCAGGGCCGCGTCCGCCGCAGGGTCAGCCGAGTAATCCGCGAGATCCTTGCTCCCGCGCGCACGCCAGACCAGCCCGATCGGCATGACAATCCACGGCAGCACGGCGATGGCCCAGGGCGGCATATATCCAAGGTAGCCAACCGCGCGTAGCTTCTCCCTCCAAATGTCACTCGCCGTGAAGGTCCTCATCGCACTCGTCGCCGGACTCGGCGGGGGCGTGCTCGCGTCGTCGGCCGGGGCCGGAGTGGCCGGGCCCGTGGCGGATCTCCTCCAGCCGGTTGGCACGATCTGGGTTTCCGCGATCCGGATGGCCATCATCCCGCTGGTGGTGTCGTCGCTGCTGCTCGGCGTTGGTGGCGCGCCCGATGCACGCACCGTGGGCATACTCGGTGCGCGTGGACTGGCGATGTTCCTCGCGATGCTGGCGGTCGCGGCGCTCTTCTCGATTGCGGTCGGGCCACTGGCCTTTAGCGCGCTGTCCATTGATCCCGCGGCCGCCGAGGCCCTCCGCGCCGGTGCGGCCAAGGCTGGTGCATCGGCCGTTGAAGGTGCGAAGCAGTTGCCTGGCGTTGGCCAGTGGTTCGTTGACCTCGTGCCGGTGAATCCGATCAAAGCGGCCTCGGACGGAGCACTGCTGCCGCTGATTGTCTTTTCAATTGCGCTCGGCGCGGCGCTGACCAAAATCGCCGCCGAGCGACGTGCGGCGCTGCTCGGTGTGATGGACGCGGTGCAGTCGGCCTGCCTGCTGGTGATGCGCGCCGTGCTGCTGGTCGCGCCGGTGGGTGTGTTCGCGCTCTCATTCGTGCTGGCAGCCCGAATCGGGATTTCAGCGGCTGGGGCGCTGGCCACTTACATGGTTGTCGTCAGCGCCGCGACGGCGGCGTACTGCCTGCTGGTCATCTATCCGGCGGCGTCGCTCTTCGGTGGCGTGCCGATCATGGAGTTCGCCCGTGCGATTCTACCGGCGCAGGCCGTCGCGTTCAGCGCGCGCAGTTCGCTCGCGGCATTCCCCGCCATGCTCACGGCGGCGCGTGGCCGGCTCGCGCTGAGTGAGCCCGTCGTGGCGTTTCTGCTCCCGCTGATGATCACGACCTTTCGCGTCGGCGCGGTGCTCGGTCAGCTCATCGGTGCGATGTTCATCGCCAAGCTCTACGGCGTGCCACTCGGCGCGGCGCAGTATGCGACGCTCGCGGTGACGAGTGTGGCGACATCGTTCAGCGTGCCGGGAATTCCGGGAGGCAGCATCATCATGATGGTGCCCGTGTTGCTCGCCGTTGGTCTGCCGGCCGAAGGAGTGGGCGTTCTGCTCGCGGTGGACACGATTCCCGACATGTTCCGGACGACGTCGAATGTCACGGCCGATCTTGCCGCCGCGGTCATTCTCGACCGGCGGCGCGCGGCGTAGGTCATGGGCGATTCGCCGATGAACGAATCGCGGCTGACTCGTATCGCACGCGCCGTGCGCGCCCAAACGCCAACAGTCGCGGAGCGCGACGAGCCGTTCTGGGAAGCAGCCGTGGCGATGGTGCTACGCGAACGAAATGGCGCCGTGGAGATGCTCTTTATCAAACGCGCGGTCCACGAGGGCGATCCCTGGAGCGGGCAGGTAGGGTTGCCCGGCGGGCGGCGCGATGACGGTGAAGCCGATCTGGCCGATACGGTGGTCCGCGAGACGCGCGAGGAGCTTGGGCTCGATATCCACGTGCATGGCGAACTGATCGGATCACTCGATGAGCTGCGCCCCCGCACGCCGTTGCTGCCACCGGTGATCGTGCGGCCGTACGTGGCCATTCTGCGCGATACACCGGCGTTCGTGCTCTCGAGCGAAGTGGCGTCACACTTCTGGGTGCCGCTCTCGGCGCTCTTTGATCCCGCCAACACGCGCAACACACGCGTGCAGACGCGCGGCACATTCTGGATGTGGCGCGACGCGATTCATTATGATGCACATGTGATCTGGGGACTGACCGAACGAATCCTGCGCACCTTCCAGGAGGTAGCCCGATGAGCGACGCCGAAACCGGTTCAGCGGCGGCCCAGCGCTGGGACGAGCGCTACATCTGGAAGGCGAATGTGCTCGTGCGCACGCTCTGGCTGCTGGGATTCGTGTGCGTGTTCGCCGGGATACCAATGCTCGTGGACCGCTGGCTCTACGATCACGCGCAATACGCGGCGGTGTACGAAACGGAGTGGGGCCGCCTGCTGCGCGTGATGGGCTGGTATCCCACCTGGCTCATCGCCGCCGCGGCGCTTTGGTTGCAACAGCGCAACGGCGATCGGGTCACCGCGAAACGGCATGCACTCGGGTTGGTCTTTGCGCCTGCGCTCGCCGGAATCGTGTGTGAAGTCCTTAAGCTGGTGATTCGCCGCGAGCGGCCGGAGATCAACGGCGGCGACTACGGCTTTCGCGGGTGGGACGATCAGCCGTTTTCCACCGCCGGTCTCGCGATGCCGAGCAGCCACACGATGGTGGCCTTCGCGGCGGCCACGATCTTCGCGCGAATATTTCCAGGTGGGCACTGGATCTGGTACCTGCTCGCTGCGGGGTGCGCCGCCACGCGAGTGCTGGCGCATGCGCATTTCCTCTCCGACGTGATGGTCGGCGCGCTCTTCGGCTGGAGTATTGGCTGGGGGGTGTGGAGTGCGATGCGGAAGAGAGCCCGAGCGAGGGGAGAGATCTAGTTGTGAAACCGCGGAGATCCGCGGAGAAAGGCACTACAGAGATTCGCGGGTACTACAAAGACTTGGGGGAACTACCACGACATCCATCGGTCGTTGTAGTTCCCCCAGTCAGTTGTAGTCTCAGCGTTTTCTCAGCCCTTTTCTCCGCGGATCTCCGCGGATCTCCGCGGTTCCTGACGCGGATCTCCGCGGTTCCGCGGTTCCGCCGTATCAACTACGGGGTGATCCGCGGCACCGGTACCGTCGCCTTCGGATCCACCAACACACGCCGCGTCTTCAGATGCTCTTCCATCTTGAGGCGCGGAATGCCTTCCTTGAGCCAGTCCGGCGCCGGCTGATCGCGCAAGAAGGTGTCAAACCACTCCGTCATGCGCAGCGCGTAGTCCTTCTGGTTCGCTGGACGCGCGAGGCCATGATTCTCGCCCACGTACTCGAGTAGAATCACTTCCTTGTTCATTTGACGCAGGTGGTTGTAGTACGTGATGCCCTGGTTGAAGTCCACGGCGCCGTCGCGGTCGTTGGCCAGAACCATGTAGGGGATCGACACGTTCTGCGCGTAGGTCTGCGGCGAGTTTCGCGCGTAGACCTCTGGAATGTCGTTCGGCCCACCTGTGAAGCGCCCCTGACTCGAGATGAAGATCGAGGCGTCTGTGCTGCCCGAGTTCCAGTACACCGAGCCGAACATCGACACCATGTCGGTGAGCGGTGCGCCCGATACCACAGTCTTGAACATCTTCGTCTGTGTCGAGATGAACGTCGACTGATAACCGCCCCAACTGTGGCCCTGCAAGCCAATGCGGGCTTCGTCAATCATGCCCGTTGCGATCGCCGCTTTCACGGCGGGCAGCACGCACCAGACCGCCGAGCGGCCTGGATCGTTGACCTTGTAGGCGATGTCCGGCTGGAAGAACGCGTAACCGCGTGACGTGAAGACGGCAGGGTTCGAGTAGCGCGTTGCGTTCGGCGCCGGATACACATGCGTGCCCTGCGAGAGCTTCTCGTAGATGTACGTGAGCATCGGATACTTCTTCCCCTTTTCGTAGCCGGCGGGGAGGAAGAGCACGCCCTGATGCTTCCCGAGTCCGTTGTCGCAGCTGTAGTCGATCAGGCGCGCGCCCGGCGACCAGGCCACGTCCTTCTGCTGCGGGTTGGCGTCGGTGAGACGGCGTTCGTTCTTGATGCCGTCGTCGGCGGCGTAATAGTCCGGGAACTTCACCACGCTCTGGCGCTGGAAAATCCAGGTGTCACCGTCGCGTGCCTTGCGGTAGCTCACCTTGGCGTCTTCCCAGGTGATCTGTGTTGCTCCGCCCTTCATCGGGTCGACCTTCGACAGGCCTTCCTTCTTGGTCCACTCGCCGTACGTCTGGAAATAGAGCGGCTTGGAGAGGTCAATACCGCCGCGGTCGCGCGGGTCGGAGAGCAGGCGCGCCTGGTAATGGATCTGGTCCTTGAGTCCGTTGCCAGTGATGTTCACTGCGCCCGTGCCCGAAATCGGCAGGCGCCACGCGTCCCAGTTGTCGCGGATGATGACGTTGTTGCCGTCGTTGGTCCAACCGATGAGCGCGCCGCCAATGGCGGGCTTCACCTGATTGTGGTCGTCGTCGGTGTTCCAGAACTTCGCCGGCACGCCGGTGGTGATCGTCTTCGTGGCACCGGCATTGAAGTCGTACACCTTCCAGTCGCCGGTGTCGTAGTACGCGTACTTACCGTTGTCGTTGGAGAACGCCGACGCGCCGAAGCCACCGCGCCCGCCGCCGCCACCAGCACCACCGGGCACCTTCTTCTGGATGAGCTTTCGCTCACCGGTGCCGATGTTCACGGCGTAGATGTCGCGGAAGTTGAATCCGCGAATGCCGGCCTCACGCTCGTACTCGGAGCCGTCGTTGCCGATGCCCCACGTGTCCTTGGGGCCAATCGCCACATCGCGCACCTTGTCGTCCGTGAGCTTCGTGACTTTCTGGCCCGCGATGTTGTAGACCGACAGGTAGCTGAACGCCTTGTCCTGCGCTTCCTGCACCTGCTGCTCGGCCTGCGGACGCGCGTCCTTCCAATGCCAGAGAATGAGCGACGGCACATCCGCGCTCGTCTGCGGCGCGGCAGCGATCTGTCCGGTGTTGCCGGCGCCGGGCGCAGAGCCCTGCGTCGTGGTGCCGTTGAATGTGCCAGCGGTCAGGTCGCGCGGCGGGCGCGGTTCGCGGAGGCCGAAGAAAATGTTCTTCTGGCCATCGCCCCACTGCAGCGCGCGGTCCGTGCTCACCACGAGTCCACTGCTGACGCCGCTACTCTTCGCGCTGATCTCAACTGCCTTCGCGTTTGGTGCGAGCGCGTTGGTCCACGCGACCACCGTTGCCTGCTCATCACCGCCTGCCGAGTCGGTGACGACACGGAACGCGGCGAGTGCGCTGCTCGAGTCGCCCCAGGTGAGGCGGCGGTACGAGGCCTTCTGGAAATCGAGTGGACGGTTCACACCCGTCGCGAGTTCGCGCAGCTGTACGCTGTTGCCGACGAGGTCCGTCGCGCTTACCGCGTACGCGATCCACGTACCCTGTTCGTTGAACGCGAATTCAGAAACGTTGGCGATGGGAATCGCCGTGCCACCGGTGAGATCAACAAGTTCGAGCACGGACGCCGCGCCACCGCCGCCTGCCGGAGCCGCGCCGCGTCCACCTGCAGGCGCCGCCGCCGGAGCCGCGCCGGGCGCCGCATGATGAATCGCGAGCCAGTGTGACTTGTCGCCGGCGAAACGGAACGCGCGCACGCTTTCGAATTCGCGGCGCGTACCGTTGGTCAGGTCAATCACCGCGAGCTTTGGCGATCCGCCGCCGCCCGGTGCTGCTGCAGCGCCTGCGCCGCCGCCACGTCCTCCGCGGCCGCCGCGTCCACCACCCGTGACACCCGTGGGATACACGTTGAATGCCACCCAGCGATTGTTGCCGGAGATCTGCACGGCCCCGCCGCCGGCACCGCCGCCGGCACCACCGCGTCCGCCGCCGGCGGCATTCGATGCATCACCCACCGGGAAGCGAAGTATTTCCGTTGCGCCGGCGGCCGTGCTGCGAATCACCACCTCGGCGTCGCCTTCGTTCGGCGCAACGGCGTAGGCAAACCATTTGCCGTCGTTGGAGAGCTGCGCTGCGCCGATGCCCTTCCACGTGAGCAGGTCGTTCAGCGTGAGCTGGCGTCCGGCCGAAACCGGTGGCGTCCACTTGGAGACGGGTGCGGCGCTCGGTGCGCCATACGGAAGGTTCGTCTGGGGATTGACGGCGGCAGCTGCGCTTTGCGCCGGCGGACCGTTCTGTGCCGACGCGAGCGTCGAGAACAGCGTCGAGAACAGCGTCGCGGCCAGGATCGCGCGGGTACGGCGGGTCGTATGCATCGGGGGGTCCCAGGTTGAGGCGTTCCTGAGAGAATACCGCGTCGGGCGTTCTCCGGCCAGCGCAAGCCGGCACAGGTCGCACCCCAGTCCCTAGGCGGCGCCCGGCCTTGCCCCATTCAATATGATTGTTCCATCATAGGCGGTCGCCACGTTTTGCCACGGAGTTCGCTTGACCACTGCCGTTCTCACGCGCCTGCGCGAAGCCCTCAAGGACAGCTACCTCGTCGAGCGTGAACTCGGCGAGGGTGGCGCAGCGACGGTGTACCTCGCGCGCGACATCAAGCACGAGCGCAGCGTCGCCATCAAGGTGTTCAAGCCTGAGCTGGCAGAGACGCTTGGCGCCGAACGTTTCAGCCGTGAGATCCGCACCGCGGCCAACCTGCATCATCCGCACATACTGACGGTACTGGATTCGGGTGTCGCGGACGGCCTGCTCTACTACGTCATGCCGTTCGCCGAGGGGGAGTCGCTCCGTGCGCGCATCACGCGTGAGGGCGGGCTGCCGATTGGCGATGTGATACGGATTCTGCGAGAGGTGGCCGATGCGCTCGGAACGGCGCACGCAGCCGGCGTGGTGCACCGCGACATCAAGCCCGACAACGTGCTGCTCTCAGGGCGGCACGCGCTCGTGGCCGACTTCGGCGTCGCGAAGGCCATCAGCGATTCCACCGGCCGCAACAGCAACATCACCACTATGGGCGTCGCGCTCGGCACGCCCGCCTACATGGCGCCCGAGCAGGCCGCCGCGGATCCGCATGTGGACCACCGTGCCGATATCTACGCGCTCGGCGTACTCGGCTACGAAATGCTCACGGGCGAGCCTCCGTTCGTGCGACGCTCGCCGCACGAGGTGCTCGCGGCGCACGTGACTGAGCCTGCGCCGGCCGTATCAGCCCGGCGCCAATCGGTGCCGCCCGTGCTCGAAGCACTGATCGCGAAGTGTCTGCTCAAACAGCCGGGTGATCGGTATCAGTCAGCGGACGATGTCGTCAGCGAACTGGAGCGCATTGGCACGCCGAGCGGAGGGATGTCGCCCGTCGCGGGAATGACGCCGACTGGCGCTACGCCGGCGGCCATGATTGGTCGGTCGTCGGCCCGCGCGGCGAAGATGGTCGCCGTGGCGGCGGTCATGCTGGTCGTTGGATGGTTCGCCATCGCGAAACTGCGGAGCGGAAAGGCGTCGGATTCCAACGTGGTGCTCGTACTGCCGTTCGAGTTCAGCGGTGGGCCGCAGTTCGCGTACCTACGCGAGGGCATCGTCAACGTGCTCGAGTCCAACCTCACCGGTGAGGCCGGCCCACGCGCCATCTCGTCGCAAACGGCGATCGCGCAGTGGAAGCGAAAGGGCGGGGCCGAGCGCGGACTGACGGACGAGGAGGCGCTCGGCATCGCCCGCGAGCTCAGCGCGGGGCAGCTGCTCCGCGGCAGCATCGTCGCGGCGGGGACGGATCTCGTCGTGTCGGCCACGCTGACGTCGGCGCGCGGCGGACGGGCGATTCAGGCGCAGGTGAAGGGGCCGGCCGACAGCATCGCGACGCTTGCCGCGCAGCTTGCCGGTCAGTTGCTCAGCCTCCGTGTGGGCGAAGCGGCCGAGCGGTTGCACTCGCTGCAGTCGGTCCCGCCGGCAGCCCTGCGCCAGTATCTGGTAGGTCGGGAGGCGCTTCGCGACAGCCGGTTCGCCGAGGCGTACACCGCGTTCGCTGCCGCGCTGGGCCAGGACTCGACCTTCGCGCTGGCCGGCATGGGACTCAGCCTCGCGCAGGGGTGGAGCTTGGTCAGCCTCGGTGCAGCTAACGGGCTCGCGACCGCGTTCAATCACCGCGATCGTCTCGGACCTCGCGATCTCGTGCTGCTCGAGATGACGACGCCGACGCGGTTCGCCGGCCACCCGATGACGCTGCGGGAAATCAGTGACTTGCGCGAGCGACTGGTACAGCAGATTCCCGACCACCCGGAGGGGTGGTACCTGATCGGGGACTCGTACTTCCATACAGGACCGGCGATGGGCATCACGCATGACGAGGCGTATCGGAGGGCGGCGGCCGCGTTTCAGCGCGTGCTCGCGCTCGATCCGAACGTCACGTACGTGCAGGCGCACATGGCGCACCTGCAATGGGGCGCTGACGGAATGGTGCGCGCAAACCGTGTCGCCGATTCGTTGCACGCCAATACGCCGGAGGTGTCGATTGCCGCGCGCGTGCTCTCGGGCGACTCGACCGACCTCGCTCACTACCGACCCGAGCTCGCTCGTCTGAATCGCGATCAGCTCATGATGACCGGGTTTTTCGCCAACGGCACCCGAATCGGCGACACGTTGATGGCCATGGCCTTCGATCGCTCCGCCGACGCCGCACAGCGGCAGAATCTGGTGCTGTATCAACGCCGAGCGATGGCCGGGCAGGGCCGTCCCGCGGCCGCGCGCCAGGTTGGCGAACGCCTGCGGCAACTCGCGGGGGCGGCGGGCGCTGGCACTGCCCCGACGGAGGTGGTATACGACGCGATCTTCGCCGGCGGTGACTCTACGGCGGGTGTTGATGCGGTTGCCCTGGTGACCACCGGACTTCGCAAACCTGCCGAGTCACTGAGTCGCCCCGTCCATGCGGAACGTGGGCCACTCTGGGTCGAGGGACTCTGGGCGTCGTACCGTGCGGATACGGCAACGCTCACGTCAGCAATCAAGCGGTTGGACGCCATCGCCTCGCTCAAGGACTCGACGTACGCTGCGGCCGGGGCGCGCCTCTACGCGGATGTGCTCCGGTTGGTTGTTCCGGGAGCAACGCCAGACCGTGCCGTGCTTGCGCGGACGGATTCGGTTCTCCGTGATGGCCCATCGTCGGCCGGGGGCGACACTCGGGGTGCGATGAACCTGATTGTGGCGAAATCGTGGGAACGGTTGGGCGACGCCAAGCGCGCAGCGGCAGCTGCGGAGCGCACAGTGGTTTGGGAACCCTCCGGTACCCTCCAGTGGACGGCCGGCCGTCGCGAAGTCGGCCGGCTGGCGCTTTCCGCCGGCGATTCATCCGGCGCCGTTCGTGTATGGCGCGACTACCTGATGTACCGCGGTCGCGCCGAGCCGTCGCAGAAGAAGGTCGACGACGAGATCCGCGCTAAACTGGCCGACATCGAACGGAAGAAGCGATGAACGTCCGCCTCTGCATCGCGGCAGCACTCACGATCGTCGCGCCCGCCTCAGCCCAAACCCCATGGGCCGATCGGGTAGCCATCGCCGAGAAACACAAAGTCGCCGCGATCACCGAGCGCCGGTTCACGCAGGCGCAGCTCTGGCGCGCGATTCAGCCATCGCTCAAGTCGCCGAAGCTCACGGTGAAGGACGTCGGCAAGTCGATGCAGGGCCGTACTCTGCGCACCGTGACGTTCGGAAAGGGTCCGGTAAAGGTGTTCATGTGGTCGCAGATGCACGGCAACGAAGCGACGGCAACAATGGCGCTCGCCGACATCTTCGCGTTCCTCGCGGCCAAGGAGCCGAGCGCGCTGCGCGACCGTGTCGAGAATGACCTGACGGTCACGTTCCTCCCGATGCTGAACCCCGATGGCGCGGAAATCTTTCAGCGCGAGAACGCGGCGGGCATTGATATCAACCGCGACGTGCGGCGTCTCTCTACTCCCGAAGCGCGCACGCTCAAGGCCGTGCGCGACGCGATCGTTCCCGATTTCGGATTCAATCTCCACGACCAGAACGCGCGCACGCGCGCCGGGAATGGGGCCGGGGCGGCGATCGCGCTGCTGCCGCCGGCCGCCGATTCGGCAAAGACCTACAACGCGGTGCGTACGCGTGCGCGCCTGGTGGCCGCCTGGCTCGCGACCGACTTCAACAACGTGATCAAGGGCCGCATCGCGAAGTACGACGACACCTTCAACCCGCGCGCCTTCGGCGACCTGATGCAGGCGTGGGGTACAAGCACCGTGCTCATCGAAAGCGGCGCGATAGTCGGCGACCCGCAGAAGATGAAACTGCGCATCTACAACACGGCGGCGATTCTCGGTGTGCTGGAAGCCATTGCGCTGAAATCCTTTGAGCAGGCCGACACACGCGCGTACGAGTCTCTGCCGTTCAATCGTGGGGGTGCCTACGACATGCTGATTGTTGGCGCGACCGTGGTGACGCCGGCGGGTGTGACGCGCGAGGACGTAGCCATCAACTTCGATGACTCCGTCGCGCGGACGAGCGGACGCCTCGTCGAGATGGGCGACCTCGAAGGTGTGATCGCGCTCGACACGCTCGATCTCTCCGGGAAGTTCCTGCACGTGTCCCCGGCAAATGGGCTTACGCGCGCCGGGAAGTACTGGCTGCCGCTTGGGACGCCGGCGCTGTTTACCGTGCGCGAATCCGAGAAGCCGACGTCAAAGGTCGTGCGGCGGATTCCGTAGTCGGCGCCGTCTAGAACACTTTCCCCACGTTGAACGTTGCGCCGAGGTAGACGGCGCGTGGCTGCGCATTGGTGAGCGGGACGATGGTTCCGATGTCGAACACGAGCCAGTCGTACACCGCGAGTGTTGGCCCGAAGAGCAAGCCGGCAATCGGTGCACTGCCGCCCATCCCCGGATATCCGAAGACCTCGGCGGTCCAGCCGGCCTTGCCGGCAATCGTGCCGCCGAATGACGCGGTCCACACGAATGCCGTGGTTGGTGCGTCGGAGCCGTCGCCGCTCCGGGCGGTGTAGCCCGCATTCAGGTCGATGTGCACCGGTCCCACATCGCGGCTCGATATCAAGAGAACGGACGCGTCGGTCGTTCCGGTGCCGGTGCCGCGTGAACGCGAACCCGTCGGAAACTTGAGCGAAGGTTGAACGGCGAAATCGCCGAGCCACGGGTGGTCATCGACAATTCGGAGCTTGAGGCCAGCGCCGAGGTCGCCGAACCCGGTTCGTCCGCCGTCCGGGGCGGAACCATTCACAGCGAAGGAGAGCTGGGCGCGCCGCCCTACGCCAATTTTCGTGACGATTGTCGTGATGTGATTGCTCGCGTGGCGCGGACCATTGTCGTTCTCGAGGCCGACTTCGAATTCGACATACCCTTTCGCGACCGTTCCGGCATGCGTCGCGACGGTCGGCCGTTCAGGCTGAGCCGCCCGGGGATTCACTGCCGTGGTATCGCTCATGGCGGGCGGCGCGACGGGCGCCTGCGCCAGGGCGGCGCGCGCACCGAACGCGAAAAGAGTCAGCGCACTGATGATCGAACGCATAGGTGTCATGGCCACTTGCCAAAAAGTTAGTATGTACTAAAATATAAGTATGGCAGGTACGCAACCCCCCATCGGACTCTCCCCGCCGGAGATCGTTCCCGCGGGCGAACCGGGCCCCGGCTGGAAGCGCGCGCGCAACGCGCCTTCGCTCGCCGAAGCGTACCGCACCATTCCGGTCAACCACAAAACCTGGTGGCGGAAGGTGCTCGCCTTCGCCGGCCCAGGCTATCTCGTGGCCGTCGGCTACATGGACCCCGGTAACTGGGCCACCGACCTCGCTGGCGGCGCCCAGTTCGGCTACACGCTCCTCTCCGTCGTCCTCCTCTCGAACCTCATGGCGGTCCTCCTCCAGGGACTCGCCTCCAAGCTCGGCATCGTCACGGGCCGCGACCTCGCGCAGGCCTGCCGCGACCACTATTCGCGACCCGCGTCATGGGCGCTCTGGATCGGCTGCGAAATCGCGATCGCTGCTTGCGACCTCGCGGAGGTCATCGGATCCGCCATCGCACTCCAGCTCCTTTTTGGCCTGCCGCTTACCTGGGGCATCGTCATCACTGCGCTCGACGTGATGCTCGTGCTCGTCCTGCAGCATCGCGGCTTCCGGATGCTCGAGGCCATCGTCGTTGCCCTCGTCGCCACCGTCGGGGCCTGCTTCTTTTTCGAGATGATCATCGCGCACCCGAGCATGGCCGGCGTGCTCGCGGGATTCATCCCGTCTCCTTCCATTGTCAGCGACCCGGCCAAGCTCTACATCGCCATCGGCATACTCGGCGCCACCGTCATGCCGCACAATCTCTACCTGCATTCGTCCATCGTGCAGACGCGGAAGTACGACGAGACGCCGGCGGGGAAGCGCGAAGCCGTGCGCTATGCGTTTGCGGACTCGACCATCGCGCTTTCGATTGCGTTGTTCATCAACGCCGCGATCCTCATCGTCGCGGCGGCAACCTTCCACGGCACCGGCCATGAAGGCGTTGCCGAAATCGGCGATGCGTACCAGCTCCTCACACCGCTGCTCGGCGTTGCGGGTGCCAGCACCGTCTTCGCGCTCGCGTTGCTCGCGAGCGGCCTGAACTCCACGCTCACGGGCACGCTCGCCGGCCAGATCGTCATGGAAGGGTTCCTCGATATTCGCCTCCGCCCCTGGGTGCGCCGCCTACTGACGCGTGGCATCGCCATCGTGCCGGCCGTTATTGTTTCAGTGATCTACGGCGAGAGCGGCACCGGCAAGCTGCTCGTGCTTTCGCAGGTGATCCTGTCGCTGCAACTCTCGTTTGCCGTCATTCCCCTCGTGCAATTCACGGGCGATCGTGCCAAGATGGGGGAGTTCGCAAACCCGGCGTGGCTCAAGGGTCTCGCCTGGAGCGTGGCCGTCGTGATTGGCGGACTGAATGCATGGTTGCTCTTCCAGACCTTCGCCGGATGGCTCGCCTAATCCCATGTATCAGCGCATCCTGGTGCCACTCGAGAACTCGAAAGCCGACATGGCGATCCTCGAGCACGTCACGACGCTCGCCAAGCACGATAGTGCGAGTGTCGTGCTCATCCACGTGGCCGATGGCTTCGCCGCGCGAAATCTCAAGCAGCTCTCGCTGCGCGAGTCCGAAGAAATGAAGAAGGACCGCGCCTACCTCGACGAAATAGCCGGGCGCCTCGCGAAAGCCGGACTGCAGGTGGACGCGATTCTCGCCACGGGCGATCCGACGACCGAAATCACGTCGGCTGCGAAGCGCGAGAAGTGCGACTTGATCGCGATGGGCACGCATGGCCATCGTTGGGCGATGGACCTGCTCTTCGGGAGCGTGGCCGAGGCAGTGCGGCATCGCACACTCGTGCCGGTGCTGCTGGTGCGTCAGCAGGCGATCGGCGACGCGTGAGCCGCCGATGACAAAGCCGCGCCCCGAGCTCACCGGCCAGGCCGAGGATTATCTCAAGGCCATTTATGAATTGGAACGTGGTGATGCGCCGGCAGGCACCAACGCGCTGGCCGAACGGCTCGGGATCGCGGCGGCCAGTGTGAGCGGCATGTTGCAGCGGCTCGCGCGGCTCGGACTCGTGAAGACGGAGCGCTACCGTGGCTCACGCCTCACCGAGCCGGGGCGCGCGGTGGCACTGCAACTCATTCGGCGGCACCGCATCATCGAGAGCTACCTCGTCACGCGGCTCGGTTTTGCTTGGGACGATGTGCACCACGAAGCCGAACAACTCGAGCACGCCGCGAGCCCCGAACTCATCGAGCGCATGGCCAAGGTGCTCGGCAATCCCACGGCCGATCCGCATGGCGCGCCAATTCCAACGGCGGAAGGGCGCGTGGATGAGCGGCGCTTTGAAAGCATTGCGGCGCTCGAGCCCGGTGCCGGTGCGCGCGTCGCGCGCATGAGCGACCGCGATCCGAAGTTGCTGCGCTACCTGGCGGGGCGGGGGATTCGTCCCGGGGCGCGCATCCGTATCGAAGCCAAGGAGCCGTTCGATGGCCCGATCGTGCTCACCGTTGGCCGTGAGCGCCAGACGCTCGCACCCGGTGCGGCGGCGAACGTGTGGGTGGAGCCGGACGCGTCGGTGAGCGCGGCGGCACCGAAGTCGCGCGCGCGAGGCGGAACGCCCAAACGGCGAGCGAGCGGAAACAGCAGGTAACGCCTACGGATTCGGTTTCGCCGAGAGCTTGAGCACGAGCCAATCCGTGAGCGGACCCATCACATCGCCGCCGATGCGACCGTCCTTCAGTTGCACGTAGTCGCCAGGGAATCCGATCGAGTCTGGCACGAAGAGGTGATTGCGATTGGCGAACACCCGCATGGTCACATCCTTGTTGCCGGCATCCTTGAGCGTCTTCTCGATGATAGGCGCCTGCTCCGGAGTCACCTGCTGGTCGGTTCCGCCCTGAAGAATCAACGTCGGCGTCCGGACCTTCTTCAGCGTGGGCAGCGGATCGTAGTCGAGGAAGTATTTCATCCACGGCGCCTTGCCCGATGTGGAATCCCACTGCGCGAACGTGGCTTTCACGGCCGAGTCCTTCTTCTCCGCCGGGATCGCCTTGTTGCCCATGACAAGATTCCGCAGCTGGAAGTCGAGGATCTTGCGGCCCGTGTACGCCGGGCCGGCAAAAATCACCAGCGCCGCGATCTTGGAATCGGTTGCCGCGACCATCGGTCCGATCATGCCGCCTTCGCTGTGGCCGAACAGCGCGATGCGCGACGGATCGATTTCGGCGCGGGTGCGCAGGAACGCAACGCCAGCGCGAATGTCATCGGCAAAGTCGGCTGATGTTGCGTTGGTCACGTTGCCGCCGCTGCCATTGATGCCGCGATCATCGAGGCGGAGCACGGCGATGCCGCGGCGGCCGAGCGTGTCCGCGAGCTGACGGAAGGGCCGGTAGTTCGGAACGAGCGGGATGAATTCATCGCGATCTTCCTGACCGGAGCCCGTGATTGTCACGACGGCGGGGAGTTTGCCGGTGAGTCCTTTGGGGATCGTCAGCGTGCCCGTGAGCATGTGCCCTGCCCGCGTGGGCACGGTGACTTCTTCAGCCGCGTACGGCGCATTCGCCGGCGCGCCGTAGTCGGGGCGGCCGAGGGAGATCTTCGTGGCGGCGGCACCCGAGACCCGCGTGACGGTGATGTCCTGCGCGGCGATGCGGCCGCCGCGGATGCTGCCGGTTGAGTCAATCGCGAAACGATGCGCGACACCGGCGACGGTGAGCAACGCACTGTCGCCCCCGATGAACTCGACTCTCGCGTCGAGCGGAACACCGGCGCCGGCCAGGAGCAGAAACTTCCCGGTGTACGATGTGCCGCCCGCCAGTCGTGCTCGGCGGAGCATCAGCTCGCCGAGCGCAAAACTGAGATTGATAAACGGAATCGGTTCGCCTTTCATTGCCGTGGTCACGCGCTGTGGCGTGCCGCCAACGGTGCCCGCTTCGACAGACACCGAGTCGGTGCCAATCCGCATCGCGCCGGTCTGCAACGGTAGCGCGTCGGCGCCGGCGCCGGCACCAAACACCCGGAACGTGAGGGATGGCACGGCTCCATGCTCACGCAACTCGGCGACATAGCTGATGCCTGGTGAACCGCGCGCGACGATGTTGCCCTGAGTCGACGTACGCTCACGGGTCACCCGCTCAACGGCAATGGTGTCCGTACCCTTCACGATGACAAATGCGTACCGCTCCGGCGCGCCCTGCGCGCGCGCTGGCCTCGACAAGAGCATCGCCGCCGCGACGATCGCAAGCGCTGCGGCGATCGCCGCCCAGGGTGCGATGACGGCGGCCGCCTTGGGTTGCCGCTTGCCGGTGCCGCCCGGTCCGCCGTGGTTTGCTCTGCTCTGTGGAATGGGGATGTACATCACTCGTCCTTTGGCGGCACCGCCGCATCGCGCTCCGAGCAAAGCACCACGAGCAGGTTGCTCACCATCTGTGCCTTTCGCTCCTCGTCGAGGTGCACGATGCTTTTCTTGCGGAACATGGTGCGGTCACTTGAGTGACTGGTAGTCATATGATGACAGGGTGATATGGCACTTTCAATAGCCGCGTAAGTGATTGTGGCGTAAGATGATTGGGTCCAAGCCACCCTTTCCGGATTCTTCCATGTCGCCGAAATCGTTTGTCTGCACGTTCGCTCTTCTGATGGCCGTCGCGCTCCCGCTTCAAGCCCAGCGCCCCGTCAAAGTCTTCATCTCCGTTGACATGGAAGGGATCGGCGGGGTGGTGACCGGCGAACAGCTAAGCCCGTCGGGCTTTGAATACGCGCGATTCCGCGAGTTCATGACCGCAGAGGCGCTCGCGGCGATTGCCGGCGCGCGCGAGGCCGGCGCAACGCAGTTCGTTGTTGCCGACTCGCATGGCAACGAGCAGAACCTGTTGATCGAACGCTTCGCTGCCGGCACGACGATCATTCGCGGTTCGCCGCGGCCAAACGGGATGATGCAGGGAATTGATTCCACGTTCTCGGCCGTGTTCTTCATCGGCTACCACGCGGCCACGACGAACACACAGGGCGTGCGGGCGCACACGATCTCGAGCGCGACCTTCGCCGCACTCAAACTGAATGGGCGCGCGAGCGCTGAGTCGGGGCTCAATGCGGCGATCGCGGGATACTATGGTGTGCCAGTCGCACTGATTTCTGGCGACGCCGACGCGGTTGGAGAGTTGCGCGCGCTGGTCCCGACAGCCGAAGGCGCCATTGTGAAGCAGGCGATTTCGTTTCACGCTGCCGCCGTGATGCCGCCTGAGCAGTCGCAAGCGCTGATCAAGGCACGTGCCCGCGTGGCAATGGAACGGCTGAAGGAAATGAAGCCGTACGTCGAACGCTCGCCCGTGCAGCTCGATCTCGTCTACAAGAACTACACGCCCGCCGAGATGATGGCGTACCTGCCAGGCGTCGAGCGCGTGGACTCGCACACGATCCGGTTCACGGGCAAATCGATCCTGGAGATCTCGAGGTTCATGCAGGTGGCCACGGGGTATCGGTCAGACCTCACACCGTAGCTGGCCGGTTTGTGCGGCTTGCGCGCTGTGCTCAGCGTGATTACCATTGTAGTCACAAGTGACTACAATGGTGCCCTGTGCGAACGATCGGCGTACGTGAACTGAAAGCCCACCTGAGTCGTGCCCTGCGGGATGTGCAGCGCGGTGAGCATTACCTCGTGACCGATCGCGGTCGAGTGGTGGCTGAACTGTGCCAGCCCGGAAACGTGTCGGCCGGCGCGATGTCGCGTGATGAGCGAATACGGCTCGAGATGGCCGCCGCCGGCGAGTTGCGCCTCGCGGAAGGGCCGCGCGTGGCGTTGCGGCGCACGGGCGTGAAGTTGCCCGACGGAACCGCAGCGGAACTGCTCGATTGGGTGCGCGGCGACCGATGAAGGTGTACGCCGAGTCGAGCGCGGTGCTCTCGTGGCTCTTCAATGAAGCGCGCTCCGATGCGGTCAGCGATGTCTTGGAATCGGCGACGCTGGTGTTCGCCTCGGCGCTCACGGCAATCGAATGTGCGCGGGGCGTCCACCGCGCGGCGGCGCTCGGGCGAATTACGGCGCGGCAGGCCGACGGCCTGCTTGAAGAGTACAGGATGCTGGAGGCTGGGTGGGACCGGATCGAGATCGCAGAGCGCGTCGTGCGGCACGCGTCGGCGCCGTTTCCGGTGGAACCGATTCGCGCGCTGGACGCAATTCACGTCGCAAGCGCGAGTGCGGCACGCGAGCGCTTCGCCGACGTGGCCATGCTGTCGTTTGACGATCGCGTACGCGCGAACGCCGCAGCGCTGGGCCTCACCGTACTTCCGAACATCGCGTAGCTTCGCACCCGGTGACCCAACCCCCGGCATGAAGTTCTCCCCTGTCGATTTGTCGCCAGTCGCTCGTCCGCTCCTGCCTGCGCCATCGCTGTCCGATATTCACGCGGCTGCCATGCGCATCGCGCCCGTGGCCATTCGCACACCGCTCGCGCGTCTCGACATTGAGCGCGTAGCGGCGCAGGGCGCCCAGCCCAGCCCGCTGCTCGAGTTGTACCTCAAGCTTGAGACCGCACAGCCGATCAGGTCATTCAAGATTCGCGGGGCCGGGAACGCCATGCTGAGCGCACCACCGAGTGCGTTGAAGAACGGCGTGTGGACCGCGAGCGCGGGCAACATGGCGCAGGGCGCTGCCTGGGTTGCGCGCACACTCGGAGTGCCCTGCCGAGTGATCGTGCCCGATCACGCCCCGCGAACCAAGACCGATGCGATTGCGGCGCTCGGTGCGGAGTTTACCAAGGTGCCGTTCGAGGCGTGGTGGCAAGCGATGATCACGCATTCGCATCCGGGAATGACCGGGATGATGGTGCATCCTTTTGCCGACACCGATGTGATGGCGGGCAACGGCACGATCGGGCTCGAACTCGCTGAGGACCAACCTGATCTCGACGCGGTTCTCGTGCCGTGGGGCGGGGGAGGGCTTGCGCTCGGCCTCGCGTTGGCGCTGCGCGCCGTGAGTCCGCGCACGAAGGTGTACGCGGTGGAGGTCGAAACAGCGGCGCCGCTCACGGCATCGATGGCGGCAGCGAAACCGGTCGTCGTGCGGCGCACGCAAACATTCATTGACGGCATGGGCAGCGATCGCGTCTCTGACGAAACGTGGCCGCTCGTGCAGGGTCTCATTGCCGGAACAATCGTCGTGACGGTTGCGCAGGTGGCGGCGGCACTGAAGCTGCTCGTCGAAACCGCTGGCGTCACGGCGGAGGGCGCTGGTGCTGCCACGGTCGCTGCCGCATTGGGTGGGCGCGTGAACGGAGTGGCCGGCGCTTCACTTGGCGCCGCGCGCGTGGCGTGCATCATCAGCGGCGGGAACATCAACGCCGACATTGTCTCAACCATCATGCGAGGAGAGTTGCCGTGAGCAAGGCCGAGTACTTCCCGATGCCGGGCAATTCGAAACTGCCATTCTCGGAGGCGGTGCGCGTGGGCGACACGCTGTACCTCGCCGGCGCGATGGGATTCGACATGAGCACAATGACGCTCGTGCCCGGTGGCGTTGAAGCAGAGACGCGGAAGGCCCTCGAAAACATTGCGGGCACGCTGGCGCGGCACGGGTCGTCGCTCGACCACGTCGTGAAAGCCACGGTGTTCCTCGCCGACATGAGCGAATGGGAGACGATGAACGCGGTCTACGCGACCTACTTCACGAAAAACCTCCCGGCGCGGAGTGCGTTCGGCGGCGTGGCGCTCGCTCGCGGCGGACGGGTGGAAATCGAGTGCATCGCGACCGTGGCGTGAGCGCGACGAGGCTATCGTGGTGACCTGGCGATGATCCGCGTTGGCGCGCAGGGGTGGAACTACGACGCGTGGGTGGGTCCGTTCTATCCGAGCGGCACCCGCGCGATTAATTACCTCGGCACCTACGCGCGCGCGTTCGACACCGTCGAAGTCGATTCGACGTTCTATGCGGTGCCGGCGATCAAGACGGTGCGAGCGTGGGCGGCGCGCACTCCTGAGAAATTCACGTTTTCGCTGAAACTGCCGCAGGCGATCACCCATGAGCGGCGCATGCGCGAGTCGGGCGATGTGCTCATGCAGTTTCTCGACGCGGCTCGCGAGCTCGGACCGAAGCTCGGCCCGATCCTGATTCAGTGCGGGCCGGACTTTGGCCCCGGCGAACTGCCGGCGCTGGCCGGTTTTCTTCCGCTGCTGCCGCCCGACATGCACTTCGCCATCGAGTTCCGACAGAAGGGATGGATCAATGAAGGAGTGATTGCGCTGCTCAGAGAGCACCGCGTGGCGCTGGCACTGTCAGATGGCAAATGGATTCCGCGCGCCACGCTGCTCAAACTCGCGGAGCAGCCGACATCGGACATCGCGTATGTGCGCTGGATGGGGCCTGATCGATCTATTGTGGACTACTCGCGCATCCAGGTGGACCGCACGAAGGAGATCGAGGTCTGGTCCGAGACACTGCGGTCATTGATGCAGCGCGTGACGACGGCGTTCTGCTATGTGAACAATCATTTCGCGGGGCATAGTCCAGCGAGCATCCGGATGCTGCAAACGAAACTGGGTCAGGCGTCCGTGGACCCGGCCCAGCTTGGTGATCAATTGTCGATGTTTTAGCAGGCGCGGCTTACAGGCAGCTCTGCGATACGGACGTCACAAGGGAAGGCACAGTAAGAGCATTGCCGCGCGGTCCAGCCTGCGCGAACAACACGGAGCTGCAACAGAGCGCAGTGATCGCCGCCGCCAACGTCGCGTCTCGTTTCCACTGCGAGCAATGGTCATGGGATCGTGATGGCTGGAGGACTGTACGTCTTGGCGTTCGCGTTCGTGATGACGGCTGTGCCGGAGCCGGAGGCCAGCGCCTTCACGTCGAATGTCACCTGCGTTCCGTCGATCGGAACTGTCACTCTCGTGACCTCCGCACCGCCCTGCCGGAATTGGATCTTGGCAGTGGGCGCGAGCGTGAAGATTGTGGCAGCCGAAACGCACCGGATTGCACGCAGCGTCGGATCCCAGGTGCGCAGCGTGATCGCGACAGAATCGCCAACGACCGGAATGGACGCTGGCTAGCTCACGAGGTTGTCCACGCGGCCCGAGTCGATGACGGTGAACGCGGTGTCGGCATTGTGGAACGGAGAACTCGCCGTTGCCACAAGCGTGTCGGTGCGGCGCGCCGCGGCTCGCGTCCGCCACTCATTGCCCCAAGCACCGCCGCGGCGACAGCCGCGGAGAGTGAGCCAAGACGGCGAACGGAAGGGGCGCGTGAAGCCAGTTGATTGCTCAAGGAACGAGTCCTGCAACACCTGCGGAAGCGGCGACGGCTGCGGTCAGAAAGGGAGAACCAATCTATAGATCCATAGGGGAGTAGAGCGGTGAAATAGGGCACCTGTTTCATGTGATGCGCGTCACCAATTTGGAAAGGCGCGCCGAGGCACTCACGCGAACGACACCATCGAAGAACCCGCAGGGCGAATTGCCGTAGATTTCCTGCCAATGCCGCTCTCGCGACGCACTCGCACCTGGATCACGCTCGCCGTTTCCCTGAGCGTGGCGGCAGCGTGTATCCGTCTCGGGATCTGGCAAACCGACCGGCTCGGGCAACGCATGGCGCACAATCAGGTGCTTAGGTCGCGCCTCGCTGACCCGCCGATCCCTTTGTCGACGCTGCCGGCTGACACCGCGGCTGGCCACTACCGGCGCGTCGTCGCATCCGGCGAGTTACGGTACGATCACGAGCTTGCCTGGGCGCCACGCATGCGACGGGGTTCGCCCGGCGTGAACTTTCTGACCGTGCTGAGGGTCGTCGGCACCGATACCGCCGTGCTCGTCAATCGCGGATGGGTCTATTCGGCCGACGCAAAGTCAGTGGATTTCGCGCGTTGGCGCGAGCGCGACACCACGACGGTGGGCGGCTACGTCGAAACCTGGTCGCAGGACTGCACCCCTGATTCGGCGGCGCCGGTGCCAGCGCTCTGCGGCGACTCCGCGACTCGATTGCTGCGCAGGCTCGATCGTCGCGCCGCCGAACGGATGCTCGGTGTGCCAGTGGCGCCGTACATCGTGATGCAGATGTCGGACAGCGCGCTCCGCGCCGATTCGGTACCGGCGCGCCTCGAAGAACCGATGCTCGACGAAGGTCCGCATCGTGGGTATGCGTTCCAGTGGTTTGGGTTTGCCACGGTCGCGCTGGTCGGAGGAATTGCGCTCGCGCTGAGCGGGCGTTCCCGCTAGCTATCAGCGACGCATGAGCCCTGCATCAAAGACTGGCGCCGTGAGCGCCGATGAAGCCCGCGACGTCGCCGAGGCGGCGCGCGAAACCGAGTGGGAACGGCCGAGTTTTGTCCGGCGTCTTTTCCTCGGCGCGTTTGATATTTCGCACATCCATCCGCATCCCGAAGACGATCCTGCCGAGGCCGCGCGCGCGAAGCCCTTTCTCGACGCGCTTGGCATGTTCCTGGCGGGCTACGATGCCGATGAAGTCGATCGCACCGGCAGCATCAAGGAAGCCGACGTTCAGCGGCTGCGCGAGATAGGCGCCTTTGGGATCAAGATTCCGAAGGAGTACGGCGGACTTGGACTTTCGATTCGTTCCTACATTGACGCGCTCGCCATGATTTCGGCGAAGTGCGGATCACTCTCCGCGCTCGTCTCGGCGTCGCAGTCCATCGGTGTACCGCAGCCGCTTTCGCTCGTGGGCACTGAGGAACAGAAAAAGCGGTTCCTCCCTCGCATCGCGAAGGGTGCGATCACCGCGTTCGCGCTCACCGAACCCGGCGTTGGCAGCGACCCGGCGAACATGGTCACGACGGCCACGTTGAGTGACGACGGCAAGACGTGGACGATCAACGGTGAGAAGCTCTGGTGTACGAACGGCACGCGGTGCGAGCTGATGGTGGTGATGGCGCGCACGCCGGACCGCATCGTGAATGGCAAGGCGCGCCGACAGATTTCGGCGTTCATCGTCGAAGCCAACGCGCCGGGCGTGGAGATTCTGCATCACAGCCGCTTCATGGGGCTCAAGGCGCTCGAGAATGGCTGGCTGAAGTTCACGAACGTAACAGTGCCGGCGGAGAATCTCCTCTGGGGAGAAGGGAAGGGACTCAAGCTGGCCCTGATGACGCTGAACACGGGCCGCCTGACGATTCCGGCCGGTGTTGCGGGCAGCGCGAAGGCGGCGCTGGGTTGGGTACGCGTGTGGGCACAGGAACGCGTACAGTGGGGCCAGCCGGTGGGGCGCCACGACGCCATCGCGCAGAAGATCGCGCGCATGGCCGCGAACACGTTCGCGCTTGAATCCGTCGCGCTACTCACGTGCGCGTTGTACGAACAGGGTGCAGACATCCGCCTTGAAGCGGCGATTGCGAAGCTCTGGAACACAGAAACCGCGTGGCATCTCACCGATGACGCGCTCCAGATTCGTGGGGGTCGCGGCTATGAAACCGCGGATTCACTTCGCGCGCGCGGCGAACCGGCGATTCCGGTTGAGCGGATGATGCGTGACTCGCGCATCAACCTGATTTTCGAGGGATCGAGCGAAATCATGCGATTGTTCATCGCTCGCGAGGCGGTGGACAAACATTTCGCACTCGCATTCCCGATTGTCTCGCCGAAGTCCACCATGGGGCAGCGCCTTTCGGCCGCGATGAAGGCGGCGCCGTTCTACCTTACCTGGTATCCGCGCATGTGGATGCCGGGTCTGCAGGCATTCGGTGAGTTTGGACGCCTCGCGACGCACGTGCGCTTCATCGCGCGCACCGCGCGCAAGCTTGGACGCGCGCTGTTCCATGCCATGGTGCGCTTCGGGCCGGGCCTCGAGAAGCGGCAGATGGTGCTCTTCCGCGCCGTGGACATCGGCGCCGAACTGTATGCGATGAGCGCGGCCTGCTCACGCGCGCAGATGCTGGCAACGAAGCACGCGCAGCCTGAAGCGGTCGAGCTCGCGGACGCGTTCTGCCGCGAATCTCGTGATCGTGTGGCGCAGCTGTTCAATGCGCTCTATGGTCCGCATGACACCGCGATGTATCGGCTGGCAGTGGATGTGCTCGACGGCAAGCACACCTGGCTCGAGCGCGGCATTTGAGGTTCGTGCCGGGCCGATAGTCTTACCGCCGTGTTTCCGCCTAATCCGAGAGAAAGGCCGTAGAAGCCGGTCGCCCTACGCGACCCTCTCCCGTTTGAACTGGAGCAGCACAACCGCCGACACGATGAGCGCGCCACCAATGCCAGTGCGCACCGTCAGCGCCTGGCCGAGCACGATCACGCCAATAATCGCCGTGAGAAACGGCTCGACCATGCTCACGATCGCGGTGCGCACGGGCCCAAGCCGCATCAGCCCCATCAGGAAAAACACTGACGGGAGCACCGTGCTGAAGATGGTCAGCGCGGCAATCGCGGCCCATGCCGTCGTCGTCAGATGAAAATCAAAGGATTGGTCGCCGGCGGACCAGAGAAGAAAGCAGACGGCCGATCCGATCTTCCCGAGTGCACTGGTGACCGGAACCGGATGCGATTTCTGCAGGAACTGCATCGTCGGGATGTAGCCGCCATAGACGACCGCGGCGCCAAGCGCGAGCGCCACCCCCTTCCAGTACAGCGCGTCGGGCACCGGCGCCGCACTGCCGGCCGCACCGCCGGCTGCACGGATGCTTGCGCCGAGCGGCACGTTCGCGATGATGACAATGCCGGCAAAGCTCAGCGCAAGCGCGAGCGCGCGGCGTGCCGTGACCTTCTCCGCGCCACGCACCGCCTGGACGATCGTGACCCAAGTGGGATAGGTGTAAAACAGAAAGGCGGTGGTGGCCACGCCGACGAACGGCACACTGGACAGGGCGAGCCCGACGAGCAGCGCCTGTCCGCCGCCCCCGATGACGATGAACTTTGCGATCTCGCGCGACGGCACGCGCTTGTAGCCTTTGATTCCGACGAACAACACGAGCACGACGGATGAGAGCACATAGCGCCACGTGAGAACGTTTGGCAGCGATGTTCCCTGCTTGATGGCAATGCTGGTCAGCGTGCTGACCGCCGCAAACCCCAGTGCGGCGAGGAGCGTGAAGAGCGTGCCGCTCATCCCATGAACTTGCCGAGGACGAGCAGCGCGACGGTGAAGTAGATCACCAGTCCTGAGACGTCAACGAGCGTGGCCACGAGCGGCGCCGATGCGCTGGCCGGGTCAAAGCCCAGTCGCTTGAGCAAGAACGGCAGCATGGAACCCGCCATCGAACCAAACATCACGATACCAATCAGCGAGAAGAAGGTGTTGACGGCGACGAGGAGCGAAGGCGTTCCCTGCTGCGTGTAGTCGTAGCCGAGCTTGAGCGGGCCGAGGTGGAGCCCGGCGTTGAACATGTATTGCCAGAGTTCGACACGAATGAAGCCGATCGCGCCGAGCAGTGCACCGAGAATCAGTCCCGTCGGAAACTCGCGCGCGGCGACGCGCCACCAGTCGCGAACCTCGACTTCCTTCAGCGCCATGGCGCGCGTGATCAGCGACGTCGCCTGCGATCCAGAGTTTCCGCCAGAACTCATCACGAGCGGAATGAACAGCGTGAGTACCGGCAGCTTGTTCAGTTCCACGTCGAAGTACTGCAGCGCTTGCGTGGTGAACATCTCGCTCACCATGAGGATCGACAGCCAGCCGGCGCGCTTCTTGAGCATCGCCGGAATGCTCATGGACATGTACGGCTCATCGAACGCTTCAACACCACCGAGTTTCTGGACGTCTTCCGTCTGTTCCTGCTGGATGACGTCGATGACGTCGTCAACGGTGACGACGCCGAGGATGCGATGCCGTTCGTCCACGACGGGAATCGCGATGAGGTCATACTCAGCGATGAGTCGCGCGACTTCTTCGCGGTCGGCGCTCACCACCACGTGCCGCACCTCCGGCCATGCGGTGTCGGCCACGCGCGCGCCCTCCGGTGCGGCGAGGATCTCGCGCAGCGACATCACGCCCCTCAGCGTGCCCTCGGTATCCACCGCGTACACGACGTTCATCGCCTCGCGCCGTCCTGAGCGCGCAATCTCGCGGACGCGTCGCAGCGCCTCTTCGACCGTATACGACTCGGGCACCGATACCACGTCTGTCGTCATCAGGCCGCCGGCGCTGTCCGGGGCGTACGCCATCAGCTGCTGCGTATCGCGGCGCGCGTCGGCCGGGAGTGCGTCGACGATGTCTTCGGCGTGCTCCTCGTCGATTTCCTCGAGCGTGTCGGCGCGATCGTCGGGCGTCATGGCCGCGACCAGTCGTGCCGCCTGCTCGGGGCTCATCTCCTCGAGCAGCGCCGTGCGGAGTTCTTCGGAGAAGTATTCGAGAACCGCCGCCGCGCGATCGGCCGGAAGCGCGGACAGCAGCACCGGGATCTGGCTGCGCGGCAGGGCCTCGGCGACGTCGGCCAGGTCAGCCGGGTGCAGGTCCTCCGTTTCCGCAGCGACCGTGCTCGGCTGGCGCTCGAGCAGGTCGAGGATATCGGGCGCCAGCAACGCCGCGGCGATCGACTGCTCGTCCCTGTGCGGGTCGTTTGGCGTCATGGGTCCCGTCCCCCAGTGCAATCCGGTTGCTCGCGGCACATCACGTCAGCCCGTCGAAAACCGCTCGAAAGCCAGCCGAACTGACGAATGCAACTATAGATGATTGACGAGCCGAAGGTTACCGTCGCCGGTACGGCCAAACAACCCTGAATCGGAAATCCGTTTTGTGTCAAAACCGTGACGAATCTTTCGGTGCGGCGATCGCGTATTAAGCGCAAGATCAGGGGTGCTAACCCCGAACAGAAATCGGTTGCAACCTTTTGCCGGTTCGGGGGTTCTAGACAAGAGAACGAAGGAAATAGGGCGGGCAGTTGGTAACGGGGTTGAGCGCCGGTGCTGGTGGGGGGGCCGGCCTCCTCCCTTACCGACTGCCCGTTCTCCTATTTTGACGGGATGATATCCGTCGCCTTTCTAGGACTCGGCGCTATTGGTAACCCGATGGCTCGCCAGATCGCGCAGGAGAAGGAGCAGTTCACGCTCGCCGTCTGGAATCGCTCCGGACAAAAGGCCGCTGACTTTGCCGCCAAGATTGGCGCGCGGCACGCGAGCACTCCCGCGGACGCCGCCAGTGGCGCGCAGTTCGTCGTCACCTGCCTGCCGACCTCAGCCGATGTCGAGGCGCTGCTCGACGGACCAACCGGACTGGAGTCGGGCCTGGAGGATGGCGCCGTGCTGATTGACTGCACCTCGGGCGATCCAACAACATCGAAACGGATCGCCGTGCGGCTCGCCAAGCATGGTGTCGGGTTCCTCGATGCACCGGTCTCCGGTGGCGTGGCCGGCGCAGAGATCGGCACGCTCACCGTGATGGTCGGTGGTGATGCCGACGTGCTCAAGCGCTGCATGCCGGTGATGGAGGCGTTCGGCGAAAAGATCGTGCACTGCGGTTCGGTTGGATCGGGGCACGCGCTCAAGGCTGTGAATCAGGCGCTACTCGCCGTGCATATCTGGAGCCTGGGCGAAGGGCTCGCCGCCCTCGCTCGCGCCGGCGTAGATCCCGCCATTGCCCTCGACGTGATCAACGCGTCGAGCGGCCGCTCGAACTCCTCGCAGAATCTCTTCCCGCAGCGCGTGCTCACGCGGGCTTTTCCACGCACGTTCCGGCTGGCGCTGCTCGACAAGGACGTCGGAATCGCGGCGCGCGCCCTGCGCGAGCTGAAGGTGCCGGCGCCGCTGATTCAACTCACCGCCGAGCTCATGAGCATGGCCCATCGTGAGCTTGGCGACGAAGCCGACCATGTCGAGGCGGTGAAGGTGATAGAGCGGATGGCCGGCGAGGTGATCGATTGACCGCGTCGCTGAACGCAATTCGCGCGCAGTTTCCCGCACTGGAGCGGTCGCAGGCCGACTATCCGGTCGCGTACTTCGACGGGCCTGGCGGCACGCAGGTGCCGCGCCGCGTGGCCGACGCGGTAAGCGACTACCTGCTGCACCACAACGCCAACACGCACTGGGATTACCCGACGAGCGCTGAGACCGACACCATGCTGCTCGCCGCGCGCGAGTCCATGGCCGCCTTTCTCAATTGTACGGCGCCCGAGGTGGCGTTCGGCAACAACATGACGACGCTGACGTACCACGTGTCCCGTGCGCTCGGTCAGCGGTGGGGCAAGGGCGACGAGATCGTGGTAACCGACCTCGATCACCACGCAAACATCGCGCCCTGGACGAGACTCGCCCATGAGCGCGGCGTCACCGTCCGCCACGTCAAAGCGAACCTGGAAACGGGCGAGCTCGACTGGGCCTCGCTGGAGGCGTCGATCGGCCCCAAGACGAAACTGCTCGCGATTGGTGCGGCGTCGAACGCGATTGGCACGATCAACGATGTGGCGAAGGCGGTGGCTCTCGCGAAAACCGTGGGTGCGCTCACGTATGTGGACGCCGTACACTACGCGCCGCACACGCTCGTGGATGTGCAGGCACTCGGCTGTGATTTTCTCGCCTGTTCGCCGTACAAGTTTTACGGCCCGCATACCGGCGCGCTGTTCGGCAAGCGCGCCCTGCTCAACTCCATCGACATTCCTCGCCTCGGCCCCGCGCCCGACGCCGATGGCGAGCGACTCGAGACTGGCACGCAGAACCACGAAGGGATTGTCGGTGCCGGCGCGTCGGTGGAGTTTCTCGCGTCCATTGGCGATGGCGCCACGCGGCGCGAGCAGCTTGTCAGCGCGTTTGCCACACTCCATGAGCGGGCACACGCGCTCTTCACACAGCTCTGGCATGGGCTTGGCGCGATTCCCGGCGTCACGCGATACGGGCCGCCGCCGTCGCGGCCACGCACTCCAACCGCTGCGTTCACCGTGAAGGGCCACGGCTCGACGGCCGTTGCGCGCGCGCTGGCTGCCAAGGGCGTGTTTGTGTCGCATGGCGATTTCTACGCGAGCACCATTGTCGCACAGCTCGGCCATGGTGAGGATGGACTCGTGCGCGCGGGCTGTGCCTGCTACACCAGCGAGCGCGAGGTTAAGCGATTGCTCGAAGGTGTCGCCGCGCTGGGCGGCTGACCTCGATGACGATGGAAACATTGCGCCGCCGTGGTGCGATGCTGCTGACGGCGCTCTTATCGGCGTCAGGTATTGCCTGCGCCAAACGCGATCGCGCGCCAGACGCGGAACTGCTGGTTGTCAGCGCCGACTCGACGTTCTGGGTGACATCGACGAACGGCGCCGTGCGGGTTCGGGGTGTGCCCATGCTTGTGGCGCGGGTGGACGGCCGCTTTCACGAGATCTATGTGGCGGACGACGACCAGTCGTACTTCGACGCCGTGTTCGTGAGCCACCGCCTCTTCTCGCGCGACCTTGAACGCGGCGATTCGGTGGAGCTGCATAGTGACTCGCTCGTGCGAGCGATGGCGCGGTCGTATGCCATCGAGCATCCCGGTGAGGCGCCGCTCTCGCCCGATGATCCGGAAAATGACAATGCGTCAATCCGGGCGACGGGGGATATCGAGATTCTGGGGCTGCACGGGCCGTATCTGTCGTTCGAGCATCATACCGACATCGATTCACGGAACGGCGATGCGGCTGCGGCGCACCAGCACGCGTACCGGCGCGGCGTGCTCGATGTTCGTACCGGCGGAATCCTCGCACTGCCGGCGCTCTTCGCACGCGAACCGAGCGACTCGGCCATCAATGCCGGCCGCCGCGAGTGGAAGGCCGCGCGCGATTCTCTGCTGGTGTCGCCCGGACTGGCCGCACCGCGAACGCGGCGCGCGATCGCTGATTTTGCGTTTGATCCGTTGAGCTTCACCATCGGCTCCGCGAGTCAGGCGCCAACCGTCCGTTTTGCCGTGCCGGCTGTTGGCCACAATCCCGACCTCGAGCCAATTGAACTCGCGCCGAGGCGGTTGCCGTCACCGGAATGGTGGAGGCTGGTAGTGGCCGAGCTGCCGCGCGAATCCGGCAATCTCGAGACGTGGGCGCGAAGTACCGACACGCTGGTGGTCGCGGCGAACCACGACGCGCACCTCTGGGCGGTGCGCCTCAAGCTCGGCGCGAGCGACGCGCATGCCGTGGTCCGACTGTCGTCCGCCGTGGACCGCGTCCTCTGGCTTGACGGCAGCGTCTCTGCGTCGGCGCGCAAGGCGCTCACCCGCGCCTTCGCAGAAGCGAGCGAGTATGATGGCGGCGCTCCGGTGGCCGCCAACCAGCCAGGGAGCGCACCGGTGACGCTCGCCTCGGCGCACCCGTTCTTGCATCTTCCTTCTCATGACCACGTCGCCAGCAAAACAACCCGCCAGCCGAACCATTCGCGAGTCGCAGCACGAAACGTCGGCGCTGATGATGCCGCAGGACGAAAATGTGCGTGGACACGTGTTCGGCGGCGCCCTCCTCGCGATGCTCGACAAGACGGCGGCCGTTTGCGCGATGCGGCATGCACGGATGCCCTGCGTCACGGCATCGGTTGACCGAATGGATTTTCGCTTGCCGATCATGATCGGCGAGCTTGTGGTGATGAAGGCGAGCGTGAACTGGGTGGGGCGGACGTCGATGGAAATCGGCGTCAAGGTGTTCGCCGAAAACATTCTCACCGGTAACCTACGCCACACCAACACCTGCTACACGACGTTCGTGGCGATTGACGAAGCGGGCGGTCCCGTTGAAGTGCCGCGCCTCGTGTGCGAAACGGACGAAGACCAGCGTCGCAATACCGATGGTGCGGAACGCCACCGGCGCCGGCTCGAAGAGCGCGACGCTGAGCGAAAGAGGCGCAACAAATGAGCGACGAGTATCCCTGGCTCGGGCGCCGGACGTGGACACAGACGGAAGCGGCCGCTGCGCTTCCGCTGGTGCGGCGCATCGTGGAAGATCTCGTGCTCACCTATCGACGGTGGCAGGAGACGGTCGAAGCATTCGAATACGCGACGAGCGGATCGAAGGCCGACGAACCGAACCCCGACGCCGAGCAGTTGATGGTGAACGCACAGAAGCGCGCCGCGGAAATTGACGGATTTCGCGCGGAACTGGCGCAGCTCGACATTCGCGTGACGCGCGTCGAATGTGGTGTGATTGCGTTTCGGAGTGAGAAGGAGGGCGAAGCCGTGCCGCTCTTCTGGATGCCGGGCACGGCCGCGCCCGGCTACGACTGCCCCGAATCGGTGACGGTGAAGGGAACTTCAAATTCCTGACCGTCACGCGCGCAGCTGGTAGCCGGAAAACGTTCGCGCGCTTGCGTCTCGAGTTCCGACGGATCGCGCGAGTAGCGAGCCGAAAAGTGCGTGAGCACCAATCGCTTCACGCCGGCTGATGCAGCGACTTCGGCCGCTTCGCGCGCGGTGGAGTGTCCGGTTTCGCCGGCGCGCTGTGCTTCCTCGTCGGCGAACGTCGCTTCGTGCACGAGGAGATCGGCGCCCGTTGCAGCTGCGATCGTTGCCGCGCAGGGACGTGTGTCGCCGGTGATCACCACGCGCCGACCGGAACGTGTTGGGCCCACGAGCGTGGACGGCTGAATCAGGCGCCCGTCGTCGAGCACGATCGGCTCACCCTTATGGATACGGCCCCAGAGCGGGCCCTCGGGAATGCCGAGCTCGCGTGCGAGATCGGGATTAAAAATGCCGCGGCGTTCTTCTTCGATCAGCGCGTAGCCGACGGAACTGCTCCCGCGATGCTCAACCGAAAACGGAAGAATGGCGTATTCGTGTCGCTTGATCGGCTCACCCGGCGTGACCTCAGCGACTTCGAGCGGGAAGGTGAGACGCTCCACCCCGAGTCCGTCGGCGCGCTTGAGCATCTGCACGAGCCCCTTCGGTCCCCAGAGGCGCAGCGGTTCTTCGCGGGCCTGGAGCGTGAGGGTGCGGAGCAGGCCGAGCAGGCCGAGGAAGTGGTCGGTGTGAAAATGCGTGAAGAAAATATCACCGAGTGTGAAGGAGACACCGTAGCGCATCATCTGCCGCTGGGTGCCCTCGCCGCAGTCGAACATCATTGTCTCGCCCTCGCGGACGACCGTCAGCGCGCTCACGCCACGTTCAACCGTGGGGCGGGAGGCGGACGTGCCGAGGAACTTCAGTGAAAGGGACATTCACGAAAGGTAAAGGCGTAGACGGTCGTGAGTAACTACAAAAAACGGAGACCGTGCACGGTACACCGTCAACGGAAGTGGCCGTGACCTGTTACCGTCTACGCGCCCCTCAACACTTCTGCGTGCACGGCGTCGTCGATGTTCCCCCCGCTCAGCACTACTACGAGCGGAAACTCGAAATCGCCGAGCCGCCCGGACAGCAGCGCCGCGACACCGGCCGCGCCAGCCCCCTCCACCTTGATGCCTTCCTCAATCCAGAGGTAGGCAATCGCGCTGCGCACATCGGATTCGCTCGCGACCACGATTCGCTTGAGCGACGCGCGGGTCTGGGCGAGCATCTCATGGTCCACCAGTCCGGCGAGGCCATCGCATACGGTGGCGTGATGATCGTCGTCGGCTGGCGCGTTCGCGGCGATTGCGCGGGCCATCGCATTGGTGTGTTCATTTTGCGCGCCGATCAGCGTAACCTGAGGCGCCGCGTCGTTAAGGAATCCGCCCATTCCGCCGCACAGTCCACCACCGCCGACATTCGTGACGATCGTGCGGACGGTTGGCAGGTCGTCGAGGATTTCCAGCGCGACGGTGCCCTGGCCGGCCAACAGGTCCATGCCGAGGCATGGGTTCACGAAGGTGATGCCGGTACGGGCAGCGTGCCCTTTGGCCAACGCCTCGGCTGCATCATAGTGCGGTGCTGACGCATCAACCGTCGCACCGGACGCGGTGATACGATCGCGCTTGGCGGCCGGCGCCACACTCGGCACGTACACGGTGCAGGGTAGCCCAAGTGTCTGCGCGGCGGCGGCGATGCCAGCGCCATGATTGCCCGCGCTCGAGGCGACGACGCCACGCGCGCGCTGTTCGGCGGTGAGTAGCGCAAGGACGTTCGTCGCACCGCGCAGCTTGAACGAGCCGGTGTGCTGATCGCACTCGCACTTGAGCCACACATCGCCGCCGAGGAACGTGCTCAGTCCCTCGCTGCGCACGAGTGTGGTGCGCGCGATGTGCGTGCGGATGCGATCGTGCGCGGCTCGGACCTGCTGTGCGCTCGGAAGGATTGCGTCCAAGGAGTCAGTAGATGGTGGTGAGTAGCGACAACTTCCATAGACAGTGTACCGTAGACGGTGCACGGGAGCCGTTAAATTTCAGTTAAACGGCTACCGCCTACTGTACGCTGTCTACTGTCTACGTTTGTAGTCGTTACTTGACTTTCAGGCGCGCGCTGCTATTCTTACTTCTGTAACACCGGCCCCGCCCGAGTTCGTTATGGCGGGGCTTCGTGTTAGGAGGGTGTTTTTAGGTGACCGGAGTGCGACCGGCCGCGGCTCGACCAGGCACGCGACGGAACCCGATGTTTGGGGCTGTAGCTCAGCTGGGAGAGCGCTGTCCTCGCACGACAGAGGTCAGGGGTTCGATCCCCCTCAGCTCCACTTGAAGAAGTGACGCAGAGAGACCGTTACTGGTCTATTTACCGAAAGACGAAAGCCCGCCACCGCGCGGTAGGACGTAGAGTTCCAATGCCGGTGAGCGTGGCACTTCCTTAAGGCCGCTCCGTGCAAATGCACGGGCGGCCTTCGTGTTTCCCGGCGCCTTTCGGCCGCATTGGCCGCTAGTTGCACGCCGCGCGTTCGCGCTATCTTCGGAGCATGACCAAGCCGAAGGACAGCACCGCCGGGCGGCACCAGCGCCCCCGGACCAGCGCATGGGTCATCGCTGGCGCCTCGCTCCTGCTCAATACGGCCTGCTACAGCTATCTGCCTGCTCGGGTTGCGCTGCCGGTCGCCGACACCGATGTGCGGCTGGAGCTGACGGCCGAAGGGAGCGCTGCAGTACAGGGCGCGGTGGGGCCCAGGATCCGACTCATCGAAGGACGTGTTCGCGCCACGGACGCGACTGGGAATATCGTCGTCGACGTCGAACAGTTGACCTCGTGGGATGGACTCGTCGTACCCTACACGGGCCGTGATCCGGTGCGCATTGCCCGGTCGAGTATTGCGCGTGCCGACATCCGCACGCTGAATAGAAAGAACTCGTGGGTCGCCGCTGGCGTGATTGGCGGAGTCTTTGTCATCGCCGTTGTGACGGCCCTTCTGAAGGCGCGCTCAAAGGCGTCAGGCGACGCAGGTCGCATTGGCGGCGCACCGCCCGACATCAAGGCGCCCTGATTCTGCGCTGATCCAGCCGAAAGCACGAAACCGGCCCGACGAATCGTCGGGCCGGTTTCGCGTTCTGCTCACGTACGCCGGCGCTAGGCCGGCGTACCCATTGTGTGCTTACGGCACGTAGTTCGGATTCGTCTCGCGCTCGGTGAGTGGCGTGGAGAAGCACATATCACGGCCGGTCATATCGTCCGACGCGCCGGGACGGCTGAGGGCGGCCCACCGACGGAAGTCACCAAGACGCCGGCTCTCGAGCCACGTCTCGATTCCCCGTTCACGCTTGAGAGCGACCCAGCCCTCAGTCGCGTTGGCGGCGGTCAACGGCGCGAGCGCCAGCCCTGTGCGGCGGGCATTCAGAATCGCCAGGGATCCGGCAATGTCGCCGCCCACCAGCTTCGCCTCGGCTTCGATGAGCCGCATTTCCCATCCGGACGACAGCGTAATGGCTGACGTCTGTGCCGCGTACTTGGTCTGAAAATACCAGCGGACCTTGCCCAAACTGCCCACGGCCGCGTCGCCCTGGAGCTGCGTTGCGCTGCTGTCGAACGGCACGCGCGGGTCCCTGGTCGTCTTTCGGTACGCGTCGTAGTACGTGTTCCACACTGTGTGCGCCCGGTACGGTTGGTTGGCGCCCGCCCAGTAGATGCGGTTGTACTGGTCAAGGTCGGTGATGAAGTACGGCATTTTGTAGGTGAACGTGCTCACTATGCCGGCGGCATCCGCGACTGCACCGGTCAGATTGTTCTTGAGCAAGCGCACCGATGCTCGGCCGGCGGTCGCTGCCGAAATGAGACTTGCATTGCCGGCCGCCGTGGCCACGGTGATCGCTTCCGTGAAGTTGGCCTCGGCGCGGTCGAAATACACGGTGTACAGTTGCTTGGCGCCGCCGTCAATCACCCCTTCGCAAAAGTTTTCGCCGAGGTGCCGATTTGCGTACCCGGCCCATACGAGCGCCTGGGCTACCTGCACGCTCTTGGCGGCATCGGTGGCCCCAAGGATGCCCTTCGTGCGGGTGACGGCGTCTTCGGCCGTCCACCGGGCCTGCTGCGACTGGTTCCAGTGCGTACCGACCTCGTCGATCGTCAACTTGCCGCTCTGTTGCTGCACGGTGATGCCGAACGAGCCGGTCGAACCGGCGGGGAATATTTCTCGCGCAACGGCGCCGCCGGTGTACGAGGTCCAGTTGATGGCTTCGGCCAGATTGCGGCCGGCGCCATTCACGATCGCGCCGAGTGCGTTTTTGTTGTCGAGAAAAGTTGCCTGAATCGGTCCGGGGTTTGTGACGTGCACGTCGCAAGCGACGAACGCCAACGCTGGAACGAGGAGGGTGGCGTTCCGCGCGAAGCGACGGACGGCCTGGATAGTGATCGAGGTCATGGTCGGATTCCTCAGAACGAGATGCGGAGTGACGTCGAGAACACTGCGGGTGCCGGGATATGCTCCGAGATGTAGCGCACCGTGGCGTTGAACCCGTCGTTGCCGGACTGCTCAGGATCGAACAGGGGCATGCCGTAATTGCGCCGGAAGAAGTTCTTCGCCGAGAACAGGAACGAGCTACTGGCGGTTCCCGGAATCAGCTTTCCGAGCGGAATGTCGATTGTGAGATCGCGAAGCTTGAAGAAATCGGCCGGGAAGATGAACATGTCCGAACGGATGTTTGCCGGAATGCAGGTGAGCGTCTCCCGCACCGTGATGGGCTGACCGGCCGCCATCTTGGGATACGCGTCAAAGCAGGTGGGCCAGAGCACCGAGCGGGTGAGCGCCTGATACGAGGCGTCTTCATTGATGAACGCGCCGCCCTGGTACTCGCCGCGCAGCGAAACGGTGATGTTGCGCCAGGTGCGCACACTGAGCGAGCCGCCAATAATGCGCGTCGGTTGGCTCGGCCCGAAGTCATAGTTCGACGAGGTGTCGGGCGCGACGCCGCGGGCATCCGGGTTCCGGATGATGCGGCCCCGGACGACCGGCGCGGCCTTGCCAAGCACCACCCATCCGTTGTTGCCCACGGAGAACGACGGGGCGCCACCGAGGTCGAGCACCTTGCTTTGGTTCGTGCTGATGTTCAGCCCGGCATTGATGCCGAGCGACGGGCGATCCCAGAGCGTGGCATTGATCGCCACTTCGAGGCCCGACTTTTCCATCTTGCCGGCGTTCTTCAGCGAGCTGTTGAGGAATCCGTTTGAAGGCGCGTTGCGGACATTGAAGAGCGCGTCGGTCGTGGTCGCCTTGTACCAGGTGAAGTCCACGCCGAGTCGACCGTCGAACGCGGAATGATCGAATCCGAGTTCTGTTTCGGTTGTGCGTTCCGGTCCGAGGCTCGAATTGCCGAGGTTCTGCGGCCGTACAGCAGGCTGGCCGCCCCAACCAATCGGGTTCCACGTCTGCGCTGCGGCAAACGCCCCTGGCGCTCGGCCGGCCTGACCGCGCGCCGCCCGCAATTTCAGCGTTCCCAGCGACTTCTTCCAGAAACTCTCGTCGCTGACCACCCAACTCGCGCTCACTTTGGGATAGGTCTGGAATCCGAAGTTCGTGCCGAAGGCGCTGTTGCCGTCCACGCGCGCGCCAACCGTCATGAAGTAGCGGTCTTTGTACCCGATGAGCGTCTGGCCAAACACGCCGCCGGTGACAATGGTCTGCCGGTTTTCATCGGCGTTCTTGATGGCGCCACTCGCGACCGTGGCTTCGGTTGGCGCCGGGAAGTTTTCGCTCAAACCGGCAACATCGGCCACCTGCGAGGTGACGTACTGCGTTCCCGCCGATGCGGTGATCCGGAGATCGCTGCGCGGGTTGAACTCGTAGTTGTTCACCCAGTCGGTGCTGAGCGTCGTGGACGACCAGCGCTGGTTCTGGATGACGCCGAGCGGAACAGCCGGGAATCCGTACGGACGCAGGTTGCGATTTTCAATCGCCGCGCGGTCAAACCCGACAGTGAGCCGGCTGGAAAGGTGGAGAATCGGCGTCCACGTACCGGTGGTGCCAAGCGTGGTGCGATCAACGGTCTGGTTGAGCTGCTGCTCAAGCACACGCCGGATCGTATCCGGATTGGCGCTCGCGAAATAGTTGCGGTCGCGCCGAAAGGCGTTCAGCGTGATGCCCTGGGCATTGTTGCCAGCCGGCGTCTGCGACGTGAGCCCCATGGTGTACGCGCTGTTCCAGCTGATCGCCAGATTCTTGGCCGGAACAAAATCGAGATTCACGCGGAGGTTGTACTTCTTTTCACGATCGTTGGGGAGCACACCATCGGTGTTGTCGGCCCCACCAGAGACGAGATAGCGGACGTTGCTGGCGGTCCCGCCGGCGACCTGCGCTGACATGCCGAAGCGTTCGCCATGGCGGAGGAACGGATCCATGAACAAGAGCGGAACGGAATCGGTCCCGAACTTCTGAAGTTTGCTGATGCCCGTATTGATCTGCATCGTCCACTTGGCGGCGCCCTGCGAACCGCGCTTCGTGAAGATCTGGATCACACCGGCGGCCGCGTCGGTCCCGTACAACGTCGCCGCAGCGGCGCCCTTCACGACTTCGATGCGATCAATGTCTTCAGGGTTGATGTCGCCAAGTGGGCTCGCATAGGCGTTGGCGCCGCGCTGCGTCGTCCCAGTAAAGATGCCGTTGCGCGGATACTCATCGCTGCGCGTCCGCACGCCGTCGACGTAAATAAGCGGCTGGTTGCTGAGGGCGACGCTGGTGGTTCCGCGGAGGCGGATGGCCGATCCACTGCCAGAGTTGCCGTTACCGCCGGCGACGCTGACGCCGGCCAGGCTACCTGACAGCATGGACGACACGTCGGTGGCGACGCGAGGGGTTTCGCCAAGCTGGAGCTGCCCGATAGAGTTGCCGACCTCGCGCTTGCGCGCGGACCCGGCGGTGCCGGTGACGACCACTTCATCAAGGGTCGCCGGGGCTGTGGTGACCGCAAAATCAACGGTCGACGCCGTGCCGGCGGTGATGGCGACCGTCTGGTCCATTGGCTTATAGCCGATGGAGCGCACCCGAACGACTTGTGCGCCGGCGGGCACACCGGAGAACGAAAAGGAACCGTCGGCCGCGGAGGCTCCGCCGAGCCGGGTTCCAACGATAAACACCTGAGCGCCGCGGACCGGCGCGTTCGTCGTGACGTCAGTGATCTTGCCACGAACCGATCCCGTGCCACCCTGCGCTGCTGCGGTAGCCCCGGTAAAGCCCGTCGCGATCGCCACCGCAAACATGAGCGGGGCGGAAAACCGGCGAAGACACTGCAACATCAACTCCTCCGCGAAAAGTGGATACACCTCCCGTCACCCCGCCTGGGGGCGACAGGCCCAAGAGGCACCAGATAAACTACCCTGTTGAGCGCCCAGCGCGTGACGGCCACACGGGTGCCGGCTACCAGCCTTTGGCCTTCCGCAGCTCGGTGATGTGCGCGGCGTGATGCTTGGAGTGCCAGGCGTACATCTCGACCATCCAGTCGAGCGTGCGCTCGCCGTGCTCGGGGTGCACGAAGGCGCGCGCGAACGCATCGGCGTTCAGCGACTTGAGCAGCATTGCCCAGCGGGCGTGCATGCCGTCAAGAATCGCCAGCGACGCTTCGGCCGGGCCGGACTTCGCATCAAACAACTCGGCCCAAACGTTTTCGGGGTAGGGCATGATGGTCGGCTTCACCGAGGTGAGCGTGAAGCGCGTGCGGATGTAGGCGTTCGCATGCGAGTCGGCAAGATGGTGCACCACCTGGCGCAGCGACCAGCCGCCGTCGCGGTACGGCGTATCGAGCTGGGCCTCGGTCAGGCCGGCAACAGCCTTGCGGAGGTTGGCCGGAAGGGCCGCGATGGCAGTGATGGCCGCCGAACGGGTCGCGTCGGTGTAACTCTCGAGCTTGTGGAACTTGCCTACGGGGTAGCGTGCGTCGGTTGTCATCCTTTTTAACCTAACGTGGCCTCCAAGCGAGCCGAGTCGTCTGGGATTTGGACCCTCGGAGCGGCTTGATTGGGAGTCCGGCGTCCGGTAGTTTTGAGGGCGGTTCGGAAGGTGATTCGGGCCGATTTTTGCCCCTTGGTGTAACTGGCAACACGTCTGCCTCTGGAGCAGAAGAGTCTAGGTTCGAGACCTAGAGGGGCAACTGGACGAAACGAGAAGGGCACCTCGAGCGAGGTGCCCTTCTCGTTTCGGCTGCCGGAGTTCAGGCGCCAGGTTTCTTCTTCGGCGCGGCAACGGCAGGCTTGTCGGCGGCCGTCACGACAAGCGTCCCCTTCATGCCGGCCATCTTGTGCGACTGGTCAGACATCGGGCAGTAGATCTCGTATGTGCCCGGTTTGAGCGTCAGCGTGAGCGGGGCTTCCTGGCGCGCGGGAATCTCTCGCGAGCCCTTTGCGACACCTTCGCCCAGCACGTAGAAGGCATGGGCCATGGTGCCACCATTTTTGACATTAAAGGTGACCGAACCGGCTTTCACGGTATCGCGGGCCATCACGACTTTCCATTCGGACAGGGTCACGGCAACGGCCTGGGCCGACGCGACCGATGCGGTGGCCAGAAAGGCGGGGACGACGAGCAGGCGTTTCATGAGCAGGTCCTCAGATGGGATCGTGTTGACGCGCAGGGAGCTGGTGCGCTTTTGACCGAGCAAGAATCTTGATGCCTGAAAATTATACACAAAGGGTCAGTGCGTGGGGCTAGGGAGAGTTCCGCGTTAGCGAGAATGTCTTTTCTACTTCGATCACCTCGTGCTCGGCGCCACAGCGGGTGGCGCAGACTGCCAGATTTGCCACGGAACGCGGGTACTATGAATTGTGACCTGCGGCCTTCCAGTCTCGTAACTCGTTGCTGCCAAATGACTAGCGTTTTTGGCAATTTTAGGCCAAAACTTGCATATTGATGTTCGTACAGCGCTCACCCGCTGTGGCGCCGCAATCCGCCTTTTGGTTGCCTTCCTTAGACCAAGGGCATCCCATGGCTAGCACGAGCAAGAAGGGTTTCACACTGATCGAACTGCTTATCGTCGTCGTCATCATCGGCATCCTGGCCGCGATCGCTATTCCGAAGTTCGCGAACACGAAGGAAAAGGCATACATCGCCACGATGAAGGCGGACCTCCGCAACCTGATCACGGCGCAGAAAGCGTATTTCTCTGACAACAACAGCACCTACGCAGCGAGCACCACGGCGCTGGGTACGACGTACAAGGCGTCGTCAGGCGTGACCGTCACGGTCGGTACGGTGACGAACACGGGCTGGACGGCGACGTCGAGCCACACGTCGACGGCGAAGACCTGCTCGATCGCAGTTGGCGGCACCGCCACGAACGAAGGCGTGCCGACCTGCTAGTTCGACGGTGAGGTGGGTGGCGGCGCCGGTGTAAGGCGTCCGCTGCAAAGCGATTCGGCGAAGCCGCTCCCCGTCAACCCGGGGGGCGGCTTTCGCGTGCTGGGCACCAAGCCGCCGTTGCGGTGCCATTTCGAGTACCGTATCTGATTCCGATTTCCCGCCGATGACCATCCTGTATCAACCGGTGCGATGACTCCGACACGGCGTCACCCTGCCGTCGGCTAGCCCACCGTCGGCAGGAACCGCGGCGGGCGGCGCAACTTCGTCGCCTGCTCGAAGGCATAGGCCAGCTTGAGCAGCGGCCCTTCGCTCCACGCGCGTCCGATGAAGGAGAGTCCGACGGGGAGTTCACGCGCGAGTCCCATCGGCACCGTGATGCTCGGGTAGCCCGCCACGGCGGCGAACGAGGTGTCGCCGCCGGAGAAGTGGTCTCCGTTGTGGTGGTCGGTCGTCCAGGCCGGCTGGTTGGATGGTTGCACGATCGCATCGAGCCGATGGCGCGTCATGGTCGCATCGATGCCGTCGGTGCGCGCAAGCTTCAGGCACTTCGCGCGGGCCTCGCGGTACTTGGCCGTCGAGAGCGGGCCCGTCTTATTGGCGCGAATGAAGATCTCCTGTCCGAAGAACGGCATCTCGCCGGCCTTCTCGCGCTCGTTCCACGCGATCAATTCGGTCAGCGACTTGACCGGCGCGTTTGCCCCAAGCGACGCCAGGTACGCGTTCAGTCCCGCCTTGAACTCATAGTCGAGTACAATGGTTTCGGCTTCGCTGAATTTTCCCGCGGTGCTCAGATTGGCCGGATCAACGACGACGGCACCCGCGGCCTTCATTGCGGCCACGGCCTCGTTCAGCAACCGGTCGACATCGGGGTTGAACCCGGCGAGGTTCCGGGCCACACCGATCCGTGCGCCCTTGAGGCCACCGGTGTCGAGGAACCGCGCGTAGTCCGGATGCGCCTGCACGGCGCTGTCGCGCGTTGCGTCGTCGCGCGGATCTGTGCCGGCGAGCGCGCCAAGCAGCGCGGCCGCATCGGAGACCGATCGTACCATTGGCCCGGCCGTGTCCTGCGACGCCGAAATCGGAATGATGCCGGTGCGACTCCAGAGCCCGACCGTCGGCTTCACGCCAACGAGGCCGCAAATCCCTGAGGGACAGATGATCGAGCCGTCCGTTTCGGTCCCGATGCCGATGGTCGCGAAATCCGCCGCGATCGCCGCGCCTGTTCCGGAGCTCGATCCGCACGGATTGCGGTCGAGCACGTACGGATTCTTCGTCTGGCCACCGCGCCCGCTCCAGCCGCTGCTCGAGCGGGTGGAACGATAGTTGGCCCACTCGCTGAGGTTCGTCTTCCCGATCAGCACGGCGCCGGCGGCGCGGAGCCGCCCAACGATGTGCGCATCCTTTGTGGGGATACTGTGTGCCAGCGCGAGCGATCCCGCTGACGTGTGCATCTTGTCAGCCGTGTCGATGTTGTCCTTGATCAGGATCGGAATGCCATGCAACGGGCCGCGCACTTTTCCGGCCTTTCGTTCCGCGTCCATCGCCTCGGCGATGGCGAGCGCCTCGGGATTCAGCTCGATCACCGCGTTCACGGCTGGCCCGGCCTTGTCCATGGCCGCAATGCGGGCGAGGTAATACTGCGTCAGCTGCCGCGCGGTGCACTCACCCTTTTGCATGCGCGTGGCGAGTTCGGCGACGCTGCGCTGACTGAAGCCGTCCGCGGGGGCGCTGCCGGTTGGCGCGGCGCCTGCAGGTTTGCCCGGTGTTCCCTGGGGTGGCCGGGGCAGCCGGGCCGGGTTCGTCGCGCCAAACGCCGCGATCGATCCAAGCGCCAGAAAGTCCCGCCGATCCATCCCGTCGCGCTTGTGGTTCACCTTACATCCCCTGTTTCTGGCACTCGTCGACAATCTCGTACTTCGCCTTCCGGTCATCGGAGATCGTCTTCCAGAAATCGTCGAGGAAGTCCTTGGAGTCCTTCAGGCGACTCTTGTTGAGCAGCGTGATGGACCCATAGATGCTGTCCACGGCCTGACGCTTGGAGAGGAACTGGGCGAACACCGGCTTCCACTCGGTGAGCGGCTTGCACGGGCCACGGAACAGGCGGTCAGTCACGCGCTTGATCTTCAGCTTCGCATCCGGAAAGGCGTACCGGGGATTCACCAGCCCCGACCAGTCGAAGTCATAGGCGACAGGCATCAGGTTTTGTGTCAGCGAATCGCGCGCAATGACGATGTTGTGCAGCATCGCAATCGAGGCGTCGGTGTTGCCGATCATGTATTCGAAGAGCATGGTCGTCATCAACTGCTTCTGCTCGACATCCTCGAACAACGCGCCGGTCTGCTTGAGCGGGGAGAGCTTGTTCTGGCGGAGCATCTCGCCATCGTCCTCGATGAAGAAAGCCCACGACGTGACATCGGGCGACGCCTTCGGTCCCGCCGAATCCTTGTACGTGATATGGGCGAGCCGCGTACGGAAGTGCAGGGGACTGATGGTCTGATACATGCGGTACACGGCGTACTCACCGAGGATGTACTGCTCGTAGTCCGCGTTTCCCGGACGGCAGTTGGTGGTGATCTTCATCTTGGTGTTGCCCTGGAACAGCGTGTTGTTCACATCCCCGCGCTTCGCCTCCCAGGAAATCGGTGGAAAGTCGCAGTTGCGCGCCTGCCGGCGAAAGTGGCCACGCGCCTTGAGGGTCACCGGAAGACTGATGTCCTTGCCGGCCGAGTCCTTGTAGGTCATCAAGGCCGGATGCGGATTCAGTTTCAGTGAATCGCGCTCTTTGATGAGATTCTTGAGCGAGGTCGTGAAGGTGACCTCAACTGGATCAGTCGAGCGAAAGAGGCGCTGCGCGGCGGCAGGGGTCGCCGTGGCGAGGGCCAGAGCGGCAAGGGGAGCGAGTCGCATGAGGCGCACGTGCCTTTCCTTGAGGGGGTGGGGTCAGCGGAGCGTTTACTGGCGGAGCTCGACGGCCTGCACGAGCTGCCCGGGCGCGCCGCGCAGGAGTTCCTTGATGACACCGGCGGTCACGGTCTCGAGCGGGGCGACCGAGTATTCGAGCACCTTCGAGCCGTCGGCTTCCTTCGTCTTGCCAAGATATTTCCAGCGCGAGAAGAGGCCGGCAAACTGCGGTTCACAGGCGGCGCGTGCTGCATCAACATCGGTGCAGCGAATGCGGAGCATGTAGTCGGCCAGCGCACGCGTGTCCTCGCCCATCTCGTTGGCCGTGCGCTTGCGGCGGGCCCAGGCACGATTCGCGAGGGCTTCGAGCTGGTCGGGCGCCAGGTGGTCGAGCACTTCCTCGTCGAGCTTCGCGATGAACATGCCCGTACGGTTCGCCGTCTCAAGCGCGCGTTCGAGTGTCTTGTCCGCCTTTTTGCCTTCGAGTGCTGCCGGCATTCGGCCGAAGTCACTCATCCAGAGCCACACCGCGAGCAGGTTGTAGAGTCCCGACAACACCCACGCCACCGGCGGCATGACGGCAGCCGCCATGCCCATTCCGGTCACGACGAAAATGTTGGCCGCGTCCTTGGTGTCGTCGAGCGATGTGCGAAACCGAACCGCGGCCACAATTCCGCCGAGCGAGAATGCCAGCGCGACGCTGTGCTTCACGAGCACCACAATGCCGGCAATGATGACCGGCAGAATGATCATCGTCTGCACCACCGACTGCTGGTAGCCCTTCTTGTTCCGCGTCGCGATGTAGATCCACGCCACGGGAAGCGCCGTCACGAACGCCGTGACCATCGCGATGATGGCGGGCAGCGCGGCCGGCTCATTTGCCCGCATCGCGGCTTCGGCGGCGGCCTGCGCCCTGGACATCGTGCCGCCTCCAGCGAGATTCGTCGCCTCTGCACCACCGAGCACGCCCCACGTGACCGGCGTGTATTCGCGGAGTAGCCAGGCCAGTGTCCCGAACACCGCGTAGTACGTCACCACGCGGAGCGGGATGTTTTCAACAAACGGCGATCGTTTCCAGTTGGCCATTTTCATCGGCTACGTCGCGCTCGCGGGCCAGTTGCGTTCCGGACAGGGGCGTACGCGCGGAAGCCTCCGGCCCGGCCCACCGATGTCCGGAGTGACTCGACATACGGCTGCCTCGACGCCCACGCCGCGCGAACATCAGCGGGGATCAGGCGGATCTGTCCTATCGCCGCCGTCGGTCGTGTTGACGCCGGGAGCCCGTCGTCAACACGTTCTGTGAGCATGATCATTGAATCGCCAAAGACGCCGCCCACTTGAGTGGCGATCACTTCCGGCAATGCCGCATCGACGGCAGCGAGCACGCGCTCGGCGCCAATGCGGGCCTGCTCGCGTCGGGTGACGTCCGATCCCGCTGTGCCGAACAATTCTCCACGTGAGCCCTCTGTGGCAGCGATAGCACCGGCCGCGAGACAAGGCGCCACGCGGCGGCAGTTCCCGTTTTCTGCTCTGGCATCGGCACAAACATACGACCTCAGCGACCCTGGCGCGCCTCCCTCGCACCCAAGGCGCCGTCGGCCGCTGGCCTGCAGCGCAAAGGCGCCGACAACGCTGAACAGCAGGAGTACCACCATCCACCAGGCAAAGACATCCCAGGTGGTGGCCAGCACGCGCTAACCCTGCATCAGTTCGAGAAAGGGCGCCGGCCCGGCCCAGAGGATCGCGAAGCCACCGGCCAGCACTGTCAGTAAAAAGGTGAGACGCGCGAAGTTCGCGATCACGAGCATCCGGCGCGCCGATGCCAACTTTCGACGCAACGAGTCAATCGCGCGGGCGAGTTCGTCGTCGCCGAGCAGTTCGGGGGGGGGGGGCGAATGATCCGGACGCTGCGCCCCGAAGTGCGAAACAGCGCCGGCGGGACCGCTGGATGGTACCGGGTTGGCAGACGTCACTGGCTACATGATTGGGGCACGACGCCAGCCGCGCCAGTATCACGTTTCAATACTGCTCGGGATGGCACGCCATTGACGCCTTAAAGTGGCGTCCCAACTCGGCCAGATTCGTCTCCACACTGTCCGTAGGGTGGTAGAGCGGATAGAACCGCACGGTTTTGGTTGAGAAGTCGAGGGCCGCGGGGAGGATTGGGAGCTGCGCGCCACGCGCGACGTAGTGAAAGCCCGTACGCCATGCTGGGAGTTTCTTGCGCGTTCCTTCCGGCGAGAGGACGATGACGACGCGCTCGGCATGGTTGAGGTGGTCGACGGTTTGCTCCACCACGTTTCGCGGGGCATGGCGGAACACCGGCACGCCACCGAGCCACCGCATGACCACGCCGAGGGGCCAGCGGAAGAGCGTGTGCTTGCCGAGAAATGTGGCCCGGATGCCGAGCGCGAACTTCACCGCCACGCCGACCGGGAAATCCCAGTTCGACGTGTGCGGCGCCACGATGATCATGAATTTCGGGATGTTCGGGATTTCTCCCTCAATCGTCCAGCCGATCAGTCGCAGCGCCCATCGTCCCAGCGCGCGCGTGCGCGCGTTGCCGCGCTGCGGAACCTGGTCGCCGACGACGGGGACATACCAGGTCATCAGGGTGGCGATTCGAGGTTGGCTGCAAAAACACGAAACGTGCTCAGGTATTCGCTCGCTTCGTCGGCCTTTTTCACCTGCTCGTACATCGCCGGCCAGATGTTGGCGCCGTCAAACATCTGCGTCAGCGACATCGTCTTGAGGGGCTTGGGGCCAATCTTGTCGAGGTGGCGGCCCACGTCGGGCATGTCGGCCACGGTGGCGGCGAGGTGAGCGGCGCCGGCAAAGGTGAGGCCGCCCTCAAGTCCCATCGCGAGTGCCCAGGCGAACCTCGGCCGACGGAGGTGCTTCATCTTGTCGGCGGTGGCGTACATCAGCGAGATGGGAATTCCGCCTAGCGCATACACGGTGATGGTCCCGGCAATCGCGGCCGCCGAGTAGAGCTTGACCCGGTCGTCGAGGAAGAGCGGAAAGGGAATCGCAAACGCAGCAGCCACGCCAATCGCGAGTGGCACGCCGGCCCAGCTGCGGATGCGCGACATCCGCGCGAACTCGCGCATGTAGTACTCCGAGAGCAACCGCAGCGAATCGTGCAGCGTGCCGAATCCCTCGCCTGCGCCAATCAGCAGCTGGTCCAGGACGGGAAAGAGGTCAGGACGGAGCTTTGCCACCACGCCGGCGGGACGGCCCTTGGCCATACCGTGCACGAGGTACTGGCGCGCCTCCTCCAGCGTCGGATGCGCGGGGAATTCCATGGTCTGGAGCGACGTGGTGATGTGCTGCGTCCGTCGCAGTTCCACTTCCCACGCGCGGTAGAACTCGCCACGAATACGGACGACTTCCAGACGGCGGAGTGCGCCGATCAGTGAAACATTCACGAACGGAAAATGCGCGCCTGTACGAACACGAGGACCCCCACGAGCGACGCGAGCACAAGGCTGTGCCAGAACACACGCCGCAGGATCGTCCCTTCCTGTCCCCGCGTCTGCGTGGCGGTGCCGGCCACGACGATGCTCTGGGCGTCGATCATCTTGCCCATCACGCCGCCCGAACTGTTCGCCGCCGCCATGAGGGTCGGATTCACGCCCACCTGCTGCGCCGTGATCACCTGCAATCCGCCAAAGAGGACATTGCTCGACGTGTCCGAGCCGGTGAGCGCGACACCGAGCCAACCGAGCATCGTGCCGAAGAACGGATAGAAGTACCCGGTGTGGGCGAAGGCGAGGCCGAGGATTGCGTCGGTGCCCGAGTAGCGCGTCACATACCCGAGCGCGAGCATCGCCGAAATGGTGAGCAGCGATGGCCCGATTTTCACGACGGTTTCCCCGTAGAGCCGTCCCATCCGCTTGACCGGTACACCGAGCAGCAGGCCAGACAGGAGTGCCGCGATGCAGATGGCCGATCCGCTGGCACTGATCCAGTTGAACGAAAAGACTGCCGCCTCGGCGGTGTCCTTCGCCACCACCGGCGGCGTCCGCAGCACCTGGAGGTGCAGGCCCGTCACCTGAATCTGTGGCGCAGAAATGCTGTTGAGAAATCCCTTCACCTGCGGCGTGCCCCAGGCGAACACGAGGACGCTGAGGATCAGCCATGGCATCCACGCGCGCCACACCGTGCCTTTCGATTCAGCCGCCTGGGTGACCGCAGGCGCTGGCGGCGCGTTTGGCGGGCGCCAGAATTTCAGCAGGATGGTGAGCGCCGCCATGGAGCAGACGGCCGCGATGATATCCACGAGCCAGGGCCCGTGAAAGTTCGAGACGAGGTATTGTGGAATCGCGAACGCGAGTCCGGCCGTCAGCAGGGCCGGCCACACCTCCCACATTTTCTTCACACCGGCATACGCTGCAATCAGCCAGAAGGGAACGATCACGCTGAAGAAGGGCAGCTGACGGCCGACCTGTGCGGACAGTTCCTTGAGGTCGAGCCCGGTGACGCCCTGCAGCGCGATCAGCGGCGTCCCGAGTGCGCCGAAGGCCACCGGTGCGGTGTTCGCAATCAGCGAAAACACCGAGGCATCGAGCGGAGAGAACCCGAGACCCACGAGCAGTGCCGCGGTCACCGCGACTGGTGTTCCGAACCCGGCCGCTCCCTCGAAAAACGCGCCGAATGAAAAGGCGATGAGCACCAGCTGAATCCGGCGGTCGGTCGAGAGCGACGCCAGGCTGCGCTGCACGGTTTCGAAGGTTCCGCTCTCCACGGAGAGCCGGTAAAGGAAGATCGTATTGAGAATGATCCAGCCAAGTGGAAAGAGCCCATACGCTGCGCCAAATGCGGCGGCCCGCAGCGCGAGGTCGGCTGGCATGCCGATGGCAAAGACGGCAATCGTGATCGCGACCGCGAGTCCGCCCACTGCGGCCCAGTGCGCGCGAATCCGGTGCGAGGCAAGCGCGCCGAGGAGGATGACGATCGGCACGAGCGCCACGAGCGTCGAGAGCACCGGCGATCCGAGCGGATCGTACGCCTGCGACCATGTCATGCGGACACCAACTCAAACGTTCGCCGCATCGGGGATGTCGAAGGGATGGTCATGGCGCGCCGCAGTTTAGGGATGGATGGCCTTTCGTCAGCCTATAGATTGGCGATCGGCACGTCATGTCGCCAACATCCGCCAACCTCTTCATACAGGCAGGCCGTCCCCTGAGTGCCCTGAGTGCCCTGAGTGCCGCGACCGTGTTGCAGCATTACGCTGCAACTCGGCAAGGGTGCGAACGGCGCGTACGGTGGTGCTATCACCGTGGATCAGGTCCCCACCGGCACCTACCGCGCCTCGAGCGGCGACGGCTCAGCACTTTTGGGAAAGAAGCTCCCGTAAGCGGCGCTAGAGTCCCCTCGGCGGGCCGGCACGCAACGGCATCGAGGCCTGATTCGGTTCCGGAGTGAAATCCTCGCCGGGATTCACGAACTGGTCCCGCTCAATCTGGTACTGCTTGTCGTACAGCTGCTTGTAGCGGCCGTTGGCCGCGAGGAGTTCGTGGTGGGTGCCGCGTTCGACGATCTCGCCGTTCTCCAGCACGAGAATCTGGTCCGCGCTCGTGATGGTGGAGAGTCGGTGCGCAATGACGAATGTCGTCCGCCCCTTCCGCAGCGCGCGGAGTCCGTCGCGAATATGATGCTCGGCCTCTGAGTCGAGGCTCGACGTCGCTTCGTCGAGGATCAGGATCTTCGGATCGGCAAGAATCGCGCGTGCGATGGCCACGCGCTGGCGCTGGCCACCCGAGAGCTTCACGCCGCGCTCTCCCACGACGGTGTCGTAGCCGTCCGGAAATTGGGCGATGAACTCTTCGCAGTGCGCGACCTTCGCCACCGCCGTGATCTCGTCCAGCGTTGCGCCGGGGCGCGAGAAGGCAATGTTGTCCGCGATGGTCCCGTCGAAGAGGAAGTTGTCCTGCAGCACGACGCCAAGCTGACGGCGGTAGTCACGCAGCCGGAGTGTGCCCAGGTCGTGCCCGGCAATCGTGATCTGGCCCTTGATCGGGCGGGCAAACGCCATGATCAGCGAGATGAGCGTGCTCTTCCCCGAGCCGCTCGACCCGACGAGTGCGGTGGTGGTCCCTTCGGGCGCCGTGAACGTCACATCCCTGAGCACGGGAATCCCCGGGCGATACTCGAACCAGACGTGGTCAAAGGTGATCGCACCGTTGGCATCGTCGAGCGCTTCGCGATTCACATCGCCGTCGTCTTCCGTCGGCGTTTGCATGATGTCGCGAATGCGGTCCAGCCCGGCGAACGCCTCCGTAATCTGCGTGCCAATGGACGCGAGCTGCATCACGGGCACCGTCACGAGCGCGATGAAGAAGACGTACATCAGCCAGTCGCCGGGTGTCATCCGCCCTGCGAGTACGTCGCGTCCGCCAATCAGCATCATCAACACGCCCACCGCGCCAACGAAAATGGTGCCGAAGGTCGTGACGGCCGACGTGCCGGTGATGGTGCTCGCGATGTTGCGGAACAACCGGTGGGCCCCTTTGGTGAACACCACCTCTTCACGTTTCTCTGCGGTGTACACCTTGACGACGCGGGCGCCGCCGAGCGCCTGGCCAAGCCGGCCGGACACCTCTGCATAGATCTTACTGCGTTCGCGGAACACTGGCCGCAGTTTCTGGAAGGCGTACGCCATCACGCCGCCGAACACCGCGAGCACCAGCAGCGTGGCGGTCGTCAACTTCCAGTTGAGCCAGAAGAGCACGCCGAGCGCAATCGATCCGGTGAACAGGCTGCCGACGAGCTGAACGATGCCGGTGCCGACGAGGTTCCGGACCCCTTCGGCGTCCGACATCACGCGTTGGATAAGGATGCCGCTTTGCGTGGAGTCGAAGAAACTCACCGGCAGGCGAAGGACGCGTGCCTGCACACGACGGCGCAGGTCGGTGATCGCGCCCTGACCCGCGATGCTGACCACCTGTGACAGGGCAAATGAGGTAAGCGCCTGCACGACCGTCGCGGCGGCGCCCGCAAGCGCGAGCTTGGGCAGGAGGTCGGCGCGGTGCTTCCCGATCACGTCGTCGAGCAGGAGCTTGGACGTGTACGGCAAGACAAAGCCGACAAGCCTGTTCACAAGCATGAGCGACATGCCAATCGCGAGCTTGCTGCGATACTGATGCAGCAACTCGCGGGTCTCGGCCCACGCGTTGGCGTAATTGACTTTCTTTTTCGGCGGGTTCACGCGCGAAAGGTAAGTGACAGACCGCAGCCGGTAGATGGCAGACGGCAGTTAAAGCCGAAGCCGGTGACCCCCGAAGGGGCCACCGGCTTGGCCAACTGCCTACCGTCTGCTGTGCTTTAGAACGCCCACTGCAACCGCGTGATCGCCAGTCGCCCAATCGGGGCCGTACCGACAAACGTCGGCACGCGCTGATCGTTGATATTCTGGATGCTCAGCGACCAGGTCACCTTCGGCTGGATCGGCAGGCGCCAGCTGGCACTGACATCGAACAGCGTCTGCGTCGGCACGCCCGGGTAGAGCGCAACACCCGCAGCGTTCGGCGGCGAGCCAAGCGAATTGAGCAGGCCCGAGTTCACCGGGAAGGTGTCGGTGTAGCGCGCGCCCGTTTCGAAGCCAAAGCCATTGGCTTCGTCGTTGTAATGAATCGTCGCCGTCGCGCGGTGCTTCGGCGAGTTCGACATCAGCGGGTTGACCGTTCCGCCGATTTCCGGGAAGACAATCTTGCCCTGGTTCGAGTAGCTGGCCGCCAGCAGCCAGTTGTCGTCGGCCTGCCAGTCAACGGCCACGTCATACCCGCGCACGTCCACCGTACCGACTCCAGCCGTGTAGGTCGCAATGATCGACTGGTCGTTTGCGAGCTTCGCGTTGGTCAGGGCCAGTGCACCCTGGGGCAATGCCGCCATCAGCGGCGTGAGCGCGCCCGCGGCCTGCGCCGCCGTTGCGCCGGCCGTTGCGGCCGGAACGCCCTGCGCTGCGAGCGCGGCGCCAATCTGACCGCCGAGGTATGCACCGAGCGTGGCGGGATCGTAGAACACGAGTGGGTTGAGCTGGCCAATCGGTGCGCCAACATCGCCACGCAACTGGTACCACGCGTCAACCGAGAGGCGGAGGCGTTCCTTGATGATCGCCTTGTAGCCGACTTCCCATGTGTTGTTGAATGATGCATTGAGCGGGCCAACGTCCTTCACGCTGGCCGGGGTCACGGCCGCCGAGCCGATGCGCAACACCGAGCCAATGTTCGCCGGCGTGGGGCGGAGCTGCGAGAGAATCGGCATCATCTGGCCGAGGAGGCCGAGGAAGCCGGCCTTCTGCGCGGCACCACCGAAACTTGCGTCCGGCAGCGCCGTGGCAATCGCCTGCAGTTGCGAGACGAAGCCTGGGAAGGCATTTGCCGCCGCCGATGTCAGCGGCGTACCGGGGCCACCTGCCACGAACGGCGAGCGCATGCAGATGCCGGTGTTGATCGTCGCGTCGCAGGTGCGGTTGAACTGCCAGCCTTCCTTTGCCGGGTTGCCGACGGCGCGAAGGGCAAAGCCCGGCGCCTGGTTCGGATTCGAGACCTGGTCAAGGAAGAAGGAGAAGCTCGCCGGCGAGTTGAACGCGCGGCTGAAACTGGCCCGCCAGTTGCTGTTCTCGCTCTGCTTCCACGTAAAGGCCACACGCGGCGAGAACTGCGCGCCGGCGATGCGGTCATTCTGGTCGCCGCGAACGGCGGCGGTCATCTCGAGGTTCTTCGCGAGCGGATACTGGGTCTGGAGGTACGCGCCCTGCTCGTGAATGTCCGTGGCGCCTTCGTTGCGGCCGAAGATCGTGCCCTCCGAGCGCGGCTGCGTCTGGATGTAGTCCAGGCCGCCAATAAACTTCCAGTCCGCAATGTTCATCGACTGCTGCAGCTGGCCGACGAGGACGTTGGACTTGTCCACGATCGGGATGCCGGTGCGCAGGTAGTAGGTGCCGTTCAGGTCGGCGGCGTTCTCGTTGCCCGAGTTGCTGCCGTTCCAGAAGATCTGCGCAAAGGTGTTCTTGTACTTGAAGCGATCCTGGAAGTTCGAGTAGGTCCAGTTCTTGCCCTGGGCAGCGCCGAAGGCGGTCGTGACTTCGATGCCCTGGAACTGCGTGTAGCCAGCCGTCAGGATGTTCTCGACGTCGTCGCTCGGGCGCCAATCAAGGCGTCCTTCACCCGTGGCGCGGCGGAGGCCGAAATCACGCTGGATCGGCTTGCCTGCGCGGCCCGTGGGCGCCGTGCTCGGGAAGGTGGCCGGTTCGTTCGGATCGTTGTACTTGAAGTCTTCGGCGGTGAAGTATCCCCCCGACAGCTTGTAGCCGAACTCCTTCTTGTCGCCAAACACGCCGGCATGGCGTCCGCCGACAGAGAAGAGCGACTGGTTCCCGCCTTCCACGTTCAGCGTCGTGCCCTGCGACTGGAAGGGCGACTTGGTGATGATGTGCACGACGCCGTTGGCGGAGTTTGGCCCGTAAAGCGAGGAGGCCGGACCGTTGAGGACTTCGATGCGGTCGATGTCATCCTTCGTGCCCGTGAAGAGCGCCGGGACATTCACCCGGAGCGAGGGCACGCCGGCGAACCGGTAGTCCTGCAGGTTCAGCATCGCGCCCGAGAAGGCATTGTTGAAGCCGCGCGACACGATGTTGCTCTGCAGGATGCCGCCCTGCGAGATGCTGATGCCCGGCACGTTGGCCAGATACGTCGCCATCGTCGGCGCCGGCTTGTTCTCGAACGATTCCGAACTCACGACCGAGATCGCCGCCGGAATGTCGAGTTCTTTTTGCGTGCCCATGCCGCGATTGGCCGTCACGGCTACGCGGTTCAGCTGCGCGACGGATTCGGTCAGCGCGGGATTGAACGTGGTCGAGCCTTTCACCGCCACGCCCTCTGTACGCTTGGGCGTGAACCCGATGCCTCGGGCGATCACGGCGTAGCTGCCGTCCACCAGGCCGGTGATGCGGTAGCTGCCGTCGGCTGCGGCCGTCGTCGTCCCCGCGATGGTCATGCCCGTCACCACGGACACGACGGCACCTGCAACCGGTGCGCCGGACTGAACGTTCGTCACCTTGCCGGCGAGCACGGAGCTCTGTGCGGCTGCGCCACGCGCAACCACCACGAGCAATGCCATCGCCACCACCCGCCCAACGATGCTTCGGGCCATGTTCACCTCTAGTAGTCAGAAGTCACCCGGGGCGCCGCGAGGCGCGCCGGTAGGACACCCAGTCCGAATGCCGAATTGGGCTATTAAAAACTTGGCATTGTTGCGTTATATGGCAAGATGTTACGTCGTTTGTGACCACCTCGTTCCAGAGCCCCGGACAGGCTCCGGTGGCTCCGGCGGCGCATTTTCGGGGAAGCTATCGGGCGCCCCGGCACAAAAAAACCCGGGCAGCCGGCCCGGGTCATGCTCCACACAATCACCACAGGCCGGCGGTCTACGGATGCGGGGGCTGCGGCGTCGACGTTGGTGTCATGGCCGTGTCGACGGAAATCACCCGCCGTACGCCACGCAGGAGTGCCGAGCGGTATTCGAGCACCGGCGTCTCCATGACGCCCTTTCCGCCCACAGAAGCGTGCACCATCATGCCGTCGCCAACGTAGATGCCAACGTGCGAGATGCGCTTGCTCTGCAGTTTGCTGAACACGAGCAGATCGCCGACTTGCATCTCCGAGGTGTCCTTGGCGACTGACGAACCGAGCTTGGCGAGGTCGGCGGCGTGATGCGGTAGATCGATGCCGAGCTTGGCGAAGACGTATTGCACCAGACCGCTGCAATCAAGGCCGCGCTCAGGCGTGGCACCGGCCCACTTGTACTTAATGCCGAGCAGCGAACGCGAGTTTTCGACGATAGAGTCGCGCTGGACTTCCGTCAGTCGCGCGAACGGCCCGCGCGGGTTGGATCCGTGGCTTTCGATGGACTCCACTGGACCCTTTGCGGCGGCGCGAATGCGGGCCAGGGCCGGCTTCTTCGCCGAGGTGGCCGTTACCGGCGTGCGCGACTTGACCGCCTGCGGCAACGCCTTCTGCGCCTGCGCAGTCGCGGCGCAGAACAGGGCGGTGAGGCCGAGTACGGAAAGGCGGAAGGGCCGGGTGAGGGTCATTGAACCGCTGAAGCTAGCTCAAGCAGGCTCCCAACGGAACCCGAACAGAGGACGAATTTCCGGACCTACGTCACCGAATCCCGAGTGCCTTGTGAGTCTGCACGGAGAGCTTCCAGCGCGGGTGCGCCAGGCAGTATTCGACCGCCGCAGCCGTCGTGCGCGCGCGCTCGGCGCAGTCCATCGGCTGCAGGTAGAAGTGCGTGAAGTCCATTTGCTCGAACTGTTCGGGTGCGCCGCCCTCCTGCGGGTAGACCAGCTTCAGTTCGTCGCCGCGAGTGAGCACCTGGGTCGAGCCGATTTTGGGGCTCACGGTGATCCAGTCGAGTCCGCGCGCCGCCGGTTGCGTGCCATTGGTCTCGACGGCCACCATGAAGCCACGGCCGTGGAGGGCGTCCACGGCAGCGGCATCCAGTTGGAGCAGTGGTTCGCCTCCGGTGCAGACGACAAAACGTTCGCCACCGCTGGCGGCCGATCCGCCGGGCCAGCGCGAGGCGACTGCGTCGGCGAACTCGGCCGCTGTGGCAAACTTGCCACCGTCGGGCCCTACGCCGACAAACTCGGTGTCGCAAAATTTGCAAACGGCCGTGGCGCGGTCTTCCTCTCGGCCGGTCCAGAGATTGCAGCCGGAAAACCGTGCGAATACCGCTGGCCGGCCGGCGTGGAATCCTTCGCCCTGGAGGGTGTAAAAAATCTCGCGAAGCGTGTACATGTGGTTCTCGGCTACGCGCGCGCGTAGCGTGTGGGATCCGCCACCCGGGCTTCGGCGAATCCCTTTTTTCGGAGCTGGCAGGCGTCGCACCGCCCGCAGGCGGCGCCGTCAGCGGCGGGATCGTAACAGCTGGTGGTCGCACCATAATCCACGCCGAGCGAAACGCCGAGCGCGATAATGTTGGCCTTGGACATCGTCATCAGCGGCGTGTGCACGGTGAAGCGATCGCCGCCCTGCGTGCCCGCCTTGGTTGCCAGGTTGGCCAGCTGTTCGAACGCCGTGATGAACTCCGGCCGGCAGTCAGGATAGCCGCTGTAGTCGAGCGCATTCACGCCGATAAACAGATCGCGCGCGCCGAGGACTTCGGCCCACGCGAGGGCATACGAGAGAAAAATCGTGTTGCGCGCCGGCACGTACGTGGCGGGGATCCCGTCCGCCATCGCCTCTGCCCCGCGATCTTTTGGGACGTCAATGTCACTGGAGGTCAGCGCCGACCCGCCAAAGACGCGCAGGTCGATGTCGGCCACCACATGCCGCACGACGCCGTAGTCGGCCGCAATTGCCTGCGCGCGCGCGACTTCCACGTCGTGCCGCTGGCCATAGCGGAAGGTGAGCGCGTACACCTGCCACGAATGCTGCTTGGCGGAGGCGAGCAGTGTCGTCGAATCGAGCCCACCGCTCAGCAGGAGGACGGCCGGGCGCGTCATCGTGTCCCTCGCACCCGGCTCAGGCCTCGGTGTGGAGTTCGGCGACGATTTGCTGCAGTCGTCCCGCGCCCTGGAGGAGCGCTGTGAGCTGCATTTTCTTGCGCGTGGCAGCGAGCGATGTGCCGATCTGCTCGCCGACTGAGGTGAGTGACGTGCGCCCCGTGACTCCGGCCAGGATCAACAGGAGAATCATGACCGCGAAGCCCGGAAGCATACGGCCGCGGATGGAGGAGGGCGCTGCGAGAATCGTCACCTGGGGAATGTGCATAGGGCGGCGCCGGAGCGGTACCGCGAGGGAGTCGAGTGGCGGCCGAACTCAGGCCCTGATCAGCACGCTGGTCTGCGCGCCAGTCAGCGAGTGCGCGCCGGTTGCTGCTGCGTGAGGCAGTGCAGCGTGCCGAGGCCGAGTACGAGATCCACCGCATGAATGCCGATGACTCGCCGCCGCGGCATCAGGCGCGCGAGCGTGCTGAGCGCCACCTGGTCTGCCGGGTCATTGAAGGTCGGAGCGATGACGACTCCGTTCGCGATGTAGAAATTCGCGTAACTCGCCGGAAGGCGCATGCCATTGCCGATCACGGCGCGCGGGAAGGGCAGCGTGACGACGTTGAGTCGGTTGCCACGCGCATCGCGGGCTCGCTTGAGGCGCTTCACGTTGTCGAGCGAGCGGCGGTGGTTCGCGTCATCCGAATCGCGTTCGTGTGCGACGACAACAACGCCCGGCGCGACAAATCGGGCGATGTCGTCCACGTGGCCGTGGGTGTCATCGCCTACGCAGCCCTGGCCGAGCCAGATGGTCTGGCGAATGCCAAGCTCGCGCGCAAAGAGCGCCTCGTAGTCGGCGCGCGTCATGCCGGGGTTCCTCACCTGCACGCGCGAGAGCAGCCATTCCTCGGTGACGAGCATCGTGCCGCGGCCATCGGTCTCGACGCCGCCACCCTCGAGCACCACGCGCGCGCCGGTGTCGGGTCGGAGCGGCTCCCCGCGCTGCGTGCGCGATGCGCGCGCGATGAACACGCCGATCGTCTGGTCGCGTTTGTGGTTTGGGTACTTCGCCCAGCCGTTGAACGCCCAGTTCACCCATTCGAGCGAACCGTCGCGGCGGAGTACGCCAGTGGGTGCGGAGTCGCGCAGCCAGGTGCGATCGGACGGACAGAGGTGTAGCCGAACGTTCTTCGTGACGCCATGGGCGACGAGGCATTGCTTCGCGCTGGAGCGGATCGCCGCCGAATGACAGAGAATCTCCACGCGTTCGTGCGTCGCCAGCACGCGCGCGATCTCGGCATACACCCAGGGAATCGGCGCAAACTTTCCGGGCCAGTCCGGCTTGTGATGCGGCCACGAAATCCACGTCGCATCGTGGCGCTCCCACTCGGCGGGCCAGCGGACCGGCCGTAGTTGTGCGCTGCCTACTGCCATTTGCCCGCAGCCTGCTTCATGGCCCTATCCAGCGATTCAGGATCGGCGCGTACGCGTCGATGCGCCGGTCGCGAAGGAAGGGCCAGTTGCGACGCGTGCTCTCGATGAGAGTGAGGTCGCACTTCGCGATGAGAACCGTTGCGTCGGTCGCTGCCTCGGTCACGTACCGTCCAAACGGATCGGCGACGAACGAGTTGCCGAAAAACTCAAGACCCTCTGTCCCGGGTTCCGCTTCGAATCCCACGCGATTGACCGTCGCAACGAATACGCCATTCGCGATCGCGTGCGCGCGCTGCGCCGTGCGCCACGCATCGACCTGTGGTGCGCCCCACTCGGACTTCTCGGCCGGATGCCAGCCGATGGCCGTAGGATAGAAGAGAATGTCGGCGCCGAGCAGCGATGTGATGCGCGCGGCTTCCGGGTACCACTGGTCCCAACAGATCAGGACGCCGATCGTCGCGTAGCGTGTCTTCCAGACTTTGAATCCGCTCGCGGTGCCTTCGCCATCGGTCACCGCGTCGCCCGGGGCGAAGTAGTACTTCTCCTCGAAGAGCGGGTCGTGCGGAATGTGCATCTTGCGATAGACGCCGAGGAGCGCGCCGTCGGCGTCTATCACGGCGGCAGAGTTGCGATAGACGCCAGGCGCTTGTTTTTCAAAAATCGGCACGATGAGCACCACCTGCAGCTCCGCGGCCACGGCGCGCAGCGCCTCGACGGTCGGTCCCGGGATCGGTTCGGCGAAATCGAAGTACTGTTGGCGCAGCGCCTTGCAGAAGTAGGGCGCGTTGAAGAGTTCCTTCAGGCAGATGATTTGCGCGCCCTGCTTTGCTGCTTCACGGATTTTCGCAATCGTGGCCGCGAGCGTCTTGGCCGGGTCGCCGGTGACGGCGTCCTGGACGAGCCCGATGACTACGGAAGTTTGTATGGCCATGGTGTGAAAGCTCGCGGGGCGGGATGCGGGTGTCGAGAGGCGCCGTCCCGCGGCTTCACGCCGCGCACGACTACGGCTTGAGCGCCTCGGCGACAGCCTTGCCGAGTTCGTCGTACGAGCCCTGCACGAGTTCGCGGAACGGGCGAATCACGTGCGCGATTCTGCCATCGCGGCCGATGACGAAGGCCACGCGCCGGTCGAGCTTGGTGACGACCAGGTTCAAAATCACGCCGTAGGCGCGGCCGGCCACGAGTCCCGTGTCGCTGGCAAAGGTGACGGGAAAGCCGGACTCGCGGGCCCAGTCGGCCTGCGTGCGCTGGGGGTCGGCGCTGATCGCGAGAACCGTCACCCCGTTGCCACCGTTGAAGAGCTGCGCGTACTGATCACGGTACGCGTTCATTTGAGCCGTTCAGCCACTGGTTCTTGCTTTCGGAAAGAAAGCAAGAACCACTACCTGGCCCTTGAGGTCGGAGAGGCGGACGGCTGTCGAGAGGACACCATTCTTCGTGCTGCTCGGTAGGCTGAAGTCCGGCGCCACGTCGCCGACCTGTGGACCAATGGGCGCCGCAGGCGTCGGCGACTGTGCCCGCAGCGGTGCCGTTGTCGCAAGTGAAACGGCAACTATGGCGACAACGGCTTTCCGCATGCGTTGGGTGCTGACTGTTAAGGGACGGGGCCGCTACTGCTTCATCGCGGTCGCGACGGCCTTTCCGAGTTCATCGTACGAATCCTGCACAAGCTCACGGAACGGCCGCATCACGTGGGCGATCCTGCCGTCCTTGCCGACCACGAATAACACGCGCGAGTACGCCGATCGTCCCGCCGGCTGCACGTTGTACTGTGGTCCAAGCGATTTGGCCGTGTCGCTCACGAAGGTGACGGGATAGCCCGAGTCCTTCGCCCAGTTTGCATGCACGGTGTCAACATCGACGCTGATGCTGAGGGCCGTCACGCCCTTTCCACCGTTGAAGACCTGCGCGTACTGATCACGGTACGCGTTCATTTGAGCTGTTCAGCCACTGGTTCTTGCTTTCGGAAAGAAAGCAAGAACCACTACCTGGCCCTTGAGGTCGGAGAGATGGATGAGCTTCGCGAGCTTCCCGTCCTTGGTGCTCGCGGGCAGGGTGAAATCGGGTGCCACGTCGCCGACCTTAGGCCCCAAGTCCGGCTGAGGCGCTGCTGCCGTCGCCGCCGCAGTTTGCGCCTGGCACACGCCGGCGACTGCGAGAGCGGACGTGACGCGGATCACATTCATTATGCGCATGCTGTACGACCTCGTCTAAGAACTGGATAGTGAGAAGTTTGCATCCAGCGACGCGAAGCGCAACTTTCCCGCAGTTGAGCCAACTATCGTGCCACGGCGCGCACAGCGCCCGGAACTGACCGGATCGTCACGTCGCGATGCGCGAGTTGGATGAGCTCGCCGTCCAGATCGCACTTGGGTGGTTCAGTGAATGTGAGCAGGTATTCCTTTCTGCGCGCCGTTCGCACACCGCGAAGCGCGGTGTGTGACCCACGCAATGCATGGATGAACAGCCTCACCCGCGCAAACGCGCCAATGTTGCCGACCGCGATCTGGTCAATCAGTCCGTCGTCGATCCGAGCGTCGGGCGCGATCCGGAATGCGCCGCCGAGCGTCGCACCGTTGGAGAAAATCACCATCATACCGACGCGCGACTCGCCGTACGTGCCGCCCTCCGTGTACGCGAAGCCGGGATAACCGAAGAGCCGTTTCAGCGCGGCGGCCATGTACACCGCCTGCCCGCCGAGCATGCCGCCCTTCATGGTGTCCTCTAGGACGACGGCGTCAAAACCGAATCCTGCCACGTTCAGGAACCAGCGCGTCGTTCCGCCGCTCTCGACTGTTCCGGCGTCCACGCGCCGCTCAGCCGTTGGATCGGCGCAGAGCGCGGCCATGGCGGCCACGTCAGCTGTTGGAGCGCCGAGATTCTTCGCGAAGTCGTTTCCCGTCCCGCCCGTCACAAACGCGAGCCGCACGCGGTCTCCTGCACCAGCCGCCAGCACAGCGCCTGCGCAGCGCCCCCAGGTGCCGTCGCCGCCTACTATAGCGATAGTAGTTGCGCCGGCTGCCAATGCCTCGCCGACGATACGCGATTCATCGCCGGAACGCTCCGTGAGGCGAATGTCAGTGCTGCCATGCCGGCCAAATGCCTCGCGAATCGCGGGCAGCAGCTTCGCGCCGCGGCCACGACCCGAGGCCGGATTAACGATGACGCTTATGGGAGACTGGGCCACGACGAGAGAGCTTACGTCACGGTCGGCCACGCGCAACTGCTGGCTGGCTAGTTCGCCAGCTCCCGCTGCAGCACATCCAGCGATCCCGTGAGCACCGAAAAGTCCGGCCGCCCGCGCCGCCTGAGCAACTAGTCCACCCGGTCGCGCGCCGCCTGCACTTCCGGGCGGACGCCGGGCAGCGTCAGCAGCAGCCGCACACTCGCGCGCGACCGCACGCTCGCAAAGAACCCTGCATCGCCGGCGGCGGCAACCCGCGACCCCTGTAGCCAGGCTCGATTTCGCCAACGAGTTCCTTCAGTCGCTCCGAGTCGAGCGGTTTCTCCCCCATTGCCACCTAGCGCGCCAGGTTCCGGAGGACATACGGCAAAATGCCACCGTTCTTGTAGTAGTTCATTTCCTCAGGCGTGTCGATGCGGCTGCGCGCACTAAACGTCTTGACCTCGCCCCCCTCGCCGACCGCCTTCACCGTGAGTGTGGCGCGTGGGGTCATCGCATCCGAGAGTCCCTCTATCGTGTACTGCTCAAACCCGGTCAGCCCGAGCGACTGCCGCGTCTCACCATTCACAAACTCGAGCGGGATGATGCCCATGCCCACGAGGTTCGACCGATGGATGCGTTCGAAGCTCTCCGCGATCACCGCGCGAACGCCAAGCAGCATCGTGCCCTTGGCTGCCCAGTCGCGCGACGAGCCGGTGCCGTACTCCTTGCCCGCAAGAACCACCAGCGCCGTGCCGGCCTGCCGATACTCATCGCTTGCGTCAAAGAAACTCAACGGCTCCGCGCCCGGCTTCGTGCGCGTCCACCAGCCTTCCATGCCCGGCGTCAGCTCATTCTTGAGCCGGATGTTCGCAAAGGTGCCGCGCATCATGACTTCATGATTGCCGCGCCGCGCACCATACGAGTTGAAATCCTTCTTCTCCACGCCGAGTGACTTGAGCCACACGCCGGCCGGACTCTTCTCCGCGATCGAGCCGGCGGGAGAGATATGGTCCGTGGTAATCGAATCGCCGAACATGCCGAGCACGCGCGCATTCGCGATGGGCCGCACACCCGGCGGCGTCATCGTCATCCCTTCGAAATACGGCGGGTGCTTCACATACGTGCTCTTCGAATCCCAGGCGTAGCGGTCGCCCGTTGGAACGGCGATCGCTTTCCACTCGGCGTCGCCACCGAACGCGTCCGCGTATTCCTTCTCGAATTGCTCACGCTTCACGCTCGAGAGCACAATGTCGGCGACTTCTTTGGTGGTCGGCCAGATGTCGCGCAGGAACACGGGGCCATCCTTGCCCATGCCGAGCGGTTCCTTCTCGAGGTCAATGTCAACGCGCCCGGCCAACGCATAGGCCACCACAAGTGGTGGCGACGCGAGGTAGTTGAATCGCGTCTGCGGATTCACGCGCCCTTCGAAGTTGCGGTTGCCCGAAAGCACGGAAGCGACGGTCAGTTTTCCGTCATCAATCGCCTTCGACACCGTCTCGGGCAACGGGCCCGAGTTGCCGATGCAGGTCGTACAGCCATAGCCGACGATCTGGAATCCGAGCGCGTCGAGTGCGGGTTGCACACCGGCCTTGGCGAAGTACTCGCGCACGACCTTCGATCCTGGCGCGAGTGATGTCTTCACCCAGGGCTTGGGCTTAATACCTTTGGCCACCGCTTTCTGCGCAAGCAAGCCGGCGGCGAGCATCACGCTCGGGTTGCTCGTGTTGGTGCAGCTCGTGATCGCCGCGATGACCACCGCACCATCCACAAGATCGAACGACTCCCCGCGGTGCGTGCAGCGCACGCCGGCCGCCGGCGCGGCGTCACCGCGCTGCGTCTTGAGCGACGCTTCGTAGTTCGCTTTCATGTCGGTGAGCGAAATGCGATCCTGCGGGCGCTTCGGCCCGGCCAGCGACGGCACCACGGTTCCGAGGTCGAGCGACAGCGTGTCCGTATAGACCGGATCCGCCATGCCATCCTCACGGAACAGCCCCTGCGCCTTGCAGTACGCCTCAACCAGCTGCACCTGATGCTCGCTGCGTCCCGACAGCTGCAGATACTTCAGCGTCTCCGCGTCCACCGGGAAAAAGCCCATCGTCGCGCCATACTCGGGCGACATGTTGGCGATCGTCGCGCGATCGGCAAGGGCGAGCGAAGAGAGGCCGTCACCGTAGTACTCAACAAACTTTCCGACGACCTTCTTCTTCCTCAGCATCTCGGTGCAGGTGAGCACGAGATCGGTGGCCGTCGCGCCGGCCGGCAGCTTGCCGGTGAACTTGAAGCCGATCACTTCGGGAATGAGCATCGAGACCGGCTGCCCAAGCATTGCGGCTTCGGCCTCGATGCCGCCGACGCCCCAGCCGAGCACGCCGAGTCCGTTGATCATGGTGGTGTGCGAATCGGTGCCGACGAGCGAATCGCAGTAGGCGACTCGCTGCGGTTTACCATCTACCGTCTCGTCTCCAACAAACACCACCTGCCCGAGGTATTCCAGATTCACCTGATGGCAGATGCCGGTGCCCGGCGGCACCACGCGAAAGTTCTTGAGGGCGCCCTGGCCCCAGCGGAGAAACTGGTAGCGCTCGAGGTTGCGCTCGTATTCGAGTGTGGTGTTGATCATCAGTGCCGCATCCACACCGTATTCGTCCACCTGCACCGAGTGGTCGATGACGAGGTCCACGGGTTGCAGCGGATTGATTTTCGTCGGGTCACCGCCGAGAGCGGCCAGCGCGTCGCGCATGGCCGCGAGATCCACCACGCAGGGCACGCCGGTGAAATCCTGCAGGAGCACACGCGCGGTGCGGAAGGCGATTTCCTTGTCGAGCGTGGCTTTCACATTCCACGACGCCAGGGCTTTCACGTCGTCGGGCTTCACGAACGCGCCGTCTTCATTGCGCAGCAGGTTCTCGAGGAGAACCTTCAGCGAGAAGGGGAGGGAGGCGACCGTTGCGCCGGGTAGCTTGGCGGCAGCCGCGAGGTGGTAGTAGACGTACGTCTGCCCGTCCACTGAGAGGGACGAGCGCGAGCCGAAACTATTGGTCGTTGCCATGGCCGCTTGAGCTTGGCCCGCGAGAGGTGTGCGGCGGGCAGGTGATGGCCGGAGCCACTGACGGAAGTAACCACCCTTGCGCGCGGCGACTCCGTCAGGCTGCGTTCAATATAATGAAAGTCGAAACGGTCATGACTGCTGCGTGAGTGGGGGGAAGCCCCGCGCTGGAGTCCAACCTGAGCTCGGCATAGCGATTCGCTAGCGGCGTCGTTTAGGGGGCGACCGATGCGATCGGTGCTCCTCGATAATCCCGATCGGGCCAATGGAATGCAGCCGAAACGGTGGCATCGGAACAATCCGATGCGACTGTTCATCTGGGATGGGCCATGCAACGGGCACACCATGCCGATCTGAACGCAATGTTCGTCGGTTAGGAGATTGCCGAAGCAATGCAAGGTCTGTCGGGCAACTTATAGGCAGGGACCAATACAATCGCTCGTTCGACGAGTCATTTCGCGAGTCCACACAACGCACCGGCCATTCTGGAGACACACGCATCGGGTTTTCCAGATACGATCGTTAGTCCGTCGGCTACGTTTTCGGCGCCAAAGGAAGCAAACGCTTGGTGTTTGGCTCATTGTTCGGATAAACCCAATCCATGCGCCTGTCGCCGCGCCAAAAATCATGGTTAGGCCACTCCGGGGTCACCGATTAGTGACATTAGTTCGGCTGTTTCCAATGGAATCCAGTATCGCGCTGTCCGAAATCGCGGCCTGGCGGTGAGTGGCTGGCGCCACGGAGCTAATGGTTCGGAATAAGACGATATGAAGCGATAGTGAAACAGAGGATAGTTCGGGATAAACCGATGCAAGCAGTGCAATCCGAAGAGTCGGGCATCGGCGGAGCGTTTCAGACACCGACCGCGCATCGAAAACTTCGGCTTATCCCTATGTTGTGCGCTGGCGCGGATCGCATTAGCATTGCCCGACCCTCGCAGAGGATGATCGCATGGAGCTGATGAAAGGTCTCAAGGCCATCGCGAACCCCACGCGGCTTCGCGTTCTCGAGTTGCTGAAGGATCCACCTACGCTTCAGGAGCTGAAAACGACTCACGGGAGCCTGCGCGGGCTGACGGCGAAGGCCTTGCTCGACCAATTGCGTTGTTCGCAGCCAACACTCAACGAGCACATGCAAATCCTGCTCGACGTTGGGCTTGTCGAGTCGCGAAGGTCGGGCCGATGGGTCTTCTACGCGCGCGACGAGGAGCGGATTCGCCAGTTCAAGCAGACGATCATCGATCAGTTGTTGCCCTGATCGACGGGGGACACGGCCCCATCTGTCAACCTTCAACTGGAGGGAACCGCGGGGGGGAACGTCAGGTCGGCGATCGCGCCGTACGTTCGACCAAGAGTGGACCGACTCCAATCGAAATTCCTCTCCTGAGAGGAGACGGGACCGGTGCACCGATCTCGGCCAACTTAATTCCCGTGAACGCTGCATCGATGATCCCGTTCGACCCAGTCCCCAGCGCAGGCGAGTGGCCGTCGCGCTTTCCCACGCCGTTCGACCGGAAAGCGGTGCATCCGCTCGCCCGCCGCGCCGCGTTGGAGCTGACGGAATCGCTGAAGGCGCATCAGTCGCCGGCGTGGCGCATCGACCAGCCTGGCAACGGCAAGATGTTTGGCGTGCTCGTCGTCGCGGCGCCCGACGGAAGCATCGGCTATCTGCGCGCCTTCTCCGGCATGATCGACGGCGAGTGGGACATCAACGGCTGGGCGCCGCCGACATTCAATCCGGTGCAGCGTGACATCGTGTGGGTGCCGGGTGAGGCAGAGATGTTCGACTTCGCAGCGCGTCGCGCAGCGTTGGTCGCCGTCTCGTCCGGGAGTGCGCACGCTTCCGAAATGCAGCGCGTGGAGGCGAACCTTCACACGCTCGACCAAGAGCGCTCCGAACGCTCACGCGCGCTCATGCGGCAGATTCAGGAGAGCTATCGCTTCGTGAACGCACGCGGCGACGAGCGCGATCTGCGAAGTCTCTTTGCCCCCGCCGAGCCCCCGGCCGGCGCCGGCGACTGCGCGGCGCCCAAGTTGCTGGGGCAGGCGTATCGACTGGGCCTTCGCCCGCTCGCATTGGCGGAGTTCTGGTGGGGAGCGCCGGCGCCGACGGGAGACCGCCGCGCGGGCGTCTTCTACGCGGCGTGTCGCGGGAAGTGCCTCCCGATTCTCACGCACATGCTCGACGGGCTGCCAACAGATCCGCCGCCGCTCTTCGGCGCCGCGGCGATCGACGCGAACGAACCGCGCGTGCTGTACGAAGACGCACAGGTGATGGTCGTGCACAAGCCGAGCGGATTGCTCACGGTACCTGGCCGCAGCGCCGCACTGCAGGACTGCGTGGTGTCGCGACTGCGTGTGCGCTATCCGAATGCAACTGGTCCACTGGCCGTGCATCGTCTCGACATGGACACCTCAGGGCTCGTGTTGGCGGCGAAGGATCTCGCGACGGCGTCGGCGTTGCAGCGGTTGTTCTCGCGGCGTCAGGTCGACAAGCGATATGTGGCCATCCTCGACGGCGTCGTGCACGGGGAGTACGGGGAGATCACGTTGCCGCTGCGGCTCGATGTCGATGATCGGCCGCGCAACATCCATGATCCGGTACACGGCACGTCCGCGCATACCGAGTGGCGTGTGCTCGCGCGCGATGCGGGACGGACACGAGTAGAGTTCGTCCCGCACACGGGCCGATCGCATCAACTGCGCGTGCATGCGGCGCATCCGCAGGGGCTCGATGCTCCCATCGTGGGCGACCGCCTGTACGGACGCACCGCCCCCGAGGACGACGAGCGGCTCCTGCTGCACGCCGAGCGACTGGCCTTTGTGCACCCGGTGTCCGGAGTGAACGTGGTCGTCGAACATCCGGCGCCGTTCTGACAATGCGACTGCTGCCGACAGCCCAGTGGCACGCGCGCGCCGAGGCGCATCGCGAGCGCACGCAACGATTCACGGCGCCGTGGCGCGCGCGTCGCGCGCAGCGGACCACACACCCCGTGTACGATTTCCTTTTCCAGTACTACCACTTCTCACCCGGAAGACTGGACGCGTGGCACCCAAATGCCGACGAGGCGGTGGAGGACAGCGACGAGGCTCGCGCGGCGTTCAAGTCACCGATCTATGTCGTGACTGACGGCGCCGTGCATCGCACACACCAAGCACTCGGCGCATCGGAGCGTGAGAAGCTCGCGCAGATCGTCGGCAAACTGCGCGCCGTGCACGAGCGCCCGGCGAACTTTGGCTGCTACGGCATGCACGAATGGGCGATGGTGTACGGCGGGCACGACGTGCGGCACGCCGAGATTGCACCGCTACGGCTGTCGCAGCCCGACGCGGACGCGTTCGTGGAAAGCCGCCCGGTCGCCTGTACTCACTTCGATGCCGTGCGATTCTTTGCGCCGGCCGCCCTGCCGTTGAATCGTATCGCCGTCACGTGGGACGATCGTCGCGAGACCGAGCAGCCCGGGTGCATTCATGCGAACATGGATCTGTATCGCTGGGCCTACACGTGCATGCCGTGGATCGGCAGCGACCTGCTGTGGGAGTGCTTCGCGCTCGCGGTGGAGCTCCGCGAGCTCGACATGCGGGCTGGGCCCTACGACCTGCGGGGGATCGGGTTCGAGCCGGTGCGCGTCGAGACGCCCGAGGGGCGCGACGAGTATCAGCGGCAGCAGCGGGCGCTGAGTGTGCGTGCCCAAGAGCTGCGCGAGACGCTCATCGCGTCGGTGACTGCAATTCGGTGATTGGCCACGCGATACTGCGTCATTCCCATCGGCACGAGGAACTCCTCGCACAGATTGGGTGGGCGGCGCTGGTCGGCCTTGAGTGAGACCGGGCGCGAGCTAGGCTCGCCCGCATTGACGCGGACTGCGTGGGGCTGCACTCTAGGCCTACACCCCAACGATGGAGCTTCCACTTGAGCATCGCACGAATCGCACGACTCGCACGACTCGCACTTGTCGCCACGATCGCCGTAGCTAGCGCCGGCACCACCACGGCGTTCGCGCAGGCGAAGGACGCCGCTCGCGACAAGAGAATCGCCGATTTCGCCGCGGCCTTCGCCGCGGCCTTCAACAAGGGCGATGCGAAGGGCGTCGCCGCCATGTACTCGGTGAACGCGATCCGCGTAGGGCAGGACACGAAGGAGATCGGGCGTGCCGCGATCGAGAAGGCGCTGACTGTGCAGCTCGCCGGCCCCTTCAAGGGGGCCAAGATGACCATCGCGATAGGCACTGTGCAGGCGCTGTCGGCGGACGTCGAGGTGGCCGAAGGCACCTACACCCTCACCGGCATGAAGGGGCCCGACGGGAAGCCCCTGCCGGCAGTGACGGCCTCCTTCCTCAATACCCACGTCATTAAGGGCGGCGCGATGCTCCTCTCGAGCAACGCGGCGATCCCGCCGGCGCCGCCGACGCCGGCAGCGGCCAAGAAGTAACTCCACAACGCGGGCCGCCAGTTCGGCGGCCCGCGTTGCTGTACGGATAGGAATTTCAATCGCGGTCCCAGGCAGCTCGCTCGCGCGGTGGGGCCTGCCGAGCCGCCGAATCCGCGCAAGAATTCCCGCGATCGAAACCTCCGATTTATCCGGCAGTTCTCCGCACCCGCGATAGCGCCGAGACCCGTGCCCTGAACGAAAAAGGCCGGCGCGGGAGAGGGTTCGTCTCCCGCGCCGGCCCCTCTTTCTTCTTTGCGCTTACGGCTGTACGGCCTGCGTTGCCGTCCGGGCATCCAGCGTCTTGAGCAAATCCGCCCACTTCAGCTTGCTGTCCTTGCCGAGCACGTAGTGCTCCATCCAGGCGAACTCGGCGACCGCCTTCGTGTACTGGTCGCGCGGGTCCGGGATGCCGTGCGTGGCGCCGGGATAGACGAAGAGTTCCGTCGGCACGCCGAGCTTCTTGAGCGCCATGTGCATTTCCTCGCTCTGCGGCCGCGGCACGCGCGGATCGCCGTCCACGACGTGGATCATCGTTGGCGTCTTGGCGTTCTTGATGTACGCGATGGGCGACTGCTTCCACCACTTCTCGTATTCCTTGCCCTCGAAGTACAGCGTGTCGCCGAGGTACCACTGGCGCACGCGCTGGTTGTCGCTCTGCGCGTACATCGACACCCAGTTGGCGACGCCGGCGCCGGAGGAGATGGCCTTGAAGCGATCCGTGTGCGTCAGGATCCAGTTGGACCAGTGACCGCCGGCGCTCCATCCGAGCACGCCCATCTTGTTGCCGTCCACCATGCCCTGAGCGATGAGGTAATCCACGCCGGTCATGATGTCTTCATAGCCCTTCGTGAAATAGTCGCCCTGGCTCTCGATCTTGAACTTCTCACCGTAGTTGATGGAGTTCCGGTAGTTGGGCTGCAGCACCATGTAGCCAGCGCCGGCGTATGTCTGCGCTCCATAGCCACCGTTGAAGGTGAGCAGGTCGGCAGCGGCCGGGCCGCCGTGAATCGCCACGATGAGCGGATACCGCGTGCCGGCCTTGTAGCCAACGGGCTTCATGAGGACGCCACCGACCATCGCGCCGTCTTTCGACTTCCAGGTGATCTCGGTTTCTTCGCCGAGGGCGATGCCGTCCACCTGCGGGTTGGGCCGCGTGAGCTGTGTCCACGAGGCTTTGCTCGCCACCTGCTCGAGCGACGGCGCGGTGAACACCGCCGGAGGCGTAACCGGGTCAGAATAGTTGATCAGCACGCGGCCAGTCGCTTCGTCCCGGCTCACGTTCACCGACGCCAGTTCGTGCGTGATCTGCGTGACCTTGTCCGTGGCCGCATCGATCGAGAACAGCTGGTTCGTCGCCTTGACGCCTTCGTTGAAATAGATCGTTTTGCTGTCGTCGCTCCACCAGCCGATCGTCACGTCGCAATCGCACCCCTTGCCGAGTTTGCGCCACGCGCCGCCGGTTGAGTTCAGTGGTCGGACGTAGATCTTCGTGTTGTGCATGTACTTGAAGTCGTCGGCCGCGGTATAGGCGATGGTACTGCCGTCGGGCGAGAAGCTGACGGCGCCCTCCGCGACATCCTTGTTGTTCGTCAGCCGCTCGATCTTCCCGGTGGCGACTTCCACCAGGTAGATGTCCGCCGCCTGGCGTTCGTCGTTGGTGCCGCGCTGGCTGCGGTCGTCCAGCGAGCCGCTGTAGCCGACGTACTTGGCGTCGTGCGAAACGGTGAACGACGTCACGCTGTACGTCGAGTCGTTCGTGAGGCGGCGGGTCTGGCGCGTGGCGATGTCGACCACATACACATGCACGCGCGGCTGGATGGCGTTGCGGATGTTCACGCCGAACTTCGCCGTGCGCCGCCGTGCTTCATCGGCGTCGAGCGTGTCGGCCGCGAGATAGAAGATCGACTTGCTGTCCTTCGAGATCTGCCAGTTGGTCACCGGCGTCGATTGGCGCGTGAGCTGCACCGGACTGCCGCCCGTGAGGCTGGTCGCGTTCAATGTCCAGAGCTGCTGCTGCCCGCCCCGGCCGGCGCTGTACACGAGCAGGCGGCCGTCGGGCGTGAGCTGGAACTGGCCCACCGCGGGGCCGTCCGTGATTTTCTGCGCCTCACCGCCGCCAAGCGGGAGGAGATAGAGCTGATTTCCTGTACCGTCAGCAGCGGCCGGGCCACCGCCGCCTCGGCCACCGCGTCCACCCGCACCGGCCTCAGCGGCCGCGCCACCCGCCGCCGCGTCACGGTCGGAGGCAAATACGAGGGCGTCGTTGCCGACGAATCGCGCCGGGCCTTCGTTCTTGTCCTTGGTGAACGTCAGCTGGCGGGTGCTGGGCAGTCCCGTCGCGAGCGACACCAGGTAGAGGTCCGATTGCCGCTTGTCTGCGCGCCAGTCAGGAGTGGAAATGGAGTAGACGCCGAGCTGGCCGTTGGGCGAGATCGCCGGCGCTGTTGCCGACTTCATTTCCTGAATGTCCATCGGCGTCATGGGCCGCTTGGTGCCTTGCGCTGCGGCGAAGACGGGCGCGAACAGTGCGATTTGCGCAATGACGCGCCGACGGGCTGATGCGAGATGCATAGGGGGACCTCTGGGTAATCAGTTCAGAACCGCGACAACCATACGCTACAATGGCGCTTCCCGGTTCGTTGGGGAAGAGGGACTACTCGAGGTACTTGTAGAGACCGTACAGGCCCACGCCTGCGCCGCCAACCATGATGATCGTACCCGGTGTATCGCCAATGATGGCGCCGACGATCAATGCCGCGCCGCCGACGATCATCATGGCGACGTTTTTTCGGTCTTCCTGTCGCTTCGGCAGGGCCGCCGGCGTCATGGCGGAGCCGCGATCAACATGCACGCCGACAGCCGCCTTGGCGATGGTTGGCCCCACCGAGGCTCGCGTGCCCTGTGCGAGCGTGCCCTGTGCGAGCGTGCGGCCGAACGGGATGAGTGAAAGTGCAATCACGAACGGGATCACCAGTACGCGGGGCATGCGCATCATCTGTTGCCTCCAGTTGACTGAATAAGCGGTGAAACAGGCTGCACAAGGAAAGTTATCCGGCGATACCTTTCAAGCCATACGATGCATACCCAATCGACCGAAGGGGCGCTGAGTAAATCGCTCGGTGTGCGCGAGCTCACCGCCAGCATCATCACGATTACCATCGGCGGAGGCGTTTTTCTCCTCCCGGCGGCCGTCGCCACGACACTCGGCGGGGCCGCATGGCTGGCCTATGTGGTCTGCGCCTTCGTGTTCGGACTCGTTGTCCTGTGTTTCGCCGAAGCCGGCAGTCGCGTGCAACTCTCGGGCGGCCCGTACGCCTACGTCGAGCAGGCGTTCGGACCATTCGTTGGGTACCTCGGCGGCGTGCTCGTGCTGCTCTTCGGGACCTTCGCGCATGCTGCCGTCGCGGCGGGCTTTACCCAGGCGATTAACGCGCTGATCCCGGGAGCGGGCAGCGGTTTCATGGGAGGCGCGTTGATCGTCATCGTCTTTTCATTCTTCACCTTCGTCAACCTGCTCGGCGTGGGGCAGGGCGCGCGTCTCGTCGAAATCGGCACGGTGGCCAAACTCGTGCCGCTGCTGTTCATCGGAACCATAGGACTCTTTGCGGTGCAGGGCGCCAACCTCACCTGGCCCGGGATGCCGCCAGTTGGGGCCCTCGCCGGCGCATGCATGACGCTCATGTTTGCATTCTTCGGCGTGGAGACAGCGCTGGTTCCCAGCGGTGAAGTGCGCGATTCGGCCCGCACGGTGCCCCGCTCGATCCTCTATGGCGTTGGCGCCGTGACGGTCCTCTACCTCGGCGTGCAGCTCGCGGCGCAGGGCATCCTTGGGCCGGATCTCGTGAATCATCCTGACGCGCCGCTGGCGGCCGCCGCGGAGAAAGGGTTCGGCCATTGGGCCGGCCTGCTCCTCATGATCGGCGCGGCCGTCTCGATGGTGGCCCACACGGCCGGGATGATGCTGGCGATGCCGCGGAGCGTGTTCGCGATGTCGCGCGACGGATTTCTCCCAGCCATGCTCTCGCGCGTGAACCCGCGCACGCGGGTCCCGGCGAACGCGATTGTGGCGTACGCGCTGGTCGTCACGGCGTTGGCCGCGTCCGGCACCTTCATGTCGCTCGTGAAGCTGGCCAACATCGCGGCGCTCCTCATGTACTTCCTCTGCTGCGTCGGTGTGATTGGACTCCGGCGGCGAAAGGTGCGGCTCGAACGCGAACCGTTCACGATTCCTGGCGGAGCCGTGGTGCCCTGGCTCGCCGCCGCCGCGATCGTCGCGCTACTCTCGACGGTGACACTCGAGGAGTTCAAGGCCATCGCGATCACGCTCGTCATTGCCATCCTGCTCTACGGTGCGCGGATGCTCCGTCCGTCGCCTGCAACGCCCGCCGCATGACCAACGGAAGACCCCTGGCCTCATGACCGACCCGCTTCTTGCGTTCCGCAGTGAATTTCCGATTCTCGAGCGCTGCACCTATCTCGTGTCCAACTCGCTCGGCGCGATGCCGCGCACGGTGCCCGATCGCCTGGCGGAATTCGTCGACATCTGGGCCGAGCGCGGCGTACGCGCATGGGCCGATGCGTGGTGGCAGATGCCCATCGGCGTTGGCGATGAGATTGCGCCGCTGATAGGGGCGAACGCCGGCGAAGTGGCCATGATGCCGAACGTGTCGAATGCGCAGGCGACCGTCCTGTCCGCGCTCGACTACACGGGGCCGCGCGATACCATCGTCATGACGGCGCTCGATTTCCCCTCCGTGCGGTACGTGTACGATCACCTCGCGCCGCGGCTCGGCGCGAAGGTGGTGGTTGTCGAGAGCGATGACGGTGTGTCGATTGACGCCGACCGGCTCATCGCGGCGATCGACGAGCGCACGCGGCTCGTCGCAATTTCGCACGTGCTCTTTCGCAGCGCGTACATCGTGGATGCGGCGCGGGTCGCGGCGCATGCGCACAAGATGGGCGCTCTGGTCTCTCTCGACGCATTTCATTCCGTGGGCATTGTTCCCGTGGACGTGCGCGCGCTCGGCGCGGACTTCCTCACCGGTGGTGTGCTCAAATGGCTCTGCGGCGGGCCCGGTGGCTGTTTCCTCTGGGCGTCTCCGGAGATGAGCGCGGCGTACGCACCGGCACTCACGGGATGGATGGCGCATGCGCGTCCGTTCGCCTTCGAAGCGGATATGGACTACACGACCGGCGCGGCGCGTTGGCTTGGCGGCACGCCCAGCATTCCGGCGCTCTACGCCGCGACAGAGGGCCCTCGTATCGTTCGGCGCGCCGGTATCAATGCCGTGCGTGCGAAATCCATACGCCAAACGAGCCGGCTCATCGAACTCGCCGACGCCCGCGGTTATTCCGTCACGGCGCCGCGTGACTCAGCGCGACGGGGCGGAACAGTGGCGTTCGACGTGCCGCATGGCCCGCAGGTTGCGCAGGAATTGCTCGCGCGCGATGTGGTGATTGACTACCGGCCGGGGGCCGGAATACGAGTGGCGCCGCACTTTTATACGACCGACGCCGAGGTCGAACGACTGGTGCACGAAGTGGACGATATTCTGGCCACTGAGGCGTGGCGCAAGCACGAATCCTCGCGCCCGGCCGTGACCTGATCTGTCGCTGGCCGTCACTCCATCCGGCCGGTAGCTTCGGTTCGGCACTTGCGATCATCCCCAAACCCCGCCGCGCGATGCCAACGGCTCCCAAGAAGCTCCGCAAGCAGTACCTCAACACTGAGTATCCGAACGTCGTGCTGCGGTTCGAGGATGGGCATGAAATCGTCCTGAAGCGTGGCGTCGGCAAGACCTTCGACTGCTATGCGGGCGAGACGGTCAAGCTGCTTGCTGTGCGCGATCCGGAAGCTCGCGAGCGCGACCTCATCGCGACACGAAAGGCCGACGAGTTCGACGACGCCTGAGCCGCGCGCGGCTGAGCCTCCATGCGCGCCAACGCACCCGACATGATCGAGTGGCATCCTGAGATTGCGGCGGCCCGCCAGGCTGGCGCGCCGATTGTCGCGCTCGAAAGCTCCGTACTCGCTCAGGGACTCCCCGCTCCAGCCAATCGCGAGGCGTATGTGCGCATGTCCGACGGCGTCCGCAGCGCCGGCGCGGTGCCAGCTGTTACCGCCGTGGTCGGTGGGCGCGCCGTTGTCGGGCTGGCGGGCGACGCGCTTGAGCGGTTTCTCACCTCGGGCGCCTCAAAAGTCTCGGCGCGCGATCTCGCACATGCCATCGCCACTGGACGGGACGGCTCCACCACGGTCGCGGGCACGCTTGCGATCTGCACGGCCGCCGGGATTGATGTGTTCGCGACCGGCGGAATTGGCGGCGTGCATCGCGATGCCCCATTCGACGAATCGGCGGATCTGCTTGAACTCGCCCGATCCAGCGTCGTCGTGGTTTGCGCCGGCGCGAAGTCGATACTCGATCTCAGCGCCACGCTCGAACGGCTGGAGTCGTACGGAGTGGCGGTGCTCGGCTACCGCACGAATGAGTTTCCGGGCTTCTTCACGCCCCAAACCGGGCTGCCGGTGCCAGGCAGGGCGGATACCGCCACAGAGATCGCGCGCACCTTTCTGGCCGGTCGCGCACTCGGGAGGCCGTCGGCGCTGCTCGTCGTCCGGCCGCCTCCGGTGGAGGCCGCACTCGACGAGAATATCGTTGCCGTGGCCGTGCAATCTGCGCTGAAACAGGCCGCCGAGGTTGGCGTGCGCGGCGGCGCCGTCACGCCATTTCTTCTCGCGGCAGTCGAACGCGCCACGAGTGGAAAATCGGTGCAAACGAACCTCGCCCTGCTGGCGTCCAACGCCCATCTGGCTGGTGAGATTGCCGTCGCCATCCATGCGGCACAGGGCGCAGCCAATGGGTAAACCGGGGATGGCCGAAATCGGCTCCCTTGTTGCGTTTTGCGTTGCCTGATTAGCTTCTCAAAAGTTCCCCGAGCCGGAGGTAAACAGACCCATGCCTTCGCCGTTCCTCAGCTCTGAAGAATACGACGAGCGGGCGCACCAGCTCTATAACGAAGGGAACTATGATGCTGCCCTCGACATGCTGCGCGAGGGACTGGCTCTCTACCCGGACGCGGTAGAGCTGCACGTCGGAGTTGGCTACGCCCGACTCGCGCGCGACGAGTTTGTCTGGGCCCGGCGCTGCTTCGAAGAGGCGCTCGTCCTCGACCCCGATCACGAAGACTCCCTCGCCGGACTCGGCGAAACACTGCTCAAGTTCGGACAGGAATCGTCCGCGCTGAAGGCGTTCACGCGCATTCTGGAACTCGGGTATCAGGACGACGTCGAGCTGATGCTGCAGGTGGCGCGCGTGCTCTTCCGTGAAGAACTCATGGATGACGCTCAGCGCTTTCTCGAGGTGGCGCTGCAGCAGACGCCGGACAACTCCGAGGCCATCGCGATGCTTGGCTACGTCGAGCACCGTCGCGGCGAAGCCGACGCGGCCATCGCGACATTGCGACGGGCGCTCCAGGCCGATCCGGAACACTCCGAAGCCCGCATCTACCTCGGGAACCTCTTCTACGATCGCGGAGATTTCGAGGCCGCGCTCTACCATCTCGAGCGCACGCAGCCGGACGATCACTGGGACGAGTTGGGTATCTGGCGGCTGATCGAGCTTCGGAAGAGTACCTACCGGCTGGCCGATGACGACGAGTCGCTCAAAGTGTGGGACGAACGCTTGGGTGAACTGGAAGGCGAGCCCGATGCAATCGACGACATGCTGAGCGAGATCGAGCAGAAAGCCGGTGAGCAGGCCGAGCGCGAGGCGCGGGGTCAGCTCGAACTCTTCGGTGCGCTCCTCGCGGACCTCTCGGGCAAACAGCGTGAGCAGGAGGCGCACAACGTTGTCGCGCGAGACGGACGTGAGTACGACGGAACCTTCGCCGAGATTGTGGACCAGATGCGTGCGGACAGCACACTGCCCGCGCGTACCGTCATCGAATTCATGCAGCAGGAAGCGCGCCGCGGCTTCTCGCTCACCGGCGTACTGATTCCGTCGGGAGACGCCGAGTCGTTCATCCGCGCGAGCGCTGACGCCGGGCTGCTGAGGATCCTCAGTTGACATTCCTGCTGGTGGCGCCCACCCGGAGCGATTGGTGATTTCGCTGCGGGGAGTTTCGAAATCGTACCGCTCGCTGACGGGGCGCACCGTCCTCGCCGTCGATGACGTGAGCTTCGATGTAGCGCCCGGTGAAGTGCTTGGCATCGCCGGGCCCAACGGTGCCGGCAAGACCACCATCATCGCGATGCTCCTCGGCTTTCTCCGGCCGACCGCCGGGCAGATCACGATCTCAGGATTGAGGCCGCGCGCATACGTTGAGCAAAACGGCATCGCCTATCTGCCGGAGTTGATGGCGCTGATGAAGACCTGGAAGGTCGATCATGCGCTGCGCCGCCTGGCCACTTTGTCCGGGGTCGACGGCGACCGCGTCGACGCCGAGGTCGCGCGCGTCATCTCACTGATGGAAGTCGGTGAACATGCCCACAAGCGGGTGAAAGCGCTTTCAAAGGGCAACTTCCAGCGTGTGGGACTCGCGCAGGCGCTGCTTCGCGAGTTCAATGTCGTAATATTCGATGAGCCGACGCACGGGCTTGATCCCGTGTGGACGCAGCGGTTCCGGTCAGTCGTGTCCGACCTGCGCCGCCCGAATCGCGCGATCATCATTGCGTCCCACAACCTCGACGAGCTCGACCGCGTGGCCGACCGCGTGGCGATCATTGACCGCGGCCGGCTGCAGCGGATCGTGACGATGGGAACGCAGGGTGCGGCCGCGCGCGTCTACCTGCTCCGCCTGACGGGCGATCCCGCCGCGGTTCTCGCCGCCTTTCCAGGCGCCACCGTGCAACCGTCCGGCGAAGTCGCGCTACCGCCGCTCGGCGTAGTCGATCTGAACGCTGGCCTGCAGGTTGCGCTCGCCGCAGGCGCGCAAATCACCGGGCTCTCGCCGCGCGAGAGCGCGCTCGAGGCCGAGTTCCATGCGGCGGTTTCGGGTGGCCAGCCGGCCGGCCAGCCGGCCGGCGCCGCATGAAGCGCGGACGCATCAACGCCTACCTGAAGTTCCAGCTCGGGGATTTTCTCATCCTCCGGGCGGGCCTCCCGACGCTGGTTGCCGTGATGTTCGGCTACATGCTCTGGAAACAGATGTCGGGCTCGATTGACTGGACCACGCCGCAGGGGCAGGGCTTTGCGCTGCAGGTGTTCCAAACGATCGCCAGTGTGTTTATCACGATCGGTTCATTCCTTGGTGTGGCACGGATCGTCGCCGACGACCGATCGAACGGGTATTTCCGGTTCCTGTTCAGCAAGCCGGTCTCGATCGAGCGCTTCTACGCGCAGCAGTGGTTGCTCTACGGGATTGGTTTCGTCGCGATTGCCGGGCTCCTCGGCTACTGGTTCCAGTCGGCCACCACGCAGATGCCGGTCACGGGACTGATGGTCGTGATGGGGTTGAACTGGATCTTGATCGGTGGCGTTGGTTTCTTGCTCTCGGCCGCCATCAATGCCGACGCTGCCGTGCTCGTCTTTGTCTATGTGTTGAGCACCATCCTGCACACACTGAAGGACGCCCCATTTTCCCGCATGTGGCCCTGGCTCAAGCAGTTGACGCGCGTCACGCTCCCGGTGCACAAGGTCGACTTCATCCGGAATCAGCTCTATGCAGGGAATTCGATGCCATGGATGCACGCCACCCATGTCATCATGTATGGCATGATCGCATTCGTGCTCGGGCTGGTCGTCCTTCGCCGGTCATCGTTCGCGCGATGAACGGTCGCGTGCCGTGGGTCGCGTGATGCCACGTCTGCTGGCGGAAGTGTTTCCCGACGGCAGCGTCGTGCGCGAAACGCTGCCGAACGGGCTGCGTGTGATCGTGCGGCGAAAGGCCGGCTGTGGCGTCGTGACGATCGTGACCTACGTCGGCGCCGGCTACTTCGACGAGCCTGATGAGATCTCCGGCATCGCCCATGTGCTCGAGCACATGTACTTCAAGGGCACTCCAACCCGCGGAGTGAGCGAAATTGCGCGGGCCACGAAGGCCAGCGGCGGAATGCTCAATGCCGCGACGATCTACGACCACACGCACTACTACACGGTGCTCCCGGCCACCGGCTTTGAGGCGGGTCTCGCCATCCAGGCCGACGCGTACGCGAACTCGCTGATTGATTCGGGCGAACTGGCGCGCGAGCTCGAGGTGATCATCGAAGAAGCCAAGCGGAAGGCCGACACGCCGACCGCCGTCGCCACTGAGACGCTGTTTGAGCTCCTGTACGACGCGCACCGCATTCGCCGCTGGCGCATGGGCCGCGAGGCGGGGCTGCGGACGCTCACGCGCGAGAAGGTGTGGGCGTTTTACAAGAACTTCTATCGCCCCCGTAATACGGTGCTTGCGATTGTTGGCGACGTGGATCCCGCCGCGGCGATTGCGGCCGCCGGGCGTAGCTACGGGATGGTGCCAGACGAGCCGGTCGTGCGCACGCCGGGCCCGCTGGAACCCGCTGCGCACGCCGACGGCCTGCGCTACCGCGAACTGAGCGGCGACGTCCAGCAGTCGGAAATCCTGCTCGGCTGGCGCACGCCACGCTTGGCGCACGCCGACACACCGGTGCTGGACGTGGTCGCGGTGGTGCTTTCCGGCGGGCGCGCGTCACGACTCTATCGCGCCGTGCGTGACCGGCGCCTGGCCTCGTCGATTCAGGCCTGGAACTACACCCCCACCGAGCTTGGCATCTTCGCCGTGCACGCCACGGCCCGGCCCGAACGGTCCACGAGCGCGCTGCGCGCCGCGTGGGACCAGGTCGAACGCGTTTGCGATGGTGACGTGAAGGATGCCGAGATCGAACGCGCCCGCCGCCTGATTTCGTCGCAGTGGTTGCGCCGGCTCGATACCGCGGAAGGCCAGGCCAATCATCTCGCGGCCTGGGAGCTCGCCGGCGGATGGGAAAATGGTTCGACCTATCTCGACCAGATGCTCGGCGTGGGCGCAAAACAGGTGGCTGATGTCGCTAAGCGCTGGCTCGCGCCGGAGTGCGCGGCATTGCTCGTGTACCGGCCGTTCAATGCGCCGCCATTGGCGTCAGGGCCTGCCGAGGTACTGGGCCTCACCGGTGGCGATCGTCCTGAGCCGGTAGATGCCGTGACCATGCCAGCGCCCGTGGCGGTGGTGAAGGGCGGTGCACGTGCATGGAAGCTCGAGCGGCGTCACGGAGAAATCACGGTCTACCGCACCGCGACCGGCGTGCCGATTCTCTTTCAACGCGTGCCGGGTTCCATTGCGCACCTCGGATGGTTCGTCTCGGGCGGCGCCCTCGGCGAATATGAAACGTCGGCAGGCATGACGTCGTTGATGACCCGCGTCGCGCTCCGCGGTACGGAGCGGCGGTCTGCGAAGGAAGTCGCAGAAGATGTTGAGTTTGCCGGCGGCGCGCTCAGCGCATCTGCTGGTGCCGACGCCTTTCAATGGACGATTTCCGTTCCGGTCGCGCGCCTCGACGATGCTGCCGAGTTGCTCGGCGAGGTCGTGCAGCGCCCGGCCTTCCGCGATGATGCCGTGGAATCGGAGCGGGCCGTCGCCCTGGCAGAAATCGCCGCGATCCGGGACGACATGTACCGATGGCCGCTCCGGCTCGCGACCGAAGCGGCTTGGGGCAAACACGCCTACGGGCGGTCGGTGGTCGGCAGCGAAGCGTCGGTTGGGCGCATGAACGCCGCGGGGCTGCGGGGCTGGCATGAGGCGAACGCGATCGCGGCGCCGGGCGTGCTCGTCTGCGTTGCCGATGCCGACCCCGACGACGCGGTAGCGGCGGTCGCGCGCCGTTTCGGTGATCTCACGGAACGCCCCAGCGAGGGCGCCCTGACGCCGGTGTGGCCGGCCAAGGTCATCGAACAGGCGGAATCGCGTGACAAGGCGCAGTCGGCGCTTGTCATGCTCTTTCCTGGTCCGCTTCGCCGCGATGAGCGCCGTTTTGCCGCAGCGATGCTTTCTGGCGTCGCCAGTGGACTTGGGGGTCGGTTCTTCGAAGAGCTGCGCGACCGGCGCTCACTCGCCTACAGCGTGCTTGTGGCACCGATCGTGCGGCGCCACGCCGGGGCATTTCTCGCCTACATCGCGATGTCGCCTGAGAAAGAGGATGCGGCGCGGGCAGGGTTGCTCGAGCAGTTCGCGCGCCTCTGCGACGAGCCGGTCACCGAACGCGAGCTGCATCAGGCCCGCACCTTTGCGGTCGGTTCGAATGCCATTCGGCGCGAGTCGGCCGCGGGTATCATGGGCGACCTGGCAGGGGCCTGGCTCTTTGGTGAGTCGCTCGATGAGATCGCGCAGTTCAACGCGCGCATCAGCCGCGTGACCGCTGCGGAGATTCAGGCCATCGCGCGCGAGTCGTTTACTCCAGGCTGCCGCGTCGAGGGCATGATTCGCGGCACCGGCAAAAAGGTTTAGGCTCGCTTACCGCGTTTTCGCGCGCGGGTACCCGAGGGCATTGTTGAGCCAGCGGCAGAGCGGAACGATCAGCGCGTAGTCCTTCATCGCGCGGTCAATCAGCGAGGGCATGAGCGTGAGCTTCACGCCCGGTTCGTCGTCAGTGAGGCCGTCGAACCGCTTGTTGAAGGCGGTTCCCCCGATCAGCGATGCGCCAGGCTCGAGATGCAGGTAGAAGCCAGCACCCCGGTCAATTTCCTTTTGGGATTGGCCTCGAACCATTCTTTCTTGTTGTTCTGCCTGAGGCCTTTAAGAAACGCGAGCGCTTCGGGCCGGAAGTAGGCGGGCATGGGTTCCCTTGGCTACCCGCGGTCGACGGCCTGCGCCGCCCGCGCTTCAGCCACGCCGAACTTTCGCGCGAACACGTCCACGGCCTTCTGCGGATCGCGGCCGGCAGCCACGAGCAGGTCGAGCACGACGGTCTCTCGGTCGGGCATCGTGTGCACGACGATATGGCCGAGGTCGAGGAACAGCGTGAGCGCGAGCCCATCACGCGGTAACGAGCGCACAATCGGTGACTCGATCGTGCTGAGACCGGCCGCGCCAGCAGCGGAAAGGGCGAGGCCAGAGAGCGCCGCCGCGTCCCGCAGGACTGGCGACGTGACGCCCCGGAAATCGGCGACGCGCTGAATGAGCGGTGCGGGCCCGTGTGTCATTGGGTGCGCTCTACCACCTGCTACCGCCTACCAACTGCCATCTGCCATCTCCGTTAGAACATGCTCATTGCGAGGAACGACCGCAGCGAGTCGTTGGTGCTCCGCAGCCGCAGCGAGAGCAGGCGGATGCATGACCAGAGCACCTTGTACGCAATGTCGCGGTTGAAGTCGAGCAGGAGCTCGAAGTCCGACCGGGCAATGGTGAGGCACTTCGTACCGCCGTTTAAAATCGCGTCCGTGGACCGCTCACTGCGGTCGAACACGGCCATTTCGCCAAAGAGTGCGCCGGGCTTCAGAATGGCGAGGGCTTCCTCGCCGCTTCCCGGAATCGTCCGGCTGATGCGCACATCGCCTGCAACGATGAGGTAGAGCCGGTTCCCACTTTCTCCTTCCTTGAACACGTACTCGCCGGACACGAACTCCTGCGTGCGGCATACCTGTGCGACGCGCGCGAGCTCGCCGTCGTGAAGATCCTTGAAAATCGCCACATTTCGGAGCAGTTCAATCGTATCGGCCATGCGGTCCAACCCCGTCGAAGGGAACAATCGGCCTGCTCCGCGAAACTAGGTCGCAGGGCCGATGCTGGCAAGCATTTGGGACGGTTCCTAGCTTACGCCCATGGCCCGCGACGCGCTCGCGACCCTGCCCAACCTGGTGTCCCTGTCGCGGCTCGTGATGGCCGCGCTCTTCCCGTTTTTTCCGGGCACGGCGCCGCGACTGGTCCTCATCGGGGCGGCTGGGGTCACGGACTTTCTGGATGGTTACCTCGCTCGCACCCGCGGGTCGTCGTCGCGCATGGGGGCGATGATCGATCCCTTCGCCGACCGCTGCTTTCTCATCGTGGCCGTGTTCGTGCTCTGGACCGACGGGACCATCACCTTGCCGCAGCTCCTCATGCTCGGCGTCCGTGACATGTCGCTGCTCACCGCGTGGATCATCGCGCGCGCCACGGGATTCTGGCGCGAGTTTCGGTTCCTCCCGCGGATCGCGGGGAAAGTACTGACCGTCATGCAGCTCGCCGCGTTGGCGCTGGCGTACATCGCCCCGCAATGGATCATGGCCACCGCAGTCGTGGTCTGCATCACCTCGCTCGTGGCCATCGCGGAATACGTCATTGCACTCGCGCGGAGCCGGCCCGCCGCAGCGATCGCCATCCTCGTCGCTGGGCTGGCCGCAACCGCCGAGCCGGCTTCCGCGCAGGCGTTCACCTTCGCACCAACCGTCCAGCCGGAAATCAGCGCTGGCGCCGCCGTCAGCGCAGGGAGCGGACCCTTCGCGGGCGTGGCGCTGAATGTGCCGGCCGGCTACTACGTGCGAATCGCCAACGGGCTCTCATTTGGGCGCGAACTCGGGACCGCGCAGCGAAACAGCGTGCGCGCCGACATGACCGCGCGGTTCCTCGTCGATCCATTTGCGGAGTCGCGCTGGGGGCCCTACGCTGGCGGTGGCGCGTTTGTCGCGTGGCGCGAGGGCGACGCGGGCCGCGTGGGGCTTTTGCTCATTGTCGGGGCCGATTTGCCTTTCCGCGGCCACTGGCGGCCCGCGATCGAAGTTGGTGTGGGCGGCGGGGCGCGCCTCTCCCTGATTTTCAAGCGCGCGCGCACGTCGGGCCGGTAGGGCAAAAATAAAGAGGGCGCCACTGCGGGCGCCCTCGACTGCTGCTGACACTGCTTCCTACGCGCTGACCGTCTGGTTCCGCTTGGCGGGTTGGGCAAATCGTTCGCCCAGCGTGCGAAGCTCCGTGAGCTTCGCGGGGTCGAGCTCGTGGAACCGTTCCTTCATGTATGACAGTGTTTCGTCGAACCATTCTTTCTGGTGCGCGGGGTCGGCGCCTACGACGTCGCATCCGATGATGTGCTGGAATAGTTCATCTCGCGCCTGCGCAAACGGGGTTGGACCAGCCGTTTCGCGGTTCGGCCTGGGGGCCTTCTTCGTGATCATTTCGTCAGGTTTGGAGGTAAAGGGCTCAGCGCGAATCTTAATCAGTTCTGGCGCTGGTTCCTATAGGACGAACCCACTTTGTGGGCATTTCATTTACGGCTCGGATTGGCGCCGCGTTGACGCAATTTGGGGCCCTCAACGTGCCGGCGGCATTATCTTCACTTCGGTCGAAAAAAAACCGACCGTTTAGCCCGGCCTGTGGGGCTCCAGTCCTGAGCCCGGGATTTCACTTCAGGAGCATATTCACGTGGCCAAGTCCGCCTCAAAGAAGCCGTCAAATTCCAGGTTTGTCGGCGCGATTGTCCTCGTCGCGATCGTTGGAATCGCTATCCTTGGCTACGCCGTGTCTCGCCCACGCGCCGGTGTGAAGCCAGTTGATCCGAGCCTTGAGGCCGGCACCGCGGAGGGCTACCTGATGGGTCGGCCCGACGCGCCGGTACAAGTGGTCGAGTTCGGTGACTTCGAATGCCCGGCCTGTGGTAGCTGGGCGACGGTGACGGAACCGGACGTTCGCGAGCGCATGATCAATACGGGGATGGTGTCGTTCCGCTTTTTCGACATGCCGCTCGACATCCACAAGAACACCTGGCCCGCGTCGAACGCCGTTGCCTGCGCTGCGGACCAGGGCAAGTTCGTCGAAATGCACGATCAGGTGTTTGCCGCGCAGGACAAATGGAATGGCGAGGCGACGAGCAACCCGAAAAAGCCGCTGATGAAACTCGCGGCCACCGTGGGGATCAACATGACGCAGTGGGAGAAATGCTTCGACACACAGGAGCACTATCCGCGCATCAAGGCCAACATGCTCGAAGGGGTGCGCCGCGGCATCGGCCAGACGCCGACATTCGTGATTGGCGCGAAGATGTATCCCGGTAACATTCCGTTCGACGAGTTCAAGAAGTACGTCGACCAGGCCATTGCTGACGCTGCGAAGGCGCCGGCAACCAAGGCACCGGCCAAGGCGAAGCCGTAACTCGATGACACGCCGGATGCTGACTGCCGTCCTCGCGCTGGGCGGCATCTTCCTCGCCGCGTACCTCACGCTCTACCACTACGGCTATGTGGGGTCGCTCGCATGCGGCACCGGCGGCTGCGAAAAAGTGCAGGGGAGCAACTGGTCCAAGTTTCTCGGCCAACCCGTCGCGCTCTGGGGCGTGGGCTATTACCTCAGTGTCTTCGTTGTGGCGACGGCCGGCGCACTGGGCTCACTCACCGAGCAACGCTGGCCGAGTGTTGTGCTCGTGGCGCTCAATGGCTGGGGCGTGATCTTCTCCGGCTACCTCACCTGGCTTGAGATCGTGAAGATCGACGCCATCTGCCGCTACTGTGTGGGCAGCGCGGCGGTTGTGCTGGTGCTCTTCGTGTTGAGCGTCCTCGACCTGCGATCCTTCCGGCCGGACTAGCGCCGCGAGGCGAAGTAGCCCGCTGTCGCCGTCGCAGCCGCGGCGATCACCCAGGGCAGCCAGGCCAACAGCCGAGATACAAATGAAGCGCGCGCCGCCGTCGCACCTGAGTTGCGCGGGTCCCTCAGCGCGAGCACAACTTCGGCGGCATTCTGCGGGCGGCTCGCGGGCGCCTTTGCCAGGCACTTCATGACAATTTGGGCCACCGCTACCGGTATGTCCGCTCGCTTCTTGCCAATCGGCTCTGGCTGTTGGTTGGCGTGAGCCGCCATCACCATCTGCGCGCTCCGGCCGGCAAACGGTGGATGGCCGGAGAGCATTTCGTACGCCATGACGCCGAGTGAGTAGATGTCCGCGCGGTGGTCGAGGTCGGGGTCGGCCACCGCCTGCTCCGGCGAGATGTAGGTCGGCGTGCCGAGGCTCATCCCGCGCTGCGTGAGGCGACCACCAGACGATTCTTCGGCCGCGTGCGTCGCCGCGGTGAGCGCCTTGCCAATGCCGAAGTCGAGCACCACCGCGCTGCTATGGAAGAACATCACGTTTTCCGGCTTGATGTCGCGGTGCACCACGCCCAGGTCATGTGCATACGCCAGCGCGGTGGCCACTTCAGCCAGAATCTGCGTCGCGCTCTCGATGGGCATCGGTCGCTCGCGATTCATTCGCTCGCGGAGCGACTCGCCTTCCACCAGCGGCATGGTGTAGAAAAGCGAGTCCGCCGCGCTTCCGGTGCTCAGCAGCGGAATGATGTGGGGATGCTGCAGTCGCGCCGCCAGCGTGATCTCCCGCTTGAATCGCTCTGCCGACAGCGTTGCGGCGAGTTCCGGCGAGAGCACCTTGAGCACCACGGTGCGGCCAAGCGCCGTCTCTGTTGCGGCGAATACCCGCGACAACCCACCGCGCGGAAGCTCCCGCTCGATGTGGTAGGCATCACCCAGCGACGCCTGCAGTGCCTCCCGGATGTCTCTCATCACCCAAGATTGTAACGATTCAGGCCAGCCACGGTTAGGCTAGCCCTCTTTTTCCTCGTACTGCGACTTCAGTGCCGAGACGACCCCAGGGTCGGCGAGCGTCGTCGTGTCGCCCAACGCTCGGCCCTCGGCGATGTCACGGAGCAGCCGGCGCATGATCTTGCCCGACCGCGTTTTGGGCAGGTCGGCACTGAACAGAATGTCGTCCGGGCGGGCGAGTGCGCCGATTTTGTTGGCGACGAACTTCTTGAGCTCGTCGCGGAGCGCCGCCGACTGCGTGAATCCTTCACGCAACGTGACGAATGCGGCGATCGCCTGGCCCTTCACCTCGTGTGTCTTCCCGACCACAGCGGCTTCCGCCACCGCGTGGTGCTCCACCAGCGCGCTCTCGACTTCCATCGTGCCAATCCGATGCCCGGCAACATTGAGCACGTCGTCCACGCGGCCGAGGATCCAGAAATACTGGTCGTCATCGCGCTTGGCGCCATCGCCGGGAAAGTAAATGTCCGGCCGGTTGTTCCATTTCGTGAAGTAGGTCTGTACGTACCGCGCGTCATCGTTCCAGATGGTGCGCAGCATGGACGGCCACGGCTTCGTCAGCGCGAGCAGTCCACCACCCACCGGAATCCGCACCGCCGTCGAGTCGAGCAACTCGGCGAAGTAACCCGGCAGCGCCTTGGTGCCGCTTCCCGGCTTGGTTGCCGTGAGGCCGGGCAATGGCGAAATCACGATCGAGCCAGTTTCTGTCTGCCACCAGGTGTCCACGATCGGGCAGCGCTTTCCGCCGATGTGTTCGTGGTACCACATCCACGCTTCCGGATTGATGGGTTCGCCCACTGACCCGAGGAGTCGGAGTCGCGAGAGGTCGTGTTTGGCGGGGTGCTCGTCGCCCCACTTCATGAAGGCGCGAATCGCGGTCGGTGCCGTATAGAGAATCGTGACGCCGTGGCGCTCGCAGATTTCCCAGAATCTGTTGCGCTGCGGCCAATCGGGTGCGCCCTCGTACATCACGCAGGTGGCGCCATTCGCGAGCGGTCCATACACGAGATAGGTGTGTCCCGTGATCCAGCCCACGTCGGCGGTGCACCAGAAGACGTCGCTGTCCTTGAGGTCGAACACGATCTTCGTGGACGTCGCCGCGCCGGTGAGATAGCCACCGGTGGTGTGCACGATGCCTTTGGGTTTTCCCGTCGTGCCCGAGGTATAGAGAATGAAGAGTACGTCTTCCGCATCCATCGCTGCCGGCGGGCAGTCGGCCTTCGCGGTGGCCATGAGTTCGTGATACCAGGCGTCGCGACCGGGTTTCATTTCCGTGAAGAGGTCGCTGAACCCGCCCTGCCGGCGCTGCACGACGACGACATGCTTTACCGTCGGCGCTTCGACCAGTGCCTTGTCGACGTTGCGCTTGAGCGGCACCACCTGGCCGCGCCGATATCCACCGTCGGCCGTGATCAGTACCTTCGCTTCCGCATCGTTCATGCGGTCGCGCAGCGAGTCCGGACTGAATCCGCCGAACACGACGCTATGAATGGCTCCGATGCGGGCGCAGGCGAGCATCGCGACCGCGCACTCGGGAATCAGCGGCAGGTAAATCCCGACGCGGTCGCCCTTTTGAACGCCGAGCCCCTTGAGCACATTCGCGAACTGCTGCACTTCGCGGTACAGATCCCAGTACGTCAGCGTGCGGCGGTCCCCATTCTCGCCTTCCCAGATGATCGCGGCCTTGTTGCGATTCGGCGTGCGGATATGCCGGTCAACACAGTTGGCCGAGACATTGAGTTTTCCACCGACGAACCACTTGGAATGGGGCGGGGTCCATTCGAGAACGGTCTTCCAGGGGGCCATCCACTCGAGACTGCCCGCCGCGCTCGCCCAGTACGCCTCGTAGTCCTTGTCTGCCAACCTATAGATGGCGTCCGTATTGATGTGCGCGTCTCGCGCGAAGGCGTCCGGGGGCGGGAAGGAGCGTGTTTCAGAAAGCAGAACGTCGATGTTTTCGTCCATGCCCCAAGTTTCGCGTGGCGCATCGTGCCTGTCCACCACTCGTCGGGCGCAGAACCGTATGGAAACGCGACGCTCGGCGTGTGCGCCGTTTGTGCGATGTGACGGTATGGACATTCGGCGTGACGACACATTGTGCGCACGAGTTCGGCGAGGCGCCGCGTAATCTGCGGAATGCGAAAGCAATTACCATCATCATGCTGTGAGAGTGATGTAAGTGATTGGGATGTAACGGTTTACTGATTCAATCGCCGTGGCACGAAAATCGCTTTGTCGGTCTGTGCAAGACGCAATACGTCCGCATCCCTTGCAGAGGCTGGAACGATGCAAATGGCTACCGAACATTCGAATGTCCTGCTCGCACCCGAGCGGCTCGTCACGGAGACGAGGCTCGATTTTCGGCGCGCGGCACTCGAACATGTCGAGCGCGCGGCACTGGACTCGGCCCCACGCATCTATGTGGATCTTTCGCCAACGCGAGATATCGACGCCAGCGGGCTTGGCGTGCTGGTGTTGCTCCAGAAGCGCGCCCGCGAGCGGATGATTGCCACGCGGCTCCTCCATGCGGGCACGTCAGTCAAGCAGATGTTGCTGCTGACGAAGCTCGACTACCTCTTCGAACTCGAGGACTGATCATGGCCCTCGCCAGGCAACCGCGTCTGCACCGTCACGCGGCCCATCACTGCCGTGCCGTGGATGCGGACCAGTGGCGCGTCGGGATCGCTGCCCGATGAATCGTGACGGTCCGAAAACTCGCCCATCACGGCAAACCCGTCGCATTCCAGCCGGACGCCGGGGGGCACGAGAATCGTCGCTTCGGCCATGACGGCCAGAATGTCGAACGAGATCTCTCGATCCATGAACGTCGCGTCGCGAAGGTCGATCTTCACGTCCGCCATGATCGCCTTGATCGTGGTCCTCGGGTTCGGCGTCCAGTCGCCACCCTTTCGGAAGCTCGACATGATGGCCAGATAGCGCCGCTCGGGGGTCATGTCCATGGGCCGAGCGAGCGGAGCGGATGACGGGCGTGGGGCGGGACTCCGAGTGGGTTTGCTGAGCGCCGGGAGTCCGGAGAGCACATTCGACAGCTCCGCCTCGCTCGTCGCGCGGTAGGCGCGCTCGAAGCGGTCTTCGAGATCCTTGGTGTCAAGGTGGTCCTCAGCAAAGTGCGCGCTGAGTTGCTCGACAATGCGCTCGCGGTCGGATTCGAGGGTCACGGGGGCAGGAAAGGAGACACTTCAGGGACGACGGACCAGCGCGTCCCGTCTCAGCTCGCGCGGCGCATCACCAGGCAGGCGTTGATGCCACCGAATCCGAAGCTGTTGGACATTACATGCTCCGGCCGGCCGGCGCGCCCGGTGCGCGGGATGAAATCGAGGTCACACGCCGCGTCGGCGATGTCGAGGTTCACCGTTGGCGGCAGCCATTCGCGTTCGAGCGCCAACGCGCAGATCGCCGCTTCGATGGCTCCGCTCGCCCCAAGCGCGTGCCCGTAAAAACCCTTCGTGCCGCTCACCGCCAGACGCGACACGTGCTCGCCGAACACGCTTTTGAGCGCCAGCGTTTCGCTGGGATCGTTGAGCGGCGTCGAACTGCCATGCGCGTTCACGTACATGATCTCGCCCGGTGCAACATGCGCGTCATCGAGCGCCATACGCATGGCCCGGGCCGCCTGCGCACCACTGGGCAGCGGAGCGGTCATGTGATGCGCGTCGTTGGTCGTGCCGTACCCGCACAGTTCCGCATAGATGTGTGCACCGCGCGACTTGGCCCGTTCCCACTCCTCCAGCACGAGCACCGAGGCCGCCTCGCCCATGACGAAGCCATCGCGATCGCGGTCGAACGGACGCGAGGCGCGCGCGGGATCGTCGTTCCGCGTACTCATCGCACGAATCAAGGCGAAGGCGCCATACGAGAGTGGCGCGAGGGGCGCCTCCGCACCGCCGGCGATCATGACGTCGGCGTAGCCATGGCGGATTTGGCGCAGCGCTTCGCCGATCGCCATCGTGCCGGAAGCGCAGCTCATCGCATTGGTGGAGTTCGGGCCGGTCACGCCGAACTCAATCGCGATGTTGCAACTCGATGCACCGCCGAAGACGGCGAGTGCCAGCGTCGCGTCAACGGCACGCAGTCCCTGCGTGATGAAGTTCGCGAGCTGGGCTTCGGCGTAGCCCACCCCGGCGAGCGCCGACCCCATCATGGCCCCGACGCGCTCGCAGTTCTCGACGGCGAGGTTTAGCTGGGAATCTTCAATCGCCATTCGCGCCGCCGCCACGGAAAACTGGCCGAACCGGTCAAGCCGGCGCACGCGGCGGGCCTCGATGTGATCCTCGGCGTGGAAGTCATTCACTTCGGCGGCAATTCGCGTGCGGAACGGTGATGCGTCAAATCGCGTCACTTCGCGCACGGCCGACCGCTCGGCGCGAATCCCGTCCCACAATCCTTCGCGCGTGAGTCCAATCGGCGTGATGGCGCCGATGCCAGTGATGGCAACCCGTCGCGCGCGGCCGTTATCGCTCATCGACGCGCGCCTTCGGCGGCAGCGCTGAGGCCGGCGAGCGTACGGGAGGCGATGCCATGGATGAACACCGGTCCGATGACGGCGGACGCGGCGAACGATCCGATCAGCGGCCAGCGAGGACCATTCCACACATGCAGCAAGCGCACCTCAGTTCCGTCAGGATGGGGGCCGAACGTCCACTCCACTTCCATACCTGTCGTGATCCCACCGATGTGACGGAAACGGATTGCGCGCCGACGATCGTCGACCTGCATGTCCGAGAGCCACCAGGTGGGCCAGTTGAGCGGCCCGAACGGTCGATTCGCCGCCATCTCGACCACGCCGCCGCCCTGTCCATCGGTGTGCTGAAAGCGGACGAAGCGGTAGTGCCGCAGCCGCGCGGGCCAGCCGAGCACATCGCGCACGATTTCATATACGCTCTGCGGTGCTGCGCGGACGATGCCTTCGTCGCGCGTCACCATGGTCGCGCTCGCCGGAATAGGCCCGAGGTCAGCCGGCGGGCGAACAGGAATTATCGCGCTCACGTGGGACTCCAACTCGCGGTCACGCGGAATCCGGCGCGGTTCCTCACATCGGCGGTCACACCGACGGCACGCTGCACCAGCGCGCGCAGTTCATGGCAGAGGTAGCCGCGCATGACGGAGACGACGCCGTCGTGCCGGCTGACCGGGTGGAATCCCAGCGGCCAGCTGGCGAGCCAGAGGCCGGCCGCGGCGAACCACGACCGCCTGATTTCGCCGATGATCACGCGACGACGCGCCACGCGGTGCATCTCGCGAAGGAGAGCCGACGCCTCGGCGTCGGCGAAGTGATGCAGGACCTGCGAGCAGGTCACGATGTCCACGCTGCCATCCGCAAACGGGAGCGCAGCCGCATCGCCCGCGACGCTGTCGCCGCAGCGGCTGCGCGCGGCCGTGGCAAGCGGGAGTGTCCATTCGAGTCCGGTGGTTCGGAGCGAGCGGCCCGTGCGTAGCGCGAGTGCGCGCGCCGCTTGTGGAATGTCGCCGGCGCCGGTGCCGACGTCGAGCAACGTCAACTCGCCGGCCGGCGCCGCGGCGAGCACGGCTCCGACTTCAGCGAGCACGGCTGCGCGCCCTCCGAAGAGCCGGTTCGAACGCCGAATATCCGTGAGCGAACGGAGCGCGAGCGCCGGGTTTACGCGCGGGTCGTCGAGATGTTCGGTGCCGCGAATTCGTGGTGGCGCGAAAATCGCTAATCCGTTCACTGTGCGGTCACGACGAGGGCACGACGAGGGCACGACGATTCACAGCGCCAGCCGGCCGTACGCACCGCGGTGGTGCAGCAGTGGCGCGAGTGCCGCGTCGGTCGCGTTGATCACTTCGCCCACAACAATCGTATGGTCTCCGCCCGGATGGCGACGGGCGACGCGGCACTCCAGGTGCGCCGCGGCGCCGTCGAGCAGCAGCATTCCCGTCGGTGCCCGGTGGTGCGGCAGGCCGTCGAACGTGCGGGCCGTGGTATGGGCGAACCGCTGCGAGAGTGCGACCTGGTCTGCTGCGAGCACGCTCACGCCGAAATGCGTCACGCTGCGCATCGCGTCCGCGATGGTGGCATCGTCGCCGATACAGACGAGCACCAGCGGCGGATCGAGGCTGAGCGAACAAAAGGCGCCCACCGTCATTGCGCGATCCACACCGGCGTCGTCCACGATGGTCACGACCGTGACGGTCGTCGGGACGGCGCCCATCACGCGGCGGAAGTCGGTGGGTGCAATCGGTGGCGAACTCATAAAACCCTCATACCGCGAATGATGGCGCAAGGAGCTGGAAAGCGAAGCGGAAGTTGAGGACCTCGCCCGCCGGGATGAAATCACCGGCCACGCCGACCAGGAGGTCGCTCAGGTCGCGGCGCTCGCGAAGTCGGACGGCGACATGATCCATCAGCGACGGCTGCGCGACCGCGAGTGCCATCAGCCGTTCCATCTGCCATTTGCCGCCGAACTCGTGCCGCCGCGCGCGATCGTACGCCTCGAGCGCCTCGTGGGCGCGGGCGGGCGTGGCCCGCAGCGACTCGATGAGGTACGGCGCCAGCAGTTCTCCGCCACGCAGAGCGGCGTATATCCCTTCGCCGGTGAATGGATCATAGAAGTCGGCGGCGTCACCCACGAGCGCCGCGCCCGCGGCAAACGCCGCGTGCGAACGTGCCGCGAATGGTCCCGTCGTCAGGACAGGCGACACGCGTTCGGCACGAGTGAACCGCCGCGCCAACGTCGGGTGGGCGGCGAGCCAGGACTCGAAGAATGCGTCGGGATCGCCACTGGCGCCGCGTGCGGCGCTGGACGGCAGCACGATCGCGACATTGGTTACGCCGTCGCCAACGTCGGCCAGTCCGCAGTACTCTCCGTCGAACAGGTGCATCTCGCCACAGTCGCCGATTCCCTCGATACCGCGGTAGTGCGACACGAAGGCAAACCGTTCGGGCCAGCGGAACCGTCGTGCGAGGCCAAGGCGTCGCGCGACCACGGATCGCAAACCGTCGGCGCCGACAACGAAGTTCGATCGCATCTCGTCAACGACCTCGCCGCGCCGCACCACCACGCCACAGGCGCGGCCGGCGGCGTCACGGACGATGTCCTGCACCACAGATTCTTCGAGGACCATGGCGCCGGCGGCGCGCGCCCGGTTGAGGAGGGCCAAGTCGAGCCGCTCGCGCCGCACCGCCAGCCCATGGTCGGCGTACGCGTGAAACCCGTGCTCACCCACAAACCGTCCCTCAAACGACACGCCGCTCCGCGAAAACAATCGCATGCCGGCAAGCTTCGCAACGCCGTCGCCCTCAAGTTCAGCGAGTGCGCCCATTTCGTGCACCATGCGCGTCGCCTGCGGGCTCAGATACTCGGCACAGGGTTTCGCGCGCGGGAATCGGGCGCGGTCCACCACCAGCGTTTCGATGCCATTGGTCGCGAGCGCCCAAGCGGTCGCCGCTCCGGCGGGTCCACCGCCCACGACGATGACGTCGGCGCCACGCGCCGTCATCGCATCGCCCGCGAGAACACCACGGCTGCGGCCGCGGCGGCAATGCCGCAGCCCATCGCGCCGAAGCGCGCTCGTTCCCTCATATGAGGATTCTCGCTCGGTGCGTCACTCGCACGCAAGCGCCAGACGTGCGCCGTCATCGCGGCATGCGCACACCATTACACACCCAACGCGGCGCGTGCCTCGCTACCTTTCGCCTTTCCCTCACCCACCGCCTGACTGCAATGGCCGAAACGGTCGATCCGCTGCTTCCGTTGTCGCTGCTCGAGGCCGTGCGAACGGTGGATCTCCCCGAGGGCGAACTCGAAGCGGAGTTCGTCGCGGAGCTGCGCAACAAGCGCCTGGGCCTTTCAGACACGGTGTTCGCGCAGATCAGGCGGTTTACCGAAGCGGTGCGCCGAAAGCAGCAGCAGTCATTCGATGAAGCGCAGGGCATCGCGCGTCTCATCGGCCGGCGGCCCGATGCTGAGGCCGTGTTCCGCGAGGCGGGCCGCTACCTCGCGCGTCACTCGTACAAGACCATTTCTCCGCTGACGCGGACGTTGACCCGTTCGCTGCCCGCGATCATCGCGCGGCCAATTGCGCTGCGCCATGTGCGCCGAATTTCCGCCCGGTACGCGGCGGGGACCATTCGCCGTGTTGGCTCGACGATCCTCCTCGTGGTGCCGAAGCCGGTGACGCTCGAGGCATCGCCGCGGCAGGGCGGATGCGCGTACTATGAATCGGCGCTGCGCGAGTTGATGCAACTGCTGGTTGGCGGTGTCGGCGGGGTGGAGCATGTGCGCTGCGCCGGCCGCGGCGAAGGCGATTGTGAATGGCGCGCAGAATGGCGCCGAATCGGAACCGCACCATGAGCACACCATGAGCACACCATGACAACGCGCGAAGCGGCACTCCTGACTCCCGAATCACTCGCGACCATCCAGGCGGCGCTCTCCGCTGCCGGCGTCGACGGATGGCTGCTCTATGACTTTCGCGGCTGCAATCCCGTCGCGCGGTCGATGATTGGCCTTGAAGGCATGCAGTCGCGGCGCGTCTTTGCGTGGGTGCCGGCGACCGGCAACCCGATCGCCATTTCACACGCCATCGAGCAACTCGCCTGGGCGCAGTGGCCCGTCGGGTGGGAACGCCGCGTCTACTCAGCGTGGCGCGATCTCGAGCGCGAAGTGGCGTCACTCGTCGCGAACAAGCGCATCGCCATGGAATACTCCGCGGGCGATGCGGTGCCGGTGATTGATCGCGTTCCCGCAGGGATGATCGAAATGATTCGCGCCACCGGTGCAACGATCGCCACGTCGGCAGAACTCGTGACGAAGTTCTTCGCGGTGTGGAGCGCGGACGGACTCGCCTCCCACAAACGCGCGGCCGAGCATATCGCCCGTATCGCCCAGGAGGCGTTCGCGCGCGCCGGAGCTGCCGCACGCACGCGAACTCCCCTCGCCGAGCATGAAGTGATGGAGTGGATGCGCGCGGAGTTCACGGCGTGCGGCTTGCAAACGGATCATGGGCCGAACGTGTCGGCGACGGCCAATGCGGCAAATCCGCACTACGAACCGAGTGCGGCGGTGCCGCGATTGATTCGAGAAGGCGATTCCATCCTCATTGACCTCTGGGCCACGGAACCGGGCGGCATCTATGCCGACCAAACGTGGATGGCGAGCGTGGGCGCCCCGTCGGCGAAGCTCGCGCTGCTGTGGACGGCTGTGCGCGACGCCCGTGACGCCGCGCTCACGCTGCTCCACGACCGCATTTCCGCTGGTCGACCGGTGCGAGGCGCCGAGGCGGACGATGCCGCGCGCGCGGTGATCCTGAAGGCGGGCTTCGGCCAGTACTTCACGCATCGGACGGGGCACTCGATTGACGCGCGTGCGCTGCACGGTTCGGGTCCGAATCTCGACAACCTCGAAACGCGTGAAGAACGGTTCCTGATTCCCGGCGTTGGATTCTCTGTCGAACCCGGCGTGTACATCCCCGGCGAGATCGGCGTGCGGTCCGAGGTGAACTGTTGGGTCGGAGCAGGCGAACTGCTCGTCACTCCGGGTTCGATACAGCGGGACCTGTTCATCGTGTAAATGGCCGCCGCACCGACCGAAGACGCCGCTTCACCGGTGCTGCGTCGCGAGCTTGGTCTCGCGTCGGCGTCCCTGCTGGTGGTGGGTGGCATCATCGGGAGCGGGATCTTCTTTACGCCGCACGACGTGGCGCTCGCGCTGCCGACGCCGGCGTGGATCCTCGGTGTGTGGGTTGCCGGCGGGCTCGTCGCGATGGCCGGCGCGCTGACGTTCGCCGAGCTCGGCTCGATGTACAAGGACGCGGGCGGTCCCTACCTGTACATCCGCGAAGCGTTCGGTCCGCTTGCCGCGTTTTTGCACGGTTGGATGATTCTCCTCATGATCGCCAGTGGGGCAATCGCCGCCGTCGCGCTCAGCTTCGGCAACTACCTCTCGCGCTTCGTCCCGATTGACGCCGTCGGCGGCCCAATCGGCGTCGCCGCCATCACCATCACCGTTGTCACGGTGACCAACATCCTTGGCGTGAAGCCGGGGACCATCGCCGCCAACATCTTCACGGTCGCAAAGATGGCGGCGCTCGCGGCGCTCATTGTGGCGGGACTGGTGTTGACGCCGCACGCGGTGGCCCCGCCGGAGCTGCCCCCGGCGTCCGCACTCGGCACCGGCCTCGCGACGGCCTTCGTTGCCGTGCTCTTCGCCATCGGTGGATGGCAGCAGACAAACATGGTGGCAGGAGAAATTCGCGATCCGGCGCGCACCCTGCCGCGCGCCCTGATCATCGGCGTGTCGATGGTGATCGTCATCTACCTCGGTGCGAACATCGCGTACCTCAATGCGCTGGGCCGCGACGGACTCGCCGCCAGCAACGCCGTCGCCGCCGACACCGCAGAGCGGCTCGTCGGGGAATGGGGCGCTCGGGCGATCACGGCCGCGGCGATGCTCTCGATTTTCGGATTTGTGAACGTCGCCCTGCTCACCAACGCGCGCGTCCTGTTCGCGCTCGGCGGTGACGGTGCGCTCTTCCGATCGGCCGGCCGGGCCCATCCGCGCTACGGCTCGCCACACATTGCGCTGCTCCTGCTGGGTGGCTGGTCGCTGGTGTTGCTCTTTGCCACGCAGGGCTCGCTCGGCGCGCTCCTCTCAGGCGTCGTGTTTGCCGACTGGGTCTTTTTTGGTCTGGCCGCTGCGGCCGTCTTTCGCCTACGTCGCACGCACCCGGAGCTCGAACGACCCTATCGCGTGGCGGGCTACCCCTGGCTACCGGCGGCTTTTGTGGTGTGCGCGATCATCGGCGTGCTGAGTGCCTGGGTGTCCGCTCCGAAGATGTCGCTGGCGGGCACGGCGATGCTTGTCGCCGGCGTGATCGTCTACAAGGGCCAGTGGCGATCCACGGCCATCGCGAGGAAGAGCAGCGCGAGGTAGAGCAGGGAGTACTTGTAGAACTTCCACGCTGGCGCGCTCCACTCTCCGCTGTCCCGCTGGCGCCACACACGCCACGCTCCGCGCAGGAACAGCCCGCCGAGCAGCAGCGCCGAGAGGAGATACGGCACGCCGAGCATGCCAATACAGGCGGGGAGCAGCGTGAGCGCCACGAGCAGCACGCTGTACCAGAGCATCTGGTCAATCGTCTCGTGCGTGCCCCACGCATTCGGCGCCATGGGCACCCCGGCGCGACCATAGTCCACCTGCTTGTTGAGCGCGAGCGCCCAGAAGTGCGGTGGCGTCCAGTAGAACACGATCAGGAAGAGCAGGGTGGCGCGAATATCCACCTGATTCGTAACCGCCGCCCAGCCCACCAGCGGCGGAAACGCACCGGCCGCGCCGCCGAGCACGATGTTCTGGGGTGAGGAACGCTTGAGCCAGCGCGTGTACACGAACACGTAGGCGTAGAATCCGCCGAGCGCGAGCCCGGCGGTGAGCACATTGACGAACCGACCGAGCAGGAAGGTCGCGGCCGTCGCGCTGGCCATTCCGAATGCCATCACCGCCTGGGGCGTCATTCGGCCCGAGGGAATCGGCCGCGTGCGCGTGCGCGCCATGACGGTGTCGATGTCGCGGTCGAAGTACATGTTCACCGCGTTTGCGCCGCCGGCCATCAAGTAGCCGCCGACCATCACAATGAACACGGTCATCAGGCTCGGGCTGCCGGCCGCGTACATCGGCATCGCCGTCGTGACGAGCAGCAGCGAGATGATCCGCGGCTTGGTGAGCGAGAGTAGGTCTGCCGCGAGCGGGCGTGCCGTGGCGACCACCGGTCCGGTTCCGGTCATTGCGCTGCCCCGATGCCCGTCGGCGCGATGCCGCGCACGCGGACCACCTCGGGATGCATGGCACGCCACGAGAAGAGGAGGAGCGCCGCAAGCGCACAGGCGGGTACAATGGCGTAGAGCCATTCCAGCGTCGTGCGCCGAGAAGACCCCATTCCCGCGCCGTCGTGCTGGGCTCCGTATCGCATGCCGCGCGCCGTCGAGCGCAGGATGAACCACTGCGACGCGACGATGGCCGCGGCGCAGAGGAAGAAAATGATGTCGGAGAACGTCGAAGCCACGGGCGCCTTGATCTATCCTGGGGCGGTCGGAAACAGAGTTCGTAAAGTTCGCCGGTCGCGCGTGGGGATTCAACGCTGTAGCATTGGCGGATGACACAGTCGAGCACGGCCGCCAGTTCGACCGCGGCAACGGGCGACACCCTGAAGCGCAGCATTGGACTCTGGAGCGCCATTGCCGTCGTCATCGGGTCCACGATTGGCTCGGGAATTTTTCGTTCGCCGGCGGGCATCGCCGACAAGCTTCCCGGCCCGCTGCCCATGCTCTCGGCCTGGGTCGTGGGCGGCATCTTCGCCATCTGTGGCGCACTGACACTCGCCGAAGTCGCCAGCGCGCTTCCTCGCACCGGCGGCGTGTACGTGTTCTGCCGGGAAGCGTGGGGCGACGCCACGGGCTTTCTCTTCGGCTGGGGTCAGCTCGTCATGATTCGCGCCGCGTCCCTTGGCGCCATTTCCATCACCTTCGCGGAATATTTCTTCCGAGTGATGGGGCTGAATCCGCAGGCCGTCGAACATGTCATGCACGTGCGGTGGACGGCGGCGGCCGCCATTGTGGTCACGAGTGTCTTCAATATTGCCGGTGTCCGGGCGGCGTCAGCCATCGTGAACTTCACGGTGCTCGCCAAGTACGGCGGGCTGATGTTCATCGTCGTCGTGGCGCTGGCGTATGGCATCCCGCATGGCGGCGCCGCGAATTTTACGTCGGCAGTTCCGCCGGGTAGCGTGACATCCGCCGCGTTTGGGCTGGCGCTCGTCTCCACGCTCTGGGCTTTTGACGGCTGGGCCGACCTTGCCTACAACGCCGGCGAGGTGAAGGACCCACAGCGAAACCTTCCACGCGCGCTGATCGGCGGCACGCTGCTCGTGCTGGTGATCTATCTGGCGGCGAACGTCGCCTACCTGGCCGTGATGCCGATCGAAGAGATGCGCCACTCCAAGCTCGTGGCGGCAGATGTCGCGCAGCGCGTGCTCGGCAGTGGCGGCGCCGTGTTCGTGTCGGTGACCGTGATGCTCTCGACGTTCGGCACGCTGAATGCCGTGCTGCTCACGAGTCCGCGCGTCTTTTTCGCGATGGCCGAGGACAAGCTGTTCTTCCCGGTGTTTGCGAAGGTGCACCCCACGCGCGGCACACCCTGGATCGCGATTGCGCTGGTCGCGGCCCTAGGCGCGGCGTTCGTGTTGGTGGGCACCTTTGAGTCGCTGGCGGACGCGTTCGTGACGGCGTTTCTGCCGTTCTACGCGCTGGCGGTGGCGTCGATTTTCCGACTCCGCGGACGGCCGGGTTACAGCCCGTCGTTCCGTGTACCGCTGTACCCGTTCGTTCCCGCCCTCTTTGTGCTGAGCGTGCTCTTTCTTCTGGGGAACGCCATTGTGCAGCCGGAGAGCCGGATGAGCACTTTGGGGGTGCTGGGCGTGGTCGCCGCGGGCGCGCCGGTCTACTACCTCTTCTTGCGACGCCGTGTCGCCCGGTGATCGACCAGCGATTTGCCGCGTGCCGCGCGCAAGGTCAACATCGTGTCACGAGTCCGAAAAGCCGTTGTCGCTCCGTTGTGGAGTTCGCTGGGTAGCCCTATCTTTTGTTGGTACATTTTTCCATATCATTCACGCGGGAATGTTTGACATGATTGCATCGCGTTTGCGGTTCGCGCTCTCCGCCTTGTTGGTGCTGTTTGTGGCGACGACGGCGTCGGCCCAAATCACTACTGGATCTATCGGCGGGACGGTTCGCGACACCAGCGGAAATCCAGTCGCCGAAGTGCAGATCCTGGTCACCAACACGACCACCGGTTTCAAGACGGCGACGATTACGCGCGCTAACGGCCGCTATGTCGTGCCGAACCTGGACGTCGGCCCCGGTTATACCGTGACCGCGCGCCGCATCGGGTTTGGCCCGATCACCCGCGACGGTTTTTCGGTGAGCCTCGGCCAGATGGCCGGCATCGACTTCGCGCTGAAGACGCAAGCCGCTCAGCTCACGGCCGTAACGGTGACGTCCACGGCGGACAACACGTTCACGTCCTCGCGTACCGGTGCGGAAACGACGATCAACGGCGGCCAGCTGAGCCGCATCGCGACGCTCGGCCGCGATGTGACGCAGGCCGTGAAGTTCGTCCCGCAGGTGCAGAACAACACCACCGGCGGTCCGTCAGCCGGCGGCGCGTACAATCGCTACAACAACTACACGATTGACGGCGCGAACCAGAATGACCGGTTCAATCTCAACTCCAGCGGCGGCGTCCCGGGCTCGGCAACAAACGGGCGCCTTATTTCGCTCGACGCCGTCAAGGAGTTCCAGGTCCTGATGGCGCCGGCCGACGTGCGGCAGGGCAACTTTGCCGGCATGGCGGTCAACATGATCACCAAGAACGGCACGAACACCTGGACCGGCGGTGCGAGCTACACCTACCGTGATCCGCAGTTCGCCTCACCCGAGCAGTTCATCAAGGACGGCAAGCTCAAGGTCTCGCAGTTCGGCTTCTACCTTGGCGGACCGATCATCAAGGACCGGCTGCACATCTTCATCGCGCCGGACTTCCAGCAGCGCACGAGCCCGGCCGCCGGCACGTATATCGGCGCGAGCGCCAACGATGCCGGACTCGTCTTCGCCGACACGATTACGCGCATTATCACGGCAATGAAGGCGAAGGGTGCGGACGTCGGCGACGGTGGCAAGGTGTCGATCAATAATCCGCTCCAGAACCTGTCGGCGCGTCTCGACTTCCTCGTCAACGACAACAACCGTCTTGTGTTCCGCCAGCTCTACAACACGGCCAAGAACACGAGCTTCAGCCGCAGCAACAGCGCGTACAATGCCAACCCCACCGTGCAGAGCACGGGTTTCCGCTTTACGTCGAACGGCTTCAACAGCCAGAACACGAACTACTCCTCCACGCTGCACCTCTATTCGGCGTTCAGCGGCGGCAAGACGAACGAGCTGTTCGCCGGCTACAACACAATCAAGGACGAACGACTCCTCGACGGCCAGCTCCTCCCCGAAATGAGCCTGCCGGTCACGCGTACGTCGGGCGGCACGATTGCAGCGACGTTCGGTTCCGAGCAGTTCTCGCCGGGCAACGCGCTGAAGGAAAACATCGTCGAAATCGCTGACAACTTCAGCATCCCGAAGGGCGATCACACGTACCTGCTCGGTGGCCGCTACGAGCGCACATACATCTACAACAACTTCCCGCAGCAGGCGCTGGGCGTCTGGAAGTTCCCGAGCATGACCGCGCTCGAGGCCGGCACGCCGAACGGTTACGCGGTTGGCTACATCAACGGCGGCGCTGGCGCGGCGGTGTTCACCGTCCAGCAGATGTCGCTGTACGCCCAGGACAAGTGGGAAGTCAGCCCGCGCCTGACGCTCACGTACGGCCTCCGCGCCGACATGCCGAATTTCCTCGACAAGCCGCCGCGCAACGACTCGGTCATGGCGCAGTTCACCAAGGCCGGCCTGACGCCGATTCGGACCGACGCGACGCCGAAGACGCAGATCCTCTGGTCACCCCGTCTTGGTTTCAACTGGGATCCGACCGGTGACCGCCAGAACCAGGTGCGTGGTACGCTCGGCATCTTCACCGCGCCGCCGCCGTTCATTCTTATCGGCAACCCGTACAGCACGAGCGGCCTCGGCTACGTGTCGCTGTCGTGCACGAACGCCGCGACACCGGCGTTCACGATCGACGTGACGAAGCTGCCCAAGTCCTGCGCAGGCCAGCCAGAGCCGGCGCCGGGCCTTGCCGGCACGACGGTAATCAACGCGACCGACCCGAACTTCAAGTATCCGCAGTACGCCGTCGGCTCGCTCGGCTTCGATCGCCAGCTGCCGTTCAACACGACCTTCACGTTCGAGGCGCTGTATCGGAAGGCCATCAACGGCGTAATGATCGTTGACGCGAACCTCAAGGGACCTCGGACGGTGAACGGCAAGCCGTACACGGATCTCAACGGCCGCACGCTTTACGCTGACACGATCAGCGCGACCGGCGCCGTCACGAACTCCGGCCAAAAGGTCATCAACTTCATCGGCAGCCCGGCGGTCGCGTTCAGCCAAGGCCTCTACTACGTGACCAATCAGCGCAAGGACTACAACTACACGCTGACGGGCCAGCTCAAGAAGAAGTTCGACAACGATCTCGAAGTGACGCTGGCCTACACGTACATGCAGTCGAAGGACGTGCAGAGCCTCACCTCAGATCGCGCCGTTTCGAACTTCCAGAACGGGCGTAACTACGAAGGCTTGCAGACCGACGACACGCCGACGACCTCGGCGTTCGAGCGCCCGCACCGCATCATGATGTTTGGTTCGTACACGATGCCGTGGAAGACGACAGACCTCACCTGGTACTACGAGGCACAATCGGGCTTCCCGATCACGTACCACGTCACCGGTGGTGACCTGAACGGCGACGGCATCAACACCAACGACGCCATCTACCTCCCCACGGGTCTCGCGGACGCGAACCGCTGGAAGTTTGCGGCTTCGGGTACGATCACCGCCGCGGCGCAGGAAGCGGCGTTCGATCAGTTCATCTCAGCGAACAAGTGCCTCGACAAGCAGCGCGGCGGCATCATGAAGCGCGACACCTGCACGACGCCCTGGCAGAACCGGGCCGACATTTCCGTGCGCCAGCGCTTCCCCGGCTTCATGGGCCAGCGCCTCACCGCCCAGCTCGACATCTTCAACTTCATGAACCTGCTCAACCGCGAGTGGGGTCAGATCCGCGGCGCCACGCTCAGCGGCTTCCCGCAGCAGGCGATCCTGTCGCAAACCGGGCGCACGGCAGGTCCGCTCAACACCTCGGTTCCGATCGTGACGTTCAACCAGTCGGTCATGAACAACACGCAGCCGTACAACAGTTACAACGGCGCGTTCTTCCGGTCGCAGACGACCACGTCAAACTTCTACAGCATGCAGGTCACGATGCGGTACAGCTTCTAGGCAACAGCTGGTTGGGCTCCAGATACACGAAGGCCCCGGGGCGCTCACGCGCTCCGGGGCCTTTCGCTTGTCCGAACGTTGCCGCTAAAAAATCGACAGCTTGATGTATTTCTTGGGATTCTTCTGGAAGTCCGCCATCAGCGAGTCGAGCCGCTGCAGCGTGGACCGCATGTCGTTGTAGAGCCCCGCGTCGTTCATCAGCTTGCCGGCCGTGCCAGGCCCCTTGTTGACCTTGTCGGCGAGTGAATCGAGACGCGCCGTCGTGGCACGCAAGTCGGCGGCAAGGTCCTTGACGCTGCTCGCCGCCGAGCTGATGGCTCGGAACGTCGAATCGACCTTCGTAGAATCGATCGCGGTGGCCATCTTGCGCAGCGAAGCCTGCGTGCGCGTCAGCTCCACATTCTGGTCCGCAGCGAGTTTCTGCAGCTCCGCGAACAGGGCATTCGCCTTCGTCACGGTCGCCCGGAGGTCGGCCAACCCCTTGTCGTCCACGAGTTCCTTCCGGAGCGCGCCGGCCAGCGCGGACAGGTGACCGGTCAGCGTGTCCACGCGCGAAAGCACATCGCCAATCGACGGTGTGGGCCGTCCCGTCGGAATCGTGTCGCCGACGGCAAAGTTTGCCATCGTTGCGTTGTGCGGCTGCAGCGCGACCATCACGTCGCCGAAGAAGCCATTGGGCTCAATGGTCGCCGTCGTGCTCCGCGGGACCTTGTACTCTTTGCGTACCCGCATGGTGATGACCAGCATGCCATCCGGCCGAAGCTTCACATCATCGACGAACCCGACATTCACGCCGGCGAGCAGCACGGGCTGGCCCTGTTTGAGCCCGGCGCCCCAGACGAACTTCGAGTAGAGCACATAGCCGGGCGCGATGCCGCCACGCGCGAGCCACAGCGCGCCGATGAATCCAGCCACCAGCGCGACCGTCGCTACGATGCCGACCAGTACTTCGTCGCGTCGTTTCATTATTGCAAATATGGTGCGAGGAGGAGGGCCGTGGCGGCATCCAGAATCAGGATGGCGATCGACGTGATGACGACCGCCTTTGCCGTGGCCTTGCCGACGCCTTCGGCGCCGGACTTGGTGACGTAACCCTCATAGGTACAGAGATAGGCGATGGCCCCGCCGAACGCGGTGCCCTTGATCAGGCTGTACACGAGCTGGAAATGGTCGTAGCCGAGGCGAACGCCTTCCTTGAACTCCGCCAGCTTGAGACCGCCGACGAATACCGCCGCCAGCGCCCCAGACATCACGCCGACGACATCGGCGAGCATCACCAGGAGCGGCAGCATGACGACAGCCGCAATGAGCCGCGGCACAATCAGGTATGCCACAGGGTCGTACGCCAGCGTTTCGAGTGCGTCGATCTGCTCGGTGACCCGCATCGTGCCGATCTCGGCCGTCATCTTCGCGCCGATACGCCCAGCGAGCACCAGTCCCGTCAGCAGCGGTCCGGTCTCGAGTACGGTGATCTGGCGCGACGACAAACCAACAATCGACAACTGAATGCCGGGGAAGAGCTGGAAGCGCACCTGGACGGCGATGACGCCGCCGATGAACGCGGCGACCATCAACACCAGCGGAACGGAATCCACGCCGATCAGCCGCATCTGCCGAACGATCAATGGACGATAGGTCTCCGATTCGCTGAGCGCCTGGCGCAGATCGCGCAGGAAGAGCACGCGCGCACCGAACCCACCAAAAAAACCAAGCGTAGCCTGGCTCATCCGGCGGAAGAACTGGATGGTCGTTCGTTGAACGACCGGAAAACTCTGGGTGTCGCGCAGGTGGTGGAATTCGGTCATCAGGGGCTCATGTCCGTACCCGTACGAGCAATACCGTCCCCAGGATTCCAAACACCGCAGAGGGTATCCAGGCCGCGAGTTCCGGCATCATGAGGCCTTTGTCGCCGATCGCCTGGGTGAGTTGCACCAGCATCAGAAAAATCACGGTCGTCGCCAAGCTGATGCCCACGCCGAGCGCCGGTCCGCTGCGTTGCGTGCTCGTCGCCAGCGGTGCGCCGAAGAGCATGATGATCACGCAGGTGACTGGAATGGCGAGCTTCAGCATCCGCGCGGTGCGGAACTTGTTCACGTCGGTGCCCGACCGCTCCATCTGCTTGATGAACACGCCCAAGTCCGTAAATCCCATTTCGTCGGGCGCGCGGGGGTCGGCCATCAGCGTGCGCGGTGGCTCGCGAAACCGCATGTCGCGCAGCGAATCGAACATAATGGCGTAGTTCGTCTCGTCGTCCGGTATGATGTGCACGACACCGTCCCTGAGCGTCCAGTCTGGACTCGTCGGCCGCGTGGTGCGCGTAAAACGAGCGTCGCGCGCGTAAATCGTGTAGCTCGGAAACGCCGCGCTGGCCCCGCGTCGTTCAATCTCAATGTCTTGCAACGTGTTCTGGAGTGCATCGGCAAACCCGATTTTGTACACCCGCTGGTCTTCGCTCACATAGGTGAAGTTGGGGCGCGCTTCGATATTCCGGCGCTGTCGCTCCTTGAGTAAGGCGTCGCGCCGAGCATTCGCCTCCGGCATCATCGCACCGATCGCGAGGCCGAGTACCATCGAGACCAGGGCGCCGAACACGATGGGCAGAATAAAGCGGTGAAAGCTGATGCCGGAGGCCTTGGCCGCCGTGATCTCAGCATGGCGCGTGAACGCACCGATCGAAAACACCGTGGCGAAGAGCACGGCCGCCGGGAGGATCATGAACATCGTCTCCGCCGTGCCGTAGAAATAGGCCTGCGCGATGTCCATCATCGGCAACTTCAGCTGCAGGTATTTGCCCAGGTTCTCGGCCATGTCGAGGACGATGACGAGGATCGGAAAACCAAGCGCCGCCGCGGCGAAGATCCCGAGAAACTCGCGCAGGACGTACTTGTCGAGCGGCCGGATCAACGACATTAGCCGGCCACCGTCTTGCGGCCGAAGCGTGCGCGAATCTGATCGGCGAGTCGTCCAAGCTGGTCCGTGAATTCGCTGCCGCGGTGCGTGGTGCCCTCATGTCCCAGTCGCGCCGTGAGGACGACGCCGATCAACAGCAGAATGGCATTGGTCCCCCACATCGCTATGAACGGATGCACATAGCCTCGCCTGGCGAGCTCTTCGCCAACGAGGAGGCCGCAGTAGTACACACCGAACACCGCGAGACTGACGCCAATGGTGAGCCCGACTCCGCCGCGAGGAAAACGGAAGGCGATCGGCGCGCCAAGGAGCGCAAAAATCACGCACGCCGTGGCGATCGCAAACTTCTTTTCGATTTCCACTTGGTTGCCGGCGACGATGGCGTCCACGCCGGCGAGCTGAAGCTTCATGGATTCGATCAGGACCGGCCGGGCGAGCGGTTCATCCGCGCCTGCGGCTGGCGTGCGCACAATTCCCGCCGATGGAGGAATCGCCGCCGCAGGATTCTGCGTGACGACCTGCATCCCGGCCGATGACTTCGGCGCCGAATCGGTGCGAACCGGCGCTTGTGCCGGCGCTTGGGCCGGAGCCTGGGGGGGCGCCTGCGGCGGAGGTCCGCCCGCTTGTGCCGCGAGAGCGGCGACCGTGGCCGCCTCCGCGGTCTTCACGCGGAAGAGCCGCTTTGCCGCGCAGAAGGCGCCGCCGCTCCCGACCACGGCCGTACGGGCGCCGAGTGCGCGCGCGGCGGGTGGGTCGAGCGACTTGATTCCTGCGAAGATGCTGTCGCGCGTTCGGACGGCGTTGTTGAGCTGGGCCTGGAGCTCGCAAACTGTGCGCTCCCGGTCGCTCTTTTCACCACCTCGAGTGTTGCGTTCGAGATCATTCCCAATTCCGCGCACGCGCACGAGGTTCGTCGTGAAAAACACTCGCTCGAGGCGAGCCGGTTCCGTGCGGCTGAGTTCGTTCATGAAACCAGTCTTGAGCGTCAGGATCAGGTCGCGCCCGTCGGGGGAGAGCTCGATGTGGCCGGAGTCCGCGCGAATCGTTCGGCGATGCGCGGCATCGGAAAAATCGTAGATCGTGACGTCGCGCATCTCGCTCGAACCGCCCTCGAGATGCCCGGCGCGCAGGAATATTGCGCTTCCCGGCGCGACCTGGTTGATCACCTGCGGACGCAACGCAAATGTCGGCTTCTTGCGGGCGATGTCGTTGCCGAGGGTGGCGAGCGCGTAGTTCGCGGCTGGCATTACCTGGTCGTTGAACCAGACCATCGCCAGCGAGAGGATAAGCCCGGCGAATACAACGGGAGCCATAATGCGAGGCAGTGACAACCCACTCGCCTTGAACGCCGTGATTTCGCTGTCCGCGGCGAGCCGGCTGAACGCATGCAGCGTCGCCACGAGCACTGCCATCGGGAGGGTCATCGCGATCGTGAACGGCAGCGATAGCACCACGAACTCGACGACCACATCCCAAGGAAGCCCTTTTCCGACGAGCTGTGGCAGCTGTTTGGCGATGTAGTTCAGCAGCAGCAGCGAGGTCAGGGCCGACATGGCGAACACCAGTGGCCCGAGATGCTCTCGCAGGACGTATCGGCTGAGTGTTCTCACGATTCGCGGTTCCGACGGAGGGCCGAACTCCCTACGTGACAAAGGGTTGTAGGGCTACGACCGTCCCGTATATTCCACGGACCGGTTGGTGTATTCAGGGAGCACGCCCGACCTTAGAAGTATAGTTGATACCCCGTTCCCGGGCCCGGGTCTGCCACGACGTGCGATTCTTTCGGATTCTGATCGCAAGCTTGCTGGCCCTCGCCGTGGCATTGCCGGGTGGGGCAACCGCGCACGCGCAGCGGCCTGCGGCCACCGACACCGTGCGCTCGAGGCCTGATTCCGTCCGGGCGAAGGACGACTCGGTATTCGCCAAGCTCTTCGGCCCCGGTAGCGACCTCGGACTGCGCTTTACCGGCCAGTTTCAGTTCAAGAACGAACGCACCCGCAACGATCGGTGCATCGCGAGCCTCGCGACACTGAATGCCCAGTGCAACTCGCCCTGGCAACAGATTCCCGAGTTTCAGTTCACGCTCAAGACGGGCGGCACCTTTGCCGAACGATTCAAGACCCAGGTGGACTACGACTCGCGCCGTGAATACGACGGGTCGAACAACATCGGCCTCTCGTACCTCGGCAAGCCGACGGAGTGGCTGCAGCGTATTGACGTCGGCAACGTCACGCTCGATCTGCCGCGCTCGCGGTTTATTTCGAGCGGCATCCCGCAGGGCAACTACGGTATACAGGCCGCGGCAAAGTTCGGACGCCTCACGGTGCGCACCATCGCCGCCGAACAGAAGGGCATCGTGCAGCACGACCGGGTGTTTGTGGTCGGCGGGAATGGCGGCCAGCCAGGCACGCTGGCGATTGACGACTACCAGATGGAAGCACGGCGCTTCTTCTTCACAGTGGATCCACGCCGGCTCGCCGGATATCCGAACGTGGACATCCTCAATGGAAGTCGGCTGCGTCAGCTGGCCGCCCAGCTTCCGGACTCCCTACGGCCGTCGCGCATTTCGCTCTATCGCCTGCTCATCGGCGGGCAGCCGGCGAATCCGAATGGCCCGCAGTTTCGCCTGAACGGCGACCCGTCGTCGCGAAAAGGGCCGATCTACGAGCCGCTGCGCGAGAATGTCGACTTCTACGTTGATCCGTCGCAGCTCTGGGTGATGCTCACCCAGCCGCTCGATCCGAACAAGGAACGGCTGGTGGTCGCGTACACCGTCCGCATCGGCGGGCGCGATTCGGTGATCGCGACAACCGGCGGCACGCCCGACATCGCTCGCGTCGATTCGCGGGAACAGTTCGCCAACCTGCTCTGGGATCCAAACGTGCGGCCGGGCGACGCCGCGTTTTTTCGCGAGATTCGCGCGGCCTATCGGGTAGGCGGCGACGAGGTGCGACGCGAATCGGTGCAGCTCACCGTGGTCGCCGGTGGCACTTTCGATCAGGAAAAGCCGGTTGGTGGGCGCGAAAACACGTTTCTCGAACTCTTCGGCATGGCCAAGCTCGGCACGCCAACCGCATTTGACGCCGAAGGTCGTGTCTGGCCGCGGCGCGGCGACCCGGTGCTCTCGCTTGCCGGGTCTGCGGCGCCGAGCGTGGTTCGCGAGGGGTTCGTGATTTTTCCGTCGCTTCAGCCATTTGCTCAAGCGGGACTGGTTGGCTCGCCGCTGAATCCGTCGAACGACGCGATCTATCGCACGCCGAATGAGGATCTCAACTCGACGCTCCATCCGCAGCCGGTGTACCGGCTGCGCCTGCAGTTTGAGACGGAAGCGGGCGCCGACATGACCAGCTTTTCACTCGGCTCGACGCAGCTGAAACCGATGTCGGAACACATCGTGCTGGACGACGGCACGCTGCTGCGGCGCAACACCGACTACGTGGTGGACTACGACCTCGGGCGCGTGACGCTCCTGCGTTCCGATTCACTCTTCTCACGGCCGCGTCAGGTGACGGTGCGATTCGAGGAGACACCGCTCTTTGTCACCACACCGACGACGATTGTCGGCATCGCGTCGCAGTTCGCCTTTTCGAACGGTGAGCTGAACTTCGTGGCCATCGGGCAGCGCCAGCATTCGTCGTTCACGCGCCCGCAACTTGGCTATGCCAATGCGTCGGCCATTGTCGCGGGCGTCAGTGGATCGTACGGGTTTGAGGTGCCGGCTTTTGCGCAGCTAGCCAAGCGCATGACCGGTCGCGATCCAGTGTCGCCTTCGCGGATTCGCTTGGAGGCGGAGTTTGCCACCAGTCGCCCACAGGCCGGTGCCTCGGGGCAGGCGTACCTCGAATCGTTTGAGGGCGATGGCGCGTTTGCGCTCGCGCTGTCCGATCCCCTCTGGTCTCCCTCGAGTCAGCCCGCGCTCGGGCGGATTCTTGCGGCGCGCGTCGGTGGCGCAGGAGTGCTCGATCTCTCGCATGCGGCGACGCTGGCGTGGCAGAGCAACGGCATCAATGTGCGCGACTCGGTTCCGCGGTTTTCTTTGCAGGAAATCGATCCGCTCACCAAGCTCGTCGGTGCGGGAATCGATCAGCAGGAGCCGGTGCTCTGGCTGACGCTCTATCCGCTCAGTGTTGGTGGCGCGTACGACAAGGCGGCAAGGAAATACCGGTGGAAGATCACCGGTGCCGCCCCGGGCCGACGTTGGCGTTCCATTCGGCAGACGCTCGGTGCGGCGTCGGGCGTCAACCTGACTGGCAAGGAGGCGATCGAGTTCTGGGCGCTCGTCGATACATCGGTGGTACGCCGCCGCCGCAATCCGATGTTTGTGGTCGATATCGGCGATGTCAGTGAAAACGCCGTGGCCATTGTCCCGACAACGCTGACGGTCTCGGGCTCGACCACGGCGCCGGATTCGGTCTGGGCGGGACGGGCGATCGCCGGCCGTGACACCCTGCAATCGGAACGCGATGCCTTCTCTCGCGCCTTCAATCAGGAAAAGAACGACACCGGACTTCCCGGCGACGTCGTGCCGCGTTTGCTGGTCACGACGCCGTCCAGCGGCGGCATAGCGACCAACGCTCCGATGTGTTCACGTGGCAACGCGCAGCTCGCGCGCCTCGGCGATACGCGCACGAACTGCACGGTGCAGAATGGACGGCTCGACGAGTGGGACATCGACGGCGACAATGTCCTCAACTTCGACTCGGGCCAGCGCGAGCAGGAGCGACTCTTCCGCTATGTGGCGGATTTGTCCGACGCCAAGACCTGGACGCGCGTTGGCGGCTGCCGCGCCGCGCCGAACGATTCGGCCGGTGCTGCAGCGCCGAAGCTCTGCTGGGTCCTTGTGCGTCTTCCGTTCGCGGCGCCGGCCGACACGATCAATGGCGGGCCGTCCATTCAGCGTGTACGCGCGCTGCGGCTCACGATGATCTCCGGCGACGGACTGCTCGACCAGGAGTTCTCGCAGATCGTGGTGTCGCGCCTCCGCCTCGTGGGCGCGAGCTGGCTCAAGCGGGCCGATCGTGCGCTGACCGGCATCGCCGGGGAGCGTACCGGACGTGGACTCGTGTTTGCCGGCACCGTCGGGACGCTCGATTCACTCAGCGCGCTCGGCTACCAATCGCCGCCTGGCGTGGTGAACGAGGCCGACCGCCAACTCACGGGGCTCGAGAATCAGCGGATCCTGGTCAACGAGCGCGCGCTTCGCCTGACGGCCACGGCGCTCAAGCCACTGGAGCGGGCGGAAGCGTTCTACAAGTTCCCGGAAGGCGCCAAGAACTTTCGACAGTATCAGGAGCTGCGCGTCTGGGCACGCGGCCGCGGCAATGGATGGGGCCAGGGCGGTGAGTTGCAGTTCTTCGTGAAGATCGGGCGCGACCCGAACAGCTTCTACGCCTATCGCACTCCGGCGAGTTCGGGGACGACGCAGGCCGCCTGGCTGCCGGAAGTGCGCGTGAACTTCGACAAGCTCTATGCGCTGCGCGCACAGCTCGAAAACGCGTACCTGCAGAACCGTCCCGATTCCATCGCGTGCACGGGCGCCGATCTCGCGCTTATTGCGCAGAGCGCCATGCCCATCGGCCAGATCTCGCGACGTTACGCGGCCTGCTCCGAGGGGTACATCGTGTACGCGGCCGATCCGGTCGTGAGCCCGCCAAATCTTTCGGCGGTGCAGGAACTCGCTATTGGCATGGTCCGTGTGGACTCCGTCGGTGGCACCGCGCGCATTATTCCCGGCGACACCCTCGAAGTGTGGGTGGACGACATCCGGCTCAGCGGCGTCGTCAGCACCCCTGGCTATGCGGGACAGATTGGCGCGCAGGCGAACTTCGGCGATGTGGCGCAGCTCCGATTCAACTACTCTCGCCGCGATCCGAACTTCCGGCAACTGACGGAAGCGCCGGCCTACCTGGCCGATGAACTGATGGAGTTGAGCACCACGTTGCGGCTCGACCAATTCGTCGGCGGCGCGTGGGGATGGGCCTTACCGGTGACGGCAACACTGGCCCGTGGCACCTCGGCGCCGCAGTTCCTGTCGCGGTCGGACATTCGCGCATCAGACATTGCGGCGTTGCGGACGCCCCAGCAACGCACGTCAAACGTCTCCGTGTCGGTGCGCCGGGCGACGCCGATGGCCGACGGCATGCTCGCGCCTTTTCTCAACAATCTCTCGGCCACCGCCGGTGTGGGCGGGACCAACTCGCGCACCGAGTTTCAGGTCGCGGACCAAGGCCGCCTGAATGCCGGACTCGACTACGCGATTGGCGGAACGTCGCCGGCGGGTGCGATGCCCGGCTGGTGGACGCGCGCGCTGGACCGGTTACCGGGTTGGCTCGGCGATCTCGAACTGGTGCAGGCCTTGCACGACGCCAAGCCGCGGCTGCAACCGGCGGCGTTTCGCGCGAGCGGGAACTATACCTCGTCGGACGAGTCGCGTTCGAACTTCCTGAATCCCGCGAGTTCCGTGCGTGATACGGCGCGCACCGTCGACGGTCGCGTGCACGCCTGGCGGAACGCGACGTCGCTCGAGCTGAAGCCCTTCGACGCGCTCAGCGCGCGCTGGGAAGTGTCGAGCACGCGCGACCTCGTGAACTACGGCGACTCCACCCCAACGGCCCTCGCCGCGACCAGCGAGCGCGCCAGACTGCTGGGCGTCGACGCCGGGCTTGAGCGTGATCGCGCGGTGACCACGTCGTACACGCTTGCGCCGCAGTTGCAGGGCTGGATCCGTCCTCGGGCAGAGTTCAGCACGGCCTACGGCCAGCTGCGCGATCCCAATTCGCGAATTCTCCTCCGCGAAGGCGATACCACTGGTGCGCTCCGGTTGCCGCGCCGAGTAAACGCGGCGCAATCGTTCAATGGCGCGGTGGCGTTCGACATGGCCCGCGCGGCGCATGCGTGGACGAGCGATACGACCGTGTTGTCGCGACTGACCCGCACGCTTGTCCCGCTGGAACTATCCGTCACGCGGACGATTTCGTCGTCGTACGACGGTACGCCACGGACGCCTGGGTACGGCCTGCAATTCGGCCTTGGCGGCGAAGGAACCTTTCTCGCCGATCACGGGTTTCTGGCCACCACCGCCTCGAGCAACACGCAGGTCGCGCTCGCCTCTGGACTGCGCCTGCCCTATGGCATCACGCTCGACGCGCGCACGCAGCGCCTGGCGTCGCGCAACTGGCTGCGGAGGCCGGACAAGTCGCAGGTCGTGGTGGACGGCGATTTCGTCACGTTACCGGACATTTCGTTGCGGAGCACAATTCGTCCGCATGCACTCGAGCAGTTCCTCACGAGCGTGACGACCAGCGCGCGGCTCGTTGCGACGGCGCAGCACAGCGCGCTGCCGTCATCCACAGGCGGACCGCCGGACCTTCGCGTGGGACGATCGCTCAGCTATCCGCTCAGCCTCTCAGTCGTCTGGAACGATCGCGGCGGCTTGACCACGGGCTTTTCCGTCGCCTCGACACACCGCGTGGACTCGCTGCCCGGAAGTTTCCTTGACGCGTGGGCTCGCGAGTTGGGCGGAGATGTGACGCGGTCGTTCAAGCTCCCGCGCGACTGGGAGTTCAAGAGTGACCTGCGCGCCCGCTTTGCCTATCAGAAGACCTCGAGCACGAGCTGGGTGGAGACCACTGGACTCCGCGCGCTGCGCAGCCGAATGGTCGACAACGGTCGAGAGGCGATTACCTTCAACGCCGACACCGACGTCGCCGACAACCTGACCTTTTCGCTGCAGGGCGCGCGGATTGTCACCTTTGATAACAACTTGAATCGTCGGCTTACCCAGATGGTGCTGTCGGCGGTGCTGCAAATCTCGTTCTTCGCCGGAGAGTTACGATGAGCCCCATCTCTACGTTCACTGCGCGCTCTGCCATCCTGACCGCCGCCATCGCGGCGTTCGTCGTTCCGTCGGCTGGGGCGTGTGCGAAGGGTGGCGACGCGCAGGCCGCGTCGGGTGGCCGGGCCACGTCCGAGTTCAATGCAGATTCCGCGATGAGCTATGTGAAGCAGCAAGTGGCGTTCGGCCCGCGGGTTCCCGGGACGCCGGGCTGGCAGAAGACCGGCGACTGGATTGTGGCGCTGCTCAAGGCCAATGGCGCAACGGTCACTGAGCAGAAGTGGACGCACACGCTAGCCGACAAAAAGCAGATTCCGATGCGCAACATCTTCGCGCGCTTCAAGCCGGAGGCCACGGAGCGCATTCTCTACGTGACGCACTGGGATACGCGGCCCCATGCCGACAGCGATCCCGCGGCGGAAAACCGTTCCACGCCGATTCCCGGAGCGAATGACGGTGCGAGTGGCGTGGCGCTGCTCCTCGGCGTTGCCGACGCGCTCAAGAAAGCGCCAGCAACGTTTGGCGTAGACCTGCTCTTCGTCGATGGTGAGGACTATGGCACCTTTGGGCCCGACGTCGATGTCCTCATCGGCGCGACCTACTTCGCCGCGAATCTGCCCAGCCCCGGGTACAAGCCGCTCTTCGGCGTACTCTGGGACATGATCGGCGACGCCGACCTGCAACTGCCGCAGGAGATGTATTCCGCTCAGAACGCGCCGGAGGTGGTGCAGCGTGTTTGGTCGACGGCGAAGGAACTCGGCTATGAGCAGTATTTCAAACCGGATATGCGCAGCTATCCGATTACCGACGACCACTATCCGTTGCTCAAGGCGGGGCTGAGGGTCGTGGACGTGATTGATCTCGACTACGACGCGCATCACACGTTGGCTGACGACATCGGCCGGGTGAGCGCGAAATCGCTGAAGATCGTCGGCGACGTCGCGATGGCGCTGCTCAGGTAGGAGCCCGTCGCAGGAAATTGATGACAGTGGTGGCGAATTGATGCCGCGATCGCCACTGGTGCGCCGCACTATTGCGGCATGCCCACGCCCAACGAGCGCAACGCGCTGATCTTTCTCGCCGCACTCGGTGCCATTGGCATCGGCGCGCGTGCCTTCCGTTCGACGACGGCTTCTAGTTCGAAGGCCGCCGCCGATTCGCGTGGTGCGCTCGAGCGACAAATCGGATCCGTCGATTCCGCCAAGACGGCCAAGACGGCCAAGACAGCCAAGACGGCCAAGACAGCCAAGACGTCGAAGCGCTCGCGTGCGACGGCCATCGGTTTGCGAGCGAAGGGCGGCCAAAAAAATGTGACCCACGACACCAAAGCTGCGACGTCGGCCGACAGCGCACCTCTCGATCCGCTCGCCAAGTATGAGGCCCGGCGTCTCGAGGTCGCGCGCCAGAATCAGGCCGCTCAGGAGCGCATGGACCGTGACAGGGCGGAGCTGCCAACCGCACCGGACACGGCGGGTTCCAGGGGCCCTCGGCGCCGCAAAAAACCCGCCAAAATCAGGCCACTCTTTCAGGGCGACTTTTGTCCTTGATACACGAGTAGCCGACGATCAGCCTCACCCAACAGGCCCGCCGCGCGCATAGTTGTGGCGCGGAGGGATTTTGCCAACCGGATAGCCACACGGAGCGATGGCAAACGCGGTTCCGAGCGGTACTGTCCACCGGAAATCGTGATTAAATGACCGCTCCCGCTGCAGCCGCTTCATCACAAGGCGTCAACCTTCGCGCGCTCCTCGAGGAAATGATCGAGCGGGGCGCGTCGGATTTGCATATCACGGCGGGCGAATGCGCCAAAATGCGCATTGACGGCGAAATCACGTCATCGCGCAACTCCTCCCAGCTCTCGCCGAAGGACACGCTGCAGGTGGCGTACTCGGTGCTGACCGAGCAACAGAAAAAGCGCTTTGAAATGGAAGACGAACTCGATTTTTCGTTCGGCATCCAGAACCTCGCGCGGTTCCGCGGGAACTGCTTCAAACAGCGCGGTTGCGTGTCCATGGTGATGCGCCAGATCCCGATCGCGATCAAAACGGCTGCCGAACTCAAGCTGCCTGCCGCCGTCATCAAGATGGCAGAAAAGCCGCGCGGGCTCGTACTCGTCACCGGGCCGACCGGCTCGGGCAAGTCCACGACGCTCGCGGCGCTGATCGACAAGATCAACCGGGAGCGAAAAGGCCACATCATCACGGTCGAAGATCCGATCGAGTTCATTCACAAGCACCAGAACTGCATCATCAATCAGCGCGAGGTGGGCACCGACACCAAGTCGTTTGCCTCCGCGCTCAAGTATGCGCTCCGTGAAGATCCCGATATCGTGCTCATCGGCGAAATGCGCGATCTGGAAACGATTCATGCCGGCCTGGCGATTGCCGAAACGGGCCACTTGGCCTTCGCGACGCTGCACACGAACTCCGCGGCCGAAGCGATCAATCGCATTATTGACGTCTTCCCGAGCCATCAACAGTCGCAGGTGCGCGCGCAGCTGGCGTTCGTGCTTGAGGGCATCATCACACAGACGTTGCTGCCGAAAAAGAGCGGGAACGGTCGTGCCATGGCGTGTGAGATTCTCGTGATCACGCCGGCGATTCGCGCGCTCATTCGCGACGACAAGGTTCACCAGATGTACTCGTCTATGCAGTCGGGGAAGAAGCACGGCATGCAGACGATGAACGACGCGCTCTATGCACTGTACCTGAGTCGCGAGGTGGACGAGGACGAATGCCTCCGCGTCTCCGGCGACCCGAATGAGTTTCTGCGCATGATCGGCAAGTCGCCGGTCGAGGGCGATACGGGCGCGCGTGGTGAGCCACATGCCGGACCAAAAGGCCCACCGGGTGCGCCGGCACGTCGATGATCACCGCCATCTGTAATCCGAGGTACTGATGCCGACGTTTAGCTATACCGCGCGCGACCAGAAAGGCGCGATCAAGACTGACACGATCGAAGCGACGAACCGCGAAGATGTGGTTCAGCAGCTCCGACGGCTCCGCCTCAACGTGGTCAAGGTCGAGGAAGCCTCCAAGTCCAAGCAGAAAACCGCGGGCTCGATTGCGATGCGCGACGTCGTGATCTTCACGCGACAGTTCTCCACGATGATCAACTCCGGCCTGCCGCTGGTGCAGGCGCTCGACATTCTCTCCAAGCAGACCGAGAACAAGGCGCTCTCTGCCGTCACGCGACAAGTCGTGTTTGACGTGGAATCGGGCCATGCGGTGGCCGACGCGCTGGCGAAGCACCCGAAGGCGTTCAGCGATCTGTATGTGAACATGGTCGCTGCCGGCGAGGCTGGCGGTATTCTCGACACGATTCTGATGCGTCTGGCGACGTTCATGGAAAAGAACGACGCCCTCGTGCGCAAGGTGAAGGGCGCCATGATTTACCCTGGCGTCATTTTCAGCGTGGCCGCCATCGCGATTAGCGTGCTGCTCATTTTCGTGATTCCCGTCTTCCAGAACATGTTCGCCAGCGTGAACCTCGCCCTGCCGCTGCCGACGCGTATCGTCATCATAATGTCGGAAATCCTGAAGAAGGGCTGGTGGGGCTTCGGCCTCGGCGGCTTCTTCGGCTTCCACGCCTTCAAGCGCTACTATGCCACGTCGAAGGGGCATCTCAACGTCGACAAGGCGCTGCTCCACGTGCCCGTGCTCGGCGACGTGATCCGCAAATCGGCCGTCAGCCGATTTACCCGCACGCTCGGCACGCTCATCAGCTCAGGCGTTAGCATCCTGGACGGCCTTGAAATCACGGCAAAAACAGCCGGTAATCGCGTGATCCAGGATGCGATCATGGCCAGCCGTTCGTCCATTGCTGGCGGCGATACGATCAGCGCGCCGCTCGCCAAGTCCAACGTCTTCCCGCCCATGGTGATCTCCATGATTGCCGTCGGCGAGCAGACCGGCGGACTCGACGAAATGCTCGCGAAAATCGCCGACTTCTACGATGAAGAAGTCGACACCGCCGTGAGCAGCCTGCTCGCACTGCTCGAGCCACTGATGATCGTGTTTCTCGGCGTCGTCGTCGGCGGCATGGTGGTTGCCATGTACCTGCCAATCTTCGACATGATCAACGCGGTGCAGTAAGACAAGCGGAGCGTATGGAACAAGAAGGGCCCGGCAAGCGCCGGGCCCTTCTTGCGTACGGCACCGGCGCTGGCGTGCTACTCGCCGTACGGAATCCAGATGTTCTTCACCTGCGTGGCATGGCGCATGAACTCCCGGCCCTCGCCGTCGGCTGCGCTGGTCCAGTCACGGAGCTGAGATTCGCACCAGGTCTGTTTCATGTTGCCGCAGCTGGCGAGCTCGCACGCCTTTGCTCCGGCGGGATCGCCGAAATACCAGATGGCCTCGATATCGTCGTGCTCAGCGAGCACCTTGGTGAGCTCCGCCGCGTGCCCGGTGACGATGTTGATCACGCCGGCAGGCACGTCGCTTGTCTCAAGCACCTGATAGAAGTCGGTCACGGCGAGTGGGTGCAGCTCGCTGGGGATCGCGATGACCGTGTTGCCCGCAGCTATCGCCGGCGCGACGACCGAAACGAACCCAAGCAGCGGATGCTCAGTCGGAGCGCCGATGCCAATGACGCCCAGCGGTTCGTTCATGGCGAGCGTGACCCCGCGGAGCGGTGTGTTGTGCACCGCGCCGTACCACTTGTCGGCCCAAGCCGCATATGTGAAGAGGCGCTGGAGGCTTGCGTCGACTTCGGCCGCGCCGTCACCTCCGGTGAGCGCGCGAATACGGGCGCTGAATTCACCACTGCGCGCGGAGAGATTCTCCGCGATGTAGTAGAGAATCTGCGCCCGCGCGTGCCCTGACGCGCGCGACCAGGAGCCTGCCGCAGCGCGCGCGGCTTCGACAGCATTACGGATGTCCTTGCGGTTGCCTTCACCAACTTCGCCGATCACCTTGCCCGAGGCGCCGGTGACGCGGAGCGAGTAGCCGCCATCCGGCCGTGCCTGCTTGCCGCCGATGTAGAGCTTGGCCGTGCGGTCGATGCGCGGTGTCGGCGCGTTGGCAGCTGGCAGTTGGCGGCTGGCAGCAACCCTGCGTGCCTTTGTGACGGCCTGCTGCCCACTCCCTCCTGACCGCTTCAGATACTCCCACATCCCCTCGCGTCCACCCTCGCGTCCGTATCCACTTTCGCGGTAGCCACCGAAGCCCGCTGCCGCATCAAACATGTTGGTGCAGTTCACCCACACCACGCCCGCTTTCACCTTCGGCGCCACGTCGAGTGCGAGATTGATGTTCTCACTCCAGATACTCGCGGCCAGTCCGAACGGCGTGTTATTCGCCAGCGCGACGGCCTCGTCCGGCGTGCGGAAGGTCATCGCCACCAGCACGGGGCCAAAAATTTCGACCTGCGCGATGGTGGAGGACGGCGCGACGTTCGTGAACAGCGTTGGCGGATAGAAACATCCATCCTTCGGCACCGCCCAACTCGGCTGCCACATCTCGGCGCCTTCCTTCTGGCCCTGCTCGACGAGCGACTTGATCCGCTCGAGCTGAAGTGGCGCGACAATGGCGCCCATGTCCACGGCCTTGTCGAGCGGCGAGCCGACGCGAAGGGTCTCCATCCGCGCGCGCAACTTCGCAATGAGGCGGTCGGCGATTCCTTCCTGCATCAACAGCCGCGAGCCGGCGCAGCAGACTTGCCCCTGATTGAACCAGATGGCGTCGACCACGCCCTCGACCACCGAGTCGAGGTCCGCATCAGCGAATACGATGAACGGGCTCTTGCCGCCGAGTTCGAGCGACAGTTTCTTGCCGCTGCCGGCGGTGGCTTTGCGGATGATGCGGCCGACGTCAGTGCTGCCAGTAAAGGCCAGTTTGTCCACGTCGGGATGCTCGACCAGTGCCGCACCGGTGGCGCCGTCTCCGGTGATGATGTTGATCACGCCCTTCGGAATCCCCGCTTCGGCCGCGAGCTCGGCAAATGCGAGCGCGGACAGTGGCGTGAATTCCGCCGGCTTGAGCACCACCGTGCATCCTGCCGCGAGCGCCGGCGCGATTTTCCACGAGAGCATGAGCAGCGGAAAATTCCAGGGGATGATCTGGCCGACGACACCGGCGCCCTCGTATCCGGCGAACTCCGTCTCGAGCAGCTGCGCCCAACCGGCATGGTGGTAGAAGTGCCGTGCAACGAGCGGGATGTCGATGTCGCGCGTTTCGCGAATGCTCTTGCCGTTGTCCATCGATTCCAGCACGGCGAGCAACCGCGAGTTGCGCTGCACGGCGCGCGCGAGGGCGTAGAGATGCTTCGCACGGCCATGACCGCCAAGCGCGCGCCAGGGCGCGAGGGCCTTTCGCGCCGCGCGAACCGCTGCGTCCACGTCAGCGCTGGAACCCTGTGTGACTTTCGCGAGTGGTTTCCCCGTGGCGGGGTTGGTCACCTCGAACTGCCGGCCCTTCACTTTCGTGAACGCACCGTCAATCAGGTGCCCGAACGACGCCTTGTGTCGCGCGAGCCATTCCAGCGCTGGCTTGTCGCTCTCCGGCGCGGGACCGTAGTCCATCGAATGGAAAATGTCGGTGATCGTCGTGGCCATTGGCTTGTTCATACCATCGGTTGGCGATGGGCCGCGGCGTAGCGGCCATTCGCGAAGTGATCGAGCTGGCGTTCGATATCAGTGAGCAGGCCCGACGCGCCAAAGCGGAACAGGTCCGGGCGCATCCAACGCTCGCCAAGTTCTTCCTTGATGAGGTACAGGTATTCGAGCGCGTTCTTTGCCGAGCGGATGCCGCCCGCCGGCTTGTAACCGACCGCGTGGCCTGTTTGTTGGAAATAGTCGCGAATCATGCGCACCATGACGAGCGCGATCGGCAGTGTCGCGTTGATCCCTTCCTTGCCGGTGCTCGTCTTGATGAAATCGGAACCTGCCATCATCGCCACCATCGACGCGCGCGCCACGTTGGTGAGCGTGGCGAGGTCGCCGGTGCCGAGGATCGCCTTCATGTGGGCGTCGCCGCAGGCGTCGCGAAAGCCGCGCACCTCGTCGTAGAGCGCTTCCCAGTCGCCCGTGAGCACGTGGCCGCGGGTGATCACGATGTCGATCTCTTTCGCCCCGGCCGCGACGCTGTCACGAATCTCATCAAGCCGCGTGTGCATCGGCGAGAGGCCGGCGGGGAAACCGGTACTGACCGCAGCCACGGGGATCCCGCTGCCGGTGAGTGCGTCCACGGCGGTCTCGACGAGTCCGTGGTAGACGCACACTGCGCCGGTGGTGAGATGCAGCTGCTCAGCGCCGAGTTGGCGTTCCAGATCATCGCGCAGCGGCCGCATCGCCTTGGCACAGAGGCGGCGCACGTTGCCCGCGGTGTCATCGCCGGAGAGCGTCGTGAGATCGATTAGTGTGATGGCGCGGAGCAGCCAGCCAGCTTGCCATTGCTGCTTCACTGTGCGGCGCGTGGGAATCGTGGCGGCGCGGCGTTCCACGGCGCTTCGGTTTACGCGGTACGAGAGGACGCGGTCCAAGTCGAGCGGCGTTCCGGGATTGCGATCAAGGCTATCACCTGGGACCGGGCGCGGTGAACTGCGCGCTGGCGGCGGCGAGTCTGTGGTCGCGAGCTTGAGGCCGTGCGGTCGTGGTGCGGGCATCGCGTCATCTCCTCTGAATTACCATAATACAGAGCGCGTCGTGGCTTCGCCCCTCTTGGGCGGCACCGGCCGGACGTGGACAGTCCTCGCGGCTATCGACCGGGTAGCAAGCGGGTAGCGAACCGATTCGGCGACCGATAGTCTCCCACCCATGCGAATCGTGTCCCTCCTCGCCGCCGCGGCCATATGTGCCGCCTGCGCGTCCGCCCAGTCGGTGTCGGCGCCCGCCGGTAGTGTCCGCCCGGGAATCGAGGTTCTCGTTACCGATTCGCTGCACCTGATCAGGGGCAAACGCGTCGGGATCATCACGAACCATTCCGGCCGCGCGCGCTACGGCACGAGCAGCATCGACGTTCTCTTCAAGACGCCCGGCGTGAAGCTCACGGCGCTCTTCGGGCCGGAACATGGACTCCGCGGCGTGGCCGAGGCCGGTGAACTAGTGGTGTCCACCGTGGACTCGGCGACCGGCGTTCCGATCTATTCGCTCTACGACAACACGCGAGTGCCGACGGCCGACATGCTGAAGAACGTCGACGTGCTCCTCTACGACATTCAGGATGTTGGCGCGCGCCAGTACACCTTCCAGTGGACGATGGCGCTTTCTGCGGCTGCGGCGAAGAAACCGTTCATCGTCCTCGACCGCCCTGACCCGATCCGCGCCGACCGCGTTGACGGGGTCGTGCTCGACACGGCCTTCGCGTCGTTTGTTGGCCAGTTTGCCGTGACCAATCGGTACGGCATGACGCCCGGGGAACTGCTGCGATTCCTCGTAGGCGAGAATCGCATTACGGCCGACATTCGCGTGGTGCCCATGTCGGGGTACCGCCGCGACATGTGGTACGACCAAACGGGCCTCAAGTGGGTCAACCCATCGCCGAACATCAAGGATCTCGATGCGGCGCTGCTCTATCCCGGCACCGTACTCTTTGAAGGCGCGAACATCAGCGAAGGGCGGGGCACGGAGTCGCCCTTTTCGCTCATCGGCGCCGCCTGGATGAATGACATCAGGGAGATCGTTGGCGAACTGAACGCTGCGAAGATGCCTGGTGTGCGGTTCGAAGCGACGGAGCGCGTGATTCAGCCGGGATTCAAACTGGCAACGGTCAAGCCGACGCCGATGATCAAGGTGCATGTCACGGACCGAAATGCCGTGCGGCCCGTGCCCGTGGCGCTGAAGATGTTGCGCGCGATCTATGCGCGGCATTCGAGCGAATTTGTCTGGCGCGAGTCTGCGGTCGATCGCCTCGCGGGGACGGCGGCCATGCGGGCGGCCGTGCAGAACGGCACCGTCGACGAGCTGCTCGAGCGCTGGGACGCGGACGCCAAGCGGTTCGCGGAGCTGACGCGGAAGTATTGGTTGTATCCGTGAGCTGGCCACGCCTTGCCTCGATACTCTGCGTAATCTCCGCGAGCCTCGGCGCACAACAAAGAGATTCTCTCGCGACGCAGACGCTCTCGCCCGGCGTCACCTGGCGACGTATCGTCCGGCCCGCCGGTCCGTGGGTCCTCAACATTGTCACCGTTGACCTGCGCCGAAGCGACCTTGAACTTCGCCAGGTGCGCGCGCGGGATTCGCTGCGCGGTCGCGAAAAACTCACGTCGATGGTCGCGCGTACTCCCGAAGGTGCGGCGCGAGTGCTCGCCGCCGTCAACACCGACTTCTTCAGCCTCGCGACGGGCGAGAGCGAAAACAACGTCGTCATTGGCGGTGAGTGGTGGAAGGGCATTCAGGTGACTGACTCGCCATTCGACACGTTCGACAACGTGCACGCCCAGTTCGGAGTGGACGGCGCCCGCCGTCCGCTGCTGGGACGCTACGTGCTCGATGGCACCGCGATTGTAGCGCGCGTGCCGACTCCGGTACTCGCGGTGAACGCCATCTCGCGCACGGGCCCTGAGGGCACGGCGCTCTATACGGACCGAGTCGGAGTTACGCCGATTGACACAACGCGCGCGCTCCTCGAGCTTCCGCTCGCTCGCGTCGGGATTCGCGCCGACACACAACTTTTTGTGCGTCGCGGCCCGACGGCGAAAGCCGGGGGCAACGCCGTTGCACCCGGGGCGGCCGTGCTCGCCGCGTACGGCGCGCGTACGGCCGCGTTCGCGACGGTCGCGGAAGGCGACACTGTGCGAGTCGTCCTACGCGCACGGGCAGCCGATGACGGCTCGCCCTCGCGTTCACCGGCGCTGCTCGTCGGTGGATGGCCGCGAATTGTTCGCGACGGTGTCGCCGTCGCCGATCGTTCCGCGTGGGTGGAAGGCACCATCTCTCGAAACGCCGAGGTTCGGAACCCACGCACCTCCGTCGGGTTCAGCCGCGACAGCAGCACGCTTTTCCTCGTCACCGTTGACGGGCGGCAGGCCGCGAGTGCCGGAATGACCCTGCCTGAACTCGCTGACTTCATGCGCGAACTCGGTGCC